>CAWBSN010000001.1:0-227461 GCA_963791445.1 uncultured Acidobacteriaceae bacterium
CGGCTGCTGCGCGGCAACCGAAATTTTCGCCGGCTCTGGATGGCGCAGATTGTCAGCGAGATCGGCGACTGGTTCTACACACTCTCCATTTACACTCTGCTGCTGCAGTTGACTGGGCGCGCCAGTTCGGTGGCGCTGGCGCTGGTTCTGGGTGTTCTGCCGCAAACCTTTATCGGTCCGGCGGCGGGCGTGGTGAATGATCGCTTGCGCCGCAAGCATGTGATGATTGCCGCCGACCTGGTGCGTTTTGTCGTGGTGCTGGCCATGCTGCTGGTGCGTTCGCGCTCGACGGTGTGGCTCGTCTATCCGCTGCTGCTGGCGGAAACGATCATGGCCGGGTTCTTCGAACCAGCTCGCAGCTCGGTGATCCCGAACATCGCGGCGCGTGGTGAAGTGCTCATCGCCAACACGCTGTCCTCGGCTACGTGGTCAGTGAACCTGTTGATTGGCGCTTCGGTGGGAGGAGTGGTTGCGGCGTTCTTCGGACGAGATGCTGTGTTTATTCTCAACGCGCTGTCGTTCCTGGCATCGGCCCTGCTGATCGGCGGCATGCATTTTGCGGAGCCGCACGCCGAGTCTGCGGCTCCGCTGCGGCCGCGCGATCTGGTTGACTTCTCTCCTGTGCTGGAAGGCATTCGCTACGTGCGCAATCATCGCACGCTGCTGCCAACCGTCTTTGCCAAAGCCGGCGAACTGATGATCGGGCCGAGCTGGGTGATCTTTACCGTGCTGGGCGCGCATGAGTTTGCCGTGCATTGGCACAACATCGACCCCGTACGCGGCGCGATGCTTGGCATGAGTATCCTGCTCGGTGGACGCGGCCTGGGCGCGCTCGTCGGCCCGCTGGTCTCGGCGCGCTGGGCGGGCCGCAGCGACCACCGGCTGCAACTCGGCATTCTCTTTGGCTATCTCATCATCGCCGTCGGATACGGAGCGCTCGGGGTCAGCCGCACGGTTTGGATGGCCAGCGCCTGCGCCATGCTGGCCCACGCTGGAGGATCGACCGTCTGGGTTTTCTCCACCACGCTTTTGCAGCTTCATACTGACGACCGCTTTCGCGGGCGCGTCTTTTCGATCGACCTGGGATTCTCGATGCTGACGATCGCAGCCGGCGCTTACTTCTGTGGACGTCTCTTGGACGCCGGCGTCGCCGCGCGCACGGTCGCGACTTGGACCGGACTGGCCATGCTGGTTCCGGCAACGTTGTGGGCGCTGGCCATGCGGGTGGGGAAGGAAACGTAAACCGCTCTACGCTCCGGCAACACGATCAATCTTCGCGGCCATGATGAAGTCACTCTCGGTCAGGCCGTCGATCTTGTGCGTCCACATGGTGATCTCGGCTTTGCCCCAGGCCAGCAGAATGTCGGGATGATGGCCCTGCTCTTCGGCCAGAGCGCCCACGTGATTCACGAAATCGAGCGCTTGCTTGAAATCGGGAAAGGTGAACGCTCGGGTGATGTGATGCTGGTTGATCACGTTCCAGTTGGGGACGTTCTTGTGCAGCGCTTCGAGTTCCTTGCCTTTGAGCGGGGGTACGCCGCCACGGCACGGGACGCATTTCTTATCGGCTAGTTGTTCGGTCATTACGGAATCCTCAAACTCGGAATTTTAGTTCTCTGTACGAGGATAATCCAGTTTGTACTGCGCCCACGCGGCTGGCATGATATCGCCTTCGACGCGGCAGGGACGAATCCATCTCGTCAGACAGGAGAGATCGAACTGCATGAAACGGTTTACGGTAGCGGAATCCGCAGATGCGGAGAAGATGAAATAAACTTTACGACATGGGCCATCGCAGCCGCCTGGTCTCCCTACAAGGAAATCGGGATGCTCAGGAGACGGCTGGTAACCGACTCCAGAAAACCCAGAAACGCTATACGCGTCCGCCAGGAGTGCGTAGTCAGGCCACCATCCTTCAGCCGCCTGATATGCTGGCACGCCGAGGACCACGTAGAAACCCTTGCCGGAGACAAGTCCCTTCCCGACTGAAGCTCGCGCCGTGATTTGCTCGGGACGCCCGCCAGCTAGCATGAAGGGGTGAAGAATATTTAGTCGATTTAGCCTAACGAAGAGCCCAAGGTTTCGGAAATAGAAATCCTGCACGAGATTTCCAGCGTGCACGCGGCTTCCGTGCAGTTGCCCTTAAAGTGTGCAAAGGGCTTCCATTTGCGGCTTAGATTCTGAGCGTCGCTGAGAGTAGCGCGACCGATCTCAAGAGACCGAATGTCGCTAAGTAACCGCTCGGCCCGCCGACGCAGCAGGTGCTGCTCAATTTGGATGGGCACAATACCGAACGCGAAAACAACGAAGATTCCCAGAGCGCCGAGTCGAAGAGGGCGCACAAACTTTCGCGGATGGGTCACGAATTGATTAGACACCGCCGAGAGCTAGAACGGACGCGATTCTTTCGTGGGATGGCCTCTTGCGTTACTGTGCTCGCCGCAGGACTGCGAGCAGACCTCTCTTTCTTGCCTCAGTCATGTCGAGACTCACTGTGGGTTGATTCAATGCGGCGACGAGGGCTTGTTCGAGTAGGCAGAGGCGATGCAGTTTTTCTAAATGAGTTCCATCATATTCCCGAACGCCGTTGTCAGTCATAGCCTGGCAGTTCTCCGCAAAATCCTTCCACCGCGTTACTGGTCGTTCTGATGCCAAGGAAACCTCAGAGGCTAAAGCCTCCCATCAATGGACGGGCTGATCGCAGCGCTGGAAGCGCTGCGCCACCCAAAATCAGAGCTGCCAGCTAGAACGGAATGTCCTCATCCGTGATCGGCCCGGACCCGGCAGTCGCGTGCTCTGGCTCCGGCATCCGCTGGTCGAAGTTGTTGCCGCCGCCGCTGCTGGATGATGCGCTTCGCGAGCTTTCTTTGAAGTCGCCGCCGCCTTCGCCGCGTCCGCCTAGCAGGATCAGGTCGCTTGCGACTACTTCGGTCATGTATTTCTTCTGTCCGCTGGTCTTGTCGTCCCAGGAGCGGGTTTGCAGGCGGCCTTCGATATACACTTTGCCGCCCTTCTTGAGATATTCGCCTGCAATCTCGGCCAGGCGCTGCCAGAGCACGACGTTGTGCCACTCGGTGCGGTCCTGCCATTCGCCGCTCTTATCTTTGAAACGCTCGTTGGTAGCGATGGTCAGCTTGGCCACGGGCGTGCCCTGCGGCGTGTACTTCACTTCGGGATCTTTTCCGAGATTACCGATCAGTTGAACCCGGTTCAGACTTTTTCCTGCCATGGGGTGCTCCTTTGCAGGGGTTCAGTATACCGGAAGCAGCGGGCTGCGGAGGGTGTTGCCGATCATATTCTCTTTGGAAACCCGTTCTGGGACAGGCCGATGACGAAGAACGCGCGAGAACCGGTGCCGTCCCGAACGGGACTTGCTCTATTTTCCTCTTGCACCCCGGACTTACGTCCGGGGCTAATGAATGCCGTCCCTGTCGGGACTAAAGTCCTTTCGGGCTGGGTGCTGTCACGGTATAATCGCGCCATGCCTCCTGCACCCGGCGCCACCAAAGCTGTCGGCATGGTACCCGACGAGATGAAGTCTGAACCCAGATCCAAAGGCCTGACCACGCCTCGCAAGAAGAAGCCAAAAGAGCTTGCGGTCATCACCGAGTGCTGCACAGGCTGCGCCGGCTCACCGGCGTGCGTGGAGTATTGTCCGGTGGAAGACTGCATGTTCTGGGTGGCGGACGAAGACAGCACGCCTTTCGGCCGCATTGCCGTCGATCCCATTCTCTGCATCGGCTGCAAGAAGTGCCTGAGCAAAGGTCCGGACGGCTGCTTCCTCGACGGCTGCCCCTGGGACGCCATCGTGATGGTCGACACCGTTGAAGTGGAAAAAGAAGTTGGAGCGATGGCAATTTAGCAGCAGTGGCCAGTGGTTAGTGATCAGTGACCAGTAACATCACTTCTTCTTGCTGGTTTCCCCTGTGTGTTCAGGACTGTTCCCCGGCTCGGGGTAGTCACTGTCAGCGCCTTTAATCAGCGGATCCTGGTCGCGGTGTCCGAGTGGTTCGGAGAGCGCGAGGTTTCCATCGTGATCGTGCGCTTCGCCTTCCGTGGCGCCCTTGGCGCGGTCGGGATCGTTCTCAGAGATTTTATTCATCATTGCTCCTGTTCGCGAGCACGCTACTGACCAGACCGCCCTGCGGGCGCGACCCCTAGCTTGCGAAGACGCTCGCGGGCTTGCAGGGCTTCATTCGATTTGGGATAGCGCTGGATTACGTGGCGGAGTTCGGTGACCCCGTCGTCCTGCTTGCCGAGTTCGATCAGCGAAAAACCTTTCTTCAACTGAGCGGAAGCAGTCTTGTTTCCGGCGGGAAAGTTCTGCACAACCTGATCGTAGCTCTGCGCCGCCTGCTGATAATTTCCCTGGCGGAATTGAATCTCGCCCAGATAGAAGTAGCAATTCCCGGCGAGATCGGTGTTGGGGTAGAACTTCAGGTACTGGGAAAATTCCTGCGTAGCCAGATCGTTGTTGCCGCCGTTGTAATCGCGCAGGGCGTTGTTGTAGAGCACATCGGGCGGCGGAGCCTGCGCTAAAGCCTGCGCCTGCGCCTGTTGCTGCGCCACCTGTGCCGCCTGAGTTTGCTGCGACGACTGCATGTCCTCCAGTTGCTTGCTGACTTTGGCTAGACGAGCTTTCAGTTCGTCCAGCGTGTCGTTGAGCGACTGGAGCTGGCCGGAGAGCTGGTCAACATGGGTCGATTGATCCCCCTGCTGTTTTTGCAGCGTGCCTTGCAGGGCAGTGATGGCGCCAGTGACTTTGTTGATGGCGTCAGTATCCTGCTCAACCAGGTTTTTCATGACGCCCATGCGCTCGTCGAAGCTGCGCTGCATGGCGGTCATCTGCTCCTGCAGTTGCTGCACTTGAGTTTGCAGTTGAATCATTTCCTTGCTGACGCCCCAGGCCGGAGTCACAGCCAGCCAAAGCAGGGAGAGCAGAGCGAAAAGAATGGAGCCGCGTCGTAATGTCATAGGCGTAGGTTTCCTGCAATCTATTTTAGACGGATTGGCGGCACTATGGGTGGGGAAGATATTCGGGAACATAGTTGGGAACAAGGGGAAACAAAACTCAGGGGCGGAGGAGTGCTCCGCCCCCGAGAGGAAAAGTCTCCGCCTACTTTTGATAGACGAAGTGGCCGCGGCGGTTCTGCTGCCAACAGGCTTCGTTGTCTTCCAGGCAGAACGGTTTCTCCTTGCCGTAGCTGATGGTCTTGATGCGGCTGGCGCTGACTCCGGCCGCTACCAGAGCGCTCTTCACCGACGAAGCGCGCTGATCACCCAGGGCCAGGTTGTACTCGGTTGAGCCCCTGTCATCGCAGTGTCCCTCGATCGTGAAACTGATGTTGGGATGCTGGCTGAGGAACTGCGCGTCGCCCTGCGCGGAAGCCTGCTGATCGGCGCGAATGTTGGACTTGTCGTAATCGAAATAGATGTCCTTGACATTCTGCCCGAACAGGTCCTCGTCACTCGGCCCTGCAGTAACTACCCTCGGTGGTGGCGGCGGCTGGGTGACGGTGAGTCGCGTGGTCGCTTCCTGCGTTCCGCCAGCGCCTTTGGCTACCAGATGATAGGTGGTGGAATCGCTGGGGCTGACTGGCTGCGATCCACTGGCTTGAACGGCTCCAATGCCATCGATGGAAACGTCGGTGGCGTTCGAAGTTTGCCAGGTCAGAGTCGAAGACTGACCAGCTTGAATCGTATCCGGACTCACCGAGATTGAAGCGGTAGGTGATGCCGGCGGCGGCGGTGGCGGGGGCGGCGGTGGCGCGGTTTTCTTCTTGCAAGCACCGAGCATGAGAATAGCGGCCAGAGCGATGACGGTTGCGAGTACCTTCCAGCTTTGATGTTTCATGTTCTTCCTCTTCACGTTTAGATCCTCCTGCGGACCGGAAAATCGATTGCAAATTGCGACGAAGCGTTTTACTTCCAACTCCAGTTCGGTTGCGTATTACGTCCCGTAAAAGTCAGTTGATGGAGCTTGGTGCCATCGGCGAGTATCATCCAGAGCTCTTCCTTCCCCGAGCGGCTCGATTGAAAGACGATGTGGCGGCCGTCTGGCGCCCAGAAAGGAAAATCGTTGCGCCCGCCATCGTGAGTTAGCTGCACCCACTGCTTGCTGGCGACGTCCATCAAGTAAATATCGGAGGAGCCGGGATCGCCGGGACCATATTTGCGCGTCCATGCCATCGTAAGGAACTGGCCGTTGGGCGCCCAGTTCGGGGAAACCGCGTAGCCCTGGTCGGTCATGCGCTGCTGGTTGGTGCCGTCGGCCTCCATGGTATACACCTGAGGCAATCCGGTGCGGCCGCTGACGAAAGCGATTTGGGAACCGGTCTTGCGGTTCCAGGTCGGCGAAACATCCGGGCCCTTGTTGGCCGTCATGCGATGCAGGTTGCCTCCGTTGGCATCACAGATATAAATTTCGGACTCCCCACTGCGCGAGGAGGAGAACGCGAGGCGGGTGGCGTCGGGCGACCAGGCTGGCGACAGATTCGTGCCTCCGAAATGGGGAAAGCTGACCAATCGGCTGAGATCCATGGAGTACATCAGAATGTCCCAGCCCGACTTGGTCAAGGAACTAAAGGCTAGCCGGGAACCGTCGGGCGAAATACGGGGCGAAATAGAAATGGATCCCACATGGGTGAGTTGGCTCTGATTCGAGCCATCGTAATCCATCACCCAGATTTCCTTGTGTCCGGAGCGGTCGCTGACGAAATAGATTTTGCTCTCGGCAATACCGGGGATGCCGCCGCCGAGACGCAGGATGATTTCATCGGCGAATTTGTGGGCGATAAGGCGAGCACCCTCATCGGTAGCCACGTCCGTGTATTGCTTGCCCAACACCTGCGGAGATCCAGTGTTCTTCACGTCGTACAACCACCCCTGGACGGTGACTTTTCCGGCGGCGGCGCCCAGGTTTCCAAAAGCCAGCATAGCGGCGTTTGGCGGAGGCACGTTCCACAGATCGAAAGTGACGTCGGCGGGTTGCCCGGGAACCTGTAAGGGATAGAAGCTCTTCGACACAAGTTCGACCACGCCGGAATTATCCAGATCGTTCCAGAATGTGTCGTTGAATGTCTTCAGCAGCGTGGTGTTTTGAGGATCGCCGGTGGAAGCCTTGAAGTCGGGCACCGCGAGGCGGACTTTCTCCACACCCAGAGAAGTGCCGGTGCGGACCCAATCTTGAGCCGAGGCGGAAGAAGTGAGGGAAGCGAACAGAATGAGCAAGCCGCTCAGAATCGGCGCGGCGGTTCGGGCCAAACTTCGTCTTTGTGTGTCGTCCATCCGTGCGGAACCGGTACGCAAACCTCGACAAAAAGATACCGTATACGACAATATCGTACCCCGATATGTTCTCATTGGCAAGTTACGATTGACCACGAACCATCATAATCACGAAATCTGTACTTCAGGAATAGTCAGGTAGATGCTACGTTCCCACGAATAAATCCCGGCGCTACTTTTATGGATGGTCGGACCCAGTTTTAAGGCGGCAATTTATTTCTTGCTGTAATCAAACCAAAATTCCACGGAAACCTTGTTGCCGGAATAATCCTGGGGCAACGGCCCGAAAGTATCGATCCGCTGCACCGCGCGAACCGCGGATTGGTCGAGTGACGGCACGCCGCTGGATTGCTCCACCTGCACGTTGGAAGGGCGGCCATCCCGTCCGATATCGAAGGTCACATAGACTCGCTGGGCCGTAGAGATTCCGGGATCGACCTCGTACTTCAGCCAATTTTCCGAAACCTTCTGGTCGATGACCCGCACGTAGTAAGCATAAAGGCTGCCGAAATCGCCGCCTCCTCCGCTAACGCCGAAACCCCCTTTCGCGCCGCCGGCAGCGAAGGTGCCGTAAGGGCCGCTGACCGGACCTCCTTCGCCATAAGCAACCTGGTTGGTTTCTTCCTGAGGCGGAGCTTCAGGTTTCGCCTTGGTCGGAGTCGGAGGCTTCGTCGGTTTGATCTTGGAATTCTTGCCCTGGATTTCGATCGCGTCCGGCGCCTTCTCCTCGACCTTAGGCTGAGATTGGGTAAGGCCCTTGGATTCGTTCGCCAAAACGTTTTGGCTTTGCGTGGGGTTGGCGGGCAAAGGAACTGAGCTGACCAAAGTGACGCCGATCGCGCTGCCGCCGCCGCCCGCGCCCCAGTTCGCTCCACTGGCTCCGCTAAACACTACCGAATAGAGCATGATCAATGCCGTCACGGCGACATGGAACCCCGCCGACCATCCGAGGGCGCGCCCCCAGTTGTCGTGCTCGAAGAAGATTTCAGCGTTTTGCGCCATGTTCTTCCAGGGGCTGGGTGACGATGCTGATGTTGGTGATGCCCGCCTGCTTCACCGAATCCATAACCGTGGCGAATGCTCCAAACGGGACATCCTCATCGGCGCGGATGAAAATGAACTGGTTGTGGGGATCGCGAATCTTCTGGTGCAGCGTGGCCGGGATCTGGTTGATGTTGATGGTTTCATTCCCCAAAAACACGCGCTGGTCCTTGTTGATGGTGATGACCAGCCGTTCCTCGCTGATTTCCTTGACCGTGCGGGTCTTGGGCACGTTGACTTCAATGCCCGATTGCAGCACCGGCGCGGTGACCATGAAGATGATCAGCAGGACGAGAACGACGTCCACAAGCGGGGTGATGTTGATATCGGCGAGAGCCGTTTGCGTGCGGCCATTGGAGGACGTGAACGCCATTAGCGCCTCACTTCTGGTGCTGCTTGCGGCTGAATGCTCTCGATGGCGTTAAGCACTTCCAGACCAAAGTCGTCGCCGCTGGCGGCGAAATTGCGGATGGAACTGCCGATCAGGTTGTAAGCGATGACGGCAGGGATGGCCGTAGCTAATCCAGCAGCAGTAGTGATAAGAGCCTCGGATATGCCGGGGGCAACCGCTCGCAGCGTGGCGCCGCCGGCCGTGCCCAGGCCATGGAAGGCGTCAATGATGCCCCACACCGTGCCGAACAATCCGATGAACGGAGTGACGGCTGCAGTAATGGCGAGCCATGGAACGTTGCGCTCAAGGCGCGTGATTTCTTCCGAGGCTCCGATCTGCATGCCGCGCTGCACCGCAGTCAGGCTGCGGAGCGCAGCTCCGTGCGCCGACAGCTGGCGCTTGTATTCCTGGAATCCGCCTTCGAAAACGCCCACCAGAGGGCTGGGACGGAACTGATCCGCCACGGTCGCAATATCCTGCAGCCGTTGTGCCTTGCGAAAGGCGCGCAGGAAGCGTCCACTTTGCCAGCGCGCACGGCGCAGCAAGTTCCATTTCGTGAGAATGATGGCCCAGGAGATAAAACTGAATGCCAGCAAGGTTAGAAGGACGAACTTGGCGACCGGACCACTACTGGAAACGAGTTCGACAATTTCGCCGCCGACAAAAGCTGCAAAGTAGGGAAGGTGCATCGTAGTTTTTAGGATACCTTGCCGCGATTATAGATGATCAAGGCGAGCTTCTCCGCGGGACGTATCCTAAGAATAACGTGCGCCTCGATCCAGAGCGCCCCGGCTTCCTATTTATTTTCTTGATAAATCTTTCCTGATATACCCCAGCATCGCGGCTGACATCTAAGGGGAGCGTTTAAGTCAGTTAGGGATTCCGAAGGAGGGAAATCATGGCGCAAAACGGACTGTTGGGAAACTATCGCTTCATGGATGCCACGGAGGACATTCGAGGCTCCAAATTGTATGGGCTAAATGATGAAAAACTTGGCAAGATCGACGATGTGATCTTGGATCACTTCACCGGACTCATTCACTACGTGGTGGTCGACACCGGCGGATGGTTGACGACCAAGAAGTTTATTGTCCCCGCGGACCGGCTTCGCGTGTCCGCCGAGCACAAGGACGACTTTAGCGTCCCTCTTACCAAGGAGCAGGTGGAAAGCTTTCCGCCTTATCAGGAAGTCGACCTGGAATCCGATGAGCAGTGGTCGGACTATGAAGGGCGCTACCGATCGAAGTGGGAAGCGGATCCGGTGATGCACCGCGCGGGAACCGACCGTAACGTCACTCCTACGACACAGCAGATGCCGGGGAATTCGGCTGCGAACCGTGCGGCGGACCTAGCGGCGGCCAACAACACTGATACGGGGGCACTTACCGAGGGCGGCTTCGCCGCCAGCACTGATTCTGTCGTAATCAGCCAGAGCGCGAATGGAATCGGGCCACGTTGGGATGTATTCCAGGACAGACTAAGGGAACGTCGGAAGCAGGTGATCACCACAGGCTCCACCGAGGAAAGCGCAGATAAGTACCGGAAGGCTGGCTAATCAAGTGGTCTTTTATAGAGCCACGGCTTCGGCCGTGGCTTTTTTATTTGTTGACTGCAACCGAGGCGTCGACAAGATTCTCGTCAGAGCGCAGCGCTAAACCCGTTCCTGCGCAAACTGACAACTGGCTACTGGACACTGCCTTTCATGCTATGCTGCGCAAAACTTCGACATCGTCGACCAGATCGTCGACTGAGGACGGCCTGTGCTGGTTGAGCTTCGGCTGGAGAACTACGCGGTCATCGACAACGCGGTGGTGGAATTCGCCTCCGGGCTGAATCTGCTGACGGGAGAAACCGGCGCCGGCAAATCCATATCTGATCGATGCGCTGGCCCTGCTGCTCGGGGAAAAGGCGTCGAGTGAGGTGATTCGCACCGGCGCGGAGCGCGCGCTGGTGTCGGCGGTCTTCGCGTGCGAAGGCCGCGCCGGGGATGCAATCGAAAAAGTGCTGGAGCACAACGGTCTGGACGAATCAGATGACGGCTCGCTGATCGTGCGCCGTGAGATTGCTGCCGGAGGCAAAGGCCGCGTCTTCGTGAACAATCAGCCGGCCACCGTTGCGGTGCTGCGGCAACTGGCGCCGCATCTGGCGACCATTCACGCGCAAAACGAATCGATCCTGTCGTTTGATGCCCCGGCGCGCCTGGCGCTACTGGATGGATTTGCCGGAAGCCAGACTCGAGCAAGTTGCGGCTGCATTCGAAACATGGAAGGGAATTCGGGCGCGCATCGACGATCTGGAGCGCGGTGAGCAAGACCGCTTGCGGTTAGTGGATCTGTGGATGTTTCAGAAACGCGAGATCGAAGAGGCCAGGCTGCAAGCCGGCGAAGACGAGCGCCTGGAAACCGAAAAGCGCGTTCTGGCTAACGCCGAGAAGATTTACAACGCCGCCATGCAGGCTTTCGATCTGCTCTATGAGGGAGACGGTTCCACCTCGGCGTCGATGCGGGCGGCGCAGAAGCAGATCGAGGAACTGGCGCGATATGAGCCCAGGTTTCAAGAGGCGCTGGCCGCACTCGAAACCGCGCGCATCAGCGTGGAGGATGTGGGGGCCACGGTTAGGGATTATGCCGGCGGAATCCACGCCTCGCCCGAACATCTGGCGGAGGTCGAAGACCGGCTCGCCGTGCTCGACCGGCTGAAGCGCAAGTATGGTCCGGCACTCGAGGACGTGATCGCCTTCGGAGCTGACGTGGCGCGCAAGCTTTCGGAGATCGAAAACAAAGACGAGATCCTGCGCGAACTGCGCGCCGAGCTGGCGAAGACCGGCGCAGAGTATCTGCGGGCAGCGCGGGCGCTGTCGAAATCCCGGCAGGATGCGGCGCGCAAGCTGGAAAAGCTGGTAGAGGCCGAGATCAACGATCTCGCCATGAAATCGACGTTCCGCATTCAGATGACGACCGGCGAAGAAGAAGGGAACTGGGCAACGGCGGGAATCGATGAGGTCGTTTATATGATTGCGACAAATCCCGGGGAGCCGATGCGGCAGTTGGAGCACATAGCATCGGGCGGAGAATTGTCGCGGGTAATGCTGCGCGCTGAAGGTGAGTGTGGCGCGGGCGCCCTCGCCCGCGAAGGCCAGTAGCTTGCGCGGAGTCGCTCAGCGCACCATGGTCTTCGACGAAATCGACACCGGCATCGGCGGCCGCGCCGCCGAGGCTGTAGGAAAGAAGCTGAAAGCGCTCGCACGCTCCAATCAAGTTCTATGCGTTACCCACCTGCCACAGATCGCCACCTTTGCCGATCAGCATTACGTAATCGAGAAGAAAGACCGTAACGGCCGCACCCGCACCAGCATCCGCGCCGTCGTGGGCGAAGAGCGCACTGAGGAAGTGGCGCGCATGCTGAGCGGGGCCAAGCTGACCGATACCTCCCGCAAGCACGCGGAGCAGATGATCAAGGCGAACGGATGAGGCGAGATTAGGCTCTTGACGAGGGAGACCTAGTTAGCTAACATTGGTTAGCTAACCACGCAAACATGGAAACCATCACCATCCACAAAGCGAAAACGCAGCTTTCCCGGCTCATCGAGAAGGCTTGCAAGGGCGAGGAGATCGTGATCGCGCGAGGCAAGCAACCCGTGGTCCGCCTGGTTGCAATCGATACCAAAAGTGCCAAACGGAAACCCGGCGCATGGAAGGGCAAGATATCCTACTCGTCCGATGCATTCGACCCGCTAACCGATCGGGAGCTGAAGGATTTAGGATTCGAGTGAACTGCCTAGGTCGGCCCCTGCGCTAGCCGCCGGGTTGTTCTCTGCGAGGGACAGTGGAAGTTCTGCTCGACACGCACGTATTGGTTTGGTGGTTGGAAGACAAGGGTAGAATTTCCGGGCGAGCCGCAAAGATAATTGCAAGTCCAGAGAACCGCATTTTGATCTCGGCAGCCGTGGGCTGGGAACTGGCCATTAAGGTGAGCATAGGTAAAATGCAACCTCGGTCAATCCTTGACGGGCTGGACCAGGTCCTTAAAAAGGAATCATTCTCCGAAGTGCCGATTGCACTGGAGACTGCAGTTCGCGCTGGCCTGTTGCCTCGTCACCATCGAGATCCATTTGACCGCGTGCTGGTGGCGCAGGCGCAGTCTCTCGCGGTACCCATCTTGAGCGCTGACGCGGTTCTCGATATGTACGATATCCGACGCCTGTGGTAGTCAACCCGTTCACTGCGGGAAATCCCCCTTCGCTGCTAATCCCCGCCGTTTCTGTGGCTTACGTTGACCAGAAGGGTACTTTCCGGTAGTTTATTACTATCACTTCAATGGGGTTCGTGTACCCTTGTCATACAGGTTCCAGGCCCAGATTTTGCATCTCAATCGGTTTGGGGAAGATCACAAGAACGGGAGTTTGATGGTGCCAAGTAGCCAGGGAAAAACGTTGCTGTTGCTGAAGCCGCGGGGGTTCTGCGCCGGGGTAGTGCGGGCTATTGACGTTGTCCGTATCGCGCTCGAGGCCTTTGGCCCGCCGATTTACGTGCGCAAGGAAATCGTCCACAACAGCTTTGTGGTGGATGAGTTGCGCGGCAAGGGCGCGATCTTCGTCGACAGCGAAGATGAAGTCCCCAACGGCGAGCGCGTCATCTACAGCGCGCACGGAGTTTCGCCCGAGGTTCGGGAGCACAGCGCCCGGCGTGGGCTGCGCGTAATCGATGCAACGTGCCCGCTGGTCACCAAGGTACACGTCGAAGCGGTCAAGTTTGCCAAAGAAGGCTATTCGCTCATTCTGATCGGCCACCACGATCACGACGAGGTAATCGGAACGCTGGGCGAAGCTCCGCTGGTGACCCAGGTGGTGGGAAATCCCGAGCAGGTGAAATCGCTGAGCGTGCCGGATCCGGATCACGTGGCTTATTTAACCCAGACCACGCTAAGCCTGGACGAGACCAAAGATATTATCGCGGCGCTGAAGAAAAAGTTTCCCGAACATCAAAGGCCCGGCGGCGCAGGATATTTGCTACGCCACGGAAAACCGGCAGGTAGCCGTGAAGGAAGTGGCCTCGGAATCTGATCTGCTGCTGGTCGTCGGCTCTGAGAACAGCTCCAACTCGAATCGTCTGGTCGAGGTGGCGCGCAATCTGGGCACGAACGCGCATCTCATCGACAGCTACAAAGACATTGAGGCCGAGTGGTTGCTCGACGTGAAAACAATCGCCCTCACCGCCGGCGCTTCAGCCCCTGAGTGCCTGGTGGAGGAGACGATGAAGTTTCTGGCCACTAAGGGTTTCGACAATGTGCAGGAACTGGAAGTGATGCCGGAAAACGTCCGCTTCGGGCTGCCGCCGGAGATTGTTGAAGCCATCGCCGCTGCTCCGGCCAGCGCCACCGCGGATTAACGGAGCCGTTTATTGATGGAGATGGACACTAACTCCCCCGATCCCCACACTGCTTCCGCACCCCAACTTCGCTTCGGCAAGATCGATGGACTGGCCAGCCGCGTCGGCGCTGCCATGGACGCCGCCCGCAAGCTTCTTTTTTCCGCTCAGCACGAGGAAGGCTATTGGTGCGGAGAACTGGAAGCCGACACCACGCTCGAGTCGGACTACCTTGTGCTGCACACGTTGCTGGGAACGGTCGATCCTGTGCGCTTCCAAAAGGCTGCCAACTGGATCCTTCAGCATCAGAATGAAGACGGCGGCTGGAGCATTTACCCTACGGGGCCGTCGAATATCAGCGTTTCAGTGAAGGCGTATTTCGGATTGAAGCTTGCGGGATACCCGGCGGATCATCCCGCGCTCCAACGCGCCTGCAAGAAGATCCTGGCACTCGGCGGTGCTACCGAGGTCAACACATTCGTCAAGATCTATCTGTGTTTCTTCGGGCAGTATGACTACGACGCAGTGCCGGCGATTCCGCCCGAGATCGTTCTGTTTCCCAACTGGTTCTGGTTCAACCTGTACGAGATTTCATCGTGGTCGCGGGCCATCCTGGTGCCGCTCTCCATCTGCTACGCCAAGAAGCCGTTCAAGAAAATTCCACGGGAGATGGGCATCGAAGAACTGTTTGTCGGCGGTATGCAAAAGTCTCGCATGCACCTGCGCTGGTCGAAAAAGCTCGTGTCCTGGCGAAATTTCTTTCTTTGTCTCGACCGCATGACGCACTGGTTTGAGCGCGTTCACATTCGGCCCCTGCGCTCGATTGCACTAAAGACCGCGGAGAAGTGGATGCTCGAGCGTTTCGAGATGAGCGACGGGCTCGCGGGAATCTATCCCTCGATCATGAACTCCACCATTGCAATGCGTTGCCTGGGTTATTCAGTCGACGATCCCCAGGTGATCCGCGCCCTGGATGAATTCGAGAAGTTAGGGATCGAAGATGACGACACCTTCCGTATGCAGCCCTGCATGTCCCCGGTGTGGGATACGGCTTACGCCATGTTCGCCCTCGCCGAAGCGGGAGTGCCGGCGAATGATCCGCGCATGGTGAAGTGCGCCGACTGGATTCTGCAGAAGCAGGTGCGGAATCCGGGCGACTGGCAAATCAAGAACAAGACAGGCAAGCCCGGCGGCTGGTACTTCGAGTTCAACAACGAGTTTTACCCGGATGTCGATGACACTGCCATGGTTTGCCTGGCGCTGAGCCGGGTAGAACATCCCAACGGACGCTACCAGCGGGAGTCGGTGCAGCGCGCAATCGATTGGGTCTTATCGATGCAGTGCAAGAACGGCGGCTGGGCGTCGTTCGATAAGGACAACGACCGAATGGTATTTCAGCATGTGCCTTTCGCCGATCACAACGCCATGCTCGACCCGGCGACGGTTGACATCACAGGCCGCACTCTCGAAATGATGGCAGCCTACGGATACGACAAAAACCATCCCGCGGTGAAAAAAGCGATCCAGTTTCTCCGCGACGAGCAAGAAGCGGACGGAAGCTGGTTCGGGCGCTGGGGCGTGAATTACATCTACGGGACGTTCCTGGTGCTGCGCGGCCTGGAAGCGATTGGCATGGACAACCACGAGCCTTTCATTCAGCAGGCGGCAGAGTGGTTGCGCATGATGCAGAACCCGGATGGCGGTTGGGGCGAGTCCTGTGGTTCTTACGACGATGCGGCGCTGCACGGCGTGGGGCCGAGCACCCCTTCGCAAACGGCGTGGGCGATTCTGGGCTTGCTTGCGGTCGGCGACACGCGCAGCGATTCCGTGGCTCGCGCCATTGCCTACCTGCTGCGCACGCAAAAAGAAGATGGATCGTGGGACGAGCCTCATTACACGGGCACGGGCTTTCCCCGCGTGTTCTATCTGAACTATCACCTCTACCGCCAGTATTTCCCATTGCTCGCGCTGACAACGTATGCCAAGGTGATGGAGAAGGCCGAAAACTAGTTCTCAGTTGCAGTTCTGAGTGCTCAGTGTCGCTCCACAAGCGATGAGGCTCTGACTGAGAACTGAGAACTGAGAACTGAGAACTGCCCTGAAGGCTTTCGTCACAGGCGCGACCGGATTTCTCGGCTCCCACGTAGCTCGCGCTCTGGCGGAGCAGGGAGCCGATTTGCGGCTGCTGGTGCGCCCGACCAGCAATCTGAAGAATCTGGAGGGCTTCCGGTGCGAAACCGCGACCGGCGACCTGCGCGATGCAGCGTCCCTGGAAAAGGCAATGTCCGGCTGCGAAGTAGTCTTTCACGTAGCCGCCGACTACCGGCTCTGGGTGCAGGATCCGGCGGAGATGTACCGCTCGAATGTGGAGGGAACGCGGGCGATTCTGGCCGCAGCGCAGAAAAACGGTGTGCGCACCGTGGTCTACACCTCGAGCGTCGCCACCATGGGCTTCGCGGGCAACGGGCATCCGGCGGACGAAGATTCTCCAGTTTCGCTCTCCGATATGATCGGTCACTACAAACGCTCGAAGTTCATGGCCGAGCAGGTAGCGATGGAGGCGGGCCGTAGCGGGATGCGGGTGGTGATAGTGAATCCGACAACGCCCGTCGGCGAGCAGGACGTCAAGCCGACTCCGACCGGGCGGATCGTCGTCGACTTTCTCAAAAGAAAGTTTCCCGCTTACGTGGAGACGGGACTGAATCTGGTGGACGTAAGGGAATGCGCGCGGGGACACATTGCAGCGCTGGAAAAAGGCAAGAGCGCCGAGCGCTACATTCTCGGCGGCGAGAACCTGACGCTGAAGCAGATTCTCGATAAGCTGGGCCTGATCGCGGGCTTGCCCTCGCCAAAAGTGAAGCTGCCCTACTTTGTCGCCTACGCAGCGGGCGCAGTGGATGAAACCATATCAGGCCGCCTGCTGGGCCGTGAGCCGCGCGCCACGGTCGATACCGTGCGCATGGGAAAGAAAAAGATGTGGGCCAGTTCCGACAAGGCCGCGCGCGAATTGGGATGGAAGACCATCCCCGCGGATGCCGCGTTGCGCCGTGCCGTCGAGTGGTTCCGGGCCAACGGATATGCCTAAAGTCGCCATCGTAGCTGCACTCGAGCGCGAAGTCAGCGGCCTCACGAAAAGTTTGAGCCGCGTGGAACATCAGCACGACGGCCGCAAATTTGTTTTCTTTGAGGCGGATGAGATAGTGATCGTATGCGGTGGAATCGGCGTCGAAGCCGCCCGTCGCGCAGCCGAAGCGGCGATCGCGTTGCACAGCCCCACGCTGCTGCAGTCGGTGGGATTTGCCGGCGCGCTCGATTCAGGTCTGCGAGCAGGGGATCTCTTCATGCCAGCGTTCGTGATTGATGCTCGAGACGGAAGCCGGATCGAAATCGAAGGCGCATCCGCACTGGAACGAGGAAGACAAGGACGAAGCTCGCTAGTGACCTTCGCATCAGTAGCGGGAGCGCAACAGAAAGCAAGCCTCGCCCATGCCTACGGAGCCCAGGCCGTCGATATGGAAGCGGCCGGCGTAGCAGCCGCAGCCAGAGCCCATGGCATTGGGTTCGCCGCGATGAAAGTCATTTCCGACGAACTGAATTTTGAAATGCCCCAGACCGCCCGCTTCATCGATGCCAACGGCCGCTTCAAGACCGCGAGCTTCGCAGTTTTTGTAGCGCTCCGGCCGTGGCTCTGGCGGCGTACTGCCGCGCTGGCATTCAACAGTCGCAAGGCGGCAAGGGTGCTGTGCGAGCATCTCGAGCACTACCGGGAGGAACTGCGCCGGCCGAACCCAGTCGCCAAGTCTCCAGCCACGGCGCAGCCTGAGCCGCAACCGGCGGCCGTCGCCGGGTTGCACCTGGGAGGTCGCGAATGAGACTACGCATGAAACCACCGCAACTGTTTCTCATGATCGTATGCACGGCAATGCCTCTGGCCGCGCAGTCGGCCGCCACGGAAGTTTATGCGCAAAGCTTCCGCCAGGGCACAACCCGCGTTGTGGAAGACAGCTTCGACATCAAACTCACCCCGCAGGACCCGCTTTTCCGCCAGCGCATCAAGGACCTCGCTGGCAACGACCGCTACGCCTTCTCAATTATTCCCCAGGGACCGGAGGGCGATACCAAGATCACATCCTGGCAGGGAACCATGGGAGATCTGCTACACCCGGTTTTCACCAACGTGCTGTTGGTATCGCCGAATCCGTCGGATGATCCGAAGAATGAAGCGAAGAACGCTATATGCCGGCTCTGGCCTTCGACTTTTGCGCTGGTTCCCGTGGGCGCCAGGCGAATCATGAAGGTGGATAATTTCTATGTTGTGTTGCAGGTGAAGGCCTATCACTTCACGCCGCCGGAATCGCCGTATCTGGATTCCATGACGGTGCACGTCGAGTTCAGGAATACCGACCCGAGACAGACAGGAGATTCAGCGAAATAACACACGGGACGGCTCTGAAGCCTATCGCGGTCGGAATTCATCAAAGGATTTCACCCAAGGACTTCATGGAAGGAGTTCATCAGGGCAAAGATGGGAATTGCAGGACAAGTCGCGATCGAAGATCAAAGCCAGTCGATTCCCGCGACCATGCTGGCTGCGGTCTACCGGGGAGTCAACGACGTCCGCCTCGAAACCGTTCCTGTGCCCCAGATCGGCGCCGGAGAACTTCTCGTGCGCGTCCACACCTGCGGTGTCTGCGGCACTGACCTGAAGAAGATTGCCTCCGGCTCCCACTCAGCGCCCCGCATCTTCGGCCATGAAACCTCCGGCGTAGTGGCGGCGGTAGGCGCAGGCGTGAGCAAGTTCGCAGCCCGGTGACCGGGTTGTGGTCTTTCATCACATCCCCTGCCGCCAGTGTTACTACTGCCGGCATAAAACCTTCGCCCAGTGCCCGACTTACAAGAAAGTCGGATGCACCGCCGGCTTCGAGCCTTCCGGCGGAGGTTTCGCGGAATACGTTCGCGTGATGGATTGGATTGTCGATCAAGGAACAGTCAAGATCCCCAAAGCAGTCTCCTTTGAGCAAGCCTGCTTTGTAGAGCCGGTGAACACCTGCATGAAAGGGATCGAAGCCCTGCGCCTGGAACCAGGCGAGACCGTGCTGACCATCGGGCAGGGCCCCATCGGCATCATCCTGAGTGTGCTGGCACGGAAGGCAGGGGCCACGGTTATTACTTCCGATTTGTATCCCGAGAGGCTTAGAATAGCTAAAAGCCTTGGTTTCGAGCATACAGTTGACGCATCCCAGCAGGATGCGGTGGAGGCTATGCGGGAGCAGACCGATGGCCGCGGCGCCGATGCTGTGATTTTGGCCGTGGCCAGCAATGGCCTGATCCGTCCCGCGATGGATGCGGCCCGTCCCGGCGGAAGGGTGTTGTTATTTGCGCAAACGCAGCGCGGCGAAGTGGTGGTGGATCCGGCCGCGATTTGCGTGGATGAGAAGGCGCTGGTCGGCTCTTATAGCGCCTCGGTCGATTTGCAGGAAGAGTCAGTTCGTTTTGTGATGAACCGTGAGATGGATTTGGAACGGCTGATCAGCCATCGGTTTCCGCTGCAGGAGAGTGCGCAGGCGTTGCAAGTAGCCGCTCATCCTCAGCCGGCATCGATGAAGATTGTGATTCAGCCGGGTATCGCCTGGAACCGTGAGTCCCGGGAAGGAAGCAAGCAGTGAACGGAAAAATGACAGCTGCCGTCCTGTACGGCAAAGAAGATCTCAAGATTGAACGGGTGCCCATCCCTCGCGTCGAAAAGGGCGAGGTCCTGGTCAAAGTACAGGTTGCTCTCACCTGCGGCACCGATCTGAAGGTATATCAGCGCGGCTACCACGCCCGCATGATTGTGCCTCCCGCCTTGTTTGGACACGAACTCGCCGGAGTCATCGAGGAAGTCGGCGAGGGCGTGCACAGCTTCAAGAAGGGCATGCGCGTAGTCGCGTTGAATTCCGCCCCCTGCCAGATGTGCTTCTATTGCTCCAAGCACCAGGAAAATCTCTGCGAAGACCTGCTCTTCAACAACGGAGCCTACGCGGAATACATCCGCGTACCGCGCCGCATTGTCGAAGCCAATATGCTGGTCATCCCGGCCAACGTGAGCTTCGAAGACGCCGCCATGACCGAGCCTCTGGCCTGCGTGCTGCGCGGCCTTCACGAAACCGGGGTGGAAATCGGCGATACGGTGACCATCATCGGCGGCGGTCCCATTGGATTGATGTTTGTCCAAGTCGCGCGAGCCATCGGCTGCAACGTAATCTCGGTGGTGAAGCGCGACGAACAGGTAATCGCCGCCAAGCACATGGGCGCTCATGAAATCGTCCAGACCACCAAGGTGCCGAATGTGATCGAGGCGGTCCGCACCCTGACGCCGCAGAAACGCGGCTGCGATGTAGTGATCGAAGCGGTGGGTCGTCCCGACGCCTGGGAGTGGACGGTAGAAATGGTTCGCAAAGGCGGCACCGTAAATTTCTTTGGCGGATGCGCCAGCGGATCCAAAGTGCAACTCGATACCAATCGCCTGCACTATTCCGAGATCACGCTGAAAGCCACGTTCCATCACACGCCGGAAACAGTGCGCCGCGCCTTCGGTCTGATCGCGGCCAAGAAAATTCGCCCCACCGACTACATCACCGGCGAGGCTCCTCTGTCGAGCCTGCAAAAGGTGCTGCGGCACATGCTGAACCGCGGCGGCGACATCAAAACCGCCATCATTCCCGGCCATTGATCCCGTCTACGGTCCAGTCGCGAAGCGACGGCATTCATTAGCCCCGGACGTAAGTCCGGGGTAGAGGTCGGAGGATGGAGCTTAGTCCCGTTAGGGACGGCACCATCGCTCGCAGGGAGCAAAAAAGGAAACCTGAATCTAACTGAATGACTTCTGCAACCAGCACCGAATCTCGTACACCGGCCGTCGCACTCGGCTGGAGCCGCCTGCCCGCCGAATATGCGATCCCGCACTCCGCCCCATCGCTCGAAGAAGCGCGGGAATACTGCCGCCGCCTGGCTCGCACCCACTACGAAAATTTCTCAGTGGCAACCTGGTTTCTCCCCAAGAACCTGCGTCAGGATTTCCTGAATGTCTATGCCTACTGCCGCATCTCCGACGATCTGGGCGACGAAGTGGGAGACGCAACCGCCGCTCTGGCCCTGCTCGATGAATGGCAGACCGAACTCGATGCTTGTTACGATGGCAGCCCGCGGCATCCGGTTTTTGTAGCCTTGGCCGAAACCGTCAGGAAGTTTGATATTCCCAAGCACGAGTTTTCAGATCTCCTGATCGCCTTCCGTCAGGATCAGACCGTCACCCGTTTCGAAACCTTCGACGATGTGCTCGCCTACTGTCATTATTCGGCGAATCCGGTAGGGCATCTCGTCCTCTATCTGTGCGGCTACCACGACCCAGAGCGCCAGCAGCTTTCCGACAACACCTGCACCGCGCTGCAGTTGGCCAACTTCTGGCAGGACGTCAGCGTGGACTACGCCAAGGGCAGAATTTATCTGCCTATGGAAGACTTGCGGCGTTACTCCGTGAGCGAGGAAGATATCCAGCACAATCGCAACACGCCCGCCTTCCGCGAGATGATGGAATTTGAAGTAGAGCGCGCCCGCCAGTGGTTCGATCGCGGCCTGCCGCTGGTAGGTAAAGTAGACGGCGACTTAGCGGTCGACATCGAACTCTTCAGCCGAGGCGGCCAGGAAATTCTCAACTCCATCGAGCGCCAGAACTTCGCCGTGCTCGGCCGCCGTCCGGCAATCTCCAAAACCCGCAAGCTCGCCCTGGTAGGGCGCGCTGCCCTGGGAAAGCTCCTGGGGAAATCGTTGGGGAACGCAGTATGAGTGCCGGAGCACAACCCGTCTTCATTCCGTGGACTCCGGCTCCGGCGCAGCTCACCATGGCGTATTCCGTATGCCGCGGCATCACCCGCGCCAACGCCAAGAATTTCTATTATGCGTTTCTGGTGCTGCCCAAGCGTAAAAGGCAGGCGCTGTGCGCCGTCTACGCTTTCATGCGCCGCTGCGACGACATTGCCGACGACCCCAATCTCAGCCTCGAGGAACGCCGCTACAAACTCGATACCTGGCTCGACGCCCTGCACCGCGTACAGCAAGGCGAGCCCACCGACGATCCCATTCTACTGGCGCTGACCGACGCACAGCGCAGATACACCATCCCCGCAGGCCTGCTCGACGAACTCGCGTTGGGAACCGCGATGGATGTTGCCGATCCGCAAGTCGAAATCCAGAACGCGCCAGCTGCGAATGCTGCGGTTCCAGGCCTGACAATCCAGTATCAAACCTTCGACGATCTCAAACTGTATTGCTACCGGGTGGCGTCGGTCGTGGGCCTGGTCTGCATCCACGTCTTCGGCTATCGCGACCCCGCCGCCGAGCCGCTCGCTGAGCAGTGCGGTCTCGCCTTCCAACTCACCAACATCATTCGCGACGTCAAAGAAGACGCCGCCATGGGCCGCGTGTATTTGCCGGAAGAAGATCTAACCAGGTTCGGCCTTTCCGCAGCCGAATTGCTCTCCGCGCCCGACGCCGCGCGCTTCCGCCCATTGCTGGCGCTCGAAGCCGACCGCGCCCGCCAGCTCTACCAGGCCGGCGATCAACTGATCCCCTATATCGCGGAAGACAGCCAGCCCGCCCTATGGGTGCTGGTCAACATTTATCGCAAGCTGCTCGAGAAAATCGCCGAGCGCCGGTACGACGTCTTCAACGGCAAAGTAAGCCTAACGGTCAGCGAAAAACTCCGCGTTCTAGGGAAGGGTTTCCTGCAGCGCCTAACCTGATATCCTGCGGCGGAGTCGCGAAGCAGAACCTGCCCTGAGCGAAGCCGAAGGGGACGACACCGAGCTAACTACGAGCGAAGCCCGATCCTGAATGACTACGTCCCCCACCCAACCCATCGTAGCCGTCGCCGGAGGCGGCCTCGCGGGCCTGGCCGCCGCCTGCGCCCTCGCCGACTCCGGCTTCCGCGTCACTCTGTTCGAGCGCCGCCCCTATCTCGGCGGACGCGCTTCCTCCTACGAGCATCCCGGCACCGGCGAGGTCGTCGACAACTGCCAGCACGTGCTCTTCCGCGTCTGCACCAACCTGGTAGAGTTCTACCGCCGCATCGGCGTAGAAGACAAAATCCGCTGGTTCGACGAAATGACTTTCATCGAGCCCGGCGGCCGCACCAGCGTGATGCATGCCTCACGGCTCCCCGCTCCTCTACACACCGCTCCATCGTTTCTGCGTTTCCCATTTCTCTCAGCCAAAGACAAGCTCGTGATCTCGCGCGCCCTCGTGGCGTTAACCCTGACTTCGCAACCAGACACCGGACGCTCTTTTCTCGACTGGTGCAACCAGCAAGGCCAAACTCAAAACGCGATTGAACGCTTCTGGAAACCAATCCTGGTCAGCGCGCTGAGCGAAGATCTCGACCTGATTTCAATTTCCGCCGCAGCCCAAGTCGTCCGCGAGTCCATGAAGTCCCCATCCGCCCGCCACATGGGAGTTCCCAGCATTCCTTTGACGGACCTCTACAATCGCGCCGGAGACTACATCCGCACCCGCGGCGGCGAAATCCGCTTCCGCACGTCGCTCGAATCGTTTTCTCCCGACTCATCGCAAGTGCGCATTCAGTTGAGGGATAAAAGCGCAACGGCATTCGACTATCTGGTCCTCGCGCTCCCCTTCGACGCCCTCGAGCGCGTGCTACCCAAGAGCCCGGAAGCGGCGCCGCTTCGCGACCAGATTGCCCACTTCGAGAGCGCCCCCATCACCGGCATCCATCTCTGGTTCGATCGCCAGATCACCGACCTCGACCACGCCGTCCTCCTCGACCGAACAATTCAATGGATGTTCCATAAGTCGCGGCTGCTGCAGCGTGATCGGGAAGGGCACGACTTCAGTCGTGCCATAAAGCTCCTACTGAGAACCGGGCTTTAGCCCTTGAGGCCAGCGGCAGCTACATCGAACTAGTCGTCAGCGCCTCAAAGAGCCTCATCGACAAATCGCGCGCCGAGATCGTCGACCTAGCCCTGAAAGAAGTCCGCGAGTTTTTCCCAGGCGCCCGTGAGGCGAATCTGATCAAGTCCACCGTCATCAAGGAAGTTCACGCCACCTACTCGCCCCGCGCCGGCATTGACGCCTACCGTCCCCTGCAATCGACCGCATGGCCACGAGTTTTCCTCGCCGGAGACTGGACGGAAACCGGCTGGCCCGCCACGATGGAAGGCGCGGTCCGCAGCGGATATCTGGCTGCCGAAGCCCTCGCGCGGGCGTCGGGAATCAGAGACGCAAGATACCTCGCTGCCGATCTCCCCGCGTCTGGCTTCATGCGCTTGTTCACAAAGTGAACGGCGCTTAAAATCCGGTTGAGTATGTCCACAAAAAAAAGCCCCACTCTTCGCCAGAACAGGCGCGAAGAATGAGGCAGCCAGCATGGAAGGACTTACATCCCGCTCTGGAACACCAAAGCTTCCTTGTCGCGGCGGAAGTCGATCTCGTTCAGCGTATTGCTCGACGAGTCGGTTTGGATCGCATCTTCCGTTATCTGGTTGTCGTTCGTTTTCAAAGTTCCGGGCACCGTTGCCACAGTCTTCCCATGACTCAGGAAGGTTACTTGCACGTCAGGGCCAGTTCCTTGCCACTCCACTTTGTAGTTGCCGGGTTCAAGTTGCTTGCCCCCGACCTGCACAGCGTTCGCAATTTCTATCGAATGCTGATTCTTCTCTCGTGCGAACGCGCTCAGCGGGGCCAGCACGGCGAGAATCGAAAGGAATGCCACGTAGTTTGGAAGTTTCATTTAACAATCTCCTCAAGTATAGGATTTACAAACAGGTTTATCGTTGTTAAGGTTACGAGACGGTGAGTTCAGAAACTAAACTTCTCCTCAGTAACACAGATGCGCGGCCCCAGCGGGAAGATGCAGCGATTGACGACCCGGAACGCAGATTAAAGCAAAGTTTTGTAAAGTCGCGTATTCATGTGGAAGGTTTGTCACTTGACGTTTATCCGCGCGAATCCGGCTCCCTCAGCAACTTCCCGGCCTCCCGATATTTCTCAAACCGCTCCGCACCCCTCCTGCACCGCCCCCGGGGCAAGGCTTTTTAAGGCTGCTTTGCTGAAGAAAGCTTATGCCCGCTCCCCTCGTTCTCGTCTGCGAGAGCTGATTTCCACGACGCCATACGCCGCCAACAAAATTACAACCGGTTCTATCGGGTGCCGGTAGGTGGGAAAGTTATGAGTGACGCAATAGACCAACGGAAAAGTTCCCAGCATGAGCAGCCAGACCCATCGGTTTGTATCCTTCCACATGGCCAGAACTGCTCCGAACCATCCCAACACACCAACCACGAGCCACGGAAAGGAATAGGGCCGATACCAAAACTCGACCATGCGCCGCACTGCGCGGCTGGCGAATCCCCTTGGGTCGCGCACGATGAACCGTCTGGCTTCGGCAAATTTCTCATCCATGAAAGGGAGTTCCCCCAGCCGTGCATAGTTGCTGGAATTGCGGTCGGGAAAATCGCCGCTATAGTCGACTGTTCCCCGCATTCCAGGCCGGTTCCCGAGCCAAAGTTCCAGCCCGAGATTATCGCGAACCGGGATGAAGCGTCCGAATGTCAGGTAATTTCTCACGGTCCAGGGAAGCAGCGCCAGAACAATTCCCAGGATGGCGATCCCCACTTGCCGGGAAGCGGACTTCTTCGACCAGGCGAGCCAGCTTCCATAAACCAGCACAACGGTCAGTAGCGAGGGTTGAAGCAGAACCAGCAGCCCGGAATATACGCCCAGACCGAACCATCCCCAGTCCGTTTCGAGGGTGCTCGGAGCCCACAAAAACAGAGCGGTCAGCCCTAAGGCTGCTAAGTAAGCATTCGTCAGACTCACCACGAATGTTCGCATTCGGTACATCCATGGAATTACCCAGAGCCATCCCGCCGAAATGCCAACGGCTTCACCGAAGTGAAGTCTTCCAACGTAGTAAAGCAATACGGCAGTGACCGCACCAGCCAGCACATTGATCACCACGGCCACCCATGCCGATTGCACTGTATAGATTCCGAATGCCTTGAATACGCCAGCCAACAGTAACGGGTATAGCGGAGGTTGCTGGGCAGTTGCCGCGGTCGGGACGTTGTCGTAGGGGGATGAAAAGCCCAGGCCAGAGACGAGCGCCGCTGCGATGTGTGACGGTTCATTGGCGGCAAATAAAAGTTGAGGCCCAGGGTACCGAGAGAGGATAAACGCGGCGCTGGCGAGACGCGTCAGGAATGCCGTTCCGAAAATAACCAACGGAGAAGCCGCAATTCGTTTGATGGTGGTCAAATTATCGAAATGCTTTCGGCGGACTCGTTGTCGCGAATCGTCAGCTGGTCTTTTCCGCGTCTTCTGGACCGCGTGGCACTTTCCTCCGGTTCCTAACGCCTTTTCTGGTGGACCAGAAGCACGTGCATATTCTAGGCCTCATTAGGTAACAGTGTGCCGGAATGACAAAAGGTTCGGAGCCTATCCCGCCAGCAGCGCCACACCGGCCGCCACAAGACCAGCCGCAATCCATCGCCGCCGATCGACTTTCTCATGCAGAAAGATTTTCGCGGCGACAGCGTTGCCGATGAAGGTAAGGGAAGCGGCGGCGGGAGCGACCAGGCTGACGTCTCCCCAGGAAAGAGCGAACAGCAGGCTGAAGAATGCCGCTGCCATGGCGGTGACGCCAAAGAGAAAGTTAGGGTTGCCGAGCGTCCGTCCGATCACTACGCCGAGTCCGGCGCGCCGCCACAGCGCGCCGACATCGCCGACCTGCTTCATGGCCCGGGCCAACAGCACGTCGCCGATCACGGAAGCGAAGACGATAGCCAGGATCGCGCTCCAGGTGTAGAGGGCTTTCATCTGATTGTCACCCTGAGCAAGCGTTCTTTGCGCAGCGAAGGACCTGGGCGAGGCGCGCGAATCCACGGAGCCTGCCCTGAGAGAGCGCTAGCGACCGAAGGGCGCGTTTGGCTCGCTTCTTCCCCGAATTTCCTCGGGGCTCTCATCGATCGACTCCAGTGACGACCGTGCCAACGTTCTCAGAAGCCTCCGCTGCGCCGGGTTCGTGCTGCCCATGCTTCGTAAGCTCCGGGCCCCCAGCCACAAATCCCACACCTCCCGTGATCAACGCAATTCCCAGCCAGCGCAGCGGGCTGACGTGCTCGTGCAGCGCAAATCTGGCTACCAGAGCGAGCAGGACATAGCCGAGCGACGTCGCCGGCAGAACATAAGTGAGATCGGCCCAGGAGAGCGCCGTCATGTAGGTGGCAAAAAAAGCAAGCAGAAGCAGAATTCCAGCTGCGACCCAGGGATCGAGCACGGCAAAGATCACACCTTGCAGGTGGTTGAGAGAGATGTTGCCGGTTTGCTTCATCCCGTGCGAAAGCATGGAGTCCCCGGCCGCGGCAAACACCGTGACTCCGGCCAGCACAAGATACTTGCGAAAGGTCACTGGAGGTTTAGAGAGCGAATTCTAAAATCTTTCACCACAGAGACACAGAGTCCCAGAGAAAAAAGAAAGAAGAGAAAAAGACAGTTAAAGGTTTTCTCTGGGCCTCTGTGTCTCTGTGGTGAAAAGCCTTTATTGGTTACCTCAGGCCTTGGCGAGTTCGGCTGCGGCCTCTTCGCCGTGCTGCTTGACCAGCTTGTTGCGCGCCGCACGCAGCTTCAGGAAGGTCTTGGCTTCCTTGTAAAGGCGTTTACGATCGTTGCTGTCAAAAGCCGCCTTCCTCAGGATGCGGAACACCGCCTTGGGCCGGAAATAATACTCATCGTAAAAGCGATGCACGGCGGAAAGAATTTCATCGGCCGGCAGTCCCGGATACTGGATGTGCGCCAGCTGGTGGCCACCTTCGTCGACCATCTTGTTGTCGCCGACCATGAATCCGTTCTTTACTGCGTAGTCGTAAAGTTCGGTGCCAGGATAGGCGTGAGCCACAGAAACCTGAATGGTTTCGACGTCCAGCTCTTTGGCGAAAGCGATAGTGGTGTTGATGGTCTCGTGAGTCTCGCCGGGAAGTCCCATGATGAAATCGCCGTGGATGACCAGACCCAGCTTGTGACAGTCTTTGGTGAACTGGCGGGCGCGTTCAACGGTTGCGCCCTTCTTGATGTTCTTCAGAATCTGCTGATCGCCCGATTCATAGCCGACGATGAGCAGCCGGCAACCGGCTTCCTTCATCGCCTTCAGCGTTTCGTAATCGGTAGTAACGCGCGAAGTGCAGGACCACGTAAGGCCCAGCGGCTTCAGCTTGGCGCATAGTTCGATGGTGCGCGCCTTCTGGATGTTGAAAGTGTCGTCGTCGAAGAAGAATTCCTTCACTTCCGGCCAGTATTGCTTCACCTTCGCCATTTCGGCGGCCACGTCGTCGGTGGAGCGCTTGCGCCAGGGATGTCCGCTCAAAGTTTGCGGCCACAGGCAGAACGTGCATTGCGCCGGGCAGCCGCGGGTGGTGTAAAGAGAAACGTAGGGGTTCAGCAAGAACGGAACGTTGTAGCGGGACACGTCGAGATCGCGCTTGTAAATGTCGGTGACATGCGGAAGCGCATCCAGATCCTGAATTTGCGGCGCATCCGGATTGTGCACCACTTCGCCGTTTTTCAGGAATGAAACGCCGGGGATATCTTCCAGCGGCTTGCCTTTGGCGTAGTCAACCACGGCGTAGTCGAACTCTTTACGGGCCACGAAATCGATCGCCGGACAATCGCGCAGTGACTTCTCCGGCAGCACGCTCACGTGCGGCCCAACGAAACAAATCTTGATCTTTGGATTGCCCGCCTTAATGGCGCGAGCCAGGCCGATGTCGCCAGGAAAGCCGGGGGTCGAGGTGAACAGGACAAGAAACTCATAGTCCTTGGCAATCTCAATGGTCTGCTCAGCCGAAATATAGTGCGGAGGAGCATCCAGCAAGCGAGCCCCCTCCAGCATCCCAGCCGGATAAGCCAGCCACACCGGATACCAGTATGACTCGATCTCGCGGGTCGCGGGCCAACGGGAGCCGGCGCCGCCATCGAAGTTTTCAAAAGAAGGCGGATTCAGAAATAAGGTTTTAAGAGGCATATTGGGTGAGCTTTAATTTTACCATCCGAAGGCGGCTTATGTGTTGAAAAACCAGTGTTTATGCAGGTTCGTCGTCGAACATAGGGTTTGATGCAGTGAATGGACGAAAAGAGGCATCGGCTGACTATTTGGCGCCGAGGACCCAGCGTTCCAGGTCTCCGTTGGCGCGCATCAGCGCGACCTGACTGCGTTCCAGTTCGAAAGTGACATCTTGTAGAGTGATCAGGCGCTCGCTGGCTTGAGCCTGGGCATCGCCGAGATCGTGCAGGTTGGCGGTGCCGGAGTCCATGCGAGTGCGGGTGGCTTCGATATTCTTCTGGGCGATCTCGTACTCGAGTTCGGCGACGTCGCGGGCAGCCTGCATCTGGGTGACAGAGCGCTGCAAGCGCAGGGTTTCTTCAGAAACTTTATTGCGGGCGGCTTCCGCCTGGGTGGTGGCTTTGCGCGCTTCCGATTCTGCCTCTTTCACGCGCTCGTGCTGGGCTAGATTTAGAAACGGGAGATGAATGGCCACGCCGACGGTAGCATTGTTAGGCTGGAAGTGTTTGTAGTATGCCTCGTAATTGTTGTAGTCGGCGAGGTTGGCATATTGGGCGGCGAAGTCCACGCTTGGCCACAGGGACCGGTGTTCTCCCGCTGCCCGCAGGTATTGCGCGCGCGCGTGTTCGACGGCGGCCTGAACCACCGGGCTGGAGTCGATGGCCTTGGCCGGGGAGTCCTCTTCGGGCTTTAACGTGGGGAGAGCCGGCACGGAATCGGGATCTATTTCCAAAGAAGAAGTTTGCAATCCGGTCAGGCGGGAAAGATGCTCACGGAGAACGTCGGCTGCGCCGCCGGCTTCAGCCAAGCGCAGTCGAAGGCGCGCCACGGACAAGCGGGCCTTGCTGCCATCGATTTCGCTGTCAACACCCTCCTTGACGCGCTGAGCGACAGCGGTTTCCGTCTGTTCGGCGGCGGCCATGGTTTCGCGCAGGTGGCTCAAACGCAGTTCCCATTTTGCCAGCTCGGCATAGCTCAACACGGTGTCCTGAATCACCTGATTGCGCTGGTCTTTGGTTTGCAGCGTGCTGACCACAATGTCCGATTGCGAGGCGCGAATGAAATCTTTCAAGGCGGGATTGATGAGTGCGGATTGGGCGTTTACGTTGAAGAGCGAAGGAGCAGCACCTTCGAGGCTGAGGGGAAATCCGTCGGACCAGCCAATTCCGGCTCCCGCATTGAGCTGGGGGATGTAGCTGTTGCGCAGTTCGCGATAACTGGCGGAGGCGTGCTGTTCCTCGGAGGCCGCAATGCTGATGCCGGTGGCATGCTTCAGCGCGAGTTCCACGGCGTGGTGGAGCGTGACCGGCTCGGCCAGCAGGGAAGCGGGGAAGAGAACGAGCCCCGCCAGTAGCAGCCTATGAATGCGCGCGCCACTCCGTGACACTCTATACCATGATGGGTTTGTCATCGTTATGTTTCTCCGCGTGATGGTTCTCCGTCGTTATTGTCTCAAGCTTTGTGGGACTCACTTGCAAAGTAGCTGGGAAGATTCTACGGACAATCTGATGCGAGAGAAATGATAAGGGTGAGTCGGTACCGGAATGACTACTCGCTGGTTGAAATTTGGTAATGGGGTTGGGTCAATGAGTGCTATCGCCTGATTTCGTCAGTTGACTTAGGTCAGTACTGATTGCTGTTGCGTAGATTCAAGTTCATTGTTTGACCCTGCGATAAGGAAGAGTCCGATCGCGAGCAGGCCAAACGAGGCGCACCAGAGAAAGTATCCAATTCCGAGATCAGACCTGACAGGTACGTAGAACACGTACCACTGGCAGTTCACGACAAAAGCTGCTGCTGCGACGACTGCTGCCGTACGGCGAAGTCTACGTGATGCCCGCCACACAATCCACGGTGAGGCGAGCACAAACAACACGGTTGTTACGACGCCTACCACAGAGATCACCGTTCCGTACCATGGGTCGGCACTCTCAGCCCCGCAAGGTCGCAGCGCACAGGTCTGAGACAGAAAGACCTCCCATCCCGAAATGCTGTGGTCGAGCCTGCTACCGAGGAAACCCTTGATCGCCGGAAGGAACCATGAAGTCGCGTGAAGCAACCATGCTGTCGCAATCACAACATACCGCTTCGTCATCGTGTTGGCCCTTGAACCGAAACGTTGCCACCACAAGTATATTCTTTGGCAGGTGCCGGGCGAGTAGGTTGTTGCAAAATCCCCATTACACTCATCGACCGGGTTTTGAGCGCCAACGCCTAATCTGCCGATTGTTTTGGTGGCGAGAGTGCGATTAGCACAACGCCCACAATAAAGAGCGCTGGTATGTCACCGAGGAGATGTCCATGTTCGCTCGTATTGCGGAATGCCTGTACGGCCATAATCGCCGCGTGAACGAGACTCGACCATGTCGTGAAGGCGATCAGGCTGGCATTCGCCGACGGGTTGCGGGATGCGAGGAGTAGGAAGATACCGAGGGTGGCATACACGCTAAGGATCATCTGCTCGTATTCCGGCTGATTAGGCCGCCATCGCCACCCGCTCGGCCATAGGAACAATGAGCGTAAACGCGGTTATGCCCATCGAGAAGTGAGTCGGCCCAGGGCTGCGCGATCACTCTTAGGGATTGCCTCAGCCATGCTGTCGTATAGAGGACTGATTTCGCTGCGGAAACGGATGGCTTCGCGGTTTACCGGCCAAGCATCCATAGTCGCCGTGTACGCTCAGAACTCCAACCGCGCCTGGAAGGCGATCATGCGCGGACTGCTGTCGCCACCCAGCCCGACACCTAGCAAGCCGGTCGGCGGGGAGGTCGTGTAGGTGAGGGCTCCAAATCCACTCTGCGTGGAAGGATTTCCTGGAACGCCGGCCTGAACCATGTTTGGAAGCGCAAAATTTGGATGATTGAAAACATTGAAGAACTGTCCTTCAAATCGCAGCTTCACGTGCTCGCTCAAGGGAAACCATTTTGTCAGGTAGAAGTCACTCCAGAGAAAATCTGGACCGCGCAGTGCGTTGCGGCCGAGGCTTCCGAATTGGCAATTCTGCGCGCTGTCGCCGCCGTAGCACTGCCCGGTACTGGGATCGACCGCAGATACGAAAGCGTCCGGATTGAGCCACTGCAGCGTTCCCGCCTGGGTTACACCCGGAATCGGATGATGGTTATACAACGGAACGCCCGGAACGACGCTGGCGAACTGCGGCCCGCTGCCCTGCACAATTCCGTTTCCGTTCGCTGAGTAGGGTGTGCTCAGCACCGAGAAGGGAACCCCGCTGTGCCAGAACGCGGTTCCGGAGATCTGCCAGCCGTTGAGCGCGTAGCCCAGAGAACGATTGCGCACTCTGATCGGCAACTGATAGACGTACTGCGCGTTGAGATTGTGCCGGATGTCATAGTCACAAGGCCCATAATCGCGGGACAGGTCACCGGGCAAAGGCGAGAGAATCCCTCCTGCAGAAAACGGAAGGAACCCTCCGTTCGAGACCGTATCCATGCAACGGCTCAAGGTGTAGTTAACCTGCCCTTGCAAGCCATGGCTGAGCCGTTTCATCGCTGTCAGTTGAAGACCGTTGTAGTGGCTGTTCGCGCCGGTGGAGAACTGCGTTACTGCTCCGAATCGTGCATCGGTCGGCTGCATATAGGGGAACGGCGCAAAACAACCCTGGCATACGGTCTGATAACCGTTCACTTGGGTTGAGTACGGCTGGTTTACGGCGCGCGTGCCGACGTACTGCGCCTGCAAACTGGCCGTCGTTCCGAATTGATGTTCCATTCCCAGGCTCCATTCCATGAAGTACGGGCGCATGGAGTTCGCCATCTGGAATAGCCCGTGATCGCAACTGGTGGGAGCGAGGGCTGGCCCTGGGGAAATCCCGAAGTAAAGATCTGATTCGCGGCAACGAGCGCGCCGACTGCGCTGTTGGGCGCTCCCGGCGCGATGGCTGTGCCGCCCACAGTGCCAAGCACTCCTCCCTGGAACGATTTATCGTAGGGAGGATTGGTGCCGATCAAGTCAGCCACCGTGCCCGGTAAGATGTCGCTGAAAATTCCGAAGCCGGTGCGGAGCACGGATTTTGGCTCAAACTGCCACGCAATCGCCGTCCTCGGTTGCAGAATCGCTATTGGCGTAGATGAAAAAAGATTGCTGAGATGGGTCTGGATGGTCTGGTTCAGCGGTTGACTGACATCATGAGAGATGGAATTGAAAGAGCCGCGAAGGCGGGCGACTTGATCGTGAGGATTCAGCGGATTGGAGTTGAAGGTGTCGCGCAGGCCGAACGTCCAGGTCAGTTTGCGAGTTACTTTCCAGGTGTCTTGCGCGTAGACATCGAGATTGAGAAAGTTGAACGGTTCATTTGGGTTTGAAGGAAATGTCTGCGATGCGGTGTTTGCCACTCCGCCTATGAATTGCTGCAAATTCGCGTAGGTCACGGTCGGAACCGTACCTTCTCCGAAGTCGTAGTCGTTCAGGCGGAAGATACGGGTATTGGTTCCGAAGCGAAGTTCATGAGCGCCATGGCTCGATGCCAGGTTGTCGTTGATGAAAAAGCGGGATGCGCGACGGCCTTGAATCCAGGTGTTGTCCAGGCCTCCGATGGGCGTGAAGGCATTCGCGCCGGTGCCCTGCAACACAATCGGAAACGCCGCAAGTGTCCGCTGCAAATCACTTGGCCCGAACAGGCTTTCATACCAGGAAAATGCGGGGTTGAAGTAGTTCACCAGGTTCTGCGAGAACACGTGCGTATGTCCTGCAGCGAAAGAATAGAGGGGTTGCGGGGAAAAGGCATCGAACACCGGGTTTATAGGGTCCGTCCAAGCGGCTTGCAGACCGGTGTCCGACTGAAACCGAAACCAGGCCGTATCTCTCGGGTTGATGTTGTAGTCGGCGCGGACCGTCTGCACCTGTTCATGGTCGTCGCTGGAATGGGAGACGCTCTGCCGGTTCGCGCAACCGTCTCCGGCAGCGTCGAGCGGGCATCCAAGTATCGCGGTCGGAGTGCCGCTGGTGTTTTCATACAGGGAAAACATTTGTCGATAGAACGGGACTGAGGCAGAAGGAAGTTGCTGCAGCACGTATTGCTGGAATGCCGCACTGGGAACGATCGTGGGCGTGACGATAGGCAATGCGATCCGCACCCATTCGCTGTCAAAGAAGAAGAACAGTTTGTCGTGTGCGATCGGCCCGCCGACACTGCCTCCAAAATGGTTCACGGTCGCCCGCGGCTTGAGGTTTCCCGGCGTCGCGTTGGTAAAGTAGTCAGCCGCATTCAGCAAAGAACCATTCCACAGTTCATAGAGGTTTCCATGAAAGTGATTCGTGCCGGACTTGGTGACGTAGTTCACCTGGGATGCTCCGTACCGTCCTTGATCCACGGAATAGGAAAGAGTGTTGACCGTCACTTCCGAGATCGAATTCAATCCCAGGACAAGGTTGGTTGAGAGTCCGCTGTTGAGATTGGTGAGCGGGTCGTTGGTTTCCAGTCCGTCGACGATGTAGCCGTTGGAGAGGGCGGGAAGCCCGTTGAATTCCACGTTGCCATACCCGTTGGTGCCGCCCACAAAATCGTTGCCGCTACCGGCCGTATTGATCAGGGCTCCAGGAGCAAACTGTAGAGGGTAAGTCAGGTCGCCTCCTGGATTCGGCAAATCCTCCAACGCCGGCGCGGTCAGGGTTGTGGATGTGTTGGAGTTTTCCGGATTGATGAGCGGGGCTTCGCTACTTACCTCAACCACCTCATTGGACCGCGCCACTTTGAGCGTGAAATCCACGCTTTGCTTCTGGCCCAGGCCCGACATGACATTGTCATTTTGCCCCGGAGAGAAGCCTTGAGCTTCCGCTCTAACCGAGTAGGTGCCCGGCTTTAGCTGTGGAAAGTTGAACCGTCCTGCGTCGTCGGTCAGGGCGATGCGCCTCAGGCCGGTCTCGTGATTCGTGATGGTCACGGTGACGCCTGGCACAACCGCGTCGGTTGTGTCTCGCACCTGGCCAACGATGGCACTGGTGGTTTCCCCTTGTGCCGGCGCTTTCGGCGGAAGAAAACACGCCATCGTCAATACAAGAAAAGCGAAAGTCGCTGCCCGCACCATGAATGCCCCGCGTCTCTGCCCGGAAGTGGCAAAGAGCCACTGCGCGCATCTCTTAACCAGAGATTATCCTTTGTAGTTAACCACAGTTAATACAACTTGGCAAGGACGGAAGAGCGATATCTTCCGTTTCAAATGCCTCCCCGGTGCCAACTTGTGAGGGCTGAGGTTGTTCTGGGAGCTGGATAGCTCCCGGTTAGCCGACCAACCGTCCGGAATCGGCATGCATTCTCTGCAATGCTCGCGGGGCTATAATTGCGCGCAACGATGGCGCTTACCTCGGGCACCAAACTCGGGCCGTACGAGATCGTATCGCCAGTGGGAGCGGGCGGCATGGGCGAGGTGTACCGCGCCCGCGACACGCGGCTGGGGCGGGATGTCGCGATCAAAGTGCTGCCCGAGGCGCTGGCTCATGATGCCGACCGGCTGCGGCGTTTCGAACAGGAAGCGCGCACGATTGCGGCGCTCAACCATCCGAACATCCTGGGAATCCATGACATTGGGGTGCACGACGGTGCGCCGTTCCTGGTCAGCGAATTTCTGGAAGGAGTAACACTGCGTGACACGCTCCTATCAGGGCCGCTGCCGGTGCGGCGCGCGATCGAATACGCGCTCGGCATCGCGGGGGGCCTCGCGGCGGCACACGAGAAGGGAATCGTGCACCGGGATCTGAAACCGGAGAACGTGTTTGTCACTCGTGACGGACGGATTAAAGTGCTGGATTTCGGGTTGGCGAAGCTGGTGAGGCCGGAGGAAGCCCACGAAACTGAAGTGACGCTGACGAGCCCGGCGACTTTGCCCGGCATGGTGATGGGTACTGTTGGCTACATGTCGCCGGAGCAGGTGCGAGGCGAAGCGATCGACCCGCGATCAGACATTTTCAGTTTCGGTGCTGTGTTGTACGAGATGCTGACCGGCAAACGCGCCTTCAAACGCGAGACCTCCGCAGAAACGATGACCGCAATTTTGCGCGAAGAGCCGCAGGCGCTGAACGATACCGGCTGGCAGGGTCCGCCCGAACTGCAACGGATTCTTGCGCGATGCCTGGAAAAGAATGTCGCACGACGATTCCAGTCGGCGAGTGATCTCGGGTTCGCGGTTGAATCGCTGAGCGGGACATCCACCGGAACTCGGACCGGAACCCCGACCGGAACGCCGACGGGAACCCCGACCGCGAAGGGAGTGTCGCAGCCGGAGTCAACGCGAGCGTGGCTCCCATGGGTCATAGCCGCTGCACTGCTGGTGGGAACTGCGGTCTGGGAAATCGCGCGGCCAGTGGCTGCACCGGCCAACCCGCTCGAAAAAGCGCGTTTCTCGCGCGTCACCGACTTCGAGAGCGTGGACGCGGCGATCTCCGCGGACGGCAAGTTCGTGGCTTTTGTCTCCGATCATGACGGCCCCTTCGATGTGTGGCTTACCCAGGTCGGTACCGGACGTCTGATTAATCTGACGAAGGGGAACGCGGGTCCATTACCTGGGCCCTTACGAAACGTCGGTTTTTCAGGCGACGGCTCGGAAATTTGGATCGGCGGTGGTGATGTGGGGCTGCGGCTGCGGCTGATGCCTCTGACGGGAGGCACGCCGCGTAGCTTCCTCGGTGAGAAGACCGCCAACCTGGCTTGGTCACCGGACGGCGAGCGGATTGTCTATCACACCTTCGGTAATGGCGACCCCGTGTTCGTGGCGGACCGCACTGGCGCCAACGCGCGGCAGATATTCGGCGACCAGCCTGGAATTCACAATCATTATCCAACATGGTCGCCTGACGGTCGTTGGATCTATTTCGTGCATGGAACGCCAGCGACGAGGGAGATGGATTTGTGGCGGATCGACCCGGACGGCCGGAATCCGGAGCGCCTCACGCAACGCAATACAGACATCGCGTATCCCACTCCATCCGGCAAAAACACCGTGTTCTATGTGGCGCGGGATGGCGACGGGTCAGGACCGTGGCTGTGGGCGTTTGATCTGAAACGCAGGGATTCGCGGCGTGTGAGCATCGGTCTCGAGCAATATACCTCCGTGCAAGCCAGCGCGGACGGCCGTAAGCTGGTGGCCACCATCAGCAATCCCGTTGCCGGACTTTGGACTGTTCCGATCCTTGATCGCGTCGCCGACGAGCACGACGTAAAACCGTTTACAGTACCCACCGAGAGGGCGCTCGCGCCACGATTTGGTGGCTCGTCGCTGTTTTATTTGTCTTCCCTCGGGACGGGCGACGGACTGTGGCGTTTTCGGGACGGACAGGCGGCTGAAATCTGGAAGGGCGCCGATGGTGCCCTCACAGAAACGCCCGCGGTTTCGCCGGACGGAGGTCGCGTGGCCATTGTGCTCCGGCGGAACGGGAAACCCCAACTGCATGTCCTCTCTTCAGACGGCGCCGAACTACAGCCGATCGCGGAGGGAATTGGCGTCCAGGGCACGAGTTGCTGGTCGCCGGATGCAAAATGGATCGTCACCGGAGGCAGCGATGCTACCGGTCCCGGGCTCTTCAAGATCCCCCTGGAGGGCGGATCGCCAGTTCGCCTGGTCGCGGGGCAAGCACTCAATCCAGTCTGGTCGCCGGATGGAAACCTGATCGTATATGCGGGTACGAATGTGAGCACTTTCGCTCCGCTTCTGGCCGTGCGTCCGGACGGAACCAGCGTCGAATTGCCCCATATCAGCTTGCGGCGCCTGGGCGAGCACGTCCGCTTTTCGCCGAATGGCAAGAGTCTGATCTACATGCAGGGGCTGCTCGCATCCCAGGACTTCTGGCTGCTCGATCTCGCCTCGATGAAATCGCACCCCCTCACTAGCCTGCAAAACCGTGCCACCATGCGGACCTTCGACGTCACAAGCGACGGAAAAAAAATCGTCTTTGACCGCTTGCGTGAAAACTCGCAGGTCGTCATGATCGAGCTTCCCAAGGAATGAAGATGGCACAAAACTCAATGTTCGATTGAAACCAGCCGCACCTCGAGGTTCATCGTCCGCCGCTCTCCGCTGCGTTGCACCTCAAAAGCGTGATGCTGTCCCGCGTGGCTCAGGCTGTCGCGCAATTCGCGAAGCGTAAACTCACTGGCGTTCTTGCCGTCCTTGCCTGAGATCACGTCGCCTTTGTCGAAGCCATCGGCCGCCGCCGGCGATCCAGGACGCACCGCCGCAACCGTGAATGTGTGCAAGTCCTCGCCGGATGCAAGCAACGTCAGCCCATAGGTCTGGCGCTCGGGAAATGGCTTGTTCGCTTCGAGTGTGGGCTCGAGGATGACGCGGTCGTTCGAATAGTCGAGATAACAGTGATATCGCGAATAGATGGTCTCACCGACTGTTCCTGAGAAATTAGTGCTCGCGTATGCTGCCTTCGTGTTCACCGACATGTTCACCGGAACATTGTTCACGGTCAAGTGTCCGATCGAAAGTCGCTGCAGAGTGCCGCGGACATTATTCTGTGCAAAGAACTGGCTCTCGAGCCCCGCTGGCCGGTTCACCGTTGCATTTGTCTGTGCGAGCCGCGCTAGATCGTTCGACTTGACGAAGGCCGAGGTCAGGGTCGCTGTTTCGGCCGCTCCGAAGTCCACGACGAAGTAGGCGGGAATTTCCGGCTTAGTCGGAACTCCAATCGAGCCATACGCGTGTGGAATTCCATTGTCGAAGGTCACCGGCACCATCACGCCAGTTCCTGAGTACTTCCACGTCCCAGGATCGTGCAGCGTGATCAGCTGTTTCTCGTAGTCAATCTCTATTACGAAGCGGCTGATGAAGTCATAGCCAAGAATTCCGCCCAACTTCACCCCTAATGCGCGCTCCAAGCCTGTCTGGTCAATAGCCGATACATGCTGGTTGCGCAGTTCAACTCCTGGAAGCGTGAATGTGGCCCCGGCTGCGAAGGCATATTCCGCCGAGTTTCCGCCGCCGGTCGTTGTGGTCTGAGCGTAGGTCTTCAGACCAAACTCTTCGAGGCGAGTCGAGTTGATAACGTTCTGGTCGGCCCCCGTATCGAGGAGGAATCCGATTGGAGGCCGTCCATTAAGAGACACGTTGAATACGATATGGTTCGCCTCCATCGTGAACGGAATCGGCGGCGCATTGGGAGCCAGCGTCTGGTCCGATGGCCCCCGGACGAGCGGCGCAAAGGTGTCTTTCAGCAGGGTGCTCTTGTACTCAATGGTTTTGCAGTCCCAGTTGTAGTCGGGCTTCTCCGTCTCGGTTACAACTGCATGGTATGGCGTCATCACGCCATTGGCGTCGCGCCAATCGGAATACGTGGTTGTGATCTCGCTATCTTCTCCGGGACGCACGGACTTAAGCGGCAGAAATGTCTTCGCATCGATGTACCACGTAGTCGTCCAGCCGCCCTCAGGTTTGTACCGCAGCACATAGGCGGAACGATCGCTGCTCTCCGACAACTCTGCCGATCTCATCTCTTGTGGCGGACCGAAGACGATGGCCCTCTCTTCGTCAACTCCTGTGGTAAATCGCTCGAGCTCCTGTCCTTCGACTTTTCGCACCCAGCCATTCCAGTCGCGACGCTCTTTGCGCTGTTTCGTCAGCAACAGTTGCGACTCGTCAACGTTGCGCTGAACTTCGCGACGAAAATCTGTGTTCGAAATCCAATCCTGCACCGTTCCCGGAATTCCGTCCTCAGTCGAGACTGCCGTGATCACTGCCGAGTGCGAAGCTTTGTCGGAATGCACCGCGGCCCGCCATCGGTCCACCACCTGAGAGGCGTTTACAGTCGACTGTTGACTAAAGGACGGCGTAGCAGCGAGCGAAAGCAGAAGAATAAGGAGTGAATTGTGCGCTTTCATGCCAGCAGCTTACACGGATAACGAGAGAAATGTCGCAAAGTGCTCGACGAATTTCACGCTCCCGGGGGATTCATCTCGATGGCGCAAGTGTCGAGGGAATACCGAGCGTTCCATCGACCACCTCCACGAAGTTTCTCTCTTCGCGGAGGATAAGTCGCTTGCTCTGTGCCATAGCGAAATTCTCGCGAGCTTCTGGATCGGGCTTCAGGCGTGCCCGGTAGGCCTCGTAAGAGGCAAGACTATCGAACGCAATCAGACCCCAGGCCACATCATTCGTGCCTTCATAAGGAAGAAAATAGCCGATCAGGTGGCCGCCGCATCGAGGGATGATGCGGCCCCAATTCTCGGCATATTTCTTGAACTCGTCCAGCTGGAACGGATCAATCTGGTAGCGAATCACGCAAGTGACGGTCATTGTTGTCTTCCTCTCAGTGGCCGACGCAGGGTCGCCGAAGAGCAGCGCGCACATCGCCGAAATGCTCCGAATGGCTTCGCGGCGGGTCATGGGCGCGGTGGATGACTCTCTCAGATGCACGCCCGGCAATATGGCAGTTGCCGAACATGAACACTTCGCTTACCATCAAAGTATGAATGTGGAGCTCCATTCCGATGCTACGGCCTCTGGAATTGCGGCAGCCATTGGTGAACCGGCACGCGCCCAGATGCTCTACTGCTTGCTGGATGGCCGCGCACGAACCAGTACTGAGCTTGCGGTGGTCGCTGAGGTAACGGCTTCAACCGCCAGCGTGCATCTGCAGCGGCTGAAGACGCTGCGATTGGTGAAGGTGTTTGCCCAGGGGAAGCATCGCTACTACAGTCTCGGGGGAGACAATGTGGCCGCAGCGCTCGAAGCCTTGAGCGTCCTCGCCGGGGAGTCCCGACCCGCATTCGTGCCGAGTACGCCAAGCCGGCTGCGCGCTGCACGCACCTGCTACGATCACATCGCAGGCACCCTGGGCGTCTCGCTGCATGAACGCTTCCGCACATTGGACTGGCTGTCGTTTCCTTCAACGTTCGATTCGGCGTTCGATTCAACGTCCGATTCAACCGCCGGCAACAATGCATACGACCTCACTGTTAGCGGAACAAGGGCGCTTGAAAGCCTTGGCATTGACGTCGAGTCAGTTCGGACGCTGCGCCGGCGCTTCGCATACCCTTGTGTGGACTGGAGTGAGCGAAAGCCTCATCTCGGCGGGGCGCTGGGGGCAGCCCTGCTAAAGTTCGCGCTGAAAAAAAAGTGGGTCCTGCAGGATCTCGACAGCCGAGTGCTCGGCGTCACAAGTCTGGGACGACGCGAAATAATGAATCGCTTTGGCCTTAATGTTTGAGTAATTCAACGCATCGCTCCCTGCCACCCGTGCATAGTCGGCTGTCTTCGATCAAGTTCAGAAGCTGGGGGTCCTCTCGTCGCAGGCTTACTTATTGGACGAAATCCACCACTGGCTGGCTGAAATCAACCAGTGTAAGTCAATCAAAAGAACGGAACTCTCTTCCGTTCCCAGTGTTCAATCTGATAGCAGGACTGGGGGACACTATGAAAACCAAATTATCTAAAACGCTTCTTAACGCGTTGTTGACGAGCGCAATGGCGCTCGGGACTGGCACTTCCTTGGGGGCGCAGGATCAGTCGATGGATAAGCCCTCAGCGGGTGTGAGCGCTCCGGTGGATCAGGCTCCAGCAGATCAGGCTCCGCCGCAGGAACAGCCCGCGCCGCAAAACAATCCTCAGCAAAACAACGCTCAGCAATACAATGCTCCGCAATACAATGCGCCGGACCAGAGCGCGCCTCCGGCTGTCGCGCCTCCAGCGCCACAGGATCAAGGTACATATCAAGACCAGGCGCCTCCGCCTCCAACGGGGCCGGCTCAACGGCAGTTCACACCGTTGCCTTCGGATCAGTTAAATAGGCTGGTAGCTCCGATTGCGTTGTATCCCGACGCGCTGGTGGCGCAGATACTGGCCGCATCAGCGTATCCAACGCAGATTGTAGAGGCGGACCGGATGGTACGCGACTACCCGCAACTGAAGGGAAAAGATCTGGCCCAGGAAGCGGAACAGCAGGACTGGGATCCAAGCGTGAAGGCTCTGGTGGAGTTTCCCACGGTGCTGGCGAACCTGGACAGAGATTTGTCGTGGACCTCTGAGCTGGGGCAGGCCTATCAGAACCAGCAGGATGATGTGATGCAGGCGATCCAGTACATGCGTCACAAGGCTTATGACGCGGGTAATCTGCGGACTACGCCTCAAGAACGGGTGTACGAGGATGGGCCGAATGTCGACATCCAACCGGCTGACCCGGATGTGGTGTATGTGCCCACTTACAACCCGGCGTATGTGTACGGATATCCCGTAGGCGTGTGGCCCGGGTTTTATCCGTGGTGGGGAGTTGGATTTGGCGGCCCGTACATTTCGTTCGGCCTTGGCTTCCCACTCTGGCCGTTCTTGGGCTTCGGCTGGGGATGGCATGGATGGGGCCTCGGATGGGGCTTCCACGGTGGAATCTTCTTCGGCGGACATCCTTATGCCTTCCGCGGTGGAGCGTTTTATAACCACGCCGCATTTGTGCACGGAAATTACCGAGGATTCTCTTCCGCGCATGGCGCATTCGGAGCGCACGGATTTGCGGATCGCGGTGGGCGCGGGTTTGGCTCAGCGGCGGGTCACGGATATGCGGGCGCATCTCGAGGCTACGCGGGCGCGTCGCACGGCTTCGCCGGCGACAATCGGGGCGCAGCCGTAAACCGCGGCGCTGGAGGGAACCGAGCCTTCGCCGGCAACCGGGGATTCTCCGGTGGCGACCGAGGGTTCGCGGGACGCGGATCAAGCGCGCCGCGTTCTGGCGGCTTCAGCGGCAGCCGCGGCGCTGAGTCGCGCGGATCCTCGCCGCATGCGGCGGCAGGACATGGAGCATCCGGCCATGGAAACTCGGGCGGTTCGCATGGCGGCGGACACTCTAGCGGTGGACATGCCAGCAGTGGACACAGCGGCGGCGGAGGCCACAGCGGCGGCGGACACGGCGGCAGGCGCTAAACGTTCCGTATAGACGTTACCGTTCCAGCCACATCGAAGCCCCGCTCCCGCGAGCGGGGCTCGCCCCATTTATCGCGGTCGGACGGCGAAGTAGTGGCCGGCGGCCCGCACCCTTACTGCTGATCGGTCAAGTCGGCAAGCTTCCGCAACCTGACTGTGGCGTCATTGGAGACATCCTGTTGTAACCATCCGAGGTGACCCGCCCCATAAATCACGAGAATCCGGTCGCTCGGAGATTCGATGAGTTTGACGATATTGTGATAGATGCGAATATTTCTCTGGTACCACGCCGCCAGCAGGTCAGGTCCTGCATAGTCGAGGCGATCTCCGTAGGGCACGTACGCAAAATAGGAAGCTATTCCCCTTGCCGCCATCGCATCGGAATTCACGTACTGCAACGTCTCAAGCACAGTGTGCGATCGCAAGAAATTGCCTTCTTCCTTCACCTGGGCTTCGGTGCGCGCTTCCAAAGCGTCGAGCTTCTCCGCCAGCCCGTTGGCTTTCGCGTAATTGACCAGCGGTTCCCACGGAAAGTCTCCATCCTCATCGACGGGATAAACCGTAGGATGCCCGAGTTCCTTGGCCAGCCGGAATCCGATTTGCTCGATTTCATTGCTCGACAGCGTGTATTTTCCCGCGACATAGTCGGAGTACTGTTCCACTCGATGGTTCCCCTCTGATTCAATGGCAATTTTCGTCGGATGAAACTTCTTCAGCACTTCGATCAACTGCGCCATCTCCTGCTGGCGTTTGGGCGCCAGCACATCGTCCGCTTGCATGTTGTGAAGGTCGTGGCCGGGATTCGCCATGTGATAGGTACCCAGCACCAGAATTTCCGGGCGTGCATCCGACTGGGCCCTAGAGGCGACGGATATCGCCAGTGCCGCCAGAATCAGAAAGAGCTTCTTCATATTTCCTCAGCTTCTATATACGAGCTTCAGCCGGAAACGTTAGCGGGCTCGAAGCGCTCGATCCTCGCTAACAGACCGTTACAGAATGGATCAGCTCCCAACATCCCCACTCTAAATTTCGCAAAGAACGCGAAATTTAGAATCGATCACTCATCGGCTATATTCGATCAGATTCAGAAACTGGGGTGGTGAGCCATACTCCAGGACCACATGAGAAATGACGTCGCCGTCAGGTCGATCGCTGGCTCGATCTCTGGCTCGATCGCTGGTTCGATTGCCGGGTGAGATTGAAGGCAGTGTTTACCAGGCCAACGTGGGAAAACGCCTGGGGAAAATTCCCTAACTGGCGTTTTGCTGCGGGATCATATTCTTCGGATAGAAGACCGACATCATTTCGAATGTCCAACAGCCGTTCGAACATCCGCACTGCGTCGCCATGTCGGCCCTGCAACTCGTAATTGTCTGCCAACCAGAATGAGCAGGGCAGAAAAGCTCCTTCTCCGTGGGGCAAGCCGTCAACGGCAGGATCCTGCGTATACCGTCCGACAAAGCCATTCTCCACGAGGTGGGTTTCGATGGCCTTCACCGTGCCGATCACACGTGCATCGTCGGGCGGAAGAAAGCCAACCAGCGGCATCATCAGCACGCTGGCGTCGAGGTGTTTGCCTCCGTAATACTGCACAAAGGAATTCATATCCGCATCGAAACCCCGCTGGCAGACCTGGTCATGAATGGCGTCACGAAGTTTTGTCCACCGGGGAATATCTACGGCGAAGCGGCCTAGTTCCGCCGATTTCACCAGGCGATCGACCGCGACCCACGCCATCATCTTCGAGTGGACAAAATGCCGACGCGGACCGCGTACCTCCCAAATGCCCTCATCGGGCTGCTCCCAGCCCGTTTCCAGGAATTCCAGCATCTTCAGGGCGACTTCGTGACGCGCATGTTGAGGCGGTCCCAGGCCGGCCTCGCGCGCCTGAAAAAGCGTGTTGGCCACTTCCCCAAAGATATCCAGTTGATATTGTTTGTAGGCAGCATTGCCGATTCGCACCGGGACAGATTTCTCATATCCCGGCAGCCATGGCAGTTCCAGCTCCGTGAGCCTGCGTTCGCCGCGAAGGCCATAAAGAATGTTAAGTTCGGAAGGGCTGCCAGCGACCGCGCGCAGAAGCCATTCCCGCCACTCTCTCGCCTCTTCTAAATATCTGGCCTTGAGCAGCGCTTGCAGGGTCAGGGTCGCATCTCGCACCCAGCAAAACCGGTAATCCCAATTGCGCACGCCTCCCAACAGTTCAGGCAATGAAGTTGTCGGCGCTGCTACGATCCCGCCCGTGGGCAGAAACGTCAGGGCTTTTAGCGTGATGAGCGAGCGCAGTACCGCGTCCCGCCATTCGCCCTGATAAGCACAGCGATCAGACCACTTCCGCCACCATTTCTCCGTGTTCTGAATCGCCTCGTCAATGTTCACCAACTCAGGTTCATGCTGGTGCGAGGGATACCAGGTGAGATCAAACGCAACTCTCTGTCCTTCCGTAACGGTGAACTCCGCCCCAGTCTTCATGTTCTTGCTGTGAAGCGGCACATCCGCCCGCAGCCGGACCATATCTGGACCGGCAATAGCGGAAATCCCATTTCCCGCCCGCCGAACCCAGGGCACTACAGATCCGTAATCGAATCGAATGACCAGTTCCAACTTCATCCGGACCTGCCCTCGGGTGCCGACGACGACGCGCACAAGTTCTGGCATCTCCTGGCGCCACAGCATGCAGTCGATGAGCTTTGCCGATCCGCTTTCAGTTTCAAACTCAGTCTCCAGGATCAGAGTTCCGTCCCGATACTGGCGCCGAATGCTTCGGATCGTCCCTGCCGGTGAGATCGCCCAATGCCCGTTTTCAGCAGTTCCGAGCAGCGCCGCAAAACAGGCGCCCGAATCAAAATGCGGAAGACAGAGCCAATCGATCGAACCCTGTTTCGAGACCAAGCCTGCGGTATGGCAGTCGCCGATCATCGCGTAATCTTCAATGGGTATGGACAGGGAACTCCCTCCGCAAATCGTGATTAGATGAACCCGCCCCGGTTTTGGAAGCCTCGAAACCTCTGCAAGAAATGCACAGCGCTCATAAGCGGTGTGATCAAGTGCAACGACATTCTATCTGTTGCGAGGGATAAGGCTTGAAACAGCCTGATGGGATCTGTTAGCCAATGATTACTTGTTGAGCACTTAAGTAACATTGACCGAACTCCGTCTAGTTGTAATGCTGGTGGTAATGGCCAATAAGTCCGAGAAAGCCAACCGGCACAATCGCCCGCCACGTATTCGTGTCCCTAACAACGAGCGGGCGTTGTTCACCGTCGATGCCAAGAAGCATGTTGGAGTAATCCGGCGGCTCTCGCTTACGGGAGGCTCCGCCGTTCTTACCAACGGTCCTATTCCCGAGGGAACGATGGGGGAAATGGATTTAGGCACGGTGTTCGGTAAAGTGACGGCGCAGATCGAATTCATGCATTGCGGGGCGGATGGGATGCCGCTGGCGCAAGCTTTCCGCTTCATCGACATGGACGAGATAAGTTCCAAACGATTCAGCGCGGCCGCCAAGCAAATGGAAAAAGCCGGATTCAGCGATGCCGAGGAGAAGGGAAATCCGCTCGGCAATCTGGCGTCTCAGACTTTCAGCAAACTCCGCAACAGCATTGGCAACCTTTCGGGCATGATCACCCCCGGCAGCACGGACAAATCCTAGCTCCTGCGAATCTGACCGGCAGTCCCTATCCCAAACTTGATCGTTCTGGCGCAAGCTCCTTACCCAGCTATCGAGTCACGCGTTTTAGCGCATCCTGGGCTGGGCGGAAGCTGTGAGCCATTGAGAGCGCGGCGCGATACTCTTCGGTCGCGGCGGGGCGGTCGCCCTGTTTCTCGAGCAATTGGCCAAGTAAATAGTGGGCTTTGAAAACCGGGGCTTCCTCAGCCGTGTTGGATAAGGCGAGATAACTGCGCAGCAGCTGGATAGCTATTGGATAATCACGGCCGGCACGAAATAACATGCTGGCGCCATCGACAAATGCTCCGGGATGATCGAGGCGGCTGGACTGCAAGCTGTGGAGGGCCTGCTCCATCTCGTCGAAGCGGTTGGCGTGGCGATAGAATCCAGCAAGATTGAGCCAGGCGCGGGCGCCGCCTTGGCTGGCCGTGACGGCGGCGCGGAATTCCTGCTCCGCCGAGACGGGATCTTTCTCTTTCTCGGCGATGCGTCCCCTGACCCAGTGCGCCATGGACGGATTAAGCGGGACGAGCTGTTCCGCCTGAGCGCGGGCTTTGTCTTTGCCGCCGCCGACGATTCCGGGAGCTTCCACATAAAACTCAGCGAGGTCAGTGCGAGCCTCCCAATTGTCGGGAGAGAGTTCGACGGCGCGTTCGAACTCGGACCGAACCTTCCCGGCCAGGCCCATGGCGGTGAGAAAAATGGAGTGATCGGCTTTCTCGCCGTAAATGCGGCCCAGCCAGAGGTGATAGAGGCCGTTGTTCGGCGCGAGGGCGACGGCATTTTCGCAGGCGGGGATGCCGGCGTCCCAGTTGTCGAGTTCGAAATGGGCGCGGCAGAGCAGGTTGTAGGTTTCCGCGGTGGGAGCGGTGCGGAGCTGCTGCTCGAGGATTTGCTGCGCCTGATCAACGCGGCCAGCGGCGAGAAGGGCTTCGGGGTTTTCGGCTGCGAGAGAACAGGGGACGAGACTGAGGAACGACAAGAGCACGACGAGGAGGCGAGTCTTGGGCGCTCTGCTAAAAGCAGGTTCCCTTCGGCGTCGCTCAGGGCATGCCTCGCCGGGCTTGTCGCCCGGTTCGGAATGACAAAATTCGTCGTCAGGATAATCGTTATCGATCCACAGCATGGGCTAGGGGACCACTCTTACGCGGGCGCCGTCGACCAAGGGCTTGTTGGCATCGGCGGAGGACAGGGCGACTACGGAATTCTCGGGAAGGCCGGCCGTGATCTCGACCTGGGTAAGGTTCTGCAGTGAGACTTCCACTTCGCGGCGCTTCAGTTCGCCGTTGACGACCTGATAAACGTAGGGCTTGGTGTCGTCCATGCGAACAGCCTCGCGCAGCAGCGTAAGCACGCCGCTGTGCTCGGCGGTGATGACGGTGACGCCGACATTGACGTTAGGCAACAGTCGCAGATCATGGTTGTCGAGTGTGCAGGTAACTTCGCCGACGTTGCGCGCGCCGCGAAGTTTCACGGTGGAAGGAACGGTGCTGACAACGCCCGTCCAGATGCGGCCGGGTAAGGCATCCCATGTGACTTCGATTTTCTCTCCCGCAGCGAGGCGTCCGATGTCAGGTTCATCGACGAAAGCGCGCACCAGCATGTGCGAAAGATCGCCTTCCTGCAGCAGCAGATCCCCGGTTTGCACGTAGGCGCCCTGCTTGACCGGCAGTGCGTAGACGATGCCGTCAAAGGGAGCGCGCACGCTGGATTTACGGAGAGCGTCTTCGGCGGCGTCGTAGGCGGCTTGAGCTTCCGCTCCCAGAGCCTGAACCTTGGCAACCTCTGGCCGCGAGTAGCGGTCTTTCTTTTTTTGCTCGAGCAGAGTGGCATCGGCCTGGGCCTGCCGCAATGTGTCTTCTGCCTGCTTCACCTCGCCGGCCGAAGCTGCGCCCTGCTGCTGAAGGCGGCGAAGAGCGTCCAGATTGCGCTGGGCGGCGTCACGCGCGCTGCGAGCTTTGATCAGCTGGGCATCGAGCGTGAGCATTTCTTCTCGCGTACCGCCGGTATCGACGTCGGCCTGATCAGCCTGCGCTGCTTTGATCTGGGCCTGGGCTTGGGCGGCCTGGCTGCGCAGGGAGGCGTCATCGAGCTGCAACAGCAGTTGACCCTGGCGAACGTGGTCGCCTTCTTTTACGAACAAATGTTTCACCGTGGTGGCGGCCGGGGAGTGCGCCTCGAAGTTGCGGATGGGTTCGACTTTGCCGTTGGTCGAGATCAGGCTGCGGATCGGTCCGCGTTCGACGGTAGTGGTGCGAACCCGCAGAGGCCCGGGGCGCGTGAAGACCGGGATGATGGCGAGCGCAACAGCAATGGCACCGACACTCAGCCAGGTACGGCGTTTGCTCGCGGGACGTCCGTTCGAATTGTTGTTGGTTCCTGCCAACTCGTTATCTTTTAGGTTGCGGCGAGGACTACTGCAAGCATTAATTTACCACTCGGACCGCCGCCAATGAATGTCGTCTGCCCCAGCCGTTGCTTGGTTAGATGCTGGCAGAGAGGGGTGGATGCGAGAGCGGTTAGGTTTGAGAGTTCGGTGGGTCTGGCCTCGACACGCGCACTCTTGCCCTCAAACGCTACAATGCTTCCATGCCAAAACCGCGCCGCTACACGCCCGAGCACGCCGCCGCCGGGTTGGACGCCAAGTTTCCTGAGATTGAAACCTGGCCGAACCAGTTTCCTGGATACGAGATCGTGATCGACGATCCGGAGTTTACCTCCGTGTGTCCGAAGACGGGCCTGCCCGATTTTGGCGTGATCACGCTGCGTTACCAGCCCCATAAAGTTTGCCTGGAGCTGAAATCGTACAAAGAATATCTGCATCGTTACCGCAACCTGGGGATCTTTCAGGAGAACGTCGTGAACCGCGTGCTGGAAGACGTGGTGCGGTGGGCGAAGCCAGTGTGGGCCGAGGTCAAGGGAGAATTCCGTCCGCGGGGCGGGATCTCGACGACGGTCGTGGCACGGTGGCAGCGCGGGAAAAAGACTAGTGGGCGATTTTGATTTTGATGTAAAACAAGCCAAGGGCGGAAAGAGCGGGGTAAACCATGAGCACCGTGACTCTAGTTATTTTCATTGCCAGTGCGATGATCCTGTTTGGAACATCGAACTTTCTTCCCAATGCAGATCCCGCAATGCACGGCCCGTTAAGGCGCTTGCTTATGCAAGCCATAGTTTCCTTGGCTGTCATGGGTGCATCTCTCTTCATCCTTTTGACGCATGGATTCGGCCCAGATAGCAAACGCTGGGCCTACGCTACTGTGGGGATGGTCGTCGGTTACTGGTTGAAACCAAGCAGCCCACTGCCGCAAAAGGAATAGTAGAAAGCCTTCAGCCCTTGCGTGGTCTGCGGCGTTGCGGGGCAAACATGCGCGGATCATAGCTTAGCGGCTCGACTCCATGCACAACCACTCGGCGGAAGTCATGATGCCGCGGATTCAGCAGCCAGTTATTTTCATGCGGGGCCAGCGCTGAGGGCACAACCAGAACGCAGTATTTGGCCTCGGCTGCGAATTCGTCTCCGATGCGGGCAAGTTCAGTTGGCGCAGGGGAGTTCCGCCATGAGGATGGAAGATCGTCGACTGCGATCACTTTGGCGGGCAGATCGCTCGGAAGTTCAGCCGTGACCAGGACTAGATCCGGCGGCGCGTCATCCGGATCGAGATGAACGAAATATTCGAGCATGGCCAGGGATTGGTGTTCAGAGGTGTAGGCAAGACGAGTTCCCGCACTCGACCAGCGCCCGCCATAAAGATAAGCACCTTCACCATCCAGCGGAGAACGCGCATACAACTTGCGCAGCACGCGGTAGACTTGCCTCAAAAGACTCGCCTCAACTGATGCCGCCGTAGGCGATCCGTCCCAGCACGTTTTCGACCTCGCGTGCTCCCAATTCGGTGTCCACGGCGCTGATGGGAGCGGCACCACCCAGCGCGCGATTCGCCCGCTTCAGCCAGCGCGCGGCACTGTGGCGGTCGCCGAGACTGTGCTGCGCCAGGGCGACGATTCGGGCCAGGCGGTAGAGGCGATCGGATTCGAAGCGGGCCAGCCGCCCACTGCGGCGCCTGCGCTGCAAGCTGCGGGGCGAGAGGTCCAGGGCTTCAGCCAATTCTTTGAGAGTAAGACCGGAAGCCTGCATCAGCTGCTCGACCACGGCGGGAGGGAAGCCGGTGCGGATGGCCTCGCAAAGATCGCGCTGGTTGTTGAGGGTGCGCCCCAGAACGGTTCGGCCGCCGAGTTCTTTCACCACCGCCCGCAATTCGTTTACCATTTGTCGTCTATGATAGCGACAATTGTCGCCTTTGTCAATGGATGCTGCGCCTGCGGGCCGCCGTGGCGCACCTCGTGCTATATTCGCTCGACCCCGTGACCTCCGCGAAACTGCAACCACGCACGGCGCTGATCGTACTCACGGCGCTCAATCTGCTGAACTACGCGGACCGCAACGTGCTGTTCGCGGTGCAGCCGCTGGTGCAGGACGAGTTCCACCTTAGCAAGACACAGATTGGCTATCTCACCAGCGCTTTTCTCGGCTTCTACATGGTGGCCGCGCCCTTCGTAGGTCCGCTGGCCGACCGCTATTCGCGCAAGTTCATCATCGTGCTGGGCGCGATCTTCTGGAGCGGGCTCACGCTGCTGACCGCCTTTACCCATAACTACACCGAGTTGCTGATTCGCCACACACTGGTTGGAATCGGGGAGGCGACGTTCGTCACGATCGCTCCAACGTTCGTCGCCGATCTTTTTGCGGAAAGGAAACGTGGCCGGATTCTAGGCGTGTTCTATCTGGCGATTCCCGTAGGGTCGGCAGCGGGATATTTGCTGGGAGGCTATCTGGCCCCGCAGCACGGCTGGCGGTTTCCGTTCTATATCGCAGCGGGTCCTGGATTCCTGCTGGCGATTGCGGTGATGTTTCTCAAAGAGCCGGAGCGCGGGCAGTTTGATTCGCTCAAGCAAACTCCTCTCCAGCCCGTTGCACATGCTGGGTCCGCGATCATTACATCTGGAAAGTGATTGTTAATTACGTGAGTTACTTGTGGGACAGCCTGTTCCGCAATCCTGCTTTCCTGACTTCGACACTCGGCATGGCGGCCATGACGTTCTCTCTCGGCGGCATCCAGGTCTGGATGCCGCAGTTCCTCTACAGCGAGCGCCACTACACGCTCGAGGCCGCGAACCTCACGTTCGGTTTGATCATTGTGGGAGACGGAATTGTCGCCGCTTTGGCCGGTGGTTGGCTGGGCGACTATCTTTTACGCCGCATGAAGAGTTCTTATTATCTGGTTTCGGCGGCGAGCATGGCGCTCGGCGTCCCGGTGATGATTGTCGCGCTGTTCGTTAAGGGCCGCGCCATGATTCCGGCCATCGCGCTCGCGGCGTTTTTTCTTCTGCTAAATACCGCTCCGCTGAACGCAGCGGTGATCAACTCGGTCGACGCTCACATTCGCGCCACGGCGCTGGCAGTGAACATTTTCATCATTCACATCTTGGGCGACGTTCCTTCGCCCACCATGATGGGCTGGGTTGCGGACCGGCGCTCGCTGCAGGCTGCATTCGTCCTGCCGGTTATCGCGATGGTGATCTCTGCTGTCATACTGTTTTACGGGATGAAATTTGCGCCGGCAGTGAGCGGCGCCGCTCTTGAGGCAGGGAAGACCTAGCCGGAATGCATTACTTTCACTGGATTGCAGGGACGATTCTCGCGCTGGCCTGGTTCTCTCGCATCATCGACGCTGCGATCGGCATGCCCAGCGTCGCCAACATCACAAATCCTGAATGGAACCGCGAATCCAGTTGCCGCAGTCGGGCAATCCACTGGTTTCGATTATCGTGCCGGCGCGAAATGAAGAAGCTGACATCGAGCAATCTCTGACTCGCCTGCTTGCACTCGATTACGACAATTACGAAGTGATCGCGGTCAACGATCGCTCGACAGACCGCACGGGCGAGATCATGGAAACCGTTGCGGCTCGCACCGCCGTGCATGGCCGGCTGCGGGTTATCCATCATCGAGAATTACCATCGGGATGGCTGGGCAAGACGCACGCGATGTGGACGGCGACGAACGAGGCGAAAGGCGACTGGCTGCTGTTTACCGACGCCGACGTGCAGTTCAAGCCCGATGCGCTGCGCCGCGCTCTGGCCTATGCCGAAGCGGAGCATGCGGATCATGTCGTGGTGTTTCCGCAGATGATCATGAAGCGGCCGGGCGAGTTCATGATGATTGCCTTCTTTCAGACCATGTTTGTGTTCGGGCATCGACCGTGGAAGGTGGCGGATCCGAAGTCGAAAGATCACATGGGCGTGGGCGCATTCAACCTGATTCGCCGCAGCACGTATGAAGCGGTGGGAACCTACGAAGCGTTGCGCATGGAAGTGCTCGATGACATGAAGCTGGGCAAAGTGGTAAAGAACGCGGGCTTCGCGCAGCGCAATGTTTTTGGCGAAGACCTGATCTCGATTCGCTGGGCGCGCGGCGCGCGAGGCGTGGTCGAGAATCTGACCAAGAATTTTTTTGCCGTGTTGTCTTTCCAGTGGTGGCGCACGCTGATCGCGGCATTCGGCCTGGCCTTCCTGAATCTGATGCCGTTTCTCGGAGTGTGGCTGGCGCACGGCTGGGAGCGTTTGCCTTATGCCATCGCGCTGGCGTCGATGTTTTCAATTTATGCGGGCATGTCGTGGCGCTCGGGGGTTCCGGCTTATTACTTTCTGCTGCATCCCGTCAGCACGGTGCTGTTCGTGTATACCTTGCTGCTCTCCATGTGCCATGCGCTGTGGAATGACGGCATCATCTGGCGCGGGACGCGGTATCCGCTGGAGGAGTTGAGGAAGGGAATGGTGTGAGGTCAAATGCTTACGACCTCCCAGGAAAAAGTTCGGAATTCGGCCAGCCTGCGGAAGTCCCGCACATTGGCGGTGACAACGGTCACTCCCGCTCGCGCCGCGCTCATCGCCATTAGCGCGTCATTGGTGAGCCGGTTTCGCCCAATTTTCTCATAGTCGTACTTGGCCGCCAGTCGTGACAATACTTTGCCGGCCTGAATCCAGTCGTCGAGGTCCGGCACCAGGATTCGACTCTCCTTGTCGAAGTGACCTTCGATCAGTTCCACCACATGCCGGTCACGTTCCCGGGCACCAGCATAAAGTTCTTCCAGTACGACCGCGCTCAGCCATATATCGTTCTCGGCGACGAATCGGGCAACCGCGGGACCGGCGTCTCGACGTCGCAGGGCGGAAACATAAATGGATGTGTCAAACAGGGCAGGCTGCATCTATTCATCCAGCACGCCATAAACGTCTTTAATTTCGATGCCGCTCCTGAAGAATTGCTGGTTGGCTTCGCGCAAAACGCGGTTTCTTCGTTCTTCGGCGATTACCTTGTCCAGAGCCCGTTCGAGGGTTTCCGTCTCCGTTTTTGCGCCCAAGGCTTTTTGGGCGCGCTTGATCTTCGCTGAATCCAGTTGAAAGTGTTTGTGAGTCCGCGTACGGGTGACGGCCATTTAAGTTTGCCCCCTTCCAGCTAGTCTACCATTAATGTACATAAAGTCAATGTGTATGTACATGCGAGGGCGAGGCTGTCTCACTGCGGCGGATCTCCGCCAGCGTCTGCTTCGTTGCCGTAGGTTGCTGTGGAGCTGGGCGTGGAGTAGGTCTTCGCGGGCTTTTTCGGGGGGTGCAGCCGGCCGGCGCTGTAGTGGCCTTGTTTCTCGACGTCGTAATTCTTCGGCAAAGGCGGGATCAGGGTTGAGCCGGCGGTCAGCTGGCTGACGCGGTTCAGAATGATTTCGGCGCGGCCGTCGTAGAGTTTTACTGGACCATGGATCTCGATCACCTGTCCTGCAAGGCGGCGTACGTCGCCAACGTCCTTTAGGTCATGAGGGAAGACCACGACTGTAAACGGGCAAGCCATTTGATCTTCGCAGAAATCAACGAAGTGCACGCCCCTGGCGCCGACTTTCACGCGCAAGACTTTTCCGGTCACGCACTTCGTTTCTCCGACGTGCTGTTTAGCCTCGCGGATGGGGAGGCAGTCGGAGGCGGTGGCTGCTGTGGATAGCAGTATCCACAATACGGCGTAGAAGTACCGAGCAGCGAGTACCGAGTATTGAGAAAAGGCGTTCATGAGATGTGAAGAAAATAGCTTCATCACCTTTGTTCGGACACCGAATTATTTACGGTTTGATGACTGTTTACTGTCTTGCAACGGGGTACCCCCCCTCCCCCTCGGGTCTTTAGAATCATCGTCGTAGCGGGTTTTTCTCCGTAAAATACGCAGGACAAAGGGGTTAGGGGTCAAAATCCGGATAACAAAGGAGTTAGGGACTGATTTTTGGCCCTGTGGTCCCTTTTTTGCTTGCGCCGAATTTACTCTCTGTGCTGGAGCAATTATGGAATGGGTTGGGGGCTTGGGGCAAGGTTAGATGTCACAAGTGGGCTGTGAATTTCTTGCGGCAGCGGGCATCGTTGCGAACGGACTGCGTCCGCCGGGCTATCTCAGTGACTCGCTTGCACCTACGACTGGGCAGTCATGCGTCCACCCAAGATGCGGTCGATCTGGCGAAGATGGTTCAGATCGTGTGCCGCTTCCAGGCGGACGAACTCCTCGACGGTTTGCCGTCCGCGCAGCTCATGCACTCCGTAGCACTCCACCCAGCGTGCGCGCGGGACCGACTGCAACAGTCGCAGGTTGCTCTCGCGCAGCGCCCGAAAGACCGCCGCCGAAAGGCTCGCATCTTGCTGCGCATAACCCAAGCGCTCTGCCCACACGTCCTGATCCCACCACGTTAAGGCCACGCCCGGATTCGCCAGCATGTTCCGCAATCGCCACCCCATCGCCAGCTCTGCGTCCGCCAGGTGCGCTACGATCTCCGCGATTGACCACTTTTCAGGTGCAGGACGCCGGATCAACTGCTCGGGCGCGACATCGCGCAGTCGACGCTCAAGCTGGGATGGGGTGGCTTGTTGGACACCGATGGGCTCCTTCTCGCCAAGATAGCTCAGGACTCGGTTCCGGTATGCTTCGAACGTCTCTGCCATTGGTCCTCTCGGTAGGCTGTGTACCCCGCCGGACTCCTGTTGGAGTAGACCGCTCTCGCTGCTTCGCAGCTAACGGCCTCTTGATCCGCGATTCCAGCGCGCCCGGCGAACAGCCCGCAGTATATGGCGGAAATCGGGATGAAGGGAAACCACGAGCGCACGCGGGTGTAGTCCGGAACCCGGTCGGTGAGTGTAATGATTCCATAACAATGTTGGATGTTTCACCAATTGACCTAGGCCAGTCCATTCCAGGATAGAGTTGCGTTCCCACTTACGCTAGAGAGAGGGTCGAAACGCGAGCTCAGAGCGGGCTTAGCCATCCAGTCACGCGCAACCGTGATGCCCGTCACTTGACGGGCATAACTAGGGCGGAATAAAGTTTGTGCATTCGAGGTTCCGAGTCCTTCCTCATTCGTACCCGGGCCCAAATCTAGGCAACTCGCAAGTATCGTTTTCCTCCGACCCGAGTCCTGCACTCGTTATCGCTCTCCGGGCCGCCGCGAAATCCTAACGGTAGCGAATCCCGACCAGCCCACGTGATGTGGCGGGAGGCGAACATGCGGAACTCGAAAGTCGCCGTATTTACCCCTCCAAGAGGATTCATCGCCCAAAATCGCTTCCAACCGCAACTCCTCTGAAGGGAGGAAAATTTTATGACACGCTATAAGCGCTGGACCGCCATGAGCGAACCTTTGGTGGCTGCGACCGTGATGCTAATCGTGACTCTGGTGTTGGCGAGCGGCGCTGCGGCTAGCGAGTACAAGATCCTGCATACCTTCGAGACCGTACGGGCAAAGCAATCCCAAGGGAAACCTGATCCTGGACGCGGCTGGGAATCTCTACGGCACAACTTACGACGGCGGCGGGCACAGCGGCTATCCGACCGCTGCGGCACCGTCTTCAAACTAAAGCCCAACCCGGACGGGCCCTACTGGACGGTGAGCATCCTCCACAGCTTTACGGGCACGGACGGCGGCCATCCCTATGCCGGCGTGATCCTCGACGCTGCTGGCAATCTCTACGGCACGACCGCCGCCGGCGGCGCCTATGACGCTGGGACGGTTTTTGAGGTATCGCCCACGGCTGGCGGAGGCTAGGACCGAGAAGATTCTGACATAACTTCCCACAACCGGTAAATTCATTGTTGAACAACGGCACGGACGGGTCGTATCCCGGGGCCGGCGTGATCTTCGATGCTGCCGGTAATCTGTACGGCACGACACCCGTGGGCGGCAACGGGGGCGGCCCCGGTGGGATTTGCACTTTCCCCGAGGAGGAAGTTTGCGGGGTTGTGTTCGAGCTATCGCCCACTGCCAGCGGAGGCTGGACCGAGAAGATTGCTGCTATAACTTCAATGGACGGAAACGGGGGCTACCCCTATGGCGGCGCTAATTTTCGACGCCGCCGGAAATCTCTATGGCACGACGTTATACGGCAATTTTTCCCCGGAAATGAGATCGGCTGCGGGGTCGTGTTCGAGCTATCGCCCACGGCGGGCGGGGTATGGAACGAGAACGGTGCTAGCATGACTTTCCCGCCACCGCCACAGACGGGTTTTTCCCGGATGCCGGCGTGATCTTCGATGCTGCTGGCAATCTCTACGGCACGACCAGCTCGGGCGGCGCCTTAAGTGGCTACGGGACTGGTTTTGGCGTGAGTTAATCGCCCACGGTTGGCGGAGGGTGGATCGAGACAGATTCTGCATACACTTCGACGTCGCGAACGGAGCCAGTCCCACTGGCTTGATCTTCGATCCCTCCGGCAATCTCTACGGCACGACTTCCGGTGGCGGCGATGCCAGCTGCGACTGTGGCACGGTCTTCAAGCTCACGCCCCGCCCCGACAGGGACTGGACGGACTGCAGAACTCCACACGTTCTACGGGCTACAGGTGAGAATCCCGAAGGTGGCGTGATTATGGATGCGGCCGGCAACCTTTTCGGCACCGCGTCGGCCGGCACCGATAATTACGGTCTCGTGTTTGAGATCACGCCGTAGCTTTGTTGGCTCGAACATCCGGCCAGCGCCGCGTCGCAATGCGAGTAGGAAGGCGCTTCCCTGGGAGGCGGCTTTTTCGTTGCAGCAAGAGTTTGTTAGGCGCTCTAAGCAGAAAGGGGCCGACTGTTGTAACCAGGCAATTCCACTCATTGACCGTTCTGGATGCCAGATGCGAGGCGGGATCGAACCAGCGACATCCGGAAGAAGCCCGAAGGGTTCTTGGCAGCGCCGGCAAAGTGCAGAGATCCTTCCTTGGGAGTCCTCGGCTTTGCCGAGGACTCCACTTCGTCAGGATGACAGAGACGAGATCCAGACAGAAGCTTTACTTGAAGGCCTTGACTGCGGCGGTTTCGTCTTCCTTCACATCGAAGACGGTGTAGAGCTTGGTGATCTGCAGCAGGTCGTGCACCTTCTTGGTGAGATTAAGCAGCTTGAGTTCGCCGCCCTGGTTCTTGGTGGTGGTAAAAGCGCTGACCAGCTCGCCAATGCCGGAGCTATCGATGTAGTTGACGTCGCCGAGGTTCAAGATAATCTTCTTGTTGCCCTTGGCGAGCAGGTCGCGTACGGTGTCGCGCATCAGGACGCTGCCTTCGCCGAGAGTGATGCGGCCGCTGGCGTCCACAATGGTGACGCCGTCTACCTGCCGAGTACTAAGTTTCATGCTCACTGAGACCCCTCCTTGACGCCCGCGGATCGCCCGTGGACGTGTTTGATCAGTTTTATTTCCGTGCCTGTCTGAGACGGGCGGATTTCCACCACGTCCATGAACGACCGCATAAGAAAAATGCCGCGTCCTGAAGTCTTGAGCAGATTTTCCGGCGCCAGAGGATTCGGAATTCCGTTCAAGTCAATGCCTTTGCCCTGATCGCGGATGGTGATGACCAGATCCTCCGGAGTGCGCTGAAAGGCCAGAATCACCTTCTTGTCGGGAGCGTAAGCGTTGCCGTGCAGAACGGCATTCACCGCGCCTTCGCGCACCGCCATCGAGATCTGCATGATCTCGTCTTCGCCAAATCCCAACTCCGTGGCAATGCGGGTAGCTTTTTCCTCCGCATGGTCCACGGTTTCCAAAGTGGAATCGAGCGTATAGGAGACTGTCTGCTCCATGGCCGGTGAATATGTGCTAAACCCGCTCCTATCCTCTGGATTGCCTGGACTGCCTGCCCGTAGGCGCTGTCCGCAGCCGCGAATCAGCGGACGTGTTAGTTTGCCTGTCGAAGCGGGGAGTTGTCAACGAGGACGGTGCTAGGGTTGCTCTTTGGCAGTTTCGTCGCAGTTGTGGACCGCGAACTCTTCCCGCATACGCAGGATTATGTCGTCCGCGCGCTCTTCCGGTCCGGGCTGGAGTTCGAAGCGCCGTTTGCAGACAGTGCAGCGGGCCGAGGGCGTGGCGCTGGAGCCGGGAAGCACCATAAAATGCAAGGCTCGCTCGTGCTTTCTCTTTTCCACGCCGAACAGATTCCCACAGGTTGGCTCCTACTACCACCGGCAGTTGAGAGTGATCTTGATGGGGATTGCTAATCCTCGGCGACGGTTTCCAGGGAAGGGTTGGCGGCGCCAGCCGGCGGGTATAATGACACGCCGGTGACCTCAGTGCTGAGTGCTGAAATCAAACAGAGGCTGAAGCGCGTGATCATCGTCGTGCTCGCATCCGCCCTGGGCGTGACGGCATTGGCATACGCGACCGACTACGCCGTGTTCCGCTACAAGGTCGCCACCAATCGCCAGGCCTACGGACAAATCACAGTCATGAGCTACGACGCGATACCGCAAAAAAGCGGCAGGACCCAGTTCATCTTTCATCCGCCGGAGCCGCAAACCTGCGTCAACTCTCTGTTCCCGCGCGAGGGGTACGTGCCCTGCTGGTATTTGCAGCGCCACACCGAGCAACGCATCGATATGTGAGGTCAATTGCCAGCACCTAGTACCCAGTACCCCAATACCCGGCGGACAGAAGGCGATGGCCGAGAGGCGTTCGGCTACAATGGCTTTCGATCAAGACATACGGACAACATGACTGACAGAACTATTGGTTTTCATGCGGAACTTTACGGCAGGGTGCTGGGCGGGTTGGGATCATCGCGCTTCTTGCCGTCGCTTGCTCAGCGCAAACGCCGAACGCAACAGGCTCGGCCGCCGGGTCTCGCCTCGAGAAGGCGTACCGCTTCCAGCAAGGGGGTTGGACCTATGTTCATCTCGAAGGTTCACCTTCGGATATTGGATTCCAGCACGGCTATTTGCTGGCTCCCGAGATCGCCGACGCCCTGGACGCGATCAAACTTTTCGACACGCATCAGACGCAGCGCGATTGGGAATTCTTTCGCAAGACGGCGCGGGAAATGCTCTGGCCTCACATCGACCCTGAGTATCGGCAGGAGCTGCAGGGCATTGCCGACGGCGTGAAGGCGCATGGCGTTAACCTGCACGGGGTCGACCTGGATGTTTACGACATCGTTGCGCTGAACGCATTCGAGGAAGTTCCCGACTACTACGTGCCGTGGCTGGACAAGCGGGAAAAATCGGCGAAGGCCCCGAAGCTGGCGGCTCCGGGCGATTGCAGCGCGTTCATTGCGACCGGCGCCTATACAAAAGATCACCAGATCGTCATTGCGCACAGCAACTGGACGAGTTACCTCGCGGGAGAACGCTGGGTCATTGTTTTTGATATTTTGCCGCAGCACGGCCAGCGCATTCTGATGGACGGCTTTCCCGGCGTGATCACCAGCGACGATGATTTCGGCTTGAACGCCGCTGGCATCATGATTACCGAGACCACCATTACTCAGTTCGAGGGCTGGGATCCGAACGGCAAGCCGGAGTTCATGCGCTCGCGCAAGGCGCTGCAGTATGCCCAGAGCATCGACGACTATGTGCGCATTATCAAAGAAGGGAACAACGGCGGATACGCCAATGACTGGCTCATCGGCGACCGCAAGACCGCAGAGATCGCCTACCTCGAACTCGGGTTGAAGAATACTCCGCTCTGGCGGACGAAAGATGGATACTTCGTCAGCTCAAACTTTCCCCGCGATCCCAAGCTGATTCGCGAAGAAACCAGCGGCTTCGATCCGAACGATCGGTCGTCGTCGATGAATGCGAGGCACGCGCGCGCAGAAGAGTTGATGAAGCAGGAAAAAGGGAAGATCGATGTGACGACGGCTCAGCAATTCCTCTCGGACCACGACGACAGCTTTGAATCGGACAAGCCGCAGCCGAATGAGCGCTCGCTCTGCGGCCACGTCGATGCCTCTTCGCGAGGCGTGAAGGAGTGGGACTGGGCTCCCTACGACCCAGCGGGATCGGTGCAGGGAAAGGCCACCGACAGCAAGATGGCTGCCGGGATGAGTTTTGTGGCACGGGCTGGGCATCCTTGCGGAGCGGATTTTCTGGCTGCCGATTTCCTGGAGCGGCATCCAGAATTTTCCTGGCAGAAGCCGCTGCTGCGCGATATGAAGGCGGGACCGTGGACTACTTTTCAAGCGGGGCAGAAGGTTGGCCAGTAGTTTCGGCTGCTCACGCGCCGAACGGGACGCCGTCTAAGAGAAATAAGGAGAAGAATGCAATGGCGACAAGCGAAACAGCGCAGCAATACATTCAGCGGATCATGGCGCACTCTGAAGGCAAGCAACCTATGGCGGTTCAATCTGCTACAGCAAAGAAGCTCGAGCGATCGATCAAGGGCGTGCCCACCAGCAAATTGCGCAAGCGCCCGGCTCCGGACAAGTGGTCTGTGAGCGAGATCGCAGCCCACCTTGCCGACGCAGAAGTCGCAATCGGCTGGCGTTTAAGGCTGATCCTGGGTGCGCCCGGCACGCCTATCGCGGCCTTCGATCAGGATGCGTGGGTCACCAGCTTGCATTATGAGAAGCGCGATCCACGGAAGTCGGTCGAGCAGTTTCGGGTGCTCCGCGAAGCCAATCTGGCTTTGCTCAAATCGCTGACCCCTGACGCAGTGGAAACACTACGGCATGCATTCCGAGCGCGGACAGGAAACCGTCGAGCACATTGTGCGCCTGATAGCCGGGCACGACCTGAACCATCTGCAGCAGATCGAGCGTATCTTGTCTCAGAAAAAGAAGTGAGTGAAATCGCTCCGCAGGCGGCCGGGCGGGTTCGATCAGAATAAAAGATCAGAAGAAGAAAAGATCAGAAGAAAATCTGATCGGACGGTTTCGAAAATGCGCGTCCGCCTCCGCGGCACGCTGTGCTACCTTCGCGCTGTGAGTTGGTGCAGCGCGATGACGACAAAAGTTTGCATGAACAGCAACTGCCGGGGCTACGCCCACTTTGTCTACACCGTGGCCATGCGTTGCGTTCTTTGCCGCTGCGACCTGATAGCGGCCAGGAGCGTCGAAGCGGCAGGCACCATAGTCTCCACACAGCCGAAATCATCCGAACATCAATCCGAACATCACATCCGAACTCTCCCGGAAGTCCGCCAGACCCCAAGCCGCAGTTGGTCCGAGGTAGAGCGTCAAGGCGGACGCTGCCAGCACTAATCCGAAACGACCGTTTTACTCCGCTAGATTTTGCATCCCACTTCTGGCTTAATAGCTGCTGGCATAAACTTGGGCGGTCGCTGTCGAGTGCCGTCAGACGTCTGCGGCAAAGCACCGCAGGATGAAGCAGGTTTAAGAAGGGAGAGAAGAAAATGCCGGTTTCCTTCGAGAAGGACATAAAGCCGCTGTTTCGGCAGATTGATATCGAGCACATGGGCAAACACAACATTCTGCTCGACAACTACACATATATGTCGGATGCTTCCAACGATCACGGCAATGCTCGAGCGGTCGAGGAGACGCTGAAAAACCAATCCATGCCTCCCGGTGGCCCTTACTGGACGCACAGCAGCTGGATCTTTTCAAGCAGTGGAAAAGCGATGGATATCGGCCATAATCGGTGTTGAATGATTCCAGTTTCAGGGAGGAAATCGCATCGCAAATCGCTTTTCTATCCTGCAAGGGTTGCGGCCTTTTCGATGGTCGGAGGTACCGAAGAACCTCCTCGCGGGATTTACGCTTGCCGCCTTGAATATTCCGCAGTCGCTTGGCTATACCAAAATTGCAGGTATGCCGGTCATCACCGGCCTCTACACGCTTCTGCTTCCGCTGGTTGCGTTCTCCATCTTTGGTTCTTCGCGCTATCTTGTCGTGGCTGCTGATTCTGCTACTGCGGCCATACTTGCGAGCAGCCTCACCGGGTTGGCCCCGATCGGCCAGCGCCCAGATATGTCGCACTCGCGGGCTTAGTGGCCCTGTTGACCGGCATCTTCCTTCTCCTTGCTCGCCTGCTGAATCTTGGGTTCTTTGCGGATTTCCTGTCTCGAACGGTTCTACTGGGCTTCCTGGTTGGCGTCGGCTTTCAAGTCGGCATCGCTGTGCTTGGTGAAATGCTTGGCATCGACGTCCACAGCCGCCGCACTCCCGGCCAGATCTTCGAAGTGGTTCGATCGCTGCCGCATGTCTCATCTGCTGACGATGGAGATTTCATTCGCAGTCGTGGCCGCCATCTTGCTCTGCCATCGCGTCGCCCCTAAGTTTCCCGGCACTCTTTTGGCAGTTGCCGGGGCAGTCGCGGCGAGCGCTGTCTTTCACTGGGCCGAGCGAGGGGTCGCCGTTCTCGGACCCGTGCCCGCAGGCTTGCCCCATCTAGGGTTGCCTGATCTGGGCTGGAGAGACGTGAAAACACTTGTTCCCGTCGCCGGCTCCTGTTTGCTCATGATCGCTGCGCAGAGTGCCGCAACATCGCGCGCCTACGCTACGCGCCACCATCAGGAGCTCGACGAAAACGCCGACCTGGTCGGCCTTGCTGCTGCCAATGCTGCTGCCGCTTTCAGCGGCACCTTTGTTGTGAATGGGAGTCCTACCCAGACTGCCATGGTCGAGAGTTCCGGCGGCACCAACCAGATGGCGCACCTCGCCACCGCCGGCGTCGTGGTTTTAGTTCTTCTTTTCCTTACCGGTCCGCTGCAGTTTCTTCCTCACTGTGTTCTGGGCGCGGTCGTGTTCACGATCGCGATGCGCCTTATCGATCTGCGTTCGCTGCGCGCCATCCGCCGCGAGAGCCCCGGTGAATACATGCTGGCGGTCGTAACCGCGGCGGTTGTGGTTTTTGTTGGCGTGGAGCAGGGCATTCTCCTGGCGATGTGCTTGTCGCTGCTCCGCATCGTCCACCAAAGCTACCGTCCGCACACCGCAGTGCTCGAACAGACTAATGAAGGAATCTGGCAATTGGATCCGGTCGTTCCTGGGGCGGTTACCGAGCCCGGTTTCGTCCTCTACAGGTTCAGCGCGCCGCTCTATTACGCCAACGCCAATCGCTTTTCCGAGGAAACGCGGATGCTGGCTGCTTCGGCGCCTTCACCGTTGCACTGGTTGATCGTCGATGCCGGAGCCATCACCCACGTGGACTTCACTGCTGCCCGGGTTGTGTGCGAACTTCAGAAGGACCTCGCCGCTCAGGGCACGGGTCTCGTCTTTGCTCACGTGCAGTCGGACCTGAAGCCTGATCTTGACCGTCATCACCTGACCGAGGCCATTGGTCCTGACCGTATTTTTGATAGCTTGCACGAAGCCATCGCCGCGCTTCGTGGCCGCGTGCCCGCTTGATGCTCAGAATTGGGTTTGCGGTACGATGGGGTCAATGAGTGTAATCGCGAGATTACGTCAACTGCGCTGGGCTGCTACTATTGCCGCATGTTCAACTTTGGGAAGCCGAAAACGGCCAGTGACTGGATAATTCATATCGCCGGGGCCATCGTCGCGATATTCCTCGTCTGGTGGATGCTTCGGATGTACGTACTGTGAATGCACTCAAGGGCCCTCCGGCTTGGTCTCGACTGACCGCGATGGCGATCTATCAACGACCAAACTGTCCTTCGCCTACCGTCCGGGTGCATGCGCGACTGGATTGCTAATAAGCTCTGAAGATAAGGTGCCGATCATTAGTGCACCAAAAGATTTTCCTTTTGTCCTCCGCTATCTTTTTTCCCTGCCAGATGTCGAAGGAAATCGCAATAACCACATTCTCGTTCATCTTCTTTCCATCGACTTTCTTGGTCGTCGCATTGAAAAAGGCTGTCATCGCGGTTCCCTTCGGGATGTCGGCAGGCATTATGGGCGGGCCGCCCGGCGGAGTGGTGGGGACGGAACAACCGGTCTCGAACGGAGCTGTAAAGGTCTGCGTATTGCTACCCTTTGTGAAAGTTAGGACAATCTCATCGTCTTTGTTGTCGGCTACGACCCCTCTAAAGATGGATCCGCCGTAACTATACGGATAGTAGTTATTTGGAGCAGTGCCGTATTGAGCGCACCCAATGATCGGGTAGAACAGCAGTGCCAGGAGTAGGGTGCGCTTGCGCATCAGGGTAGCAGTCACGGGTGACAATTGTAGCAGCGTACGTCATCTAAAGTGGCAGCCGAGTTTTCCAGATTGTTGGCGGGCATTTACACCCATTGAAAAACGACCCACCTCGAATCAATGAGCGCAATGTGACTCCCAATAAGGCCTATGCTGCAAAAAGTGAGGTGCTTGCACGACTCTTGCGAGTGAGCGCTCTTGCTCAGAATAAGGCTGCGCGAGGTGCTAAGGTCCAGCCAGAGTGAATAGAGAGCGAGTCGCCAGGATAGTAGGGGCCTGGCGCTTGCCGGACTGCGTTATGGTAAAGCGGATTGCACTCCTCGGGTTCGTTTGGTGTGTGCTCCTGGCTGCATCGGGATTCGCGCAGGGTGCGCAAATCTTTGGTGATACCCAGTCTGCCCATCTACGTGCGATCCATGCGGCCATTGGATGGAACGCAGTGTTGGCTGGAGGACTCCGCGGGCGCGTCGACGAACCCCGGATACTTGCGGGACGGGCAAACACTTGCGGCAATGCGAGATTGATGCTGCTGGACATTTCACCATGGGAGCGCGACGGGCAGCGTTTTCGTGAAGTGCCGGTTTGGCAATTACTGGACCGCCAAGCCTTCTTTTTCGTCTCGGGTATGACGATCGACGCAGACGGCTCGCCGAATGCTTATCATCCTAACGGCGCGGCTGGCGATGCGGCCGACGGCGCGGCTGACGACGCGGGGCTCGACGAATTGGCGAATGCCGGCAAGCCAGGCGATTGGAACGGCATCATTACTGATCGAGACGGCGATCCGCTGATCCAGCAAGAGAGAGATCCTTACCCGGGCTACTACATCTCATGTACGTCGCTTTCGGACAAAAGCAAGCCGTTCACTGATCCGACTCGATATGTGGACGCGTCGAAGATCCCTTATGTGGTGTTGCCGCAAGAAGTAGCGGATCGTGGTAGGGCGCGGTTAGGGGATTTCGCAATTGTCGTGAACCTCAAGAACGGCAAATCGTCGTTCGCAATCTACGCCGACATTGGGACCTTAGGCGAAGGCTCCGTCGCGCTGGCAAATGCCCTTGACATCCAGTCGGATGCACGCCACGGAGGTGAGTCTGACGGAATTCTGTACCTATTATTTCCTGGTTCCGGCAACCGGCGGCCGCGCACGATCGGTGAAATCCAGAGCGCGGGGGAAAAACTGCTGATGGATCAGTGGGACGAAATGACGAAGGTATCCTCCTGCGTGGAACGTGACAATCCTGAAGGGAACGGAGAGTTTTAGGCGTACTCCGAGGGCAGTGGACTGGATCGTTGCCGAAAATGCTATGCCAGCAACTCACCGAGAGAACCGCGTAGAATTAGTGCCATCATGCCGTACCGATTCGAGTTCGACCCGGTTAATAAGATCCTGCTGGCCCGGTTCGAGGGTGAACTTACGAATGAAGCTGCGGCGGAATACCACGATGCCCTCGGCAGAAATTGGATCGCTACCTGCGCCCATGCTGGCATCTGGGACTTTTCAGCCGCCACCCACTTCGCTGTGGCCGCCGACTTCTTGCGCAGGCTGGCAATGCGCAAACCCATCACCCCGGGTTTGATCGACCATCCCAGGTTTATCGTAGTCCCGGTGACGGATGGATACGGGTTGATGCGCATGTTCCAGATTGCCGGAGAGTCCAGCCGGCCCCTGCTGCATGTCGTTCGCACCGTGGATGAGGCGTTGACTGCGCTTGGCGTCGAATCCCCGCACTTCGAACCTTTGGAATGACTGCCTGGGACCTCTGACAAAATCAAGCGCTCCCACTTACTGGTGCGGCAGCTGGTCAAGATGGATGTCCAAGGTTAACCGAGCCCAAGAGTTAACGAGAGGCCACGTCCGGCGTTGGTAGTCAGGCACCGTTACGGGTACGGATAACCCTTGGCCAGCGCGGCTGCCAGCTTGGCATCGTGTCCGTAAATGTCATCGCTGAAGTGAACGTCGCCGTTCTCGTAGGCGAGCGCCGTTCCGTAAACGATGAACACCGGAACGCGCTTCACGAGGTTCACGGTGACGTCGTCTTTTCCGCTCTGCATTCCTTGCTTTACTCGCTCCAGCGTCCATCCGGGATTATTGCGCAGCGCCCACGCGGCGAGCTCGGCGGGCTTTTCGACGCGAATGCAGCCATGGCTGAAGTCACGGCGGGAGCGCGAGAACAAATCCGGAGAAGGCGTGCTGTGAAGATAGACGTTGTGCTCGTTCGGGAAGATCAGCTTAACCAGACCAAGCGCGTTGGTAGGGCCGGGCTTCTGCCGCACCAGCAGCTTTCCCGCCCGCAGTTGCGCCAACACATCATCGGAAATATTCCCTGAGGTAACAACTTTGCCGTCCTGTGTAGTGACCTCGTAGTTCTTGCGAGCAATGTAGCCGCGATCGCGCTGGATGGCGGGAACAATCTCGCTGCGGAGAATGCTGGGAGGAACGTTCCAGTACGGACGCAGAACCACGTAGATCATATCGCGCGAGAAGACAGGCGTTTGCGTGCGCATCGCTTTGCCGACCACGACGCGCATGTCCAGCGCGACATTGTTATTTTCATCGAGGGCGCGCAGCCGGAAATCGGGAATATTCACGATGATCGGCGGTGCGGAAAACTCCGCCGGCAACCAACGCCAGCGCTCCAACGTGAGCTGCAATTGGCGTACTCGGTCGCTGTAGCGGAACATTCAGCTGTTTTATGGTGCCGGGGCCGAGGCGACCATCGTCATCGAGGCCGTGGCGGCGCTGAAAGCGTTTCACCGCATCCACCAGCGGGCCGCCGTAGATTTGGGCATCTCCCGTCAAGGCGGCATCCGCCGGCAGGTCGCCCACGAGTCGCAAGAGGCGCGTCCAGACGCGGCACGCCGGCATAGGCCTGCCCCGGGTCGATGGGCTTCGTGACTTCGGGAAGCTTTTCCCCGTCGTCGGTGCGTGCAAGTTCGATGTAGCGGGCAAGCGCCTGCTCGGTCCGGCGATAGCCGGCAAACGGAGGTTCCACTCCGTCCATGAGACTGCTTGCAGATTCGAAGTGGTCATGATCTGGTCGCGCAAAAACTGGGCCAGGTCGTACTTCTTCTGCTCCACGCTCAGTCCGAACTTGAAATGTGCTGGATTGATCCGCCCAATGCGCAGGTCGGACACATAGCGCATGGTGCAGACGGTGAGCGCCACGTCAAAACGCGCCACCGCCGGTGCCGCTCGCAGAGCCTTGCAGCGCGCGGATTCTTTCCTCCCAGCGCGAGGCGTCGTAATCCTCCGGGTCGAGCCCTTTCTTTCCGGCATCTCTGAAAAGCTCAATCAGCGCAGCAGGGCCTGCGGTACCGGTTGCGAGCCCTGGACCCACGCAGGCGCGAATCCTGCCGGCTCGTAGAACTTCTGGAGCCAGGTGCGATAGTCGCTGAAGTTCGGCCAGCGCATGCCGTCAAGATTCCCGCTCGTAACCAGATTCTGGATGTCGGGCTCTTGCCCGACGCTGAGACACGCCAAGCACATGACAAGAAGAGCGGTCCCGAGCGCGAAACGCATACCACGGCGAACAACTTGCACTTCGTAGCTCCCTTTTCGATTGCTTATTCCCAGTTCGCTCACGATCTGTGCAATCTACAAGCAACGATGCCTGCAGGTAACTGGTAAAAGTCGCACTCTGCGTAGTTGCGCCGCACGGGCAAACCGGAAGTCCCTGCGCCCGAGTTCTTCGACCCGCTAATGCACGATGGACGCAAAATGGAAACGGCCGCCAGCAACGGCGGCCGTTCCATCTTAATTTATCGAGCCTGCTGGTTTATCAGTTGCGCTCCTTGGCAGGTTTCGTCTTGTTGTTGTTGTGCTTCTCGTTGTAGATCTGCTTGCTGTTTTTGTTTTCTTCCTTGTTGGCTTGTTGCTTCTCTTGCTTGGTCAAGGCGCCGCCGTTGGCGGTGCGCTCGTTGTGAACCTGCTCGGCGACATTGGCCTGGTTCTGGTTGGTCCTGGCCGCTTCGCCGGAAGTCATCTGGCCGCTGCGCAGCCCTTCGGCGGTGCGCTGCTGCTGGTTGGCTTCCCGGTCATCGACTTCGTTCGGCTTCACGGTATTCCCGTTGTGCTTTTCGTCGTAGATCTGGCGGCTGGCGGCGTTTTGCTCGCCGTTGATCTGTTGACGCTCCGCACCGGTGAGCTTGCCACCGTTCGCTTCGCGATCGTTGTGCACTTGCTGGTCAATGTTGGATTGCGTTTGCTCAGCGCGCGCCGCCTCGCCGGAAGTCATCTGGCCGCTGCGCAGGCCGTTGGCGATGCGCTGGTCCTGATTGGCTTCGCGGGTGTTGGGATTGTAGTTGCGCCCGACCGAACGATCGGCCGCCGAGATGGGTTGCGATTGCGCGTGCTGCTGCGCCACCTGGTGATACGCGTTTACGTTCGCGCTCGCCATGGTCGCCGGACGTCCTCGATTCACTGACGCCAGCTGCGCGCGATCCTGCGAGGCAAAGTGTTCATGCTGCACCTGGTCGGCAGTGGGCTCGAAGTGGTGCTCGTTGGCCGCCTGCATCTCCATAGCCGACGCATGCACCTGAATGCCCTCGCCGCCATTGAAGCTCACGTGGTTGACGTTCACGACGGTGTTTTCCGTCACGATGGTTCGGTTCTCGTACACATTGGTGACGTGCACGCTTCCGAAGTTTGCAACGGCACTGTTATAGGCGAAAACTCCACCACGCCACTCGCCGCCGACGAAGCCGACTCCGCCGAAGCCGAAGCCGTAGTTCACGCCACCGTAGAACCCAACATGCGGTCCCCAGTATCCGCCGTGCCAGCCGTATACTCCGCCTTCATAGCCCCAGTAGCCAGGGGTCCACAGAAGACCGGCGACGGGAGGTTGTGCCCACACGCCCGGAACCCAGAAGTAGCCCGCATCCCCGTACGACCAGTAGCCGGGAGTCCAGAGATAACCCGGCGCCGGCAGCGGTGGCTGCTCATACACCGGCAGAACGCGGAGGCGCAACGTGGATGTTGATAGCGATGCCGACGCCGATTTGCGCCTGCGCGGCAGGCACAGCGAGCATCGGCAGCATGATCAAAGCAGCTGCAAACAGATTGCGAAATGTTGAACGAAGAGACATAGTTATTTCTCCTTGTGCCGGGGCCCCAAAACGGCAATATCTCCCCGTCTGCCCGCACTCCGCGGGCGTATTCATTAAAACCCAGAATGCGGAATGTTTGTTGCTAACCGAAGTTCAGGTCCGGAGGGTGAGTAGGTGTGGTGACTTCAGTAACCAGTGGAGGTGGAGGTCGCGATAGGCCAATCGGGGAAGGCGTCCTGGTTGCTGGTATCAGCGGAGGACTCAGAGTGAAGCAAGAAAAAATATGGCGGAGAGAGAGGGATTCGAACCCCCGATACCCGTTAAGGTATGTCCGCTTTCGAGGCGGATCGTTTCAACCACTCACGCATCTCTCCGAAAGCAGTGGTCAGTGGCCAGTGGTCGGTGGCCAGTGAACTGTGACGACTAACGGCGGCTTTTAAAGAACGTTTGCAGTAGTTCTGCGCTACGGCCCGCCAGAACGCCCGTGCGAACTTCTACTTTGTGGTTCAGTTGCGGGTGATTGAGCACCTGCATGACTGAGAGCACGGCGCCCGCTTTGGGATCTTCGGCGCCGTATACCAGGCGCTTGATCCGGGCGTGCACCAAGGCTCCGGCGCACATCGCGCACGGTTCAATTGTAGCAAACAGGTCGCAGCCGGAGAGGCGATGGTTACCCAGAGTTGCACCGGCTTCGCGCAGGGCGACGATTTCAGCATGGGCGGTGGGGTCGTGGTCGGTGAGGTTGCGATTCCAGCCGCGGCCGACGATGCGCTCTCCGCACACGACTACAGCGCCTACCGGAACTTCGCCGGCTTCGAGGGCGCGCTGGGCGGAGCGCAGGGCTTCCTCCATCCAGAGTTCGTCTTTGATTGTTAACGCGGCGGTCAAGTTGTGAGGTGGCACGGAGAGCTCCACGCAGCAGGGTACCACTGACTCGTGCATTCGATGCCGACGGTTATCCGGTCCGAGTTGCCCGCCCAATTTACATCAGACTTAACAACGAGCGCACCACGTCGGGCACCACGGCTCGAATCACTGCCGGCACCACGATGGTCACGATCACGTAGGCGATGGCGAGTGCGGGCACGGCCAGCAGCATCCGGGCGGTGGGCGTCAATTTGGCGAGATAGGCTCGCATAACATCCTCTGGATTTTAGGTACGAAGGGCAGGCCGAAAAGGTTCCCGCGCCCAGTTTGCGCGGGCAGAAAACCCTAGACGTGCTCAGGAACTGGGAACAGCTAGGCGGTCCTCGAAAACAGAACCTGCTGCGCAGTGCTGAAAGCAGTTCGCTGCACCCAGGATACAGAATATCCCAGAGCTGTCTTTCCACTGGCCACTGGCCACTGACCACTGGCACCTGTTATGCTGACCTCGTTATGGGGATGCAGAGCCTGTTCCGCAAAGTTTTTCTGATCGACCTTCTGCAGGGATTGAAGGTCACGTTCCGCTATCAGGATCCGAAGGAAATCTATACCGAGCAATATCCCATGGAGCGGCCGCAGGTGGCCGAGCGCTACCGGGGCGCGCCGCGGCTGAACGTCAATCCTGATACCGACGAGACCATGTGCATTGCTTGCGACTTGTGCGCGCTGGCCTGTCCGGAGAATCTGATCGTGGTCTCCAGCGCGCGCAACGAGCAGACCCGCCGCAAGGAACTCACCAACTTCACCTACGACCTGAGCCGCTGCATGTTCTGCGGCCTGTGCGAGGACGCCTGTCCCGTGGACGCGCTCGAACTTACGCAGGATTTCGAACTTGCCAGCTATACGCGTGAGGGCTGGATCTGGGATCGCGAGACTCTGGAAAAGGGCCGTCGCCGACGCAGTATAGGAAGTAGCTGCTCGGCTCTCGTCTAAAGCTCTCGTCATTCCGAACTGGATGAAAAGCCCGGTGAGGACTTTTGCGTCCGACATCCAGCGCGGACGCGCATACTCAATGTTACTTCGCAGACGACACGCCGGACTACGACCGAGGCTGATGAAATGCGCCGCCGAAGGCGCTGGGGTGTCGGAGATTCCAGCAAAAGGCCGCAATGGAGGAGACGAGAAGCCGTGCTGTGATCTATTCCTTGCGAGGCCGAGGCGAGGCAAGGTGCAAAGCTGCCGGCTGCGCGGAGCTTTATCGCGCTGCGGGGCGGTATGTTGCCAGCGGTCAAATTCGCCAAGAGGTGGGCAGTTAGTAGCAATCCCACGCTAGCGCGATAGAGCGCGACAAGGAAGGGCCACCTCGCTCGCCACTTTCAATCGAACTCAATTCTCAGAGACTTACTTTTGCCTACGGGTGGCCGTGTCCGTCACGCACTTCGTTGCCTTTGAAGTGTTCGATATGGTCGACGGGCTTCTGGCTCGGCGTGTCGCCGCGGGCTGGGCTGCGGGCCGGCGTATCCGTGGTCAGGATGGAAGTGATTATTGACGTGGCCGTGAAAGCCTTCCGGGCCATGAAACCACGGGCCGGCGCCGATGAAGACGCCGCCGCTAAACCACTCCGGGCCGTAGTAGCCGTAGGGAGCGCAGTCGTAGGGCGGAACGTCGTAATAGCCGTAGGGGCATACGGGCGCGACTCCGACTATCCACGGCTACCTGAGCCTGGGTTTTAGGAGCTGGATACGCGAAACAGATGGCAGCAATCGCAGCAAACGCAAAAAAAGTAAATTTGTTCATTCAGTTCTCCTCGAATAGTGAGATTTGAACCAGTCAATTCATGCGAGAAGTACGATTCAAGTATTCTGCAAAAGGTTGACGGGAAAAAGGGCTCCTGATCGGCGCCATGTATTTGTGGCGGAAGAAACTCGCGGAGGCTAGAGTTAGGGAGCGGTTGTTGTTGGGTCATGCAGTGCATGGTGCCGAGTCCCCAGACCAGGTCGCCGGAATAAATTGGAACGACTTCTCGCGTGGGGAACAGCGCTGCCAGTGTGTTCAGCGCGATGCGGTCGTTGGGGTCGTTGAAGACCGGGACGAGCACGATGCCGTTGGCGATGTAGAAATTGGCGTAGCTGGCGGGCAGGCGTCGGTGCTCGAAGATTACGGGAGCGGGCATGGGGAGTTCGACTATGTTCAGCGGCTTGCCATTCTGGTCGGTCGCGGATTGGAGACGGCGGAGATTATCGCGCAGCGGTTTGTGATTTGCGTCTTTAGGATTGGGCTCGACCATGGTGACGACTGTGTCGGGAGCGACGAAGCGGGTCAGGTCGTCGACGTGGCCGTGAGTGTCATCTCCGACGATGCCTTTGCCTAGCCAGATGACGTGCGGGGCGCCGAGGTAGTTGGCGAAGATTTTTTCATAGTCTTTGCGCTGCATGTTTGGATTGCGTTGCTGGACTTTGCTGAGCAGGCATTCTTCGGTGGTGAGGAGGGTGCCTTCGCCGTTGACGTCGATGGAGCCGCCTTCGAGGACTATGCGGGTGTTGCGGTGCATGGGGCGGATTTCTTCGGCTCCGGCGGTGGTGGCCATTTGGGCTGCCGATCTTTTCGTCTTGGCGGTAGTTCGAGTATTTGGCCCAGGCGTTGAAGCGGAAGTTTGAGAGCCGGTATTCGTTGCTCAGTGTCGGCCCTGAAGGGACTTTATTCCTCTTCCTTGCCGACTCCCCCGCACTTACGTACGGGGCTAATGAATGCCGTCGCTTCCCGACTGAAACCTCTCCCTGGCTTTCGCGGGCGAGGGCGCCCGCGCCAATGTGCAGAAGATGCAGCCGGAGTCGCGGAGCCAGACGCGGTTGGTGGGCCAGCGATGGAAGCGGACGTTCTTTAGTGGGGCGTTGGCTCGATCGAGCAGCTTGCGGGCTTTGCGTTCCGCGGCCGCGTCGTTGACGATCAGTTCGACTCGCTCGTGGCGGGCTAGATTGCGGATGATTTCGGTGTAGACCCAGGGGATGGGCTCGAACTTTCCCGGCCAATCGCCGTGATAGTGGGGCCAGGCTAGCCAGGTGGCGGCGTGCGGCGCCCATTCGGCGGGCATGCGGTAGGGGAGGGGTGCCGCGGAAACACTTAAAGTATTACTTGAAGGCCTGGGTCGGGGCATGGAGGTAGTTTATTGCACGGGATGATAAATCGTGCATTGAATCCGGAGCTGGCATTGATCTTGACGAACAGTCTCTTGCTCAATAAGTGTAATGCGATTTATCGTCAGCGCTACTGGTGAAAGACAAGGTGGAATGTGTTTTCGGTCTCAACCTCCACAGGGTTGCCATTGACCAGATAGGGTTTGTAACGCCATTTCTTGGCTGCATCTATCGTAGCGGGACAGAGTACAGGGTGCCCGGAAACGACACTTACTTTGATGGGCACGCCAGATTTATCGACAATGACGCGCAGCACGACGGTGCCTTGAATTCTAGTTTGAAGCATAAACTCCGAATATACGGGATCTGCCTTCTTCAGCACGAAGTATCGCATGTCCTTCTCGCTGACGTGAAGAGGCGCAGTGGCGGCTGGAATCTCGGCTTGCTGAGCAGAGTCGGATGATGAACCAGCACCCGAAACAGGTGCGGATTGCGACCATAGAGGGACAGCGGTAATCCAGAGCAGAATGACGACCATCATGACCTTGTGCATCGCCTCCTGTCGGCCCCTCGATCCAGATTGGAGTTGCTTCTTCGAGACGCATTCTACTCTAATGGCGACCTCGAGTAGTTAGCTCGCGATCACAGGCGCGATTAATCCCGTTGGCCCGATCTTACCGTCCATCCAGCAGACGGTTGCTGATCGGCGCGTAGGCGTCGATTCTGCGGTCGCGGAGGAAGGGCCAGTTGCGGCGGATGTCTTCGAGGGCTTTCAGGTCGACGTCGCCCATCAGGATTTCTTCGCGGTCGTGGGAGGCTTCGGCGAGGACGCGGCCGAAGGGATCGCAGAAAAACGATGCGCCCCAGAATTCGAGTCCCTGGCCGGGGGCGGACTTGCCGCGGATGTTGCCGGTTTCGAAGCCTACGCGATTGACTACCGCTACGTAGACTCCGTTGGCGATGGCGTGGGCGCGCTGAATGGTGCGCCAGGCGTCGTGCTGGGCTATGCCGAACTCGGCTTTCTCGGCGGGATGCCAGCCGATCGCGGTGGGATAGAAGAGGACGGACGCGCCTTGCAGCGCGGTCAGGCGGGCGCCTTCGGGAAACCATTGATCCCAGCAGACTAGCGTGCCGAGGCGGCCGACGCTGGTATCGAGGGCGCGAAAGCCGAGATCGCCGGGAGTGAAATAAAACTTTTCGTAGTAGAGCGGATCGTCGGGGATGTGCATCTTGCGGTAGAGGCCGCTGAGCGAGCCGTTGGAATCGAAAATGGCGGCGGTGTTGTGATAGATGCCGGGGGCGCGCTTCTCGAACAGCGACGCGATCAGCACAACGCCGTGCTGGCGGGCGGCGGCGGCCAGCTTTTCGCTGCTGGGGCCGGGGATGGGCTCGGCTAGGTCGAAGAGGGAGTGGTCTTCACGCTGGCAGAAATATTGCGTCTGGAATAGCTCGGGCAGGCAGACTACCTGGGCGCCGCGTCCGGCGGCGTCGGCCACGCGTTCGAGAGCTTTTTCAAGATTCTGTTCTGGCTCTGGGCCGCACGACATCTGCACCAGGGCTACGCGGAATTTGTCAGGGGGCACGCGTTCGTCCTCCGGCGAACAATATAGCATCCGTTGCTGGTCGTTTGTCGTTCGCGAGGGACGATGGGCGGATGCAGAAACGCTCTGCGGCCGGGCTTGCGCGATGGGCCGGGGGAGCCGGAGATCCCTTCGGCTTCGCTCAGGGCAGGCTCTTCACTCCGCCTGAAAAGCGGCGCCGCTCAGGATGACAGAACGGTGGCGCGCGTCGGCTTCCGCTCATTTAAGAACTATGGGAAACTATGCAGGCGAAAGGATTCTCCATGATGAAGAGAATTGTGGTTACGTTGTCGTTGATTTGCGCGTTTATGCTGATCGCGTCGTCGAGTCGGCCGGCGAAGGTCGACGCCCAGGAATTCAGGTCCCCTGCGTCGCTTATATACCGGCTGATTGGGGCGAATACAAAGGGGCGTCGGCAAGCTACGGTTTAGGATTCGAGGATTCCGAGGGAACCGTGAGATTTGTGAATCAGGTCCCTTGCTCGGGTCTCCATCAGCCGCCCACACTGGCGCTCGAGCTCAGGAGGAAGTAAGAAGTATGGAGACGAGGGTGCGAATCGGGTCAGCGCGGAAGCCACGCCTATTCCGCCTTCTGATCCTCGGCATTTAGAAAGACTGGTTCGGTGACGTTACGGAGTGCGCTTGAGCACGAGATCCAGGCTGGTTCCGCCTTGCTTCCAAACGCCCGTAATTCTTGAGCTGTCGCTCTCCATGGTGCCGTCATAGGCACACAGACCGGGCGTGCTTTCGAAATGCAAAGTCGGCTTGCTATACGTGATGGCCGTGATCTGGACGCCGGAAACATCCTGATCAGGGTAGTCGATGGTGCCCCGCAGGCTGCCATCCTGCTCAGCGGAAATGTGAACCACGACATGCTTCTTAGGTTGGCCCCCGGGATTCAGCGTTCCCGTCCATTCTCCAACGACCGGCGGTGCGTCTTGCGCCGCGAGACGCGGCACAATGCTGGCTGCGAGCATTAATGCCAATCCCACGTAAAGCGCGAACGATGAATGGCGAAGCTGTTTCATAGTGGAGTCTTCCTTATCTTTATCTTTCGAAGACTACCACGGTCCCCTTATTTGGGTAGTGGTGCGGTTTGGCTAACGCGCTGGGCCGGTTAAGCGGCGAGATCCCTTCGACTTCGCTCAGGGCAGGCTCTTCGCTACGCCTGAAAAACGGCTCCGCTCAGGATGACAGTCGTCGGATAATAGTCAAACTGCACGTCTACTTGCGAACGTCCGCGTGGCATCCTTTCATGCTGTTCCTGTAAAGTAGTTCCTCGGAAAGCTTACGAGTCGAATTGGAGGCGTCATCTTGAAACAGGGCAATCATGGCGGCGGGCATTCTTCGGGAAGTCTCACGGAATTCAGGACATGCTGGTGACGGAGTGGAGCGGCATCTGCACAATCCGATTGAAGACCGGCTGATTCCGCTGGAGCCGCTGGATCTGGGCAAGGTGAAGTCGATTGACGATCTGGTGCGGGCCATGTCGAAGACGGCTTTCACCGGGCGGCAACTCGGCGAAGCGGCCGACGTGCTGGAGGCGATGGCGCGCGACGAAGAGTGTTTCGTGGTGATGACGCTTGTCGGGCGCGATGACCGTGGCCAAGCAGGGGCTGATCGTGACCGAGTTGATTGATCGCGGCATTGTGAATGCCGTGGTTTCGACCGGGGCGCTGATGGCTCACGGGCTGGTGGAGGCTACGGGGCGGGCGCATTTCCGGGCGAATCCTGAAGTGTCGGACGAGGAACTTTATGAGCAGGGTTACAACCGCGTGTATGACACGCTGGAGCCGGAGCAGAACCTGGACGACGTGGAAGAAGTGATGTCGGCGGTGCTGGAGGGCTGGGACCACAATGAAGTGATGTGCTCCTACAAGCTGAATCATGCGATTGGGGCGTATCTGGCGAAGAACGTGCACGAGCGGGGGATTTTGAAGTCGGCGCATGAGCATGGGCGTTCCGGTATTTGTGCCGGCGTTCAGCGATTCGGAGATGGGACTGGACACGGCGCTGAACAATCGTCTGCGGGAATCGACGGGGCGGCACAAGATACGGTTTGATCCTTTTCTGGATCTGGAGCACTTTGCGGCGACTTTGCTGCGGCAGAAGAAGCTGGGCATTCTGACGATTGGCGGGGGAGTGCCGCGGAACTGGTCGCAGCAGTTTGGTCCGTTCTGCGAATTGCGGCACCGGCGGCTGGGGGAGAATATTCCGCTGAAGCGGTATCACTACGGGTTGCGGATTTGTCCGGAGCCGGTTTATTGGGGAGGGTTGTCGGGCAGTCCTTATAGCGAGGCGATTTCGTGGGGGAAGTTTGTGCCTCCGGCGGAGGGTGGGAGGTTTGGGGAAGTTTTTGTGGATGCTACGGTGGGGTTGCCGCTGATTGTGGCTGCGGTGTTGGAGCGGCTGGATAAGAAGGGGAGTAAGGCGGGCAAGGGGAAGACGGCCGCGGCGAAGAAGTGAGGCGTCTGATGCGCTGCGGCCGGATGAACCTGGGCCGCCCGGACAGCCGAGGGCGGCTGTCCCTACATGAGCTATGTCGTCAGGCTCCGGCTTCCTGCACGTCGGGCGATGAGCCGTTCTGTTCGCGCGTCTTGCGGTAGAGTGGGGCCAGGATGCTGTTTTCGAGCACCTGGGATTCTGCTTCGATCCAGTCCTGCAGGGCGAAACCTTCGGTCTGACCACGCTTGTCGTAGAGTTGCTGGGCGTGCAGGCGGATTTTTCTTTCCAGAAGTTCGGTTATGAGTGCTTGCTGCTTTTGTCTGCGGGTATCGTGGTCCACACTACTCCTCTTGCTTATATAGGTATTTATCTACAGTTCTATGATACGGGAAGGCTGTTAACGGAAGATTACATTTGGGAGGGCTGAGGGGTTACTATACAATGCGGTCGTGAATCGGGTGCGAGGGCGCCGAGGCTGAAGCCCGCATCTTGGCCGTTTGAATCAGCTCGAAGCACCGCCTTCACGGTGCGCAAGCCTTCGCGTCGTTCTCTACGGACAGCGGTTGCAGTGCAGGCGCGACTAACAGTCGTGCCCTTCCGATCGGTTGCCCTGGCATCGAACATCGGACAAGCGTAGCCTTTAGCGTCCGTGGAATCCGACCTAGGCTAGGCCACAACAGGTTCTCGGCTGCGCTCGGAATGACAAGGTTGGGGCGACGCTGGCCGGATACGAATCATAAAGGGTACGACTGAAGTCGTGTCCTTCCCCAGCCGTTCGCAGACATGGAAAACGCAAAGACCCAAGCATTTGGCGCTGTCGGAGATGCTCCACCCTTTCGCACGAACGCGAAAGGATGGGCCAACCCGGCCTTCAATTTCGGGTCTCTAATCGAAAATCAGGACCGCTGAGGCGATTACGGTGGTCCAGAGGCCGCGCTTGTCGCCTACGGCGGACTGCGTCACGTTGGCGGTGCGGACGATTTTGTTGGAGAGGCGATAGATTTGTTTTTTCTCGTCCCAGGAGCGGTCGGGGTCGAACTCTACGTTCAGCGTGGTGGCGAGCATTTCGGCGGCTAGTTCTTCGGCGTATTCGCCGGCCGCGTCTTCGGTCTCACCGAAGGAGTGGTGCTCGCTGAGATATCCGTAGGTGTTTTTGTCGGCGGGGATGGCCACGCCGATCGAAGAGGCTAACAGGCGATGGGCTTCGTGGGTGGAGTTTTCGGCGACTACGGCAAATACCACTTCGCCGGGACTGAGATACTTCACGCCTTCTTTGCGCGCGAGCATCTTGCAGTTTGGCGGGAAGATGGAAGAGACGCGCACCAGGTTCTGGGCTGCGATGCCGGCGTCGCGCAGTGCCAACTCGAAGGATGTTAACCGCTCGCGGTGCTTCCCAACTCCTTTGGTGAAGAACATCCGCTTGGGAACCATGTCTTTACCCAACGCTGTTTACCTCCGGCACGAAAAAATTTGAGATTGAGAATGCACAATTAACACAATGGTTTGTAAAGGAAATATGAATTTCGTGTGAGGAGAGAAAAAATGGCGGAAACCGCTGGCGCGGTTCCCGCCACCATGCCCGGTCCGTTTAGGGGGAGGGCGCCGGGCAAATCCGAAACACTCTACCACAGGTTCGCCCTGGTCAACTAAAAGGGTGCCGCTTTTCGGATTTCCGAACAGCCGTGAATCTTAACCGATGACTCCCGGTCGAGCGTCACCTTGTTGTCGTTACTTAGTCACGGTCACTTCGCGGCGACCGAACTGACGGTGATGGTGTCGCCATCCAGCGTGCCGGTTACGGTGGCATTCTTGCCCGCCTGCTGGTCGAGCGTGGCCAGAGCCGCCTTGTCGGTGGTGTTCAAAACGTAAATTTTGTCGCCGACTACCAGGGCGAACTTGGAGCCCTTCGCGACGCAGGCGCGGGTGCACTCGGCTGCCGTACCCCCCATGTGCTGTCGGCCGCACATGGCGTCGCCGACCTCGCCGGTGAAGGTCTGCTTGCCGGCGGCGAAGGCGCAAATGCTGAACAATACCGTCGCTGAGAAGATGACTGCGGTTATCGCTTGGAACCACCGTGAACGCTTATTCATGCTTGATTCTCCTGGGTGCCTCTGGCGACATGAGGATGAAACGGATCATCGCCGCCAACCCGCTGATATTACTCCAATCTCATAGATGATTGAGCTCGACGGAGGTTGCAGAGAGAAAGACAGCGCAGGGCGTATGAGTACCAGTGTCTACACCGGACGATCGGCGTACGGTGATTTTCGAGCTTGCCCCGAAGGTTGCTTCACTAGCTTTCGCGGGCGAGGGCGCCCGCGCCACACTTGTTTTATGGGGCGGCTTTGGCGGTGTATTGCAGGTCGACGTCGACGGTTTTGTCGCGGGTGATGGCGGTGACGTGGGGATCGACATCCCAGTCGAGGGTTGGTGGGAGCAGTTTTCTGGCCTCGGGCAGAAACTGCTTCAGGTAAGTGGCGTCGTAGACATCGCCGGGACGGAGCTTCCAGGCGGCGCGCAGCCGGGCGGTGAGGCTGTTGTCGATGCCGCGAAATTCCAAGCTCTCCCATGCGGTAGAGAGAATCTTCGTGGACGACGAGGTGGTAGAGAGACGGTTCCGGCGGCGTCGTCGAATTCGGCGTTCACCTTGATCGTGGCCAGGATGTATCCGCGTGAGCCGTAGAGCGTCTGAACCTCCCGCAGGTCGTTTGCCAGCTGAACCCTGTTGGCCGTTTGCCCTGCCTTGGCGTGGAGGAACGGGTCGAGCTCTTCTCTGGAGATTGCTTTGTTCTCTGACCAATCCCATTGCGTGACTTTGTACTGGATGCCGGGAGTGACCGGGAACGTGATGTCGACGTAGGTTGGTGGCTGTTTATTGTCGGTTGTGTCCGCGGCGGTTGGTTTGACGACTTTGGGTTGGGGCTGGGCGCATGAGGCCTGCAGGTATCCGCGCTCCTGGTAGAGAGGCAGAATAGAGTGCTCGACGAAGTTGGCCATGTAATCGCGGGAGTACTCGCGATCGGATAATTTTTCCGCCGCAGCCTGGAGCAGGGGCAGGTCGGCCGCTCCCGGCGCCGGGAAACTCGGCGTGGTGGATGCGAATGCTCACGCCGGCGACGCTATAGTCAATCGACTGGAGCCGCTCGTCCTTGCCGTTGGTGCGCTGGTATTCGACGCGGCCGGGGACGCCGTTTTCGACCAGCATGGCCTGGAGAACGTCCGAGACCTGGTCGGGCATACGGCCGTTGGTGGGCAATTCTCCGTTGAAAAGTGGAATGCGGTCGTGCAGCTTCTGGCGCAGTTCTTCGTCGGTGAACCAGACGAAGTCGGCGAAGTGGGCGGGAACAAACTTGTCGGCGTCGGTGACTTGAAACTCCAGCTTGGTGCCGGCTGAGGAGTAGGTGTAGGTGAAGTTGATGACGCCGAATGCTCCGGTCTCGCCGAGCTGGCGGGCGGCTTTCTTGAAATCTTCTTCGTGGGCGACGGTCCCGATCGGCAATCCGCTGGCGTCTGCGATTTCCTGCTGGGTGAAGCGTTTGCTGCCGGTTACTTTGACTGCAATGAGCTTGTAGGATTCCGGTGGCTGGGCGCTACCGGAGATCTGAGCAGCGGCCGAGAGGCAGAGCAGCAGGGAAGAGAGCAGGAGGCGCGCGCGAAATGCTTGAGAGAATTGCTTCATCTACTTCGATCGGGACGCGATACGTCGCTGGATTTGTGCTTCTTGGCAATCTCGATGAAAGCGAGCGCGGCGCGGCTTAGAGCTTTATCTTTGCGAAAGACCAGGGCCAGGTCGCGGCGCAATTGGGCGTCGGCCATGGGAATGGCCAGCAGAAAGCCGGCGCGAACGTCCTCCTGCACGTTCGAGCGGGCGATGAAGCCTACGCCTACGCCTGCGGCTACGAAGCGCTTTAGAAGTTCACTGGAATCAAGTTCCATACTGTAGTTCGGCTTCAACTTGCGCTCGCGAAACAGGCCATCGAGCGCATCGCGGGTGTGGCCGGCTTTGGGGAGGACCAGCGGATATTTGGCCAGGTCTCCCACGGGAGCCGACTTCATTTTACCCAGCGGATGGTGCGGCGGGGCGATGATGACCAGCTCATCCTGATGGATGAGGACTACGGTGAGGCGGTTGTCTTTCACGGGCAGGGAAACTACGCCGAAATCGACGGAGTTGTCGGTGACCGATTCGAGAACTTTGGCGTAGTCGGCGCGCTTGATGTTGACCGAGACGTCGGGGTACTGCTTCTTGAAATCGGCGAAGACTTCGGGAAGAATGTGCAGGCAGGTGCCCTCGTTGGCGCCCACGGTAATGGCGCCGCGCGGGACGTGCTCCATTTCGGCGAGGGAGGTGAGCATGGCCTTGCGGGCGTCGAGGGTTTCCTGGGCGTATTTCTGGAAAGACTTGCCGGCGGCGGTGAGCGAGACTTTGCCGCCGGAGCGGTCGAAGAGCTTGGCGCCGACTTCGTCTTCAACGGCGCGAATCTGGGAGGAGATGGCGGGCTGGGTGCGGAAACGCTTCTCCGCTGCCCGGGAGAACGAGGCGTGGCGGGCTACTTCGAGGAAGGTTTGGAGTTGGTCGAAGTCCATGGGGCAGTGATCAGTGGCCAGTGGTCAGTGGCCAGTTCAAACCGGAGCGTAACCTGAAAGCGCTGCATTTGCCTTTGGCTGTCTTGCGAACCGAATTGTAGCAGGGCGTGTGGCTGTCCAAGGCGCTGAGCGCAGCGGGTAAGATTCTCCCGCTGACCGTCAATTCGTTGTTTCGCGGAAACAGAAATATTTCAGCAGTCGAGGAGATACGTGATCGCCTACGAGGAACGCGTTCGGAATAGTTTTTCCAGGCAGGCCTTCATGTCCACTTTGGGGGCCGAGCTTACAGCGGTGGCTCAAGGCGGCGTGGAAATTCGCCTGCCATTTTCGCCAAGTCTTACACAACAGAACGGCTACCTGCACGCGGGTGCCATCGCTGCCGTGCTGGATTCTGCTTGCGGTTATGCCGCCTTAACCCTGGCAGCGGACGATAAGGGGGTGCTCACGGCGGAGTTCAAGGTGAACCTGCTGGCACCCGCTGCCGGCGAGGCCTTCGCGCGCCAGAGCGCAAGTGAAGAAGGCGGGACGGACGCTGACAGTTTGTACGGCGGATGCCTTTGCCATCAGCGACGGCAGAAGAGAAGCTGGTTGCAACCATGCTGGCCACGGTCATGGCTGTGCCGATAAGGCCCGCGAAATAGCGCGAGATTGGGCGGCCAGTTAGCGCCTAAGCGCTTCCAAAGCTGGAGACGAGGTGCGACGACGGTTGGCACAACATCGCCATGTACAATTCCAATGCTGTACTAACGGAGCGGGCGAATGTGGCACAGACTGATTGCATTTCTGCTCGTGGGCGGCTTTGCGTCACTTGCTGCTCAAACCGCACCTACTCGGCAGAATGGAGCATTTCTAGTTCGTATGGTTGAGGTGGAACTGACCTTGCATCCGGCCGCTGGGCCCAACAACGTTGGCAACTGCCTTGTAGTGGCGCCGGATGGCCGTGCTCATCTCGAACTACGCCGTCAGGCGTTTCTTAACGGGCGTGCGTCACTATCGTCGACGAAGGAGTACTGAATTCGAAGGAGCTCGATGTTCTTCAGGCAATCCTTGATGATGACGCCATTCACTCACTGCCACAAGTAATTATCCCTGCGCCTCCTCTAGATTCATTCCACTGGGCGAAGGCGAAGATCTCGCGCCCGTCAGGGACCCAAGAAATCGGCTGACTTTGAATGGCACGGAGAAGGCCCGCAAACGCGGCGAACGCCGGGAAAGCCTGGTCGCGCTCGGCCCTTGCAATGAAACCCCTGATTGAGTGGTTTCACGGTCTAAAGAGCACCTTCCCGTGGAAGCGCGTACGGAATCCAAAAAGTGGTGTCTGACGGTGAGTCTTGGTGAGAAAACCGCAGTTGAGACGCAGCATTCGATGATTGTTGCGAAAATCCCCGCTGCACCATTGGATCCGGGCGAGCTTGCGAGGGACGGTCATCCGGATGGTGGTGTACGGATCGTTACTTCTACTGCTTCAACTGTTTCTCAATCGCCGCGATCACTTCTTTGGAATCCGGCGTGACCGCGGGTTCGAAGCGCTGCACTACGTTGCCGTTGCGGTCGACCAGGAACTTGGTGAAGTTCCACTTGATCTCGCCGGTGATGCCCGGGCCGGTGTCTTTGGTCAAGTAGGCGTAGAGCGGAGCCTGGTCTGCGCCTTTGACTGAGATCTTCGAATACATGGGGAACGTGACACTGTATTTGCGGGTGCAAAAGGTTTTGATTTCTTCGTTGGTGCCGGGTTCCTGGGCTCCGAAATTATTGGCAGGGAAGCCGAGGATGACGAAACCCTGGTCTTTGTACTTTTCATACGTGGCTTCGAGAGCGCTGTATTGAGGGGTGTAGCCGCATTGGCTGGCTACGTTGACGACCAGAACCACCTTGCCTTTGTAGTTTGCCAGCGGGGCGGGTTGGCCGTTGATGGAGTTGAGGGTGAAGGTGTAGATTCCCGAGGCGGCAAGTAAGGATCCAGCCATGATCAGCAATGCTCCGGATAGAAGATAGCCACGAATCGTGAAAAGGAAACGCAGGTAGGAAGATTTCATTGGCCGCTCCTGACTGGACTGAGTCTCAACTGGAGTGAGGATACCGGGCGCGACGGGACGCCGCAAGGGAGCAATTTGTAAAATCTTTGTCTTACTCAATTCGTCTTGCTCAGTTTTTCTTCCTAATTTTTGTCGTTGCTCAGGCGGTGGTGCTGAGGGAGGCGGCCTTAGCAGTCTGCTTTACGATTCTATCCACCAGTTTGAGGGCCTTGGACGAATCGGCGGTGGCCGACTCCAGGTGAGTTACGTCCATCAAGCCTTCTTCAATCGCGTCGAGAGCCTGACCGGAGCGCTCCAGAACAGTGAGCAGATATTTTTGGGCGATGGGGCGATCAGCGGGGTGAATAAGATCCCACCAGCGGCGGATAGAGTCCTGCACCTCGACCTCTGTCTTTTCGCCGACGACTAACGCGTCGATTAGCCGGTACACCTTGCTCTTGATGGCCTGATAAGAGACAGAAACTTCCTGGGGCATGGGCTTTTGGGACTGCTATTTCTTGGCATAGCAATCGGTCCGCCAAACCGTAGATGGTTGCACCGTAAGTCCTTTTGACTGCGCGGCCTGTGTAGGAATCCTGCGAATGGAATAAATCTAAATTTTGGATATGAATTCTGGAAGGTGACCGGCAGACACCTCCGGGTTGGGGGCAGTCGATGTGTCCTGCACCTGATTGTTGTAGACCTGTTCTGTGAACCTGTCGTTTTACACCTTTCTATTAAGCCCGTTCTCTTAAACCTTTTCTCTTAAGCCGTTTCTCTTAAACCTGGATTCAAGCACAGCTTGATCGAAATCATTCACACCGCCAGCAGGTTACAATGTTCCGCCCACGTCCAAGCGTCGAAGGATAAGTTCGAGAGCGCGGCGCGGTTAACGAAAGTTTGGGGCGCCGTGGGGCTGTGGATTCGTCTCAAGCAACACTAAATTCTGGAGGCTGGATGAAAACATTGGCATGGATTCTTGCAGTTCCCCTATTAATCTCAGTCGTGGGCAGAGCGCAGACTGCGGCGCCTGCGAGCGCTTCACAGGATGCGAAACCCGAGCCACGAATGTTCTTTCCGAGCGACATGCTCTGGGGATGGGCGCAGGTGGACCTTGCGCCGCCGCATAACGAGATCGACCCGGGCATCTGCGCGGGAAATGCCGGACAATACGGAGGAGTGAACGCACCTTGCAGCATGTTTGCGCGCTATATGATCTCGGGAATGCTTGAGGTGCGTCCCTTTGGCCGGGGGGAGTTGCGGCGGTTTATGGTGTTTGGCGCGCCTTCATTTCTATTTGGCAAGACGATTCCGCAGACGCTGTACACCTGGTCGCCGGATGCGATCGGCATTGAGCACTCGTGGGGAGGAGCAGTCTACATCGGGAAGGGATTTGAGTTTCGCGTGACCCAGCACTTTCTGTTCGATCGCCTGGGCGCGCGGGACACCAATCTGGGCCCGGCCGATCAGGGCAACAACGGGCCCTGGGGACGCTACATGTCGCTGGGCGTGCGCAAGTATTTTGGGACGAGACGGTGGTGATGGCGGGCGCGCCGGGCTGAGACGGCAGGATTAACGGGGCGCGTGGCCCTATGGCTATTCTCTATGGGTTATTCTTTAATGGAGGGTTCAAATATGTGTTCGGAATTTTGGGGGGAGGATGACGATGGCGGGCTCTTATAACGGCGTGGCGGTTCCGTCGGATGGAAAGAAGATCGGGTATGCGGCAGGGAAGTATGAAGTGCCGGATAATCCGATCGTTCCGTTTATCGAAGGAGATGGAACCGGGCGCGATATCTGGAAGGCGTCGCGGCGCGTGTTCGACGCGGCGGTGGATAAAGCCTACAAGGGCAAGCGGCGCGTGGCGTGGTACGAAGTTTTCGCCGGCGAGAAGGCCAAGGCCAAGTTTGACACCTGGCTGCCCGATGACACGGTGGACGCCGTTCGCGAATTTCGCGTCGCCATCAAAGGTCCGCTAACCACGCCCGTGGGTGGCGGCATTCGGTCGCTCAATGTGGCCCTGCGTCAGATCCTGGATCTCTACTGCTGTGTGCGTCCGGTGAAGTACTACAAGGGAGTTCCGTCGCCGGTGAAACATCCAGAGCGAATGGATGTCGTGATCTACCGCGAGAATACCGAAGATGTGTACGCCGGCATCGAGTGGGAAGAGGGAACTGCGGAGTGCGCGAAGCTGATCGAGTTTCTGAACAAAGATATGCTGAAGGGCGGCAAGAAGCAGGTGCGGCTGGATTCCGGCGTCGGCATCAAGCCGATTTCTGTGACGGGAACCAAGCGCCTGGTGCGTATGGCGATTCGCCATGCGCTCGAGACCGGCCGCAAGAGCGTGACCCTGGTGCATAAGGGCAACATCCAGAAGTTTACCGAGGGCGCGTTCCGCAAGTGGGGATATGAACTGGCTACCGAAGAATTTCGCGATCAGGTAATCACCGAGCGCGAGAGTTGGATTGTCGACAACAAGGATAAGAATCCGAACCTGACGGTGGCGCAGAATGCTGAGCTGGTGGAGCCGGGGATGGAATTTGCTCCGCCTGCGTTTCGCCAGGCTGTGGAGCAGGAAGTGAAAGACGTGCTCGACCGCATCTATGCCACGCATGGGAAAGGCCAGTGGAAAAAGAAAATCATGATTAACGACCGCATTGCTGATTCGATCTTTCAGCAGGTGGTCACGCGGGCCGATGAATATTCAGTGCTGGCTTGCCCTAATCTGAACGGAGACTACATTTCGGACGCTTGCGCGGCGCAGGTCGGCGGGCTGGGGATTGCTCCCGGGGCGAACATTGGCGATGGTTATGCCATCTTCGAGGCGACGCACGGCACGGCTCCGAAGTACGCGGATAAAGATGTGATCAATCCCGGGTCGGTGATGCTCTCGGGGGTGATGATGTTCCGCTTTCTGGGATGGAACGAAGCCGCCGATCTGATCGAGGGCGGGATGGAGCGGACGATACTGCAGAAGAAAGTTACTTATGACTTTGAGCGGCTGATGGAAGGCGCGACCAAAGTTAGGACCAGCGAATTCGCGGACTCCATTATTGAGAATATGGGGGCGCCGGTGCTCGCTGAGGCGAGATAAAACCTTAAACACAGGGGGCACAGAGGGACACAGGGTAAATCATCGTCCACTCGAGACCTACCCTGTGTAACTCTGTGCCCTCTGTGTTTAAGGTTTTGAGCGTTTCATCGAAAGGAATATTCATGCGGAAGAAAGTAACCATCGTAGGGTCGGGAAACGTTGGAGCGACTGCGGCTCACTGGATCGCCTCGAAAGAGCTGGCCGACGTAGTCCTCATCGACATTATCGAAGGCGTGCCGCAGGGCAAGGGGCTGGATTTGCTCGAAGCCATGCCGATCGAGAAACGCGACTCTTACATCACCGGTACGAACGACTATAAAGACACGGCGAATTCCGACATCGTTGTGATTACCGCGGGTATTCCGCGCAAGCCGGGGATGAGCCGCGACGATCTGCTCAACACCAATTACGGCATCATGAAGGCGGTGGTGGGCGAAGTGGTGAAGTATTCGCCGGGGTGCATTCTGATTATTGTGTCGAATCCGCTCGATGCCATGGCACAGGCGGCTTACAAGCTGAGCGGATTTCCGCGCGAGCGTGTGGTGGGCATGGCGGGCGTGCTCGATTCGGCACGCTTTCGAGCGTTCATCGCTGACGAATTGAAAGTCAGCGTGGAGAACGTGACCGCATTTGTGCTCGGCGGGCACGGGGATACCATGGTTCCGCTGCCGCGCTATTCCACAGTGGCGGGCATTCCGATCACCGAGTTGATCGAGAAATCTCGGCTCGAGGCTTTGGTGCAGCGCACGCGCGACGGCGGGGCAGAAATCGTCAAATACCTGAAGACTGGCTCGGCTTATTACGCGCCCTCGGCGGCCGCGACGGAGATGGTTGAGGCGATCCTCAAAGATAAGAAAAAGATTCTGCCTTGTGCGGCGTACTTGCAGGGCGAGTACGGGATCAGCGGCCTCTACGTGGGCGTGCCGGTGAAGCTGGGCGCGAAGGGGATTGAGCAGATCATCGAGATCAAGCTTACTGCCGAGGAGAAAGCAGGGCTCGATAAAAGCGCAGCGGCGGTGAAGGAGTTGTGTGGAGTGATTGGGGTCTGAGTGGGCTCGCCCGCTCTCAGTGATTGCGAAAGTCTGGGTAAAGGTCCAGGACGTTTATCAGATTCAGTAGAACGCCACTGAGTTCGGAATAGTCATCGACCGATTCGTCCGACACTCCCCGAATAGACCGCCTACGCGCATCGAGTAGTGTGACCACATCGGCCGGGGTCAAGGTAGCGCAGATGCTGTTGTGGAACGCTCGAATTTCAGCTTCCGTGTCGGCTAAACCTCCGGTAAATTCGCTTGGATCAAAGTCGGGAAGCTTTGCGATTTTAGCCAGCACCTGAGGGCGAGAGTACTTCGACGGTTTTGTAACCGGAACCGTTTGCGCCTTGAGAACGTATTGCACCGATTGCCGGGCTTCGTTCGAGAAAGTCTTCATATCCCCTAGAGCTGCCAGTCCCTTGAAGCTCTCCTCCGTCAGATTCATGGACCACACGATGGCCGCCGTGTCGCGAGCGTCGTCGTTGCTGCCTTGAACTTCCTGCGAAAGAGCCTTGTCTACCAGCACAGGCGACATGGAACCGTACAGCAGAATCGCTCCCTGCAGCCTATCGAGTTTGTACCCACCATGGCGAGCCAGGTAGGTAGTCACCTTGGCAGTGTGGAGATAGTTGTCTGCCGCGGAGGAGATGTCAACGTCCTGCTTGGCAAGTCGCAGCGCGAGGCTGATGAAGGCATCGGGTTGCACATCCTGCAGACTGGTCCGCGCCAGGGCCTTTAGAATCGCCTGATTCGACCCGCCGGAATGATCCAACGAGGCCAACAACGAGGCGCCGTCAAAAAGGAAGAACTTGTCTGCCTGCTCGGCCTCGACCAGAGTTCGCAGGCAACCGATGCCATCAGGTCCCATGCCTTTTACCAAATTCCAGAAACCGTCCATCTCCGAGGATTTTCGATTCCTATCGGCTGCCGTTACCTGGGATGGGCGGAAACCGTAGGTGCGCGACTTGGCGGCCGCGATATCAGCGCAAGTGGCGGCCTGGGCGGACGAGTAGACTGCACCCAAGAGAAAAATCAAGGCCAGCCCAAGCTGAACTTTTCGCTTCATTGCGACCGTTTACACCTTCTCAATCGTCACCTTCTTCACCACGACATCCTTGTTCGGGCGATCATTGCGCCCGCGCGGGACTTCGGAAATCTTCTTGACGATATCCTGACCCTCGATGACCTCGCCGAAGATTGTGTGCTTGCCAGTCAGCCACGTCGTGGGCGCGACGGTGATGAAGAATTGCGAGCCGTTGGTGTTGGGGCCGGCGTTGGCCATGGCTAGTTTGCCGGCTTTGTCGAGCTTGTGGGGCGAGCCTTTGGTTTCGTCTTCGAACTGGTAGCCGGGACCTCCCATGCCGGTGCCTTGCGGGTCGCCTCCCTGGATCATGAAGTCAGGGATCACGCGATGGAAAATCGTTCCGTCGTAAAGGCGGTCTTGGGATTTCTTCCCGGTGCTGGGATGTTTCCACTCGCGTTTGCCTTCGGCAAGGTCCACGAAGTTGGCTACGGTTTTGGGAGCGTCTTTTTCGAAGAGGTGGCAGACGATGTTGCCTTCACTGGTTTCGAAGGTGGCGTAGAGTCCGGGTTGGCGGGTCATGGAATCCTTTCAGTCGTTAGTGGTTCATTCCTATCCTTGCCAGTTGCCTATGGCGAGTTAATTCGGAGCAGCGGCAGGCGTGGAAGTGGCCGGCTTTTTCGCTGGCGTCGCGGGCGTGGCTGCGACTGCCCGGTGAACAATCGTGATGTGAATAATCTTCACCGGGCGAAATGGACGGTCGTTCATGGGGTCGGTTGCCATGTGCGCGATCTGTTTCACCAGAGCCACGCTGGCTTGGTCGCACTGGCCGAAGATCGTGTAGCCGCCGTTGAGGTGCGGTTGGGCTTCTTCGGTTATGAAGAACTGCGATCCGTTGGTGTTGGGGCCGGCGTTGGCGTAGGCGAGACGGCCGGGCTTGTCGAAGAGCAAATCGGAAGAAACTTCGTTCTTGAATGCGTAGCCGGGATCGCCGGTTCCATCGCCCTTAGGGTCACCGCCCTGGATCATGAAGCCGGGGATGACGCGATGAAAAATGGTGCCGTCGTAGAGCGGCACGCCGTGCTTGGTGACTCCGCTGACGGGATTCTTCCAGTCTTTGGTTCCGGTCGCGAGGGCGATGAAGTTCGCGACTCCGATTGGGGCTTTGTCAGGAAATAGAGTACACGTCAACTTGCCCACTGTTGTATCGATGATGGCAATGGGTGGGCCCGCCGGCGCGTGGTGAACGGTCGTGGCTCCAGTAGCCCGCTTCGCCGCGGGCGCGGCCTGAGGGCTCGATTGTGCCCAGACTGCGAGGGCAGCGACAGAAAGCATAACGGAAACGAAAAACGCATTACGCATGATTACTCCTTGCACAGGTACGTCGTGTCCCGTCGTTTACCGCAACGTTGCATTGTACGACACAGAGATGCCGGACAAGAGATGCCGGACAAGAGATGCCGGGCATCAACGCGGCTCGGCTTGCATTTCGCGGCTTACGGTCTCGACCTCGCGGAAGACTCGCAGAATATTCCCGCCAAGAATCTTCTTGATGTCGTCGGCGCTATATCCGCGATCGAGCAGGGCCTGGGTGATCTTCGGCAGGTCGGCAGCGGAATTCATCCCCTGGGGCGTAGCGCCGCCGACGCCGTCGAAGTCGGAACCCAGGCCCACATGATCGACCCCGGCGACTTTCGCGATGTGGTCGATGTGATCGATCAAAACGTGAAAGGGCGGACGCGGAAGTTTCGACGTCCACTCACGCTCGATGCGGTCAGTGTCCACGTAAGTGACGGTCTGGCCTGCCGCTTTCTTTTGTGCGACAAAGGCTGCGACGGCTGCATCACGATCCTTCTCTTGAGCCTTGTTGGCATCCCAATACGCCTGATCGTCGAAGCCGGAGAAGAAGTTCACCTGCACGACGCCGCCATTCTTGGCGACCGCGCGCAGCATGTCATCCGTCATATTGCGGGGCGCGTCGACCAGGGCACGCGCCGAAGAATGGGAGGCGATGACGGGAGCTTTTGTGGTCGCGATTGCATCCCAGAAAGTCTTGTCGGCGACGTGTGAAATATCCACCATCATGCCGAGGCGATTCATTTCGAGCACGACCTGCTTGCCGAAATCAGTGAGGCCGTTATGGTGCTCTACTTTGGGGTCGTTGATGTCGCCCGAGGAATCAGCCCATTCGTTGGTGTTCGACCAGGAAAGAGTCATGTAGCGTACGCCGAGCCGGTAGTAATCGCGCAGCAGGTGCATGTCGTTCTCGATGGAGTGGCCGCCTTCGATGCCCATTAGCGCGGCAAGTTTGTGTTCTTTATGGGCACGTTCGATATCGGCCACGGAAAAAGCCATCATCATGCGGTCGGGATGCCGCGCGGCCTGCTCGTAGACCGAGTCGATGAGATCGAATGTGTGTTTGGCGAAGTGGCCCTGGTTAGTCCCGGGGTCAACCCAGATGGAGAAGAACTCCGCGCCCAGATTGCCGCGGTGGGCTTTGTCGAGGCTGATGTGGCCCGTGTCGTTGGGATCGGTCGAGCCGATGTCGAAGCCTTCGTCGAGAAAACGCTGCGGCGTGTCGGCGTGGGTGTCGACCACGATGGCGGAGTCCTGAATCGCGCGAGCTTTGGCGCTAACAGTTATGTCTGGTGGGTTTGCGGATTGGGCAATGGCGGATGAAGCAGCAAGGAGCAAGAATGCGAGCGGGAGAATTCTATAGCGAGTCATGGTGTTTGGAGCTCCGGCATGTGTCTGCGGAGCAAGTCCACGATTGTATAGGTTCAGAGCGTCAGGAAGAAAGCGCTTGGCCAACAGGCAGAATAGGCAGCGTCCGCATCCTGCCGGCCGTCGGGACGGCGGTGCTGCAAGAGCGCGTTGGCGACCGACTATGACTGAAGCGCTGCCAGCGCCTGATCGACGCACGCTTGCAGGGCTTGGCCAGTGTTGATCACGGTCTTGGGCAAGGTGATGGCTTCGAATCGTGATCTCACTTCAAGGTAGAGTCGGAAGTCGCGATTGCCGGCAGGATGGACTCCCGAGGCAGCCTGCTCCTCGATCCTTTCCCGCGCCAATTCCTCCTCGCACGAGCACTCGATGATGCGCCAGCTCTGGTGCATTGCGGCTGCGGCGTTTAGGACGTTGTCGATCTGGTAGCGGCGAGAGAACGTTCGGCCATCGAGAAAAACAAAACGATGCGGAGCTCGCTGCAAGAGCTGGCTCGCGGTTTCAAGCATGAGGTGCAGGCAGAAGTCATCCTGCCGGGTAGAGTATTCGATTTCGTCGGTGGAAAAGAGCGCGTGCCGGACCTCGTCTTTATTAAGCACTCGGCCGTGCAGGCGACTCGCCAGTTCGCGGGCGAGCGTCGTCTTACCGGTGCCGGGAAGGCCGGCCATCAGAACGATCATGATCCATTAAAGCACGCTCGATCTTCTTCCCATGAATCGCGTTGGGGAGCAGATTCATCCATTTGTCTAGCGTGGCTCGCATGTCTGGTGTCACTCGCAAATTCAGGGAGGGATAGATGCCACTGGTTCGAATCTCGTTACGTGCAGGCAAAACTGAAGAATATAGAAAGGCTCTGGCAGACGGCGTGCACCGGGCGTTGGTTGAGGCCATGGATGCGCCCGCGCAGGACCGTTTCCAGGTGATCACCGAGCATCCGGCTAGCGGTCTGATCTACGATCCTGCGTACCTTGGCGTGGGACGGACGGATAACTTCGTGATGGTGCAGATTACGCTCTCCACAGGACGCAAGCTAGCGCAGAAACGGAAGCTGTTCCAGCGCATGGCGGAAATTCTGGCGGAGAATCCCGGATTGCGCAAGCAGGACCTGATGATCAATCTGGTGGAAGTTGCGTGGGAGAACTGGTCGTTCGGCAACGGCGAAGCGCAATACGCGCTGTAGGGAGGGTTGTATGGGACTTTGTGAAGGACGTTGCAAGGAACTTTGTCAGGGGTGTGAGTGACTATTCGGCGCGGGTTTCGGCAGTCACCGTTGTGGGTTCGGGGCGATCCACTGGAATGATGTCCTGAGTTTCGCGCCAGTCTGCGTACCGGCCTGAGACCATGATGTGGAACACCCACTGATGCCGCTCTTCTTCGGGCTCAACCAGGCCTAGAGCCTTCATGTAGAAGAGGTAGTGTTCCATCCAGTGAATCTGTTCCTGGGTCATGCCGCGGCGTTGCAAGTCCACCGTAAGACCGGCGAGATGGGACGACGCCGTATCGCCCTCGGACGGAGCCGCATTGCGGTTATGCCGGCGCAGTTTCTTCTGAAGCTTCACCGTGCGGACTGCGGAATTCACCTGAATCTGTTCGTGAAAACGATTGTAATAAGCCTGGGCGATATCCTGCACAAAGTCGCGGGTCCAGGGACGGCAGTAGCGGCGCGAAGGATCAAGGCGCGGATCGAAGCGCAGCGTTTCACCCGCGATGATGGGCTGCAGCGCTCCGCTGGCCTTCAACGCTTCCAACTCGTCGTCGTCCTGAATGCGAGGCAATTCCAGCCGGTCAACTTCTGCGTTCTGCGCCAAAAGGGATTCATGAGTGGGACGGAACATGGGATGCCACAACGTCCAATGCAGCCGCGGGAACCGGCGATGATGGACCTTATGCACGCCCGTGGCAGTCACCGCGAAAAGCGGACTGCACAGACAAGCCAGCATGGCCAGAAGAATTATTTGACGTTGTGGTCTTGTTCTCAATGAGTTCCGTAATCTTCCAAAGCGGCCCAACCCGCAACCGTCCGGACATTGTAAGTCATCGTGTCAAGCGTCCCAGGCACCGATTGCCGGAAACTGGTTACCATAGTTCCGCCGGGCATTGTCTTCGCCTGGTTACCGCTGGTTACGCGCAGCTTGCGCGAGCGTGACTCCTTGTAGATAGGAGCACGCGAAACGCCATCCAGGCGCGGGATTGCGACCAACGCATGTGCTCTTGCAGCAAGCAGTTAGCAATTGATGGGAACTACCAGAACTGTGTTTTCAGGGCGAAAGTGACAAAAATCAGCGCCGGAAAAGGTCACCGATGGCTTGCTTCATGACCGCGCCGCCTACCTCGGAAATGGCGCGGGTCAGCGGGATATCCTTGGGGCAAACCTCCACGCAGTTCTGCGCGTAGCCGCACTCCTGGATGCCGCCGTCGCCCATCAACGCCGCGAGACGCTCGCGTTGAAGCTCTTTACCTGTGGGATGGGTGTTGAACAACCTCACCTGCGCGATGGTGGCCGCGCCTACAAAGCCCGTTTCTTCGTTGAACTGCGGACAGGCCTCCATACAGCAGCAGCATGAGATGCAGCGCGAAAGCGGATACGCCGCCTCCTGCTCCTCCGGCGACAGGCGTGGGCCGGGGCCGAGGTCGTAGGTGCCGTCGATGGGAACCCAGGCCTTGACGATCTTTAGATTCTGAAAGAGAACACTGCGATCGACGGCGAGATCGCGCACCACGGGGAACTTGGAGAACGGCTCGAGTTTAACTGGTTGCTCGAGATTGTCGATTAAAGCTGAGCAGGCCATGCGGGCGCGTCCATTGATGAGCATGGCGCAGGAGCCGCAGACTTCCTCGAGGCAATTCGAGTCGTAGGTGATGGGCGTGGTCGCCTTGCCTTCGCGGGTGACGGGGTTGGCAGCGATCTCCATGAGCGAGGAGATCACGTTCATGCCGGGATGGTGGGCGAGTTCGAACTCCTCCCAGTAGGGCTTGGAAGTCGGAGTGTTCTGGCGCTTGATTTTGATTAGGACGGATTTATTAGACATTAATTCCTAGCTCTCAACGTGCTGTCATTCTGAACGTGCTTGTCATTCTGAGCGAAGCGAAGAACCTGTGTACTCTGCCGACGCCGACAAATTGCATGGGTCCGTCGCTTCGCTCAGGATGACAGGGCATCCCAGTTTTACTTGACCGCGTCATACTTCCTTGGCCGCGGCGGAATCAGCGACACGTCCACCGGCTCGAACTCAAACTTCGGCTCATCGGCATCCGGCGCGAAATATGCTTTCGTCGTCTTCAGCCAAGTCTTGTCGTCACGGTCGGGGAAGTCCGGCTTGTAATGCGCGCCGCGCGATTCATCGCGTAACCTCGCACCCTGCGCGATCACTCGCGACAGCTGCAGCATGTTGTAAAGCTGGCGAGCGAAGACCACGGTGGTGTTTGCCCACTGCGTGCGGTCGCTTAGATTCACCTTGCGGAAGCGTTCCAGCATCTCGACCAGTTTCGCATCTGTTTGCTGCAGATTCTTGTTGTAGCGGATGACCGTGCAATCTTTAGTCATCAGCTCGCCGAGTTCGCGCCACAGCCGGAAGGGATTCTCCGTGCCCGAGTTGTTCATGAGCAGAGCATTGCTCTCTTCCTGCTTCTTCTTCTCGGCCTCGAACACCCCGCTGCCGTCAGGCAGAGCCTGCAGGCCACGCGCATATTTCACAGCGTTCGGTCCGGCGATGCTTCCGCCGTAAATGCACGATACCAGCGAGTTCGCGCCCAGCCGATTCGCACCGTGATATTGATATTCACATTCGCCCGCGGCGTAAATTCCAGGAATGTTCGTGGCCTGCTTGAAATCGATCCACAGGCCGCCCATGGTGTAGTGCATGCCGGGGAAAATCTTCATGGGCGTATCGCGGGGATCGTCACCCACAAACTTCTCGTAGATTTCGAGAATGCCTTCCAGCTTGCGGTCGAGAATCTTGCGGTCGATGTGAGTCAGATCGAGATAAACCATGGGCTTGCCATCGATGCCGAGGTTGTACTCATAAACGACCTTGAAGATCGCCCGCGTGGCCACGTCGCGCGGAACCAGGTTGCCGTACTTGGGATACCACTCTTCGAGGAAGTACCAGCGGTCACAGGGCGGAATCGTTTTCGGATCGCGCTTGTCGCCTTGGGTCTTCGGAACCCAGACGCGTCCGCCCTCGCCACGCGCCGATTCCGACATGAGGCGCAGCTTGTCTTCGCCGGGAATGCAGGTGGGATGCACCTGAATGAATTCTCCGTTTCCGTAGAAGCAGCCTTGCTGATAAAGCGCGGACTGCGCCGAACCTGTACATACAACCGAGTTAGTGGACTTGCCGAAGATCGCGCCAATGCCGCCAGTCGCGATAATGATGGCGTCGGCCGGGAAGGTGCGGACTTCCATGCTGCGAAGATCCATGGCGCAGATGCCGCGACAGACGCGGTTTCCGTCGAGCACGGCGGAGAGGAACTCCCAATGCTCGTACTTCTTCACCTTGCCTTCGGATTCGTAGCGGCGGACTTGTTCATCGAGTGCATAGAGCAATTGTTGGCCGGTAGTCGCTCCGGCGAAGGCCGTGCGGTTATACAAAGTTCCGCCGAAGCGGCGAAAGTCGAGCAGACCCTCGGGCGTGCGGTTGAAGGGAACACCCATGCGATCGAGCAAGTCGATGATGCCGGGCGCAGCCTCGCACATATCTTTTACTGGAGGCTGGTTCGCGAGAAAGTCTCCGCCGTAAACCGTATCGTCAAAATGGATCCAGGTCGAATCGCCTTCGCCCTTCAGATTCTTGGCCGCGTTGATGCCGCCCTGCGCGCACACGGAGTGCGACCGCTTCACCGGAACAATGGAGAAGAGATCGACGTTCGCGCCCATCTCCGCGATCTTGATGACGGCGGAGAGTCCTGCAAGGCCGCCGCCTATCACGATAATTTTGGGAACTGCCATTGTTGGTTTACCGGCCTTCCATATTCTTAGCAGGCTGATTCTTTGCAGTCTGGTTCTTCGCAGCGTGATTGCTCGCAGCCTGATTGTTCACAGCTTGGGTCGATTGCCATGCTGCCGTCCCAGGCTCATATGGCTGCTGCGGGCGCGACCGGAACGAAGCCAGGCTGGCCAGTCCTGCGCCGGATAGGACAAAGAAAAAGACTACACACACGGCCAGAAACCGCTTCTGCGCCTTGTCTCCGGAAACGATGCCCCACTTCGCCGAGAACAGCCAGATGCCATAGGCGAAGTGCCACGAAGCCGCGATCAAGCCCACAACGTAAAACAGGAACAACGGAGTCTGCAGAACCTCTCCCTGCACCTTGCCGAACGAAGCGTTGGGGAAGGCGTGCAGATCGACTCCGGTAAAGCGCATCGTCCACGTGTGCCACAGGATGTAGACGAAGGCAATGCCGCCGGTCCAGCGCTGGGCCGTGTACATCCAGTTGCCGGTCCAGGGATATTCCATCGTATTTCCGTCTCCGCGGTACCAGATGTAGAAACCGTAGAGCGCATGGAAAGCAATCGGCAGCCAGATCCCGAACAACTCAAGAAAGAAGACCAGCGGAAGATTTGCCAGAAAGCTTACCTGCCGCGCGTAGGCGTCAGGTCCGCTGATTGCCGTGGAGTTGGAAATCAGAATGTGTTCGAACAAGAACGCGCCCACCGGAACGATCCCGGAAAGCGAATGCAGCCGGCGCAACACAAATGAAATACCCTTGCCCGCGCGCAGAGGCGCCACGCCATGTACCGCTTTTTTCGCGACAACGGGAGCAGTAGAACTGGCTGCTGACGCCACGAATCGCTCCTTATGAGTGCCTAGTCGTCCAGTTATTAGACCTGCTTGTTCGTTCCACAATGACAAAAGAACTTTTTATTATCGGCGGCGAGAGAAGCGAAGTCAAGGTAACGCAGATGGCATGGGCGGGTCTCTTGAACCTTTGCGGCGAAACAGAAATCCCAATCCGAACGCGATTGGCCAATATACCAGGGCGTTCGTCGTGGCAAAGACAATATAGCCTACGACCTGAATTTTCGGACCAGAGTGAATGCCCCAAATGTTGATGTAAGCAAAGAATCCCGGCAACTGCAAGAGGAGGAGGGGTCTTGAACTGGTCGCTCGGAGGACAATCAGCAATATAACCGCTGCCACGACACTGGCCAGAAGGGATACAAGAAGACGTCTTCGGAGTGCCACGCTTCCTCCATGTACCCCCGCTGTCGGGTAGGATAGGTCGATTCTAAACATTCACGCCAGCGTCTAACCAACCTAAAAGCTCCCGGAACGCCGCGCCGCGGTGACTGTACTTGGACTTTTCCTCGGCGCTCAGCTCGGCGAATGTTTTCTTAATGTCCGGAAAATAAAACAACGGATCGTAGCCGAAACCATTCTTCCCACGCGGCGCGTCGAGAATGATTCCCTCGGCAATGCCGCGAAACGTGGCCAGTGTTTTGCCTTCACGAGCAGCCGCGAGCACGCAAACAAATCGTCCAGTGCGTTGGGCCGGAGGAACGCCCTTTAGCTCGCGCAAGACCCGCGCGTTATTGGCCTCGTCATCAGTATTCGCGTCGGCCTTGTCAGGCTGGTCGGCCGCGTAGCGCGCGGAATGCACTCCGGGGGCGCCATTCAGAGCATCAATCTCCAATCCTGAGTCGTCGGCTACAACCATTTCTCCAGGGACATATCGGCTGTAGGCTTCGGCTTTCTTGCGTGCGTTAGCCTCGAACGTGAGTCCATCTTCAACCACCGCAGGCAGGGAAGAGAAGTCAGGAATGCCCGCGATTTCGACTCCGTGGCGCACAGCAGCACCGGCGAAGTCGCGCAGCTTGCCGGGATTCGAAGTTGCAATGAGGATTTTTCGCATCACCATTTCATCGGGCCGACTCAAAGCCGAAAGCTCATCCGACGGAAGACGGAAGCTTCCACCACACGAAAGCCAAAACCAAAGCGAGCAGTGAGATCCACCCACCCGCCGTGCGATCCCAGGTGCGAACGAAGGTGATCTGCACTTGATTTGCGCCCGCCTCCACGGGAACCAGCATCTGCCCCGTGCCCTCGCGCGCGCCGGGCTGCACCTGGCGCCCATTCACGTTAACCCGCCATGCTGGATAGTTGAACAGCCGCAAGGCAAGATTGTCCGGGGCTGACATCTCCGCCGTGAAGAGTTTGAATTCCGGAGTCCACTGAGAAACATGAATCGCAGCATGGGCCGGTCCGTCCACCATCACGCGGCGAGCGTCTTTTGAGACCGATGAAGGATCAGCGCCGACCGGCGTGTATTCGTCGACGCCCTCGTAGCCCTCGCCGGACTGCCATATTGTCCTGCATTTCGCGCAGGTCGCCGGCGTTGTCCCACCAGGGCGGCTGGAAGTGGTGCCACCCGAAGGCGAGCACCGCCAGCAGGGCCAGGTAGAACGCGACGCGAACGGTCCACCGCCGCACACCCAGCACGATCAGCAAGAGCGAAGGGAATGCCCAGACACAGCATCCAGCGCCAGGGGAATTGCATGTACTGCAACTTGGGGAGAATCCTCCATAGCGCGTTCGTGATCGAGAGCATAAGCACCGAGCATGCCGCGGCCCACGCCACAAGCGAATACCAAAGCGTACGATTGCGTGCTTCGCCAGCCGCGCGCGGCCCAAGCCGCCACAATCGTTAGCAGGATTTCGCCCACCGCAATCCAGGAAATCAGGTGGTTGAAAGCATCGTGGTCCGCATCGGTGGTGTGAATAAACAGAAAACTGTCTTGCGGCCGGGATCCGGCAGAAACAGCCTGCGCAATGGTGATCCACTTCTGTTCGTAGACCGCAGGCAACAGATAAACCGCAGCCAGCGCAGCGCCAAGAATCACCGCGACGGTTCCCACCAGCAGAACGCGCGGCGAGCGCCGCTGCCAGGCAATCACCAACATCAATAAGGCCAAAGAATAATGGATCATCACCGCCGCGGGCGCGTTGATCAGCCAGGCGGAGGCAAGCAGCAGCGCGAGATAAACAGTGATGCGCCGGCCTTTTTCGTCTGCCCGCAACAGCAGCAAGAGCAACAGGGGCAGCAAAGAACTCGCCAGAAGTTCGGCGAACGCGCTCCGCCAATACACAATCACCAGATGATAAGGATTGACGGCGTACAGCACCGCGGCGAAAGTCGCGTCGCGCCGGTCAAGCCACTGCCGCGCCAGCAGAAACATGGACACGCCCGCAGCCAACAAGGCAAGCCAGATATAAATGCTCGCGGCCAGCGTCCAGGGAAAGATCGCGCTAAGCGCCGCGCCTAACGTCCACGAAGCCGGGGGATAGAAGATGAACCGCGGCTCGCCGTAGGCGAAGTTCGCCAAGGCCGCCCAGCGCGGATAGACGATGCCCAGCTTCCATTGCGAGAGAACTTCCAGCCACGAGTACAAATGGAATTCGACATCGTGCCCGGAGGGTGTGCCGAGGAAAAAGAAAGGAATTTCAACCGCGAAGGCCGCAACCGCGATCGACATAAGCGGCGCCCACGCCAGGCCTGCTGCGGCGTGCGTCGCGCGAGACGTTTCTCGCGTCTTGCCCGCGACATTGTTAGAGCCCAGCTCGTTTCCGGATTTTATGTTTGCCGCCAGCTTCGCTCCCCACCAGCCTGCCCGCCGAGTCGCCGTCTCGTGTCGGGTACATGTTCGCACAAGGGCGAAAACAGTGCACGGAGCTTATCCCCGGATCTCGCACTTCAGGCAAAGCTGGACGGGCTAACTGCCCACCGCATTTAACCTACATTTAATATTTCTGAAACCGTGACGCAACAGCGATCAGCTACCGTACTCGCATTGGGGTGGAACAGACCACGGAAGGTGAAGGGCCCGCGTCAGAGACGGGGCGCGGGTTCTTCGCCCTCCGGAAACAGTTCGCCCGAGCCTCTCGCGCGTTCTCGCTATGCTCGCTGCCCAGTATTCTTCCTGCCCTTGCGCTGCTCCGCGAAGTCCCCATGCCACCTACCGCGAGAGGTGTGTCTTAAAGTAACAGTTTAATATCACAGAGGAATGACTGGATCGGCAGAGAAAACCCGGAGGGGACAAACGGCAAGCTACGTCGCGACACTCTCGCCCGAACGTTGCCGGCGAAGTTCGTCGAGGAAGTCGTCCTGTTGCAGAGAAGACCCTTGGCGCAGCAGTTCGAGCAACGGATCTTCGAGCGGCTCCGCGGCCGAGTTTTCCGCGGCTTCGGCGCCGTGCTCGAATTGGCTCAGGTCCGCAGTCAGAGCGCGCGGAGAAATAATCAGTTCCGGCGTGGAATCCGGACAGCTGCGCAGAAAGTTAATCAGGTTTTCCACCTGGGCTCGCTGCTCCGGCGTACGGGAAGGGAACTCCAATCCCATGCCGTGTCCGGGATGCGTGACCAGCACCATGCCTTCGGTGTGCACCGCCACGTCTCCGCTTTTCAGGCAAAGGTCGACCAGCGCCCGCTCCGGAAACGGCGATTCGCTTTCCAGATAGCAACCGCCCAGGCTCAGATCGGTGAGCTTGCAGTGTGGAACAGCTTCGTCGGGACTTGCACCGTTCGTCACCGCGGCGGCATGCAGCCAGACTTTAAGCTGAGCCTTCATCGACTCTTCTAAATCAAGAAAATGGACTCCGGTTTGTCCGTTCGGGTTCGCCCACGCCACCTGCCCGTGAGCGTCCACTTCAAGGCTTCCATCAGGCAACTGAAAGCGAAAATTCAGCAGCGATCCCGGAGCCTGTGGTTCAGCCGTGAGAACGTCCATGCCGGTTTCGCTCAGATCAAGCAGAATGCCTTCGGCTTTCCGAGCATCGGGCAGCGTAATTTCCACGGGAGCCTGCACCGGAACGCGGTAGGCGCGCCGGCGTTCACGATTTAACAGCGCGGCTACGGCGCGCAGGCCGGCTTTGGCCTTGTCATCGGAGAGTGGCTTGTACAGCACGAAGTGCGCCCCGTTGCTGAGAATAGCGCGCGCTTTCGCAGGTTCCGCAACCAGCGCCACGCTGACCGGCGAGTCGCCCGAATTCAGCCTGCGGGCCTCATCCAGCACTTGACCAGCAGCGTCGGGGTCGTCAAAGTCAACCACCAGAGCGTCGAACCGTTGTTGCTGCAGACGGTCGATCGCAGTCGGGAGATCGCTGAAACGCTCCACCACGATCCCCATGGCCGGAAGAACCCGGCCCAGGATCTCGGATGCAGAATCGTCAGTCGAAACCAGCAATGCCAGAAGGGTCATAACAAAATGCTCGCCCTACAACGGCGAGATTATGGCCAGCGAGGTGCCGCAGGCCGAGCTGCCTTGGATCCCGCCGCGCCTGAACCAGACGCGCCCGCCTTGGCCGCCAGACTGTCGGAAGTCTCATCGACTTCCATCAATACTGCGTTATCCTCTTCGTCGTTTTCCGCGAGCAGGGGAGCCACTTCACGCAGCTTCTCCGCCGCCTGCTGGAGCATCTCAATCTGCTTCCCCAGTGCCGCGTACTTGGTCTGCTTCTGCCGCAATACTTCATGAATATCCTTCATACGACCCCCTGTGGAGAATGTAAGGAGCGGGACCAGTAGGGGTCAACGGTAATCCCCGATTGAGGGTTACTGCGGTAATCGGGAATTAGACGACAAGGAGCTGGAGAAACATCTTCTGGATCTTCTGGCCGTGGCCGTCTCGTGCCACGACGTGGCACAGAAGCGCAATTCACAAACCGGCCGTGACGTCACTAAGGTGGGTCCTGAACAGTTCTGGGGAGGGCTGTTCGGGCGTCCTGAGACTCGAAAGAGTTATGGGACGCTTCTTATTTTGGGGCTCGGCGAGTTCGTGCGCCGGGCCCCAGCAAAATTCAACCAGCTCAACGCTGACGCAATAAAAAAGGCGGGGAGCTTGGTTTGGCTCCCCGCCCGCGGACTAAGGTTACCGCTCCTCAGTCAGTAGCGGTCATCACCACAACTTGCGGACTCCCACCACCGTTGTCGACTATGTTGAGGTCGGTGGTGAAGGCCGTGGTTCCACCTGCATTCGTGAATTGCACGCTGAAGGTGCAGGTTGCGTTTTGAGCCAGGGTCACTGTGCCGTTCCGGCAGGTGCTCACAGGCCCGGTAGCGTTATAGGGCAGCACGACGAAGTTCGCGCTCCCCGTGCCGGTTACGGTCGGAGTCGAGGTAAAGCTCAGTACTGTTGTACCCACGTTCTTGACCGTCACCGACATTGTCTTGGTTCCCGAAGCCACCGTTCCAAAAGCCAGCGTGGTCGCGGAGAGGCTTACCTCGGTGCCGGTTCCCGTAGCCTCAGCCAACTTCGGGCTAGCGGGATCGTTACTAGCGATTACCAGGGTGCTCTTAAGGGCGCCAATCGCTTGCGGGTTGAAGGTCACGATGATGGTGCAACTCCCCTTACTGGCAAGGGGTCCGCCCGCCACCGGGCAAGTCCCACCGGTAATCGAGAATTGTGTGACCGCGGTTAGGTAAATCTTCGACAGCGTGACCGCCGCACCGGTGTTGGTCAACGTCAAAGTTTTTGCCAAGGGGGTGTCCAGCAATTCAACACCAAAAGCGGTTGTCCCGGTAAGCGCGAGTCCCGATCCCGTTCCGCTCAAAGTGATCTTGTTCGGGTTCGAGGCTAAGAACGCATTCGAGGCGATCGTCAAAGAGCCGGTTACCTTACCTGCAGCCGAGGGTTGGAAATAGACGTCGATCTCGCACGTCTGCCCGGCGGTCAGGCTTTCCCCAACGCAATCATCGATTTCGCTGAAGCCGGCGCTGATTGTGATCGAGGAGAATGTGATCGGCCCGATCGCGCTGACCGTGACTGGCTGGAAGTCGCTCACCGTCCCCGCGGGCTGGGTCTCAAACAGCATGCTCGCTGTGGAGAGTCCATAGCCGGCAAATGCAGTAACCTGACGTACCCGCTGGTTATACTCATCGGCGACATAAGTGTTACCGGAACTGTCCCGGGCGATTCCGGAGGGATAGTAAAACTCCGCCTTCAGCCCAGGGCCGCCGTCGCCCACGAATCCGGCAGTGTTATAAATGCCGGCGAAGGTAATCATCTGCCCGCTGGGTGTTACCCAGCGCAAGAGCTGATTGTAGTAATCGGAAAGGAACAGGTTCCCGTTCGCATCGGCGGTCACATAACCGTCATAGATCGAATTCCCGGTCGCCGCCCCGTCTCCGCTATAGCCACACGCACCATCGCCCACCACGGTCTGAATAATTCCAGTGGCAGCGACGATCTCGCGGATACGGCATGTGTTGGTGGTTGGCGACTCGTCGAAGTAGACATTTCCCGCACCATCTAGCGCGACTGAAGTCGGGTAATAGATCTCCGCCTTCGCCGCGAGGCCACCATCGCCCGAGTAGCCGCAAGTGGGCGTCGGAGGACCGGCTCCGGCAATGGTGGTGACATCACTGGTCGCCTTCGTTATCTTGCGAATGGCGCAGTTGTAGTAGTCGGCAATGTACATGTTGTTTGCGGAATCAAAGGCGACCCCCTGGGGTTGGTTGAACTGTGAGTCCGCCGCGGTTGAATTGACATAGCCGGCACCCTTGAGTGCGCCCGGCGATCCACCGGCGACCGTCGTGATGTCTCCGGTTGCAAGGACCACTTCGCGGATCGCTGAGTTGGCGGAATCGGCGATATAAATATTTCCGTTGCTGTCTTTGCCAATCCCGAGCGGATAAGCCAGTTCCGTGGTTTTTGAACTGGCCGCGGTTCCGTCGCCGGCAAATCCGTAAACTCCACTGCCGGCGAAACCGGTGAGTTCGTTCGTTGAACTATTCCACTCATACACTGCCTCTCCCTGATATCCCCCTACGTATACATTTGCAGAGGTGGGATCGGCATAGACGCCGACCGGGTAATAGAGGGAAGGGGTTCCGCCCACCACCCCTTTCAATCCGACTGGGTCGGACCAGCTTACCTCGTTTTCAGTGCTCGGCCCCCATCCGTCGATCGTGCTGATGACACCACTGCTCTTGGTTACCTTGCGGACGCGGTTCGCGCCATAATCGCCGAGGTAGAAATTGCCACTCGCGTCATACGCTATGCCGATGGGGTTCATGCACGCGCTCAGCGCAGCCCCGCCATCATCATCGCACCAGCCGCCCGCTCCCTTGCCGGCGATCGTCGAAATGACGCCCGGCTTGGGCACGGCTGAGGTATAGGTTAAAGTAAATTGTCGTACCCGGGCGTTGCTGTAGTCCGCAATCTCCACGGTGGTGGTCGCCCCACTCACCGAGACGTGCGTCTGATACGGACTAGAAAGTTCTGCACCCACCGCGTTGATGCCATCCCCGTTGTAGCCACAGGCCGTATAACTGCCGGCGAGCTGGTAAATGTCGCTACTTGACCCGACGACCTCACGCACCGTGCAACGAGAATTCTCAGTGATAAAAAGATTCGCCGGTTTTACCGAGTCATCCACTGAGACCGCGACTGGGTAGCAGAGAAACGCGTCCTTCGCGGCGCCGCCATCGCCATAGGGCGCACTGCCGCCGCAGTTCTCTGAGGGCTCTCCGGCAACCGTGCTAATCGTCCCCGTTGCTATGCCACCGGCAACCTTACGAACAATGCCATTGTAGTAATCGGCAATATAAAGGTCGCCGGTGGAGGCGTTGATCCCTATTCCCGCCGGACGATTCAACTCGGCCGCATTCGCGTCTCCGCCGTCGCCCGTATAACCGCATGTCGTCGCCGTCGAAGATGCCACCTTCCCGGCAACCGTGGTAATCACTCCCGTGGCCTGATCGACCTTGCGCACCAGGCAGTTGTTGAAGTCTGCGATATACACGTTCGCAGGACTTGCCGTATCCACGGCCACGCCGTACGGAGTGGACAGCTGTGCGTTAACGGCTGGCCCCCCGTCGCCGGAGTAACCGGAGATGCCGGTGCCGGCAACCACAGTTTCAATTCCGGCTGAGCTTATCTTGAAAACCCGTTGCAGGCCGGCCGAGGCGACGTAAACATTTCCAGATGCATCCACCGCGGTCTGGTAGGGTAGGTACATATTGGCGTTGATGCCGGGGATATCGTTGGGACCGCCGCCGATGACCGTTTTGACCACATCCTGAGCCGCCGCCGAATAGATCAGGCCGAAGGCCCCTAATAGACAGAATGCAAATTTCGTCAATGTCTTCACGATGCTCCTCATTTCGTCGACTCCATCCTTATTAGTCTCACAGCCCACCGGCGGCAGTGTTAAGGTGAACTTCCGCTGCCTCTTTGGCAAGCCAGCATAAAACCTAAAGGGAGACCCCTCGCACCATGGGAATGCGCTAGTCGGCTAACGTGGTGCCCGGTTTCAACTGGTAAGCCTGGATACCCTCGGCAACGGCGGTGGTTCCGCTTGGCACGAGGAACTGGAGCCTCGGCGCGTGGCCGCTTTGCCAGCTCCTGTACTCTGCCGCCGAGATCGTGAGCCTCTCGGTCACGGTGATTTCGCCTTTCGAGGGGAGGTTCTTGATTGGACTGAACGATCCGATCAAAACTGGATTGGGAGCTGAATTCAGAACCGCGACGATGCCGCCCCGGATAGCTGTCCTGCCGGCGTTCCTTAGTGTCAGAGTCATGGTCACTTGGACCCTGCTGCCATGGTTCACAACATTGCTGAGCTCGTAATAGCCGTTAAACGCCCTCGTATTGCTTGCGGCCACACCCGGGACTGGACACAGAGTAAGAACCACAAGACAAACAGCGCACATTACATCCAAAAAGCGACACGAGCGTAAAACCCTGGGTTGCATAGTTCCTCCTGAATTTTCTATCCGGCAGTTCTCGAACAGCGAGAATCTTCTGCCGCATATTTATTTATCGCTGGTCTTTATCGCTGGTCCTGTGAAATCGCCATGAGCGCAAAACGACGCGCGGCAGTTCAAAAGCACTTTGGGGGGAGGAAAAAGCCCGATGGGAAGACCTAAAGTGAACACACCCAGCCGAGCGGCGCCAATTGTGTGCCGGAACCACAACCTTGTCAAGATGAACGTTTTTGCACAGTGGCCTCGGAACGCGGCCCGATCACGTCCCTCAGACGCCGGGACAGGTTCGTGGCCAGAGACCGGTAGAAGCGTGACGCAAGGTGAGGAAACAGCTCAAACAGGCTTTGCAACGTGGGATGGTCGAGATGAAAGGCTTCCACTTCGCCGTCGGCGACTACGTTCGCGCTGGCCGCCGCATCTTCCAGAAATGACATCTCTCCGCAAATTTCACCCGGCCCAATCACCGGAGTGGGAGTTTGCGGCGGAATTTGCACTCGCGCGGTTCCTTTAAGCAGAAGAAAGACTCCAAAGCCTTTCTTACCCTTTTGCACCAGAACTTCACCCTTCTTGAATCGGACCCGGCTCGCCTTGTCGGCGACCAATGCCCAATCATTGGCGGTGAGATAGATCAGACCTTGTTTCGACGACGACAGGATGGATACATCCTGTTCGATGACTTTCGACATGGCGCGCGACCCGAGTTCCGGAGAGCTTCTCCGGTCAGTGACAGAAACAGCGTGCCAAGGCAACAACAGGGCTGACCAAGACTAACAGAAAATCCCAAGGACGCAACCCAACTCGCGCCACGCGCCTATTATCTACGAGGACACCCGCCCACGATCCGCGCCACGGTTCGCAGTTGCAAAGAAACCAGAAATCAAAATCAGATGAAAGATGAAAGAAAATGGTGCGCCCTGAGAGATTCGAACTCCCGACCTTCTGGTTCGTAGCCAGACGCTCTATCCAGCTGAGCTAAGGGCGCAGACTTTATTTTGGCAGGAAAACTTGCTTAAGAATTATAGCGGAAGTGCCGCGCCTGCTGCGAACCTTGCCGCAAACGTTCCTGTAAGGTCTTCTGCTTATGTGCGCGGAATGCCTCGGCAATTCGGGGCTTTCGACCTTTCCACAGGCAGACTTTTTCTCTTCACTAGCTAAGCCGCGTCCCGCGCCCGAAGTAAATCTTTCCCGGCCCAGAGCAATTCCTACAAAGCGGGGCAGGGAACGCGCCTGTATTTTGAGCGGCTTAGAGACGGCATGCTATGTGCTTATAAAAAGCCAGACGAAGTGGCGCGCAACGGGGCGTTCCAAGGACGACTTCGGCCAGAGGTTCTCTTGGGCGCCCCTTGCATTCACTAGATCGCGCCAGCGGAAGCCCTCCCCCACCCTCGCTTTCGCTGGCAGCTTCAGGCCAGCGTCAAAGGTTCCCGCACATCCACTCCGGCCTGGCGCAAGAGTCGCGCCACAGCTTCCGTCTTCAGGCGGGAAGCGTCAAACTCCACCCGCACGGTGCGCTCGGCTTCGTTGAAATCCACTTTCCGCACTCCGTACACCTCGCGCATGCCGTCGATTGCCCGCAATTCCTTCTCGCCGGGCGCCGCGCCATAGCGAAAAACCACGTCCAGATAAGTCATGGGATAATCCTTTGCTGCCTACGAATGATGAAAGCAGATGCCCAGCGAATCGGCCAGGCTGAATCCAATATAAAGCATTGTCCATCGAAGAAATAGCGTAGCGTGCACGTCAACAGCGTGCAGTGACGTGGAAGAGCGGCACTTCAGCGCCGCGTAAAGGTACAAATCGATGTTGGCTTTAGCCCCTGAAGATCAAAGCGTCTGAATGTCCACGAACCCATCGGACCAACCCGCCGCGCTCGAACGCGACCCCGTCTGCGGAATGGAAGTAAATTCCGCAACCGCCAAATATCTTCACGGCCACGGAGGGAAGAACTACTATTTCTGCTGCGCGGGATGCGCGGACAAATTTAAAGCAGACCCCACGAAATATCTGACCGTTCGACCTGCGCGCTCCTCAGGTCTGGTCACGCTGGATGCCGCGAAGCCCGACCCACCCGCCGACCATCAACTCCACCCTCTCAAGCCTCAGCCCTCACAGCAAACGGCGTCCGCAGCCACAGCCTACGTCTGCCCCATGTGCCCCGAGGTCCGCGAAAACAAACCGGGCGCATGCCCCTCCTGCGGAATGTCGCTCGAACCAGACGTACCGGTCGCCTCCTCGCGCACCGAGTACACCTGCCCCATGCATCCGGAAATCATGCGGCCCGCGCCGGGCGTATGTCCGATCTGCGGCATGACGCTCGAGCCCCGCACAGTCGCCGCATCCGCCGAGCAAAATCCCGAACTGCGCGACATGACCCGCCGCTTCTGGGTGAGCCTCGCGCTGACCGCTCCGCTGATGGCGATCGCCATGGTCCCCATGCTCGGCGATAAGTTGACCGTAGACTTCGACTTCAACGGCGTTCTGATCAATTTGCCCCGGGTCGAGTTCGCTTTGGCCTCGCCCGTCGTGCTCTGGGGCGGCTGGCCGTTCTTCCAGCGTTTCTGGCGCTCGCTCCTGAATCGCAGCCCCAACATGTTCACCCTGATCGGGATGGGCACCGGGGTCGCTTACGGATACAGCGTCGTCGCCACGCTGGCGCCGCGGATCTTTCCCGAATCTCTGCGCGGCATGGGTGGCTATCCCGACGTTTATTTCGAAGCCGCCGCCGCCATCACAACTCTGGTCCTGCTCGGCCAGGTGGTGGAGTTGCGCGCCCGCAGCCGCACCAGCGCCGCCATTCGCGCGCTGCTCGATCTCACTCCCCAAACCGCGCGCCTGCTCGGCCCTGACGGCGGCGAGAAGGATGTTCCGCTGGCGCAGGTCAAGCCCGGAGACCGTCTCCGCGTGCGCCCAGGAGAAAAAGTTCCCGTAGATGGCGTCCTCCTCGAAGGCCGCAGCACCGTAGATGAGTCCATGATCACCGGTGAATCCATGCCCGTCGAGAAATCACCGGAGAGCAAAGTCATCGGCGCCACCATCAACGGCACCGGCTCATTCGTGATGCGCGCCGAGCGCGTTGGCAGCGAAACCTTGCTGGCGCGCATCGTGCAACTCGTCGGCCAGGCACAGCGCAGCCGTGCGCCCATCCAGCGACTCGCCGATCGCGTGGCGAAATGGTTTGTCCCCATCGTGGTCGCGGTCGCGGTAATCACTTTTATTGCGTGGTCGCTGTTCGGTCCGCAGCCGCGCCTCGCGCACGCGCTCGTCAACGCGGTCGCCGTGCTCATCATCGCCTGCCCCTGCGCCCTGGGGCTCGCCACGCCCATGGCAATCATGGTCGGCGTAGGCCGCGGCGCCCGCGCCGGCGTGCTCATCAAGAACGCCGAAGCGCTCGAGGTTCTCGAAAAAGTCGACACGCTGGTCGTCGACAAAACCGGAACGCTGACCGAAGGCAAGCCGCAGTTGGTGGGAAGCACGGCGGCAGCTGGACTTGATCCGCTAGAGGTCCTGCGTCTTGCCGCCAGCCTGGAACGGGCCAGCGAACATCCGCTGGGAGCGGCGATCGTGCGAGGCGCACAGGATCGCCAGTTAAAGCTTTCCGAGCCAGCGGAATTCTCTTACTCAGCGGGAAAAGGCATTCAAGGTATTGTGGACGGCAAGCCGGTGGCCGTCGGCAATCGCACTCTCATGGTTGAGGTCGGAGCCCTCGGGCAAAGCAAGACTGCGACCTTCCAAATCGGCGCTCCAGGCGCCACGCAGATTTTTGTGGCGATCGATGGCAAGTATGCCGGAAACATCTCCGTCGCCGACCCGATCAAGCCGTCCACTCCCGACGCAATTCGCGGACTCCGCACGCAGGGCATTCGCATCGTCATGCTCACCGGGGACAATCGCGCCGTGGCCGAGTCGATCGCAAAGACCCTGGGCATCGACGAATTCGAAGCCGAAGTCTTGCCCGAAGGAAAACTGGAAATCATCCGCAAGCTGCAAGGGCAGGGAAGAGTCGTCGCGATGGCCGGCGACGGCATCAACGACGCCCCCGCGCTCGCTCAGGCCGATGTCGGCATCGCCATGGGCACCGGCACCGACGTCGCCATGGAAAGCGGCGGCATCACGCTGGTCAAAGGCGATCTCACCGGAATCCTGCGCGCCCGCAAGCTAAGCCAGGCCACCATGCGCAACATCCGGCAAAATCTTTTCTTCGCCTTCGTCTACAACGCCATCGGCGTCCCCATCGCCGCAGGAGTCCTCTATCCATTCTTCGGCCTGCTGCTCAGCCCCATCTTCGCCGCCGCAGCCATGAGCTTCAGCTCAGTCTCAGTAATCACCAACGCCCTGCGCCTGCGCAACGTGAAGTTGTGATCGTGCGGACGGGCGCTGATCGTATGGGTCGGACACTCTTGTCCGACGCTTTTGACGTTGATCTTCTCTTGCATCCGAAACGAGACCGGCGAGTTTGTGAATGCCTAGTCAGTACCGTGGAAGAGCGGCGCTTCAGCGCCGCGTAGAGCGGACACGTCAGAGCCGGGCTTTAGCCCGCGCGGGGAGCCTACAACTTCCCCAGAAAATCCATAACCTCCGGATCCGTCCAATCCACCGCGCCAATAAACTTCCGCCGCACCACTCCCTTGCGGTCGATCACGTAGGTCTCAGGAAACTTGAACGTTCCATACAATTCATTGCTCTTCTGGTCAGCATCGCGCACCGCGAGCAGATTCACATTGTGGTCCCGCAGAAACCGCCGATAGTTATTCTCGTCGGCGTCGACGCTCACCGCCAGCACCGTCACGCCCTTCGGCTTCATCCGTTCCTGCATCTGCACCAGCGACGGCATTTCCTCGATGCATGGCGGGCACCAGGTCGCCCAGAAATTCAATACCACCACCTGCCCCTTCAACTGACTCAGCGTTACCGTGCGCTCAGAGTCGCGCACCGTGAAATCCGGAGCAGCCGAACCGATCCGCGACGGCCGCGACCCGCTCCAGCAGCCCGACAGCGCCAAGGTCGCAAGCAGAATAATAATGAGGAAGGCCGGTACAACCGCGCCGGCAACTCGCGTAGAGCAAAAGATGCGTCGCACCCAGCTATAATAAAGGATTCGGCGTATGCCTGCGACCCTTCCAGCTTCCGCTCGGCCCGCGGTATCGGTGATCGTCCCGGCGCGCAACGAAGAAGCCTTGCCTCGGCGCCTGTCTTCAGTCACTGGTCACGCAGAGCGGCGTGCCCCTTGAAATCATCGTAGTCGACGACCACTCCACCGACCGCACCCGCGAGATCGCTCTCTCATTTTCAAGTCAGCAAGTGCGCGTCATCGAAGCCGGCCCGCTCCCCCCAGGCTGGACCGGCAAAAACAACGCCGTCACCGCCGGATCCAAAGCCGCCACCGGCGAGTGGCTGCTCTTCACCGACGCCGATACCATCCACCTGCCAGGCTCACTCGCCCGCAGCCTCGAAGAAGCGAAGCGCCACGGCGCAGCCTTGCTCTCCTACTCGCCCGAACAAATCGTAAAAAGTTTCTGGGAAAAGGCCATCATGCCCGTCATCTTCGCCGAGCTGGCCGCCAGCTATCGCCCATCCCAGGTAAGCGATCCCAATTCTCCCGCGGCAGCCGCCAATGGCCAGTACATCCTCATCACGCGCGAAGCCTACGACGCCGTCGGCGGACACGCCGCCGTGGCCGGAAACCTGCTCGAAGACGTAGCTCTGGCCCGCGCCGTAAAACAATCCGGCAGAAAAATATTCTTCCGCTACGGCGGCGATGCCGTCCAAACCCGCATGTATCGCAGCTTCGCCCAACTCCGCGAAGGCTGGACCAAGAACCTCGCGCTCTTATTCCCCACACCAGCAAGGCTAGCCGCACTGCGCGCAATCGAGTTCGTCCTGATCGCAGCCAGCGCCGCCATCGCGATCTCCGCCGCTCTGCGCGGAAGCTGGCAACCCGCGATCCTGGCGGGAATGCTCGGCCGTAATCATGTACGGCTTGTTCCTCAAGCGAATCCGCCGCGCGCATTTCGCCTGGGATGCAAACCTCCTAGCCGTGTTCGGACTTCCTCTTTTCTCCTATTTGCTGCTGCGCTCGAAAAGCGCGCACGCGACTGGCACAGTAGCCTGGAAAGGCCGCGAATATTCCGACGAAAGGCGTTTACTGGCAACTGGCCACTGACAACTGGCAACTGGTTTTATGGTCTACCTCACGCGCAAAGCCGAATTTTCCGCCTCGCACTACTACCACAACCCGGCGTTCACTCCGGAAGAAAACCGCCGCATCTTCGGCAAATGCAATAACCCCAACGGCCACGGCCACAACTACACTCTGGAAGTCACGGTAAAAGGAGAAGTAGACCCGCGCTCCGGTTTCGTAGTCGATCTCAAACAGCTCAAAGAAGTCATGCACCGCGAAGTGCTCGACGCCATGGACCACCGTTTCCTGAACAAAGAAGTCCCCGAATTCGTACATCAAATCCCCACCACGGAAAATATCGCAATCGCCATCTGGCAGCGCCTAGCCGCCAAGCTGGAGCGCGCGAAACTGCACCGGGTGCGGGTTTACGAGACCCCAGACCTGTTCGTAGATTTCTACGGAGAAGCATGAAGCGACAAGATAGTTCTACCCTGTGTACCCCTGCCTGCCCTGACCGCAGCCGAAGGGTGCCCTCTGTGTTAAAGGTTTTTCTCAGCGAAAGCAGATGAAAGCCCATCTCTCACGCCGCTATCTCTTCTCCGCCTCGCACCGTCTGCACAGCGAAGCCATGTCGGAAGAAGAGAACCAGTCGACCTACGGCAAGTGCAACAACCCGTACGGTCACGGCCACAACTACACCGTCGAAGTAACGGTAAGCGGCCCGGTCGACGCGGCGACCGGCATGGTCTGCAACCTCACCGATCTCGATGGCTTCATCGAAAGGGAAGTGCTCGCCCGCTACGGCCACGAGAACCTGAACACGATGAAAGAATTCACCACAGAAGTACCCACCACCGAGAATCTCTGCATCCAGATCTACGAAATAGTGCAGCGTGGCTTCCACCACGCGCATCTGGAAAGAGTGAGGCTCGAAGAAACCATGATGAATTCCTTCGAGTACGCCGGCAAATCAGAACCACTGAGATGACGTCGCGATTATTAAAAGATAAAAAGACTGGATTAATGCCGATGAAAACCACCGAACACCCAACCCTAACCAGCGCCAGCTTCGAAGACCTGGTCCAGGAAATGCTCGTCCGCCTGGGCGAAGATCCCCAACGCGAAGGCCTCCAGCAAACTCCCCAGCGCGTTCGCAAGTCGCTGCAGTTCCTGACCCGCGGCTACACTGAAGATCCCGAGGCCCTGCTCAAAGGCGCGCTCTTCACCGTCACCTACGACGAAATGGTCATCGTCAAAGACATAGAAATGTTCAGCCTCTGCGAGCATCACCTGCTCCCATTCTTCGGCAAAGTGCACGTAGCCTACATCCCCAACGGCAAGGTGATCGGGCTAAGCAAGGTTCCGCGCCTGATTGAAGTCTTCTCCCGCCGCCTGCAGATTCAGGAGCGCCTCACCACCCAGATCGCCGAAACCATTCAAAAAGTAATCGAGCCACAAGGCGTAGGCGTAGTCATCGAGGCCCGCCATCTCTGCATGATGATGCGCGGCGTAGAAAAGCAGCACTCCGCCGCCGTCACTTCGTCAATGCTAGGCTGCTTCCGCAACGAAGAAGAAACGCGCTCGGAATTCCTGTCCCTGATCCGCCAGCGCCCCAACGGCATCTAGCGCTCGTGACAGGTGGTCCGGGTGCACGGACCGTGTGGGTCGGACACTCCTGTCCGACGCTTTTGACCTTGCCGTTGATGTTGTCCTTGACTTAGGGTTCGATTCAAAACGGAGCACCATGAAACAACGCGGCGTGTTTGTCGCCCTTGCAGGGACCATCGTTCTGACTTCAACCGCATCGCTCTTCGGCGGAAAGACAGCGACCCCGCCAGCGGATGATCCAGCCTGGCCGACCAAAGGCTGGGCAACCGCCAGCCCCGCCAGCGTTGGACTGGATGAGCAAGTTCTCCTCAGGCTGGATAAAGACATGGCCTCGGGGAAATATTCGCAGATGATGGACAGCTTTGCCGTCTTCCGCTGCGGCAAGCAGGTTTTCAATCGTACCTACCCGCATGACTACGCGAAAATCTATGCCAGGCAAGCCGCGGAACGCGGGCCCTGGAACATGCGCCTTACCGGGCGGTACAACTATTTCGATCCCTACTGGCACCCCTATTATCACGGCACCGATCTGCATACCATGCAATCCATCAGCAAGACGGTGACTTCCGTGATTATTGGCGTGGCCTTACAACGTGGTGACTTCAAAGCCGGTCTGGATACGCCAGTATTGAAATACTTCGACGCATCCAAAGTGAAAAATGTGGACGACCGCAAGCGCCGCATTACCTTGCGCGATCTGCTGACCATGACGGCGGGCTTCGATTGGGACGATGATGGTTTCTACGCCGGCGATCCACGAAACGACACCAGCATGATGGAAGTCAGTGATGACTGGGTGCAGTACGCGATCGACAAGCCCATGTCTGCCGAACCGGGCACCGTCTGGAACTACAACAGCGGCGCTACGATGCTGCTCGCCTATATCTTTCAAAAAGAAACCGGTCAGGACCTTGACGACTACGGCCAGAAATATCTGTTCGCACCGCTGGGGATCAGGCACGAATGGAAGCGCACCTATCTGGGAGTCGTGGACGCCGAAGGCGGCCTGTATCTGAACGACAGCGACCTGGCGAAGATCGGTTACTTATATCTGCACAATGGCATGTGGGACGGCCACCGGATCGTTTCCAATGAATGGGTGAAAAAATCTCTGACGCCCTACTTCCAAACCAAAGCCGAGCCGGAGTTCAAGGCTGGATTTAAGTACGGATTCAAGTGGTGGTTGTTCCAACTGCCGGATTCCACAGAGTACGTCTGGATGGCTCGCGGGGTCGGCGATGAGCACCTGATGGTGTTTCCAAACGAAGGTCTGATTGTGACCTTTACCATGTGGGACATTCTCCCCAGCTCGACCGGTACAGATCCGACCCCCTCCGACTTTCTACCTCTGGTGAAGACCAAAACTTGCACAACGGCGCCCAATGACGCAGCCACCAAATAAAATCCAATAACAAAACAGCTCTACCCTGTGAGCCGCTGTGCCCTCTGTGTTTAAGAATTTATTTCACTCGCCCACAGCTCCGCCGTTTACACAAATAAAAACTCAGACTAAGATTGCGCTCGCCGATCAGACCATACCGGAGGAACCATGCGAAACAATTTGCTGCTCACAGCCGCACTGCTGGCCACAACCATTCTCACTCTCCCGGCCCACGCGCAAGATGCCATGAAGGCGCCAAAAGCTGTAAAGCCCGCCGACAGCCCGTCGCAAGCCGTGCTCGCGGCTTGGAACGACATTGGCCGCAAACTAATCGCCATGGCCGAAGATTTTCCCGAGGACAAGTACGACTTCAAACCCACCCCCGCCCAGCGCACCTTCGCCGAGCAACTCCTCCACGCCGCCAACGCCAATTATTTTTTCACCAACGCGGCTCTGGGCAAGAAGCCGCCGGCGGAAGAAGATCCCAAACGCGACCAATATAAAACCAAGGCCGACGTTGCTGCATTCGTGAAAAAAGCTTTCGCCGACGGCGCCGCCGCCATCAAAGCCAAAGGCGATAAAGGAATGTCCGACCTCGTCGTCGACCCCTTCGCCAACCAGAAGGTCCGCATCTCGGATTTCGCCTACGGCTTCATCGAGCATTCCGGCGAACATTACGGCCAGCTCGTCGTCTATTACCGTGTGTCGGGACTCGTCCCTCCAGAATCGCGGCCGAAGAAGTAAACAAGCGATCAAAATCGTGAAGAAACAAGCCTTGTCATCCTGAGGCTCGCGCATTTTGCGGGCCGAAGGACCTATGCAAGGGCCGACATCTCTACCTCCGCCGGTGGGCGACACAGACGCTTTTGTCGATCGCGGTTGACGTTGATTTTGTTCTTGGGTTTGCTCTTGCACGTGTGGGTCGGACACTCCTGTCCGACGCCTTTGACTTTGATTTTGACGTTAGTCTCGACCTTAGCCTAGCTTCTGGTTCTTCGCGCGCTCTTACTGGTAAGCATATGGATGCCTCCGCGACCGCTCCGGAAACAGCTTGATCATCAACGCCCCGGAAATAAATCCCCCGACGTGCGCCCAGAACGCCACTCCGCCCATATTCTGCCTGTGGATGGCGAGCACCGTCGCTGTCCCACTCAGAAAATTTAGGAAAAACCAGTAGATCAGAATGATCCAGGCCGGAATCCAAATCACCAGAATCAGAAGCTCAAAAACCCATGTCAGCACTCGTGCCCGCGGGAACAAAACGAAATAAGCTCCCAGCACTCCCGCGATTGCGCCGCTGGCTCCCACCGTCGGCGCCGTCGAATGCAGATTCACTGCCACCTGCGTGGCCATGGCAATCAATCCCGTGAGCAGGTAAAACACGAGGTACCTGAAGTGTCCCAGGTAGTCCTCTACGTTGTCGCCAAAAATATAGAGATACAACATGTTGCCGATCACGTGCAGCCACGACCCGTGCAGAAACATCGACGTGAAGAAGGGAAGCACGATCGCCGGAAGCGGGTACTTGGGCGAACCTGCGAGAAACGCCGCCAGATGCGATGGCACCACTCCAAACTGCCGAATCAGCAGCTCCAGGCTCCGCGGATCCAGCGTGAACTCAAAGAAGAAAATAACCAGATTCAGCCCAATCAAAAAGCTGTTCACCCACGGAGTGCTATACCGAGGCTGGTCGTCGCGAAGGGGAAGCATAAGGAATCTGGTAACGTTGTAATTGAGTAATTTGGTAATCGAAAAGCGCTGGGAGCCAGCCTGAGCTTTTCATTTACTAGATTACCCGATTACCAAATTACCAAACCCCCCATGAATGGCGTCATCATCATCGACAAGCCCGCCGCCTGGACCTCGCACGACGTGGTCAACCGCATGCGCCGCATTCTGCAACAACGCTCCGTCGGCCACCTCGGCACCCTCGACCCGTTAGCCACCGGAGTTCTCCCCCTCGTCACCGGCAACCTCACCCGCCTGGCCCAGTTCTACACCACATCCGAGAAAACCTACGAAGGCTTGATCCGCTTCGGCTTCGCCACCAACACCTACGATGCCGATGGTCAGCCCGTGGGCGAAGCGCAGCCCGTCACTCTCAGCCTGGAGCATCTCCAGAAACTAGCCGCCCGATTCCTGGGCATAATCGAGCAAGTCCCGCCACCATTCTCCGCCAAGAAGATCCACGGCGTACCGGCGTACAAACTGGCAAGAAAACAAAAAGAGGTAGTCCTGAAGCCGGTCCAGGTGGAAATCAAGGAATTCGACATCCTCGCCGTCGAAGGCGACCGCGCCCGCTTCCGCGCCCGCGTAGCCTCGGGCACCTACATGCGTTCGGTGGCCCACGAAATGGGCCAACTCCTGGGTTCAGGCGCCCATCTCGAATCCCTTCGCCGCACCGCCGTAGCCGAATTCAACATCACCCAGGCTCACACCCTCGAACAGATTGAGAGACAAATAAATGAGGGACAACCAAAGGATTGTCATTCCGCCCGGAGCGTTCCTTTCCCGCAGGGAAAGGAATGCGGAGTGGAGGAACCTGCTGTTTTTAGCCATGAAGGCATAGCCGCCTTCTTCGTCCACCCCCGCCAATTGCTGCCGCAGCTACCATCCATCACCGCCGACGAACCCACCGCGGCCCGTATCCGCACCGGCCGCACGGTCAACCTTCCCGACGTCTCCCGCGCCCGCCAGGTAAAAGTCTTCCAAGGCCAAAGCGATCTGATCGCCATAGCCACCCGAATAGCGGGCACGCTCTTCCACCCCAAAATCGTATTCCCGACCGAGTAGCCGCGCTGAGGGAACGGGAAGGGCGCGGCTTCAGCCGTCCCGGCTAGGGGCCTGTAGAACCAGCGGCTTTAGCCGCTGGGGGATATTGCTGCCTATGCAATGTCCGATAACAGGTATTATGTAAAGTCAAATGGAACGCGAACTGGATGTTGAGTTTGTCTTGACTGGCAACCGGCGGCTGGCAACCGGCAACTGCTACATCTTGTACTTCCCCAAATCCTCGTCGTTCAGCCCTTCCAGATACTTCCGCAGTTCCTCGGCAGTCACGCGATCCGACATGTTCGCCGCTTGCTTGGAATTCTTCAACACCACTTCATCCACAAAGATCGGACAATCCACCCGCAGCGCCAGCGCCAGCGCATCCGACGGACGCGAGTCCACGCTGATCACCTCGCCCCCGCGCTCCAGCCAGATCACCGCATAAAACGTATCTTCCTTCAGTTCGGTGACCACAACCTTGTGCACCTGCGTCTCCAGCCCAGTCAGCACGTTCTTGATCAAATCATGCGTCATCGGACGCGGCGTGTTCACCTTCTCCATCTCCAAGGCAATCGCATTCGCCTCGTAAACCCCCACCCAGATCGGCAACACACTCTCCCCAGCCACATCCTTAAGGATCACGATCGGCATATTCGACACCGGATCCATCAATAAGCCGCGAATTGTCATTTCCACTTCCATCGTGACCTCCCGAACGCCCTCCAGTTTCCGCGTGCCCGCCGTTCTTCGCTTCTTATACCACCATTTCACCTACCAGGCTGTTGGGAAAGCTGGCTGTGGCCCTCACCGGGGCGTAGCTTCCCACGTTGGGAGCGGACGCTTCCGGCGCCGTAAAGTTCAGCGTCTTGTTCTGCGAAGTGCGGCCGATCCACTGAGCGCGGGATTCATTTCTTCCTTCAACCATTACTTCCGAGATTGTTCCTATATATTTCTTGTAGCGCGTGATCTGGATTTCCCTTTGCTTCGCCATCAGCACTTCCAGGCGCCGCGCTTTCTCCTCATCTGGAATCGCGTCTTCCAGAGCCAGCGACGGCGTGTTAGGCCGCGGAGAGTATTTGAAGGTGAACACGGAGTCGTATCCGACTTCCTCCAGCAACGACAGCGTTTCCTCGAAGTCCGCCTCTGTCTCTCCCGGAAAGCCGACGATCACGTCGCTGGTGATGCTGATCTCGCGCTTCGCCGCCTTCATCCAGGCAATGCGCTCGAGATATTGCTCGCGGGTGTAGAGACGCTGCATGGCGTGCAGCACGCGGTTCGACCCGCTTTGTACCGGCAGATGCACGTGGTCGCACAGCGTGGGGACCGCGTCAATGGCTTCGATAATGTCGCGGCCGAAGTCGCGCGGATGCGAAGTCGTGAATCGCACTCGCCGAATCCCTGGCACTTCGCCCACTGCCGCCAGCAATTCGGCGAAAGTCTGCTTCCCTGCCGGATCTTTATACGAATTCACGTTCTGGCCCAGCAACTGGATCTCCGTATAGCCGAGATCAGCCATCTGCCGCGCTTCGGCAAGCACCGACGCCGAAGTCCGGCTCCGCTCTTTCCCGCGCGTAAACGGCACCACGCAGTAGGCACAGAACTTGTCGCATCCTTCGATGATGGTGATGTATCCGCGATGCGGATTGGTCCGCGCCGTGAACTCGGTTTCGAAACATTTGTCGGTTTCGCGATCGTCGAGTCCGGTGATGCGGACTAGGTCTTGAGTCGCGAGTCCCGAGTCCCGAGTTCCAATACTCGCGCTTTCGAGTTGCGCGAGCATCTGCGGCAACTTGCGATAGCTGGCCGATCCGCAGACCAGCGAGACATGCGGAGCGCGCTCGAAAATCTTTTCGCCTTCTTGCTGGGCCACGCAGCCCAGCACGCCGAACTTCTTCCCCTGAGACAGCAGCTTCTTGTAGTCCGCCAGGCGGTGAAATACTTTCTGCTCCGCCTTATCGCGGATGGAGCAGGTGTTGTACAGAATCAGGTCAGCCTGTTCGACGGTCTCCACCTGCCGGTAGCCTTCATGCACCAGCGTGCCAATGACTTTTTCCGAGTCATGCACGTTCATCTGGCAGCCGAAGGTTTCGAGGTAGAAGGTCTTGTGCGGGGCGGCGGACATATTCACAAGTATAACCGCCCCTTGTCATCCTGAGGTCCGCGTTCTTTGCGGGCCGAAGGACCTGTGGATTTGTCAGCAGCGCCACAAGTGCCGGCAAAATGCATAGGTCCTTCGTTGGGAGTTCCTCGCCTGAGGGCGAGGAACTCCGCTGCCTCAGGATGACAGCGGTGAGGGGTCGCCGCGAACTGCGCCCTAAGTTACTTGACGCTGAGAGGGTGGCGCGACACACTTGATTTGTAAGGTGCGAACCTAGGCGCTCTGCCTGCGATGAGTTTGAGGGCCGGCTTCGCAGCCGCACTTTGTGTTTGGGCGACCGGCAGGATCCGCCCGGCTGGAACGAAGCGTCCTCGGTAATCGCCCGGCCGATTGTCCCTCTCACTTCTTAACCAGCGCCATAGATCGGTCGCTGAATGCCGGTGCAGGGGACTCTGCCGCGAAGCTTTCCAGTAGCGTTCTGATTTCGCTGTTGACTCCCTTTGGCGGAATCAGTCGCGCCAGCTTTTCGCTGTCCCCGTTGTCCTTGCGGAAGCGGACTCCAAAGCTCTGTGCAACGCGGTCCAGCGCCAGCTCCCCGGGAACCATCCTCTCTGCTTCGAGGGACCACCTAGCGTCCACGTCGGCTTGCACTTCGGCCCTCTCCCCTTCCACGGATGCGATCCTGGCGTTAAGGCCCTCGACGGCACCCTTCAATCTGGCTTCTATAGTGCCAAGTGTCTCTTTGGTCCTAAGATAGACGGGCTCCAGCAGCCGCTTGCCCAGTCGGAGCCTCACAACGTCCTCCTTCGATGAGTCGATCGCCTTTCGCAACGCCTCGCCGACAACCTCCCTCGTGGGCTCGTCGACGGCCTTGCCTGACGACTTGATCTTCTGGGAGACGAATTTAGCCAGGCCCGCCTCATCCCAGAGATAGTTCTCCAGCTCTCTGCGATCGAGAACTTCGAGCTTCGCGCGAGGGCCCAACCGTCGCATCATTCGCTTAACGTCTTCATCGCCCATCTCATCGTGATCCGCCACAAACCACATCATTACTTGCCTTCGGGAAAGAAGTTCTAGGGTAGCTTCGGCCGCAAAATGCGCGAAGTTTCTAATCCCTCCCATGTGCACGAAGCCAATATTCCGGGTTGCCAAGTCGATTCCCAACGTCTCGGCGAAGATGCGCAGCACGGCTTCATCGGAAGGACCCTCTACAAAGACGAGGCGGTCAAACATGAAAACCGTGCTCAGCCGTAGGCCAAGCTCAAACGGTATCCTGAGGGCTTCCTCTTCGGCCTCCACTAGCTGGCAGCTGGTGTTGTCAGCGGAATCGCGTGAGACCAGGTAAGCGTTCTGGAAGATTACTGAGTCTACAAACTCTGTGGAGTGCGTCGTCACGAACATCTGGATTTCGGTGCTCTTCTGGCGAAGGTAATTCGCAACAACTCGTGCCAGTCCGGGATGAAGGTGCACCTCAGGTTCCTCGATGAGAACCAGCTTAGGGGCCCTAAGCTCAAGGTCCAGCACAATCCTTAGAGCTTCTCTTACCCCTGCCCCGTTCGCCTCGACCAAGAACTGGTCCACATCCATCTCGGCCGAAGCTTGGTCGCTCTCCTTAAATGCGTCGACGTGTACGCCGAGGAGACCCTTAATCGTCTGTTGGAGCGCATTCAACTGCTGGGGGCCGCCTCTTCGATTCTTTAGCTGGAGAAGCTTCTCTGCTTCTTCCCGGCCGATCGCCAGTTTCGCCTCTCTGAAGTGCATCATCTGAATGGAGCCGTACTCCTCCATAAGCCACCGGACGTATCCGGGTGAGATCTTGGATTCTCCCCCGAAGGTTTTTATGACGCCTGAAATCTCGCGTTTGGCGATAGCGCTGTTTTTCTCTCGAAGCCCCGAAATCTGCTCGATTATTCCCGAGATGAAGCTGTCTGCTGTCTTTGCGATTGAGTACGCGCGCTCAGCATCGCGCAGCAGTTCCCTGCGCATTCTCATGAGGGGCCTTGCATAGAGGAAGGTTGGTGCCTCGTCTTTCGGCTGCTGATAGGCCCTTTCAATCGCGCGCCGGTCGGAAAGCATGTCTTCGAGGCCCGATATGTCGCGGTTGACGGCGCTCGACTCCCGAAACTTCTGGTTCAACTCAGACGCCACGCCTTGGCTGACGCTTACTAACGTGACTCCGGATATCTCTAGCTCCCTCCCGCGACCTTCGATGCGACCTGCTCCGATCTGTCTGACATACGTGAACGCCTCGCCCCCTTCGATCGCGGCGCCGATTATGAAGGCGAGCGAACCGAGGGTGGCGATTTGTTCGACGGACTTGGCAAGCAGCGGGAATTGATTGGCCAGTTCGCCGCGCAGACGCTCGTTTAGGCCGGTTGGCAGGACAAACTCAACGCCGATCTCCAGCGGTATTCTCTGATCGCGGCGGGTGAATTCATCGGCCGGCCTCGCTGCCTCCCATGGGCCGGCCAGCGCACCCCTCCTAAGGTTGTTCATGACCAGCTCGATGGCACTCAGGAGGTTTGATTTTCCGGCGTTGTTCTTGCCGATCAGTACGTTCATGCCTCCGCAGTTAGGCAGGTCCGCGGACTCTATGCTGCGGAATCCCTTTACTCGCACGGCCAGAATCTTCATGGTTGCTCCCGACAGCCTATCGTGGGTTGAACTATTTCGCTGGGGCCGAGGAACCCTTTGGGAAAGGCCTGAATCGTACCGCAGAAAACGATGCTGCGCAACGAAGTTTACGATTCGCTCCACGCTTTCGGGCCGGGGCTGGGACTGACAAAATCACGGCGCGGGTTTGGACCCTAAGCTTCAAGCCTGCTCCACCGGCTGCGACGAGGAGCAGCGGGCTCCTCACCGGGCTTGGCGCCCGGGTCGGAATGACAAAAAGTTGGGAGGGGGCGTGGCCTTGCGGCACGACTGAAGTCGGGCCCTTCCCTTGCCCTTACCCCGCAAAACACCTTTGACGATGATGGCGGTCGCGGGCGAGGGCGCCCGCGCCACATACACTTGGCTAGCCGGGTGCCCCATCCTTCACGCGCTTTGCGAAGGGTGGGATTCCGCGAACACCGAAATCTTCGGTTTGAACTTGCTTTGTGGCCGCTCGCGACGACAAACTCACGGCGCGGCTTCGACTGTGAGCTTCAAACCTACTGCCTTGGTCACGGCAACGAGGGTGGAGAGTCGAGGGTTGCCCCGCTCCGACAGGGCGCGATAGAGGCTCTCGCGCTCAATGCCGGCGGCCTTGGCTACCTTGGCCAAGCCGCCTCTGGCTTCGGCGATGCGGCGCAGGGCGATCAGGAGCACGCTGGGCTCGTCGGCATCCTCCAATGCGGCTCTGAGGTACTCGGCGGCGAATTCGGGATTGTCGCGCAGCTCGCGAATTGTGGCCTCATCGTGAGAAATGCTCGCCTTGCGTTTCATGGTTTGCGTGTCCTTTCCAAATAGTCTCTGAGGTGTTCCCCTGCGCGCTTGATGTGGGAGGACTGTTTGCGCTTATCTCCGCCACAAAGCAACAAGACGCAAGTTCGACCGGTCATTGCGTAATACACGCGATAGCCCGGTCCCCAGTCGATGCGCAGCTCAGATGGTCCACCGCGCAGAGACTTGCAGTCCCCGAAGTTCCCTGCCTGGAGCCGATCGATCCGCGCGATGATCTTTGCCCTCGTTCGGTTGTCGTTCAGATCAGCCAGCCACTCGCCGAACACGTCTCTGCCGGTTTTCGTCAGATAACGGCGGAGTTCGATCACGTCTGTGATTGTAACTTATAGATTACACCCTGTGCAAGAGCGAACTGCTCGGCAGCGCGGCGGGCATAACACGCACCGGTCGCGGCGAGGATAGCAGGTTCCTCACCGGGCTTGGCGCCCGGTTCGGAATGACAAAATGTTGGGAGATGGCTGAAGCCGTGCCCTGATACGAATCCCGCGTTTGGCGGCGCCTGTTCGTACTCCCGAGCTTGACGCGGCGCTGAAGCGCCGCTCTTCCACGGTGCTGCCGGCTAACGGCACGACTAAAGGTCGTTCCCTTCCCGATCCCGTTCGCCTCGGAGCCGGCTCAGCCACGTTTCGGGCATAGGGCGCAGCGGATTTCCAGATTTTTGCTGCGGCAGCGGCGGGGCGCGCCTTTGCGGACGCGGACATTCAGGCGGGAATCCAGCAGGCACCAGGCTTCGCGGTATTTTTCGAACATGGCTTTCGACTGGCGGCGGGTGGTGGGGTAGAAGCGGATGTTTTTGCGACGGCCGATGGCCTGAATGGGGATTATGTACCAGAGGTTTTCGGGGACTACGCAGGCGACGAAGAAGTCGATTTCTTTGCTGGTGTAGACTTTGCCGCTGGCTCCTGTGGTTTTGACGCGGTAGCGGTTCTCGGCGTAGCGGTTGGCGGATTTGACCTGGACGCGGAGGAATCCGCTGTCTAGTTCGACTACTGAGTCGTAGCGGTCGCTGTCTCCCCAGGGGATGCAGACGCTGAAGCCGAGGTAGCTGGCGCGGGCCAGGAAGGCGGCTTCGGCTGCTTCTCCGCGACGCTTGCGGGTGGGCTCGACGGAGGCTTGGAGGGTGATTGTGGGTTGGGCGGGCTGGGGCTGCTGCGAATTGGTGGTGTTCTTCTCCATAGACACAAAAGGCGCAGCCTGGGGCTGCGCCTGAAACGCTCCTTTGCTAGATTTGTGGTGGGGAAACCAAGATCCCTCGCTTCGCTCGGGATGACAAGGTTTTTCGGAGTGACAAATTTTCTGGTCGCTAAAACACAAATGGCGCAGACGGGAAAGCCTGCGCCACTGTTTCGACTCTACAATTTCATTATATCATACTGCAAAGGGTAAAAGCGCCACATTAGCCAACTTTATTTTTCCCGCCGAATCAACGAGTTAGTCCAAAAAGTCTGCTTTTGGGGGCTTGACAAGATTTCGGACTACTTCTTTCCATCCGCAACCAAGTCGAGGAACGCCCGATGCATCCGCCTATCTTCGGACAACTCGGGATGGAAAGTCGCGGCCATCGCTCTTCCCTGCCGCACCGCGACCGGGTCGACCCCTTCGGTAGCAATTACTTCCACGCCGTTACCCAAGCGCTCGATCTTGGGGGCGCGGATGAAAACCATTTCGAGCGGCGAATCTTCTGCTTGTGCCGGCAGGAAGCGGCCTTCGCGGATGGAGCTGTCGAGCTGGCGTCCGTAGGCGTTGCGGCGAATGCGGATGTCGATAGCTCCCAGTCCCGCTTGCTTGGGATTTTCCACTTCCGAAGCTAACAGGATTGCGCCGGCGCAGGTGCCGAAGGTGGGCTTGGCATGAACGAATTCTCTTAGCTTTTCGAAACCCTTGTCGCCCAGCAATTTCAGGAACGTCCCGGACTCGCCACCGGGGATGACCAGGCCGTCGATTCCGTCCAGCTGCTCGGGATTTCTTACGAGCACAACTTTGGCGCCCAGCTCTTCGAGCCGGCGGCGGTGAGCGTCGAAATCGCCCTGCAGGGCTAGAACTCCGATGGTCATTTGAATCTGATTTTACCGGAACCGCGGAATACAAAGTGAGCGTCAGGACAACGGCTTCGGATGCATCGTTCGAAGCCATCGTTGCATCTCTTAGTTCCATGAACTCTACCTCGACCACATTCAGTCTTCACCATTCCTCACTTCAATACGAGGGCGACGCCGCCGGCCAGGATCGCGCCTGGGCCACCGCCAGCAAGGTTCCGCAGGTTGCGATCGCTTTCTGGATTATGAAAATTGCCGCCACCACTCTGGGCGAAACGGGTGGAGATGCGCTCTCCATGACATTGAACCTGGGATATGCGCTGAGTTCGATCATTTTCCTGCTGTGCTTCATCGTGGCGGTCACCGCCCAGATGAAGGCGAAATCGTTTCACCGGTTCTTATATTGGGCTGTCATAGTGGCGACCACGACACTCGGCACCACGATGGCGGATTTTGCGGACCGGTCGTTAGGGGTTGGTTACAAGGGAGGGTCGCTGATCTTGTTGGCGGCACTGGCATTGGTGTTGGGCTTGTGGCGGCTGTCGGCGGGTTCGATTTCCTTCCGCGACATCACTGCACCGAAAGTGGAAATGTTTTACTGGATCACGATTTTGTTTTCCAACACTCTGGGCACGGCCCTGGGCGACTGGCTGGCGGATACGCCCGGCGTTGGATACGAGCGCGGGGCGCTGGTTTTTAGTGGAGCCCTCACCCTGGTTGCCGCGGCCTATTTCTTCACCAAAATGTCCCACACGCTCCTATTCTGGACGGCCTTCATTTTAACCCGGCCCCTGGGCGCAACCTTGGGCGACCTGCTCACCAAGCCGCTGGCCAGCGGCGGGCTCAATCTCAGCCGCATCGCTTCGTCCTTGGCGATCGCCGTGTTTATGGTTCTCTGCATTTTGCTCACCTCGCAGCAGGCGGGTCGACATCCGGGAGGAGATCAAAAAAGGGGTGAATAGAGTCGGCTGGAACTGGAATAGGTCTCGCGATATTTTTCAAAGATACCCAGCCCCGTTCGGCCAAAGCGGGATCACCTGATTCTAAAAGGGCCACGGCACCAGATAATATTGGTCGAAGGAGAATGATCCATGCAGAAGATCAGGCCGTTCTTGTGGTTCGATAGCAATGCGGAAGAGGCTATCAAGTTTTATACGTCCATTTTCAAGAATTCGAAGATGGGAGAGATTCAACGCTATGGTGACGCCGGACCGGGGCCTAAGGGGTCGGTGATGACGGTGAGATTCCAGCTCGAGGGACAAGAGTTCATGGCGCTGAACGGAGGTCCGTATTTCAAGTTCACGCCGGCGATTTCGTTTTTTGTGGATTGTGAAACCCAGCAGGAAGTGGATGAATTGTGGGAGAAGCTCTCCGCAGGCGGCGGACTCATGCAATGCGGTTGGTTGACAGACAAGTTTGGAGTTTCGTGGCAGATCATTCCCAAGGCGCTCGGCGAATTGCTGGGCGACAAAGATCCGCAGAAGTCGCAGCGAGTGCTGAAGGCCATGATGAAGATGGTGAAGATTGATGTGGAAGGACTGAAGCGGGCGTATGAGGGGAGAGAGTAGAGAGCACCCGCTGCAGTCTTCACCTCCGCTGATTGGCAAGAGAAAGCCCCACTCCTCGCCAGCGCGCGAAGTGGGGCTCGGTTTGTGACGAGTGGAACCGTGAGAGCTAGTGTGAGGCGCCAGCAGCGCCCTCACAAGTCTTGGAAATGTGTTTAAAGGTGCTGACCTCGATCGTTGGATTGGCTTCGCTCATCGCGCCGTTCGACGATGCGGGGGCCGAACCCGCGGTGCCGGTCACCTTAATTTCGTGGCCGACATGCTCGCTCAACTTCGAGGTGTCTCCGGTCAACTGGAAAGTCTTGCCGGTTTTGTCGGTCAACATGTAGTTCCCGCCGGAGTTGCTCAAGCAACCTTTGACGGTCTCCTGGCCGGTGTTCCCGCTCGTTCCCTGGCTTGGAGAAGTTTGCGCTGCAGCCCATGACGTGCCCAGCAGCAGCACCGAAAACAGCAGTAGATGTCGCATAAAGAACCTCCTATTCATGATTCATCACGAAGCGGCGCGAGATCGCTTCTGTAAAGTGAATCAAGCTTCCGAATACCTGAAACAGATTCTCGACCTCAACCCAGGAAGGCGCAATACAGGGTTCGCCCGAGGGCTGAGTGAAAAGGGGTGTCCATACGCAGGCAATAAGACATTACGCGGTCCAGCCCCTATTCCTCGTCGTGCGGGACTGACTCGATGTCCCGCGCGCCATGCAGAACCCGCGCGATCTCCACTCCCCGAGGAGTCGGCACATAGAAGATGACGTAGCGGCCGACGGGGAAGCTGCGGAGGTCGATTGCCAATTCCGGTCGGCTCCGTCCCATCTGGGGTTGGCGGGCTAAGGCTCGAAACTCGCGGTCAATCAGCGCGGCGAATCTATCAGCGTGCTTCACACTGTCGTTCGCGATGAAGGCCCAAATGTCGGCGAGATCGACGAACGCTCCCGGGCGTACGACTACGCCGGGCATTATTTACGGCCGGAGCCGGTGCGGGCGGCGAGCCGCTTGCGTCCTTCACGTTTCAACTCAGAAACACTCCAGGGACGCGCCGGCCCGCTGCGTAAGCCTGCCTGAATGTCATGTCGCAACTGATCCAGCTTCGCAGCGCGCAGCTGATCCTCCGCCTCCATCAGACGCAGGGCCTCACGCACCACCTCGCTGGCGGAGTTGTAACGGCCCGAGGAAACCTTCTGACGGATCAAGCCTTCCAGTTCGGGGGTGAGGTTGACGTTGATAGGCATGCGACAGAAATAACATCCATGGCAAGGATTGTCAATGATTGCTAACATCAACTGGCTGGAGACTTAGGCGCGACTTGGAAGTCCCACCCTTCGAGCGCGAACGCTGGGGCAGCCTCAGTCGGCTACCAACCCCTGGTTTGCAGCATGTGGGCTTCGTCCAGTCCCGCCACGGCCAGCCCCTTCATCGCTCCCGCGAGATCCTCGCTGACTTCAAGTAATACTTTAGGGTCGTTGAAGTGCGTGGCGGCTTTGACGATGGCGCGGGCGCGCTTTTCGGCTTCTGCGGGATCAGCGAAGTTTGTCGAGTCTTTCATGAAGATGCCGCTGCCCACAAAAACGGCTTCGGCGCCGAGTTGCATCACGAGCGAGGCATCGGCTGGGGTGGCAATGCCTCCGGCGGAGAAATTCGGGACGGGCAGCTTCCCTGCTTTCGCGACCATCTTGATCAGCTCGTAGGGCGCACCGTGTTCTTTGGCTTTGGCGTAGAGTTCTTCTTCGCCGAGCACCGTGAGGATTTTCATCTCCTGCACGATCTGGCGAATGTGCTTGACGGCGTGGACCACGTCGCCGGTGCCGGCCTCGCCCTTGGTGCGGATCATGGCCGCGCCTTCAGCAATACGCCGCAGGGCCTCTCCCAGATTGCGCGCGCCGCAAACGAATGGGACCTTGAAGGCGTGCTTGTCGACGTGGTGAGCCTCGTCGGCGGGAGTGAGCACTTCGGATTCGTCAATGTAGTCGACGCCGAGTTCCTGCAGAATCTGCGCCTCAGCAAAATGCCCGATGCGGCACTTAGCCATGACCGGGATGGAAACCTCAGCCATAATCTCGCGGATCTTCTTAGGCGAAGCCATGCGCGCAACCCCGCCCTCAGCGCGGATCTGCGCCGGGACGCGCTCCAGCGCCATAACGGCCACGGCCCCGGCTTTCTCTGCGATGGAGGCCTGCTCGGCGTTGGTCACATCCATAATTACGCCGCCCTTTAGCATTTCGGCTAGGCCGGTTTTCAGGCGGAGACTGGTGTTGGTGCCGTTGTTTTGGGACATGGTGGACTCTTTTCTGGAAGCGGCTTACAGCTCTCAGCTGTCAGCGAACCATTTCCATTTTACAGTGGGTTCACAATTCGCGGTACCCCCGTTTGTGTCCGGGCGTTTGGGGGCTCGCTACTGAGGCTTTGCCGCTTTCAGGAAGGGCGCGGTTCCTATCAGCAATGAGGCGCTGGGAAAGATAATGCCAACGGCGAGCGCGACCGAGCCGTACAACCACTCGGGGTGCGCAAACGTGAGCAGTCGCGTGACGACCAGGATTGAGCCCACCGACAGTAAGGCGATGGTTGGAAATAAACCCGCAACGAGTCGCGCGCGCGGACTGCCGCCGGCACGGCGGGATAAATAGGCTCCGGATGCGCCGCACAGGGGCAGGACGGCGAGCCAGGGTAGAAGAACCATCTCGAGCGGGCTACGCCCGACGAAGCGCGGCTGCATGGAAATCGCAATGAGAGGCGCGAGCAAAATCATAGCTAAAGTTAGACTTACCAATCCCGGCAGCCAGAAATGCTTAGTTCGATCGTTCATAATTTCCTCCTTGAGTTTTGCGCGTTGAATGCGGGTGGCAAGCGAGCGCCAGCGGACGACTTCGTTAGCAACGTCTTCGGCAGCTTCCCGTTCGCTTGTTCCCTGCCCTAATTTCTCCTCGTAGAGATCTTCCAGATGGGCGGCCAATTCGGCCACGACTTCTTCCTGATCGTTCGCCGGAAGGTGGAGTGGGAGCAGGTGTTCGCGGACCAACGCGATCCAGCGGTTGGTGACGTTGTCAGGCATTGGCCACCCCCGCGAGGCGATCGAGAGCCTGGAAAAAGAAATTCCATTCCCGGCGCAGCGGCGCCAGTTCCTTCTTGCCGGCGGTTGTGATGGTGTAGACGCGGCGGTCGCGCCCCGCGCGGTTGGCTTCCCAGCGGCCGGCGATCGAGCCGCGCTTTTCGAGATCGTAAAGCATTGGATACAGCGAGGCCAAGGTGAAGGACAGTGCCCCGGCCGTTTTTTCTTCGATGCGCTTGCAGATTTCGAAGCCATAGAGCGGCTGCTCGGCCAGGAGGGCTAGGATGGCTAGTTCAGCGCTGCCGCGGGAAATCTTGGAACGGATACGCTTGGTCATGATGAATATAGGAATCCTATATTCTGACGTTTTCGTCAACGTTACTTTGGTAGGGGAGGTTAACTGCCGCGGCGACCTGTGAGCGGTCGGCACAAGCAGCCGGGCTGCGCCCGGCGGACAGCCGAGGGCGGCTGTCCCCACATGAGTCGATGAGCACTATCTTTCTACGTATTTGGCGAACATTTTTGCGGGGTCGATGGCTATGAAGGTTCCGCGGCTGCGGGCCAGGACTTCATCCTTTTCGTTCAGGATTTCCGCAGCATTGATGTGGGTGCGGCCTTCTACTTTGACTTCGCGGCCTTCTACTCGCAGGGGCCTGTGCAGCGGGACTGGCTTCAGGTAGTCAATTGTCATTTCGCGGGTCAGGGCGATTACGTGGTGGAGCTTGTTTACCTTGCCCATGGCGTCGTCGAGGATGCAGGCGATGATGCCGCCGTGGCAATGGCCTGGGGGCCCGGTGTAGCGCTTGCCGAGGCGGAAGCGGCAGATGAAGGTTTGGCGCTCTTCGTCGAGGGTGAATTTGAGGCGCATGCCGTCGGGATTGCTCATGCCGCAGACGAAGCAGTTGTTTTTTTGCATCTTGACGTAGCGGGTGTCGTGGCCTTGGGACTTGGCTGGCATGAGAATGATTTTAACCTGCGGGACATCTTAGGGATGCTGGAACGGCGCCGGGCGAACGCGGAAGAACCGTCGCGATGTGGTAGAAACGCCTTGCGAAGGCAGAGGCAGCACAGGGGTGAAAGGGGTCCTTCGGCTACGCAAGAGCTTGCGCTGTGCGCGCAAGCTCTTGCTTCGCTCAGGACGACAGAGGTGAGGAGGATACTCGAAGTCATGAAGCGCATTCTTTTATCTTGGAGCAGCGGGAAGGATAGCGCGTGGAGCCTGTACGTGCTGCGGCAGCGTAGTGAGTATGACGTTGTGGGACTGCTGACTACCTTCAACGAAGAGGCTGATCGCGTCGCGATGCATGCGGTGCGACGGGAGTTGGTGGAGCGGCAGGCTGCCGCCGCGGGGCTTCCGCTGTGGGCGGTGCCGCTGCCCTGGCCTTGCTCGAATGAGCAGTATGAGATGCTGATGGCTCAGACCTGCGCCCGCGCGGTGGCTGAAGGGATTGAAGGAGTGGCGTTTGGTGATTTGTTCCTCGAAGATGTGCGTGCTTACCGGGAGAAGCAGATGAAAGGTACGGGACTGGAGCCGATATTTCCGGTGTGGGGGTTGCCGACCCGTGCGTTGGCGGAGGAGATGATTGCATCGGGCACGCGAGCGAAGTTGACTTGCATCGACACGGGAAAACTTGATCGGTCATTTGCTGGCCGGGAGTTTGATGAAGCGTTGCTTGCGGCGTTGCCGGAGGGAGTTGACCCTTGCGGCGAACGCGGGGAGTTTCATTCGTTTGTTTATGCGGGGCCGATGCTGAATGCGGTTGTGCCGGTTTCGGTGGGCGAGACTGTGGTGCGGGATCAGTTTGTGTTTGCGGATCTGATTTCAGGGTCAGGGCAGGGTTCGGGAGAGAAATCTTTAACACAGGGGACACAGGGGAACACAGGGTAATTCGAACCGGATGGCTTGTGAAATCCGTGGTGGATTTGTCTTTCTTGATAACTCGCTTGCGATATCCTCAAGCGGCTGTGGTAAACTCGCCGCCGACTGTTGCTCTCGCAGTGGGAGGATTGCGGAATGGGTCTCGCGTTACTGGTCGTCATCTGGCTGATCACTCTGGCCAGCACTTACTTTTTTGTGGCGAAAACCTGGTGGCTGCCGGTTGGAGCTTCTGCGGCCGCAGGGTTTATCGACGGACAATTCACCCTCACGCTGATGCTGATGGGGATTGTTTTCCTGGCGGCTCAGCTCTCGCTGGGCTACTTCGCGTGGAGATACCGGGAGCAGCCTTCTTCGCCGCCGGTGAGTTATTCGCACGGCAATGTGAAGCTGGAAATCATCTGGACGGTGCTGACTACGATTCTGTTCGTCGGGCTAAATCTGATGGGCAGCAGCGTGTGGGCCGCGCAGCGCTGGGATCCGGCTGGGCCGGGTGCGGTTCAGGTGGAGGTTACCGGGATGCAGTTTGCGTGGTACTTCCGCTATCCGGGGCCGGATGGAAAATATGGCGCGACCAGCCCGAAGCTGATGGATCCCTCGGCCGGCGGTGAGGCTGCGGTGGGACTGGACACTTCCGACCCGGCGGCGAAGGATGATGTGGTTACGGGGACGATGTATGTTCCGGTCGATCGCGAGGTCGATTTGAGTTTGCGGTCGGTGGATGTGATCCACAGCTTCTTTGTGCCTTCGTTGCGCTTCAAGCAGGATGCGGTGCCTGGACTTAACATTCACATGCACTTCACAGCCGACGGCGATTGGCGAGTATGAAATTGCGTGCGCCGAACTCTGCGGCCTGGGTCATTACAAAATGCACGGCATGGTACACGTGGTCAGCCAGGAAGATTTCGACAAGTGGCTGGCGGCACGGGAGGCGGAGAAACAATAAATGGTTGCCATGGAGAACCCGCACGCGCACGCTCCTCAGGGTTTTATTCGGAAGTACATTTTCAGCCTCGATCACAAAGTGATCGGAATGCAGTATTTCTTTCTGGCGCTCACGGCGGTGTTTGTGGGGATGTTTCTGTCGCTGCTGATGAGGATCCACCTGGTGTGGCCAAAGGCCGTGCTGCCGCTGGTGGGCGAGATCAAGCCGGAAACTTATCTCAGCCTGCTCACCATGCATGGAACCATCATGGTGTTCTTCGTGCTGACTACGGCGCCGCAGGGCGGGATTTGGAAATTACTTTCTGCCCATTCAGATCGGGGCGCCGGATATGGCGTTTCCGGTCCTGAACATGCTTTCGTTCTGGACGACCTTCATCGGCTTCGTGGTGATTATCGCTGCGTTCTTTGTCACGGGTGGAGCTCCGCTGCATGGGTGGACGGGGTATCCGCCATTGAGTGCGGTGCCGAGCGCCGGTCCGGGTGAAGGACTGGGCGCCGATTTGTGGATTACGAGCATTGCGATTTTCTGTTTGGCGTCGCTGATGGGGGCTTTGAATTTCCTGACGACTACGCTGGATATGCGGGCCAAGGGCATGACCATGATGCGCATGCCGTTGACCGTGTGGTCGTGGTTCATCACGGCGATTCTTGGACTGCTGGCGTTCGGCGTGCTGCTTTCGGCGGGAATTCTGTTGCTGATGGATCGCAACCTGGGCACGAGTTTTTATGTGCCGCTGGTGGTGGTGAATGGACAGATCATGCAGCACAAGGGCGGCTCGCCTTTGCTGTGGCAGCATCTGTTCTGGTTCTTCGGGCATCCTGAGGTTTACATCGCGATTCTGCCGGGCATGGGCGTGACTTCGCAGATTCTCTCGACGTTCTCGCGCAAGCCGATCTTTGGCTACAAGGCGATGGTCTATGCCATGCTCGCGATCGGATTTCTCGGATTCATGGTTTGGGGCCACCACATGTTCATGAGCGGCATGAGCCCGTACTCGGCGTTTGCCTTCTCGCTGCTGACCATGTGCATCGGCGTGCCTTCGGCGATCAAGACATTTAACTGGCTGGGCACGATGTATAAAGCGCGCATTCGCTTCCAGACTCCGATGCTGTATGCCATCGGGTTCGTTTCCCTTTTCGTCTCCGGCGGATTGAGCGGACCGTTCCTGGCGCAGCCGGTGCTCGACATTCAATTGCACGACACTTATTTCGTGGTCGGCCACTTCCACCTGATCATGGGCGTGGCTGCGATCTTCGGAATGTTTGCGGCGACCTATTACTGGTTCCCGAAAATGTTTGGGCGGATGATGAATGAAACCTGGGGACGAGTGCACTTCTTCATCACGCTGATTGGAACCTACGCGATCTTCATGCCGATGCATTATCTGGGGATTGCCGGAGGGACGCGGCGGTACTCGCAATATACGGAAGTGGCGTATCTGACGAAGCTGATGCCGATTCATCAGTTCATGACGTACGCGGCGATTATCACGATTACGGCGCAGTTTATTTTTGTCATCAATCTGTTCTGGAGCATGTTTAAGGGGCCGAAGGCGAGCGACAATCCGTGGGAGGCGACGACGTTGGAATGGACGACGGCGACGCCTCCTCCGCATGACAACTTTGGCGGCGTGACGCCGGTGGTTTATCACGGTCCTTATGAGTATGGAGTTCCGGGCGCGGCTAAGGATTATGTGATGCAGACGGATCCGGTGAGCGTTCCGGCGGCGCACTGAAGCGGCTGAGTATTTATGGCGACTTACACTCCAACCCGTCCGATTGATCAAGTGGGTCACGGCCAGCAGCCGCCGGCGCCGCCTTTGGGAGGGGGCGGCGATGAGGGCCGCGGAGATGGCTCTCCGAATTACGGAGTGCGTTTGCGGCGGGCGCGGCTGGGAATGATCTGCGCCATCGCAACCATCTGCATGGTCTTTGTTTCGCTGACCAGTGCGCTGATCGTGCGGCGGGGCTTGCCGACGTTTGACGATGCGAGCCGCACTTACTTTCGCGACTGGGGCGGAGTGCAGTTGCCCTGGTTGCTGCTGGCGATCAATACGGCAATCCTGCTCATCAGCAGTTTGACGATGGAGGGCGCACGGCGCGGAATTGCGCGGCGGGCGGCACTGGCTCCGGTGCGGTCGATCCCGGGAGTTTCGCTGGGAAAAGAACGAAACTTTCCCTGGCTGGGCGTGACGGTGATTCTCGGTCTGGCATTTCTGGTGGGACAGGGGATTGCGTGGGCGGACCTGAGAAGCCGGGGATTTTTTGTCAGCACGAATCCGGACAGTTCGTTCGTTTATCTGTTCACTGCGGCGCACGCGGTACATCTGATGGGGGGGATCATTGCCTTGTCGTGGGCGAGCATCACTTCCCTGCTGCATAGGCCGATCGAAGAGCGGCGGATCGTGGTGGACGTTGCGGCCTGGTACTGGCATTTCATGGCCGTGTTGTGGATTTATGTTTTTGCGCTCTTAGCGTTTGCGCGATAAGGGAAAGGGGAAACGAGAGAATGGCTGACGCCGCTGCTGTGCAGCACGGGGTTTCCGGGGAATATGAAGCGCCGTTGTTCGGGGCTTATTCGAAGAAGGTTGGGATGTGGCTGTTTCTGGCCTCGGACTCGCTGACGTTCGGAGCGCTGCTGTTTGCCTTCAGCTACAACCGCATCTATACGGCGTGGCCCACACCGTTTGGCAAGGAAAGCATCATCAACGCGACGGTGATGACGGCCTGCCTGCTTTCGAGTTCTCTGACCATGGTGCTGGGCGTGTTTGCGGCGCAGCGGGCCGACCGGGCGTGGACGCGGCTGTGGCTGCTGGCGACGATGGCGTTCGGAACCGCGTTCATCGTTCTGCATGCGATGGAGTGGACTCATTTGATCCACGAAGGTTTGAGTTTGCCGGCGTTTCCGAAGCCCGCGGGGCAACTGAATTCGGAGTACGCGAAGATCTCGACCGGCGTGCCGCAGTTCGCGGCGACGTTCTTTGGGCTGACTGCGATGCATATGCTGCACGTGACGATCGGCGTGATCTACCTGGGCGTGGTGGCGCTGCGTAAATGGTTTCTGCCGATTCTGGGAGTGCTATGGCTGGCGGGGTTTCTTCTGATTCCGTCGGACAATGTTTTTCATTATTGAGTTAATGCGCTGCTGATTGGGCTGATTGTGGCGGGCATCATTCTTTTTCTGAAGCCGAAAGTTTATGATGCGCACGATGTTGAGGTCGCGGGGCTGTATTGGCACTTTGTGGATTTGGTGTGGATGTTTATTTTCCCGTTGGTGTATTTGATGTCGACGAAGATTTAGTGTTAGGAGAGGCAAAATCCTATGCACGATGTGGCTGCGCACGACGATAGCAAAGGACAGTATTTCTGGGTTTGGGGGGCGTTGCTGTTTCTGACCGGGGTGGAAGTGTGGCTCGGTTACCGGCAGATATTCGAGCCGGTGCGGATGCTGGAAGTGCTGCTGGTGCTGTCGGTGATCAAGTCGGCCTTGATCATTGCCTACTTCATGCACCTGAAGTTTGAGACGGCGATGATGCGCTGGTTGCTGGTGATCGCGAGTGGCAGGCTGTTTGTGATCATGTACTTCTTTTTCTTTCCGGACGCGGACCGGATTCTGCGGCTGGGCGTGAAGTAAAATTGGGAATCGCGATGACGTTTCTTTGTGGCAAAGCTCGAGCTCTTGCGCTGCTGGCGGTGCTTTGTTTTGCGCGGTGCCCAGCTTCGGGCAGGGATGCGCGATGTGCAATGCTACCGCCCGGAGCACGCCCAAGGAAGGCCAGCAGGCGCTGAATCGGGCGATTCTGGTGCTATTGGTTCCTCCCGTTGGAATTATGGTGTTTGGTTTTGGCTTGGCTTTCCGGTATGGAAAGCGGCGCGATCAGGAAGAGGATTAGGCTGGCGCGCTGTGACATGGTGCTATCCCTCTCGGGACCCGTTCCATCCTTCCATTCTGTGCATTCAGTTCCCCCGCAACGCACTCCGCCGCGAGGTCACGCGCCTTCTTCGGAAAGCTCTGATTTATAATAAAAGATTCGGCAGGGCTCTCTGAAGACGCTGGGAACACTCCGGCGGGAATGGGGTCTGCTGCCGGACCTTTTACCCGATGTCTGACTTACTACCCACGGAAAGCATTATTGTTCGCGGCGCGCGCGTTCATAATCTCAAGAACATCGATTTTGAGGTTGCCGCATAACACCTTGACCGTGGTCACGGGAGTCTCGGGTTCGGGCAAATCTTCCCTTGCATTTGACACTATTTATGCTGAGGGCCAGCGGCGGTACGTGGAGTCGCTGTCGGCTTATGCGCGGCAGTTTCTGGAGCGCATCGAGAAGCCGGATGTGGATTCGATTGATGGCATCGCGCCGGCGGTGGCGATCCGGCAGAAGAATACGACGCGGAATCCGCGATCGACCGTAGCGACGGCGACCGAGATTTATGACTATCTGCGGTTGCTGTTTGCCCGCATTGGGCGCACTTATTGCGTGAACTGCGGCCGCGAAGTGAAGAAAGATACCGTCGACGAAATCGCAGATGCGGTGTTGGCTCTGGATCCGGGAACGCGGGTGCAGGTGGTCTTTCCTTTGCAGCCTGCCGTGGCTGCTGGCGCAGGAAGCGGAAAAGAAGGCTGCGCGCGGACGCAAGTCCGCCAAGAAAGCTGCGGCGGCGGACTCGGGACTTACGGAGCAGCTTAAGGCTCGGCTGTTCGAGTTGCGCAAGGCGGGGTTTAATCGACTGTATCAGGCGGGGCAGGTGTTTGAGTTTTCGACGCCGGAATCGCTGCTGGACATTCGCTTCGACCAGCCAGTGTTCATGCTGGTGGACCGGCTTACGATTTCGGCAGAGTCGCGGTCGCGCATCGTGGATGCGGTCGAGACTGCGTACCGGGAAGCGGGCGAAGTGATTTTCGACCTGCCGCCCGCATGATGATCAGCCGGCACGGCAGTTGCGGTTTGCGCAGCGCTTCGAATGCAAGAGTTGCAATCTGCGTTATGAAGAGCCGGAGCCGCGGTTGTTTTCCTTTAACAATCCTTATGGCGCGTGCCCGCGGTGCCAGGGGTTTGGGAACACGATTGACTTCGATCTCGACCTGGTCATTCCGGACAAAACGAAATCGCTGGGCGAAGGCGCTATTGATCCCTGGAACAAACCCAAGTACCGGCCGGTGTTTACGGACATGAAGCGGTTTGCCAAGCAGGAAGGCATTCCGCTGGATGTGCCCTGGGCGGAGCTTGGCGACGCGGAACGGGAACTCATTCTGGATGGGGATGGAAAATTCCTGGGCGTGCGCGGATTCTTTCAGTATCTGGAGCGAAAGAAGTACAAGCTGCACATCCGGGTGTTTTTGAGCCGCTATCGCGGATATTCAACTTGTCCCGAGTGCCGCGGGACGCGGCTGCGGCTGGAAGCGCGGCAGGTGAAGATCAACGGGAAAAACATTTGTGACGTTTGCGCGATGACGGTGGAGGACGCAGCCAAATTCTTTGCTGGAGTTCAGTTGAGCCCGGAAGAAGCCGACATTGCGGAGCGGCTGCTGCAGGAGATTCGCGAGCGCTTGCGGTTTCTCAACGATGTGGGCCTGGAATATCTGACGCTCGACCGGCTCTCGTCTACGCTTTCTGGCGGAGAAGCGCAACGCATTCAGCTGGCTACCTCGCTGGGATCGCGGCTGGTGGGGACGCTCTACGTGCTGGATGAGCCTTCGATCGGGCTGCACAGCCGCGACACGCACCGCCTGATCAAGATCTTGCAAGACCTGCGCGATTTGGGGAATACGATTCTGGTGGTGGAGCACGATCCGGACATTATGCGGACGGCGGATCGGATTCTTGATCTTGGTCCCGGAGCCGGGGAAAACGGCGGCAAGCTGGTGGCTGCGGGAACGTATGAAGAGATTCTGCGGAATCCCGCATCGCTTACGGGGCGTTATCTGGCGGAAGATTTGCGCATTCAGATACCGGCCGTGCGGCGCCAGCCGGGCGTACAGCAGATCAGGATCAAGGGCGTGCGGGCAAACAATCTGAAGGGTATCGACATTTGCATTCCGTTGGGAATGCTGGTGGCAATTACGGGAGTTTCGGGGTCGGGGAAATCTACGTTGCTGCATCAGGTTCTTTATCAGGCGCTGGGAGAAGCCAAGAAGCAGCAGAGCCTGGGAGCGGCGCGCGGGGCAGCGACCTGGGAAAGTCTGGAGGGCGATCAGTTCATCGACGAAGTGGTGCTGGTGGATCAATCTCCGATCGGGCGGACGCCGCGCTCGAATCCGGTGACTTACATCAAGGCGTTTGACGCCATCCGCGAACTTTTTGCCTCGCTGCCTGAGGCCAAGAAGCGCGGCTTCGCCTCGGGGCACTTTTCTTTCAATATTCCCGGAGGGCGGTGCGAAACTTGCCAGGGCGATGGCACGGTTACGGTGGAGATGCAGTTTCTCGCCGACGTTGAACTCATTTGCGAAGAGTGCAAAGGGACTCGTTATAAATCGCAGGTGCTCGACGTGCGCTACCGCGGAAAGAATATTCACGAAGTGTTGAACCTCACGGTGAAAGAGGCGCTCAAGTTTTTTGCCGAAGTGCCCAAGCTGACAGACAAGCTGCGCGTGCTGGAAGAAGTTGGTTTGGGATATTTGCGGCTGGGGCAATCGGCGACAACTTTGTCGGGAGGAGAAGCGCAGCGCATGAAGCTGGCGGCGCATCTGCAGCCCGCGGGTCGTGAGATTGGGCGGCCGGCGGCGGCGCGGCCGGAAGAACGAGCGCGCCGGCGGCGTGTGCTTTATATTTTTGATGAGCCCACGACTGGGCTGCATTTCGATGATGTCAGCAAACTATTGGCGGCCTTCCGCCGTCTTATTGATGCGGGGGGATCGATCCTGGTGATCGAACACAATCTGGAAGTGATCAAGACTGCGGACTGGGTAATCGACCTGGGGCCGGAGGGTGGAGCGCGCGGCGGGAAAATTGTGGGAGTGGGTCCGCCAGAAGCGATCGCGAAGGTGCCCGGCTCTTACACCGGCAAGTATCTGGCTCGACTCCTGAACGGGAATAGCGCGGGCAATGGCCAGACATGGAGCGGCGCGGTCCAATGGGAGCAAGTAGAGTTCTTGCGGGCTGCCTGTTGATGTTGACGGCGGGCTTGTGCTCGGTCGCACAGGATGCCAGCGCGCCTTCGGGACAGGCTTCTTCACAGTCTTCATCACAGTCTTCATCGCAGTCTTCATCAAAACCCCAGGGCCACCGGTCGGCGCATCACATTCAGGTGGAGGATGAAGATTCTCCAGCTCAACCTGCCGAACTTACCGAGGCTGAAAGCTGCGATTGAAAAGCGGGACTACGCCGCCGCCGAACCTCTGCTTCGGAAATTGCTCGATCGCCAGCCCGCGAGCTACGTGGGATGGTTCGATCTTGGCTTTGTAGAAAATGAGCTGGGCCGGTTGGACGAGTCGATTGCGGCTTACCGCAAATCGGTAGCGGCTAAGCCGGACGTTTTTGAATCGAACCTGAATCTTGGGCTGCAACTGGCCAAGACCGGGCAACCTGAGGCGGAGCAATTTCTGCGGGCAGCGACTCAGTTGAAACCCACCGCGCACGTGGCCGAAGGTCAATACCGGGCCTGGCTTTCCCTGGGGGAGACGATCGAAAAGTCGAAACCTGAGGAGGCGCTTGCGGCCTACCAGCGCGCGGCAGCGCTGCAGCCGAAAGAGGCTGAGCCGCATCTTTCCGCGGGGCAACTTCTTGAACAGGAAAACAAGTACGCTGCGGCTGAGCAGGAATACAAGCAGGCGCTGGCCCTCGACTCGCGGTCGACGGATGCGGTCATGGGCTTGGCCAACATCTACATGCGCGGGCGCCGTTTTCCTGAAGCGGAAGAATATTTGCGGAAGCTTGTTGGCGGCAAATGGGGATTCGGCTGCGGTGCACATCCAGTTGGGGCGCGTGCTCGCGGCCGAGGGCAAGACCGACGCCGCTATCGCGGAACTGCAGGCCGGACTGAAGCTGGCGCCGGGCGACGATGCGGCGCAGCGCGATCTGGCGGAGGTGTACGCGGCCGCTGGAAAAAATGACCTGGCCGAGGCGGCCTACCGCGCACTGCTGGTTGCGCACCCCAACGAGGCGGAGTTGCACGATGGGCTGGGCAAGGCTCTGTTGTGGCAGAAGAAGTCGCCGGAAGCCCAGCGGGAGTTCATCACGACAGTGACGCTGAAGCCCAACTTCGGAGGCGCATATTACGATCTTGCATTTGCGGCCAACGACAACAAGGATTACCCAGTCATCATTCGTGCGCTGGATGCCCGAGCCAAACTGCTGCCGGAGACTCCGATGACATATTTCATGCGAGCTTCGGCGTACGATCACCTGCGTGACTTGAAGAAAGCTGCCGCCAACTATCACCTCTTCCTTAACAATGCCGGTGGGAAGTATCCTGATCAGGAGTGGCAGGCGAAACATCGGCTGATTGCCATCGAGCCGAAGAGATAGCCTGCGGGAAGCCAATGTTGCTCGGGACGGGACATTCACGATTCTGGCGGGCTCTAGCGGCAGGCTTAGCGTTATCGGCGCTGATCGCGCCTTCCCTGCTGCGCGGCCGCGAGGAACCTTCGGTCGAAGAGCAGAAGGAGCGCGTGGCCAATGCACCTGTCGGCGATCGCCCGGCTCTTTGTATTCACATATCCGAGCGGCAACTGAGCGATGCGGACAGGTTGTACATCGCCGGCGACAGCGAGAAGGCGCTGGCCGCACTGGCCGACGTAGTCGCCTACTCTGAGTTGGCTCGCGACTATGCGATTCAGTCGCACAAGCACGAAAAGCAGAGCGAGATTGCCATCCGCAAGATGGTGCGCAAGCTCACGGACATGAGTCACGCGGTCTCCCACGAAGACCAGGCACCGGATACAGGACACGATTGACCGCATGCAGAAGATTCGTGACGATCTGCTGGTTGCCATGTTTCCGAAAGTTGACAAGAAGAAATGAGGATCTGCCGATTTCGAGTTTGCGCTGGTTTGGGGTTGTTTCTGATGGTGGCTGGCGATAGCCTCGGGTCAGCGTCACCGGGATCCCTTCACCCAGGCGGAGATTGACCAGATCCGCGATGCCAGTTGGGAGCCTCAGCAACGGCTTTCTCTCTACGTAAAGTTTGCCCGGGCGCGCCTGGTCGCTCTGGAGCAGATGCGCGGCGATCCCAAGACGAAGGACCGGCCGCAGCAAACGCATGACAAGCTGGATGACTTCCTGCTGATCTATGACGAACTGAACGACAACATCGACACTTATGTCGATCGCAAGAATGATATTCGCAAGCCCTTGAAGGTGATCATCGACGCCGACACTGAGTTCCAGGCCAAGCTGCTCGCGCTGAGGGATGCGGCCGGTGTTTCGGCGGAGGAAGCCAAACAGTACGAATTCGCTTTGACCGAAGCCCTCGATACGCTGGATGGTTCGGTGGAAGACCATCGCAAGCTGCTGGCCGGGCAGGAAGACGCGGCTAAGCAGAAGAAGAAGTTTGCCTCGAAGTCGGCCGCTGACAAGTCTGAGTAAACATCCTCGTGCTAATCATGTCGTGCTAATCTGACCTCACTGTGCGTGAGGGACTGCTCGAAATCTTTCATGAGGAACACCGGCAGTTGCGGCCGAGTGCTGTGGCGCCTGAGCTGAAGATTGAGTTTTTTGCTTTCGCGAACGTCAACAATACGATTCGCTTGCGCGAAGGCAGGCTTCTGGTGAGGCTCTCCGATCTGCTGGAAGGGGCGCCGGATGCCGTGGTACGGGCCATTGCCCACATTCTGCTGGCCAAGATGTACCGCAAGCCCATCGACCGAGGCCACGCGGCTCGCTATCGAAAATATGTGGCCAGCCACGAGGTTGTGAGTAAAGCCCATCTGGTGCGGCAGATGCGCGGGCGCAAGCGGCTGCATTCTCCGAGGGGCCACGTCTACGATCTGGACGCTGTGTTTGAGGATCTGAACCGGCGCTTTTTTCACGGACTGCTGGGCCGGCCGCGCATGAGTTGGAGCCCGACGAAGACTCGACGCATCCTCGGGCATTACGATCCGGCGCACAATGCGATTGTCATCAGCCGAATCTTTGATCAGGCAGCTGTGCCCCGCTATGCGGTCGAGTACATCGTCTACCACGAGATGCTGCATTTGAAGCATCCCGTCAGGTTGCGCGGGAGCCGGCGGTGCGTGCACTCGGCGGAGTTTCAGGCGGAAGAAAAGTTGTTTCCGCAGCTGGAGCAGGCGAATGCGTTCTTAAAGCGGTTATGAAGGATACAGGTTTGCAAAGTGATCGACGGTGAGCGATCGAGCCGTTCTTACCTTTTCAGCCAGATCTCTACCCTGCGATTTTTTTGCCTTCCCTCGGGAGTGTCGTTCGAGGCTACGGCAATTTGCGAGCCGAATCCCATCACCGTGCCGGCCTTCACGCCGCGTTCCTCGAATTGCTGCGCCACGGCATCGGCTCGGGCTTTTGACAGACTGGCTGCGGCTTCGTGGCCATCGTCGAAACCCAAGAGCACCAGGTTGTCGCCGCTATAATGCAGGTCCGTAACGAATGTAACGGCACGAGCAAGATCGGCCACTGCTTTGTTGTCGAGCTGCGAACTGCCTTCACGAAAGCGGAAATCGAGCGACAAGCGTTCGAAGCCGCTGGTGAGACGGCGATAGTCTGCGGGGACGGCGGTCGAGCCGGCGGAGGCCACGGCCGAGACGTTCTGTCCCACGAACCCGGCTTCCGCTACGATGTTTTGTCCGATGCTGGAAAGGGCGAAGTCCACAAATTTGCGAGTTAGGTCCTCGCGCGGTCGCGCGGCCGTATAAAGAAACAGGCGCCGCGAAAGAGGATAATCCTCGGTCGCTACGGTAAAGGGAGTCGGCAACAGCGCGGTAGCGCCATTCTCGAAAACGGCGAGCGCTCGCGCTTCCTGGACGTAGGCCAGGCCGATGAAACCAATTCCGTGGGGGTCCTGAGCGACGGAATCGGAAAGTTTGTGACTATCCTCAACACGCTTGGCCGAGGGCGCCAACGGAGAATCGCCGAGCACCAGGCTTCGGAATGTGTCGTAGGTTCCGGATTTGTCGTCGCGGGCATACAGGTGGATAGCGCCGTCGGTTCCGCCCGCCTGCAGCCAATTCCCTATCGTGCCTTCGAAGATTTGCGCGATCTGATCCTTCGACAACGTTCGCACTGGATTCGCTCTGCTGACGATGACTGCGATTCCGTCGAGCCCGACGACGTGTTCGCACTCCGCGGAAGCCATGTCGCCGAGACTAACTAATTGCGCCGCTTCCTCAGACTTGATTTTTCGAGAAGCCATTCCGATATCAGCCCGGCCGGTGGCCAGGTCTTCAAAGGCCGTAGCCGAGCCGTGCGCATCAATCTGAATTGCTTTGGGAGTGCGATCACCGGGTAGAATTCCCCTCACAAAAACTTCGTCATCGCGATCCCCGGGAATGGTTTTAACGTCCGTCGCGCCCTGCTGTTTGAGGAACTCTTCGGCCAGCGCGGGAGCTAAACTTTCTCCGATCGTGTTAGATCCGCTCAGCCTGAGAATGATGTCGTTGGGGTTGATCTTTGAGTGTGCACCCGGTCGGGCCAACTTGACCCAGAAAAGCGCGCCCAGGCAAGCCAGAAGCCCGAGCGCGATCATGGCAGCTACCGGTTTGAGAATCTTGGGTGCAGGCATAGGACGTTTTCCGAACTCAGAGCGGCCAGAACCGTTCCAATATTCTGAGTGATTTTATCCGAGTGTGCGACGTCGTGCACTCTGGGTTGGGCGCTGCGAGATCCGTTTAATCCCATATCTCCCCGTGTGATGCGGGTCAGGCATGTTTGTGACACCACGGATTGACGCGCCCGCCGCTCGCGGCATATCCTTGAAGTTGAAATTGAAATTCATTTTCAAGATCGTTTTCAGGATAGTTTCGAGAAACTCAGGTCACTTATAAATGCTTCAGGCGTTCATCATCACGCTGCGCGAAGGGGTTGAGGCTGCCCTGATCGTCGGCATCACGCTGGCTTATCTGGCCAAGATTGGCCGGAATGATCTGCGCAAGACGGTTTACGCCGCGCTGGGCGCCGCCTTCCTCGGCAGCATCGGCGTGGCGGTCGTGATTTCCCGGCTGAACTGGAACGAAGACGTTTTCGAAGGCTGGATCATGCTGGTCGCCGCCTTCTTCGTCGTCACCATGATTATTTTCATGATGAAGACCGGGCGCAAACTGAAAGGACAGATTGAGGGCAAGGTTGGCCTGCTTGCCGGCAACGATGCTTGGGTCGGCCTGTTCTTTTTTGTGTTTCTAATGGTGCTGCGCGAAGGTGCGGAGACCGTGCTGATCCTTTCTGCCGTCTCCCTTAACTCCACCGAGCTGATGAGCTTTCTGGGCACGTTGCTGGGCGTGCTGGCGGCGGTTGCTTTCGGTGTGATGTTTGTGAAGGGCAGCGTGCGGATTAACCTGCAGAAGTTTTTCCGGGTGACGACAGCGATCCTCTTCCTGGTAGCGCTGCAGTTGGTGGTGGCGGGTTTGCATGAGCTCTCAGAGAGCGGTGTGATTGCCTCATCGAAGCGCGAGATGGCCATCATCGGGCCCATCGTGCGCAACGACCTTTTCTTCTTCGTCACGATTATCGCTCTCGCCGCGCTAATGGTCCTGTTCGATGCCAAACGGCGTCAGCCGGTTCCCGAACCCGCTTCGGCGGCAGAGCGGCGCAAGGCCGCCTGGACGGCTCGCAAAGAGCGTTTGTGGATGGCTTCGGTTTACGGTTTTTCCTTCGTCTTCATAGCATTGGTCACGGCGGAGTTTATCTATGCCAAGAGCGTGAGCGCTCTGTCACCGGCAACCGAAGTTAGTTTCACGAATGGGCTGGTGAAGATTCCGCTCACGCAGGTTGCGGATGGAGATTTGCATCGCTACCAGGCGCAGGAGAATGGCACGGAGATCCGGTTCTGGCTCTATCAGAAGCCCGACGGCAAGGTCGCTACGGTTTTCGATGCTTGCGAAATCTGCGGCGCGGTGGGTTTCTACAAGTCGGGCAACATGGTGGTTTGCAAGAACTGTGCCGCGCCGATCAATCCGCAGTCGGTGGGCGCGAAAGGCGGATGCAACCCGGTGCCGCTCAAGGCGACCGCAGACTGCTGACTCCGTGATTATTCAAGAGGCGGACATTGCGGCCGGTGGCCGCATGTTCGAGAAGCAGTAGAGGATGTTCGCCCGGCTCGTCTACGAATCCTTCCGTCGCCAGAAGCGGCGCAAATTGCTGGCCGGCGCGGCCATCACGCTGGGCGTGACTGTGGCTACGGCGATGATTGCGGTTGCCACCGACATCGGTGACAAAATTAATCGCGAACTGCGCACCATCGGCGCCAACCTGCTGATCACTCCCGAAGAAGACACGCTGGACGTGGAAATTGGCGGGGTGAACCTGAAGCCGCCGAGCGATGGCGCGTTTCTGAACGAAGCGGACCTACCGAAGATCAAGGGTACTTTCTGGCACAACAACATCACCGGGTTTGCGCCGATGTTGCCGGTAAATGTTGTGCTGCAGCGCGACGGCGACACGGAAAATCTCACGTTGCTCGGAACTTACTTTGCCAAACAAGTTTCTTTTGGCAAGGAAAAGTTCACGACCGGGGTGCGATCGACGCATCCCTGGTGGAAGGTTTCGGGAGCGTGGCCCGATGACAATTCGCGCGATGTACTGCTCGGAGAGCGTCTAGCGGCGCGACTTTCGGCGAAGGCTGGTGACGAGCTTGCCGTTTCAGGCCGCCAGTTGCACGTCAGCGGAATTCTTTCTACCGGGGGCGGCGAAGACGACCAGATCGTCGCGCCGATTGCGCTGGCTCAGGAAATTCTTGGCAAACCGGGTGCGGTTCGCCGGGTCTACGTCAGCGCGCTTACCAAGCCCGAGGACGCTCTGGCCCGCCGCGACCCCAAGAGCATGTCTGGTCCGGTTTACGACCGCTGGTACTGCTCGCCGTATCCGCAGTCGATCGCGTTTCAATTGCAGGAAGCGATTCCGCATTCGCACGCCGAACAGATTCGCCAGGTTGCGCAGAACGAGGGCGCGGTGCTTACGCGCATCGAGGGTCTGATCTTTCTGATCACGCTGGCGGCGCTGTTTGCTTCGGCGCTGGCGGTTTCTGCCGCCATGGCCACTGCTATTTTTGAGCGGCGCGCGGAAGTGGGTCTGATGAAGGCTCTGGGCGCGGGAAAGCTGGCGATTGCCTCGGTCTTCTTTGCTGAGGCGACGCTGCTGGCTTTGCTCGGTGGCTTCGGTGGGTTTCGTTGCCGGCGGATTGCTCGCACACCAAATCGGCCGCTCCATTTTTGATTCGCAGATTACGATTCCGCCAGTGCTTCTGCCGGTGATTCTGTCGATTGCCGTCGTCGTTACGTTTGCGGGAAGCGCCGCCGCCATTCGCAAAGCAGTTAGGCTGGACCCGGTGTTCGCCCTGCGAGGTGAACTGTGAACGTCTCGCATTCGGCGCAGGACGTTGCTGCCAGCCGCGCGCAGGCGCCTCATACTTCCATGTTTCTTCGGATGCTCGTGCGGGCTGCCGTGCTTCGCCGCGGCCGCGCGCTCTCGGCGCTGTTTGCGATGGTCGTAGCCGCTGCGTTACCACGGCGATGCTGAATCTATACGTGGATGTGCAGGCCAAACTGCGGCGCGAATTTCGTAACTATGGGGCAAACATCATCCTGGTTGGGAAGGATGGCGCTTCCCTTCCCGCAGACACTTTGACGCATGTGGAATCCGTCCTGGCGGGCCGGGGTGTGGTCGCGCCCTTCGGGCTGGTAGTGGCGCGAACCAACGACGGCCAGCCAGTTGTCGTTGCAGGTACAGATTTCGATCGGGTTCGGCAACTCGATCGCTGGTGGTCGGTGAGCAACTGGCCTTCCGCGCCGCAACAAGCGCTGGTCGGCGTACGCGCTCTTTCTGTCGTCTCGCCTCAGAATCAGCCTTTCGACCTTACCTTTCAAGGACACACCATTCACCTCACGTCTGCTGGAACGGTGCGGACCGGTGCTGCCGAAGACAGCCGCGTTTATGTTTCGCTCGCGGATTTCGTTTTCTGGACCGGTGTGAAGGCCTCAACGATCGAGGTTGCTGCCAGTGGATCGCCGGAAGAGATCTCCGTCATCATGCAGCAGCTTCGGCAGGCGATACCGGCCGCTGATGTGCGTCCGGTGCGGCAAATCATGGAAGGCGAAGCGCGTGTTCTGGGCAAGACCCGGGCCACGCTGCTGGACGCCGCTGCTCTGATTATTCTGACGGCTGCTTTGTGTGTGCTGTCAACCTTGATGGGATGGGTTTTCGACCGCCGGCGCGATTTTGCCATCATGAAGGCTCTGGGTGCATCCGACCGCCTGCTGAACGGCTTTTTCGCGGCGGAGGCAGCTGCCCTGGGCGCGACCGGCGCTGTGATCGGATTTGTTCTGGGCATCGGCATCGCCGCCTGGATTGGGCGGGTTAACTTCCACGCTCCCGTGGTGCCACGTTTCGGTGTGCTGCCCTTTGTGCTGGCTGGTAGCATAGTAGTGACGTTGCTTTCGGCGGTTCTCCCGATCTGGCTGCTGCGCCGGGTGCAGCCGGCGGTCATCCTGCGGGGAGAGTGACATGATTGAGATCAAGAATGTGACCAAGCTCTATCCCGCGAACGCGGCGGGGAACGAGCACGCGACCGGCAAGGGAGAGCAGAATGGACGCGATTCATGCGCTCGACGACATCTCTCTGCACGTGGCGCGGGGCGAATGGCTCTCCATCATGGGCCCGTCGGGGTCGGGAAAATCGACGCTGGTGAATCTGATCGGCTGCCTCGATCGCCCAACATCCGGGGAAATCTGGCTCGATGGTCAGAACGTGGCCGGCATGTCTTCGGCGGACTTGAATCGGGTGCGCGCCGAGAAGATTGGATTTATTTTCCAGCAGTTTCACCTCATTCCATTTCTGACGGCGGTCGAGAACGTCATGCTAGCGCAGTACTTTCACAGCATGACCGACGAGAAAGAGGCGATGGAAGCCCTGACTCGAGTTGGGTTGAGCGACCGCGCCCGGCACTTGCCCTCGCAGCTTTCCGGCGGCGAACAGCAGCGGGTCTGCATCGCGCGGGCGCTGATCAATGATCCGAAGATCATTCTCGCCGATGAACCGACGGGAAACCTCGACGCAGTCAACGAAGAGATTGTGCTGCGCCTGCTGCGCGAGTTTCACCAGCAGGGGCGGACGATCGTGATGGTGACGCACGATCCCGTGGTGGCGCGTCTGGCCGACCGGCGCATCGAGTTCCATCACGGCAAGATCGAGTCGCAGGAAGTTTTCGCCATGGCCGACGAAGAGCAGTTCGACGAGGTGCTCGAAGAATTGTGGGTTCTGGCCGAGCACGGCGAGATCGCAGAAGTCGAACGCATGGAAGTGCACGGCGCGCTGCCCGTGAGTCTGGCGATCGAGAAGATGATTCAGATGGGACTCGTGCTCTCGGCGCCTCATCCGCCTCATCCTCACGATCACAAGCCGTTTGTGAATCCTTGCCACGACGCGCTCAAACCCGTGGCCGCTTCGATCGGCGATGGTACGTTGATCGTCGAGCTCACGCCTCGCGGGCGCGAGCGGGCCGGCAGCATCATCCGCCGCCATCGACTCGCCGAAAGGCTTTTTACCGACAGCCTGGCCATGGACAGCGAATCGGAAATCGAGCAGCAGGCCTGCAAGTTCGAGCACATCCTTTCGCTCGAAGCGACGGACAAGATTTGTACTTTCCTCGGACATCCTCGTACCTGTCCGCATGGTGCGCCGATTCCGCCGGGGGTGTGCTGCGGAAGAAGCTCTGAGTTCGCCGAAGCTACGGGCTCCAGCTCGACGGTTGCGAAGCGTTCCTAGTTCGAGGAACATCTCTGGTCATCCCTGACTCCCGTTCCCATTGTTCTCCGCTGGTATTATCGTGATGCGGTTCCATCGACCATGACCCAGCGGCGGCCCACCATCGGCGTATTTGATTCCGGCGTGGGCGGCCTCACCGTCCTTAAAGCTTTACTTGAACTTATTCCCGACGCCGATTACCTCTACTTTGGCGATACCGCCCGCCTTCCCTACGGCTCGAAGTCGGTCGAAACCGTGGCGCGTTATGCCGTCGAAGCCGCGCATTATCTTGAGGCTCATGGGGCCCAATTGCTGGTGATCGCGTGCAACACTGCAACTGCACTCGCTCTCGACCAAATTACGACGGCAGCGCATGTGCCGGTCGTAGGGGTGGTGGAGCCCGGGGCCCAGGCGGCCGCTTCGGTCAGCAAGAACCGCAAAGTTGTAGTCATGGGTACCGAAGCCACCGTCAGCAGCCACGCTTACCGCAAGGCTCTTGAGGCGCGCGGGCTCGAGGCGCGTGAAAAGGCTTGTCCGTTGCTGGTTCCGCTGGTCGAAGAGGGATGGGTCGAGCATCCCGTCACCGAGCAGGTCGCGCGCATTTATCTGGACGAGGGCTTTGCGGATGGCTTTCGCGACGCGGACGCTCTCGTTCTTGGCTGCACTCACTACCCGCTGCTGAAGCCGCTTCTGCATCGCGTGGCGCCGCCGCATGTGAGCATCGTTGATTCCGCCGAATCGACGGCTCGGGCCGTTGCCGACTGCCTGGAGCGGCTCCTCCCGATGGCCCGCGCCGTCCATGAAGAACGCCGAAAGCTTCCGCGCCTGAAGTTCTTCGCCACAGATTCGGTAGAGAAATTCCGGCGCCTCGGCGAGCGCTTCCTCGGGCACGCCATCGAGGATGTTCAGCATGTGGATTTGAAGGAATAAACAAAGGCGAACGGTTTGTCTTTGCCCGCAAGGTTCGGATAGCGTGATCACGCATTCCAGAATTACTGTGTCCCAGCGAGTTTCCGATTGCTCCAATCAGAATGTCAGGCCTACAGCAAATGCATCCCCTCGACAACATCATCTGGAAGGCTCTGACCACGCGGCAGGCTGAGTTCGCCGAATCTTTCGACCAGGCGCGCAGGTTTGTGCCGGAGGTTTCGCCGCTGGGTGCGTTTCGTGAACCCACGCCCGAGGGCTACGAATCTCTCGCGGGATTGGTAAACGAGGGTGAGACGGTCGGATTGTTCTTCGAGACGCCTTACCAGCCGCAGTCCGGTTGGAGTTTCATTGCCGGCGCCCCGATGCCGGAAATGGTTTACGCGGGCGACGGCGTTCCCGTCCGACGATCCTCTTCTACTGTGCCGGAAATCGTTGAACTCGGCGATGCGGACTCGACCGACATGATAGCGCTTACCGCGCTCACCAAGCCCGGTCCCTTTGGCAAGCGCACGCGCGAACTGGGCACCTATTTGGGGATTCGCCTCGACGGAAAGCTGGTTGCCATGACCGGCGAGCGACTGAAGATTCCCGGCTATACCGAAGTGAGCGCCGTCTGCACCCACCCTGAACACACGGGCCACGGTTACGCGCGCATCCTGATGACTGAGGTGATGCGGAGCATCTGCAGCCGCGGAGAAACTCCGGTTCTACACGTTCGGGGCGACAATGTGCGGGCGATTGAACTGTACGAGAGGATGGGCTTCAGGCAGCGCGTGCTGCTGCATTTCGCCGTGTTGCGGAAGGAATAAGTTGCTGGGAACTGAGAACTGAGTGTCTCAGTACAAGTGGAAATCGACTTCCACCGCCATCTCAACCTTCACGGGGTGTCCGTCTTTCATCCCAGGCTCAAAGCGCCAGGTCTTGACCGTCTCGAGAGCCTTTTCGTCCAATCCCATGCCAAGAGAGTTCACCACTCGAAGATTAGTGGGGCGGCCGTCGGTATCAACCACAATCATCAGGGTGCAAACGCCCTGATACTTAGCCTTGCGAGCTTCCTCGGAAAACTCGGGATCAGGCGAGAAGATCGGTCGCGGTGGAGTCACTCCCCGGCCGGCGCGGTAAACGCCGCCGCCCATACCCATGCCTTCGCCCGGTCCCACACCACGCCCGTTTCCTGAACCAACGCCACCGCCTGAACCCGAACCGATACCGCTGCCATCACCCGTTCCATTCGACGGAATGACTGCCGTAGATTTCGGGTCGCCAAGGTTCGGCATGTTATTCATCGCGGTTACTTTAATATCGGGCGGCACCATCACAGTGGGCTCAACCGCCAATTTCGGATCGAGGTTCCGGATCACTGCGGCTGGCGGCGTAATTTGCGGCTTCATCGAGAACTTCGGCAGTTTTCCCTGGGAGGCCTTCAACACATCGCGATCGCCGCCGCCACCACCGCCACCAGCCTGCGTCTTGGCGGGCTTCAGTGTGTAATCACCGGGATCGATCAGTTCGGTCACCTGCGGTTTGGCTTCGACCTTCGTCACCATCCGGCGTCCCAGAATCGTTGCGCCGATAATCAATGCGATCACGATGACGTGGGCAACCGTCGAACCCAGGGCGCCGTTCTTTTTATAGTTGTAGAAGCCCCAGATATCCTTGACCGGGATGGGTTTCGATTCCAGCTTCAGCGGCGGTAACTTCTTGGGAAAGAAGAATTCATCCAGGCCGCGGAAAAGCGACTTATACAGAGGCTCAAAAGTGTCGGGGGCCAGCAGGAGATGAAGCTCCGGCTCGTCAGCAGCTTTCGGAGCGACGCTCGGATTGACTTCAGTGGATGCCATTATTCCCGGGTTCGGTGTTCCCTTGCGGGGTGGTAAGCCAGCTATCTTGGTGAAGACGTCCCACCTACACAGATGAGCCGTCTTTCCAACGAGTTGCCTCTAATTTTCTTCCCTAATTTCCATAAGCGGCTCGGGCCCCACCGATAGGTGGCGTCAAGCTCCCGAACCTTCGCTTGTACATGAAATTGTACCCCTTCCGTCTCTCTTTACGAAGTGTATTTCAAGTTCCAGTCTGGAATGTACTATCTGCCGCCCCTACCGGTAAGCAAGCTGGTTCCCTGGTTGCTCGCCCTCCCATGATTGCGATTCCGGCGCGCATGGACGTTCCCGGCCCCGCTCCCTATAATGAAAAGATTCAATCATTTGGGAGAGTCCAACCGAGTGCCGTTCGACCTGAAAGCTACCATCAACCTGCCTAAAACCGCCTTCCCCATGAAGGCCAACCTGCCCCAGAACGAGCCCAAAATGCTGGCCCGCTGGGAGGAGATGCGGATCTACGAACGCATCCGCGAAGCCCGCAAAGGATCGGCTAAAGGCACCTACATTTTGCATGACGGCCCGCCCTACACCAGCGGACCGATCCACATGGGGACGGCGCTGAACAAATGCCTGAAAGACTTCATCGTCAAGTCGAAGACGATGTCCGGATTCGATGCGCCCTACGTCCCCGGTTGGGATTGCCACGGCTTGCCCATCGAGATCAAGGTAGATAAGGAACTCGGCGGCAGGAAGCTGCAGATGCGTCCCATCGACGTCCGCGCGGCATGCCGCAAGTACGCGCAGAAGTATCTCGACCTGCAGCGCCAGCAGTTCAAGCGGATCGGCGTTTTCGGCCGCTGGGACCGGCCTTACGCCACCATGAACCCGCAGTATGAGTCGGTCGTCCTGTCGACATTTTTTTCCTTCTACGAAAACGGATTCGTCTACAAAGGCCTGCGCGCCGTCTATTGGTGCATGCACGACGAGACTGCGCTCGCCGAGGCTGAAGTCGAGTACGAGAACCACACTAGCCCCACAGTTTGGGTGAAGTACGCGCTGCTCGATGATCCCGCAAGGATCGACGCGGCTCTCGCAGGAAAGAAACTTTCAACCATCATCTGGACCACCACTCCCTGGACTTTGCCTGCGTCCATGGCCGTCGCGTTTCATCCCGATGAAGAGTATGTCGCGCTCGAGTCCGGCGGCGAGGTTTACATCGTTGCCTCGAAGCTGGCGAAAGACGTTGCGGAGAAATGCAATCTTTCAGATCCGCGCGAACTCGCGCATTTCCCCGGCCGCAAACTCGAGCACTTGAACTTCCAGCACCCGTTTCTCGACCGCAAGATCCTCGGCGTGCTGGCTGAGTACGTCACCATGGACACGGGAACCGGCGTGGTGCACACCGCGCCCTCCCATGGCGCCGAGGATTTCATCACCGGCATCAAGTACGGTCTTGACGCCACCAGCAACGTCGACGAAAAAGGAATCCTGCGCAACGGCCTGCCGGAGTACACCGGCAAACGCGTCTGGGAAGCGAATCAGCCGATCATCGACCTGGTCAAGAGCCGCGGCGCTCTGCTGCATGCGGAAAAGACCGAGCACTCGTATCCGCACTGCTGGCGCTGCCATAATCCCGTGATCTTCCGCGCCACCGAGCAGTGGTTCATCTCCATGGAAACGCCCATGCCCGGCGCGTGAAGTCGCAAGAGACACTCTTCGCACACGCACCCTCGAAGAGATCAAGCACGTGAAGTGGGACCCAGCCTGGGGCGAGGAGCGGCTCTCGAACATGATCGCCACACGCCCCGACTGGTGCATCTCGCGCCAGCGGGTGTGGGGCGTTCCCATCGCGGTTTTCCTTTGCGAGAGCTGCGGCAAGCCGCTCAACGACCACGCCATCAATCGCAAGGTCGTCGAACTTTTTGCGCGCTCCGGCGCTGACGCCTGGTTCACGTCCGAATCAGACACGATTCTTCCCGCAGGAACGAAGTGTCCGCACTGCGGCAGCACCAGGTTCGAGAAAGAAACAGACATCTTCGACGTGTGGCTGGAGTCTGGCGCGAGCTATCTGGCATTAATCGCCGACGAGCCAACATATCCCTGGCCGTCCGATCTTTATCTCGAAGGCGGCGACCAATACCGCGGCTGGTTCCAGTCTTCCCTTCTCTGCGCCATGGGCACGCACGGAACGCCGCCCTACAAAGGCGTAGTCACGCCGGGATGGACGCTCGACGAAAAAGGGCAGGCCATGTCGAAGTCGCGCGGCAACGACGTGGACCCGGTCGATATCGCCGATCGCATGGGCGCGGAAGTGGTGCGCCTCTGGGTGGCGTCAGTCGATTTCCGCGAAGACGTGGTCGGCTCCGAGCAGTTGATGCAGCGGGTCGCGGAAAACTACCGCAAGATTCGCAACACGTTTCGCTACATCCTCGGCAACATCGGAGACTTCGACCCCAATACTGACGCAGTCCCCTTTGACAGAATGGAAGCTCTCGATCAGTACATGCTGCGCCGCACCGCCGTGCTGACGTTCGCCCTGACGAACTGGTATGACGAGTTCGCGTTCCACAAGATCTATCATCGCGTGAACGATTTTTGCATTGTCGACTTGAGCGCCTTTTATCTCGACGTGCTCAAAGATCGCCTCTACATTTCCGCGCCCAAGTCGGAGGCGCGGCGCAGCGCCCAGACGGCAATCTGGCAGATCGGCGAGGCGCTGGTGCGGCTGCTCGCTCCCATCATGAGCTTTACCTGCGAAGAGGTTTGGCCGTACTTGCCGAAAGCGAAGCAACGTGAGGAAAGCGTGCACTTGGCATCGTTCCCGGCGCCTCGCGAGATCGCTTCCGAAGCTGACCAAAAGTCCGACGACGATTGGGCGACGCTGCGCGCGGTGCGCGACGAGGTGCTCAAGGCGCTCGAAGAAGCTCGCAACAATAAACTGATCGGCACCGCGCTCGAAGCTCAGGTTATCTTGACTGCTCCCGACCCGGTCCATTCAGTGCTGGCTCGCCACGCGGGCGAACTGCGCTACCTCTTTATTGTCTCCGCCGTGACCCTGGTTCAGGGTCCGGGCAACGGCACGGGGCAGGTCCACGTCGAAGTGAAGAAGGCGGATGGGGCAAAGTGCGAACGCTGCTGGAATTACTCGATCCACGTCGGCGAGGACAAGACCTACCCCACGGTCTGCGAGCGTTGCAGCGCCGTGCTGAAAGAACTCGGCGGGGCTTAGTCGCGCGCAAAAGATTTACCTCAGGCACTGAAGCGCGGGTACACTTCTAGCGACCTGATGGCACGAGTGAACTCGTGCCCTTCCCAATCGTCCTGACGGCGAAACCGATCGTGAACTGGCGAAAGCTACGAACGTTCCTGCTGACGGTGCTGGTTCTGTGCCTGATCCCAGCCACCCGCTACTATCAGATCGACGTCCCGCTACTGCGTTGGCTGAGAGGCTCTCGCCACGTCGATGCTCTGTCGCTTCACCTGGCCGGGGAGTTCGTCGAGAATAATCTCGGAACCCAGCAAGATCCCGATGGCTCGGTCACCGTTCGCATGATCGCTCAGCAATACCTGTTCATCCCCCATTGCATTCTGGTTCCGGCTGGGGTTCCGGTTCATCTCCGCATCACCAGCGCCGACGTGGTCCACTCGCTCACCTTCGATGGCACTACCTATAAAGTTGAGGTCTTGCCCGGCACGATCAGCGAAGCACAACTTCAGTTCGCGCGTCCGGGCGAATATAAAATGCCCTGCCGCGAGTTTTGTGGAGCGGGACATTACGCCATGCGGTCCGAGTTGAAAGTCGTTCCCCGAGAACAGTTCCCTGCCTTACAGCCGGAAGAAAGGGGCAGTTGTGCAGCACATTAGAGGATCAGCGCATTTCGGGCGAGGTTCTTCGTGGCGGCTCAGCGCGGCGATTACGCTCGCGCTTCTGGTTGCCGGGACGGCTGCCAGTGCGCTCTTGCTGCAGGTGCGAGCCAATTCGCCGGATCGAATTCCGTCATATGTGGCATGGACGCCGGAAACGCTAGCGGCGGCCTCGCGCGGGGACGCTTTTCGTGGAATGCTCCTCGCCAGACGTTGCGACCATTGTCATGGAGCGGAAGGCTTCAGTGCGGTTGGTTACACTCCGAACCTGGCAGGCATTGATAAGCTGGCGATCTGGAAGGAATTGGAAGATTTTCGGAGTCATAAGCGGCTATCCCGCGAGATGAACCCGATCGCGGAGTCGCTCTCACCCAGGGACGTGGCGGACGTAGTCGCCTATTACGCAAAGCTGCCCGCCTTCGCAGATATTGGAGACAAACGAATCTTCCCGCAGTCGCGGCCTGATCCCGGTCATGCCGGCATCGCATCGCGTCTAATTTCCTTTGGAGATGGAGAACGCGGCATTCCGCCGTGCCAGGCTTGTCATGGTCCGGTCGGCTATCGTCCTGGAGCGCCGTGGTTGGCTAACCAGAACGCCGAGTATGTGCTGAACCAGTTGGAGGCGTTCGCTACCGGCAGCCGCGCCAACGACATCAACATGCCCATGCGCACTATTGCGGGGTTGCTCACAGAAGACGAACGGCATGCCCTGGCGGAATATTACGGCGCGGGTCTGGGGCTTGAGCCTGCGAGTTTGACTGCGCCGAAGTAGGCTGCGTTGCTACCGCAATTCTTCCATCGCGGCCGCCAGCGCTTCCCTGCCCGGTCGCGTCCGCGATTCCGGCAGCGTGGCCAGCGGCTCATCCACCATGTTCAGCATATCGAGGAAGCTGGGCGACTTGGTATTCACGTAAAACAGCCCCGTCAGAACTTCGCCTTTATCGTGCGCTTCGGAGAGTCGCGTCATAGCAGCGATCCTGTCGGTTGGATCGTAGTCTTCTTCGAGCTTTCGCAGCCGCAAATGAGAACCATCGTGCATGGTGACGTTGACCGTCGTTCCCGGATCGTACTCCACATCGATTTCTTCGAAGTGCGGAACGAAGCTTATTTCCTGCAAAGTCTCTTCATGATCCTTCACGTATTTGTAGGATTTCGTCGAACCCTCGTGATCGTTAAAGGTGACGCACGGCGAAACCACATCGAGCATCACAGTACCGTGGTGCGCGATGGCGGCTTTCAGCATGGCGCTCAACTGCTTCTTGTCACCGGAGAACGACCGGCCGACAAACGTAGCGCCCAGCTCGATGGCCAGCCCGCAGGTATCAATCGGCGGAAGATCGTTGATCACGCCCGATTTCAGTTTCGACCCAAGATCGGCAGTAGCCGAGAACTGCCCCTTGGTCAGGCCGTATACGCCGTTGTCTTCAATGATGTAGATGAGCGGAAGATTGCGGCGCATGAGGTGAACGAACTGCCCGATGCCGATCGACGCCGTGTCGCCGTCGCCGCTCACGCCGAGCGCAATCAGATTGCGATTGGCCAGCATCGCGCCAGTGGCTACCGACGGCATGCGTCCATGCACCGAGTTAAAGCTGTGCGAACGGTTCATGAAGTAAGCGGGACTCTTCGACGAACAGCCGATCCCGCTCAGCTTCGCCACGCGCTCCGGCTGCACGCCCATGTCATACATGGCTTCGATGATGCGCTCGGAAATCGCATTGTGGCCGCAGCCGGCGCAGAGCGTAGTCTTGCCGCCCTTGTAATCAATTACGGTGAGTCCGATGCGGTTCGTTTTTGGTTCAGCAGCAGGCGTGGTCGCCATCTTACTTGCCCTCCATGGTGCTTAATTCGTCGGTCACGGACCTCGCATCAAGCGGCAGCCCGTCGAGATGGCTGATGCTGCGCAACCGCGTAGTCAGTTCCGGTTTCAGATCCAGTTTGAGCAGGCTGAGCATCTGCGCATCACGGTTTTGCTCGACCACGTAAACGCGATCGTGCTGCTCGATGAACTCATGCACTTCACGCGTAAAGGGATAAGCCCGCAGCCGCAAATAGTCAGTCTCAATCGCGTACTCGGTGCGCAACTGGTCACGGCTTTCAATGATCCCCCAGTGCGAAGTCCCATAGGCGATGATCCCTATTTTTGCGTTCGCACCCTTGAGAATCTCTGGACGAGGCACGAAAGAGCGAGCGCTCTCGAACTTGCGGTTGAGCCGCTCCATATTGTTTTCGTAATCGTCAGGGCGCTCGCTGTAGTTCGATTTATCGTTATGGCCGCTGCCTCGCGTAAAGTAGGCTGCGGCAGGATGATTCGTTCCCGGCAGCGTGCGGTATCCTACGCCGTCGCCATCCAGATCTTTATATCGGGCAAAGCCGCCAAGCTTATCGAGATCTGCCTTGCTGAGAACCTTACCCCGCTTGATCGGCGTAGTCGGGTACTCGAAAGGATCGGACATCCAGTTGTTCATCCCGAGATCCAGATCGGACATAACGAAAACCAGCGTCTGGAACTGCTCGGCCAGGTTAAAGGCCTCCGAGGCCATGCTGAAACATTCCGTCACCGAGCACGGAATCAGCATGATGTTCTTGGTATCGCCGTGCGAAAGAAAGGCAGTGGAAAGAATATCGCCCTGCGAAGTGCGCGTGGGCAAGCCGGTAGAAGGACCGACGCGCTGAATATCCCAGATCACGCCCGGAATTTCCGCGTAATAAGCCAAACCGGAAAACTCTGACATCAAAGAAATGCCGGGACCTGCGGTCGCGGTCATGCTGCGCGCGCCCGCCCAGCCGGCGCCGATCACCATGCCGATCGCGGCCAGTTCATCCTCTGCCTGAACAATCGCAAAAGTAGCTTTGCCGTCCGGCCCGATGCGATATTCCTTCATGTATTCGATCATCGTCTCCACCAGCGAAGACGACGGCGTAATCGGATACCAAGTCACCACTGTGCACCCGGCAAACATGCAGCCGAGAGCGGCGGCCGAGTTGCCGTCGATGATGATCTTGCCCGCGGTCTTGTCCATGCGCTCGATATAGAACACCCCGCGTTTCTGCAAGCTGGCTTTGGCATAATCGAATCCAGCCTGGGCCGCGGCCAGGTTCAGGGTGGCAGCTTTCACCTTCGCAGCAAACTGCTTGCGGATTGCCTTCTCCACCTCGCCCATATCGATGGTAAGCAGCTGCGCGACCACGCCCACGTACACCATGTTCTTAACCAGCTTGCGCAGCTTCGCCTCCGGGCAAACGGTTGCGACCAGCTTGTCGTAGGGAACCGAATAAAAAATCAGGTCATCGCGCAGCTTCTCGAGCGCCAGCGGTTCGTCGTACAACACCGAGGCGCCCGCTGCCAGCGACATCACGTCGTCCTGGGCGGTCTCCGCATTCATGGCCACCAGGAAATCGATTTCCTTCTTGCGGCCAATGTAGCCATCTTTGTTGGCGCGAATCGTGTACCAGGTGGGCAGACCGGCAATGTTTGAAGGAAAAAGGTTTTTCCCCGAAACCGGCACGCCCATCTGAAAAATCGCCCGCAACAATACCGTGTTTGAACTTTGTGAGCCTGAGCCATTCACCGTGGCAACCTGAATGCTCATGTCATTGACGATGCGCTTGCGCCCCAATTGCCCGCCCGTACCCTGGGGCGCAACATCCGTAGTGGCCATCCCTACACCTTCCTTCGATTTAGGGGCGGAATGATCCCCACAAAATGATCCGCCCGAATTTCAACTTGGGGGAAACACAATATTATACGGCGACAGCGCTCTCTCGGCACGCCAAATCGCCCGCCTGAAGCCGCGAGGAACCTATTTGGGAACGAGACACAAGAAACAAAATGACCGCGGACTCACTATTCGCTCTTGAAGAACTGCGCGATGGTGCGGAACTTGTCGTATCGCGACACGATTAAATCCGCCGGCGGGATCTTCTTCAGGTCCGAGAAATGCTTCTGCAGGCTGACGTCGAGTAAGTTCGCCGCCGCTTCGTAATCCCGGTGAGCCCCACCTTCCGGCTCGGGCACGATATCGTCAATGCAGCCCAACTCGCTCAGATCCGTGGCCGTAATGCGCATCGCTTCGGCGGCCAACTCTTTCTTGGTGGAATCCCGCCACATGATCGCGGCACAACCCTCAGGCGAAATCACCGAGTAAATTGAATTCTCCATCATCAACACGCGGTCGGCCACGGCGATCGCCAAGGCTCCGCCGCTGCCGCCAACCCCAATCACAGTCGCGATGATCGGCACTTCAAGCCGCGCCATTTCCCGCAAGTTGTAGGCAATCGCCTCGGCTTGCCCACGCTCTTCCGCGTGAATTCCCGGGTAAGCGCCGTCGGTATCCACCAGCGTGAAAATCGGTTTGCGAAATTTCTCCGCGACCTGCATCACCCGCAGCGCCTTGCGATATCCCTCGGGATGAGGCGTCCCGAAATTGCGGTACACGCGCTGCTTCATGTCCCGGCCTTTTTGCGTGCCGACCACGAGAACTTCCTCGCCATGAAAGCGCGCCATCCCGCAAACAATCGCCGGGATCGTCGCCGAACCCGCGGTCCCCGTGAATCTCGCTCCAGTCGGTGAACACGCGCTCGATATAGTCGAGCGCCTGCGGACGCTGCGGGTGCCGTGCCAGTTCCGTCTTTTGCCAGGCCGTCTGCAGGTTCTTCATTTCCTCCCGGAGAATGTGAACACGCTCATGAAGCTTTGCCAGCTGGCGCTGCGTCTCGTCATTTTGCCCAGCAGAGGCCTCGATCAGCGCCACCTGGCGCTCGATCTGCTCCAGTTCCTGCTGCGCCTTATCGCTGGCTTCCATGTCTAGATGAATACGGTTTTGCCGGATACGCTTAGCCGAGCACGGTTCGCCAATTACAGCCTCAATTGATCACGCGGACGCTGCCCCGCCCGCACAACTGCTCGACCCGGGCGATGAAACTGCGATCTGGCAGCACATTATAACCTTCTACTTCCATCACCACCATAAAATCCCCGGCACGTTCCACGTCAAATAACACCTGCGCAGCGCCCTTGCGCTGCGTGAAAAGTGTGTAAAGATCGTCCACCGTAGTCTCGCCCGCGGTTTCGAGCGGCACCCGAATGCGGATCGCACGCGGCAGCGGAACTTTAGCGTCTTCCAGCGGCATGATCTCGGCCGCCGTAATCTTGGGATTCGTTCCTTCTTCGATCCTCACTCCCGCCCTGACCAGCACTGGAACTTCAAGTTTCACCTTGTCCCCAAGTCGCTTGTAGGCCTCGGGAAAAACAATCATATCGATTGAGCCGGACATATCCTCAAGCGTGGCCTGCGCATAAAACTCCCCGCGCTTCGATTTCTGCACGCGCACGTTGCCGATAATGCCGGCTGTCGCGATGGTCTCGTCCTTGCCGGTGGATCTCGTCATCGCGCCGATCTCATCGATGCGCAGCGCCTGAAGATCGGCCAGCTTGTCTTTGTATTTCTCCAGCGGATGCCCGCTGATGAAAAAGCCGAGGATTTCTTTTTCCGCCGCCAACCGCGCCTGCTCATCCCAGTCCGGAATATCGGGCAACCGGTCGTTGTTGACCTCAGACTCCTGCTGAAACACGCCAAACAGCCCGTGCTGTCCCGATTCCGCATCACGCTGTGCCTTCTGCGCGCGCTCCATAGCGCGATCGAGCACAGCCATGACCTGCGCGCGGCGGCCGAGTGAATCCATGGCTCCGCTCTTGATCAATGACTCCAGCACGCGCTTGTTGAGCAGCCGCAGATCAACGTTCTCACAGAATTCGTAAATCGATTTGAAACGGCCGAGCTTCTTCCGTGCCGCCACGATCGATTCAATCGCATTGCCGCCGACATTCTTCACCGCGGCCAGACCAAAACGAATCGCTTCGCCGTGCGGCGTGAAGTTTGCGTCTGAAACATTGATATCCGGAGCTTCCACCGCAATGCCCATCTCGCGGCACTCATTGATGTACTTCACCACATCGTCAGTGCTGCCCGTAACCGAAGTCAGCAAGGCCGCCATGAACTCGACCGGATAATGCGTCTTCAAGTACGCCGTGTGATAGGCCAGCAGCGCGTAAGCGGCCGAATGCGACTTATTGAAGCCGTATCCCGCAAACTGCGCCATGAGATCGAAAATCTTCTCAATCTTTTTCGGCGGAAACTTTCGCAGCGCCGCACCCTGAATGAAACGCTCGCGCTGCGCCGCCATCTCTTCCTGTTTCTTTTTGCCCATCGCCCGCCGTAGCAGATCGGCTTCGCCCAGAGAGTAGCCTGCAAGCTTGTTCGCCGCTTGCATGACCTGCTCCTGATAAACGAAGACGCCCAGCGTCTCTTCCAAAATCTCTTTCAGCTCCGGCAGCTCATACTCAATCTTGCGCCGTCCCTGTTTGCGCTCGATGAAATCATCGATCATTGCCATGGGTCCTGGGCGATAGAGCGCATTCAAGGCGGTAAGATGTTCGATCGAGTTCGGCTGATAGCGCCGCAGCACGTCGCGCATGCCATGCGATTCAAACTGGAAGACGCCGGAAGTCAGGGCCTTGTGAAAGACTTTCTGGTAGGTTTCGGTATCTTCGAGAGGAATGCTTTCGAGCGTAACCGGCGTTCCCCGCGTCTGAACGATCAGTTTCAACGTGTCGGTAAGAATCGTAAGCGTGGTCAGCCCGAGAAAGTCCATCTTCAGCAGGCCCATCTTCTCGATGGCAACCATGTCAAAGGCAGTAACGATTTCCTCGTTCTTGGTTCGGTGCAAGGGCACAAGTTCGGTCAATGGCCGTGGCGAAATCACCACCCCCGCGGCGTGAACTCCGGAGTTGCGCACCATCCCTTCCAGCTTCTTTGCGGTCTGGATCAGCTCACGAATCTGTCCATCCTTCTCCATGGCCTCGCGCAGTTGCGGCGAATCTTCGATGGCCTGGTCAAGCGTGATGTTCAGCTGCGTGGGAATCATCTTCGCGATCCGGTCGACATCGCTGTAAGGAATGTCCATGGCGCGGCCCACGTCTTTGATCGCCGCCTTGGCCGCCATCGTGCCAAACGTGATGATCTGCGCCACGTTGTCGCGGCCGTATTTCTGCGTAACGTAGTTGATGACTTCGCCGCGCCGGTTCATGCAGAAGTCGATGTCGATATCCGGCATCGAAACCCGCTCTGGATTCAGAAATCGCTCAAACAGCAACTCGTGCTGCAACGGATCGAGATCGGTGATGCCGAGCGCGTAAGAAACCAGCGACCCGGCGGCTGATCCGCGACCCGGCCCCACGGGAATCTCATGTTCCTTCGCGTAGCGAATGAAGTCCCACACAATAAGAAAATATCCGGCAAACTTCATCTGCTGGATGATCGCCAACTCTCGCTCCAGCCGCTGCTCGTAATCGGAAATCGGATGCTTCAGCTTGCCCTGCTCGTGCAACGGCCGCAGCGCCGCCATTCGCCGCGCGAAGCCTTCGCGGGAAACGTGCTCGAAATAGCTATCAATCGTGTATCGCGGAGGAACCTCGAATTGCGGAAACGGCGTCGCCACCTTTTCGAGTCTCAAGCTGCAGCGCTCGGCGATATCGAGCGTCCGACTCAAAACTTCAGGTGAGTCCTTGAACACGCGATACATTTCATCGTGGCTCTTGACAAAGAACTGTGTGCCCTCAAACTTCATCCGCCCCGTATCGTGAATCGACTTCCCGGTCTGGATGCACAGCATCACGTCCTGGGCGTGCGCGTCGTCTTCGCAGAGATAGTGGCTATCATTGGTCGCCACCAGCGGCAGTCCCAGGTCTTTCTCCAACTGGAACAGGCCGGGATGGATCTTGTGCTCCATCGCCAGTCCCTGATCCTGAATCTCGAGATAGAAATTGTCCTTGCCGAAAATGTCGACAAACGTCCCGGCGGCCGCACGCGCGGCATCGTATTTCCCTTCCATCAACCGCTCTGCGACTTCACCTTTAAGGCAGCCCGAAAGCCCGATCAGCCCGCGAGAATGCTCCGCCAGAAATTTCTTGCTCACTCGCGGCTTGTAATAAAAACCGTGCAGCGATGCTTCCGACGTGATCTTCACCAGATTGCGGTACCCCTCTTCGTTTTCGGCCAGCACCAGCAAATGGTTGTAGGTATCGCCCTCGGGCGGTGTGCGCTCGATGTTGTGATCATCTTTCTTGCAGATATAAAGTTCGCAACCCACAATCGGCTTCACGCCCGCATGATTCGCCGCGTTGACAAAGTGCACGGCGCCAAAAATGTTTCCGTGGTCGGTCATTGCCACGGCAGGCATGCCCAGCTCTTTCACACGTTGGCAAAGTTTTTCGACGTCGCAGGCGCCATCCAGCAGGGAGTAATCGGTGTGCAGGTGCAGGTGGACGAATTGGGACATAGGCCTCAGTTTTATTGTACGTTGGCGTCATTCTATCGGGAAAGGCAGAACAAAAAGCAGCAAGATATTCACAGCGCGAGACGCTCAGGAAAACCGGCTACTGACCGTCGTGCGCGCCGGGCACGTGGAAATCCACGCCGCGCTCGTCGTTTTCCTTGGTAGTGGCGGGAATGTCGAGGTCCGAGAGCGGAATCTTCTGCGTATGCTGCGGGTTGAAGCTAAACAGGGTTTGGCCGACGATGGCGTAATTGTGCACTTCCTGCTTGTGCTCATCGCGGAAAACCAGCACCGTGGCCGGCGCGGCTTCGTTGAGTTCCTCGTGCTCTCGATGCTCGCGTGGCGGTGCAGGCGCCAACCCCGCATAGAGATCCTGATCGCTCTGTTGCCGCATCCTCTGCTCATCGAGACTCTGCTGGTTCATCTCGTTGGCCAGGCCGGTCTGGTATTGCTGGTCATAATCGAACGACGAACCAGAATCCGACCACCAATAAGGATCGTAGAAACCCGCGTATCCCCACCCATAAGCACCCACGCATCCATAGCCGTAGTAGTAGCAGTTGCTTCCGCGGCCATAAGTCCCGAATCGCACACCGCCGCCAGAACGTCCGTAGCTGCGGTTATTAAACGATCGCGAGGAGAATGCCGGACGCGAAGCGGAGCGAGGGGCGAAGGAACGCGCCGTGGAACCAGAACCCGCACGCGCACCGCCGAAAGCCGGAGCGCTAGCGTAGCCGGAGAACCCACCTCCGTGCGAAGCAAACCCGCCATGCCCGCCACCGGAGGCATGCCCTCCGCCGCCATGCTGCGCCGAAAGCGGCACAGCTGCCAGCAGCAGCACGAACGCCGCAATGAGGAGCGGTCGATGCATACCTCAATTATATGCCCGTCTGAGGCCGGATAAGCTAGAAATTGGTACCTGCCGGAAAGGCGAATCAGGACACTAGCCGGTACGGTAACGACCAGGAAAGCTCTTACCGCTTCTTGCCTTTTGTCTTTGCCTTTGGTTTCGGCTTATGAGCCGGCTTCTTCGATTTTGCAGGATGTTTCGCAGCGGGCTTCGCAGCAGCTTTCACGATATGTTTCGCAGGTTTACCCGGAGCTCTGACCACCGTCGGTGCCGCCTTGGACTTCCCCTTCGCAGTCGGCGTAGGCGCCGGAGTAGCAATCGCAGGCACCGCAGCAGCTCCCTTCCCTTTGCCCTTCGCCACTTCGCCCTTTTTCCCCACCGCGGCAGCAGCCGGCGCAACCGGCGCAGCCACCGCGGCTTTTGGCCCACGCCCGCGCCGCGGCGGAGGCGGTGGAGGCGGTGGAGGCGGCGCAAACGGTTTCAAAAACTTCAAAGTTTCCGTACGCGAGCGCAGTTTTCCGTCCAGCAGCAGCATGAAAACGTCGCGCGCAATCTTCGGATATTCTGGCAACGCCGGTGTAATCAGCAACTCCGTCATCTCGGGCAGCGGAATCCGTTGCTGCACCTGCCGCCACTTGGTCAGGAAGTTCTTAATCTTCTGCGCCACGGTCTGGTGCCGCGCCGTCACCGCCAGAAATAAAATCATCTCGGGCCGCGCCGATGAAAGCAGATTCCACGTGCGCGATGGCGTCGCCGCTTCTTTCCCGGTCAATCGCTTCGCCAGTTCTTTGGCGTGATCCTCGATATCGCGCCAGGCTTCGATCAAATCCTTGCGCGGTATCTGCCGCCGCAAATCAGAAATGTCTTTATCTGAAAGCCGAGCCGTCAAGAAATGCATCACCGCCGGCGATGGATCGACCGTATACCCCAGGTCCACCATCTGCTGCCGCGTCTTCATCAACTGCCCCAGCCCGTTCGTATCCACCTTGGCCGACGACCAGTGCGGATGCAGCACCTTCAGCCAGTCTTCCTTTTCCAGCGCCTTCACTACATTCAGCGGATCATCTTCATGCGCCAGCTGCGCAATCTCATGCCCCACCGCGCTGCGCGAGATGTGCTCAATGCAGTTGTTCTCCTTGGCCGCGTTGTAGCGCAGCTGCGTGCGCTCTTCCAGCGGCCAGTGAAAGCGCGCCGCAAATCGCGTAGCCCGAATCAGCCGCGAAGGATCCTCCACGAACGAATAGTTGTGCAGAATCCGCAGCAGCTTCGCCTCAATATCCGCAACCCCGTTGAACGGATCAAGCAGCAGCCCCCGCGACCCTTCATTCAGCGATAGCGCCATGGCGTTCACCGTGAAGTCGCGCCGTCGCAGATCTTCCTGAATGCTGGCCGGCGCAATCACCGGCGCCCTACCCACCTTCTCGTAAACCTCGGTCCGCGCCATGCCAATCTCTGCGCGCACATTCCCCGGCAGCACCAGAAACAGCGTGCGCACGTCTTCATCGTGGCCGGCCACCTGCGCGCCCGCCCGCTCGAAGTCCTTGTGCAGTTTGAGAGGATTGCCCTGAACCGTGAAGTCCAGATCGCGGATCGTGAACCCGCTGATGATGTCGCGAATCGCCCCGCCGGTAAGATAAAGAGTAATTCCCGCGGCCCGGGCTATGTCTTGCACCAGATTGACGCCCTTCATTTGATCCGGCGTCAACCGGATTTCCATCGTGTAAATGTAATCAGCCATTCGTCTTCAGACAACCGACTTCAAGCGTTCCACCCACCGCAGTTTCCTGCACATCCCAGATGCGGCCGGACGGGATTAAATCCAACGCTTTTCCACAGGATTTCCACAGATTGCCAGGGCCCACACGCATTCCTTCAAGACCGGCTGATACTCAAGCCGTTAAATATAAAGCACTTAAACAGAGTTTAGTTGAGACAAAGCAACTTAAAGGAATAACACAAGGTTAATATTTTGGCTACTGCCAACGTGGATTCCAGCGATTTCTTCCCATTTAGTGCGAGAATGACGCAGCTTCGCAAGTCAGTCGCGAAGCGACGGTATCCATTAGCCCCGGACGTAAGTCCGGGGTCAAGCGGGGGAAAGGAACGAGTCCCGAACGGACCGCGCCCCGCCGAAGCCCGAAGCCCGAAGCCCGACCATGCCCTCGACCCACAAGAAAGTAATCGTTCGCAAGATGGACCGCGATTCCGTCTCCGGCTACGTCTCCCACGCGCAATTCATCAGCGAAGGCAAACTCGAGTTGCTCAACACCTCCGGCACCGTAATCGCCATCGACCTGCGCGAGATCAAGGGCGTCTACTTCGTCCGCGAGTTCGGCGACTCCGAGTCGCTAACGCGCAAGACCTTCACCACCCGCCCCCGCTCCGAAGGCCTCTGGGTCCGCCTTCGCTTCAAAGACAACGAAATCCTCGAAGGCCTGATGCCCTCTGACCTCACCCAAAATCTGCCGGAAGGCTATCTCGTAAATCCACCGGACCAGCGCTCGAACACCCAGCGCATCTTCGTTCCCCGTACCGCCCTGGAATCGCTAACTGTCTTAGCGGTAATCGGCGCCACACGCCGCCCAAGACGCGGTCCCACCGACGACCAGCGCCAGGTCCCCATGTTCGAAGAGTAATGTTAGAAGAGTAATGTTAGAAGAGTAATGTTAGAAGAGTAATGTTCGAAGACTGAGATTCGCAGCCGCCGCGGAGTGCGGGATCTCAGGGCCGATTCGAGTGAAAATTCTTTCACATTGACCCCTACCGGAATTGAGGGGACAATAGCACCCGCTTTTGGGGCGTAAAGAAAATCCCTGTTTCAATCTCTGGCATTCGTGCCACAACCTCCCCCTGCAACACGTCGTCACGAACTTCAAGACACAAAGAAGAAGGAAGGTGGACTGCGATGCGATACCACTCAGTAGTCATGGCGCTGCTAACGGTAGTTTTCGGTGGATGGAATGTGGCCGCCGGCCAGGCATCGGAGAATGTCATCCCTGGGTCTGCTCAGGTCACGCACTTTGCCATTGGCCAGCGCGTGTGCCAGTTGGCCAGGCGTCGACACTCGACCTGTTTTGCCATGCGTCGAGTTGAGGTGTCGGAAGGCACGCCCGGGGCGTTGCCGTACAGGCTCGCCGCCGGGGCAGACCTGAGCGACGCCACGACCAGCCCAAAAGCGACGATCGGGCCGACCGGTGGACTGACGCCGAGCGATCTCGCAACCGCCTACGCCTTCACCTCCACTGCGACGGCGACGGGCCAGACGGTCGCTATCATCGACGCCTACAACGACCCCAACATCAACTCCGACCTCCAGACCTTTGACAAGCAGTATGGTCTGGCCACCTGCAGCGAGGCGAATGGTTGTCTCAAGGTGGTCAACCAGACCGGCGGCTCAACCCTGCCTGCCAACGATAAGACCGGCTGGTCCGTGGAGGAATCCCTCGACGTCGAGACGGTGCACTCCGTGTGCCAGACCTGCAAAATCATCCTGGTCGAAGCCACCAGTGACTCAGACGCAAACCTCGCCGCAGCCGTAAACGAGGCGGTTACCCTGAAGGCGACCGTGATCAGCAACTCATATGGCGGCGCCGAATCTGGAATGACAGCGAGCCAGGAAGCGGCTTACAACCATGCCGGCATCGTCATCACCGCGTCCGCGGGTGACGAGGGATACTACAGCTTCGACCTGCTCGGCACCGGTATTCCGTCCCCTTTCAACCAGCCGTTTGCTCCGGCATCCCTCAACACCGTGGTCGCAGTCGGTGGCACTTCGCTATACCTCGGCCAGACCGCGACCCGCGAGTCCGAGACGGTGTGGAACGACAACGGTACGGCAGACTACTACGAGTCGCTTTTGGGGACTCCGCTCGGAGCCACGGGAGGAGGTTGCAGCCGCCTGTTCGCCGCCCAACTCTGGCAGAGCAACGTGAGCGACTGGGCGAACACGGCCTGCGGTACCAAACGCCTGGTGTCAGACATCGCAGCGGATGCTGATTACCTTACCGGCTTCGACATCTATGCCTCGTACAACTGCGGGTCCACTTATTGCCCCGTGCTTGGCTGGCAGACAGTCGGCGGAACATCGCTGTCATCGCCCATCATCGCCGCGATGTACGCCCTGGCTGGCGGTGCCCATGGTGTTAAATACCCGGCGCTGACACTCTACGGCCATCTTGGGACCGCCTCTTTGTACAACGTCACCAGCGGCGGCAACGGTTGGTGCGATGGTGAGGGCGCCGCCGCCTGCGGTGACCCGAACACATTTGGAGAAGGAATTCTTGACTGCGACTACCCGGCAACCGGGACCACGCCGAGCGTAGGCGACCTCGCCTGCGACGCAGGAGTCGGCTACAACGGTCCTACCGGAGTCGGCACCCCAAAGGGCCTCGGCGCCTTTGCCGAGACCGGACCGAAAGCGACAATCGCAGGTCCAAAATCGGTTGTAAGCGGCACCACCAGCACCTGGACCGCGACCACCACGGATCCGTTCCCCAAGGGCAAGATCACAAGCTACTCATGGAACTGGGGTGATGGCACCGCCGCAACGGTCACCACGACCGGCACGGCGAAACACGATTACGCGACCGGCGGCGTGTCCAGAACGATTACCCTGACCGTCACCGACAATTACGGTGTAACTGCTATCGCGACATATTCGGTGACAGTGACAAAGGCAACCTAGACGAGCGAACCGCAGAGAGCTTCGCGATTTGTCATCCTGAGGAAGCCGAAGCCGGGTGCCCCACTCTTGCGCGTCTTTTGCGCAAGGGCGGGAACGATGCTGCAGGCAGCGCCGATCTTGACCTCAGCTTAAGGTGCCGCGACACCTCGATCTGACTGCCTCCCGGAGGATCTAGGAAGAGGGTCTAAGAAACCGTCCTACCTTGCAACCCGCCACTCACTCCCGCGTTCTAATTCCACCAGGAGGGCGTTATGGAGAAGCTTCGCCTCGCGCTCTTTCTCCTGGGCATGCTTCTGGCTGCGTCGCTTGCTTTGTCCTGTGGCGCAAGTTCAAAGAATATGACCGGCCAACTCCAGTCCATCACCATCAGCCCCCCACTGCCACGGCGGGACTTCCCGGTGAGCAGATTCAGTTCACCGCCACCGGCCACTACAACACCGCCCCTTACATAGTCACGCCGCAACCAGCCACCTGGGGAGCGTGCCATCAAAACGCGCCCACGGCTGTGGTGTCTGTCACCTCCAAGGGTCTGGCTCAATGCGAGGCTCCTAGCGGACCGATCACTGAATTTTCGATCTTCGCATTCGACCAGACCAACTGTAATGTGATCACCACCTGCGGCGGAGGCTGCACCATCGTCGGTACCGCACAACTCAGCTGTTCTGGCAACCAGGCAGTTGCTAGGCTTCCGTAGATCGCTCCCAATCCTCGCTCTTGCCCGGTGCCATCAGTCATCGGCGCCACCCGGCACCCAAGACGCGGTCCCACCGACGACCAGCGCCAGCTCCCCATGTTCGAAGAGTAATGTTCGAAGAGTGAGATTCGGCTGTTGCAATTTTGCGAGACTTGATATAAAAGTCTTGATCCGGACGCAGCCAACCTCCTGCGCGGCAAGATCAGTAGGGGCTACCTCCTTCCTCCTGTCCCAACTGGTCTTCAGTCTTTTCGTTAGCCACATTCCAAGGCAAAGGTGTCTCATGAAGGCTCTCTGTCCTCCGATTCTGAAGCGATTGCCCGTCACCGTCATCGTGCTCAGCCTTTTCTGCATTCCTTGTCTCGTGCGGCAGTCCAATGCCCAGGCTGAACCGGCCACGCCGCCTTCGCTGATCACGCAGCCGATCGACGAATCACAACTGACCGTGCTGCATGGCAACACCTATTCCCTGGCGCGCCCCGAGTTCGATCTGGGCACAGCCCCAGCCTCGCTCCCCATGCAGCGCATGCTCTTGGTGCTGAAGCGCAGCCCGGAGCAGGAATCTGCACTCAGAAAGCTTCTCGACGATCAGCAGGACAAAGCCTCGCCCAGCTATCACAGATGGTTGACGCCGGAACAATTCGGCAAGCAGTTCGGGCCGACCGACAGCGACATTCAAACCATCACTGCCTGGCTGCAGTCGCACGGATTTCAGGTAGGCACCACAAAGGGCCGCACCGTACTGGAATTCTCCGGCTCCGCCAGCCAGGTGCAGGAAGCCTTTCACACCACGATTCACAAGTACATCGTCAACGGAGAACAGCACTGGGCAAACTCAAGCGACCCCCAGATTCCGACGGCGTTAACACCCGCGGTAGCGGGAGTGCTGACGCTGCACAATTTCATAAAAAAACCTGCAATTCACTTCACCGGCGATAAACTCCGAGCCAAAGTCGTCCCAGGAATTAAGCCACAGGTGACATTCCCTCCGCAAAATGGACAGCCTGCGATTAACGCGCTTGGCCCTCAGGACTACGCGGTGATCTACAACATCACACCAGCCTATACGAGCAATATCGTTGGTAATGGAGTTGAGATCGGAGTAGTCGGCCGCAGCGATCCCTACCCTGGTCAGGATGTTCAGGATTTTCGTAACGTATTTGGTGCAGGCAACGGCGCGTTCGGCGCTGTAAATTTCGGCGTCCTCCCAAACGGTGAAGACCCCGGCGACCTCGGTGGCGATGAAGAAGCAGAAGCAACATTGGATTCGACATGGGCGACCGCGCTTGCTCCCGGCGCATGGGTATATTTGGTTGTTTCTGCAACCACGAATACGACGGACGGAATTGATCTCTCGGAAGCCGACATCATCGAGGCCGGCGTCTACAACATCATGACCGAGAGCTTCAGTAGTTGCGAGTTGTACGCGACGGATGCACAACTGGCAGGCCAAACCGCAATGGCGGAGCAAGCCGCAGCGCTGGGCATTACTTATTTTGTTTCGACCGGCGATGACGGGGCTGAGGGCTGCGACGACCCCACCCCTGCACCGGCCACCCACCCCATTTCAGTGAATTATCTGGCCTCGACGGCATTCAATGTCGCGGTGGGCGGCACGATGTTCAATGAAAACGGAGATCCTAGCAAGTATTGGACATCGGCGGAACCGGTTTCCGAAACCGCGATTTCCTACATTCCAGAAGACGTATGGAATGAAAGCAGCTTAACTAACGGTCTTTGGTCGAGCAGCGGCGGAGCTAGCGCGGGAAATATCGAAGCTGGGTTGGGGGGAACGACACCAGGCGTTCCGAAGCCCTATTGGCAATACGGGGTCGAAGGCATTCCTCAGGACGGAGTGCGTGACCTGCCCGATGTCTCCTTGACTGCAGCAAGTCATGATCCTTATCTGCTCTGCCTTGAGGGCTCGTGCGAACCGAACGCTCAGGGTGAAATTGAAGTTTACTTTGTTAGCGGCACATCAGCATCGGCGCCTTCGTTTGCGGGGATTATGGCATTGGTGGATCAATCTAACGAGCCCCAAGGACTGGCCAATTATGTCCTGTACAGACTGGCAGCCACACAGAGTTCCTACCCGTCACAGTGTGACGGATCGAACACTGTTACCGCTCCGGCGAGCACTTGCGTCTTCAACGATGTAACCATGGGAAATAACGTGGTCCCTGGTGAAGCGGGTACGGATTATCAGGCCGGCCCGGGCTACGACATGACGACCGGGCTGGGATCAGTGAATGTTAGTAACTTGGTGAACGACTGGGGCACGGTCACTTTCAAACCCACCACGACCACTTTGTCATTAACCACTCCCCCCACAATTACTCACGGTTCTCCCCAGCCTTTTAGTGTGACCGTCACGCCGAACAGCGGGACCGGAATACCCACTGGCGACGTTTCGCTTATTACTGGAACCGCATACGGGATACTGGGTCCTTGGGCATTGTCGGGGGGCTCGATCTCTGCGAGCACGGGTGCGCTTCCGGGCGGAGTTTACCAGGTTTACGCTCGTTACGGCGGAGATGCCACTTATGCCCCGAGTATATCAGCGGAGTCCTCCTACATCGAGATTACCCCCGAGCCAAGCATAACGACCCTCTCGGTGCTAACTGCGAATCAGATTGGAAGTTTTGTTCCCTTCACAGGCGGTCCGTTCGGCAGTTTCGTGTACCTGCGGGCGGACGTCGCTGGAAAATCTGGCCAGGGCCTTCCGTCGGGCACAGTAACGTTCAGCGACTCCTTCGGTCCGATTCCGGGGCTGAGTTCCCCGCTGGGTTTGAACACACAAGCCAATACAGCCACTCCTCATGGCGTCTTCACGTTCGACACCGGCAGCCACACCATTTCCGCCAGCTATAGCGGCGACAACAGCTTCAACCCCAGCAGCACCACCCAGTCTCAATCCTTCACGATTACCCCCGGATTCTTCGCTGCTGTGCCGTTAAATCAATCTCAAGTAACGATCCCTGCGCCAGGGCAGTCGGGCTCCACGTCAGTGTCCGTTAATACCTCAACCGGATTCAGCGGGACCATCACTCTCTCCTGCTCGGGATTGCCCGCCGGCGCAACCTGCGTGTTCAGCCAATCATCGATTGTAGCTACGGGCGCGCCGACAAACACATCTCCCACGATCAACGTGACAACCACCGCAGCCAGCACCGCGGCCATACTCAATTTACCCCGACACTTGCATCCGACGAATGGGCTCGCCCTCGCCAGCTTCATGTTCATTTCGGTCGCGCTGCTAGGCACCTCGGGACGGCGACGCTCCTCTGGATTTTTCTTGGTGATGTTGGCGTTTGTCATATTGCTTCCAGGTTGCGGAGGAGGGGGAGGAAGCGGCAACAACAACCAGGGTCCGCCTCCGAATTCCGGCACCCCAACCGGAAGCTACAACGTGGTGGTCAACGCTACGAGCGGGTCGACCGCATCAACGACGGGTTTCACCCTCCTCGTGCAGTAGCGGTTTTGAGGGTGTTCGGCAACTAGGCGGGCGGCCCATCCTTTCGCGGCGTTTGCGAAAGGGCTGGATGCCGCAAATGCAAATCCCTCTGGATTTCGCTCAGCAGATTTCCACAGCCTACCCCTGTGACATCCGCCCTTGCGCCCTCACAAAAAACTCCTTCATGATTGTCCCAGCAGAGGCACTGCCGCTCACCGGGGCGCAGCCGCCGACAACCCCTTTGTTATCTAGATTATGACCTCTAAGTCCTTTGTTCCGCGGATTTTACAGCCCAAAACATGTCTAACTCGATGATTCCATTAGACCCAGGGGGGAGGGGGGTACCCTGTTACGAAAAGGTAAACATGCTCCCGCAAGTATGGCCCGATGGACCAATTTCGGAACTGGTGTACGATTTACCCGCGTCCCATCCATCGACCATGAAACTCTCACAGATCGCATCCGTCCTCAACGCGCGCCTCGACAACAGTTCCCTCGATTCCGAGATCATCGACACCGAGATCACCGGCCTCAACGGCATCGAGCAAGCTGGCCCCGGAGAACTCACCTTCGTCGCCAACCCCAAGTACGCCGCTGCAGCCCGGCTCACGAAGGCTTCAGCTGTCATTGTTGCCGAGGACTTCCCTGCCATTCCGGCGGCTATGCTGCGCGCCAAAGATCCTTATCTTGCCTTCGCCCACGCCCTCGAACTCTTCCACCAACCGCTGCGTTACGACCCGGGCGTGCATCCGACAGCAGTCGTCCATCCCACAGCGAAGATCGGGCGCGGCGCCCATCTCGGCCCTTACGTCGTCGTTGACGAGCAGGTCGAGATCGGCGACCACGCCGTCCTGCTGGCGCACGTTGTCATCTATCGCGGCACAAAGATCGGCGACAATTTCTTTGCCCACGCGCACGCCGTGGTGCGCGAGAACTGCCGCATCGGCAACAACGTCCTCTTGCAGAACGGAGTCGTAATCGGCTCCGACGGCTTCGGTTTCGCCAAGACTCACGACGGACACTGGCACAAAATTCCCCAGCCCGCCCCGGTCATCATTGAAGACGATGTGGAAGTTCAGGCCAACTCCTGCATCGACCGCGCCAGCGTCGGCGAAACCCGCATCGGGCGCGGAGTCAAGATCGACAATCTGGTGCAGGTCGGCCACGGCTCGCAGGTGGGCGAAGATGCTCTGCTCTGCTCGCAAGTGGGTCTCGCCGGTTCCACAGAAATTGGCAAGCGAGTGATTCTGACGGGCCAGGTCGGAGTGGTCGGACACTGCAAAGTCGGGGAAGCAGCCATCGTCACACCGCAAAGTGGCGTGGCCCACGACATTCCCGCGGGAGCCTTGGTCAGCGGCGCTCCCGCTGTAGATCACAAGCTGTGGTTGAAGTATTCCGCCTTGCTCCCCAAGCTGCCAGAGATGGCGCGGGCTCTGCGGGCCAAGACGCCGAAGGAATAAAACGTGAAACACTCACACCGACGCACTGTCCGGCCGATGCTCTTCCCGCAGGCCGCCTTCGATCACGGCCCGCACTTTTTCCATCAAACACTCCCGGCTGCCGAAATCGCTGGGCTCAATCGGCGGATGAAAGATCACCGTCGCCACTCCGGGCGTGATCGCGAACCTTCCCTTCGGCATCAGACGATGCGTGCCAGCGATGGTCACCGGAACCACAGGCACTCCGCACTCCATCGCCAGGTAGAAAGGTCCCTTCTTGAAGGGCAGCAGCTTGCCATCAAAGGAACGATGCCCTTCCACGTAGATGCTCATGTTGATTCCTTGCTGCAAGACCTGCTTCGCCATCCGGACGGATTCAATACCAGCGTCACGATTGCCGCGATCCACCGGGTATCAGCGATCCAATGCGCATCGCGCGCCCCAGGATCGGAACGCTGAATAATTCTTTCTTCACCAGCACTGACGTGCGCCGTGGAATCAAAGGAATCGTAATCGGCGGATCCAAATTCGACACATGATTCGACATAAAAATATAAGTGCGCGCCGGGTCCAGCTTGTCGAGCCCGACAGTCTGCACTTTTACTCCAGTCAGCCGCACTCCGTTCCACGCGCCAAACATGAACATGCGATAGAGCAGGCTGACATCGCCGGAAATAAACGTCCAGGGAAACCCGATCAGCGCCGCCACAGGCGCGGCCGCTGCCCAGAACGCCAGCATCGCGACGGTGCGCATCATATTAGGTTTGCCCCTTTTCGATTCGCCCTTGGATCGCCGTTGCCTCTAATGTGCGTTGGTTTCGTGCGGAATCTGCGCCTCGCCCTTCAACCACGCCGAACGCCGGGCCCGCTGTTCCGCCGTAAGGTTATCTACGTCTCTGAGTTCGTACGAGATTTCGTCGCGGGTTCCCAACTTCCACTTCAACTCGCGATCGCCACCGCGCCGACCACTTACCTTAACCATGATCGTGTCGCCTGCGGAAAGCTGGGCTATTTCCTGGGAGAATTCGTCTCCCGCGGTCTTGCCGTTGACTTCGAGAATCGTATCGCCGGTTTGCAGACCGGCACGCTCCGCCTCGCTGCCCGCAGTTACCGACGCAATCATAGGACCGTCAAAGTTTCGCGAGGCGACAAATCCGGCATCGGCTATCGTGTTCTTTCCCTCGATCAATCGCAATCCGACGCCGCGAAAAAAATCATCCCACGGGATTTCCTCCGTCCCGGCAACATACTTGGCGAAAAACCATCCGAGATCGGCATGGGTTACGGCCTCGGCAGCCTCGCGGACGCCGTCCGAGTCGGGAAAGAACCGATCCTTCTTCGCATAATTCTGATTCATCCACTGAAAGACTTCGCGCAGGGATGCCTTTCCGTGGCTGGCTTCGCGCACCACCAAATCCAGCGCGATGCCGAGCAACTCCCCTTTGTTGTAATAAGAAATGCTGCGCTCCGGCGCCGATAGTACGCGTCACCTTCCAGCCACGCATCCAGACTCGACTCTTCCGCCGACTGGGTCAGGTGCGCGGGCCGTCGTTCGAGTTCGGCGATTCCAGAAGCCAGCTGCCGTTCGAAGTGGCGCTCGTCGAGCAGACCGGCGCGCAACTCGATAATGTCGGCCGCGGTGCTCGTGCATCCCTCACTGAACCACAGGGCGCGCGTGTAATTCTCGCGCGTGTAGTCGACCGGCTCGAGGGTCCGCGGACGGATTCGCTTCACGTTCCAGAGATGAAAAAACTCATGCGCCGTCACCGACTCCAGCACTTCGGGAGCCTGCAGCGGCACGTCCGCATGAACGGCAATGGCAGTGGAGTAAGAATGTTCCATACCGCCGCCTGCTGGTCCGCGCGGAAAGTGATAAAGAAACATGTAGTTGTCGAAGGGACGATCGTCCATCCAACTGGTTGCGGCCGCCACAATCTTGTGGAGCATGTCGTCAATCTTCGCCATGTCGTAGTCGGCGGCCTCCGCGTCAACGATCACGCGATAATGCCCGCCACCTTCGTCGAAATCAGATTCCTTAAAGTCTCCGATCTCAACTGGAGAATCCACCAGCCGGTCATAATTCTCGCGCTGCCCCGAATCTGCCCTCGGGCATCGACATCAACGGCGTCGCGATACGCCATCCCGTGGGAACCTGGCTGAAACGCACGACCATCGGGCCACGTTCGCGCCTCCACGGGATACATAAGAATCTGCGCCAGATTGAAGAAAGCATGATGGGAATTGAACTGAGCGCCGAAGGGCCCCGGAGAATCGACAAAGATCTGATACTCCACCACAGCGCCGCCTTCCGCACCGGTGATCTGCCAGCGGCTCGGGTTCAATGCGTGCACGGCGAGCGCGCGGCCGGCGCGGTCTTTGGCGCGCACCCAGTTTACGTATTTCGCGAAGTCGCGCACTTGATACAACGCGTTCCAGACTGGAAGCTGCAACTCCCGCTGCGCCGGTCCTTCCGGAAGTATGATTTGCACTTCGACCAGATGCTGCTCGGGGTTGGCCAGAGTAATGGTGTAGTTGGTGGCGGCGTAGGATGGCGCCTGCGCTGAAGCCAACGCTATCCAAAGCAGCAGGACGAAGCGGAGCGTTTGGCGCGCTGTGCGTCCCGTCGCGACGGAGAGCTTCATCGTTTTCCCGCCACGTTCGCCGACTTGACCGTTCTTGATTCGCCCGTCTCCGCTTCGCCAGCCAGGGCTCGCAGCCGCGCTGGCAGTTTTTCATAGATTCCACCGAATCCGCCGTTCGAAAGAATCGCCACCACATCGCCGCGGCGCATCTCGGGAGCTAAGGTCTGAACGATCTCGTCCGCACCGGCAAGCAACCGCGCGCGGCTGCCATGTTTCTGAATATCCGCCGCCAGTTCCGGTAGATCCAACCGTTCATTTTCCGGGAGCGCTTCCGAGCGGAACACGCCTGCTACGATCACTTCGTCCGCCAGCGCCAAACTCCGCGCCAGGTCTGCCTGCAGCACGCGCCGCCGCAGCGTGTTCGATCGCGGCTCCAGAATCGCCCACAATCGTGAACCTGCATAACGCGCCCGCAGCGCCTTCAGCGTGCCGGCAATCGCCGTGGGATGATGCGCGAAGTCGTCGATGATCGTGATGCCATTGACCTGCGCCTTCACTTCCAGGCGCCGCTTGACACTCTTGAAAGTTTTCAGCGCCGCTGCGATCTCCTCTTTCGAAATGCCATAGGCGGAAGCGAGCGCGGCCGCTGCGGTCGCGTTCCACACGTTGTATTCGCCGGCCAGAGGGAACTCAAGATCAGCCCAGGGCTTGCCATCCCGCTCAACCGACCACGAAGTGCGCCCGGCTTCAAATTTCAGGTTCGTCACTCGCCAGTTCGCGCGCGGTCCGGCGCCATAGCGCTCCACCGGGCAAAACGCTTTGCTCAGGCAGCGTTCAGACTGGTGCTCTCGACCGCATCTCCAGCCATAGCATCTCCAGCAATTCCGTCGAAAGCGATAATCCGCCCGCGCCGCGGAATCAGATTGACCAGCCGCTTGAACGCTGTCTCCACCGCATCAAGATCCTTGTAGATATCGGCGTGATCGAATTCTACCGAGGTGAGAATGATGGCATCGGGAAAGTAATGCAGGAACTTCGGTCCCTTGTCGAAAAATGCCGTGTCGTATTCGTCGCCTTCAAGAATGAAATGCTTCCCCTGACCCAGATGGAAGCTCGATCCGAAGTTTTCCGCAATGCCGCCGATCAGAAACGAAGGCTGCATGCCTGCGGTATGAAAAATCCACGCCAGCATCGAGGTGGTCGTGGTCTTTCCGTGGGTTCCCGCAACCACCAGCACTTCCCTGCCGCGCAGGAACTCATCGTGGAGCAACTGCGGAAGCGAGCAAAACGGAATGCGCTGGTCGAGCACTTGCTCGAGTTCAAGATTTCCCCGCGACATCGCGTTGCCCACGACCACCAGATCGGGGCGAGGCTCCAGATTCCGCGGATCAAAAGGCTGAGCCACAGGAATCCCCAGCTCGGCCAGAAAATCTGACATTGGAGGATAGGCTGCGGCGTCTGACCCAGTGACGCGAAAGCCGCGCTGCTTCAGCATGCCCGCGAGCGACGCCATCGCTGTGCCGCAAATGCCGATCAGGTGAATGTGCCTGGTTTCGTTCATGATCGTTTCGTTCACGATTGCGTCTGGCTCTTTCCGGTTCCAGTCACCGCCGACTCGAGGATCTTCAAACTTACCTGTCTGCCGCTCACGGTCAAGCCTGCCCGCACGCCAATCGGCAGCGTGATGTTCCTCGACGTCACATGTCCTGACCGCACCCCATAGGCCACCGGCACTCCCGAGTTGCCGACGACACGCAGAACCACTTCTTCGAGTGTGTAGCCCTGATTCGCATTCTGCATGCAATCCCGCATCTCGCCAAACACAATTCCCCGCACGCCGTCGAGCTTGCCTGCCAGCTTCAACTGCACGAGCATGCGATCGATTTGAAACGGCTTCGCCGCCAGGTCTTCAAGGAACAGGATCGTGCCGGCGGTCTTGATCTCATAGGGCGTTCCCAGCGAAGCTACCAGAATCGAGAGACAACCACCGTAAAGAATTCCCTCGGCCGCGCCTTCCACCAATCCTTTCGCTCCAGAGTCCGCGTCCAGACGGGGTTCCCAGGCGGCCGTTTCTGCCAGCGCCGCGTGCCATGAAGCCAGATCCACGCCATCCTGGTGCAGCCAATCTTTTGCCACCATGGGTCCGTGGAAAGTAACTAATCCCGTTTTATCGCAGAAATACGTGAGCAGCGTGGTGATGTCGCTGTAGCCGACGAAAATCTTGGGGTGCTTCTTGATCTTTTCCAAATCGAGAGCTTCGAGCAGATAGTTCGCGCCGTAGCCGCCGCGGGCGCAGATAATCGCTTCCACATCCGTCGCGCACAAACATTTCTTCCAGTTCGCGGGCGCGGCGTTCGACCGAGCCTGCGAAGTAAAGGTCTTTATCAAGAATGGTGTCGGAATAAAATCGGTCGGTAACCCGCGCGCCGCAGGCCTTCGCATCCCGCTTCCAGATCGGCGCGTTTGACATTGCTGGCCGGCGCCACAATGCCGACCGTAGCGCCCGGTCGAAGGGCGGGCGGCTTGATCCGGGGAGTGATTGAAGAAGACATGCGTCCAGAAGCCTGTTTGAAAAGAAAGCGCGACCTATACAGATGGGTTTGCGAATCACTAAGCTGCGTCAGCTATACTCAGCGCCTAACTCAGATAAAAATCTCCCCGGCACACCAACCGAGCCGTCCCACGCAGAAATATCAGATCGTTTTCTATGCGCACCGTTTGTATCCCACCCGGAGTATGCACGCGCACCGGCGATTCTGCACGGCTCGCCAGACATCGCCGCCACTGCCGATGAGCACGAACCGGTGCCAGAGGATTGCGTCTCTCCCGCTCCACGCTCGAAAAAACGTGCCCTCACATCATGCTTTCCATCGACCACAACCAGTACAACGTTCACGCCTTGCTTGAACTCACTGCTGCGCTGAATCTCGGCGGCTTCGTTCTGCCAATTCGGGGCAAACTCCGGCACGAGCATGACATAGTGCGGATTCCCCATCGAAACCGGAATGCCGCGCACCTCACCAGCGCTGAGCTTCAGCGCCAGCTCCGCTCCTACGACCGCTTTGCCCATGTCGACTTCAAACTCATAATCGAGTCCGCTCCGGCCGATCAGCGTGCAAGTCTTCAGGCCAGCTCCGGTCTGAATCGTTATCTTCTCTTTATCTACCTTGCTCGGCGCAAACATACGCCGCCACACACCGCGTGCCATTGCCGGAAATCTCCGCTGGCGAGCCGTCGGCGTTAATCAGGCGAACCTCCAAGTCTGCGCTGGCGTGCGGATACATCCACTCCACTCCGTCCGCTCCTACGCCTTCGTGACGATCGCACATGCGCCGCGTCAGCGCTGCCAGATCGGCGGGAGCGAGAGCGTCTTCGATCGTTCCTCGAATCGATCAACAGGAAATCGTTTCCGAACGCGCAGGCCTTCACAAACGGAATTGTGCCACGATCGGTTCAGAATGGGGCCGGATTTTATCACTGCGATGGTCTCTCCCCGGCGAGTTCCTGCGTTAACCTGCTGATTACCGCGTACTGCTCTTCTCTGCGAGCCTGCACTCGTCCCTGAAATATCGCCGCCGGCGGTTGCCCGGTAGTGTGGATTTCGACCAGCGCGGTCAAATGGTGGTTCTCGGCCGCGCTCCAGACCGGGTCGCCGTCGAACCCGACCAGGTAGTCCGCATATTGCGCGGGATCTGCAAGCGCACGCTCCCACAATCCTTCGGGATCAGACAGGCCGCTTCCACACGCGATGATTGCCTTCGTTGATGACTCGCCGCAACGGAACACCGGCTTGCTCCAGCGCGCCCGACGTGCTCGCCCAGGTACATCAGCAACGTGGAATCCGGTGGCAAGACTTTCGATCCAGTCTGCCAATTGGCGATCCAGCGCGACGCGTCCGCGCATGTTGATTGTGGCTTCACGATAGCAAATCGGATCCGCGCGCCAGATCACGCCATAACTTGCAACCACCAGCAGCAGAATAGCGAGGAACGTTACCGCATCGGTCCAACGGTTCCAGGAAGGCTTCGAAGCGCGGGAGCTTCGTCGCGGATTGGATAAGGCAAGCAATCCCGAGCGGCACAAACACCGCAAACGCCGGCAGAAGCTGCAGCCCATAGCGCAGGTTGTATTGTGAAAATGGCCACCACGTCGGGCACAAAAATCGGCACGCTGCCATATGCGATGGATAAAGCGTAGAACGGCAGAGGAACCCAGAGCAGCAACGCGACGCGTCCACGTCCGCCGAACAGCCGCGGCCAGACTGCCCAGCAGCGCCAGCGCCAGCCACAGCCGGCCTTGCCAGTTTGCCTCGGCGACGTCCAGTTCCGCGGCTTTCAGAAAATACGAGCCGGCGGCCAACAGGTTCCCTTTCGCCGGATTCACCGTCGCCGTTTTTTGTTCGATCGACTTTGCAGAGTAAGGGCCGTTCGCGAATTCCAGAGGATTCTGGTAGACGATGGCGTTGTATGCGAGCCAGAGCACGGGAGCAGATGCCGCGAGCAAAACAAATTTCACAAGAGCTGGGCGCGATGAGGGAACCACGGATCGAGATGCCAGATCGTCGGTTAGTTGGCGGGGCCGGAAAACGACGAACACAGCTCCCGCCACCAGAGCCGCAGCCAGAAACCATCCGTCATAGCGCGTCAAACACGCCGCTGCCAGGCACAGCCCGCACTTTGTAAGCGCGTTCGCGCTTCCCCCGTACAAATTCTGCGAAATACACGACGGCCCATATGAAGAATGCCAGATACAGCGACTCTCCCATCGCCGTCGATTGCATAGTAGATCAGATTCGGATTCGCGCCGTAAACCCACGCTGCGACCCAAGCCCCGACCGTCGCCACCATGTCCACTTGCCCGTTGCGGCTCAAGATCTCCGCGCATCAGGCGAAATATTCCCAGCACGCCAAACACGAACCCCGCCATCGAGGGAATCGAGCCGCCGGCGCCGTTTTGCCACATCTGCATCGACACGATGAACGGCATGATCAGCAGGTGCGGCAGCGGCAAGCCACACTGTTCCCAGTTGCAGCAGCCCGGGAGTTTTCGAATCGAATACGCGGCGCGCGATGTTGATGTGCGCCACGGCATCGCCGTAGAGCAGCACGTCTCCATGCCGGTAAGTAAAAGAGAAAGGAAAATACCGAGACGAAGATCGCCAGCCATACCAGCCGCACGATCTCAATTTCGGGATGCGCCTTCGGCGGCGGAGCTTGCGGCTTCATTCGAGGTGGGTGAGTTCACGAAAGATCTGAAAGCGCTCGTCGATTTCTTCGCGGGTCAGCGACTGCAGCCGCTCGGTGCCAAAACTTTCCACGGCGAACGATCCCATCACTCCGCCATAGAACAGCGCCCGCTTCAGCACTTCGCGATTCAGTTCTTCCTGCGACGCCAGATAACCCATAAATCCGCCGGCAAAGGAATCGCCCGCTCCCGTGGGATCTTTCACTTCATCGAGCGGCAAGGTCGGCGCGCGAAAGGGATGACGTCCGATGCCAAACGCGCCTTCGCGAAAGAAAATGGTCGCGCCATATTCGCCGTGCTTGATCACCAGCGCCTGCGGCCCCATGGCCAGCACCTTCTGCGCCGCGCGCGGCAGGTTTTTCTCATCCGCCAGCATCTTGGTTTCGGTATCGTTGATCAGCAGCACATTCACCAGCTTCAGGGTTTCGGCCAGTTCCTTGCGCGCGCCCTGTGATCCAGTAATTCATGGTGTCGCATCCGGTCAGACGCACGCCGTTCATCTTCCGCCGCACATTGGCCTGCAGGGTCGGCTGAATGTTCGCCAGAAACAGAAACTCCGTGTCTTCGTACTCCTTCGGAATCCGCGGCTGAAACTTCTCAAACACGTTCAGATCGGTAAAGGTGGTCTTGGCCTCGTTGAGGTTGTCGGCGTAGGAGCCGCCCCAGCGAAAGGTCTTGCCCGGCGGCGCGCTCGATGCCGCGCGTATCGACGCCGCGCTTCTTCAGGACATTTTCATGTTCGGCGTCCAAAGTCTTCGCCCACCACCGCGACCACGCGCACCTGGGTGAAATAGCTGGCCGCCAAGCGAGAAATAAGTCGCCGCCCCGCCCAGAATGCCCTTCACGCTGCCCGAAGGCGACGCGATGTCATCAAATGCAACCGAACCCACAACGACAATGCTCATGCGGACTTGTCTCTCCCGGCTTAAGTGATCAGTGGCCAGTGGTCAGTGGCCAGTTATAATCTGCGGAATGGTCGTGTTACTGGCCATCGAGCACTGATCACCGGCCACTGCCTTTCACATACTTTCCAATAATCAGCTTCAGCTTCTTTCTGCGTCGCCGCCGGAATTTTTTTATGATCGGTCAAGATCGCATGCGCCAGCGCCGAGCCGCACTTGCACGATCGCTCGCGCGGCATCGCTGCTACGGTCTCGCGGATTACCTTTGTCGCATTCTCGGCATTCTTCAGCAGCACCGCGACAATCTGATCCACCGTCACCGAATCGTGATGGGGATGCCAGCAGTCGTAATCCGTCACCATCGCAACGCGTGACGTAGCAAAGTTCGGCTTCCCGCGCCAGCTTCGCCTCCTGCAGGTTGGTCATGCCGATCACATCCATGCCCAAGCTGCGATACACGTTCGACTCCGCCTTGGTGGAAAACTGCGGGCCTTCCATGCACAGATACGTTCCGCCGCGCTTGCCGGTCACGCCGACTTTCTTGCAGCGCCCTCGACTACTGCCGCCAGTTCTCCGCATACAGGATCGGCAAAAGCAACGTGCGCCACCACTCCGCCGCCGAAAAAAGTATCGACGCGATGCCGCGTGCGATCGAAGAACTGGTCAGGGATCACAAAATCCAGCGGCTTGTGTTCTTCTTTCAGCGATCCCACTGCCGAAACTGAAACAATTCTCTCGACTCCAAGTTGTTTGAAGCCGTGAATGTTGGCGCGGAAATTCAGCTCGCTCGGCAGAATGCGATGTCCGCGCCCGTGCCGCGCCAGAAACGCCACTTTGCGTCCTTCGAGCGTGCCGCAAACGTAGGCGTCGGAAGGCGCGCCAAACGGCGTCTTCACCCGCACTTCTTTCGCCTTGCTCAGCCCCGGCATCGAATAGAGCCCGCTGCCGCCGATGATCCCAATCTCCGCCTGTGCCACCAACCCTCCAAAGTTCGCGCCCTACAGAAATCTTCGCGCGTGGAAGCCAAACTCGTGATTATACAAGAGCCGTCTGCGCGACGCTCGCGTGCCCTGCGGTGCACATCCTTTCCAACCCGCTACAATCTTCCTATGCGATTCATGGCGGCTGTCCCCCGTTCTGATTCTCTACTCCGCAGCCGCTCGCGCAAAGTGCGCCCAGGCTCAGCGCTCAGCCGGAACCCAAGTCCGTCACCGTTCCCTTCACGCTCGACCACAACCGCGTCATCATCGACGTCGACCTTCTACTCTCCCGACGGAACAACCCAGCGCGTTCATGCCTGGGTCGACAACGGAAATCCCGATCTTTATATGTCGCGGCGGTTGGCCGGCTGATGGAACTTGTCTCGTGTGACGGACAAGCTCTGCTCTGCCACTCCGCCGCTGGAGATGAGCATTGGCGGCATGACGATCCCTCTTGGCCGGAAGAATTCCCGGAGCCGGGATCAAAGAAGCTTGGGTGTCGCCGACCGGTAAGGCCTCCATCGCTCCGGGAATGAACGCTGAGATCAACATTCCTTCGACCGTCCTGCGCAACTACGACGTGCTCATCAATTTTCCCGACCACGAATTCACCATCGCGCAACCCGGCAGCCTGAAATTCAAAGGCGTGAAAGCGAAGGTGATCGTGAACGCCGCGAACGGCCTCATCCAGGTTCCCAGCCAGATCGAAAACAAGAAATACAATCTTGGCCTCGATCTGGGTCGGCCGATCAGCTTTCTTTCAGAAGAATTATTCGACAAGCTGTCAGCGGCTCATCCCGACTGGCCGCACATGACGGGCGCGATCGGTCCCGCCAATATTTCGGGGTCGGATGATGAACCGAAGCGGAAGCTGATGCGCGTGGATCGCGTGCAATACGGTCCGCTCTTCCTGACCAACGTGGCCGTGGCCGAATTTCCCAAGGATCGCGACGCTGTTTCGAAAATCGCGCCGGCATTCCCACTGCCGGCTTGCTGGGCTCTGAGGCGTTGCTGAATTATCGCGTCGGCCTCGACTATGCGCACTCCACCGTCTATTTCGACATCGGCCGGATGTTCGACTTGCCGGATTTCGACGTGGTCGGCCTGATCCTGCGCCCTGAAGACGACGGACGATTCACCATCCTCGGCATCGCCGACTACGAGGGCAAACCTTCCGTGCCTCAAGGCGAGGATGGAGTTCAGGCGGGCGATCATCTCGTCGCAGTCGATGGCATCCCCGTGCGCGGGTCCACGCTGGGGCAAGTTTGGTCGATGCTTGGAGGCGAACCCGGCAAGGAACGCACGCTGACGGTTGAGCGCGCGGGGACGGCAATTCACCATCGCCACTCAAGTGCAGCACTTTCTGGGTGATGTGCCGGAGCGAGCAAGAAACATCAAGAAAACGAAGCAATTGAGATCGCGAAGAACGAGACGCATGTCGATGTCTTGCTCGCGGTTTACTTACTTCGCTGAAACACTTCCTTTCTCCAGCGTCTCCGTTGTGCTGCATCCAGGCTCTCGCTCACGAGAACGGTATCGCCCTGCTCTTCGATCACCACGGTGCCTTCTTCCGTAGTCCAGCATGCCGCCCTTTCAGAACATCGACTTTATTCTTCGGGTGCGTCGATCCGATGCTGCGGACGAGGGATCGTTCTACCTCCTCCGCCTTCTTATACCGTTGCCCCAGCGACCGGGCATAAATCTCGGCAAACTCTGCGGCTTTCTCCGCGCTCGACCAGCGCGATACGTAGAGCAGACCGAGCGGCGCCGTGCGCATCGTTTTTCGGGCGCGCCGCGTAGTAATATCCGCCCCGCCACTCCGGATACAGCGCTTCGACAATTCCTTCCCCGCATATTGCTCGATCAGCACCGCGACATCGAACTCGCCCATCGCGCCGATATCAAACTTAATGTAATCCTTGAAGTCTCGCTTGAATTCCGGCACGCGGCATGGGCTCAATCTTTTCGCCCGAAAGATAAGTTTCCGGCTGCATGATCTGCCGCGTGGTGTGCGGAGGATTCGCCAGCACGCCGGCAAAAGCCTTTTCCTTGCCGCCTTTCTGCCATCAGCTTCACCACAAACTCCATACCGTAGCTGTAGGGAAACGTCAGCGACTCCTTCATGAAAATGGGAGCGTCGTTGAACACCTTGGTGTCGGCGTCCCCGTCAAGGTTTCCGATTCCATGCTCTCCACCAGGTCGGGCGAATCGGCAATCGAGCGTCCGGCCGGGGCCAGGGCATATTGAAACATCATGGCCTGCGCCTGGCCTTCGACCACGGCCTCGCGCGCGTCGTCGATTTCATCGTTCTCGATGTCGTCGGGCGTGGGATCTTTCTTGATCTCGCCCAGATCTTTTTCGCCCTTCTTCATCCACTTGTCGAGGCCGACCGCCTGATCCTGCAGCGCGTGCGTCAGTTCGTGCGCCAGCACCGGCTCCTGCTCTTCCATCGGAACCCAATCCAGCAGGTTCACGGTTTTGGTTTTGGGATCGTAGTAGCCTGCCACTTCTTCGCGCAGCAGGTCGACCAGCAGCTTTTCCATATCAAACTCGCGCGGCAGCAGGCCAAATTTTTTCAGCACCAGCTCCGAGCGCTGCAGCCGCTTCACGTCTTCGTCCTTCATGTGTTTGGTGAGATAGGCGACCACTTCGTCGCGGCTGGTGAGCCGGCGCTTGACCTGCTTCTTGATCGGCAGTCCCGTCTGCTTGCTGTCGAAGGCAAGAATCTCGTCGACGGAGTGGAACAGTTCCTCGGCTTCGCGCGGCGTGATCTTGACTTCTTTTTCTTCGGGGGCAGGCGCTTGCGCTGGAGGTGCTGTGGGAGATGCTTGCGGGGAGTGGCGCTCTTGTCCGCCTGCTTTTGACTTTGATCTTGATTCGGTTGTTGATTCTGATCCTGGGTGGTCTGGGCGGAAGGCTGCGCAGTCTGATCCTGCGTCTGCGCCCAAACCGCGCCGCTCAAGCCCAACGAGCAGCACAACCGCGAAAAGCGGCCCAAGAAACCTCGGGCGCAGCAGCTTAACGATATCCATTAGGAACGAGTCTACCCTGTTTGCCTATACTCTCTTCAAGGACAAACATGACTACAGACATAACAACGAATGCTCCCGTCAATCTCTGGACTTCCGCCGGCCACGCCCGCGACTACCTGGACGCGCCGATTCCATCCCTCACCGCACCGAAGGCGAATCGACGCTTCTGGAGTTTATTCCGAAGACGCGCGCCGCATTCTTGATCTCGGCACGGGAGACGGCCGGCTGCTCGCGCTGGTCAAGGCTGCTCTGGCATAGCCGCGAGGCTGACAAGTCGAAGCTGTGGCCGTCGATTTTTCGCCTGCCATGCTGGAAGCCGCGCCAAGCGCTTCGCCGGAGATTCCTCTGTGACCATCGTCGCCCACAATCTCGACCATCCGCTGCCCGCGCTGGGCAAGTTCGATGCGGTCGTTTCCAGCTTCGCGATTCATCATCTCGTGCACGAACGCAAGCGCGCGCTTTACGCGGAAATCTACGGCCTGCTCAACCCCGGCGGCGTCTTCTGCAATCTGGAACACGTGGCTTCGCCAACGCCGCGCTTGCATGAAGAATTCCTGCATCGCATCGGCTACACTGTCGAAACCGAAGATCCATCGAACAAGCTGCTGGATCTGGAAACGCAGCTGCAGTGGCTGCGCGAGATCGGATTCGTGGATGTGGATTGTCACTGGAAGTGGCGGGAGTTGGCGCTGCTGGTGGGCGCGAAGCATCCTGAGCAGTGAAGGTCGTCCTAGCGCTGAAGCGTTAGGCTCGTTCGGCTCAGGATGACAGGCTTACGGCCTAGCTTCGACTAAGAAATTCGCTACCCACTCGCCCGCTTCCCGCGTTCCGAGCGTCCCGCCGATATCCTGCGTGGTCTTCTTCTGCCGCACGGCTTCGAGCACGGCGGCTTCAATCTTCTCGGCTTCTTTCGCGAATCCCAAATGCGCCAGCATCATAGCCGCAGTCAGAATCGCGCCGAACGGATTCGCCACGTTTTTCCCCGCGATCGGCGGCGCGGAGCCGTGTACCGGCTCGAACATCGACGTCTTTCCCGGGATGAATATTGCCGCTGGCGGCCATGCCCAGGCCGCCCTGCAGTCCGGCGGCGAGGTCGGTGATGATGTCGCCAAACATATTGTTGGTCACGATCACATCGAACGGGCGCGGATCGCGCACCATCTGCAGGCACAGCGCGTCCACGTACATGTGCTGCGCCGCGATCTGCGGATGCTCGCCGCTCACTTCTTTGAAGACGCGCTGCCACAGGCCGCCCGCGTGGGTCATGGCGTTCGACTTGTCGCACATGAGCAACGCGGTTGCGCGGCGAGCCGTCGAGCTTGGTGTGGCGCTCGCAATATTCGAAGGCATAGCGGATGATGCGCTCGACGCCCTTGCGCGTGTTGATGTCTTCCTGAATCGCGATCTCATCCGGCGTGCCCTGCTTGAAGACTCCGCCCGCATCGGTGTAGACGCCCTCGGTGTTTTCGCGGATGACGACGAAATCCACATCCTTCGGCTCGATGCCTTTCAGCGGACACAGCGCCGCATCGAGCAGCCGCACCGGGCGCACGTTGGCGTAGAGGTCCATCTTGAAGCGCATGCCGAGCAGGATCTCTTTGGCATGGATGTTGGTGGCGACGCGGGGATCGCCGAAGGCGCCGGCGAGGATGGCATCGAAGTCGCGCTCGAGCATGGCGAAGCCATCGGGAGGGACGGTCATGCCGTCGCGAAGATAGCGATCGGCGCCCCAGTCAAACTCGCTGAGCTCGACGTCGGCCCCCGACGCCCGGATGACTTTGAGGGCTTGCAGGGATTACTTCCTGGCCAATCCCGTCTCCGGGGATGACGGCGATGCGTTTCCTGGAAGGCGTTTGCGGGTGCTCACCAATACGGTCCACGGCAGAAAAGCTAACACAAGCGGAGCGGAATGAGTAGGTTGCTCGAATCGCGGCGCGGCAATGAATCGCAGAGCCGTTCGCTATAATCAATACTTCGATGGCGAGCTACTCCGCTCCAAGACGCACTTCGCGCGCAGCAACGAATCCGAAGCGGCGATCTCTCGCCTGGCCGACTACCGCGGGGCTACGACGGCGGCGCGCTTTGCCGACCCGCGAGGAGTTTGCTGCCTTGCTCGGCGGCTGTGGAGTTTATGACCTCGGCTTCCGCGCCCGGATTTCGCTGACCGGCGGACGACCGCGTGCGCTGGCTGAACGGCATGGTCACGAACAACATTCGCGATCTCGCCTCGGGACGCGGCGTGTATGCCTTCCTGCTCAACCCGCAGGGCCGCATCCTCGGCGACATGTTCGTTTACAACCTGGGTGAGACGCTGGTGGTGGAAACGGATCGCAGCCAGGTCGAGAAGATCGTCGCGACTTTCGATCATTACATCATCATGGACGACGTGGAAGTGGCGACATGTCCGGGGAGATCAGACCGCTCTCGGCCTGGCGGGACCGAAGTCACGCGCGATGCTGAATGCTGCAGGGATTGAAGTGCCGGAGTTGCAGCCTCTGCAGATGATCACTCCGCAGTGCAACTGCGACTGTGGTTGCGTGGAGTGCACGGTGGTGCGGGGCGAGGATGCGCAGCGCGAATCCTACGAAATCTGGCTCGCGCCCCAGGATGTTTACAAGACCTGGCAGGCTCTGCTTGCCGCTGGGGCCACGCCGGTGGGCAGCGAGGCGCTGGAAATGCAGCGCATCGTGGCCGGCGTTCCGCTCTATGGCGTCGACATTCGCGAGCGCGATCTGCCGCAGGAAACCGAGCAGATGCGCGCGCTCAACTTCAACAAGGGCTGCTACGTGGGGCAGGAGATCGTGGAGCGCATTCGATCGCGCGGCAACGTGCATCGCAAGTTTACCGGCTTTCTGCTGGAAGGCGCGGCGGCGATCGCGGCAGGGGCTAAGATCACTTCCGGACGAAAAAGAAGTGGGCGAAGTCACCAGCGTTGCTACTGTGCCGTACGCCGTCTGGCGACCGGACGGTTGCCCTGGGATATATTCGGCGCGAAGTGGGAGTGCCGGGACGCGAAGTGACGATTGGCACGGCCAAGGCTACTGTGGTTCAGTTGCCGCTGGAGGGCGTCGCACTCAGGCAGTCGGAAGATTCGTTGCATCACATTCCGTGATGCATTTATAGGAACAGACATATGGCTGAGAAGAGACAGGAATCAGGTTTCACCGTAACCGACCGGCGCTTGTTCACGGAGGACGGAGAGTTGCGCAAAGATGTTCCCGAAGAGGTAGAGGCTCCGAAGGCTCGCGGCGCCCGCGCCTGCGGCTCCGACCGCCGTAAAGGAAACTGCGCCCGCCGGCAACACTGTCGCGGCGTTTCCGGCCGAGGGAGACGGAATGTCGAGGCAAGGTGCACCTGCCGCCCCGACCGCGGCCGAGCAGCAGGCGCAGGCCGATGCCTACCGGGAATCCTCGAAAGAACTGGATTCGCGCGTGGAGCTGAGCGGCCGCTCCGCCAAAGAGTTTGAGATGACTTTCGAGCGCTTCCTGGCATCGCTCTACATGACGGCGATGCTGCAGCTGGGACTGATGCACCAGCAGGGCGAGCAGCCGCGCATGGACATTCATCGGCGCGCGCCAAACCATCGATACGCTCGCGCTGATGGCGGAAAAAACCAAGGGCAACCTGACCCCACGGAAGAAAACTTTCTGCAGAACAGCCTCTACGAAGTGCGCATGGCCTACGTGGAAGTGACCAACGCTCTGTCGCGGCCTCCGCAGCCGGGAGCGGCCACGGGAACCAGCGGACGATGACGCTTCCGCGTAAAGATTCAAACTTGAAGGTTAGCGCATGAAGGCCACGCTCACGGTGCTGGGCAGCGGCACATCCATGGGTGTGCCTACGCTTGGCTGCGACTGCGCGGTTTGCCACTCCAGCGATCCTCACGACCGCCGCACCCGCCCTTCGATCATGCTTGAGTATGCAGGCAAGGTTGTGCTCATCGACACCTCGCCCGATTTCTACGCCCAGGCCATCCGCGAAAGAATCACGCGGGTGGATGCGGTTCTTTACACCCACACTCACGCCGACCACATTCTGGGCATCGACGATCTGCGGCCGCTCAGCTTCCGTCACAAGCCGGCGAAGCTGCCGCTTTATGCGCGTCCGGACGCGGCGGCGTTTCTGCGCCGCATGTTCAGCTACATTTTTGACGCAGATTACAAATATGGCAGCTTGCCTCAACTCGAACTGCGGCCGATTGATGGTCCGGTGGAGCTTTTTGGGGCGCGCTTCGAGCCGGTGCGTTTGATTCATGGCGAGGCCGAGATTTACGGCTTCCGCTTCGGCAGCGCGGCCTATCTCACCGACCACAGCGAAATTCCGGAGGCATCGTTCCATCAGCTGCAGGGGCTGGACATTCTTTTCCTCGATGCGCTGCGGCACAAGCCGCATCCCACGCACTCGACGGTGGAGAATTCGCTGCGCATCGTGGAGCGGGTGAAGGCCAAGCGGGCATTCTTTACCCACATTTGCCACGATCTGCCGCACGAGGCGACCAATGCGACGCCTGCCGCCGCATGTGCGGCTGGCTTATGACGGAATGAAGCTGGAGTTTGAAATCTAAGATCAGTGGCCAGTTGCCAGTGATCAGTGGTCAGTGAAACCGCGTAGGGCACTGGCTTTCTGGCCACTGATCACTGATCACTGATCACTGCCATGCAGGTCTTTCACAAACTCGATGACGTTCCGGCGGCTTTCGGGCCGTCGCTGGTGAGCGTGGGTAATTTTGACGGAGTGCACCGGGCGCACGCGCATGTGCTGGGCGAGATCGTGCGGCGGGCGCGGCAGAGCGAAGCCAAAGCGGTTGCGGTGACATTCGAGCCTCATCCGGCGCGCATCCTGCGCCCCGACTCCGGACTGAAGCTGCTTACTCCGCTGCCGGAGAAATTGCGCTTGCTCGAAGCCACGGGCATTGATGCCGTGCTGATCCTGCCTTTCGGGCGCGATCTTTCGCTGATGACGCCGCGGCAGTTCGCCGAGCGCATCCTGAAAAAGAAACTGCATGCGCGCGAAGTGCATGAGGGCTTACAACTTCCGCTTCGGGCACAAAGCTGCGGGCGACGTGAACCTGCTGGCGCAGCTCGGGCAGGAGATGGGCTTTGAAGTGAAGGTTTATCCGGAGCAGACTCTGCGCGGCGAGCCGGTTTCGAGCAGTCATATCCGGAAATTGATCGGCGAGGGACGGGTGAGCCGGGCGCGGCATCTGCTGGCGCGTCCGTTCTGTATTCTGGGCGCGCCGGGACGCGGGCGCGGGCTGGGATCGAAGTACACAGTGCCGACCATCAATCTGGCGCGCTATGAAGAACTCGTGCCGAAAGATGGCGTCTACATCACCTGTACGCGGGTGGACGCGGAGCGGTTTGATTCCGTCACCAACGTGGGCAATCGTCCGACGTTCGGTGCCGATTCATTTGCCATCGAAACGCATCTGCTGAACTTCCACCCGATTGAACTGACGCCGGAGAGTGAAGTCGAAATCTGCTTTCTTAACCGCGTGCGCGACGAGATCAAGTTTCCATCAGTGGAGGCCTTGCGCGAGCAGATCGCAAGCGATGTAAAGAAGGCGCGAAGGTACTTTCATCTGCTACGGAGCAACTCTTAGCCGCGTGTTCTAATGCGGCAGATAGCCTGATTCCATGGGCAATTTGCCGTCCACTCGCACCACGTTGATGGTGTTATCGACGGAGCGGACGTCGACCAAGCCGATGGCGCCGGGAATGGATTGCACAATCTTGAGCACCTCCGCGTCGGAGTCTGCCATCACGATGGAGTCTTGTGAGCGGCGATCAGTGCCTTCAACTCATCGGCAGTCATCTTGTTCAGGCGCTCCAAGGTTTCGGTTTCTCCCTCGGAGTCCCTGTGCAGAACCAGGACTACGGTCTTGCCATCCGGCCATTTCTTGACTTCCGAGCGGAGAATCCTCGACAAGTGCACGGCTGTGACGTTTCCCACGCTTGTTCTCCTTGTTGACCACAACCGCCATGTGGTGGGCGAAACAAGGGGTGAGGAAGGTCAGGAGAAAAACAAGAAGCCCGCCAACTCGCTGAAATTTCATAAGCACATCCGGTTTCAGGCCTTCGTGACCTGAGAGATGTCACAAGGCTAACCTAGAATCATCGCTGGAGCGGTAAAAACATTGTCAAATGGCGGTGAGGGTACCGAATGAGAAAACATTCAAAATGGGAGGCGGCCCTACTCAATAGGATCGACCACCGCGGATTCTTCTTCTACGCCAAGGCGACTGGGGCGCTGCACGATTACGATAGCCGCCAACACAAAGACGATTCCCACGGTCTGGATTGGACGCAAGACTTCGCCTAGAAGCATAGCAGCAAGAAGAATGGAGAACACCGGCTCCAGGCAACTGGCGATGATGGCGCGCGTGGGTTCGAGATGCTGCAGGCCGAGGAAATAAAGAGAGAACGCTCCCAGCACCGAGATCATGGAGAAAATGAACAGGAACAGCCACTGCGCGGGCGCGTAGTGGGCGGCGAGGATTTTCCAGGGAGGGTTGACGACGAGCCAGAAGGCCGCAGCAGCAACGAGCGTCCAGACGAGCACACGCCAGCGGTCATAACGGGCGAGGATGCGATGTCCCGCGACGTTGTAGAAGGCGAAGGAGAATGAGGCCAGCAGCGCAGCAAAGAGGCCGTAGGAGTCGAGGCGAAGCGCTTGTCTCTCGCTTAGATCGCTTCCGACGATGCCAATGACGAGGGCAATCCCCGTAACCGCCAGCGCCACGGCAACTATTTTTTGCAGCGAGAGCTTTTGCTGGCCGCGGGCTACGACATAGAACAGAACCCAGACTGGAGCGGTGTATTGCACGATGATGGCCGTGGCGACATTCGTCCTTTGGATGGCGACATAGTAGAAGTAATTCGAGACGGCGACGCCGAGTGTGCCCAGAAGGAAGCAGTATGCGAGATCACGCGCGGGCAGCTTGATGCGCTGCCATCCGTGAAGCCGACGAGAAGCGGAAGCAACACGAGCAGAGAAAATGTGGTGCGAGTTTGCGAGAGAATCAGCGGGTCGATGGGACGGAGCGCCGTGGCACCGAGAGGGAGTTTCCCGGTGAAAACGGCACGGCCCAGGGCGGCGGATACTCCCCAGAGAAACGCCGCCGAGGCGATGAACAAATAACCGCGCAGAGGATGCGGACGGACGCTTTGCGGACTTGGGTTTGAGATAGTGAGCCTCGTCTGACCAGCTCTACGCATCCGCATATTCGATCTCAGCGGTGATCTTCGCGGTTTTCTCGAGCATGGCCGAGACCGAACAATATTTTTCTTTCGAGAGGCGAACTGCGTCCTCGACCGCCTTGTGCGACACTTTACCGCCGACGCGATAAGTCAGCTTGATTTCCGTGTAGACCAAGGGTGGTTCGGTGGCGCGCTCGGCTTGAGCGCTAACTTCGATGCTGGTAAAAGGCTCGCGCTTCTTTTGCAGGATGGAGACGACGTCGTAGCCGGTGCAGCCGCACAGGCCGATGAGAACCAGTTCCATGGGGCTGTTCCCTGCTGCTTTGTCGCCGTCGACGACAATCGAGTGACCGCTGTCGGCGACTCCGTTGAATCGTTGCTTCTCAATCCAGGTGGTCTTGGCGTTCGGTCATAAGAATTGCTTCCTGTACATCTATCTCCGATTATCCGTACTCGGTTCGGGATGAATCAACACGCGGAACAGTTCGGGCGCGGCCTGCTTGAACCGGATTTCGAGTTCGGTCTGGATGTCATGGACGCTGGCCAGCGAAAGATCGTCGGAAAACGTGCAATGGCAGGAAACGTAAAGCCGTCCGCGCACTTTCTTGATCTGGACATCGTGCATGTCGACGATCTCAGGAAATTGGCTCGCCAGCGACTTCAGCCGCCGCTCGAGTTCCGCATCGCGGACTAACTCGTCGCCGGTTTCAATGGTGGCGGGCTCGCTCTCGATGTGGGTAAGGATGTCGGCGATCTCCGGCACGTCGTGGCGCATGTCCGCTTCCAGTTCCGTGACTTGATCGTGGGCGCTTTTGAGAGTCATGCGTTCGTCGAGTTCGACGTGCTGCTCAACATGCAGCCGTCCGGCGAGATCCTGCACGCTGATGTCGTGGACGTTGAGGTTGTGACGCGTGGCGACGGCGCGAATGCGGTCGAAGATATTCTCCGAGCGCTGGGCGCGCGGCAGCGGTTGCACCGTTACGTCAGCGCCGGGGAGGATGTCGCGAACCGCCGCTGCCACTGCCTCCACGAGTTGCTCGGAACGCTGGAAGGTTACGGTACGGGCGAGACCGACGGCGAGATCCGCGAAGTAACGATTGCCTGCGCGACGAATTCGCACTCGTCCGACCTCGAGCACACCATCCACGTGGGAGACCGCGTCGGTGATCTGGGCTCGCACTCCGGCGGGAGCGGCGTCGAGCAGAGCGTCAGTGGTGCGCCGGGCCAGGCGCCAGCTCACGGAAACGACGACGCCGGCCACAAATAGGGCGGCAATGGGATCGGCGACGCGAAGCCAATCCAGACCATAAATGCGCCCCAGCAGAATCAGCACCAGACTGAGGACGACGACGCCCGATGACCAAATGTCAGTGGAAAAGTGCAGCGCGTCGGCTTCGAGCGCCTGGCTTTCATACTTCGTCGCGATGCGGCCGAGAGCGCGGGAACGCCACCAGTCCACGGCCATGGAAATCAGCATCACAGCGAAGGCCCAGATCGAGGGCTCGACTTCGACGTGACGGTAGAACAGGCGCATGACTGCTTCGTAAATAACCCAGGCGCAAGTCAACAGAAGCAGGCCAGTTTCAACGAAGGCCGAGAAATTCTCGATCTTGCCGTGGCCATATTGGTGGTCGGCGTCAGCGGGCTTGTCAGAGACTCCGACGGAGAAATAGGTGAGCAGCGCAGCGATCAAATCCAGCGCGGAGTGTGCGGCTTCAGAAAGAATGCCGAGGCTGCCCGTGGTCAGCCCGACGATGACTTTTCCAATCGTGATGAGAGCGGAGGCCAGCACCGAGTTTCCAGCCACCGCGCGCTTCTCGGCGCGCATGGCGTTGGGCGAATAAAGGGCGGGCGTCCCTGACATGATGGGATTATCGCCGCTTCAGCGGCATTGCGACAAGGGAATCGCAACGATGCGGGGTTCTGGGGAAAGTGGCTCTGTGCTAGGATGCTAGGTTCGAACTGTGCAACTTCCTGATCTACCAATCCTGGAGGAATCTTTTATGTATAAGAGCTGGTTGCTGTGTGTATTTCTGGGAGCGCTGGCCTGGGGACAGGCGCAGCCGGGGACGCCTCCGGCTCAGGCTCCGGCCGCTGCGAAAGCTCCTACCCCTGCGGCAGAAGTGGCCGAGAGTGCGGTCGTGCTTACCATCAAGGGCGTGTGTCCGGCAACACCGAGAGCGGCTGCGGTGACGAAGACCGGCGCCAACAAGACAAGCGCTGCAAGAAAGCCGGCCGACTGCAAGACGGAGATCACCCGGGCGCAATTCGAGAAGCTGACTACTGCACTGCAACCGGGTCCGAATCCGTTGACTCCGCAACAACGACGGCAGTTGGCAAGCCAGCTTCCCCAGCTCATGGCCTTGTCGGAGGCGGCGAAAGCAAAGGGCCTCGACAAGACCGCGCAATTCACGGAGACGATGAAGTTCGTTAAAATGCGCGTCCTCACTGCGGAACTGCAACGCGCGGTGCAGGAAGAGGCCGACAAAGTTCCGCCGGCAAAAATCGCCGAGTATTACAAGAATAATCCTGAGGCGTACGAGCAGTTCTCTCTTGACCGGTTGTTTATTCCGCGCTTCAAGCAGCCGGAGGCGGAGAACAAGGCAGACAATAAGGAAGAGAAGAAGGAACCGGAGAAGCTGACCGAAGAACAGCAGAAGGCGAAAGACGCAGCCGACCAGGCTAAGCGAGAGCAAGGCGAGCAGGAGATGACCAAGCTGGCTGACAGCCTGCGCGCAGAAGCAGCAGCGGGTGGAGATTTCGCAAAGCTGCAGAAAGAAGCATTCGAAGCGGCCGGCACAAAAGTTGCCAATCCAACGGTGAACCTGCCCAAGATACGGCGTACAGGACTGCCTCCCGCTCACGCGGCGGTCTTTGATCTAAAGGTGGGCGAAGTATCGGCGGTCATCAGTGACAACGGCGGCCATTACATTTACAAGGTGGTTAGCAAACAGATTCTCCCGCTCGACCCGCAGATCGAAACCGAAATCCATAACCGCCTCAAGGCCGAGCGCCTGAAGGAAATGATGGACAAGTACACGAACTCGTTCCAGGCGGTGCAGAACGAAGCATATTTTGGACCGGCAGGACCCGAAGGACCGATGGGAGGGCGTCCGCCAGGAATGCACCCACGCGTCCCGCGTCCCCAGATGACTCCGCCTCCGACACAGCCACAGGGCGCGCCGCCGGCTGCTAATCCACCGGCGCAGCCTCCACCGACGACGCCGCCTGCATCGAAGCCGGACTGATGGCAAACGCGAAACCTGTCGTCGTGGTGACCGGCATTGCGGGGAACCTGGGCTCCCGGCTGCTCCCGCTGCTCGGGGATTTCTCGGTGATTGGGGTGGACCTGAGTCCGCCCCAAACCGATCTTCCGCTGCAGTTCGAGCGCCTGGACTTGGGCGCGGAATCTTCCACGCGCGTGCTCTTCGAACTGCTGCGCGACACTCAGCCGGTTTCCGTGGTTCATCTTGCGTTTGTGATCGACCCGGTGCGCACCGGGGTGCTCGATAACGAGCGCATGTGGCAGATCAACGTGGCTGGCACCGCCCGGGTGATGGAAGCCGTTACCGAGGCAAATCGCACGGGAGATTTTGGAATCAAGCAATTCATTTTCCCCAGCAGCGTTTCCGCCTATGGATCCAACTTGCCCCGGCCCGCGACGGAGGACTCGGTTATGGCGGCCCACACGCTGCCTTACGCGGTCCATAAAAAACAATCCGACGAGGTAGTGCAGCAACGCGCACCGGCCTTGCGAGGATGCAGCGTGTACATTCTGCGTCCTCATATTTTTGCGGGCGCCAGCGTGGAGAATTATCTGCTGGGAGCGTTTCGGGGTACGCCGAACGGCAAAAGCGCGCGGGCCGAAAAAATGCGGAGTGAGGGCAAACGGTTGCCGTGCATGCTGCCGCGCGGGCAACAGTACCTCGACAACAAGATTCAGTTCGTGCATGTAGACGATATGGCGCGGCTCATCGCGCACATCCTGCACCGCGATCCGGAGGCACAGCGGCTGACCATTCTGAACGTGGCTGGGCGCGGAGAACCGCTTACCTTCGGGCGCTGCATTGAAATGGCGAGGGCAAAGCTGGTGCGCGTTCCCGGAAAGTGGGCCATGCGGCTGGTGCTGCAATTTCTATGGAAGCGCCAGATCTCGGCGATTCCGCCGGAAGCAATGTCTTATATGACCGGCGAATACATCATGAATACGGACCGGCTGCGGGGCTTCCTGGGCGCGGAGTATGAGAACGTAATTCGCTACACGATCGCTGACGCATTCGCGGACAGCTTCAAGAGCACTCCTGCATCGACAAAGAGCGCAAACACTAAATAGCTTTTCCGCTACGATAACTCTCACTTCTTTCCACGATACAAACCCGCAATGCCGAACGTGTAGGGCGTCCAACTTGTTTCGCGGAAGCGGGCGAGCCTCATGCGGGCAAGCATCTCTTGCGGCTCAGGGAAGCGTTCGACTGAATCGGGGAGATAGGCATAAGGTCCGCGGACGCCCGAAAGCAAGGTGCCGACGCGTGGCAGAATTTGCTTGAAGTAGAGCCGATAGAGACTGCCGATAAATCCCTTGGGCTCGCTGAAATCGAGGATGCCGCATTCCCCTCCCGGCCGCAGCACGCGCGCGATCTCGCGCAGGCCGGCATCATAGTCCGCGAGATTGCGGAAGCCAAAAGCTGAGGTCACGAGACTGAAGTGCCGGTCGGGAAACGGGAGAACGAGCGCGTCGGCTTCGACCCAGTGCGGTGGTGCCGACTTGCCGGTTGAGACTTTGTCGAGAGACTTCGAGCGGGCGCGTTGCAACATGGCGTGGGAGAAGTCGGCGCCGAAGATCTGGGAGGTGGAGTTCCCCGCCTGCTTGCGCAGGGCAAAAGTCATGTCCCCGGTACCGCAGCAGAGATCCAGGACACGCGAGTCAGGGTCGGCGAGGATTAGCGAGAACGAACGCGCGGTGCGACGCCACCAGAGGCGATCCACGTTGAACGACAACACGTGATTGAGCAGGTCGTAGCGCGGAGCGATCGAGGTGAACATCTCGCGAACGGCGCGCGCCGCGGAAGCAACATCACCATTGCCTTCCGGAGCGGCGCCCACCACGGTCGGTCTCTGGGGCTCAGCCACGGGGTTTTAGTTTCCCCATCCGCCGTGAGACAGGCGGCGCAATTCTTCGACGGCACCGATCACCACGCTATCTGGCACGTCGGAGGCGATTTCGACTTTCCCGATTTCCCGCGGCAGCACGAAATGCACCACACCTCCTTGCGTCTTCTTGTCGGCCTGGAGTCGCGCGAGAATCTTGCGCGCGCTCACTTTGAGCTCCGGCAGACGGCCCAGGCTGAGGACGGCGTCGGCGATCCGGCCGGCGGTTACGCTGTCGGTGCGACCTACGGCGAGGGCGATGTTGGTTGCGGCAATCATTCCCCAGGCAACGGCTTCGCCGTGGAGCAGGCTGCGATAACCGGTTTCCGCCTCGAGCGCGTGTCCGATGGTGTGACCGAGATTCAGTACGCGCCGTAGCCCGCCTTCACGCTCGTCAGCGGAAACGACTTCGGCCTTCAGCTTTACAGATTGCGCGATGAGACCTTCGAGTTCCACCGGATCGCGCTTCAGGATTTGCGCCCGCTTCTGTTCGAAGCGCAGAAAGAGATCAAGATCGCCGATGATGCCGCACTTGAGCGCTTCGTACAGGCCGGCGCGAAACTCCCGATTGGGCAGCGTGCGCAGGACTTCCGGATCGATGAGCACAGTACGAGGATGATGGAATGTTCCGAGCAGGTTCTTCCCTGCTCCGAGGTTCACGGCGGTTTTGCCTCCGACCGATGCATCTACTTGGGCGAGAACCGTGGTGGGAATCTGCACCAGCTCCACACCACGCATGTAAAGCGACGCCAGCAGCCCGGTCACATCGCCGACCACGCCGCCACCCAGCGCAATCAAAACTGCCTTGCGGTCGGCGCCCAGCCGGGACAATCTTTCTGCGAGCCTCTCAATCGTGCGCAGTTTCTTGGCGGGCTCTCCGTTTGGCATCTGGATAACCTGGGGCTTGAAGCCTGCCGAGGCGAGAGAGCGCACCAGCTTTGCGCCCCAGCGCCTGCGCACCGGCGGAACCGTAACCACGAAGACTTGGCTGGCTTGTGGCAGCAACTCCGCCAGCAAGCTTCCGGCACGCGCCAGCAAGCCGTTTTCAATGCGAGCCTGGTAGGGCCGAGGAGGGACATGGATGGTGACCTGCGCCATGGGAATTCCATAATAGCCTATGACGCAATGCAGCTTAGGTCGGCTAGACCCGCGAAGTTTTTTCGGGAAACATTATCGACGCAACCACTGAAGCTGCCAGCACCCCGGCCACAACTGCCAGCGTCACCAGCGTCGAGATCGGGAAGCGATCTGAGATGACCATCTTCAGGCCTACCAGAATCAGCACCAGGGCGAGCCCGGTGTGAAGGAAGCGGAAAGCTTTCATCAGGCCGGAGACGGCGAAATACATGGAACGCAGGCCTAGAATCGCGAACACATTCGAGGTGTAGGCGATGAAAGCGTTCAGCGTGACAGCGAGGACGGCGGGGATGGAATCAACGGCGAACAGCAGGTCGGTGGTTTCGATCACGGCCAAAACAATTAAGAGCGGCGTGGCATAAAGTCCAGGATTCCCTTTCCATCCCCGGACAAAAAAATGGCTTCCCTGGTAGTCATCGGTCACGGGTATCCAGCGACGCAAAGCTTTCACGGCCGGGTTGGTTGCGGGATCGATATGATGCTCGCCCGAAAGCCCCACCCGGACGCCGCTATAAATCAGCAGCGCTCCCAGAAGATAGACGATCCAGTGGAAGCGATGAATCAGGCTGACACCTGCAAGAATAAAGGCGCCGCGCATCAGGATCGCCCCAAGAACTCCCCAAAACAATACTGAGTGCTGATGCTGCTCAGGGACCGAGAAATAACGGAAGATCAGGAGAAAGAGGAAGAGATTGTCCACGCTGAGCGAGAGTTCGAGCACATAGCCGGTCGCGAACTCCAGGGCGACCTGGCGGCCCTGCCAAAAGAAAACCAGTCCGGCAAAAGCGGCGGCGAGGGCGATCCACATGGCGCTCCAGGCAAGCGCCTCGCGCGAACGCATAACCCGGCCGTCACGGTGGAAGACGAGCAGATCCAGCACCAGCATGCCCAGCGCGAACAGGTTGAAGAGAATCCAGAAGTAGAACAACGGCATCCCTGGAGGATCAAGAATTGTTGATTGATTTACTTCTCCCGGCCTAGGCGTCCACTCTCCCAGGCATCCCACATGCCGGAGGACTTAAGCATTTCGTCGCCACGGGTTTCGCGCAGGCTCTGCTCGATCTGGGCACGAGTAAAGCGCGGACCGATCTTTTCCGGAAGATTGGCCAGCGCGTAACTGAATTCGGCGGCCTCGGCTACGTTTTTCTTGAGTTGCACAAAGTCTACTTTGTCGTAGGTGTCGGAGACGGCGTGGTAGTTTTCCATATAATTCGCCTCGTCCTGATCGGCAACGAATGTAGGAACGCCTTCCAGCATGAAATCAAAGTGATCGGTGCCCGATTCCATGTCGGTTTTCATGTCGGTCACGCCAAATTGTTGCAGCGGCGCGATGAGGCGCTTGGCTGTATCGATGACATCCTTGCGGCCGCCGTCGGAAAAGCCCGTGGTCTTGCCGGTTCCCGAATCATAGATGATGACTCCGGCGGCTTTGTCGAGTTCGAAGCGATGCGATCGAGCGTAAGCCCGCGAACCCAGCAAGCCCTCCTCTTCGCCGGAAAACAGAATGAAGCGGATGGAGCGGCGGGGCTTCAATCCAGACGCTTTGATCGTTCGCAGCGCGTCGATTACCAGAGCAGCGTTGCAACCGTTGTCGAGCGCGCCGGTGCCAAGCTCCCAGGAATCCAGATGCGCTCCAAGAATGACAAATTCGTCGGGCTTTTCACTGCCTTTGATTTCCCCAATCACGTTTGCCGATTTGATCGGGCCGCCTATCTGGTTAGGAATGCTCAGATCGACCCACACCGGATGCCCAGAGGCCAGCAGACGCCCGATGCGCTCGCCATCTTCGCGCGCTACCAGCACCTGGGGGATGCGGTCGATTTCTCCCTCGGCTGAATTCGTATGCCGGTAGAGAATGTCGTGCTCCCGCGTAGCCATGAAGGCGATAGCCATGGCTTTTCCCTTAACCGCAGCGTCGATCACCGGGGGCGCCTTCGAATATTCGGCGAAGAGATCGTCCCATGTCTTGAGAACAACCGAATGCACCAAGACCAGCTTGCCGGAAATGTTGCCGGCCTTCGCGAAATCAGCGGGGGTACCGTCGCCCACATCGACCACCGGCACGTGCTTCGCCGGAGCCAGCGCGGGCGCCCATGCCACCGACACCGCATGTGCACGGAACAACGTGGGCAGCAGTCCGCCGACCTTGGCGTCCCCAACTTCATAGAACGCAGTTACCATCATTTCGGTTGCGCCCTCAGACCAGGAGTTCGGGATGGTGAAACCTTCGGTGTGAACGCTGTCGGCTCCAGCTACGGTAAGCGCTCTTACTCCCCACTCGACGGCATGTTGCATCGCGGCTGTACCCGGCACGCGGCCGCCGATTTCGTCGGTCAGGTGATGCAGGTTGCTTTCGAGTGGTGAAGGTTGCAGGGCGACCTGAATAATCCGGGCCTCATCATCGGTGTCGGTTGGAGGAGTGGCGGCAACACAAATGGCACTCAGGAGGAAACAGGCCCAAAAAGCTCTCATTTTCATATCGGGTGAATTAGAAACGAAATGCTGGAAAAGAGCAAAAGCTCATCGCGAAAAATGCGGAGGCTGTGCCCTCACTTCGGCGGCAGCGGGTCCATCTTGTCGAGAATGCGGACTGTCTCCAACATCGTGACGCCGACAATCTCCAGGCTCTTGGGACTGAGCTTGTCGACCGTGTCTTGCGTCGTGTGCCAGAAAACGTCGTTGTAGCCGTAGTCGAAGTCGATGAAGTCCGCGCAGGCGACGCCGAGCTTCATGAAAGGAATGTGATCGTCATCCACCGCCATGGTTCGTGCGAAGAAGTGAGACTGGTAGCCAACCCGCGTGGCGGCTTCATATACCACGTCTTCGAGCCATGGGGTCGAATTTGAATCGTGCTCGATGTTGAGATCGGCGTCTCCGACCATGTCGGCCAGCAGGAATGCTTTGATTTTCTTCAGCGTTCCGTCAGCTTGCCACCTTTGTGCCAGATGCGTGATCCCGTACAGGCTGTCTTCCGTAAATGGCATCTCCTCAGCAAGCCCTCCGGATCCATCAGGTTTAATCGCCTCTTCAGCGTCGTCCCACACCAGCCAGACAGTGTACCCTTCGCGAGTTTTGCCGCGGAGTTGGTTCGCGAATTCGAGAAGCAGCCCGCTCGAGGAGCCGCCATCGTTAGCTCCCACGAAGGATGTTTTGCGCAACGGGTAATTCGTGTCGTAATGGCTTGCGATCACGATGATCCCGTCTTTGGTCCCGGGAAACTTGGCGACAATGTTGTGAACGGGAAACTTCCCCACGGGCGTATCGGCGATGAACGTGTCATTTTCCACGTTGTCGCCTTTGAGATGGGCGAGGAGATAGTCTTCGACCTTCTTATGATTTGCGCTGCCCAGCGGGCGCGGCCCGAAGGCCACGATTTCTTTGACATATTGGAAGGCGCGGGCAGAATCGATCGCGGGCGGCGCACCGGCGTCAGGCGGCAGTGAAAGTTTTGTGGGAGCTGTGTCGTCGGAAGCGGCGGGCGCCTTGGTCTGCGCTGCCGTTGCTACGGCAGCCCTGTCACGGTCGCAAGCCAATAAGGCGACTGCGAATGAGAGCAAGAGGATGGGAAGAAGGCTTACTCCGCTTGGCTTTCTCAGGATTGCTCTGATCTCCTTTATGTTCCTATCCTCGGCTTTGATCGTTTTCGATATCACTGCATGAACCTCGAAATCAAACTCCGGCCGGCCCCATTGGAATCTTACGTAGCCTGTTTGTCTCTCCGAGCTTGCCGCTGCTTGGGATGGACGAGCCAGGCGATGCCGATGCTGAGGCCATACAACGCCACCATGGGAGCAGCGAAGATGCACATGCTACCGGGATCAGGACTCGGCGTAACGATGCCCGCAACGATGAAAATAATCAAAATCGCGTACCGGAAATTTTTCCACATGAAGCCGGCGCTCACGATGCCCATCAGCGCGAGGAAAAAAATGAGGATCGGCATCTCGAAGATCAGCCCCATGCCCAGGATAATGCTGAGGAACAATGATGTGTATTCGGAGATGGTGATCATGGGCTGGAACTGGCTTCCAAAGCCGATCAGGAAGTCCAAGGCCCGGGGGTAAACGATGCGGTAGCCGAAGTATCCTCCGGCGCTAAACAAAGCAATCGTCGACGCCATGAAAGGAACCACATAACGCTTTTCGTTGCGGTAAAGGCCGGGCGAAATAAACATCCACACTTGATAGAGGACAAACGGTGAAGTAAGGAACAGGCCAGCCAGCGCGGCAATCTTCAAGTAAAGGTTGAAGGGATCGATGGGATTCAGATAGACCAGTTTTTCCGTCAGGCCGTTGGCTTTCAGGGCGTCCATGATCGGTTTCTGCATGATGGCGTAGATTTTTTCGCGAAAACCCCAGCAGGCGAAAAATCCCACAGCCACGGCAACAATCGAGTACACGAGGCGGCGGCGCAGTTCCTCCAGGTGATCGAGAAAGCCCATGGTGGGCATGGAGTCGTGCTTAGGCTCTTCGCCGGAGGCGTCGGCGGCAGTATCAAACATGCGACTCCTGCGGCGCCGTAGGATCAGCGACGCTCTCGGCCGCCGGAGTTGATCTCGCTGCGATATCAGGATTCGCACTGGCCGGCGCGGCCTGGGCTTCCGCGCCGTGGTCTTTCTCGCCCGGGCTTCAACGGAATGGTCCGCGGAAACGTCCGAGCTGACCGGCGACTCCAGTTGTGGCGGGACGGGATCGTTGGCTGCCTGGCTTGAACTCACGGCGACAGTTCCTTGCGGCGGTGGGCTGGGCGGCAGGATCGTGGGCTTCTCCGTTTCCAAATGAGCGATCTCGGTTTCGATCTGCGACTTGAATTCATTCGAGGCACGCCGCAGGTCGGCGAGCAGACGGCCGGCTTGGCGAGCCATCCCCGGCAACTTCTTCGGCCCAAAGAGAATGAGGGCCAGGAAGAACAGGAAGATGGTGTCGGAAAAACTCATGGCCTCATCATAATAGCGGGAGGGGAAAGGCGGCAATGCGGCGACTCCGGCCCCGGCAATTTCAACCGCATTTCGCGGCAACTGCCTGGCCGGACTATGCACAACTCCTCGCTACCTTTAACATGGTCGGCCATGCAGCTTTGGTTCGCACGGGGAAGCGAAGTCAGCATTCGCGAACAGTTGGTGACGCAGGTCGTGCTGGGTATTCTGGGCGACGACCTCGCTCCGGGCCAGCGCCTGCCGAGCACACGCGAACTGGCGCGGCGCTTTCATCTGCATCCCAACACAGTGAGCGCGGGCTACCGTCAACTGGCGCGCGACCGGTGGGTCGAGAACCGGCGCGGGAGCGGCGTCTTTGTGCGGGCCAATAAGCCGGAGATCGCACTCTCATCCGGGCTTGCACTGGATCAAATGATCGCCGGTCTTTCCGCGCGGCGCGCAAACAAGGCGTCTCTCTGCCTGTTCTACGCTCTCGACTCCGGCAGTGGCTGGAATTGCAGCCCCCCGATCATTTTCTGCTGATCGAGCCGGAGGAAGAACTCAGGCGAATCGTGGCGGCGGAGATGCAGCAGGCTGTGAATCTGCCAGTCATGAGCTGCGGATTGGAGGATTGTCAGAAAGCGCTCGTTGGCAGTATTCCAGTGGCGCTTGCGAATCGGGAAGCCGCGGTGCGGCAAACGCTGCCGGCCGGTACCGAACTTCTGGTTCTGGGTTTTCGCTCTGTACCATCCTCTCTAAGACAGTGGCTGCCCGCTCCCTCGGGTGCTCTGGTGGGTGTTGCCTCGAAGTGGCCCGATTTCTTGAAGCTCGCGCACACCATGCTGAGTGCGGCCGGTTTCCATCCCGACAGCCTGGTGTTGCGAGATGCCCGCAAGCCGAACTGGCAAAGAGGACTGAAACAGGCCGCTGCGGTGGTGTGTGATTCGCTGACGGCAAAGGAGCTGCCCGCGGATTGCCGCGCAATTCCCTTCTCGCTGATCGCGGAGTCTTCCATTGACGAACTCCAGCGCTATGTGGAGTTCATCAGCAAGCCGCTCGAATAGCTGTGACACTCCGGAAAGTGTCCCAAGACTGCCAGCCCAAGCGTGGAATGGGCGCTACTCTGTGCCTATGAGACACACAAGACACATTCAACTCCTGCTGGTACCGGTTCTGCTGGCGCCGGTCGCATTTGCGCAAACAAGCGATGGACAAGCTACAGGCGGCGCCTCGGAGGACGCAATCACAGCGGCGCGGAGTCAATACACTCCGACCGCCACCATCTCAACTGCTGCCAATGATGGCAAAACGCTGGCCCAGCTCAACCAGCGGAGGCCCGGACCTCCGTTTGCACGGCAGCACGGATATCCGTCGGGAAACGATCAAACACCGTGGATGCATCATGGCAATGCCGGTCATGTTCTGATCGGGGCAGCAATCGGATTCGGTGTTGGGGCAGCCCTCGGTGCGCACCAAAGCGCTCACAACGGGACGCCAGTCAGCGGCGGAATAATCTTCGGGGGCGGCCTCCTCGGGTTCATCGGCGGATGCGTCGGCGGGGCTGTCGGCGAGTTCCCTGGCATGCGCTATTCGTCTATCCATCGCCGGAGAGGTTACCGACCATCCTGGCGTGAAGACGATGAGGAGAGCGATCTTCGTTCGCAGTCCAGGCGACAAAGGAAGTCACCCGGAGGCATCCGCGAAATCCGCCTCCCCGGGCCAATCAGCCGGGGTTGAAGCAATGGCTGCGCCTTCACCGGGCAGAGCGGGGAACGATGACTAGGAAGTACCTCTCGGAAACCTTAATCCCTTTCCGCTGCATCTGACAGCAAGGAGGGTTCTGCGGGTGGTTACCATTGGTAACTATCCCGGTCCGGGACCGTCTAACGTGGTGATATACTTCGTGTATTCAGCACGGTAGCTGGGGTGGTCCGACAACCCTCAATCGAAGGAAAATTCAAGATGGCACGTAGTTCTCGCCGCTCTCTCTTTCTCGTAGTCTTCTTTCTTCTTGCCTGCGGTTTTCTGGGGATTCTTTTCGCCCAGCGTACGGGGCAGCAATCGTCGCTCGACAGCGACTCCGACGTCAAAGACAGCCTGAAGCAGTTCGCGGATGTCTACTCGATCGTTGAGGAAAACTACGCGGAGCCGGTTAATCCGGACAAGGCTATCTATAACGGAGCCATCCCGGGAATGCTGCACGCGCTCGACCCGCATTCGAATTTCTTCGATCCCAAATCCTACGCGCTGATGCGCGAGGACCAGCGCGGCAAGTACTACGGCGTGGGCATGACGGTTGGGCCGCGCAACAACCAAGTCATTGTGATTTTTCCCTTTAACGGCACTCCCGCCTATAAAGCAGGCATTCATCCCGGCGACGTGATCATCGCGGTTGACGGCAAGTCTACGGAGAACATGGGCACCACCGATGTCGCCGACATGCTCAAGGGGCCAAAAGGTACCACGGTGCACATCAGCATCTCGCGCGAAGGCGTAGAGAAGCCGATGGAGTTCACCCTGGTGCGCGATGAGATTCCGCGTTACAGCGTGGACGTGCATTTCCTGATCCGTCCTGGAATCGGCTACATGCACGTGAACGGATTCAACGAGACCACGGAAGAAGAAGTTTCCAGAGCGCTGGATGAGTTTGGCGATCTCAAGGGTCTGATTCTCGACTTGCGCGGTAATCCCGGCGGCCTGCTGAGCGAAGGCGTGGGCGTGGCCGACAAGTTCCTGAAGAAAAATCAGCTCATCGTTTCTCATCACGGACGCGCTTCGGCGGAGAAACGTTACGTGGCGCAGCATGGCAACGGAGGCAAGGATTATCCGCTGGTGGTGCTGGTCAACCGCTTGACTGCGTCGGCGGCAGAGATCGTCTCGGGCGCGATTCAGGATCACGATCGCGGATTGATCGTGGGTGAAGTCACGTTTGGCAAAGGCCTGGTACAGACCGTGTATCCGCTGTCGGAGAACACGGGACTGGCTCTCACCACGGCTCACTATTACACGCCCAGCGGACGCCTGATCCAGCGCGACTACAGCAACATTTCGCTTTACGATTATTATTACAATCGCGAGGCGGAGTCTGGCAGCAACGCCAATCGCGAAGTGAAGTTGACCGACAGCGGACGCACGGTTTACGGCGGCGGCGGCATCACGCCCGATGTGGTGATCCCTCCGATCAAGAGCAATCACTTTCAGGACACGCTCCTGCAGCACTATGCGTTCTTTAACTTCGCCAAGCGCTACGTGGTGAATCATCATCCGACAAAGAGCTTCGAAGTCGACGACGCCATCCTGCAGGATTTCCGTAAGTCGCTCGACGAGGCCAATGTTTCCTACACCCAGGCGGATCTGGTCGATAACAACGACTGGATCAAGTCCAACATCAAGGCCGAAATCTTTGTGGATGCGTTCGGTCAGGATGATGGCATGAAGGTGCGCGCAGAATCGGATCCGGAAGTGTTGAAAGGGCTGGATCTTCTTCCGCAGGCAAAAGCACTGGCCGACAGCGCCAAGCGCATCGTGGCTGAGCACAATGCAGCGGGAGCGTTCAACCGTAGCTCGAGGAGGTGGCAAAGTTTCAAGATTTCAGTCAATGGCAAAGGTCCGGACAGGTTCCGGGCCTTTGTTTTTGCGCAGTCCAAGATTCCAAGCTTCGATGTTTCGCAAAGAATCTTGCGTTATGGATCTTGAAACCCTGAAACCTTGAAACTCTTGAAACTTTCTTCTCGGTCAATTGACTTCGGTATCGGCCTATGTGAAAATCCGCGGCAGAAGGCGTTCCGGCTTGGTTTTCGGCGTTCTGAGATTGTGCGGAAACAGGAGCAGCTGCTTTCGGCCCGCAGAGTCGAGCGTTGTCGGAGGTTGAGCCTTTGCAATCGATCCGGCACATTGCGGTGAGAAGACAGCGCTCTCAGTGCAAATCGGGGTCGGTTTGAAAGCGGTCGTGCTGGGGCTGGCGGTCGCGTTGGCGCTGATTGCCGGGTGGACGGACTGGCGCAGCCGCCGCATTCCGAACTGGCTCACCGTGCCGGGATTCCTGATCGGAGTTTCGGTGAACGTGATCGCGAACGGTTGGGCCGGGCTCAAGGCTTCCCTGCTGGGCGCAGGCTTCGGGTTGCTGGTGCTTTTGCCGTTCGTTTTTCTCCGCAGCCTGGGCGCAGGTGACTGGAAATTAGCTGGGGCCTTGGGAGCCTTCGTAGGTTGGCAAGTGCTGGTAGATCTGCTGATGGGCTCGGTCTTCGTGGCCGGGATCATGGCCTTGGGATTGGTGATTTACAAAGGGACGATTCAAGGAAACGCTGCGCAATATCGGCAGGCTGCTGGCGTCGATGTTGACGCTTCGGATGCCTGGGACCGAGGTTTCGCTGGATAATCCGCAATCCCTCAAGGTCCCCTATGGCGTAGCATTGGCCTTAACGACGTTGCTTTTCGGCGTCGGCAAGATCTGGGGAAGCGAAGATCTGGGGAGCAAGATAGCGATGAAGCAGTTGGGTTGGACAACATGGCGCGATTTGGCGCGAAGCGCGGACGCTTCCGAGATCGCGGAAACTGCCATGATCCTGCCCCTGTTCTTCATGATCTTTCTGGCCATCCTTTGGTTTGGGCAAGGCTTCCGCATTTATGGAACGATCACGCGCGCGGCCCGGGAAGGCGCGCGTGCGGCGGTGGCTCCGGTTTGCACGACTTGCGGGGGATCGAACGATCCATCAGCGAACGCCTGGGCTGCGGTTCAAAGCTCGATGCAGGCTGCCCATCTTGATCCCACTCAGTTGCAACTAGCCCACCCCGCCCCCGGGCTGTGCGCCTGCGCCGCTAGTACGACGAGTTGCAGCTCCACCACAGTCGCCCTGTGACAGCAGTCGAAACCAATATTTGCGTCCAGGGCGTAAGCCGCCAACACGGCAACCCAGTCGAGGATAATATCGAGTTGTCGGCTCCCGCGAACGGGCGGTGCCGGAGAGTGCGGCGTCTCCGTCAGCTTCCAGTATCCTTACAAATTTTGGCTGCCGTTCAGTTCTTTAGATAATCAAACCATCAAACTGCGGGCGCAGGCCCAGATGCGGGCGGAAACTCAATGAGCAGCTGCCTTCATCGTTTCAGTTCGGAAGGCTGCGGGCATTCCGGCGGCTCTGGGCCGACGACCGCGCTTCCCAGATTGTAGAGTTCGCGCTCTCGCTGCCTTTGCTGGTGCTCTTCGTGGTGGGAATTTTTGATTTCAGCGGAGCGATTTCCTTGAAGCAGAAGCTCACCAACGCGGCGCGCGAGGCCGCCCGCGTGGCTGCCGCTGATCCCGCCAATGATCTGGGCAGTCCATCGGGTGCGCAGCCCGCGTCTGTGCTCGATGCGTTCTACGTGGTGGATAACTACCTGATATCTGAGAAGCTCAACGATTGCGGTCTGAGCGGCACCCTTCCAACGCAAACCGGTGGCACTCTTACCTGGGTTTCAACCGCTACGGGATGTCCCGGCGGCGGCCCTAGCGGACGCTCACGCTCACCATCAACCGGGGCTGCGTCAAGACACAGGCAATAAGCGGTAACACAGTAAATCTGGTCGGCACCTGCGTCACCATTCTGTACCCATACAAGTGGCAATACAGCAGCGTGACTGGTCTGCTGGGCATTACGTTCATCGGTCCGACCGGCATTACTACCACGGCTTCTGCATTTAACGAGAATTGAGGGAACCACGCATGCTGCCGCCGCTAATCGAGCGCCAACGAACTCACGCGAATCCACGCTCGCGCGAGCGCGGATTCACGATGGCGCTGGTGACGGTGGCGTTGGTGACCATCATTGCCATGGCTGCGCTTTCAATCGACATTGGCACGCTTTACCAGGCCAAGGCCGAAGCTCAGCGCGCCGCGGATGCGGCGGCGTTGACGGCTGCGAGAATGATTTCTGATCTCTGGCATCACCGGAGACCCGGCGAACGTAGAGCAATTCATGGCAGCCGATCTGCGGCGGCGCCAGCAGCGCAGCCACTCTGGCCGCGATCAACGTGGCTCAACAGAACCTGATCAGCGGCGTCGCGGCCACCAGCGCTGACGTATCTGTGAAATACGGCGGCGGAAGCGCAGGCGCTACCAGCACCAATTGCACGGGTGCAGGAGCAGCCTTCGGCGTGAATCCTGTGGTTACAGTGACGGTTACAAGCGGCAAACTGCCAATCTTCTTCGCCCGCGTTTTTACGTTGTTCCCGCACGGCAACTTCTCTAATACCACCGCCGTCGCCACTGCCACTGCCGAGGTATTCAATTCGTCGAATTCAGCCAGCGTTGCCGGCAGCATGATTCCGGTGCAGCCGCGATGCGTGAAGCCTTTGATCATCCCGAACAAGGACCCGGGTAATGCCGGCGGCGCGGCCTTCGTGTCAACCGGCGACGGCGCTATCAACAACCCAGGGAGTTTTGCCGGACGGGAGTGATCGGCGAGAACTTCAATCTGGCCGCCGACTGTCACCCGTGGTCGGGCCAATTGCGATGGCCGGAACATGCCCGACGAAGCCCCGGCTAGCAGCTGGAGGCACCAACCTGGATTACGTGCCGGCGTCTAGTTTCAAGGCACGCCCGATCGCGGCTGCCTTCTTGTGCGAACGCCAATACCTTCCAGGAGGCGATCGCGGGATGCGATCAGAGCACGGTGTACGCATGCGGAACTCCAGCGCTCGGGGCGACACAGTCGACCTGACCGAAAACCCGATGAAGTCCGTCGAGCGCGAACGGCGACACGGGCACCGCCGTGCAGTGTTTAATCAGCCGCGGCCCAGGGGCTGGGCAACGGACAAGACCGCTCGATACAGGCCACTTTCCCGTTCCAAATCCAGGCTGGTTCTGACAATCGCGCTGGTGCAGGCAGGAGTTGTCAATCAACGGCATCATCACCACCAGCAACTGCATCATTGACCGTGCCGATCTACGACGGCAACGCCTTGGCGTTCCCGCGGCAACCAAGCCTCCAGGTTACAATCGTCGGTTTCCTGCAAGTCTTCATCAATAACGTCAACGGTAACGGAAACATCAATCGTAACCGTACTGAACGTCTCCGGATGCAGCAACAATGCCTCGGGAATCTCCACTGTAACCGGAACTTCCCCCGTGCCGATCCGGCTGATCACGCCGCCGTAATCTGAGCCGCCTCGATTCATGCGCAAATCGGTTATGCGCGAATCAACGAGGCAGAATAATCCCATCAAACAATCAGTGGAAAGCAACCCAGAAACCATCGTCTACCTAGTTGGGAGGGTCGTTGTTTGGCGGGGCCGTCGTTCCCGGGGTTCGGAGTCGGCGGCAACGTGCGGGTCGGCGGGTGCGGCTCGCGGGCTGGGTGTCGGCTTCATCTTCGTCATTCGGTCAGGGACCGGGCTTGCGGCAGAGGAGCCGGCATCGGCCCATCCGGGCGCGCGGTGAGAATCACGCGGTCCAAGCCGCCGGGATTAGTTGGCGAACTCAGGATCAGGAAATTGAATTGGGTACCATTCAGCAGGTGAGCCAGAACTTCCGGAGCAGGCGCCGGGCCGAGCTCGGCCATGACCTTTTCCTGCTCCGCGCCCGCCGGGATCGCGATCTCCGCGCCGGTGCGCTCATGCACGGCCGAAAGAATTTCGGACAGGCTGGCTTTGTTGGAACTGATCGACAGCAACCCACTCTGAAATGAAACTTCCAGCGGCGGCTTCACTGGAGGCGGCGCTGGGGCGGAAGCCGGCACGGCCTGGACGGCATAATTCGCATTCACCAGGGCCGCCCCTGAGGCAGCGCTGAATCTCGCCAGCTTCCGTGCCTGCCGTTCCTCCGACTTTGAGGATCACAGTTCTTCCCGAAGGAAAAACCTGGTAGCGCTGCGGACCGTTCAAATCAAGTACAACCCGCGTGACCGGTGGATCCGAAGAGAACAAACCCACGCGCAGGCTTTTCACTTCTCCGCGGTTTACCGGCTGATTGCGCAGCTGAGGCCCGGGAACCGCGTTGACAAAATCCACCACCAGACGATCGGGACCAGTTAATACATTGATCTGTGGAACTACGCGGTCGCTGGTCTCGATCTCGATTTCGACCTGGTTTCGGGAATCAAGCACTCGCACTCGTCGAATCGAGGGCACGGCCGCAGCCTGGCTGGAGAGCGGAGCGGGTGAACACACCGCTGCCCAGAGCAGCAAGACGGCAGCGGCTCTGAGGGAGGGGTACATGAATACCTTAAATACTTGTGTATAGTTGCGCTTAGGGCGATTTTAGCAGCGTTGATGAGGAGAAACCCTTACGAAAGGATTACAACCTTTGATCCTCCCGTCCCGCTATGGCGTTAGCGGGTGGAGCAGAGCGTTGAGCAGATCGGGCTGGCCCGGAGATCCGCTCCAGGTGCGGGTTCTGCTCGCCATCGTGGTACGGAATGGAATACGTCCGGAAAAACTGGGCATTTTCGACAAGCAATTCAATCGGCGCAGCGGTTCCCTGCGCCGACTTGATCGCCGCATGCAGAACTCCAGGAGTCCACTTGCGGCCGTTGACGGCGACTAACTTCATCCCCGGACCGAGCCCGGACTGGTAGCCAGGCGAACCTACGATCACGTCAATCAGTTTGCCATCCTTGTCGACGCTGAACCCCAGGGAATATGCGAAGCTCGCAGATTTCGACAGCTTTTCCCCGGCCTGGTTGAAAGCATTCGGCCGGTCGTTGTAGACCAGCTTCCAGCCATCGCGCTCGATGCCGCCCAGCGGCGCGTGAGTGCTGGTCGCGCCGACACGCTCGCGCAGCAGACTGGCCCAATCGTAAGCAGCAACGTCATTCAGCGCGTGAACCACGTCGTCAAACGTGTAGGGCACAACCATCGGAGGTCCGCTCTGGCCGCCCTCGAAGCGGCGGCAAAAATCATCGAGCGAACGCTGGCCGTGGGTCTGCTGGCGAATGATGGAGTCGACTTCAAGCCAGATCAATTCACCTTCGGGATAATAATCCAGACCGCGCCGCCAGTTTGACCACTGCGGTCCCATCATCCGCAGAGTCTGCACCGAACGCGCTGTGTCTTCCAAAGGCCGCCAGGTGCGCCCGGAACGGTGATCGAGGCTGGCGGCGGTTGCAGCCAGCGCTTCGCGATATTGCTCGGGCGAAAGCAGTCCGCTGCGCTCCGCCAGCAGATTACCCAGATAATCCGTAAGGCCTTCGTAAACCCAGAGAAGATCGCCGATCATCGGCTCCTGATAGTTTCGTGTGGCCAGCCCCGCGGGCCGGCGATACTTGCCGTTCCAGGAGTGCGCGAACTCGTGCGGCAACAGATCCGCATCCAGCATGTGCAGATCAGGATCGAGCAGCGTGCGTTCGGCGGCGACGCTGTCGTTCGATTCGTGGTGTTCCACTCCGTGCCCGCCGACTTGATCGCTAAGCGTGTACAGAAAGTGATACTGCCGGTAATGGCGCGCACCGAACAGCGCGCCGGTTTCAGCAACCAGCTTCCGGTAAGCAGCGAGATCCTCCGGCTTCATCGCCAGATCCTCTTCGCTGTCGGCGACCAGATCCATTACATGCGTCGGCATATCCGACGCGGCGGTCAACTCGATGCGACGGTAATGCTCTCCGGCAATCAAGGGCGAGTCCACCAGAGTGGTGAGCGAGACCGGAGCAAACTCAACCTCATCGCCGGATGTGTGCGCGGCGTCAAAGCTGTTCCAAATTTCCATCCAGCGGGAAGTTTGACGGAAGGAACGAATTCGACCGCGTCGGAATCGGCGCCCTGCGGATAAAGAACAACGGCATTCCAGTTCAGATCGAGCAGATTGCTGGAGGCGGCAGGACCTCCGCCGCCTGCGCTGTCATTCGAAGTGATTGCATCCAACGATACGTCAATCGCAGGCGCGCCTTCGGGCACAGTAACGTGAAAGGCGTACATATCAACATCGTCGCGTTGCCAGGCCAGCGGCTTGCCCCCAGCCTCCATGTGAATGCCGGTGAGAGCCGCGATCGGGCCGCTGGGGCGATGATTGCCGGGAATCCATTTGGGAAATACCAGAGTCATCGCGCCCGGCTTGGCAGGAATGCTCAGCTTCGCATGATAGAGATTCCGCGGAGCGTCGGTGAGGTCCACCTGCAGTTGGATGGATTGAGCGAGCATGCGCGGGCTCGCTGAACCTAGCGCTCCCAGAACAAGCAGAAGCGAAAACCCACAAGCCAGACGCACGAGCACCGGAAAACCTCCACGAGAACTATCGCCAGCAGCCAAGGATAAAATTGAGAAGCAAGAGCCTACCGAAAGAAGAGATACTCCCGCAAGTGGGGCCAGGCGCAGTCAGACCAAGCGCAGCGTGAGTGAAGGCAGCGAGAGTCCCTCTACGTCAAAGGTCCAGAGATCGCCGCGTGTGGTCAAATGTCCAGCAGTAAGTGTACCCGAGCTGACGATTTCACCGGCGCCGAGCGGCTGCGCTGGAAACCGCTTCGCGACGGCCGCGCCGAGTTCTGCCAGGCACAGAGCTGGGCTTTTCAAAGAGTTCTTGCCCGATCCTTCTTCCACAAACTCCCCCCTCTTCGACACTCGCACTTTGAACCGGGGCAATTCTTCCACCAGTTTGGCGATCAGATCGGAGTGCACTTGCACTCTTTCGCCGACAACGAGCGCCGCGTGAAGTCCATAAGACGCGACGAAATCGCTGGGTTGAAATTTCCAATCCGGAAAAGGACAATCTATGATTTCGAATCCCAAAGCAAGCCAGTCGCTCGCTTCAAGCGCGGCGTGGGCATCGGAACTCTCGCCCTTCATCGCATGTTTCAAGCCGAAAACAATCTCGGGTTCGACCTTCAGCGAGCGGGGATGGGCGATCGAAACGGCGCCGGAGTTGCCGTCGCTGTAATGCACCGTGTCCTCATACATGTGGGCCCAAACCAGGGTTTCAAGCTTAAGCACACGCCACATAGCCTTGTTGGCGTATCCGACTTTGAGACCGACGGCTTTGTGACCACGACCTTCATGAAACCGTTTCAGCATTGCTTCGACCTCGTAGGCGGTATCGAGGTCAAAACCGGGGCGCTCAGAGGGAGGTCTCGCCACCATCTGTCCCGACTCATGCGCCGACTGCAACTCGCGCGCCAAAGATTCAACGTCATCTCGCGACATAACAGAGAGTCCAGACTTCCAGCATCTTAGCACCCGCCGTTTGTCGCGCCGACGATTGCCCAGCACGTTGCAGTCGGCACTTGGAGCCATTTCCTCGAACGGCAAAGGTCCGAGCGATAGCCGTTCCTACTCTGACAATAGCTACTACGTCCCGACGAGCTGGGGTTCACTCAAAACAGTGGTAACTTACAGTCGTGAGCCAGCTTCAGTTCCCCGGCGGCCACAAAGATGCGTCGGTTTGACGCAAGTACAGCTACAACCGGGAGGAACTCCGTGAAGGAAAACGCAAGATCGTCGGCTTCAAGCCCGGCACAGCCACGTTCCACTCTCGTCTTTTTCTTGCAGATCTGCCTGTCGTTCCTTCTTCCTCTCTCTTACGCAGTTCCGGCCGAGGCGCAAACCGTTGTCGTAGTGGGTTCCGGTTCAAGCGTACCGGCGCCTCTTTACGGCCGCTGGGCGCAGGAGTACGGCAAGCACAATCCCAACCTTCAGATGCGATACCTGCCAGTCGGCACCAGCGAAGGGATCACGCAGATTTCTCACGGAGCGAGCGACTTTGGCGCAGGGGAATCTCAGCTCACCGAGAAGGAGCGCAAAGACGGCGGTCTTATCGAATTGCCGGTCGTGCTCATTGGCATCGTCCCGATCTACAACCTTCCCAATGTCGCACGAGGAACTCAGGCTTTCAGGGGAGGTATTGGCCGGGATCTTCCTCGGCGAGATAAAAACTTGGAATGCCCCGCAAATCGCGAAGCTTAATCCAAGCGTTACCTTGCCAAGTCTTCCGATCCAGGTGGTGAATCGCCCCGCGGGAAAGGGATCCAATTATGTGTTCACTGATTTTCTCTCCAAGGTGAGTTCCAAGTTTCGCACCCAGGTTGGAGTCAGCCCTTCCCCGAAATGGCCGGTGGGCGAACCCGCGGACCGCAGTTCCGATATGGCCGACAAAGTGAAAAACACCCCCGGTGCCATCGGCTACGTCGAGTATCAATATGCAGTGAAAAACAGCATTCCCCAAGCCGAGGTACTGAACCCCGCCGGCAAGTTTGTGAAGGCTTCCCCGGAGAGTATGGCGTCAGCCTGCAAAGGGGCAGAAGCGCCGCGGTGGAACAACTTCTCCGCATCGCTGCCGAACGCCCCCGGAGCGGAGTCTTTTCCCATTACCAGTTTCACCTGGATTTATCTGCGACCTTCGTCGTTTGATTCTTCTCGAGCCGCCGGATTGAGCGATCTGCTCGATTGGATATACAGCGATGGCCAGCACTATGCGGTTCAGGAAGGCTACTCCGAACTGCCTGCGCCGCTGCTCGAGGCTGTACGAAACAAAATCAAGGAATTGAAATAGGGTTCCGGCTACGTGTACGTTTGGCTGCAAGCGCACGTACGATTCGCCGTCGCGACTATGGAGGGTTTGTGAGAGATTTCTTCGTCTTCGCATGTATAGCGGGGCTCGCGTCGGTGGCTCTGGCGCAACAGCCCGCAACGCCGGCTAAGACTGCCGAGAGCAGGCCATCCAGCAGCAGTTTCCGCCGACTCGGCGCTGAAGGATATGTTCGACGCGAAGATCAAAGCTGAATGGGAAGCACTGAAGAACAAAGACAAGAAAGCATACGGCGACCTGCTCGCCGACGACTACCAGGGGGTCGAGGTCGACGGCCGAGGTGAGCGGACAAAGATCCAGGCCATCAACGAATTGGCAGACACGAACGTCTCCAACTACACGCTGTGGGGGCTGAAGGTGATTCCACTTGGAGACGGATGCCGCGTTCGTGATCTATGAAAGCACAATACAGTTCCCGCCCAAGTCAGTCGTCCGCTACTCACGGATATACATCGGTGAACTCTGGGTGAAGCGCGCCGGGCAATGGAAGGAAGTGCACTACCAGGAGACTCACGTCAAGTAGCCTCTCTCGCCACGAAGATTCATTGCAACCGGCGCCATCGCGTCGGACATCCCATTTAATGAGAGGAGGAGAATTCCATGAGAACATTATTGCTTGTTGCTCTGCTGCTTTCCGGCACCTTTCTCCTGGCGCAGGATAGCGCTCCAGATAACTCGAAAGACTCCAAAGGACAGATAACCTTACAAGGGTGTGTCAGCCGGTCCAGTGGCGATTACATACTGATGAAGCAGGATCCGGGAGTGAGTTATCAACTTCAGGCCACAGGCAAGATAAAACTGCGCCACTACCTGGGGCAACGAGTGGAAGTAAGCGGAAGGAGTCGCCAAGCATGAGCACAAGTTCCGACGCAATGAACCGGGTCGGTTCGCGGCACCTGTGACACTCACGATCACCTCGATCAGGACTATCGACAAGGACTGCACCGCTAGCCCGGTACCATAGAATATTGATTTTGCCGGCCTCTGCGATCAAGTCCTCAGTCGCAGTCCGGCGGCATCGCCATGATCTCGGCGTTTGAGTCGCAGGGGGGCTTTTTCTTGGCCGGCTCCAGCCGGGACGGGCGATTGTAGCGGAGAATCCATAGTCCATCGTCGTTGGTCAGATAGACCAACCCGTGTCCGCCGTCGGGAAGAAGGCTGGTGACTTTGTTGAACGTCTCCAGCGTCTTGGGATTGCGCGGATCACTCAAATCGAGCACGCGAACAGTTTCGGTGGGGTGGTTGCTGCTGGTCAGCGTCGTCGGAGTTTTTTCCGGAGCTTGCGCGATGGCAACATCAGGGCTGAGCATCTCCAGATTGCCCGAGGTCGACTGATTCGATTCCGCAGTCCGCTTTAACAGGCTGGGCTTCTCCGGGTTGGAAACATCCACCACCATGAATCCTTGCTTCCCGGCCTGTTGCACGTACAAGTAGTGTTTGCCGTTTTCTCTCTGCAGCACCATCTGATTTCCGGTCGCTTGCGGCAAAGGCAGGTGTGCGATCACGGTTGCAGGCACGTCAGTGGGTTTCGCTGTCGTTTCTTCGCTTGCCCCGGCGAGGCCTGCGGGCAACAGCAGCGATAACAACAGAGCACAAGCTCGAGAGCCCTTCTTGCAATGATTCCTCATAAATCACTTCACTATTCTCGACACGAGCCGCAAGAGCCCGCGTCTCACCCAACTATATCACCGGCGCGAGCGAATCACTGTTGCGCCGCGACTCCCACACAACCGGCGCTGGCCAGCGTTGAACAGACCGTGCCCGCCTGAAGCGGCACGAAGGCATGGTTATCGCTGGGATCGACCGAGATGCTGTGCGCATTGGATCCGGTCGGCATGTTGTACAACCACTGGTTAGTAGCCGCATCGATGACGCCCATCACCGCGGTCGGAAGCATGTCGCGCGCTGCGAGATAGTACTTGTTATCGCCCGGGTTGTACCAGGTTTCATCCACGCCCCCGACCTGCGTAATTTCGAGGCAGTTGGTGAACAGGCCTTGCTGGGGCGCACCCGGTACTCCATTGTTCGCCGGTATGCAGGTTATATTTCCGCTCGTCGTGTTGTTGATGATGTATTCATTCGCTGGAAATGTCTGGCCATCATGGTCGGCACAGCCCACGAGGAAATTGTCTCCCGGCCCTTGTGAGATGCCAGTAGGCATGCAGTCGTACATGGGAAAACTGTTCACCACCACAGGCCCATTAGGAGTAATTTGAATCGCATCAAGGCTGCCAATTTGTGTAGTAGCCACGGAGTTTTCGTTCGTGAGCAACCAGTAGCCGCTGTTCGGATCAAACGTCATCCCGCCTAATCCGGCCGGAGCTATGGCCCCGGCACATGTGGGATCCGCAAATGGCGGGGTTTGGCTGCAAAACGCTCCTGTGGCGTAGCTGATGATGGGGCCATGATGGCACGGGATTGTGTAAGAGACACCGCTGGGAGTTGTGCCTATGCCGGGCAGACCCGCCGGGCCATCAGCAGCAGCAGATCCCGAGACGCCGCTGAAAACGTGCGGATTCGACGGATCGGGGCACGGGAAGGTGTTTCCAACAGTATCCACTGGGACCGTGGGAGTGAGGCCGAGACCTCCTGATGCCGCTCCTCCTGCGCCGTCGTAATAGATCTGCCCGATAATGCACCGGGGAGGATTAAACGACCCTCCGACGCCCGGATCTAACGCGGGCGATGGCAGGGTGTTGCCGTCGGGTCCGGTTCCGGTTCCCACGATACCAGTTCCCGTTGCTTGTAGGGGGTAACCAAAAACTCCAGGGCCCACGCCAGGATAGGGATAAGAACCAAAGGTGCCAGTCGTCGCATTAAATGCAGGACTAAATCCGACGGGGTAGGGACCATAAGCGAGATTCGCATCAATCGGTAAACAGTGCAGATCTCCCTCCCCCAGCGGGTCCGCCACTGTTGTCCTTGGCGGCGTCGCCCCCACGATGTACTCCATGTCGATGAATGTAATGAACGGCAACCCGGGATCGCCGTTGATTACGGCAAGAACATGGTTAGTGGGATCGTAGGCCATTTCGTCCGCCCGATCATCGCCGCAATCCGCCGCCGAGCCGGCTTCGCCGTTCCATGAAGCGATGCAGCCTGAGATTCCCTGCGGACCGTCATAGTCCGCAGAAACGCCAGTAGGGATGGTGGCAAGAATGTTTGGCGGGGTGACCGGATTCGTGCTCAGGTTCATTGAAGTCAGGTCGAAAACTATCACGTTGGAACTGCCATTGCCGACAAAGAGCACTTTGCCGTCAGGAGTGGTCGTGTTGCCGTCTGGCCCGGACATCGGGTTTACGCCGTTGGCGCGCGAGGCGCAGCACTGCGCGCCGGGGAAGCCTCCCAAATTACCGCTGGGACCAAAGCCCGTGTTCAGATGGAACCTTGAACCATCCGCCCAACTCATGTCGGTTCTGCAGGCATACCGGACGAAATTGCCGAATACGTCAGCAGTCGGTGGAATAATCTCAACTATGGGCGTAGGAGGAGCGCCAGTGTAGTTAGGCTGCAGTTCGGTAGGACATGGACTGGCGCCATTGCCAGCATCGGAGACGCCATTCTGTCCTTGAATCGAGAAAACAGCGAGGTTCCGGGACGTATCGATCACCTGCACGGCTATGCCGATGCGATCGGAAATAAAATCCAAATAAGGACCTCCTGACCCCGTCGCGTTCGGAGCGATCGTGCTGATGTCGAAGGAGTTGAACGGACCGCCGGGCTCACCGGTAGAATTGTGCTCGGGCACGGGAATGACATTGATGATCGTATAAGCGCCGTTGACCGTGGTGCCGCAAGTGGGGCAATTCGGCGTCGTGGAGCAGCCGCTCAGCATCACAAACAACGCGGTGAGAAGAATAGTAAGAAGAATCCTCGGTTTCATTCCAATTCCCTCCTGCGATTTCGCCTCGAAGCCTTTGACCGGCCCCGGTCTCTTACCCAACTTGACCGCTCCATCCGTAATCGTGCTGGCGCGGACTAGAACCTGAATTGCAACTGCTGCAGAACCACGTAATAATTCTGCGGCACGGCCCCGATTGTGCTCGGATCCTTCAGCTGATCCACACCCAGATTGACCGAGTACTTAACCCAATAATTCGGATACCACGTAACTCCAAAGGTGAACTCGGACGTGTGGTAATTAAACCCGGGGACAAAACCAGGGGTGTAGTAGTTCAAGAAGTTAGCCTGCGGTTCGTTGGCCTGAATGCCCATATATCGAACGCCGACTCCCCACGCTCCGAACCCGCGTCCTTTGCCGCCTGGGGTATCGGGTCCAAACGTTGGGTTCTTCACCCGCGGCGTGCCGTTTTCCGGCTGCTTCTCTCCGGTCAGCAGATAAGTCGCATCGATGTCCCAGGCCTTGGCGATAATCGAAGGAAGACTCAAGAAGCCAAGTCCACCGGCCTGTAGTGATCCGACGTTGTTGCGGGACATGTTCAGTTGATCGAATTCGCCGCGCAGAGCGAACGCCGACTTGATGTATGTGAACTCGCCGTTATAACGCTGGATGGGTCCGTTAATGGCGAACTGCGGGAAGAAGTTGTAAGCCTGGTCAGGGATCGTGCCGTTGAAACTTTGATCTCCGGACAAGCCGCGGGAGCGCCCACGATCGGCAGCCCCACCAAAGGCAAGTCCCTTTAACCACTCGCTCTTGGATTTGCGCCACGGATAGAAACGAAGTCGCCCAATCACTTCCGGTTGATTGGTGGTGTTCACCACGGCATATCCCTTGCCATTAAATGCTCCCACCCAGTACTGCACCACGCCGCCGTCGATGTCTCCATGAATGGCGGCGCCTGGACTGCGGAAAGCTGAAGCTGCTGACGGGTATAAAATCGACTGGAACCCGCGTTCTACAAAGTCCAGGTTCGTGGCGCCCGTTCCGGCTTCCTGGGCAAAGGGTGTCTTGAACTGGCCGAATTGGAGTTGGAACTCGGGACGGAGCCTTATGTTGAGGTAAACATCGCGCACGATCGATCCCGAAGTGCTGGCTGCGTCGGTTAGCAACGCAAAATCGAAGTGCGAACCGTAGTTGCCCTGGAAACCGAAACGGGCGCGGCGCAAAACGAACGTGTCGGCAGGCGCGCCATCGCCCTTGTAAGCCCGATAGTCGGTATCCACGTATCCGTAGGGGCTGATACTGAACTGCCCGTCAGGGCTTCGAATGAAAAAGTGTTCGCCGTTCCATCCCGCCGTCAGCGGAGCATCTTTCTTCTGAACAACCTCGGGTGGCGCCTGATCGACGATGGCCGCTTCAACACCTAAGCCGGGTTGGACCAGCACCGCATTTGTGAGGTGAACAGCACTTGCGCCGGGAGCATTAGGCGGCTGTGCACTGGCTTCAGCCGGCGCCGCGGCCACGGGCCGAATTTGGGCCGCGCCGTTGACCGAACTGGTGGCCGAGCCATTCTCAGATGCACGCGCCTGTCCCGCCGCCAGCTTCTCCACCAGAGCTTTCAGTTCCTCGATGGTCTGGCGCTGCGCCGCCACCTCGCTGCGCAACTGGTTGACTTCCGCCTTGGTGGCAGTCTCAGAGGCCGCATCGCCCGTTTTGCTCGTGGGCTGCGTGCCTTGACCGCGGGCAAGCAAACCCGGCACGATGAAAACAACCAGAAGCGCGAAAAACTTTGTTAGTGAGCGCATGTGCTTCCTCTCCCGGGACGATTTGCAACGCGAACCTACCTTTGCGGCATGCGGACAAGAAGGCCGCGCACTCCCTTGTCCGTTCGGGCGGCCTGCCAAAAGATCTCCAGAGTTGCGATTGAGTTCTTGTCCGGTATGATGAGCGGACCAGTTAACGCGCGGGTTTATCACATTAAAATACGGACTGTCAAGAGAGACTTTTCCTTACCGGCCAACGAAGATGACTCTTCCAATACTCCAGCGCGTCCAGAAGTTTAGTTATAAGTAATCGTTTCGAATCGCGAGACACAGCTTTAACTCCGGCCGCTTCGTCCCGACCTGATTTGACTCCGCAACAGGGCGCTGCCATCATGTCGCCATGCCCGACCGCAAGCTCAGAATCGTCAGATTTATCGGTAGCACTCCGAGCACGGCGTTTTGCGACGTTTGCAAACTGGCGTTTCGTACTCAACGGGAACTTATAACCGACGCCGATAAGGCCAAAGCCCAGCTCCAATCCGATTTCGAGAAGCATGAGTGCCGGCCCGAGGAGGGCGCTGTCAACGACGCCCTCAACCACATCCGGTAGGTTAAGAGGTCGAAGAATTTTCATCCCATGGCATCGCATACTGAAAACACCACGTCGCAATCCATGAATTACGCGCCGGCTGCGTTGAATCCGCGTAAAGACCTTCCCAAGGGATTCTTCGAATTCCTGTTGCCTCTTCACCAGCAGTTCACGCCATGGCAACAGAAGCTGATCGCGAAACGCACCCAGGCCTTGCAGTCGTCGCATCGCGGAAACCCACCGAACTATTTAGCACCTTCAGAAGCAACCAACTCAGGTTGGCAGATCGAACTGCCCGACTGGTGCGCCGATCAGCGCAACCAGATGACGGGTCCAGCCGACGACGCCGAGTTGACAGTCAAGCTGCTGAACTCCGGATCACCTGCAGTCATGATCGACCTGGAAGACTCCATGGCGAACGCGTGGCCGGAAACCATGCTGGGCGTGAAAAATACTCTCGCTGCCTACAAGTATGAGCT
>CAWBSN010000002.1:0-65024 GCA_963791445.1 uncultured Acidobacteriaceae bacterium
CACAGCAAGTCGCAGGCCAACGTGCAAGAAGCTCCAGGCGCACAGCGGACAACTGGCTTCCCACGAGGCGCAGCTGGCAGCCCAGAAGGAGACTCTCGAGGCCCACGGGATGAGTGTTGCGGAACACCAGCAGAAAAGTTGCCCCAGAATATCCAGTGACATCGAGGAAAATAGTAATCGGTTTAGCCTGTTGTGCCGATTATGACGTGAAGGGCCAGGCAACCGTGAAGTTCGGTGTTGGCAGCGCCACTCTTGACGCGGGCGACCAGCAAACCCTCCAGCAAATCGCGCAAACCGCCACGAGCCTCAGTGGGTACATCGTTGAGGTGACGGGCTATGCCGACTCGACCGGCAGTGCTGCGATGAACACGAAGCTGAGTGAGGAGCGCGCGAAAGCGGTGATTGCTTTCTTGATGCAGCAGGGTGGTGTGCCAGTGCGGCATATCGTGGCGCCGGGTGCAATGGGCGAATACGGAGCAGCGGCGTCGAACGAAACCAAGGGCGGACGAGCTGAGAATCGTCGTGTCGAAGTCAAAGTCCTGGTCAATAAGGGCATCGCCGGCAGCTAGCGACATTCTCCGGAGAACCTGCAGGTCTGTTTCGTTCAAACGCGTGCTTCCCGCTTCCTTCGCGGTCTGGGTCTTGTCCTGCTCGCCTTCTCCCCAGGCCGCATTTTTAAATTGCGGCAAGAAATTGCCGCCCTTAACGGTCGTCGTGGCGAGCACATTCGGAGCAGCCTCTGCATGCCGACTCTGGCGTCTCTTAAGCACATTGCAGTTCACTACCCAAGCTAACTTGGTCCGAGCGTTGGCATGTCTTGCCAAACAAACTGACACCTCTGACAGCTCAAGCTCATGTTGGGCGCTGTTCGACTTGATAGGCAACGCACATTCGGACATCTTGGTGACTCGACCACAAGAAAGAGGAAAGGACAATGAAATTCAAATCAATCGCCTCGGCCCTTGCTGTCATTTTGCTGGTTGTCAGCTTGGCGAGCGCAGGGGATTCACCCGACAAGAAACGGGAAAAAACTCGCAAGATGGCGAGACAACGCTGGGAGATCTGTACAAGCTCCAACCCGCCTCCAGAGATCTTATTCAGACAGTCAGCCGGATACGCAGTTTTCGACAATATGGGGGCGAACCTGTTCTTGCTAAGCACAGCGCGCGGCGCGGGGATGGCTGTCAACTCGAAAACGAAGCAGGATACTTTCATGAAGATGATCTCAGCCGGCGCCGGTTTGGGAGTAGGCGTGAAAGATTATCGAGTGGTCTTTGTGTTCGAGAATGAATCGGCTCTGGCACGGTTTCTTGATTCTGGTTGGTCAGGTTCAGGGCAAGCGGACGCTGCGGCCAAGACTAGTAGACTCGGGCGGAGCGTATTCGGGGGCGGTTATGGTCGAGCCGGGCGTGTGGGTGTACCAGATCACCAAGAAGGGCCTCGCGCTCCAGTTGACCCTGCAGGGTACGAAGTACTACAAGGACGATGACCTGAACAAATCGTAGCTCCTGTTGCCAATTATTCTCTTACTGGCGCAGATATTTCGACGGATTTATTTTCACTGGAGTACATCCATGAACCTATCGAAGCGGGTCGGCGCAGAATTCCTCGGCACCTTTTGGCTGGTGTTCGGCGGCTGCGGCAGCGCAGTGCTGGCTGCGGCGTTTCCGCAGTTAGGAATTGGATTTTACGGCGTCGCTTTAGCATTTGGACTGGCTGTGCTGACGATGGCCTATGCGATCGGGCACATTTCAGGTTGCCATCTGAATCCAGCGGTTTCCTTTGGGCTGGTGACGGGTAAGCGATTCCCAATTGCCGAATTGTTGCCCTACGTGGTGGCGCAGGTGCTCGGGGGAATCCTCGGAGCTGGGGTGCTGTACGTGATCGCCAGCGGAAAGGCGGGATTCGATCTGAGCGGTGGTTTTGCGGCAAACGGTTATGCTGCCCACTCACCCGGAGGCTATTCCCTGGTCTCATGCTTTGTTGCCGAAGTGGTATTAACCTGCTTCTTCCTTATTATTATTATGGGAGCGACCGACCGGCGCGCTCCATCAGGCTTCGCACCCATCGCGATCGGACTGGGGCTGACGCTGATCCATTTAATTGGGATCCCGGTTACGAATCTCTCGGTAAACCCCGCGAGGAGCACAGGGCCAGCTATCTTTGTTCGCGGGTGGGCTCTCGAACAGCTTTGGTTGTTCTGGCTGGCGCCGATCATCGGCGGCGCCCTGGAGGAACCCTGTACGCTGCGATCTTCGAGTCAGGATTGAAAGTAACAGGACCAGTATCCGTCAAGACCAGGACAGCAGCCGCATCGGACTAGGGCGATTAAGTCCCTCGTGTTCGTCGCACTGGCCGGCAAAGCCCGGAATCATCGATCACCTGACAAGTGTTTGGCTCATGGCGGCCAAGTAGACTTTGGTGATCGAAACGGCATCTCCCAAAATCCATCTCGGAGCGGCACCGACGACCGCTCGACCTTGTCAATCTTTTCACGCTACCGAGGCAATTCAGTGCCTCTGTTCGCCGCTGCGAAAAGTGACAGTATGCTAGGCCCCAATCAAGAGACATCATAGCCACGAGACTAGGTCGAGTCTCGTCTCACCAAGTGGGGAGAGATCTATTGGAGTTCACATGCAGATTCGGAACCATCTTCTTCGTGCAATCATCTGTGGTGCGCTTCTCTTGGCGGCAGCTGGTGCGGCTCAGGAGCATCATCCCGAGCACACATGGGACTACAGCGAGGCGCAGGGCCCCAGCAACTGGGGTGACCTCAAACCGGAGTTTGCGCTGTGCAAGAATGGGCATCGTCAATCACCCATCGACATCCGCAACCCTCAGAAGGCCGACCTGCCGCCGATCCAATTCGATTACAAGCCGTCACCGCTGCACATCATCGACAACGGCCACACTATCATGGTCAATTACAACCCCGGGAGCTTCATCTCAGTGAGCGGGAAAAGATATGACCTCAAGCAATTCCACTTTCATAGGCCCAGCGAGGAAAAGATTAATGGCAAAGCCTACGAAATGGTAGTCCATCTGGTACACGCAGATGCGGAAGGCAAACTGGCAGTAGTCGCAGTTCTGCTTCAGAAAGGGGAGGATAACCCTCTAGTGCACAGATTGTGGATGAACCTGCCCAGGGAGAAAGAAAAAGAAGAAGTTGTCGACAGCGTCCAGATCGATTTGAATGAACTATTACCTGCCGATCGCGGTTACTACAGCTTTTCTGGCTCCCTCACTACACCGCCTTGCAGTGAGGATGTAGCATGGTTCGTGCTTAAGCATCCAGTGACCGTTTCGGCCGCGGAGATCGAGCAGTTCTCGAAACTGTATCAGCATAACGTGCGGCCGACTCAGCCGTTGTACGACCGGGTTGTGCTGCAAAGCCAGTGAGTGTCAGGCGCAGGGAAGCTCCCAATCAGCGTCGGTATGAAGGAGCAACAAGCTCTCTCCGTCCACAATGGCAGGCAGACTTCAGCGCTCTAATGGGCTGGAGCACGATGTGGGATGTAGTCCATCAAATCGCCTCTTTTCTATTTGCTGAGGCGACTTCACAATCAGCACCATCCACGCCGCTTGATCAGGAACTGCATTCAGAGTTGCAGCAGAAGTCCTCCCGTTTGAACTGGCAAAACCAAACGAGATAAATTGTCCAGGGTAAGCGCGAAGATGGGAATCCAAGTCTTCATTGGATGTGTGATGCAGGTACACTTTGAAATATCGTGTCTCGAAGATCATCCAACGATGAGGGTGCGTTGGGAGAAAGGCGAATGACTCACCTTTTTCAGCAGGGCCAAGAAGTTTCGTTACCAGAGTCGTCATCTCCACGATAGGACACCATGACTGTCGGTTGCTATTTCAATTTTGCTTGCCCGAGCTTTGCTTTGAAACAAGCACTTTCAGCTCCGATTTTTGTTGTTTGCGGAGCTTCAGAAGCTTGTCCACTTGGGTTGGGGATAGGTTGGGTTTTATCTTTGCATCCGAGTCCGCTATGAGCTTTTCGTAACGTTTTAGCTTTTCCTTTCGCGAAAGCATCGGGTCCCACAAAAACATCGATGCCTCACCGGCCTCCTGTTCGAGCATCGGTTTGATTCTGGCCTGCTGATCCTCAGTGAGGTTCAGGGCTTCCGAAAGATGTTGCTGTTTCATCGTGAAATACTGGCCTTGGGCCTTCGACCAATCAAGTCCAGCTTGAGGCGGGCAGCACTTCTCGGCGCAAGATGGGAGCCTGGGTAGTTCCCGAAAGTTTGCTATTGAAAGTCAGCGTGTCGCTTCCAACCGAGAACAACATCTCGATGCCAGGGGAATATTCCACGCTGTTGGCTCCGTTAAGAGGCGTGTACAAAATCACGTACAGAACATTGCCGATCTTCACCGAGACGTCGTAACGAGCCACATCTTCGCTACCTCGCCAGGCGCGTTCTTGTGCTTCGTGACAGCAGTGATCGTGCCGGGTTGATACTTGGCTGAAAGCGTCTGCCCAAGCGCCAATAGTGCAGAGACGCAGATCAGAACCAGACCGAGCTGCTTATGCACAGACACTCCTGCGCCGGAACCAAAGACGGTAGAGAAGTACGATGGGGGGCTTGGTCCTCGCTTTCCAAATCAGCATAATGGGCTAAGAGCATCGGGGAACACTGTCAACAGTGACAGGCGAATACCTAGGAAATGTGACAGAACCGGGCGGCCTGCCCGAGGAGACTCGTCGATGTCAGTTAAATCGTGCTAGCGTTCCCAGGAATAAGGTCGCTCCAAGTGGTTGTTGCCCCTACATCTTCCTCGATCCCACGTGGAATTTAGCTTCGTGAACGCAGCACTACCATTGGGGATTGCACATCACCGATCATCTGAGTCTGTCCATATTGCCAGTATCGAAACTCAAAATAGACCCAGAAGCTCGGAGGCCCGGGAAGTTTGCCGATGGCGCCTCTCTAGGGGGGATGGCTGTGAGGTTGTGCGCGAGCATGAACCAGCCCCGGATCACGTAAACGGAAACGCAAATGGAATTCAATTTTCAAGCGGGAGCAATGCTACTTCTGATTGCTGCCGTCGTCGCGATGCTGACCCGGAGACTTCGCCTCCCCTACAGCGTCGGCCTGGTTGCGGCAGGTATCATTCTTGCGATCTTTCCGTTCGCACGAGAAGATCATCCTTACCAAGGACTTGATTTTCACCGTGCTGCTTCCCCCGCTGCTTTTCGAAGCTGCTTTCTGCATCCACTGGGAACAGCTGCGTCACGACTTTGCAGTTATTGTTCTACTGGCGACACTTGGTGTATTGCTTTCTGCATGCGTAACCGCAACTGGAATGTACTATCTGGCGCACTGGCAATGGTTCGCCGCACTGGTGTTCGGCGTTCTCATAGCCGCGACCGACCCGGTGTCAGTCATCGCAATTTTCAAGGAAGCAAAAGCCCATGGTCGTTTGCTGGTGCTCATCGATGGAGAGAGTCTTCTAAACGACGGCGTAGCAGCGGTTGCCTTCGGTGTTGTTGTCGCTCTGGCTACAGGTCAGCAGCTCACGAGGATCGAAATCATCGCAACGCTTTTGAAAACAATCGGCGGCGGCATCGTTTGCGGCGGGGCTGTCGCTCTTGGCGTGCTTCTCCTCGCTGGGCGAACGGACGATCACCTCGTCGAAATTACTTTCACGACCATCAGCCGCCTATGGCTCTTTCCTGCTGGCGGAACATTTCGGCTTGTCCGGCGTACTGGCAACGATCACCGCCGGACTTGTCATGGGCAATTTCGGTTTGTTCGGCACGATCTCCGATCGGGGGAAGGAAGCCGTCCAGGCATTTTGGGAATACGCTGCCTTCGTCGCGAACTCGCTGGTGTTTCTTCTGATCGGAATGCACGAAGCCCATCAAATGTTCGTGGCGACAATATGGTTCCCGGCATTAATTGCGATTGCGCTGGTACTGCTGGGCCGGGCGGTCGCAATCTATCCTTGTTGCGTTGTTTTTTCCCGCTCGTCTCTTCGCGTCGCGATGAAGCATCAACATGTCTTGTTCTGGGGCGGCTTGCGGGGGGCACTAGCGCTGGCTCTTGCGCTTGGACTTCCTCTTGAAGTTCCGCAGCGCGAAGAAATAATTACCATCAGTTTTGCGGTTGTCGCCTTTTCCGTCTTTGTACAAAGCCTCACTATCAAGCCGTTGCTTCGCTACCTCGGAGAGACTCCGCGCTAGTGTCCTTCTTTCGCCGCGGCACCCGTTAGTTCTGACAGTGTTGCTGATTCAGTTTCTCGCCTACGTTACGAGTGGCCACAAGGAACGGGGCGGCTAAAAGAGAGAGAGAGAGAAGGACGGGAGAAGCACACTTGACTACTATGACGGCAAACGAGTCTCAAAGTTTGTCGACTCCAGCCAACTTTGTCCGGGTCGTCTTTCGCGGAATCGGCCAGGTTATGTTTCAGGACCACGCCGGTACCGGACTGCTCTTTCTTGCTGGAATCTTCATTGCTTCGCCGCTCATGGGTATCGGCGCGACGATCGGAGCCGTCCTTGGCCCCGTGACTGCTACCCTAGCAGGATTTGATCACGACGACGTTCAAGCAGGACTTTACGGGTTTAATTCCGTTTTGCTCGGCACTGCGTCCCTGTTCTTCTTGCAGCCTCGGACCCTCACATGGATATTGGTTGTCATTGGATCCATCGCAGCCTCATTTGTTACATACCTGATGCGACGCTATTTGAGTTTTCCAACCTATACCGCTCCATTCGTGGTAACGACATGGATCCTCATAATCGTGGCACACTCCATCGCCGGAACAGGGATAGACGTGATTGCCGGACCCGCCTCCGACGCGCCCGTGCGTTTCATCGCCCGGGTGCTCCGCGGTACGGCAGAGGTTATGTTTGGGGCAAATGAAGTCTCGGGGCTGCTGTTCATCGTCGGCATTGCACTAAGTAATTGGCGACATGCCGTGCTTGCTCTACTCGGATCCATGCTCGGCACGCTTCTCGGCATTTACCACCAAAATCCAATTCCTGCTATTGACCTCGGCATCTACGGCTACAACGCTTCTCTGGCGGCAATCGCCGTGTACTTGTGGCGCAAGTCACTGCTGATTTCGCTGCTGGCCGCCGCGATCACCATCCCAATAACAGAATATTTTCCGAGCGCCCAGTTGGGAATTCCGGCACTTACTGCGCCCTTTGTTCTTGCGTCGTGGCTCGTACTTTTCATAGGAGAAATCGATGCTGTCTTCATGAAGGAGCAGAAGGCGGTCTAGGGTGGCTCGCAATTGCGAGTCCAGCCCGCGGGCGGCTTCAAGTTTGGTTGGGTGACTCAAAAAGGAGGAATGTGTATGCATCTCACGCCGCGTGAAATGGAAAAACTCTACATCTACCAGCTCGCCGAGGTCGCTGAAAAACGGAAGACAAAAGGACTGAAGCTCAATCATCCAGAGGCCATGTCGATCATTTGCGCCGCCGCTCTCGAAGGAGCCCGCGAGGGAAAGACCCTCGAGGAGGTGATGAAGGAGGCCGCGAGTGTCCTGACGCGTAAAGAAGTTATGGAAGGTGTTCCGGAAATGATCCCGTTTGTTCAACTGGAAGCCGTCTTCACCGACGGCAGCCGCCTGATCACCGTCCACGATCCAATCAAGTGACAACTCATGAGCAAGACATCCAAGCGAGCCGCGAGCAAAACGTCCAAGCGAATCATGAGCATGACGTCCAAGCGAAAGAGGAGAACACATATGAGTGAAAAGCCGACATCAAAGCAAAGCACAAGGGTTGGAGGACTGATCCTGGCAGAAGGACAGATCGAAATCAACGCTGGGCGGCCGACCATCACCATGAAAGTACGTAACACCGGTGACCGGCCGATCCAGGTGTGCTCGCACTTCCATTTTTTCGAAGTCAATCGATATCTTGAATTCGATCGCAGCCGAGCGTTCGGTTTACGCCTGGATATTCCGGCCACGACCGGGATTCGATTCGAGCCGGGCGATGAAAAGGAAGTCAGGCTCGTTCCGATGGGTGGCAAGCAGTACTGCATTGGCTTCAACAACCTTGTCGATGGCTGGACAGGTGCGGGACCGAGCAAGGATTATCGGCCTAATTTCAAAATGGCCGTTAGACGCGCGTCTGAAAGTGGGTACAAGTCAACTCAAGATCAAGGAATCACAAAAGTACCTATGAGACGCGCTTCTTAGAGTGGGTACAAATCAAGTCAAGATCAAAAGATTACGAAAAGGAAGGAAGGTTCAACATGTCTAAGATCTCGCGCGCACAGTACGCCGACCTGTTCGGCCCGACCACCGGCGACAAGGTTCGCCTGGGGGATACTGACCTCTATGTCGAAATCGAAAAGGATATGCGCACCTATGGCGATGAGTTGGTCACCGGTGGCGGCAAGACCCTTCGGGATGGAATGGGATCGGATAACCAACTCACTCAAGAGTCAGGTTGCCTCGACCTTGTTATCACGAACGTAACAATTCTCGATCCATTGTTGGGAGTAATCAAAGCCGATGTCGGAATCCGGGACGGCCGCATCGTAGGAGTCGGCAAGGCCGGCAACTCCTCCACGATGGACGGAGTTACACCAGGGCTCAGCACAGGCACCTCAACCGACGCGATCACCGGCGAGCATCTAATCCTGACCGCCGCCGCGCTCGACACACACGTCCACTACATCTGTCCTCAGCAGGTCGAGCATGCGCTCTCAAATGGGACCACTACCTTCTGGGGAGGGGGCATTGGCCCAACAGACGGAACCTTGGGGGTGACATCGACCAATGGCCCCTGGAATCTTGAAATGATGATGCGGTCCGCCGAAGGATTGCCAATCAACATTGGTTTCCAGGGCAAGGGCAACAGCACCGGCAAGGCGCCGCTGGTCGAACAGTTGCGAGCCGGAGCCGCCGGTTTCAAAATCCACGAGGACTATGGAACGACCCCAGCCTGCATTCGAACCTGCATGTCTGTCGCCGACGAATACGACGTAAGCGTCGCCGTCCACACCGATACCCTTAACGAATCTGGCTTCGTTGAGGACTCCATCGCGGCGTTCGATGGAAGAACAATACACACCTATCACACAGAGGGTGCCGGCGGAGGCCACGCGCCCGATCTGCTGAAGGTTGTTGGTCAGCGAAATGTGCTGCCGAGTTCCACCAATCCCACGCTGCCGTGCGGCGTGAACTCAGTGGCCGAACTGTTCGACATGATCATGGTTTGCCATAACCTGAACCCCAAGATTCCCTCGGATGTGGCGTTTTCGGAAAGCCGCGTTAGAGGCGAGACCATTGTGGCCGAGAGCGTGCTGCACGACATCGGCGCTCTTTCTATGATCGGTAGCGATTCGCAGGCGATGGGCCGTGTGGGCGAGACTTTTTTGCGCGCCATACAAACAGCGGATGCCATGAAAAAGGCCCGCGGCAAACTCCCCGAGGATGCCAATGGGAACGACAACTTCCGAGTGCTTCGCTATCTGGCAAAAGTCACATTAAATCCCTGCATTACCGCAGGCGTCTCTCACATGCTTGGATCCATAGCTCCGGGAAAACTCGCGGACCTGGTTCTCTGGGAGCCCGCCTTTTTTGGGGCGAAGCCCAAGCTGGTCCTGAAGGGCGGTTTTGTGGTGTGGGCCAACATGGGAGATCCGAACGCTTCTCTTGCGCCCCCGCAGCCAATGTTCTACCGGCCAATGTTCGGCGCCTATGGCTCGGCATTGCAAAAGAGCTGCGTTACGTTTGTCTCCCAGGTTGCCTATGACCTGCGAGTCCATGAAAAGTACGGCCTCAACCGCATCGTTGAGCCCGTCCGCCAGACCCGCGTTCTGACCAAGGAGCACATGGTCCGGAACAGTCTGGTCCCTAACATCGACGTCAACCCAGAAACTTTTGCGGTGACTATCGATGGGGTCCATGCCACCGTCAAACCGCCGAAAACCATTTCGCTCAACCAGCTCTATTTCTTCAGTTGATGAAATGAAATCCACTGCACAGGGAAAAGAATTGATGGAGGTCCTCGAAACATTGCTCGGGAACAATGAGCGATCCAGTATGAAAGAGCAGGTTTGAGAACGGACGGCGCGCGCCTCAACGATGATTTGGCGCGCTTAGCTTTTTCATCGTCGGCCTTTTTGTTGCCTGTTGGCTCATTTCGACCGCGGTTTACAAGCCCCCGCAATCACAACCATCGCGTTTGCATTCGGACCGTCCGTATTTACATAGAAATGAGGACCGCTATGGCTGCAAGGGTAACGGAGGGGCGGAGGCAAGTCTGGGCGTGTTGCGTTCGCATTTCACGAACTCCCGGTCTGGCACGACGCCTGGCTTTTTGGCTTGCTGCATCGCCGCTATTTTTCCCGTCACCTTTGCATGCGCAAACTTTTATCCCCACGTTAACTGTGGGAGGCGGAATTCAGACCAGTTATAACCATGATGAGCCCACCGGTGACCCGACCCTCAACCAATTCTCCCTCAACCACGCCCGCCTCTATCTCAGCGGAGACATCACGAGCTATGTCAGCGCGATGATCAATACGGACTATAGCAGTACAACTAATAATATGGAGATACTCGATGCAGTCGGGCAATTCCATTTTTCGCCCAAGGCGAATATATGGTTTGGCCGATTTCTCCCGGCGAGCGACCGCGCAAATCTATATGGCCCTTTCTACTCTCACGAGTGGGCTGTCTTTTCTGATGGCGTCCAAGATGGTTATCCCTCTGTCTATCAGGGCCGCGACAATGGAGTGACGTATTGGGGAGACTTCAAAGCGGGTCCAGCCAAGATAAAAATCTCGCTCGGCACGTTTGACGGAAGCTCTGCAACCTCGATCCACAGTCTCATCTGGGCCAGCCGCGCCCAGATTGATTTCTGGGACCCGGAAAATGGCTATTACCTGAACGGCACTTACTATGGCGATAAGAATACCCTCGCAATCGCGGGAGCAAATCAGGTGCAGGACGGAAAAACCGCCACAACCGCTGACTTTCTAATGGAGAGAAAGGTCCATGGCGGAGGCGCCTTTACGATCGAGAGCGAGTATTCAAATTACAACAGGCTCGGCGGATATGACTCGCGGTATGCCAAGAGCCAAGGCGGGTACGGGCTCGCATCCTTCCTTATACCGAAACAAATCGGCATCGGAAAAGTCGAGATCCTGGGCAAGTACGCTATCGCACAGTTCACGAACGGAGGAATCAATGATCCGAGCTACCGGCAGAACACCGCCGAGGTTAATTTGAGCTACATCATCAAGCAATTCGACGCGCGGGTGATGAGCTTCTATAAGGACACGCGTTACAACGCTGTAAAAGGCGATGATTGGCAAGTGGGCATCGGTCTGCAGTTGCAGATCTCCAAGACCATAAATGTGGTTTCCAAATGAGTTTTGGCTCGAATGTGAAAGATGCTGAGCAGCAGGGTTCGGAAGAAATCAGCCGCAGTGCAAATGGCGGGACATGAATGTACGTTATGAAAAAAGTGGATTTTTGGAAATAAGGGAGAACATTGATGAAGGTGATCGAAACATTGCTCGGGAACGCGAGTGATCCGGTATGGAAGAACAGGCTTGAGAACGCACGAATCGAAGTCTTAAGTCTTGATCAATGGCAGGCGCAGAAGAACCGCTTTCGTCTCAAAACCGATGGCGGAACGGACTTGGCCGTTTCCCTGGAACGCAACATCCATTTGCGCGATGGCGACGTGTTGTTTTGGGACAATGCCACTCGTCTGGCAATCATTGCGCGAATCCATCTGAAGGACGTCATGGTCATCCGCTTAAGCCGTTTACTCTCGAAATCTCCGGAAGAGCTCGGCCGCACCTGCCTTGAACTTGGGCATGCCCTTGGCAATCAACATTGGCCGGCTGTAGTCAAGGGAACCACTGTCTACGTTCCTCTGACAGTAAATCGGCAAGTGATGAACTCAGTGATGAAAACCCATGCGTTTGAGGAGATAACCTACGACTTTGAACCGGGCGGAAGCGTAATCGCCTACCTCTCGCCGCATGAGTCCCGCAGGCTTTTTGGCGGCGCCGATTCCGTACCCCACTCTCACGTACATAACCATGAGGCCGGCCATGATGACGAACACTCCTACGAATATGAACATTCACATAAACATGAGCACTAATACTGAATCGAACCGTGACTGGCACCTCGGGTCCGTGAACGCGATAGTGCGGGTCCTGCAATTCGGCGACTCACTGCTGCCGGTCGGCTCCTTTTCGTTCTCGAATGGACTGGAGTCCGCCGTTCAGTTGGGCGTAGTGCAAGACCTTCGATCGCTCGGAGAGTTCGTTCGAGTCGTTGTCGAACAGGCCGCGACGTCCGATGGCGTTGCGGTCCTGGCGGCCTTCCGTGCTGCCCGCGCGGGCAAGGAGTCGGAGATCGATCAGGTCGACCAGACTGTCTTCAACCGCAAACTCAATGAGGAGATGCGCACCATGACGGTGCGCATGGGCCGCAAACTGGGAGAGATGGCCGACAGGGTCTTAGGCCCCTGCGAGGCCGGTGCATGGCTGGAACGGATCAAGGCCGGAATCACTCCAGGTTGCTACCCGATTGGCCAGGCATTGGTTTTCGAGTCGCTACAACTCTCTGAACGAGAGGCGTTTGCCGCGCACCAATACGGATTGGCCAGCATGCTCGTGAATGCATCCTTGCGTCTGATGAAACTTCACTACCTTGATGCGCAGTCGGTGTTGTTTGAAGTCAATGCTCATGCAGAAGGCGACTACGAGCGAATCGTCTCCAAGTCAATCGAAGATATGTCGTCCTTCGCGCCCATGATCGATGTTTTCGCAGCTGCTCACGTTCAAGCGAGAGTTCGCATGTTCATGAATTGATGTGAAAATTGGAGGAATCGAATGAAGAAAATCACGCGCATCGGCGTCGGCGGTCCTGTCGGATCCGGAAAAACGTCCATCGTCGAAACCATCACACCCAAATTGCTGGAAATGGGAGTGCGCGTTCTAATCATTACCAACGACGTGGTCACCACCGAAGATGCCAAACATGTCCGACGCATGCTCAAAGGCATCCTGGTTGAGGAACGCATCATCGGTGTGGAGACCGGGGCGTGTCCTCATACAGCTGTCCGCGAAGATCCAAGCATGAATCTTGCCGCCGTCGAGGATATGGAAGACGCGCTTCCCAGAGTCCGATCTCGTGCTGATCGAAAGCGGAGGGGACAATCTCACGTTAACCTTCAGCCCGGCCCTCGTCGATTACTTCATCTATGTGATCGATGTAGCCGCTGGCGACAAAATCCCGCGAAAGAACGGGCCCGGAATTACACAATCAGACATCCTGGTCATTAACAAAACAGACTTGGCGCCTTACGTCGGCGCGAGCCTTGAGGTCATGGAAGACCGACTCGCGCGCGATGCGCGGCGGAGCCCCCTTCGTGTTCACCAACTGTAAGACCGGTGAAGGAATCGATGAACTCGTGAACCTCATTAAAGAAAATGTTTTGTTTGAACTCGCATTGAAGTGAGGACTGATGAAAGTTCTGGCGCCTGAACTCGACCTATATCAGGACGAACCAAGGCAACTTCCCACGGGAGGACTCGGCAAAGATGCTCTGCTGCGCCTCAGGTTCGAGGCACGTCAGGATCGTTCCATTCTTTCGTTCATGGAGCGCCGTGCGCCGCTTCTGGTCCAAAAAGCGCTTTACTGTGACGAAGGTATGCCTGGCCTCCCGGTCGTGTACATCATCAGCACTTCCGGCGGCGTCCTGCAGGGCGATCGATATGCGATGGAGTTCTCTGTGGGGCCGGGCGCTTGCGGGCACATCACGACACAAGCATCTACAAAAATCCATGAGATGGACGCTAACTACGTTGCTCAGACCCAGGACATCACCCTCGACGACGGTGCTTACCTCGAGTACTTGCCCGAATCCATCATTCCGTTTCGCCATTCACGCTTTCATACGTACACGCGGATCCGACTCGCGGCTACTGCGACTTTGTTCTACGCGGAAACCCTCACCGGGGGCCGGCTCTATTACCGCGATGGCGAGAAGTTTCAGTTCGATGTGTTCTCTTCCACGGTAAATGCGGAGCGACCTGACGGATCGAAGCTCTTCACCGAGAAATATCTGCTCGAGCCACAAGGTTCATCTCTCTCTCGCCTTGGCATCATGGGGGACTTCACCATGTTCGGAAACGTGATCCTACTCACCCCTCCGGAACATTCGGACTCAATCCACTCGCGCGTGCGGGCTGTTTGGAACAAGGAAGAGCGCTGGGCGGCTGGCGCAAGCCGTCTGCCCAACAACGCTGGGCTGATCTACAGGGTGCTGGCGACAGAGTCGGGCATTGTTCGGGCAAAGGTTCGGGAGTTCTTGTCGCTGGCTCGTCCGCAGATCACTGGGTTTGAGGTGCCGTCGGAATTTCCTTGGAGATGACACCCCCGCGTGCGGTTGCGTGATGTGGCGATATTGGCTGGAGGGACAAAATGGAGAAGGAGCCAGAAGGAAAGCTCTACGTGAACAGGTCGACCGCGCTTCGTGGCGAATGGCGATAGTGCTGGCGATCTCCTGGTTGTTCGCGGCATTCTCGTACTATATGACCAAGAAGACGGGAACCGAGTGGTTCGCGCGGTCTGGATCGGTGATGGCCCTGGCGGGCGCTGTAGCCACATTCCGCATCACGGGCCTCTTGCAGAAGACAATCGTGACCGGTCTTAGGGAAGACCTCGGGACGCTGCAGAGAGGAATGGAGTTGAGTTTCGACCCACCGAAAGCTCACCAGATGACCTCATATTTCAGCTATCTGACCGGGATCGTTGGAACAGTCATCTGGGGCTATGGTGATGTTTTCTTTCGATGGGTTTCGTCGTTCGCAGGCAGGTGATGATGGTCAGTGTTCCAGCCCCGACTTTGTTTTTGTCAATGTCCTCTGCGACCAAGTGCCGGCGAATAAGGTCCGCGGATAGCTTCGAACCGGCTCTGGTATCAAAACCCGGGCCACGGGTCAATGAGTGTAATGAGGATGTTTCGTCAATCCCTGCTCGTCGAGACCGGCTCTTTGTTGCTGTGATTTCTGGCAGAAGTAACAGTTCGAGTGCGCCAGACCGCCATTCTATTGTTCTTAGGTGCTGGCCAATTTCCGCGCTTTCCTAATCTTGCTGTTGTGCCTGCCCGGCAAAGTTCGCGCGCAGGACTTGTCTTCCGCTTACTCGGAAGAATCTGCACCTTCTGTTCCACAAGTCACGGCCCTCTTATGTGCCGATTGCCAACACACGCAGCCAAAGCCGCTAGCGCCGTCCGGTTTTTCGCTTCCAAAATCACCTTTCGGCAGTTATCGCAATCTCTTCGACGACACGCTGTCCGCCCCGCCCCGCGACGAGAGTGATGCGACGGCCGCCTACCTGGCTATTACCGTGCAGCGCCGACCGGAGGGCACGTCCGATACCAGGGTGCATTGGCGGCCTGCCACACAAGAGGCCCTTCTTTTCACAGGTATCATGCACGCCTTCAACCTCGGGACCGAAGCCGGGACCCGCGACGCGCTGAATGGTCATTGGTTCGAACAATACCTGCAGTCGGTGAGCGAACTCCGCGGCTGGAGCGATGGCGATAAGTTCATGTCGCCGTACGTGGGACATACCATCGAAGGCTCTGTCTTCGGGTACATCGAACGTCAGAATGACCCCAAATACCGGAATGTTCAGTGGGGGGACGGTCGCGATTACTTTCTGAGTCTTTTGCGGTCCCTGGCGTATTCGGCAGTTTGGCACACGCAATGGAAGATCGGGCCGATCAGCGAAGCGTCTATCGGCAACGTCATGCTGCACACTTCCCCTGGCTTCATAACTTTGGCGGACACCCCGACGCTGGGTACGGTGGCAATGATCGCGGAGGACGCAGCGGACCGTTATTTGATCACCGGCCTTGAGAATCGGACCGCCAACCGCCTCGTGATCTCTCTGGCGCGCAGTTTCCTGAGTCCCGGCCGCGCCTTCGCCAACGTCATGGCCTTTCGGGTTCCCTGGCAGCGGGAGACGCGCATTGGGATATGGGGTGAAAACTTCAAGCTCCGAAAGGAGCTTTTGGAAGATTACAAGCAAACCGGCGAAAAGCCTTTTGAATTTGTCCCCCGCACCGCGCTTAAGACTTCTGTCGAATCCCCCCGCACGTACCCTTTAGAGGCCCCGATTGAGCTCACTGCATTCCCCTATTACGAGACGTTTCTGGGAGGCGGCAGTTGCGTCGGAGGCGGAGGTTCGGGGGCGGCACGTGTAAACCCGTCCTTGCAAGTGGTTGCCGAGCTAAGCGGTTGCCTGATCATGCACATGCCAAAAAACAATCAGAGCGGCGACTCGCTCTTTTATGGCGGGGGAGCGCGCTGGACCCCGCGCGCTGCTCACCGCATCTCGCCCTATGCCGAATTCCTGTTCGGCGGAAAAAAGGTAACCCATGAAACCGTCAACCTCGCCCTGCGCACAGAGCTACTGAACGCCTGGAACGACGGCAACGGAACCCTCCCGCACTACCCCATGCGGAGCGACTGGTCGGTAGAGGTTTCCAACAACGCTCCCAGCATCGTGGCCGGCGTCGGCTTCGATGTCGTAGTCACGCGCCCGTTCGCGTGGCGAGTCATCGCCCTTGACTACAGCCACGCCTGGATGTCCGATGTCGACACGATTCATCCCCAGAATGGGCTTCGCATTGTCACCAGCGCCGTCCTCCGCATCGGCACCTGGTAACTGCAGAAAACATAACGTGTTTGCTTCAGCGACCGAAACTGTAACGTAAAGTGAATCGCGCCTGAACCGGTTCGACGGGGTGCATAACCCTTGTGAATGCCGCGTTAGCATTCACGACACTCGCAACCTGCGCCTGCCCTGCTAAGGTTGTTGGCGGTGTCGCTGGTAGCCCCAGCCCGGCTGCTGGCGTTATTTGCGATACATAGGCGTAGTCAACGTCGTGATCTCGGCGGTTGAACAAATTCAAAACTTCGCCCCAAAGGCTCCAGTTCTTGTTGATTTTATAACTGGCCCCCAGGTTGACCAGCGCCGTTGAGGGTGAGGTATAAATTGCGTCGGAGGTCAAAGGGCGCGGGCCAAAGTAGCGCAGGCGCAAACTCGCCGAAAAGCCTTTGTAATCCTGCAGTGTGGCGCCCGCTGCAACCACCCACCGAACTGCTTCGGGCACCTCCTTGCCGTACGGATTTTGCAGGTAAGTGCCGCCCCCGGTTGGAATAAGCCCAAAGCAATTCGAGTTTTTCGCGCAAAGCTGGGGACCCGCTGGGGTCGAGGTGTAAAACGTCGAATCGTCTGGGTCGTTTTGGGTAAAAATGGCGCGGGAGTCCGCAAAGTCAGCATCAAAAACCAAATGTTCCGTTGGCGTGTAGTAGTTCCCAACTTCTAGGCCGTAGCGGTTGCTCGACTGAACTGAGGCACTCGTGCCTCCGGTGTCGCCATCCTGCAGCAGTTCGGAATTACTGTGGAGATACCAGACTTCAACGGTGCTTTGCAGTTGTGGGACGGCCGCAGTGCGCACGCCGACTTCCGCGCCTTTGGTTTGGACCAGGAAGGGAATCTTAATGGGGTTCGGCGTGTTGTAGTAAGGATAGTCCGGCGAAACCGGTTCATACAGTTGCGTTGAGCCACGCACGTCGTTGGTGTGGTAACTGAATCCGCCCTGCACATAGAACTCCGTATTGGCCCACGGGCCGAAGATCAAACTTGCTTTGGGGCTGGGCAGGAACTTGCTGATCGATTGGTGGGTATTGGGATTGTAGTTGGCAGGGTAGGGATCGTTGGGATAGTTGGGGTTGGTGGGGTTCGTAAAGCTGGTGATGACACCTTTGCCGTAGTCGCCGCGCAGGGCAACGATCGAGCGGAATTTGCTCGCCCACTGGATTTTACTTGTCACCCAGGGACTTCCTATCGTCTCCGTAAATTTATTCAAATCCGTGTCCGCGGGCAAAACCGCGACCTGATCGAGGGAGGAGGGTACATCTAGATAGTTAGCTGTATAGTAAGTTTTGCTCGTACGCACGCGATCTTCCGTCCGGAAAAGGCCGTTGTGGATCCAATCGTTGCGGAGCTGCATGCCGAACGTGGTTTCCGTCTTGCGGCCGAAGAAGTGGCCGAAAATCGTATGGCGTACGTCGAACCCAGCCACCCAGCGCCTGTCCTGCTGTTCGAACTGGTCGCCCTTATAGGGGTCGACCAGGTAGTAGGTGAAATCCGAGAACAGATTGAGATCGTAATAGAACCCGTAGGCCATGAGTGTCGTTTCGGAATTTGCGTCCTTGGTGATGCCATTCGCCCTGCAAGCTATAACGCTGTGATCTGCCACCGTCAGACGGGTTCAGTGAGCCGAAGAAACCGACGACGGGTATGGCCGTATAGGGGAGCTGATCGCTCGAGTTCCATCTAGCTCCATCGTAAGCGCGGGTCGTGATGCTGAAACCGTTGGCCTCCGTTCCCTGGCTGTAGGTTACAAGGCCGTTGAATTTGTAATAGTTGTCCGGATGCACCCATGGGCCGCCATCGTGATACGCCTCTCCGCCGTACAGCAAGTTGCCCTTGCCGAGCTTTTGCGATACGCCGAAAACGAACCGCGCAAACTGGTACATGCCGCCGTCGACCTGGAAGAAGTTCTGGGGCAGCGTCTTGTAAAACACCACATGGGCATTTCCCGCCGAGCCATAGTCGCCGACATCGGCGTAATAAGGACCTTTCTCGGCATCCACCCGCTCCACAAACTCCGGGATGACGGTGTTCATGTCCGAGTACCCCTCGCCGTGCGCGTGCGACGGCAGGTTAAGCGGCATGCCGTCCAGGAAAATGGCGAAATCCGTGCCGTGGTCGAGATTGAAGCCGCGAAGAAAATATTGGTTGGCTTTGCCGCCGCCGGCGTGTTGCGTGATGATGAGACCGGGAAGCGCCTCCAAAATCTCTCCCGAGCGAAGAATCGGACGATTTTTGAGTTCCTCTGCGCCCACCGTTACCTGGCCGGCGGAACTGGCAATTCCGACGAGGTCATCCTGCCGGCCCTGCACGTTTATGGTGGTGCTCAGGAAGCCCACAGCCAGAGAGATGCGCAGCGGGGCCGGCGCCCCGGCGGCCCCAATGGTGACGGGAATTTCTTTGGTTTCAAAACCGGGTTTAGATACCACGAGTCGATAACTGCCAGCCGAGAGTCCAGAAATAATGAAGGAGCCGTTCGTGTCCGACTGAGCCGTTATTTGTACAGTACCGTTCGCGCTTCGAACCTGCACGGTAGCCCCGGCAATCACCGCGCCAGACGTGTCAACGACAGTTCCGGATAGCTGAGGCGGATAAGCCTTATCACTCGTGGCGACCGGCGTCTTCTCTTGCGCGATCGCCGGAAGTGAGGACGAAAGTACAAGCATCAAGAACAGCCCTAGAGTTCTGGTCGTAGCGAAACCAGGTTTCGCGGCGCCGTTGCGCCCCCTAAGAGTCTTTCGCATATTACGTTTTTCCGTTTTATGCTACCTGAAGCTAGGATACGACTTTTACAATCGTGCTACACCTGTACGAAATTACAGGCAATTGCTGCTTTATTCAGAAAATTATTTGGCTATACGGGCTTCCTCTCCCTCCGCTAAGGGGACTCCCGGGTGGCTCCCTCAACGATGCGGGTGGAGATGGTGCGAGACGGTCTCCGGAGAACTCATGACAAGGCGCCCATGCTGCACTCCCTTTATGCTGATGAGGCGGTCCGCTAGCTTTTGGACATCCCTCGACTTGCCGCGAAGAACCACCACCTCCAGACAGTTTTCGTGATCGAGATGTGCATGCAGAGTGGAAATGACAATTGCATGCGACTCGTGCTGGAGATCGGTAAGCTTTTCCGGCAATAGACGAGTGTGATGATCGTAAATGAGAGTGACAGTACCCACGACAAGCGCATTTCGAGCGACAACGACCGAGCCCACAAGCCGGTCACGAATTAAATCACGAAATGCCTCGGAACGGTTGTCGTAACCCTGGTCCGCTATGAACGAATCGAACCGCCGTAGTAGTTCCGAATCGATTGATACTCCGATACGGCTAAGGTCTCCCATGAGGCGCCTTTCCTCTCAGGCCATTCGGATTTAACGTAGCACATTTACAGGAAGGCGCAGCACTGCCGCAGGAATAATCGCCTCTAGCGGGGCGTCCATTGCGGGTGGCCGGAGAAGAGTCCATTGGCGAAGCCGATCTGATATGCGAGCAAGACTCCGAAGGCCAAACTCACCAAGCCGGAAGCGAGTCCCAGCCAATGCGAAAACTTCTCGTTCTTTCCTTCAAAGAAGATGAAGGCGGAGGCGATGCTCATGGTAATCAGCATCATGCCTCCTACCGTGCCGGCCCCGAACACGAGCAGGTAAACCACCGCCCAGCGCGGATTTCTGATGGTAGTGAGAATGAGCAGCGCCACCGCGGCGGAACCAGCCAGTCCGTGAACAATGCCCACCACCAAGGGGCGCAACTGCTGATACAGGCCGATCCTGCCAAACATTCGATCAAGCCAGGTCCGCGGAGTTTGATGGCTGTGGGTATGCGCCTCCGGTGCGTGTCCGTGCGCGTGGCTATGCACATAGTCCCCGTGGCGATGGGCATGGGAATGGATGACATCGGATTCTTCCTGGGCGGGAGCGATGGTGCGCGCCGTGCGCACAAAGCTCGCAATATTCATTGCACCCAGGACAATTAGCATCAACCCCACTGAAAACTCCATGGAGAGCCCAATCCGCGCGGGAATCACCACGTCAAAAAGAATGATCGCGGAGCCGACGACGAAGATAGTAAGGGTATGCCCAATGCCCCAGACAATACCAGTGAGCGCAGCCTTTGGCAGGTTGCGCTGGCGGCTTACGATTGTAGTCACCGCAATCACGTGGTCAGGATCGGTGGCATGCCGCATCCCGAGGAAAAAGCCCACCGCGATAATCGATAGAAAGCCGATCATGAAATTATTTTTGAGGAAATTTCTTGATTCGCCGCGGGTGAGCGACTTTCCGACCGAGTTCCTCAGTGGAGCCGGCTGTGTCGGCCGCGATCTCCGTGGTGATGCCGGCGAGTGTTTCAGAAAGAGTAGGCAATGTATACCATCCCGTAATAAAAGGGGCTCGTCCGGTTGTAGGCTTCCTGGACGGCCTTGTGTGGATCTGCGTAGGCGCCGACGACGTTTAGGGTGAAGTTTTTGTAGAATTTCCAGTCGGCGTAGGTGTCGAGTTCAAAGGCAACATTTGGAGAGGTAACACCGTGCCCAAAGGTGGCCGTCTGGTCAGCGTAAAACCAGTAGCCGATGACGCCCCATCCCAGCTTGTCGGTGGGCGACATGTGAATGCGAGCCTGACTCGAGATATTGTTGGAGTTGGCAAGGAAATACTCGCCCGCAATCTCCCCCTGCCACCAGGTGCCCCAGTCGTAAAAACCGACATACAGCGGATCAAAGGCTGTGTTCGCTGCTTTATTCGGGTTGGCTCCCTCGAAGAATGCGTAGCGATAGGAGAGCTTCGGCTTCCAGGGTAATTTGCTTAGTTGGTAGGCGCCGAGTGCATTCCATGCAGTTGAGTGCATGAGATTATGGTTTTCTTCGTACGCAATCTCCAATTCGAATGAGAGATCGGGTAGCGCAGGAATAGGTGCGGTGTAGGCACGTGCGTTGAAGACGTTCATCCCGTCGCGATCAGGCAGGACGTTAGGATGGGCGAAGGCTCGGAGCCAGGTTACTCCAAAAGTCGAGTTCTTCCCTGCGGCATATTGATAGTTGATGCCCGCCAGCCGAGTTCCCGTCTCGTTCTCCGGGACGTCATCGCGGTCAAGATAAAACCCCTCGATGCGTGTGATTCCCCGGTTTGATCCTGGCGATGCCGGCGAATTTCCAAGCCTTGCGGGCATTAGTCCAGAATCCGCCGCGGCTGCCCCCTTCGCCAGTGCCATCCCACACCAACAAGCCGTGCCCGATCGTATACGGTGTGCGGCCAACAGTGAAATCAAGAAGGTTTTCGGAGCTACTCAAGGAATGTCCCGAGCGCCAGCCCATGTACACATCTTCCTGCTTGAAGGAAGAGGCGCTCTCTCCTGCAATTGACGGTCCTCCGTACGTTCGTTCGCCCACGGCGCTGAGCTTGCCGTAGAGTTCACTCTGTCCCACCGGGAACGTGGCCGAGATAGCCGGCTTAACGTAGCCTTCGAACCAGTGGTTACCAAGGTTTTCTGACGGGTCAGGCCTCACATCGGTGTAGAGGGAGTCTGCGAAGCCGAACGAGCCCCAACCAGCATCGAAGTTGAAGGTCCACTTCCCCAGCCTAGGCAACCCGGTGGATCTTTCTTCTTTTTTTTCTGGCGCATCTGTCCCCTGCGGATCGTCCGGAAGTGCAAGCGTCGCCTGCTGGGCATGAATGTATGTCGAGCTGATCAGCAGAGGCAGCAGCGTGGCTCCAATCACGCCGGTGACGAGGCTGGGTAGTAGCCTTCCTCTAAGACGATTCGTATGGCTTGCGGCCCCCTCATCTTTGCTGGGGTGACTCAAGAGCTTCGCCACTTACAATTTCTCCCGGCATGAGGCTGGTATTGCAGGTTACTGGCTCAGAGTAGGTATTCCCGTCGATATCGAAAACTGTCATTTCTCACAGCCTTTTGTCGGCCTGTATGTCGCCGCGTTCTCCCAAAGGACGGCGGCAGTCTTGAGTTGCCGCTGAAACTGACTTGATTAGAGGCAACAGTCCTAGCAACGCCTGCACCCGAGAGTTTTGCAGTGAGGGCGGGAGGTATCGCCACCTCAGGGGAGAGATGGTAGGGCAAACCTTTATGGTGCTAGCGAGGGAAAGTGCTGATTATGAAAGACCCGGAATCGCGGTGATCCAGCAAATCGCACTGCAACAATCGGCGCAAGATCACGAAAAATTGTCAGCGAGAATAAACGGCTGAATGCTCTGCACAGATTCGTTCGAAGGTGCGTCCGTCCATGCCGCCCCGAACGCTACCCAGAGAATAGCCGCACAGTATGTCCACGTCATATGTCTTGATTAGCTGGTTGCCTAGTTTTTCGACCTGAATCGCTGCTTCCGCGTTACCTTGTGCCCACAAGAGATGGCACATTTCTCCGAAAATTGCGACTCGGGCTTGTTCTCCCTTCGCAGCCTGCGCCGCTGTCGCGATGAGATTACCTAAGCACTTTCAAAAATCGAACTGGATCAGGCATGCCACGGCGCATGAATGCCGGGAGGGCGTCAGCAGCATCTAACGCGATATATCTGCCCTGCGCAATCGCGGCGCTGATATTCAAGCCATATGCCTGCAATCGCGGAAGAAGACTGTCCCGGCGTGACTTGGTCGCGACTACGATAGCTGCGTTTCCGGCCTTGAGAGCCGCTCCAATGAACTGCGTAAGGTCATCCAGGACAAATCGATCATCAGAATAAAATCCTGCCTCGTGTCGGCGGGCGGTGTGCATTTTCTGTGGTGAGAACGGTAGGACGACCCCGCGGCTCGTATGATCGGCGGTGTGCTCATCCTTAGGGTTGGTGAGATCGTTACCCGCCAGGCTGGCGCTGACATACCGCTTGCCCTCAAGAACGGATTCCACGGCAGGCAATAGTTCGCGCGCGGCATCCGACTTGACGACGTAGCCGCCCGCGCCCGTTCGCAAAGCCTCTTCTGCTATGTCCGAAGAGCGATTGTCGCTTAAGAACAGTATTTTGGATTTTGGAGAAGCCGCGCAGATTCGGCGTGCGGCTTCGATCCCATCCAGATGGGGAAGTCCGATGTCCAGCAAAACCAAGTCCGGTTGCAGTTCTTCCGCCTTGTGAACTGATTCCAATCCATCCGAGACTTCACAGATAATCTGAAACTCTGGCTGTTTCTGAAGTATCGACGCAACAAAACGTCGAAACGGTTCGAAGTCCTCTACTACCAGTACCCGGATCGAACGGGGAAGCATGTAGTCTCCTGAAGCCCGAATCTACCTGCAGCTTTCGAAATCCTTGCGAGCATGGCACAACAGCGTTCCGGGTTCGTTGCTCAGAAGCAACGCCCAGAGCTGCCGAACAGCGTTTTCATCAGGTTGTTTTACAAGGCTTCAGCTCTTCTCAAAGCCGTTCATCAACTTAACGGTTCTTGTGCCAAGTGGAAATGGCTCGGACGAGCCATTCATTTAGGATTTCGAAGCAGAGGCAGGGGGCGAATTGGGCTGCCCCTGCCTCGTCTAGCCTGCAGGCTACCGTTGCTATGGGGAGGGCTGCCACTTCATGTCAGCTACTTTTATACATCACTTCCTGATTGCGATGCGATGTTCGCAAAATGTTTCGCAGGGCGATACCTCTGAGATATCGAATAGCTGTCTCCTGGCTTCCTTCACTGATCTTTGGCAACGACAGGCCAATCGTGCGGTTGTAAAAATTAAGAGCTATGAAGAAAGAGAGACTCAAGTCTACGACCGTCCGCTTTACGGACACAGACCTGCACCTTATTGACTGCCTGCAAGAAAAGCTCGGGCTCGGTATGATTCACGTCATCCGACTCGCCATTAGGCGCTTGGCTGAAAGCGAGAATTTACCGCTCTCCCCCTCCACCCCCAAAAAGCGTTAGGAATACGCAATGTGTCCCAATCACAATCTGCCACTCGAAGACGGTTGCATGCCCCAGCGCGAACAAGGACGGCATAATTTGGGCACACTTTGGATATCGACTAAGCGGGCCCTGAAACTGTCGTGCGGAACTCTTGGGAGGCTCTGGAGTCCGACGCCCTGACGAAATCATGACCAGCAAATCTCCTACCGACAAACTGCTCGCCCCGGAGAACGGCGCTCACAGCGTCCAGCAGTTCGCTTCCGGCATCAGTCTTGACGATGTAGCCGCAAGCACCCGCCCAAAGCGCTTCCTGCACCACGTCGGCTGAGCATTCCTGGCTTACAAACAGTATTTTGGATTCGGGTGAGACCTTGCCGATTCGGCGGGCGGCTTCTATTCCGTTCAGCGATGGAAGGCCGATGTCGAGCAGAATCAAGTCCGGTTGCAGTTCGTCCGCTTTCCGAACCGCTCGCAGTCCGTCTGAGACCTCACCCACGATCTGCAGTTCCGGTCTTTCCGCAAGAGTCGAACAAATGAATTTTCCATACGGCTCTGAATCCTCGACCACAAGAACGCGGCTTGGCCTCATTTCTAAGTACCCCCCTGATATAGGCAACCCAACTCTGAGAGTTTTGTTGCTGGTTGTCATTCAGAATCTCACACAGCACGACACACGTCGTTGCCGCATGCGCACGGATAAATCGTCAACACTCTGGCTGGGGAGTGGTACAAAGAAGTGATTCACTATTACACGTAGATCTTCGCCCTTTGTGACCTGTCAGTTCTAACAGGTGTGAATCAGGGCCTTGCCGTATCGTGGTGCTCTCTTCATCAGTTGTTTTGCAGAATCTTCCGGAACCGACAGCCATTCGCCTTTTGATCAGGCAGCCGGCCGAATCTGCGACAAGCTCCAAGGGCGACATCAAATTAGCCCACCACCCGCTGGTACTCTTGGTAGTTTCCCTGCGACAAACCTCGTGTTAAACCTCAGGACTGAACATCCACGACAACACGCTAACTCAACCTAAACCCAACTTCAAGCGATCGTAAACACAATAAGGAGAAATTATGCCAATCGTGCCAATCAAGAATCCGAAGGATCTATTCCTGCTCATGCTCAGCGAACTCCGGGAGGCAAACGAGCGGACAACAGATTTCTTTAACGAAATCCGCCAAATAGCCCAGGACCCGGACGTGAAAGAGGCGCTGGAAGCCCGCATATTCGTGTCTCAGAAAACTCTCAGCACTCTTGATCAATGCTTCAAACTCATTGGCGAGCAGCCTGTGAAGCTCAGTGGTCACGTATACGAAGCCTTTGCCGAGGACTTTCGCAGGGAACTCGCCGAAATGCAGAATCCGACGGCCCGAAATCTCTTCATCCTTGCCAGGGCCAGCCAGGTGGTTCATCTGCAGATTGCTGAGTACCATGCACTGGTTTCGGCCGCTGACCTGTCCGGTCACTATGGCGTCGGGGTGTTGCTGGAAAGCTGCCTCGCCGACAAAGTCGCTTTCGTGGAACGGACAAGGCGTTTCATTCGGGCGATTGTGGAAAGCAAGGTAGCGGAAAAAATTACTGCGAGATCGGCTGCATAGCCGAGCTTTTCAGCTACTCAACAACCAACTTGTGCATCGATCGCGTTCATTGAAGTCGCGCCGGGATCGTGGTGGATTCTGCACGACCCCGGCGCGAGCACAAGCTTTCCCTGCCGCGCCTTCGCGTCTGGAAGGCAAGCCCGTCGGCCACCCGTCCCATGCGGACATTTACAGCAGTGCCGCCGATGAGGCCGAACGTGGCGCACTGAGGGCAGTTCATGAGTTTGGCGCAAACCTGCCGCCGGCGCATGGTCTTTTTCCTAACTTGTCTTTCTTTCGGGCGTATCCTGGCTCATCCCAAAATAATGTAGGTTCTGAATGCTTAGCGCAGGGCAGAATTCGGCTGCATGTTATCACTTGCGCCAGCCGCCAAACTGTTAGTTTTAACAGTGAAAGGGGTATCACCTCCTGAGTTAATAGTTCTTGAGTACATTTCCTCTGGTGGGATAATCTGATCTCGTTCTGTGGGGGATTGTTTTGATCGGGGACCATAGAACCGTCGTATCCTTCCTGCGCACTAGTCGACTCGGTTCCGGACAAGCAGGCCGAGCAAGAGTGGCGGCACGTCACCTCCGGGTTTTGCTTGCGGCTCTTGCAGCCATTGTCCTGTTACATGCGATTGCAACGCCACAGACGAAGGAAGTCCGACGGATTCTTATTCTGAACGAGGCGGGTACTTCCCATCCCGCGGTCTCCATGATCAATCCGGGAATCCAGGAATGGTACTTCGTGGGCGGTGTAGGCCTGGTCCTGGTGCAGACATTAATGATCTTCGGGTTGTTATGGCAGCGATCCGAGCTCCGTAAATCTGAGAGAGCCGTGCGCGAGAGCGAGGAGCGTTTCCGTCTGGTCGCAAACACCGCACCCGTTATGATCTGGATGTCCGGACCCGACAAGCAATGCAACTACTTCAACAAGACCTGGCTAGACTTCACAGGCCGCCCACCTGGAGCAGAGCTTGGCGACGACTGGGCCGGAGGCCTTCATCCGGACGACTCGAATCGCTGTCTGCAAACATATAGAGAAGCGTTCGACAAAAGGGAATCGTTCGAACTTGAATATCGGCTGCGCCGACACGATGGGGAATATCGTTGGGTTCTGGACAAGGGCGTGCCAAGATTCAATTCGGATCACACCTTCGCGGGCTATATAGGTTCTTGCATCGACATCACAGATCGCAAGCTCGCTGAGGAAACGATGTCCACTATAGGGCGCAGGCTAATCGAAGCGCACGAAGAGGAACGCACCTGGATTGGCAGAGAGCTTCACGACGATATTAATCAGCGCCTCGCGCTCTTGGCTGCAGAACTGGATCGATGGGGGCAGCGTATTCCCTCCGCCAACGACTTCATCGCACAAGTCCTCAACGCCCAGCGGCGTATCACGCAGATCGCCAGGGATGTGCAAGGTCTATCCCACAGGTTGCATTCCTCGAAGCTGGAATATCTGGGACTTGCCACCGCAGCCAACAGCTTCTGCAGGGAGATGTCGGAACAAAGTAAAGTCGAGGTTCTGTTCACCCAAACAGGTATACCGCGGAGCTTGCCCAAGGAAATCTCTCTTTGCCTGTTCCGCGTTTTGCAGGAGGCGCTGCAGAACGCAGTGAAACACAGCGGAGTTCGGAGTTTCACCGTGGATCTCCAGGGCACCGAGGAAGCGATTGAACTCACAGTAGAGGACACGGGGGTTGGTTTCGAAGAACAAGAAGCTTTCACTCGCTCCGGCCTGGGATTAATCAGCATGCGCGAGAGAGTTCAAATGGTACGTGGCGAATTCGAGGTCAAATCAAAACCCGGAGCCGGAACTAAGATCTACGCGCGGGTCCCCATCAAAACGGAAAGCTATCGCGCCATGGCCGGCTGAGCTACTTCCTGCGATGATTGCTTTGAACGATGATTGCTTTGAACAAAGACAGGAACTGGGCGCCGAGGCCGATGGCGCAGGGCTGTTCAACCGAACATCCCACGAGTCGCAAGAGTTTCTGCGCATTTGTTTTTTTGAGCTGGATGCTTCTTGGCTTACCGACGTAAGTTTCGCACGATGGGTGAAAGCCGAACTTTGACACACCTCGGGCAGGGGCACCGGAAAGCTCTATTGTCGGGGAAGACAATATGCCCGCAATGCTCACAAATCTGGCGGCCATTCTCAAGCACTTTCATTTCTCTGAACATGGTGCCCGACACACAATAAGGACAACGCGGAACATCGTTCTTCGTGTCTGACGCCATGTAATCAAGTTTCTCCTTCTGTCCCTGACCCAAACCGCAGCATTACCACAAGGCTCCTGGAATTTCTCGAGACGTTGAGACGGGTGTCTCAGCTCGATCATCTGTTGCAGCGTATCGTTCTAGTGCACATCTCCTCAGCAAGTCGGGTGAACGGACCGAGCCGAGTGGTTTGCGCTCCCCAACTTGGCTCTGCAACAATGGACGGAGACATCCGATCGAAACACCGATACTGCCACCAGAGAACCCGTCAATGTAGGCAGAATTCACGCCAATGACTTCGCCGTCTGAGTTGAAGACCGGACCGCCGCTACCACCGTGCGCTGTGGCCGCATCGTAGATCAGCATTTCATCGATCACATCGCCGAGATGTCCGCAGGTGCTCAAAGGACGAATCAGAGACCGTGCGGCTAACTCACTGACCACCCTGATGTCATTGGGCCGGTCGGCCAGAGGCTCGTGAATCGAAGCGGGGGACTTCGCGATCATCCCGGCAACGCCCATGGGATAGCCGATGACGTCGATGAACTGTCCGGCAGAAGCGGGTGATTTCGCGAGAGGCAGTATAGGGAGCCGACGGAGCGCTTCGGAGTCTTCTGCTCGCAGGACAGCAACGTCGGAAGTCTTCGAAACGGACATTTGCGACAACCGGACTGGCGTGGACCAGCCGGGGAAAAAGATTACGAGACTCTCAACGGTCGGGATGGCGCCGCGCCGGATAAGTTTTTCAGCCTCTGGCTCTCCGTACCAGGGCTGCGCTATATGGCGGTTGGTGGCGATCAAATGGTCACCAACCAGGAAACCCGTGCCTGAAACGCGTGCTCTGATTTCCGGATGCTGATTTGCGAACCCTACATGATAGACGCCATAAACGTAGCCGATCGAATTGCGGTAGCGGTTTAGCACGTAGGCAGGCATTGATTGTTCTTGCCTGAGCTGTTTGATTTGCGCAGTCAATTCATGAATTTGAGTTTGCAGATCGTCGTGAGATCTTCCCGAGGCGGCCGTTGGAGCATAGTGAACCATGGCAGTCGCTCCCAGGAGCATCAGCATTCCGACGAACACTTGTAGCCTATCGCACCGACTGCCGCAAATCACGGTGTTGGACTTCCTGGTCTGAACTTCCATAATGGAAAAGACTTGATGGGTGTTCGGCGATTCCGGTCACACTCGATTCAATCTCTCTGTCCGTGTATTGAATGGGCAGTCGGCGGTTGCGCTGGTTACGAAGTCAGCGTTCGTCGCATCTCTCTCCTCGCCACGGTGTCACGCCGGCAGTTTCGTTCGAGCAGCCATTCTGTCAGGTACGTCAAGCAATGGAGAACTTACTTCCACCCGCCTATGGGGGTGCGTCTGACCATAGTTGAATACTTTATGGCCCCTTGTGCTCCTCGTCTGCGAATTTGAGCAGGGCTCGGCCCAGTCCCGACCCGGAGTCGTCGCGTACCGTCTAGCACGCGCCCCCTCAGCAGGTGGCAGAACGGACCGAGCCAAGACAAGAATAGGTTTTGTGCTGGTTAATGTCGTTGCTCCGCAGCAATGACAGTCTTCGACGTTCGATGAGACTCACTGAAGAATCTGGTGTATGAGAAACAAAATCGGCTGATGGACGATTCGGCATCAAGCCGTTGGAGAGCACGGCTACTGTCAGCCTCCAGAGGCTATCGCACCACAGCCGCTTGTGTGCTTGCCAGAGTCTGGCGGCCTTTACAACTTAGTACAACCTTAATAAAGAAGTTTCTCCTGGTTGTTTGCCTGGTCAGTGGACCTGCTAATGATGACAGTTCTGTTCTGGATGTTTTCATAGTCAATTGACGTAGTGGAGCAGCAGAACGAAAACACAATCCGACCCCTGAGCCTGGGTGAGGAACACCGGATTGAGGAGTCCCGGCGATGAGGTGCTCGAAGTGTGGGGGAGAGCATCAAAACGAAGGTGGCAAGTATCCGGCCTGTGTACCACCGATCCAATTTGTTACGCTCGACAAACGTGACCATAGTTCCGACGTGGGGTATCTGCGTCAAGCGCTTGAAGCGCAAATGTCTCCTCGTGCCACTTCTTTTCCGCTGGAGGTTTGCTTGGCGCTTGTGCTTGTGGTGCGGGGTTGGCAGTGATGTTGAGAATGGGCGATTTGAATCCCCCAGGACCGCGTAATGCCTTCACGGCTGCATCCGCTTCTGCCATCTTTACGTCTAATGGGCGGGTATCTAGGTATGTCTCCTTGGCGGGTATTTTCTGGGAGGCGGGACGTGTCGCTGTCGCGAGACAAGCACGGGCAACGATGCACATCTCCCCGTTCGGGTTCTGCGACTTCTCCAGGATATCCAGCAATTCTTGATCGGACATTCGCATCCCCCGCATGAACGTAGAATAGTCACATCCGATGAGCGGCAAAAACTCCTGTGCGGACGCAGGAAAATTCTGGATAACACGCACTGCGAGCCTTGCCTTGCCGTCAGGATTCCCGCCGAGAGATGACGTAAGAAATCTGAGAAGACCGAGGGTCTCCTTCTGTGTGGCTCGTAGCTTCTCATTCTCCTCACGGGTCTCATGATCGGGAACGATCTCAGTCACACGTTCAGAGACGCGCTGACTGAGGTCCGCATTCACGGCGTTGAGTTCGGCGATTATAAGTTCATGCTGCGCAACCTGGGACTTGAGAGTCCTCGGGTTGTAATCCAAAATCTTGAGGCAGTTGTCTACGTGCTGCTTGGGGTCTTCGAGAGAGCAGAGTAACGTCTCGCCTTGTTCAACCTGTCGATCAAGGAATGGCAATCCCTTCGAGACGCAAACGGCTTCGATGCGCGACATAGAACTCTTGCCGTGCTTCGCCTTTCCGCCGAGAACGGAAAACGCGGCTCGCGGCAGCAGGCCGTCGATGATGTGGGGAATTGGAGCGGGTGATCCTTCGACGAAGGTGGAGTACGGCTGGACTACTTCTAATTCGAACTTCGGATGCTTCGGTTGGGGCATGGCATTCCTTTCGGGTCTTGCTGTCTTACGGGTTGTGCTGTTCCCACGCGTCTTTTTCCTACCCGCTTTCGCGGTCTCCTCGGCCAAACAGTCCGAAGGTTCCTTCCTGGCATAAACGACGGGAAGTGGGAAGCGGAAGTATGAAGGAAGTTCCTAAGATCATGAGCTATATACTCTTTGCAGTGATCTTGTTCCACTTCCTGCATTTCTTGTTCGTGTGGGCCTCTCGGGGTTTGTTCCGTTTGCGATGTGTTCAGCGGGTAGGTAAACAACGCGGAGGAACAAGGCTCCCGAGGAACCCTGGCGTGGATCAGGTCGCAGTTCTGGTTGCGATCCTACTCGGCTGAATGCTGGTGCAGCGGCTGCGCTCATAAGATCCCCTCGGCAGGCGCACGACGGCCTGCAGGTTGTAGGCGGGATTCAGGCGCAGATGCGCGAGGATTCGCCTTCGTTCAAACTAATTTGCTTGGATCGTTGCTGGATTAGCGCCCAACGTCGGCTGGCACCGACTGCGGTCTGCATTTTACGGAAGCACCGCACTCCCGAGTGGCGATCTGCCACTAAAGATAGTCTAACACAGGGGCGAACAAAAAGCAACAACTAAATTAGTATCATGAATCCGCTTGCATTATACCGATCCACTCGGTCGTGGCAGGGAGATACGCCACCATAGTGGCATTTCAATCGGTTCGAATCCCGTATACAAAGAGCTCGCAGAAACCCCAAGGGCCATGGAACTCACTCTCTTTACTAAATAAGGAGCGCAACCTCTATGACGAGCGTCGTTACAGACCTAAGAATTACAGCCCTGATCGTTTTATTTTTGTCAGTTTCAGCAGTATGTCAGAGTCCCAGTGGTCAGGCGAGCTCCAAACCTAAGTCAGACCCCTGCGAGGCCACTAGGAGATATGCCTACAACGAGGGGTTAAAGGAAAGCACAGATGCCGCCGCGAAGGAAGCTTGGGCGAAAGGATTCTCGGCGGGATTAGATTTGGAACGGACGATCTACTCTATTACGGTGGGCACTGCTCCGCAAGTTCAACAAATCTCTATCATCGTCGAAGATATAGACGGCTCAACTTCATATCAATTTGCTGCTGCCGAAGTAATCCGTACATATTTTGCCGACTTTCTGAACGTCGCTTCGGGCTCAGGACTCGTGCTTCATATCGGCGGGACGAAGTCGATGGCGCTCAGTTACGGCGATGTACAATCAGTCGCTGTTGACATCGTCGTACGGGCGAACCAGACCTTGATTGTAGGTGCCGACAAGAGGCTGATAGATGGCCAGCTCCAGCTTGCCAGCGAAGGCGGCACATTGAAAGGATACTCGCAGCAGGAAAAGGCACAGGCGGTTCGTGAATACATTTACAAGGCTCTCTCAGAGTACAAGCAAAAGTGGGAGCAAGCCGCACCGAAGCCATCGCAGCAGGGTGGCGGAGTGTAAGACGGCCCGCGCCGCGCCTATTTACCTCCTGCCTTCACGCCGACCGCCTGCATGCATTTGATCGGCTCATTGTTCTTGTCGTCGCCGAATGCAGCGCGAGACTCGTTCGTCGCGCAAAGAAGGCGGAGGGCGGCGTCGGGTTTCCCAGCTATTAAGAACAGACGCGCTGTATCCCGCTTTTCGCATTCGTGCTTTCCTTCCGAATCCCGCATCTCAGCCATTGAGGTACACGGTGTAACGGGACCGCTTGCTGCTGCGAGTTCTGCGGTTGATTTGTCTTGAGCCAAGGCTGGCACACAGAGCGTCATTCCCAGCAAAGCTAGTGCGAGTGATTTCATGTCTTCTCCTAGCGGTTCAGATTTGAACCGTACATGCGTCCGTCGTCCGTTGGACGCTATACGTTGTAACCTAAAAATTTTCAAAATGTAAATGGGCCATTCGCGCCCCGCACACGCGCCTGGGAGCGCTCGCCCATTGGCTCGGGCGATAGGGGACCCATGAAGGGTATCTAAAACGGTCAAAGGCTCGATGTCGGATTGAGGCACGTAGCGTCTGGCTCGGCCCGAGGTACTTCGCAGGCAAGATACGGCGAGGGTGAGCCGCCCCGCGCTCCTCGGGAAGCATGCTAACAATGCTTTGAAGGGGACCCATGATTCGTGATGTTCGCCGCTGCCCCGTGATCATCTTCGATTTCGTTCTCTCCCCCTGACAGCGGCGAGCGTGCTCCGCGCCAGGAGCCGCCGAATGTAGAGGCGGGTGAGGCCTTCTAGCTGGCAGGATCGACCCCTTTAAGTGGCAATTCGCGGCAACCTAACGGCCTATAAGTCGGCGTTTTCGATGCCAAGGCGAGAGATCGTGTATCTTCCGTCCCGCTACAACTCATTTGTTAACAGGTGATTAGAGTGGTATGTCACCACGATTGTCACCATTCACTGTGGATTCCTCTCTAGGCCCGACGATCTCACTGTCACCATCAAAGTAGCTTGGGCGTGGCGGACGGAGGGTACTTCTCCAAACCTGCCTTATATCTGCTCTCGCCTGGATTCGTTCTCGGCCTTCGTGCGATGAAACACGCCAACGGCTTCTTCGACGCCCTGGGAACATTCGGGAGGACAGCAATTCCTGTGAATCTGATCTACTGGTCATCAATTCTGTTCGCAGGTTTCTCTCTGCGAGCGAGGGGTAAAATGGCGAAGTGAACCGCCTTTGATGGTGCCCGATTTTTAAGGCCGTCACGCCTGGACGCCACGTTCAGACAGACGGCGAGTGATGTAGGCATCAAGCGATTGACACTCAATGAGCAGACGACGCCCCGCGATGAACCCCGCAATGTCCTTTTTCCAATAGAGTTCACGGATGTGCCAGATTGTTGCTCCACTGTAAGCAGACGCTTGCTTGACAGTGAGAAGGCGGGGAATGACGGGATCGCCAGGATTGAGGGTTACAGGCTTTGAAGCTTTCGGCTGGGCCAAGTCATAAGCCCTCCAAGGAGTGCGGTTCTTTCCACGCACTCACCATGTGCCAGCGTCAGCATGTCGCTTCGCCTCACATAGCGCCTCATCACCACTATCGTGCGAGGGCTTTCTACTTCATTCAGCCTAACACGAACAGAAGGCGAAGTCAAGCGAGAACCGCACTGGGCGCTGGTTTCGGGTTACTTTGAATTACTTTCGGGCCATAGTGGTGACAGGACAAATGATGTACGGTGACAGTGGGGGTGGATCATGACGGGCCGAAAACAGAAGCGCGGAAAACAACGCGGCAATGGTGAAGGCGGGTTGATTCTGCGGGGGCGTGTGTGGTGGTGCCAGTATTACCAAGATGGCAGGCAGGTCAGGATGAGCACTGGAACTCAGGTCAAAAGTGAAGCGCATGCTTTCCTGAGGAAACAAATGGACGGTCGTGACAAGGGCGAAGTCCCTGTGATCGATGTCAGGAAATTGAAGTACGCCGATTTGCGACAAGCGCTAATTGACAGCTACATCACCCTAGGCAACAAGAGCCTTAGAGAACGAGCAGACGGAACCGAGAACATCGCAGGGCTTGAGGCTCTCGACGTGTTCTGTCAGTTCAAGCAGGAAGCGAAGGATGGGAAGATTGTCGTGATCGACAAGGGCGTCTCCGTCACACAGTTGACGACCGATTTCGCTAGCCGATTCGTTAGAGGGCGCAAGGCAGACGGTGTCGGCAACGCCGCTATCAATCGCAGTCTCGCCGCACTACGGCGGATGCTCAAACTCGCGAAACGGGCAAAGAAGATTCATGATGTTCCGTTCATCGAGTTTCTGAAAGAGCCTCCCGCACGCAAGGGCTTTCTCACTGTTGAGAAATTCGATGAGTTGATTGCCCTGTTGCCGACACATCTTCGCCCGTTGGTCACTTTGCTTTACTACTGTGGGAGCCGAATTGGTGAGGCGTTGCAAATTGAATGGCCCCAGGTCGATCTCGCGCTCGCGAACTATTCGACTAGAGCCCGAACAGACTAAGACGGATGAGGCCCGAGTTCTGCCGTTACCGCCTGTCCTCGTTGCGATGTTGAAGGGCACGGAGCCGAAAACGGGGAAGGTATTTGACGGCACGAATCTCCGCAAAGAGTGGATGACTGCTTGCGACGCTTGCGGGCTAGGCACTAAAATCGAAGTCGAGGGCAAGCCGTACGATCCGCATTACGAAGGGCTGACGTTCACGATCTGCGGCGTTCTGCAGTCCGTAATCTGGTCAACGCTGGCGTGCCTGAGACGAGTCGCCATGAGAATCAGCGGTCACAAGACGCGCAGTGTATTTGACCGCTACGCAATCGTGTCCGACGGAAGATGTGAGGAGGCAATGCAGAGAGTTGAAACAGCCGCGGACTTGGTGAAATTTGGTGAAACAGGCGCTTACAGCTAAGAAGCGTAAATCGCGCAAGTAGCAGTACCTTCAACAGATGGCGCTATCGTCTAGGGGTTAGGACGGAAGATTCTCAATCTTCAAACCCGGGTTCGATTCCCGGTAGCGCTACCAAGTTCCCACTTGCTGTCTCGTCTTACTTCCCGAGCTCGCTTGCACGCACCACTTACAGGCCGGTCATTTTCTCCAGGCGTTCTGGATAGCGGGGTCCCTCCACCTTGATCGCGGCCGCGTCGATTTCTCGCAGGTCTTCGGGCGTGAGTTGGACTTGTACTGCCGCGATGTTTTCTTCCAGGCGGTTTAGCTTGGTGGTGCCGGGAATCGGAACAATCCAGGGCTTTTGTGCGAGCAGCCAGGCGAGTGCGATCTGGGCCGGAGTCGCATTCTTTTTCTTTGCGATGCCCGCGAGCAGGTCGATCAGCGCCTGGTTCGCCTTGAGAGCCTCCGGCGTAAAGCGAGGCAGCGAGCTGCGGAAATCGGCGCTGTCGAACTTTCGTGTTTTCGTCGATCTTGCCCGTCAGGAATCCCCGGCCAAGCGGGCTGTAGGGCACCAGGCCGATGCCAAGCTCTTGCAAAACCGGGATCACCTCGGCTTCGGGTTTGCGCCACCACAGCGAATACTCGCTCTGCAGTGCGGTGACCGGCTGCACGGCGTGGGCGCGGCGGATCGTCTGCGCGCCGGCTTCGGAGAGGCCAAAGTGCTTGACCTTGCCGGCCTGAATGAGTTCCTTTACCGTGCCGGCAACATCTTCGATGGGAACGTTCGGGTCGACGCGGTGCTGATACAACAGATCGATGGTGCCGACCTTCAAGCGCTTGAGCGAGCCTTCCACGGCCTGTTTGATGTGCTCAGGCTGACTATTCACGCCGGCCGGCCGCTTATCGCTGCCGCTCACATCGAATCCGAACTTGGTGGCGATCACTACTTTGCCGTGGAAAGGGGCAAGAGCCTCGCCCACGAGTTCTTCGTTGATGAACGGTCCGTACACTTCGGCAGTGTCAAAGAAGGTGACGCCGCGGTCGACCGCGGCGTGGAGAAGATCGGTCATCTCCTTCTTATCTTTGGGCGGACCGTAGGAAAAGCTCATTCCCATGCAGCCTAGCCCCAGAGTTGAAACTTCAAGATTGCTTTTTCCCAGCTTGCGTTTTTGCATGGTTTCTCCTTCTGAACCGCCGCCTCGCGTTGAGATAAGGGTTAGACGCCGGAGGAGCGGCAGACGATCCTTACTGCGATGTGAATGATGCGTCACGGGTGTTCAGACTATAATGGCGCGACACGATGGCTCTTACCTCTGGCACGAAGCTTGGCCCTTACGAAATCCAGTCTCCGCTGGGCGCAGGCGGCATGGGAGAAGTTTATCGTGCTCGCGACACCCGCCTCGACCGCACCGTGGCGGTGAAAGTTCTGGCCTCTCATCTTTCTTCTTCTCCGGAACTGAAGCAGCGCATGGAGCGCGAGGGGAGGGCGATCTCTTCGTTGAACCATCCCCATATCTGCCAGCTCTATGACATCGGTTCGCAGAACGGCACCGATTATCTGGTGATGGAGTTTCTGGAAGGGGAAACTCTGGCCGAGAGACTGCGCAAAGGCGCGATACCGCTGGCCGAGGTTTACAAGATTGGGATTGCCGTAGCCGAAGCGCTGGCGGTGGCTCACCGCAGCGGCATTGTGCATCGCGACCTGAAGCCGGGGAACATCATGCTCACCGCGGGCGGCGCGAAGCTCATGGACTTTGGGCTGGCGAAACCGCTGGGAGTGCAGAGTACGGGGGCTGGGTCGGGATCAGCGCCTTCTTTTACTGCTGCGGCCACGATGAGCGGGCCGAGTCCATTAACCCCGCTGACCACGGCGGGTAGCGTCATTGGGACGATTCAGTACATGTCTCCGGAGCAGATTGAAGGCAAAGAAGCGGACGCGCGCTCCGACATTTTTGCGTTCGGCGCTGTGCTGTATGAGATGGTCGCGGGAAAACGGCCGTTCTCAGGCAAGAGTCAAATCTCGCTGGCTTCTTCGATTCTGGAATCGGAACCGGAGCCGGTGAGCAAAGTGAAGCCGAACCACTCCTCCTGCCTTTGAGCATGTGGTGACGACGTGCCTGCAGAAGAATCCGGAGGAGCGTTACCAGTCGGCGCAAGACATCAAGCTGGAGCTGCAATGGATCGCCGCCGACCGCACTTCACCTGCGGCGGCGGTGCCAACGGCAACGTCCGCGCCCCGGACGCGCGAACGGATCGGTTGGGTCGCAGCGGTTGTAGCAGCGATTGTTCTGACTGCGGCTGCCGCAATCTTCTACCATCCGGCGCAACCGGAACACTCCATCCGCACCGTTATCAATCCTCCTGAAAAGACCACGTTCGATCTCACCGGCGACTCGGCCGGGCCACCAGTAACATCTCCAGACGGCACATCCCTCGCGTTTGCGGCGACCGGCGCGGACGGCAGGACTGCGCTCTGGGTCCGTGCCATGAACACGGTGGAAGCGCGCGAACTGCCCGGCACCGAAGGCGCGACTTTTCCCTTCTGGTCGCCTGACAGCCGTTCCCTCGGCTTCTTCGCCGACGGCAAGCTCAAAACGGTCGACCTCGAAGGCGGCTCGACGCAGATGGTTTGTGACGCTCCTCTCGGTCGCGGCGGCGCCTGGGGAGCGGATGGAGTGATCCTGTTCTCCCCGGCTCCCACAGCGCCTCTCATGCGCGTGAGCGCCGGTGGCGGAACTCCAGTTGCGGTTACGAAGCTTGACGAGGCTCTGCACACCTCGCATCGCTGGCCGTTTTTCCTTCCCGACGGTAAGCATTTCCTCTATATCGCGCTTCACCATGACACTTCCAAGTCGGCGAACAACTCGGTCTATTACGCGTCGCTCGATAGCCGGGAAAATCGTCCGCTGTTCCGCTCCCAAACCAATGCGGTTTACGCCAGCGGTTTTCTTTTGTTCGGGCGTGGCGACCAATTAATGGCGCAGCCTTTCAACCCCTCCTCCGGAAAGCTGAGTGGCGAACCCCAGAGTGTGGCCAAAGGTGTGATGAACGACGGCAGCACGTGGCATATGGACGCCTCAGCCTCGAACGATGGTCTGCTGGTTTTTGGCAGCGGCGCCTCAGGCGACCTGGAATTAATCTGGATGGATCGCAGCGGGAAGATCAGCACCATTGCCGACAAGCTCCCTGACTTGCAGAGCGCGGTCCTTTCCCCGCAAGGAGATCGCGTCGCTCTCCAGATGAACGCCGGTCAGACCGATATCTGGGTGCTCGATCTGACGCGTGGAGTGCGCACCAGAGTCACCTTTGGGCCGGTTGGGAATGTTTCGCCCCTCTGGTCGCCCGACGGCAAATGGATCGCATACTCCTCGGCTCAGAACGGTCACTTTGCCATTTGCCGCAAGCCCTCCGACGGCAGCGGCGCGGAAGAGTGTTTGCTCAACGTTGAGCAGCAGCCCGGACTTCACGATTGGTCGCGCGACGGTAAGTATCTGCTGTATTCGCTGCCCGTCCCGGGCGGGCCCTCACGGCAGATATTCTCGTTGCCGCTGGAGGGAGAGCGCAAGCCGTCGCTGGTAGTGGACCGGGGTACGTTCGGAAAACTTTCTCCAGACGGCCGCTGGCTCGCCTACAATTCGGCCGAATCGGGCAGGTTGGAAGTTTATGTGATGCCCTTTGGCGGCGGGCAGGGCAAGTGGCAGGTCTCGGCTAACGGCGGGCAATTTCCGCATTGGAGCACGGACGGCAAAGAACTCTCCTATATGGACCTGACTTACAATCTTTTCTCGGTCCCGGTAAAGAATACGGGGGGCTCACTGCAATTCGGCGTGGCTGAGAAGCTGATCAGCAATTGGTCCGCTCCGCAGGTCTTCTATGACGTCTCTCCTGACGGCAAGAAATTTCTTCTGGACCGGGTGGCGCAGCAGGTCAGCCAGTCCGTCACCGTGATTACAGACTTCACGGCGGGGTTGAAGAAGTAGGCCGTACTTGATCGTCTCGAAATAATCGCCCAGGTGTAGCATGAACAATTCAATTCGGATTGCAGCCGCTGTGCTGCTGCTTACAGTTTCCATTTCCATGTCGGCACGAGACCGGTCCAACGCGCGCTCGATGGTGATCACACGCTATGGCATTGTGGCGACCAGCCATGTGCAGGCTTCCGTGGCAGGAGCGAAGATTTTGGAACGTGGAGGGTCTGCCGTGGATGCGGCGATTGCCGCGAACGCTGTGCTGGGCGTGACCGAACCCATGATGAACGGCATGGGTGGAGATTTGTTCGCGATTTACTGGGACGCGAAAACCGGCAAGCTGTACGGGTTGAACGCGAGCGGATGGGCGCCGCGGGGGTTGACCATCGCGCATGTGAAAGCAAAGGACGCGACGGCTATGCCGGTGGCGGGCATCGACTCCGTCACGGTGCCGGGTGCGGTCGCAGGATGGCATGCGCTCCACGAACGTTTTGGGAAGCTGGCGTGGAAAGATCTTTTCCAGTCTGCAATTTCTTACGCTGACGATGGCTATGCGGTTCCGGAAATCATTGCGTCGTACTGGAATGATGCCGCGGGTTGGATTGCGAACGACGCCGAGGCTCGGCGGGTTTATCTGCCGGGTGGCAAACCTCCGGTGGTGGGGCAGGTCTTTCAGAATCACGATCTCGCCAAGGCGTTGAGGTTAGTTGCTGAGGGTGGGGCGGATGCGTTCTATAAAGGTGAGATCGCGCGCGCGATTGTGAGCACGTCGCAAAGCCTGGGCGGAACGCTGGCGGCGGACGATCTGGCCGAGTTTTCGCCGGAGTGGGTCGAGCCGATTTCAACTACCTATCGTGACTGGACTGTGTACGAACTTCCTCCCAACGGACAAGGAATGGCGGCGCTCGAGATGCTGAACATTATGGAGACTTCTGCGCCGTCTCCCGACGGACCTCTGAGCGCCGTCGAGTTGCATAAAAAGATCGAAGCCATGAAGCTGGCTTACGCGGATCTGGGGCGCTACAACGGCGATCCGCGATTCGCGAAGGTTCCGGTGAAGGGAATTCTGTCGAAAGAATACGCGCGGGAGCGCGCCAGGCTGATCGATTCCAGCAAGGCTAACTGCGACGTCGCGGCCGGAACGCCGCCTTTCAGTGACACAACTTATCTTTCGGTGGTCGATCGCGAGGGCAACATCGTCTCGCTGATTCAGAGCAATTACGAGGCGTTTGGATCGGGCATTGCGGTGCGCGGCATGGGATTCGCGCTGCAGGACCGTGGTGCGCTGTTTTCGCTCGATCCGGCATCGCCGAATGCGCTGGCCCCACGCAAGCGGCCGTTTCACACCATCATTCCGGCTTTCATGGAACATGGGGACCAGCACATTGGTTTCGGAATCATGGGAGGAGCGAACCAGCCGCTGGCTCACGCGCAATTCGTTTCCAACGTCGTGGATTATGGAATGAATATTCAGGAAGCGATGGAGAATGCGCGCTTCACGGTCAGTCCGCAGCGCGGGTGCAATATTGTGATCGAATCGCGCGTGCCGCTGGAAGTGCGGCAAAAGCTTTCTGCGATGGGGCATCAATTCGACGTGCGTAACGCATACTCGACGGCCATGGGGCGCGGGCAGGCGGTTCTGCACGACTCGAAGACCAAGGTGAACTACGGAGCGTCGGACGCGCGCGCTGACGGTGCCGCAGTGCCAGAGCAATGATGAGTACAGTGGCCAGTGATCAGTGTCCAGTGGCCAGTCACGGTGCCGGCTACGGTTTTACTGACCACTGAACGCTGATCACTGACCACTGCTATCAGTCGATGCCGTGAATGCGCATGCTGACCAGTTGATCGATGCTCAGGTCGTGCATTCCGCGGGAGCGCAGATCGCTGATGTATTCCGGCGTGACGTTGTGGATGCGCATGGCCACCAGTTCATTCGGGTCGGGATGTTTGTAGCCCAGGCCCTGCAGCTTCTCGATAAATTCCGGGGAAACGCCGTGGATCCTGAAGGCGATTAGTTGTTCCAGGTCGATGTGATCGTAGCCGCGCTTCTTGAGTTCCTCCATCCATTCCGGCGTTGCGCCGTGAATTCTCATAGCGATCAGCGTGTCCTCATCGGGCGTGTAGCCGGCTTGGTGGAGTGCGCGAACCATCTGCGGGGTGACGCCGTGGATGCGGAAGGCCACGAGTTTGTCGCTGTCAGAAATGTTGAGACCAGCCGAGCGCAAGTCTTCGATGAAGGCGCGATCCACGCGGAAGATGCGGAATGCGATCGAGCTTGTCGGCGTCCAGATCGGAGAGATGTTCGTTTCTCATCTGGCGCGCGAATTCAAGGCTGACATCATGCACCGCCATGCTGTACTGCTTTTCTTCGTCACGGAGAAATCGAGCTTGCGCATTTCGCCCGCGTAGTTGGGGTCGGGCTGGAAATGGAAGATGCCTGCGCCTTCGCCATCGTCGAGGAAGCCTTCGCACTCGATCTTGCCGGCATCGCGCGTGATGGTGAAGTGCACGTCCTGGCGGCCGGACTTGGAGAAGTCGACGCCGGAGAAAGAACTCGCGGGCCAGTCGGTTTCGTTGTTGGAGTTTCCGCCGTGGTGATGCTCGATCAGCGAGAACATAACCTTGCCCGCTTCATCGGAGTGGCGAATGGTCCAGTCGCCGCTGCGGACGTCCGCGGCGCGATTCTTGACCACCGCGAACAGCAGGCAGAAGGCGAATACCAGAAACGCAAAGGTTCGACGCAGTCTCATAAATGTTCTCCTCTACAAGTGTCGCTAAATGTCGGTGGATGATTCCAGGACTCCCATTTCCTTGAGCTGGATCAGCTTCTCCAGACTGAGGTTCTGGAACCCATGCTTGACGGCCCTCTCGATGAACTCTTTCGTGATGCCCTGAATCTTGGCGCGGATGATGTCGTCAACATCGAACTTAAGTCCCGCAGCTTGCAGAGCTCTTGATGTACTCCGCGGTCACGCCTTGAATCCGCATGGCGATGAATTGATCGATGCTCGGCTTGAGACCAAGAGCCTGAATGTCGCGCACGTAATCCGGGGTCAGACCTTGAATGCGCATGGCTACAAGTTGTCAGCATCGGGCTGCAAACCCCGCTCGTGAAGGGCGCGCACATAGTCCGGCGTGACACCTTGAATCTTCATGGCGATAAGTTGGTCGATGTCGGGTTGAAGTCCGCCATCCTTCAGGCCGCGGACGTAGTCTCCATCGACTCCCTGGATTTTCATGGCGACGATCTGGTCTACATCAGGACTGAGACCTAGGCTGCGCAAGTCGTGAACGTAGTCGGGGCTGACGCCCTGAATCTTCATCGCGATCAGCTGGTCGACCGTGAGGTTATCGAGGCCGGCAGCCTTCATGCCATCGATGTAGGAGCCGGAAGTGGCTGGCTGTGACGCGACGGCCGGCCGCGCAGGAGAAGGTTTGGCGGCGGGCACCGGCGTGCTGGCGGGCGCAGGGGATGATTGCGGGTTAGCGGCTGCCCTCCAACCCAGGACTGCCGGCGAGATTTACCGGCGTGCACAACGGGCTTCGGATAAGCGATCCCAAGCAGGGCGTTGCCTGCGACCAGCGCTGCGGTCAGGCAAAGAACGCCGCCGGTGAGTCCGATGCCGCGGGTTCCCGCGCCGCTTGACTTCACTCCAAGCACGCGGAAGATGCGCTCGGAGAGCGGACCACGATTGGCGGCCATAGCCAGGGCAGGCGCCGTTCTCCATTCTTCCATCAGGGTGAGCGCTCGCGCGTACTCAACCGGATTGCCGCAAAGGGAGACGGCCACATCGTCGCAACAATGCTCGCGTTCGGCGCGAATGCGCTGGTTCAGCCACCACACGGCTGGATGATAGAAGAGCAGAGTCTCGACGGAAATTTGAAAAACATTCACGAAGGGATCGAGCCGCTGGATGTGCGCCAGTTCATGCGCGATTACCAATTGCAGTTGCTCCTCGGAAAGCCCGGTGAGCGCAGTTACCGGCAACAGCACAATGGGACGGAACCAGCCAATCACCGCCGGCGCTTGCAGCCACGCGCACTCGCAGTAACGGATGGCACGCTCCAGGCCGAGGCGGCGTTGCAGAGTCTGGCACATCGACAGCACACGCGCGCTCGCCGTGATGGATTGCTTGCGGCGCTCGCGTTCGAGCAGCAGGAATCCTCCAGCGGAACGAAGGCTGAAGAATGCCACTCCGAGCAGCCATGCTTCCACCAGCCAGGGCAGAGCGTCCAGCGAGGGCGAGAGTCGTGAAAATCCGGCTGACGTTCTTGCCCCAACATGGTTCGCAGGCTCTGTCTCTCTTACCGAAGAAGACCTTGCCGGAACCGGTGTTCCGGAAAACGTGCTCGACGATGACAGAAAGAAGAAGGTAGCAACCGGCGCGGCGAGCATCAGGGCCAGCGCGCCCACAGCCAGCACGTAGCGGGTGGAGGCGCGACGGCACAGCGTCATCAGAACCGCGGCCAGCGCCGCTACTGCCGTGCCTTGCCAAAGAAAGTGCAGCAGCGTCCAGCCCAGCGAGTGCATCGCGCTCGGGGAAAGCCAATTCGTGAGACTGGTCATCGTTGTCTCCTATTCATGTCCGCCCGATTCATACTGGTTCAGCAAGCGGCGTAATTCGTCAATTTCTTCGCGCGAAGCTTTGCGCCCGGCCAGGGCGTGCATCATGAGCTGGCTGGCCGAACCTTCGAAGACGCGTTGCAGCATGTCCCCGGCAAGCTGGCGCTTGGTTTGCTCGGCGGGCAGGCATGCTTCATAGACGTGCGCCCTCTGGGTTTCGTTTCGGCGAACCGTGCCTTTTGCCGTCATAATCTGAAGAAACTTCAGCACACTGGTGTAGCCCATGGCTCGTTTCTCTTTCAGGGAGTCGTGCACTTCTCGTACCGTCGAGGGGCCTCGCGTCCACAGGACGCGGAGAATTTCCAGCTCCGATGCGGTAGGTTTCTGTGGGGAGTGCTTCATAGGAACGAACGATACTACGAAGATGTTCGTAGTGTCAACGAAAATCTTCGTAGACCAGGGCAGTGGGCAGTGGCCAGTGATGAGTGGCCAGTTCTCGCCGGCTCAGGCGTTACTGACCACTGGACACTGGCCCCTGGCCCCTGCTTTACGACCGCAGCAAATTCCTCGCGATGAACAGGACGTTGGCCGGGCGCTCGCCCAGCCTCCGCATGAAGTAGGGATACCACTCGCTGCCGAAGGGAATGTAGATGCGGACGCGCCAGCCGTCGCGGGCCAGCTTGCGCTGCAGGTCGCGGCGGATGCCGTAGAGCATCTGGAACTCAAAGGAGTCGCGGGAAAGTTTTTCGCGAATGGCAAAAGCCTGGGCTTGTTGAATGATGCTCTCATCGTGCGTGGCCAGGCCGTGATAGATGCCGCTTTTCATCAGGATCTTCATCAGCTTGACGTAGTTGGCATCGACGTCGGACTTGAGCGGGAAGGCGATCTCGGCAGGTTCTTTGTAGGCGCCTTTGCAGAGGCGGATGCGGATGCGCTCGGCCAGAAGTTTTTCGACGTCGCTCTCGGAGCGCCTCAGGTACGACTGGATCACGGTGCCGACGGCGTTGGCGTTTCCCGGCATGGCATGAAGTTCGTGGACGAAATCGAGCGTGCGCTGGGTGTAGGGCGAGCCTTCCATGTCAACGCGCACAAAGCCGGGAGGGTCCATGGATGCGGCCTTGGCGACTAGTCCGCTGACGATTTCGCGGGCCAGCTTCTCATCTACATCGAGCCCCATATGAGTCAGTTTGAGGCTGATATTGGCGTTGAGCTGGTTGGCGGCGATGGCGTCGAGAACCTGGTGATACAGCTGGGCGCTGAGGCGGGCTTCCTCGGGATTAGCAACATTTTCGCCGAGGTTGTCGATGGTGACGCTCATGCTCGCGCGGTTGACGGCTTGAGTGGCGCGGACGGCGTCGGCGATCGACGTGCCGGCGACGAAGCGACCGGAGACGCGGCGGCCAAGCGCAGAGCTCTCGGCAAAAGTGCGCAGCGATGGGTTTTCGGAAAGCCGGACGAAGAAGGCTCTTAACATTCCGCACCTGAAGAATTATCCACCGGAAGCGATGATTCGATAAAGAGCACAGAACGTTGTATCACAACGAGCGCGTGCCGCAGTCCGGCCGGCGACCACTATGCGGTCGAGCGTGAGGCGGTTTGCGACCGGGATGGACGGCGGAAGCTAAGGGTTGAAGCGAAGTTCGACTATCTCGTGAGTTTCGTGAGAAGCCGCTTCCCACTTCCACTGGCGCAGCGCGTCCTGGGCAGATTGCGCGAGCAAGGGATGGCCGCCCTTGACTTCGATCGACGTTACCTTTCCATTCGGAGCAACCAGAACGTCTGCCCGCACTATGCCCTGGATTTTCATGGAGCGGGCGATGTTGGGATATTGCGGAACCACTTTGCTGACAACCTTGCGACCGCTTTCGGAAGTTTCCTGAGTAAGGGCGTGCTTCGGCGCGAGCGTCAGTGTCGCGAGCAGAACAAATAGAGCAACCGAAATGCGGCTTTTCATTGGGGTCAGAGGTTCCGTATTCAGAATTTTGTTCTGGTTCAGAATAAGAGGTATCTAACGCGCGCAGTAGATTACCTCGGTAATACGACCAACGATTTTCCAGAAAAAAGCGGGATTGTGGCTGGATTGGCCTTGGGCGCGCCGCCGAGGCTTGCCGACCGTTCAGCCGGCGTGTTCTTCCAGGAACTTCTCGACCTCGATGGCGGCCATGCACCCGGTTCCAGCGGCGGTGATGGCCTGGCGATAGCGGCGGTCCTGCACGTCGCCACAGGCATAGACGCCATGGACGCGGGTCAGGACGTAGTTGTGCGTCTTGAGGTAGCCGTCAGCATCGGTATCGAGCTGGCCGGCAAACATTTTTGCGTTGGGATCGTGCCCGATGCCGAGGAACAGGGCGCTGGTGGGGAAGTCCCAGACCTTGCCGGTCTTCACATTGCGCAGCTTGAGGCCGGAGACTTCCTGCTTGTCGTGACCGAGGACATCTTCGACGACGGTGTCGGTTAGGAACTGGATCTTCGGATTCTGTTTAGCGCGTTCCAGCATGATCTTGGAAGCGCGGAAGCTGTCGCGGCGGTGAATGATCGTCACCTTGGTGGCAAAGCGAGTGAGGAAGATGGCTTCCTCCATGGCGGAGTCGCCGCCGCCGATCACCACGATTTCTTTTCCTGAAAAGAAAAAGCCGTCACAGGTGGCGCAGGAAGATACGCCGTGGCCGATGAGTTTCTGCTCGTTCGGCAGGCCCAGCCAACGCGCGGAAGCTCCGCTGGCGATGATGAGCGCTTTGGTGTGCACCTGTTGCTTGCCGAGATGAAGCAGGAAAGGACGCTGGCTGAGGTCAACGCTGCTGAGGTGCCCCACGCGGTATTCAGCGCCGAAGCGCTCTGCCTGCTTGCGCATGTTCTCGACCAGTTGCGGTCCCATGATGCCTTCGGGAAAGCCGGGAAAGTTCTCCACCAGCGTGGTAAGAGAAAGCTGGCCGCCGGGTTCGTGGCCTTCGACCACGAGAGGTTTCAGATTGGCGCGTGCGGTGTAGAGGGCGGCGGTGTGTCCGGAGCAGCCGGAACCGATGATGACGACGTTGCGGGTTTCGCTCATGATGGGATAGCCGTTAGATTGCTGGATTCAGATTTCGATGCATTGCGCTCGGGGCCGCTGCAAAAAACAAATCTTTACCGCAGGGGGCACACGGTACACAGGGTAGTTCTTCTTCATTTCTTCTCTTCAGTTGGACTGTGCGGCTGGCTTGGCCGATTTTGTCTTTGCCGGCGTCTTCGGTCCTGCTCCCGGGATTTGGGCCAGCTCCGCGGGCACCGTGCGCTTGACGCCAAGCAGGCTGCGGTAGTTGGCCAGCACTTCGGAGGCGCTGCGGAATAGCGGTTCGTAGGCGCTCTGGTCCGGCGCCGGTCCGTTTTCCGAAGCGGCGCAGCGGGCCAGCGCGATGGACGACTTTCCGAAGCGCTCGAGCCGGATGCGGTTGGCCGGAGTGTTGGCCGCGACCATGGCTTCGGGGCTGCCGATCGCCGATGCGCTGTCTTCCATCGAGACTTGGATCAGGTCTTTAGGATCGCGCACGTGCAGCACCAGAGTCTCGATCATGTTCTGACCATCATTGCTGAAAGAGTATTGCACGCTGGCGAACAGAGCCTGCACGGAGAATTCGCGGCGAATGCGAACGTAGCTGGCGACCGAGGGTTCATCCGACATTTTCGCGCCGCTTCCCGGCTGAAGAAAGTTAGGAGGTTCGGTCAGCGTGGAGCGGCCATGGGAGATTTCGAAGTCATCGCTGAACAGCGGTTGTTTCGGGATGCGCGCCAGTGCGGCAGCGATTTCCTTTTGTTCCTCCGCCGATGGCGTGCAAACGTTCAGCATGTTCACTTTTACTTGCGGTTCGGTCGAAGGGGTCTCGGGAGCCTGCTGAGATACGGCGGGAAGAGCTAGCAGAAGGCAGCGACGATCGGAATGAGTTTTGAGAGCACGCCAGAATGATAACCCAAAGGCAGTTCTCAGTACTCTAGTACCCAGTACTCAGTCAAAACCTTAGGTTGCAAGAGAACTGGGTACTGAGTACTGGGAACTGGGAACTGGGTTTCGATTAGAATTCAGGGCATGGCGAATCTGACACTGGTTTACGGCATGCGGCTGCTGCCTTCCGAGGATGTGGCCGAAGTGGGGCAGGCTCCGGTGAAGCTTACCAACGGACACGAGGCGCACGTCACCATGCACGTGCTCGAAGGCAGCAAGGAAGAGATCGAGAAGCAGTTGCGCACCAGCCTGGAAGCGTTCTTCGATCTGTATCCGGAAATTTAGCAATTCCGACGGCGAACATCATGAAGCAGTTTTACTCGAGGTTGCGCGCAAGAATGCTGGCCGCCGATTTGTGGCCGCAGGGATGGGTCGCGCGCGGAGCCCTGTATTCGCTGGGTTTCGCGATAGGGCTGTTCGCTCTTGAGATGGGGTTGAAGCCGTTCGCCCCCGCCGCGGCCGACAGCCTTGCGGGCTGGGTTAAGTTTCTGGTTTTCGACGCGGCGTTGCTGTTTTCCGTGATTGCTTTCCGGTGGTTGAAGCGAAAAATTCTGTGGCGCCTGCGCAACCGGCTGATCGTGACTTACGTCTTCATCGGCGTGATTCCAGCGGTTCTGCTGGTGGCCATGACATTCATCACGCTTTACGGACTGGCTGGGCAGTTCGCCGTGTTCGTAGTGACTTCGGAAATCAACTCGCAGTTGCGCAGTCTGGGAGCGGTGAACGCCGCGGTCGGCAACGAACTGGCGGCGCGCCTGGAGCGCGGGGATAATCCCACTGCCGAATCGCTGGCCGGGCTGAGGAAGCGCGATGCCGCCTGGAAGCGGCGGAGCATGTATGCCTGGCTGGACGATAAGCTTTTGCCTCTGGGCGACGAATCCAAGGGACCTGCTCCCTCATTCCCCACGTTTGCAAAGAGCGAGTTTCGCGAAAACGAGTTGCGCGAAATCACGCGCGACCGCGACGGACTGTATCTGCGCGTGGTTACGCAGCTTGCCATGGGATCGAAGACGCTCACCGTTGTAACCAGCGAGCCGTTCGACAAGGCGTTGGTGGGGAAGATTGCAGCGGACCTGGGCGAAATCACTTTGCTCGAAGACCCGGGGTTCCGGGGGCAAGAAGCGCAGCCGGTCACGCCCGCGAATACAGGCACGAACAACGTCAACATTGTAATCAGCGACCGCAGAAATCCACAGCGTGTGGATTTACATCCCAGTCCCACATTTACCGTGGGGACGGTGCCGCCTGCCATGGGCCGACTGGACCGTGAGGTTCCGTTCCTCGCGCCGCTGCCGGTGCTCGATTGGAAAACCGGAAAACGCGAGCCGACTGGGTCTGTCGTGGTGCAGGTTCGAACTCGCCCATCGGTGCTTTACGGCCATTTGTTCGCGGCCCTCGGGGAGTTTGTGCAGATGGTCGAGTATAGCCTTCTCGTCATCCTCATCTTTTTCGCGCGTGATTGAATTGATTGCCCTGATCATTGGCACGCGCATGACGCGGACCGTCACCGGCGCGGTAGCGCAGCTCTACGACGCTACCAAGCATGTGGACCGCGGGGACTTCAGCCATCGCATTCCGGTGAAGTCCACGGACCAACTGGCGCAACTCTCGCTCTCGTTCAATTCGATGACGGAGTCGATCGAGAAGCTGATTCAGGAGCAGAAGGAAAAGCAGCGGCTGGAAGGCGAACTCGCCATTGCGCAGGAAGTGCAGGCGCAACTGTTTCCGCGGCAGGTTACGGAACTGGAGTCGCTCGAAGTGCACGGCTTCTGCCGCCCGGCGCGCACCGTGAGCGGCGACTACTACGACTTCCTCACGGCCAGCTCTCACAAGCTGATTCTGGCCGTGGGCGATATCAGCGGGAAGGGAATTTCCGCGGCGCTGCTCATGGCGACCATCCACTCCGCGGTGCGCGCTTACAGCATCGAGAGCTTGCCGCAAATGACGGGAACCCGTCGCGGTGGGCGCGGTAGCGGGCGCGGGCAGAATCATGGCGGCGTGGCCTGAGGGCATTGAGGTGTCTCCGGGAGCGTTGCTCAGCCTGCTCAATCACCAGCTTTACGAGAGCACTCCGCCGGAAAAGTACGCGACGCTTTTCCTGGGAATTTACGATGGGCGATCGCACCGGCTGACTTACAGCAACGGCGGACACCTTCCGCCCATCCTGATTGCGAAGGACGGTGCGGTGCGGCGCCTGGAAACCGGCGGCACGGTGGTCGGGCTCTTCGATCACATGATGTACGACGAAGGCGCGGTGGAAATGCATCCCGGCGAAATCTTTCTGGCCTACAGTGACGGCGTCACCGAGCCGGAAAACGACTTCGGCGAATTCGGCGAGGACCGCCTGATCGACCTGGTGAGCGCCAACCGTCGCCTGCCGCTGGTGCAAATCAGCCAGACGGTCACATCGGCAGTCGATGACTGGATCGGCGACAACGAGCAGCCAGATGACATCACGCTGGTGCTGGCGCGGGCAAGGTAGGCAGGTCTCAGCTTTCGGCTTGATCTAGCGGCTAAAGGTTTCCGGAAAGCGAGAACGTCGGACCAAGTGAATTGATGCAAACGGGCCACCAAATACGCATGACTGTCTTTGCCCTGATAGCCTGCGCAGCTTTTGCCAAGAACGGTCCCTCGTCCCAGGACGAGACTGCGCTCAAAACCCAGTTCGTCACCGTTCAGCCAGATGTAAAACTGGAAGTGCTCGACTGGGGAGGGACCGGACGTAACCTCGTACTCCTCGCTGGCGGCGGAAGCACAGCTCACGTCTATGACAGCTTAGGGCCGAAGCTCGCGGCGCATTATCACGTCATTGGGATCACGCGGCGCGGGTCTGGTCAGTCCTCCGCGCCTCAAACGGGTTATGGCCCAAGGCGGCTCGGGGATGATGTCGTCGCCGTTCTTGACGCCTTGCACATCGTTGATCCTATCCTCGTCGGGCATTCGATTGCAGGAGAAGAACTGAGCGCCATCTCCACGTACCATCCAGGACGTGCTGTAGCGCTCATCTATCTCGATGCCGGAAGCACTTTCGCTCTCTATAACCCCAAGCATGGCGACTACACGCCGGCTTTGGCGGAGCTCAGAGACGATCTTTCGGCGCTACAAAAGCACCTCTACGATGACGCCCTCATATCGAAGACGTTGACGGACATGGCGCTGTTTCGGATCAACCTTGCCGAACTTCGGGGCGAAATCGAAGGCGCAAGCGGTCCCTCTCCGAAAGCCAGTGACCTTGCCAGCATTTCTGCCTACCAGAATTACATGAAAGGCTACTACGGTGGCATCGTCCCCGAGTCGGAGGTGCGCCAGCTTTATCGAATCGGTGAGGATGGGAGGGTCGGCGAGTGGCTGGGGCATGGATATGCAAACCAAGCCGTGGCGCTCGAAGAAGAACGTTTCTACTCTATCGATACGCCCCTTCTAGCGATTTTTTCTTATCCTTCAGCGCCCAATCCAGGTCAGACGAGCGACCCGGCAAAACTCGCAGCCTATCGAGCCTCAGAAACAAGTCGCAAGGAAGCGCAGTTTGCTATCTTTCGGGAGCAGCCCCATGCAAGGGTGATCGTGATTCCCAACTCCACCCACTTCATATTCCTCTCAAACGAGGAGGAAGTGATCTCACAGATCAGCGACTTCGTGAATAGCCTTCCTGCCCAGCGTTGAGAAGAGCCAGAAGTGAGAGCTACGGGCCGGATGACTTGCATCCGGGGGCCGCCGATGCCTGCGCCGCCACGAACGAGGCCGCCTCACCCTTCGTGATTCGAAGTGCGGGCGCCCCACGCGCCATGTTCGTTCGTTTCACTTTACGTTTTCCACAATCACTTGTGACATGTAACCTTGTCTGAGAAATTGAAATCGGCGATCATGGTCGAGGCCGTGACGGTTGGCAGAAGCCAACTCCTCGCGCCCCTAAGTCCTTTGTTTCACGGATTTTAGTATCTAAGTTCTTTGACATCCGGATTTTGCCGGGAATTTCCTGCTAACGTGATGATTCCAGTTAGGGGAGGGGGGAGGGGGATACCCTGATTTTTCGGCACAGGCGAACGATCCCAAGGTTCGCGAACCATCCACGCTAACTTTATTTTCCATTAGGAATCCACAGCCATCCCATCAAGCCCTATTTTTTCGGCAGCAACGTTACCCGCGAGGTGACGGCCAGATCCTTCGCCATCCCGCCCAGGAGCACGGGCCCGATCGTCGTATCCAGAAGATGACTGTCGGCGCGGGGATCGTCGGTGTCTTCGCTGATGGTTTCCCAACGGCCGTGGTGCAGATCGTAGGCGAAAGTGAAGGTGGATGCTTCGGTGGGCTGGCCGTCATAGGCGACGCCTTTGTAATCGTGAGGAGTGGCGGTGCCGCCGGAAAAGAAAATCTGGTGCTCATGTTCGCTTCCGACGCCGGCGATGCCAAAGCGCGCCGGACCGGGATGCGGCGGCAGTTTGCTCCATTCAATTTTGGTTGGATCTTTCTTCTCGATCTTGCCCAGCCAGCATTCATCGGAAGCTACGTAGCGCGGACCGTCCGCCGGGCCCGGCTTGGCGCCATCCACGATCACGATGGTCTCGCCGGCTATGCCGCCGGCGAGGCCGAAGACGGGTGTGCCGGGGAAAGGCGTGGCCTGAGCCCAGGAATCTTTTTCGACGTCGTAAACCTGCACATTGTTGACCGGGCCATTTTTCGACCGGCCGCCGATCAGGTAGACGAAGCGATCATGCGTCACTCCCACGGCCGCACGGTCCACGGGGACGGGAATGTCCTGGCCGCGATGCCAGTTGCGTTCTTCGATATAAACATTCACATCGGGAACCGTGATTTCATCGCCCTGGGCATCCAGCACATATCCGCCCATAAGAACGATTTGGTTCTTGGCTCCAGCCGCCGACGCACCCAGACGGCCGCCAACTCCAGGCACCGGGCGGCCCAGATGCCATTTGGCGTTGGCCAGCGTCATCACATAGACCTGGTTGGTGACGTCATCCCAGGTTTTCCGGGGACCAACTCCCATCATGGAAAAAAGTTCGAAGCCGTGTTTGAGGCTGGCGACCGCGTTGCCTGAAACCGCGGCAGGCATCGAGGGGAAGTTTGGTTCGCCCGATGCGCCCAGAAGAATCGCGGCGCAGATCGCGAGCAGAACAAGGGCGGACAGTTTTTTCATTCCAGTGATATTACCGCACCTTTTTTCGATAGCGAGCTCAGGATCGATCAGAACCAGATTTTCAGAACCAGTTTTTTAGAACCATGTTTTTCAGAACCAGGTCTTGCGGCGGTATTCGCGGTAGGCGTCGCCAAACGCGGCTTCGAGAACCTTGGCTTCGCGGCGGGCGCGCAGCGTCTGCATGACGATGAGGGCCAGAAGGACCAGCCAGAGCATGGGCCGGTGCAGGACCAGCACAAATCCGGCGAGCATGACCGCTCCGGAAACATAAATCGGATTCCGAATCTTCGAATAAATTCCGTGCGTGACCAACTCGATGGGCCTTGGCTGTGATGGCAAAGGATTTGCCCAACTGGAAGCGCGCGGTTACGATCCCGCCAATGCCGACGAGCATCAGGGCTGTGCCGACGATGCGTTGCAAGTCCCAGGCGCCGGGGATGGAAAACACAATCCAGAGAATGATGGCAATGGCGACGATTTGCACGATCGTGAAAATAAGGAGCGGCCGGCTTTCCATGGATGTATTCCTCTATACCTTCAGCATCCGAAAGGAAACCATTCAATGACGCTTCGATCAATACCTATTCAACCAAGCCTTGGCGCACGGCGTGGATGAAGTCCGTATAGGCGGGCTGCTCACCGCCGGCGCGCACCAGGCTGGCGATCTGCCCGCGATGATACGCCGAGTGCAGGATTACGTGGGTCAGAATGTCTTCCACGGTGCTGGTCCACGGCTCACCCTTGCTGTTCTTGTAGACGACTGTGTCGGAGAGTCCAGCGGGAGAAAGCTGGCTGAGGAAATTGCGCCAGAGCCGAGCGACGTCGGCGATTTGTTCTTCACATTCGTCGAAAGTGAAATCCGGCCAGACGGGCAGGCTCTGCGGTTGTTTCCTGAGGCGCTCCAGCCACAGCCGCTCAGCCGAGAGAATGTGTGCCAGAAGCTGACGTGGCCGCAACGGCGGATTAGCGCTTGCCTTAAGGCCCGCGAGCACTTCGCGATTCGCCCACTTATCGTAGGCGAACTGGCGACGCAAGTGTTCGAGCAGTTCCATGATTTCAGGTCATGATTCGTGCAGCGAAAAAGAAGCGGAGTTGAGCGCGGAAAACACTCCGCGGCAAGCTCACACTGTAATCGGCATCCGCGGCGATCTGCAACCGGTATTCATGTGTCCTTTCACATTTCTCAAGTAGACTGCGGCTGAGTTGATAGTGAGATACTTGTCTTAGCGGTGATCGAACAGAGATCACCTGATTGAAATATGCCCCGCAAAGCTACGACCTCGCGAGCCACGAGTGAAGACGCGGGCCCTCCTGAGTTTGCCGACGCACCGCGTGCTCAGAGTCAGGAAGGCAGCAAGAAATCCGGAGGGAAAGGATCGGGATCGCTTGACGATCTGGCGCGGACGGCGCTGAAGGCCTTCCTCATCGCGCGCGACGCGGCTTTCAACGTGCGCGACCTGCTGACACACTCTTCGCGCATGGCCTTCCTCGCCATCAAAGAGTGCGAGCAGGAACTCGACATTATCGAACGCTATATCGATGAGCGGCTGCCTGCAGCGATTACGCGGGTGAACGAGGCGCGAGCGCGCCAGTTGCTGACCAGCTTGAAATGCACCACTGACCTGGAGCGCATTGGCGATCTGATGATGAGCGTGGCCATGCGGGTGCAATCCCGGACTACGAAGATGGCGGCTTCCGACGTTCGCCAGTTGGTGGAGATGTCGGCAAGCTTGCGGGAAATGCTTGACCTGGTTTATCGCGGATTCGTCGATCTCGATCTGGAGTGTGCGCGCAAGGTGCTGCAGATGGATAAGGACATCGACCGGGTCTGTCATGCTCTGTTCCAGAAGCACCTGACCGAACATGCGTCGGACAGCAATCCGTCAAGTTTCGACGTGCTTCTGATGGCACAGGCTCTGGAGCGAGCCGGAGATCACACGACGAATCTGGCTGAAGACCTTTACAGTCTTATCGAAGGCCGCAGCCTGCGGCATGCACCTAAGAAGCGGGCAGCAACTTAGAAGCAGTGGCAGTGATCAGTGGTCAGTGGCCAGTTCTTGCTGCCAGCTTCTGCGATGGGGGGTTGGTTTTTCACGGGCAACTGATCACTGGCCTCTGCCTTTCTCAAATTCATCATTCGTTAACATGTGGGAAACATTCTCGAAACAATTCCGAAATACATTCAATGGAGAATCCGGCTCCGAAACCGACCTTTGACTGTGGGTCAAGCCGCTGCAGGTGATGATGCACTCTCCCATGGAATCTTATGAACCGCGCGGCGATGCGGGCGTGGCGGCTGTGTCTCGAAGCCTCGTCTTCGTGGTTGAGGATGAGGAAGACATTGCGCGGCTGATCTCTCATAACCTGCAGGCGGCGGGCTTTGACGTGCAAAGCTTTGTCAGCGGCGGCTCCGTCGTTTCTGAAGCTTTGCGGGAGATGCCGTCTCTCTTTCTTCTGGACGTGATGCTTCCGGGTGCGGACGGCTTCGATCTTTGCCGCCAGATACGACAGACTCCCACGCTTTCCTCGACGCCGGTCATTTTTCTGACCGCCAAGACGGCCGAAGCCGACCGGGTGAAGGGGCTTGAACTGGGCGGAGACGATTACATCACCAAGCCCTTCAGTCCGCGTGAACTCGTGGCCCGAGTGCGCAGCGTCCTCCGAGGTTTGCGCCAGCCGCCGGTAAAGCCGGAAGTGCTTCGCCTGGGCGATCTTGAAATCGACGCTTCTTCAATGACAGTGCAGGTGGAAGGAAGCGCGGTTCTTACCACGGTGCGCGAATTTCGTTTGCTGGAGTACCTGGCTACACATTGCGGGCGCGTGCTCACGCGCGACCAGTTGCTCGACGCAGTTTGGAAAGAGACTCCTTTTGTGACGCCGCGCTCGATCGATGTCTACGTGCGGCGGCTGCGCGAGAAAATCGAGATGGATCCGCGCCACCCGCGGTATTTGAAAACGCTGCGCGGCATTGGCTATCGCTTCGAATCGCCAAAATAGACAGTTGTCAGTGTCCAGTGGTCAGTGGCCAGTCATGGCGCCGGCTCAAGTGTTGCGGGCCACCGATCTCACTGGCCACTGACCACTGGCCACTGCGTTTTGATTTATCCTTTCTGATCAGGTCTCACCTTCACCCTCATGAGCCGAATAAAACCGCTGTGGAATGCGGACGAGCAAAAGGCCCGTTTAGCCGAACTTACGGCGCGGTCTGACGATTCTGCCAAGGATCGCTCGCTGCGGCGGGATGTGCGGTCGCTCGGCGCTTTGCTGGGGCGAGTTCTGGTGGAGCAGGCGGGCAAGGAGTTGTTTGATACCGTCGAAGAGCTGCGCGGGCTGATGATTCGGCATCGCGAGCGCGTCCGCGGCAGTAATTCCGCCGGTGAACTCATGGCCCGCGCTGAGGCGACGATTTCAGGAATGGATCTGGCCCGTGCTTATCAAGTCACCAAAGCTTTTGCGATCTATTTCGAGCTGGCAAATCTGGCGGAGACCAACCATCGCAAACGCCGCCGTCGCGCCCGCCAACTGGATCAGCGAGAGGCGACTCTGCCGGGATCGTTCCACGGAACTTTGTTGCGCATGAAGAAAGCCGGGATCTCCGCCGAAGCGGCACTGGCGGCGCTTCGCCAGGTGATGGTGACTCCTGTGTTTACGGCCCATCCCACGGAAGTGGCTCGCCAAACTGTCCTACTGAAACGACGGCGCATCGCCGAGCAATTGGAGCGGCTGGACCGTCTGCCCCTTACGGAGGCCGAAGCTCTGCGATGCGAGCAGGCGATCCACGCCGAAATTACTTCGCTTTGGCAGACGGACGAAGTCAGGCAGACCAAGCCGACCGTCGATGACGAGATCCGCATGGGTCTGCGCTATTTCCGCCTTTCGCTTTTTGAAACGCTGCCTCGTATCTATGCCGAAGTGGCGGAATCGATGCGCGACATTTACGGCACGGCTCTCGATGTGGCCGAGTTGCCAAATCTGCTGAGTTTCGGATCCTGGATCGGTGGCGACCGTGATGGCAATCCGCTGGTCAAGCCGGAATGCGTGAAGGATGCCCTTGAGCAGGCGCGAACCATGATTCTCCGCGAGTACGTCCGCGACGTGGAGTTCTTGAGCGATTGCCTGAGTTCGTCGTTGCGGCAGGCGGGCGTTTCGGCGGAGATTGTGTCGCGGCTGGCGCAGTATAAAGGATCGCTGCCCGGAGCGGCCATGCGCTGGGGGCCGGGCAACACGACGGAGCTTTATCGCCGTTTTCTTTCCTACGCGGTTTACCGGTTGCAGCGCAGCCGCGAGGGTCCGGACGTTCAGGGTTCGTATAAGGATGCGGCGGAGTTCGAATCCGATCTGGTCATGCTGCGTTCGAGCTTGATGGAGAATCGCGGTCAGCGGCTGGCGGAGGCCTATGTCGATCCATTGCTGCGGCAACTTCGAACCTTCGGCTTCCATCTTCAGGTGCTGGATATCCGGCAGCATGCGCGAGTGCACGCTGAAGTTCTACAGGAGATCGGAACAAGAACGATTGACCTGAGCAAGATCGGGTTGGGAAACACCGAGCTGAGAAAGACCAAACTGAGAAAGACTGAATTAAGAGGGATCGCTCCTGCTTTGGCGGCAGGGGCCGCTTCTTCCGGCAGCAACGAAGTTTCTCCTCAGGCCCAGGAGTTAATCGAGACTCTCCGTACGATCCAGCGGCTCAAGCAGGTTTATCCCCCACAGTCGATCCGTCAGTACATCATCAGCGGGGCGGAGTCTGAAGACGATGTGCTGAACCTGGTCCGTCTGGCGAAGGCTTGCGGCGTGCGTCTGGCTGGTTCCGGTGATCGTGACTCCGGTTATCATGTTTCCGGCAATCACGATCCCGGCCTGATGCCGGTGCCGCTGTTTGAGTCGATCGATTCTCTGCGCGCGGCGGGCGGCGCGATGCGGCGCCTGTGGCGGCATCCTGATTATGAACCGCTGCTCGATTCCTGGGGACGATGGCAGGAAGTGATGCTGGGCTACTCCGACTCCAATAAAGATGGAGGAATGCTGACCAGCACATGGGAACTGCACAAGGCGCATCGTGATCTGCACGGTGTGGCGCGAGAATGCGGAGTGAAACTGCGTCTGTTTCACGGTCGCGGCGGTACGGTCGGGCGCGGAGGCGGGCCGACGCATGCGGCAATCCTGGCCCAACCGGAAGGATGTTTTTCCGGGCGTATTCGCATTACCGAGCAGGGAGAAGTTCTCAATTGGAAGTACGCCGATGCCGTGCTTGCGGAATGGAACCTGGAACTGATGATTGCCGCAAGCCTGGAAGCGTTCACGCGTTCGGGCGCGCAGCCAAGGATCAGGCGCGTTGGGAAGAGGCGATGGAAGAAATGTCGGCGGAAGCTTATCGCGTCTATCGGCGCGACATCGCGGAGAATGCCGACTTGCTTGAATACTTCGAGCAGGCCACGCCGGTGCAGGAACTGGATGCAGCCCGCATCGGCTCACGGCCATCGCGCCGGACCAAGGGCCGCCGTTTGGAAGACCTGCGCGCCATTCCGTGGGTGTTCGGATGGATGCAAAGCCGCCACGCCGTGCCCGCGTGGTATGGAGTAGGGCAGGGATTGCAGAGCTTCGCCGGGAAGGGAAGAGGTCACGAGCGGCTGCTGCGCGAGATGTTAAAGCATTTCACTCTTTTTTCGGACCTGGTGCACAATGTCGAGCTCGGCATGGCCAAGGCGGACCTTCACATTGCGCGCGTTTATTCCGGACTGGTGAAGAACACGGAGTTGCGCACGCGCGTCTTCGCTATGCTCGAAGCGGAGTTTCTTGCGGTCGCGGCAAATGATTTTGCGCATCTCCGGTCAACGGGAGTTGCTGGCGCGCAACCGGGTGCTGGCGCGATCCATTCATCTGCGCAATCCGTACGTGGATCCGATGAGCCTGATCCAGGTGGAGCTTTTGCGGCGCAAGCAACTGGGGCGAGACCTAGGACAAGATCTGGGGAAACTTGAGTATCCTCTGGGAGCGACTATCAACGGCATCGCTGCGGGACTGCATAACACGGGATAAGTCGCGCAGTTTCTCCGCTAACCGTGAGTCTGGCCGTGCGTCATATATTATGTTGTCCTGTACAGGAAGGGCCGGAGTTTGCCGTTTTGTCCCTGCGCTTTGCGGAACCTTCATCTTCCTAAGTGCGTATTCTTCAAGGAGCCCATTGCGCTTGCTCCCATCTCGTCTGCTCCCCGAAAGAGGCCGAAATGTCTTCTCCCAGAGTCATCCTTTGTCTTCTGTTGCTGCTCATCCTGCCCCTGGCAATGCTGGGGCAAAATGCGTTTCCCAACGCAGCTCCCAACGCAACTCCCGGCGCAGCGGCGGAAACAAAAGCTCCCCAGCTCGAACACTTTGATCCTAATCTGACCGACCAGACGTTGAGTCCGTGCGACGATTTTTACAAGTACTCCTGCAACAAGTGGCTCAAGGCGAATCCGATTCCCGCCGACCAGGTGTACTGGAGCACGGGAAGCAGCCTGGAACTGTGGAATGAAAACCTGCTGCGCGAGACTTTGGAGGCGAGCAGCAAGAACGATCCGGCTCGCAGCGCCGTGCAGCAGAAGATCGGCGACTACTGGGCGGCCTGCATGGACGAGAGCGGCATTGAAGCGGCCGGTTTGAAGCCGCTGCAACCGGAACTGGATCGCATTGCGGCTATACAGTCGAAGAAAGAAATCACGCTTGAGATTGCCCATCTGCACCATCTATTTCCCGGCGCCTGGGAGCAGTCGGACAATCAGACGAACTCGCCATTTTTCGGTTTCACCGGTGGGCAGGACTATGACGATGCTTCCAAAGTAGTGGCGCAGATCGATCAGGGTGGGCTAAGCCTGCCCAGTCGCGACTTCTACATCAAAACCGACGACAAGTCTGTCGAGACTCTTAAGAAATACCGCGCGCATTTGCAGAAGATGTTCGTTCTGGCGGGGGAAGCGGAGGCGCAGGCCAGCGCCGATGCCGGCACTGTGATTGAACTGGAAACCGCCATGGCTCAGGCGCAGATGGATAACGTCACGCGCCGCGATCCGAAGAACATCAACAACAAGATGAGCCTGGCGCAGATTCGCGAGCTTACGCCTTCCATCGAGTGGGATGTTTACCTCAAGGCGGTGAAGGCCCCGGCCACCGATCACTACATCGTCACTTCGCCGGCTTTCTTCCGCGCCGAGGAGAAACTTCTGGTGGAGCATCCGCTCGAGCATTGGAAGACCTACATGCGCTGGCAGGTGATTCACCGCGCCGCTCCCTATTTGACCAAAGCGATGGTCGACGAGAATTTTGATTTCTTTGCGCACACGCTGGCGGGCCAGGAGGAGCAGCTTCCGCGCTGGCGGCGTTGCACCCGGGCTGCCGACCGCGATCTCGGCGAGGCGCTGGGGCAGGCTTATGTCGATCGCGCTTTTCCGCCGGAGAGCAAGGCGCGCACCCTTGAAATGGTGCATGCCATCGAGCGGGCTATGCACGACGACATTGAAAGCGTGACCTGGATGACGCCCGCCACCAAGGAACAGGCCATCGTGAAGCTGAAGGGGATCGAGGACAAGATCGGATATCCCTCGCACTGGCGCGATTATTCGAGCGTGAAGATCACGCGCGAGAGCTACCTGGGCAACATGGAGCAGGCGTCGGCATCCGAATTCGAGCGCTGGGTGGCCAAGGTCGGCAAGCCCGTGGACCGCAGCGAGTGGACCATGACGCCGCCCACCATCAACGCCTATTACGATCCACAGTTGAACACCATCAACTTTCCCGGCGGGTATTTTGCAGCCTCCGTTCTTTGAGAAGGGCATGGACGATTCCGTGAATTACGGCGCCATCGGCATGGTCATCGGCCACGAACTTACGCATGGCTTCGACGATCAGGGACGCAAGTTCGACGCGCACGGCAACCTGCGTGACTGGTGGACTGCGGAAGACGCCAAACAATACGACGAACGCGGCAAGTGCATCTCCGACAGTACACGGAGGAGGTTCCTGATGCCGGCCCTGGGGTCAAACAGAATGGCTTGCTGACCCAGGGCGAGGATACGGCGGACAATGGCGGCATGCATCTCGCTCTGTTGCGCTGGAGGCCGCACTCAAAACGCAAGGGAAGTCACTTGACGAGAAAGGTCCGGACGGCTGGACCTATCGTCAGCGCTTCTTCCTCTCCTATGCCTATTCGTGGTGCGCGGCCGTGCGTCCGGAAGTGGCGCGTCTGATCGTTACCACCGATCCGCACTCGATGCCTATTTTCCGCGTCGACAACGTGGTTTCGAATATGTCTGAGTTTGCCCAGGCTTTTGGCTGCAAGGCTGGTCAGAAGATGGTGCGGGCGAACGCTTGCCGGGTTTGGTGAGGGAGGGTCGTACAATCTGCATTTATGAGGGAAAGAGATCTCGCAGCCGTTCGGTTCGACGTTATTCGAGCCAGCTTCACGGCAGGCGCGTTTCTTTGTCTCACTGTTTTTTTTAGCAGTTGCGGCGGCGGTGGCACGACGACCTCCGCCTCCGCCTCCGCCTCCATCACTGCCCGTGATCAGTAGTTTCACTGCGACTCCGGCTAGCATTGCTGTAGGGCAAAGCACTACGCTGACGTGGCAGGTGAGCGATGCCACTTCGGTACAGCTGAGTAACGTATCAGGAACGCTGCCAACCTCTTCGTCTTCCGTGGTGATCGTGCCTGCGTCTTCGACGACCTACACGCTCACGGCGGCGAACTCGGCCGGGTCGGTGCAAAAAACCGCAAACGTCGCGGTGACGACGTCAACTCCGGTCGCCGGTGTACAAGTCAATCCGGTAGCAACGACTATGCCGATTGCACCGAACTTTTTAAGCATCGGGATGCAAATGGGCGACACAACCTCCATGGTGGGAACCTCATCTTCCAACGTGAATCCGATCTTTGAGAAACTGCTCAAGAACCTGACTCAATACGCTAACGCCCCACTGCTCATTCGCGATTTGGCCGATGAACAGAACGTGGGTGACTACACTCCGGGCAACCTCGGAGCGATTGCTCAGGTCGGGCAGGATCTCGGCGCCCAATTTTTCATTGGTGTGGACTTTGGCGATGATGATCTAACGACCGCCACGGGCCAAGCTCAGCAACTGGCGGTGGCGTTGCCGGGCAGCGAACTGCAGGCGATCGAGCTTGGAAATGAACCTGATCTCTATGAAAACTCGAGTGAGCGTCCGGCGGGATGGGATTACGGTGAATACCTCTCCGAGTATCAGCAGTTTGCTCCGGCACTAATCACGGCTTCTGGCGGCGTGAAACTAGCGGCTCCGGTGTGGGCGGGGCTGAGTTCCAGCTGGATGGATGATCTGGAATCGTTTATCTCCGGAGAGGCTTCGACCATTGCAGTAGTGACGGTTCATCACTATTCCGGAACAGCCTGCAACGGAGCGACCGAGCCCGCAGATTACCTGCTCACCGAGCCGGCTGTGGACGGAGATACTCAGCCGCTCACCGGACCGGTCGGCATACCGACGTACTTGCCGGCGGCACAAACAGCAGGAATCCCATTCCGCATCGGTGAACTGAATTCCATCAATTGCGGCGGCCAGGTCGGTGTGAGCAACAGCTTCAGTTCCGCATTGTGGGCGATGGATATTGCGTTCTCGTATGCCAATGTCGGCGCCGGCGGCGTCAACTTTTTCTCTCCCGGCGATCCGAACCAGCCTAATGCTTACACGCCATTTGACTTCACGTTCACCCAGAGCAGCGGAGGCAACACCTACTCCGTGCGGAACATCAATCCGCTTTACTACGGGCTTTTGATGTTTGCGGAGACGGCTCAGAACAAAGCGCAGCTGCTGCCGGTGTCGCTGACGACGCAGGCGAACATCAACATCAAGGCATGGGCCACGATTGACGGCACGCAAACCATCCGTCTGCTGCTTTTGAACAAAGACGAAAGCGCCGGCGGCGCGATTTCGATCTCACTCGCTGGATACGGTCAAGCCACCGTGACGCGGCTGATGGCTCCCTCGTTCTCGTCAACCACAGGGGTGACGCTGGGCGGGCAGACGTTTGATGGCAGTACGGACGGCACTGCCCAGGGAACGGGGTATTCCGAGATCGCGCAGCCAGTCAGCGGCGTTTACACTGTCGCCATGCCCGCGGTCAGCGCGGCTCTGCTCACCATTCAGCCCTGAGAATGCGTCTTGCGAATCAGATGGGCCAGCCCTCGGGCCGGCCCATCTCTCACAATTTTGTTTTTTTGTTTACCGCTAGCGGTTGAAGTCCTCTTTGGACTGCGCGCGTTTTATGTATTTCTCCAGGTTCGACCGGTTGGCATCATCCGGCACGCCTGCAAGAGCGGTCTGCAATTCTTTGACGGCTTTGTCGTATTCGCCCTGACCGCTATAAACCCGAGCCAGACCAACGTGCGATATCCAAAAGTCGGGATACTTTTTCGCGTTTGAGAGGTAGAGAGCGAATGCCTCTTCCTGCTTCTTCTGCCCCTGAAGCTGGCGGCCATAGAAGTAGAGCTGCTGTGCGTTGGCTTTCCCCAGCGCCTGGTTGCGGGCCGTTGTGGCATCGTCTTTGCGGCCCATAGCTTCGAGGATCTGCGACTTGGTGAGCAGATTGTCGTAGCGTTCTTCGACCCGGATGGACTGGTCTTCATCCTTCAGTGCCTCGTCCAGATTGGTCTTATTGGCGAGGTAGTAGTTGGCGGCTTCGTCCCAGCTCTCCCAGAAATATTGATTCAGCCCGCGTATTTGCCGATTAATGCTGGCTTCGACGATGTCGTCTACTTTGACCGAAACTTTGAAGGGCACGGCGAGCTTTTCCCAGCGCAGGGTGACTACGGTGGAGTCGGGTTTGAGATCATCAAAGTCATAGGTCAGGGCGTCGTGGAATTCGGCGGTCTGCGGCTTTACGGTGACCCGCAGCGCGTCTTCATCCTGCTTGTAACTGAAACTTCCCCACGCGGTCGACATCTTCGAGAAGATCACGGTCCACTGATCTTGGCCGGGAATCATGTGCAGACCGTAAGTTCCTTTGTCGAGCGGTTGGCCTTCAATCGTGACTGGATCGGTGAATGTAACGGTGGTGTTTTCGTTGGCTCCGGCGCGCCAGACCTCTCCGTAAGGTACGAGTTTGCCCCAGACCTGGCGGTCATTCACCAGCGGGCGATGATAGTTGATGGTGATGTCGGTGAGGCCAAGGCGCTGCGTGATCACGGCATGCTGGCTCTGCAGCGGAAGATCGAGCATTATGCCCTGGGCCTGGCAAAGACCGGCCAACGCCAGTAAGCCGGATAACAAAACAAGCAGACGAGCTCTGTGCATGGAGGAACTCCTCTTCTTCTGTAGGGAATCGAACAGCTGATTCAGCCGCAAACCCTGGGATAAGCACTTAGATGGAGTGACTTGCGCCTGACCGCTGTGCTGTTTGGCTTAGACGGGGGAGGGATGCCAAGGTAAGCAATCGGGGCATGGACAGGGGAGATGAGAATTTTCCCGGTCTTAGCTTGACAATCTTTGCCGCCGGGAGCAGAATTCTTATAGGCGAATAAAAAGCGAAAATGCCTCCGGGGCTTTCCGCTCCGGCGTTCCCTGAAATCTTCCCGAGGAATCTATGTCTTCCGCAGTGGTTTCCACTTCGGCGGCCCAGGGCCGCCCTTTTGTTTTTGTTGAAGAAGGCGCCGAAGATTGCCCGCAGCCTTCCGGGGCCGAGCTTTTCGCCGAGGGGCGGCCGCCGCAGCGAGCTTCTACTACTTCTGTTTTTTCTAC
>CAWBSN010000003.1:0-59007 GCA_963791445.1 uncultured Acidobacteriaceae bacterium
CCGGTTCGAGGACGCCGCCGATCTGCGCCGCAGCGCTCAGATGCACGCGCTTGCCGATCTGCGCGCAGGATCCTACAAGCGCGTGGGAATCGATCATCGTTCCCTCATCGACGTACGCGCCGACGTTGATAAACATTGGCGGCATGCAAATCACCGACGGCGCGACGTAAGCTCCCACGCGCACTGATGAGCCGCCGGGAACGATACGCACACGATCGGCGATAGAAAACTGGCGGGCAGGGAAGGTGTCCTTATCCACGAAGGTAAGCGCAGCACAGCCCGTCTCGGCTAGTTCGCCCAGGCGAAACCCAAGCAGAATGCCATGCTTCACCCACGCGTTGACGACCCAGCCGGCTTCGCCTTTTTCGTTCGGGATCTTCTCGGCGGCGCGTATTTTGCCTTGCGTGAGCGCGTCTCGGAACTCGAGAAACGCGGGCCGCGCCTCGGGATTGCGCTCGACTTCGCCCAGCGCGGCGAGACGCTCGATGGAGGATTTCAGGGACTGCATGCGGGGAAAGTATACGGGATTCTACGTTGTGCTTGGACAAGATTGGCTCTCATGTTGGGCGGGTCTCAGCGAACGATCGCCCGGGCTATGTCGCGATGGGCAATTTAAATCTCAGGTCCTTGCCTTTTCTATGGTTCAGCTCAACGCGGACCTGCAATGGGTCGAAGCCATTAGCGATGAAGCGAAGGTAATAGATTTGCTGCTTGGGCACTGGTGCTAGAAGCCAGTTTCCATTGCTATCGGTCGTTGTAGTGCGGAGCACGGTTTTCCAGTCCGAGGACACTTCGAGGACCTGAACTCCCGGCAACGCCGAGTCACTGGGGTCGACGATCGTCCGGTTAGCGCCCTTGCAATCTGAATCTTGCCGATTTCGACCGTCTCGACTCCGGCGAAAGCACTGGAGAAGAGTGCAATAGAGAGGACGAATAACGCGAAGCTTTTCATGCTGTGATTCCAGTCAGGCCCTCACACGCACTTGCACTCGCTGCGAATGAGTATGCCGGTCATGCCATGTGCGGCCTCGCGCCCCTGGGCCAGAGTCGCATACGGTCCGTGCCAGCGCGCGTGGTTGGCGTCATGCCCCGCGGGACGGCCCTTGCCTTGGTTGCATTGCCCGCACGAGCCGCGGTGCAGCACGATCTTATGCGGCCCAGCGGCCCAGTTTTCATAGATGTAGAATTGGGCTGCCTCGGGCACAGGCGCGGCCGGCTTCGTGATCAGTCCAACCTCCGTCACAACCTTCTGCAGCTTCGATCGTGTGTCGCGCCGCATGGGCAGGAGCGGTAAGCGATAGTTTTCTTCGATTCTGCCCATCATCGCGAGCACCGCTTTCACGGGAAGCGGACTTGATTCGATGAAGTTCGCTACCATCAGCGGCAGATATTTGCGATGGATGCTGCGCGCCGTGCTCCAGTCATTGTCGAGCGCAGCCCGTGTCATGGTTGCCATCTCGTGGGGAATCTCGTTCGATGCCACCGAAATAAGTCCCACGCCGCCCAGAGCGATCACGGGCAATGTGACTGAATCGTCCCCGGAAAAAACCAGAAACGTTTCCGGCACAACGTTGATAGCTTCGGCGACTTGCGTCATGTTGCCGCTGGCTTCCTTCACGCCCACAATATTCGGGATCTCGGCAAGCCGTGCCAGCGTCGACGGTTCGACGTTCGCTCCGGTTCTGCCAGGAACGTTATAAAGAATGATTGGTTTTTCGCCCACGGCTTCCGCGATCGCCTTGAAGTGCCGGTACTGGCCCTCTTGCGTCGGCTTGTTGTAATAAGGAGACGCGGTGAGAATGGCGTCGACTCCGGGCCGCGCGGCAATCTCTTTCGCTTTTTCCACCGCGTCGTGCGTAGAGTTCGAAGTCGCCCCCGCCACGATGGGCACACGTCCAGCCCCTACCTCGATAGTTGTGTCGATTACGTGCAGCCACTCATCGTGGGTGAGAGTCGGCGTCTCGCCAGTAGTTCCGCAGGGAACGAGAAAATCTATGCCAGACTCCACCTGCCATGCCACCAGATTGCGCAGAGCAGCGTCATCAATCGAGCCATCCTGATGAAAAGGAGTTACGAGTGCCGTACCGCAGCCACGGAGTTGCATGCTAATAAGATAACGCGAATGAGGGGTTGTGGAAACGGGCAGCCACCTTTGGGAGTTGTCCTAATCTAATGTTGGCTGCGACCGGGCTGCCCGCCGGAGTCACCGATTGCTTTGACTATTCCGTCCAGTTGAGCTTCGAGCGCGTTGAGTTTGTCCTGCTCCGTTCGCAGCTGCCGCTCGGCGTCAATTTCTGTCGCCTGTCGTTGCTGCTCTTCATCGGTCGAGGCTTCCAGTTCGGTTTTGGATTGGGCGATCCTGCCCTGGAGTTCCCGCTGCTGCGTCAGGTCCCCCTCGGAACTCAGCGTGTCCTCCAACTGCTTAACGTCAACCGCTAAATGCTTCAGACGGTTCTGTGTTCCGGCGAGAAACGAGCGAGCCTCGTCGAGGCGTTCCGATGCACGCGTGACGGCGATCTGCTGGGCCTGCAAGCGAGAGAGCAAAATCTGGCCGCTTTGCACTCGTGCCAGCGAAGTCCTCAAGTCCTGGCGAAGTTCGCGAACTTCGGTTAACAAAGCCTGTAGCGTTTGTGAATCAGACGCAGCCGCCTGGCCAAAGGCAGCGGCTGGTATTCCGAAAATCACGAGGGTTACAACGACTGCTCGCCGCATTACGAACCTCCTAACTGAAAATCACAACTCTCGCCACACATCCTTGAAATCGTAGAAGCCCTTTTTGCCGACAATCCACTCCGCTGCGCGCACTGCGCCGTCGGCAAAGCCCTGGCGGGATTTCGCGTCGTGACAGAGATAGATCCGGTCGGCGGCGGAGTCGAGAACAACCTCGTGCATACCTATTACATCGCCTTCCCGAAACGATGTGATTTCCAAAGCCTTGTCCTTGTCTGCGTTGCTGGCTTCGCTGATTACACGCTGGATCACGAGAGCCGTCGCGGAGGGCGCGTCTTTTTTCTGAGCTTGGTGCCGCTCGAAAATCTGTCCGGAGTATTCATGCCGCAAGGCTGCGGCTGCCGCGCGCGCGACGTCGAAGAACAGATTCACTCCGACTGAAAAATTTGCCCCGTAGACGAATCCCGTGCCGTGGCTTTCGACCAACTGCCGGATGCGATCCAATTCTTGGTGCCAGCCAGTGGTGCCGACGACCATATTCTTGCCCGCTGCGACACATGCCTCGATATTGGCCACGATGCAGGAAGGAGTGGTGAAATCGATCACCACATCAATCTCACCTAACTTCTCGCCGACTAGAGCTGCCCCGCAAGCATTCTCGGCTGCACCGACCACACGAACATTATGTCCTCGCTGGCGCGCTACTTGCTCGACCAGCGATCCAGTTTTTCCACGGCCTAGCAAAAGGACATTCATGACTGCAGACCTCTAGCCCTACGCGTATACCTCCGGATCCAAATCCGCAAAAAACGTGCGATGCAGCCTCTGGATTACGTCCGGCACTTCATCTTCTTCAATCACGAAGGTCAGATTAATCTCCGACGCGCCTTGCGAGATCATGCGAATCTTTTTGTCGGCCAACTCGCTGAACACGAGCGCAGCTACGCCAGGTTTATCGCGCAGGCTCTCACCCACAAGACAGACGATGGCTTTGCGGCCCTCATACTTCACGTCCGCCATCTTGGCCAGATCGGCAGCCAGGGCCGGGATGGCATTATTCGAATCCACGGTGAGCGAAACGCTTACTTCGCTGGTCGAGACTACGTCGACTGCGACCTTGTGCCGGTCGAAGGCCTCGAAAATCGCGCGCAGGAAGCCGTGAGCCAGCAGCATGCGGGGCGCAGCGACGTCTACGATCGTAATCCGTTTCTTCACCGCGATCGCTTTGAAAATGTTTTTTCCCTGGGGAGCGCGGGTAGTGATCTTCGTTCCTTCGCAGGATGGATTTCGCGAATTCAGCACATACACGGGAATGTTCTTCTGGATGGCGGGCAGCACCGTCGCCGGATGCAGCACTTTCGCGCCGAAGTATGCCAGTTCCGCAGCTTCATCAAAGCTGATCACTTTGATCCGCCGCGCGTCCGGACAAATGCGCGGATCGGTAGTCAGAATTCCATCCACATCGGTCCAGATCTCGATGCGCTCAGCCCCCAGCCCTGCACCTACGATGGCCGCGGAAAAATCGGAGCCGCCTCGGCCAATCGTCGTGGTGATGCCTGCGCGGTTCGCTCCAATGAACCCGCCCATCACCGGAACCCGGCCGGCATCCAGCAGGGGTTGCACTTTGCCCCGCAGGCGCTCGTTGGTTTCTTCCGTCTGAGGTACGGCTTCCATGTAGCTGCTGTCGGTGACCAGAACTTCGCGCGAGTCCACGTGCACGCCATTCAGGCCGTGAGCCGAAAACGCCGCCGCCACAATCTTGCTGGAAAGCATTTCGCCGAAAGCGGCGACGTGATCGGTCGTACGGGGGGTTATCTCACCGACCGCGGAAATACCTCGCAGCAGTTCATCGAGTCCCTCGAAGTCGCTCCCCAATTCCGAGTGAAAATCAGTAAACAGCGCCGTTCCCAGCAATTCGCTGGCGGTGTTGTAGTGCCTTTCCTGAAGAGACCGGCAGAGTTTGAGCGCGGTTTTTCGTTCCCCCGCTCCCGCCGCGCGGGCCATGGTCAGCAAAGTGTCGGTAACTTTGGCCATGGCGCTGACTACGACTACGGGTTTTTGCGGCAGGCGGTCCTTGACGATTGCGGCCACGCGCTCGATGGCCCGGGCGTCTTCCACCGAGGTCCCGCCGAATTTCATCACGATCATCGGCGTCGCTTCCTTGCAGAAGTGCGGGAGTGCCGATTATAAGAACACGGTTTGGGTTTCATCCTAAGAACTTGCAGCTAAGAACTTGCGGCTAAGAACTTGCGAAGTAGCCCTTGGCCTTGAGCAGTTCGGCATTCAACACGGCCGCTCCAGCGGCTCCGCGAATGGTGTTGTGCGAGAGCACAGTAAACTTCCAATCCAGCACGCCGCACGGCCGCAAGCGTCCCACCGCAGTGGTCATGCCTGCCCCCAGGTCAACGTCGAACCGCGGTTGCGGACGATCATTCGCCTCAAGATAAACTACAGGACGCTCCGGAGCACTGGGCAGCTTCAATTCTTGCGGCTCGCCGCGATATTCGTTCCACGCGGCGATGATCTCCTCGGGCTTGGCCTTGGTCTTCAGCCGCACCGAAACTGATTCTGTGTGTCCATCCTCGACGGCGACCCGGTTGCATTGGGCGCTCATGGCAAAAGTTGCAGGAATAATCTTTGTTCCATTCATCTGGCCGAGAAGTTTGAGCGTTTCCTCTTCCATCTTCTCTTCTTCATTGCGGATGTAGGGAATCACGTTGCCCAGGATGTCGAGCGAAGCCACGCCGGGGTAGCCCGCCCCGCTGACGGCCTGCATCGTTACCGCCATCACTGTTTCCAAGCCAAATCGCTTTTGCAAAGGCACCAAGGCCAGCACAAGTCCGATGGCAGAGCAGTTGGGATTCGTCACGACGTACCCACCGGATTTTTTCCGCCAGGCCTGCCCGTCAATCAACTTGATATGCCCGGCATTTACCTCAGGGATTACCAGCGGCACATCCGACTGCATGCGCAGCGCACTAGAATTCGTGATCACGGCACAGCCCGCCTCGGCAAACCGCGGCTCCATTTCGGCGGCGATCGAAGCATCGAGTGCGGCGAAAATAATCTTCGGGGCACCTTCCGGTGTCGCAGGGGAGACTCTCATCGCGGCCACGTTGGCTGGCAACGGCGTCTTCAGCCGCCAGCGGGTGGCGTCCGAGTAGATCTTGCCTTCAGAACGGTCAGACGCGGCCAGCCACGCCACCTCGAACCACGGATGGCGCTCCAGCATCTGGATAAACCTCTGTCCAACCACGCCCGTGGCGCCCAGGATCCCGATAGGAAGTTTGTTGCTCACAGTTGTAATGGTAGCACTCCGTGTTTCAGGTGCAGATTTCAGGTTCCAAAGATTGTAATAAACCGATCACTGGGAGCGCGGGACCAAGCTTGGGTTGAGTTGGAAGACCCCCTTGTACGGAACCACCGGGTAGCCCTTCGCCTTCCAGGCCGCCAAGCCACCTTCGAGGAACTTAATCTGTGAGATTCCTAGCGCTAAGGCGCGACGCAATACCATGCGGCTGGTTTTGTCGCTGGGACAGGTACAGTAAACAACCGACTCTTTGTCGTTCGGGATCAGTGTGGGGTTTGCCAGCACTTCACTTGGGGCGACCCGCTGAGCGTTAGGAATCACCTCGGGATAGGCCAACAAGTCTAGCGGCTGGCGAACATCAAACACGAGCACCTCTGGATCTGAGGCCAACAATGCGTGGAGTTCCTCCGCCGTGATGCTGTGCTGCTCCATGTCGCGCCGCTCCCTCTGGCGTTTCACGCGAACGACGAGGGATATCCCACAAGCCACAACACCCAAAATACCCACAACAGCTAGAGTCAATAACATCGCTTTGCTCCTCGCGCACTCACCGGTATCAGATTCTCTTCAGGGGCGGGAAGATGCAGCGGCTAAGACCGCAAATCCTTAAATCGCAGTCACTTCCTCGCATTACAGAGACGGCGTCTTCTCGCCACTCCAGTGCTGCCGTCCTTTTGCCGATAGAAGATTCTGGAGGACTACCATGCCGGAGCTGCGCCAAAATTTCTTTACCAAGGAATGGGTCATCATCGCCACCGAACGCGCCAAGCGCCCCGAAGAGCTGGCGACGCATCGGCCCACGCAAACTGTGCCGTCTTTTGTGGAAGCCTGCCCATTCTGCCCGGGAAACGAGAGCAAGACCCCGCCGGAAGTCCTGCGCTTCCCCGCGAAGGCCGGCGAGCCTTGGGCAGTACGAGTCATTCCCAACAAATTCGCTGCGCTTTCGAAAGACGCCCAGCCTACCCGCAGCCAGCAAGACGTTTGGCGCCGCATCGAGGGCTTCGGCTTTCACGAGGTCGTCATCGATAGTCCGGACCATTCCTGCTGCATGGCCCTGTTGCCGGATGAACAAGTGGCCAGCATTCTCCGTGTCTACAAGGAGCGCTACACCTTGCTCAGTATGGACCGCCGCGTCAACCACGTGACCATCTTCAAGAACCACGGCCTCGATGCCGGGGCAAGTCTGCAGCATCCGCATTCCCAGATCGTAGCAACCCCGGTGATCCCGAGCCAGGTCCGGCATCGCCTGCACGAGGCTCTGCGCCATTATGACGACTCTGGAGAATGCATGTTCTGCCACATGGTCAACCGCGAAGTGGATGACCAGACCCGTATCGTCATCAAGAGTGAGCATTTTGTGGCTATGGAAGTGTTCGCTTCGGCCACGCCCTTTGCCACGCACATCTTCCCCCTCCGCCACATGGCCACCTTCGGAGACATTTCAACGACAGAGATCGCAGATCTTGCCTGCGTTTTGCGAGGCCTGCTGGCAAAGATCTATGTGGGACTTGAAAACCCTGATCTCAATTTCACCGTCCGCAGTGGCCCGTCTGATTATGCCAGCGCCCGGCACTTTCACTGGTATGTAAGCGTGATTCCGCGCCTCACGCGAGTCGCCGGCTTTGAACTAGGTTCAGGAATGTTCATCAATACGGTCCTGCCGGAAGCGGCCGCGGAGTTCCTCCGCAACATTAGCGCGGGAAAAGCTGTGGGAGCCGCCTCAGCTGACTAAATTCGAGGACAAACCGAAAATGCAGCAGACGTAAGAAGGGAAGCGTCGAAGAACTGAAGACTGAGAACTGAGAACTGAGAACTGAGAACTGAGAACTGCTCTACTTCGACCGCCCCATCTGATTATCCAGCACATACTCGCTCAGCGGCCCGAACTTTCTCTTTTCCGCATAGAGCCGCCAGCGCCGGAATACAATTCGTAAACTTGCCATCACAGGAATGGAAAGAAAAATTCCCAGAATGCCCGCGACTTCTGCGCCGGCCATTACGCCAAAAATTGCTGCGAGAGGATGCAATTCCATACTGTGTCCCATGATGCGCGGTGAGGACACGTAGTCCTGGATCAGCCGCCAGACGCCTAGAAAGACGACCAGCGCCACCCAGTGCGGGTAGCCCATCAGCAAGGCCACGCCGACGATCGCTACCGCGGCGGTCAGCGGCCCCAGCACCGGAATAAACTCCAGCAGGCCGCCGATCGTACCCAGCACCAGGGCGTAGGGCATTCGCATCATGGCGAGGACCGCTGAATACATGACGAACGTCAGCGCCGCGAGGGTCAGTTGCGCCCGAATGAAATGGGCCAGCATCTGGTTCAAATCGCTAAGGACGCCTTGGAGTAGTTCTCGCTGAGGCCGCGACTGCACCAGAGCCAGCAGAACTTCGCTGAAGGCGCGGCCATCCTTCAAAAAGAAGATCGACAACAACGGAACAATCACCAGCAGCCATGCCTGTTTTGCCGCTTCCGCTACGCGCAGCCCTACCTTCTGCGCCAATTGTTCAATTTCATCACTGTGGCCGGCGATGTAGTCGTGAACCAGTTCGACCATCCGGGAGTTCCAGCCATGCTTTTCTCCCAGTTGTTCCGCGATCTGTCCGGAACTCAGCTTTGCCAAAGCCGGCAGCGACTGGCCCAGGCGTGCGCCTTCGTGGCCGATCCGCGGTCCCATGGAAATGAAAAACAGCACCACCAGACTCAGCAGCAACAGGTAAATTACTGCGATCGCCCGTACGCGCCCATGCAGCAGTTTTTCCAGGCTCGACACCAGAGGGCTCATCAGGTAGGCGAAGAAAATGGCAAACAGGAAGGCCATCAGCGTTTCCCGCGCCACATAGAGAAACCCCAACCCCAGCGCAAACAACAGCACTGTGATCAGAACCCGCGCCGTACGTGCATCCGCTACCGGCATCGTGCTCAGTATCTCCCAATCGAATCCCGTGCCGCTGCCGCGTTCCGGCTAATCCCGCACTACTTCTGTATTATCGTCCGGAATCAGCACCCGCATTAGCTTGAACTGGTCTTTGTCATCGAGCCAGAGAGCCCACGTGAATTCGTCACCCTTCAGATTCAGTCGCAACAATTCCCGCTCGGTTCCCCGGATCAGAACCTTTTCCCTACCCACCAACTCCAGGCGTACAGGCATCGAAACCCGGCTCTGAGGAACCACTGCGCCAAAATCCAGCGGCTGGCATCGCCGGTTGTTCCCTTCGCCGTTGCAGGGCGCAACCGCCAGGTAGTGCCATGCCAGAACTTCGCGATGGACAAAGAAATTATTGTCCAGAATGGGCGAAACGCTAGGCAGGATGAAACGCTGTTCGACAGGCTTCGCAGACGACGGTGTCGTAATCTTTTCGATCAGGATCTCGTTGTCGGGAAGCAGGACCAGCGAATCCCCAGTTGACGCGCTCCATTCGTAACGGATCAGCTCACCGCTCGCGGTAATCTCGAGGCTCGATTTCTGGGCGGTCTGATCTGCGCCGGAAGTCTCTTTGAGATGGGCCTTGATGATGGTGTTCCCGTTCGACTGTTCGATGGAAAAGGTCTCGGTGACAACGCGCTGGCCTTTGACGAAAACCCCGAACGAGCCCGAATCGATCTGCTTGGCGCCCGCCGGCTTGTCTTTCTTGTCGCCGGCGCACAAAACTGCCGCGCTCGCCAGAACCACAACTGCTGCCCATCGCATCTGCGCCATCAGAGTCACTACTTTTCTCCTCGCTTCTCTCGTCTTCGGTTCAAGCCTAAAGCTTCAATCACCTCGGTCGCAATTTCCTGGATGGTCTTCCCGCCGGTCTCCTGCCTGAACGAAGCCTTCAGGTAATGCCTTCGCCGCGCCTCGTAAAGCTCGCCGAAGCGTTCCAGGCTGCCCCGCAATGGGCGTTCCATTCCTTCCTGCTCAGCCTGCTGCCGGCAACGCCGCCACAACTCTTCCACCCCCGCATCCAGGAATACCGTCGGAACGACTTTAGCCTCGATCAACCTGGCATTCTCCTTCTGCACGAAAGCCCCACCGCCGAGGGCCACAATCTTCTCAGGAGCAGCTTGCAATTCCTGCATCAGTCTCTTTAAAGCCGCATGCTCGGCCCGGCGAAAACCCACTTCGCCGGAATCGCGGAAGATTTCAGGCACCTTGCGCCCCTCCCGCTGTTCAATCCGGTCATCGAGATCCTCAAACGTCCACCCCAATTGCTCAGCCAAGGCCCGGCCCACACTGCTCTTACCAGCGCCCATGAAGCCGACAAGGATCACGCCCCGAGGCTGGAGGCGTGACGCCTGGACCTTACGGCCAAGCGCAGCAAAGCCCGCCGTTTCCTTCGGGCCTTGAGCAGACCGTTTCGGCCGAACCGGTTTTCGCTTCGTTTTCTTTATTGTTTTTCGGAGCGTCTTCTGAGGTGAATTTTACCACTGAAGGTGCGCAATACCACGGTCGAGGACACTGCGACTCGACCCATGGTACCTGCGAAGGCACGTCCCTTGTTGATGGGAAACCAGGTGTGATTCTTCGGCTGAAGAGGAATGTCGTCGTGCACTTCTCCGCGGACGGAACGGGCGCTTACGTCGGCGGAGGTCCATTCGGGGATGGTGGCTTCGATATCGCCGCTGTGGCTGGTCAGCCGGTATTCGCCGCTGTTGCCGAAGTCGCCAAAGTAATTGATTCTGCCGCTGGTTGAAACCACTTGCACCAACGGGCCGGTTACACTCCTCAGCGTAACGTCTCCGCTCAGCGAATCAACCTCGACATGCCCGTTTTGAATGTTATCCAGATTCACGGCCCCATTCATGGTCTTGACATGGACATGGGCGTCTGAGACGTCGCGAACATCGACAGACGCTCCCGCGCCTTCTAAACTAACGTCGCCGTGCAGTTTCTCGGCGCGCAGGGAACCGTTACTGGAATGCAGAGTGACACTCGCATCGGCGGGAACCAGAACTTCATAATCCACGCGCCCCGAATCGGCGTCCGCCCCCGCCAGCAGGTGCGATTGAATATCAACACGGTTGCCAGTCTGATTGTTATCGACCTCAACCTTGTCGGAGTGCAAAATCGCGTTGACCACGACCGTATTATTCAGGGACGGCTTGACGGAAATGGAGCCATAGGGATTCATCACCGACACGCCGGCTTTTGGCCCAACCGAGAAGTGATACTCCTTCTTACTCTCGGCCACCAGCGTGCCCGCCACGATTACGCCAATCGTAACCAGTTTCGCCGTGCGTTTGCTTACCATGTGAAACTCCCCCCAGCCCGCTGATCCGTCATCGCCGTCAATCCTACTCGAAACTGCCAACACTATTCCGCAGAGCGGTCCATGGCCAGCTCAAAAAGCATGGCTTTCTGCTGGTACGCATCCATCAACGACCGCCGGGCATCCTCGTCATTCGGAGTCTCATCCACAACGCCCTGGGCATCGCGAATGGAATCGTTCACCTGCCGGAGATTCTCTTCGTATTGCGTCTTTACCTCCGGGGCGCTACCCGCAATCTCCTGCCTGAGGTCGTCGTCATTGAGGTCCAGGGGATTCACTGCCGAGACGGCCATTGAGGCCTGTTGACCCAACTGCGCCGGCTGCGACTCACGCCGCAGAGAGATTCCTAAAGCAAGAAGCAACATCGCCGCCGCCGGAACCAGCCATCTTGCTGCTCCCCAGCGGGTGCCGAAGGAAGGAATCAGGCGCCCGGACACTCGCTGCGGACGGATCAGGCCCTCTTGCCGCAACGCGGCTTCAATAGAATTCCAAACTCTAGGGCTGGGTTCGTTCGCCGCTTGCAGCCAGCTGGCCGCCGCAGCAATCTGATTCAGGTCTCTCACCAGCGCTGAGCACGCCGGACATGCCCTCAGATGGGCGAGTTGTTCCACGCTGCCGCTATCTTTGCTGCTATCTTCCAGGTCCGCCAAGCTTTGCTGCAGCTCAACGCAATTCATAACCATCTCCCCAAGTCATCTGCGGCTCGAAGTCTTACCGCAGCGCTTGCGCCCCTGCTCAGGTTAATGTCGTTCCGTGCTCGTCGTTCAGTGGTCCAACGCCTGCCTACCCTACTCGAGATTTCGCGGCCTTTTCGGCTCTATTCATCTTGAGCAGGTCGCGCAACTTCATGCGTGCCTTGTGTAGCTGCGACTTGCTGTTCCCAATCGAGCATCCCGCGATTTTGGCGATTTCATTATGCTCGTAACCTTCTATGTCGTGCAGCACGAAAATCGTCCGGTAGCCCGGAGGGAGATCGTCCACCGCCCTCTGCAACTGCATGCGGTCAATGGACCCGGCCAGCGCGATATCGTCTGCCCCGAAATCCCTCTTCGGAGAATCCTCTTCGGTCCCTTGCGTGGTCTCTTCCAACGAGACGACGGGAAGACTCTTCTTCCTTAGATGCATCAGCACCACGTTTACCGAAAGCCGGTGCAACCAAGTCGAAAACGCCGACTCCCCGCGAAAGGTCGCGATCTTGCGGAAGAGCTGCAGGAACGCTTCCTGCGCCAGATCCTCGGCCTCCGCCGTGTTTGCCGTCATGCGCAGACACAGCGAATATACCCGCCGCTTGTGCTTGTCATAGAGCGCCTGGAACGCTTCTGCGTCCCCCAGCTTGGCCCGTTCGATTAAATGGGCTTCGCTAGGTTCAGTCGCCGGTTGCTGTCGTGGCTCGGTCAAGTTGCCTGTTCCGGGCCGCAATCACTGGGATGCGGCATAAGTAGTTTGTGTTGTACCGTTTGCGCGGATCTCGCGGTAGCCGGCGTACCCTCGCAGTTCCAGAATATCAGAGTATTTCTACCAATCTTCGGATGCTTACATGAATCGAATTTGCGCCCCGAGCCGCGCCGGAAAACCTTTACATTCGCAGGCTTGGATGCATCGGCTCACTCCAGACTTCAAACCCGTGCTGGACCGAAGAGTCGCAACCTCCGCAAATTGGTAGTTTGCCATGCTTACGCCGCCTTCTTGGAAGTCGTAATTGTCTCTAGCCCATGCCCATGAGGTCCCAGTTCCCGCTGCCGCAAGAGAAAAGAAAACAGCACGCCGAGCAACCCCAGGACGGAGAAGATCCACATTCCCAAACGATAGCCGCCTGGGTTGCTGGCATCGGCGTGTTCATAATTGTTGGCCCATCCAATCAATAAATTGAGGCCGAAGAGCCCAATATTCTGGATCATCGTCATCAGCCCATAAGCCGTCCCTAATTTCGACTGATCGACAATGTAGGCGACCGAAGGCCACATGACCGCCGGGATCAATGAAAACGCCACCCCCATCATTGCCATGGGAACATACAGGCTGATCTGCGTATAAGCCATGATCAGATATACCGGGATCAGCAGCGACGACCCAAACATCATCAGGAGCGCGCGCTTTCCCACGCGATCCACCCACAGGCCAAACAAGGGCGTGGCAATCATCGCGAACAGAGTCAGCATGCTCGACAAAAACCCGCCAAATTCGCGGGATGTGCCGTGGGCCTCCATGAAAAACTTCACCGCGAAGGTCTGAAAAGGGAAGATGGCAGAGTAGAAAACGATGCAAAGCGCCACGATAAGCCAGTAGCTTACCCCGAACTTCCAGAGGTCGGAAAAGACCACCTTGTCGGTGGAAACCGCTCCCAGACTGTAGTTTTTCTCGGCCCACGCTTCCATGAACCAGTAGACGACAGCTCCCACCACGCACAGGGCCGCGAAGGCCAGCGCGATCAGGAAGGGAGTTTGCCAACTTGCATAGGCCGCTCGGGCCCAGGTGGGAGAGTTGAGCGCGGTAAAAGTTCCGAGGCGCGAGGCGGTGAGATTCAGACCAAAGGCAAAGCTCAGTTCCTTACCTTTGAACCAGCGCGCCAGCGCCGTAATCACCGCAACGTTCAGCGATTCCGCGCCCACGCCGAAGACAAACCTCCCCGTGGCCATAATCGAGAGGTGCCCGGAAGCGGCGGTGATGGCCGGACCGACAAAACAAAGCACGCCGAAGATCATCAGCGATTTTCGCAGTCCGATGCGGTCAATGAGGAAGCCGCCAATCACCACCGTGAAGATGTTGGGAAAACTGTAGATTGCCTGCAGGAATCCGATGTCAAGATCAGTGAATCCAAGCTGCTGCTTGAGCACATCGGCAAGTGGGCTGAGAGCGTCATAAACGTAGTAACTGCCGAACATTGCCAGACTGACGAAGATCAAGACCAGCCAACGGTACAGGCGGCTCGGCTCTGGACGCACAGTTTCCGTCATTCACGCTCTCTATCTTTGGGCAGATTGAACCGCCTGGCCACACAGGCAGAGAAGATTAGCAGATCGCGAGAGAACTTCGCATCAGGAGGCAGTTTCCGGCCTGGCTGGTCAGCTTAGTACTTCACAATTGCCGCAAACGATTTTGGATCAAGCGAAGCCCCGCCCACCAGCGCCCCGTCGATTTCCTCTTGTGCCATTAAAATCGCGGCGTTATCCGGCTTCACCGATCCCCCGTAGAGAATACGCATCTTCAATGCGAAATCGTCGCCGAAGGCCTTCGCAGCTTCCCGGCGGATCACCGCATGAGCTTCGGCGGCCAATTCTGGCGTTGCCGTCTTGCCGGTGCCAATCGCCCACACCGGTTCATAAGCTACGACCAGCTTGGCGGCTTTCTTGGCAGAGATGGCATGAAAGGCTCTTACACACTGCCTTCGCAACACATCATCGGTGAGGCCAGCTTCGCGTTCCTCGAGTACTTCGCCCACGCAACAGATCGGCGTAAGACCGGCCTCTAAAGCGGCCTTGAGCCGAAGGTTCACAGTGTCATCGGTCTCGCCAAAATACTGACGCCGCTCCGAGTGTCCTACGATCACGTGGGTCACGCCCAGAGCCACCAACATCGGTGCCGAAATTTCCCCGGTATAAGCGCCTTCGGCTTTCCAGTGCACGTTTTGCACTCCGATCGCCACGTTCGAACCCCGCGCCGCCGCCAGCGCCGCGTCCACGTCCGTGTAGGGCGGGCAGACCACAATCTCATCGCGAGTGTGACCTGCGACCAGGGGGAGAAATTCGCGGAAGTACGCGCGAGTTTCGTCCGGGGTCTTGTTCATTTTCCAGTTGGCGGCCATTAGCTTGGTTCTCATCAGGAGACCTTCTTGATTCGGAATGGAGGAACGAATGCCGGATGGTTGAACTTTTTGAAAACTTGACGAAGATAGATCACTTCTTGTCTGTGAGCGCTTCGACGCCCGGCAGTTTCTTGCCTTCCAGAAATTCCAGCGACGCCCCTCCACCGGTGGAAATATGCGTCATCTTATCCGCCACTTCGGCGCCATGCACCGCTGAGACCGTGTCGCCGCCGCCCACAATGGAGATCGCGCCTACGTTCTCCGCTACGGCATGGGCAATTTTGAAAGTCCCCCGCGAAAATCCTGGAACCTCGAACACGCCCATCGGCCCGTTCCATACAATGGTGCGCGCCCGCGAAATCTCTTCCGAGAACAGCTCGATTGTCTTCGGCCCAATGTCGAGCGCCATACGATCGGCCGGAATAGGCTGGCCTTCACCGATTTGCTGTACTACGGCGTTGGTTTCGGGCTTAATCGCAACCACGTGATCGATCGGCAGCAGGATCTTCACATTCCGCTTCTTCGCCTCTTCCATCAGCTGCCGCGCCAGGTCAACCTTATCGGCCTCCAGCAGCGACTTGCCGATTTCCTGTCCTTTAGCCTTGAGAAAGGTATAGGCCATTCCGCCGCCGATGATGAGCGAATCGACCTTATCCATCAGGTTCCGAATCACGCCGATCTTGTCGCTCACCTTGGCACCTCCCAGGATCGCCACAAACGGCGGCTCCGGATGCTCCAGCGCCTTGCCCATGTACTTCAGTTCCTTCTCCATGAGCAAGCCAGCCGCGGATTTTGACACGAACTTCGTAATGCCGACGGTGGAGGCATGTGCCCGATGCGCCGTGCCGAAGGCGTCGTTCACATAGAAATCCGCCAGAATTCCCAACTGCTTGGCGAACTTCTCGTCGTTGGCTTCCTCTTCGGCATGAAAACGGAGGTTCTCCAGAAGCAGAGTCTGGCCTTTTTCCAGTTGCGTGGCCACTTCCTCGGCTTCCGGACCGACGCACTCCGGACAGAATCCCACGTTTTCACCACGCGCCAGTTCTTTGTCGAGCACCATGCGCAGCCGCTCGGCCACCGGCTTCAGGCTCATTTTCAGATCGACTTTGCCTTTGGGCCGCCCCAGATGCGAGGCCAGTATCAATCTCGCCCCATGGCGTAGGGCATACTCGATGGAGGGCAGGGTTTCGCGGATGCGCGTGTCGTCCATCACGCGCCCGTCTTCCAGAGGAACATTGAAGTCGACCCGCATGAAGATACGGTTGCCGTTCAGCGGGAGATCACGGATAGAAAGTTTGGACATCGGCTGGTTCGTCCTTAGTTAGGAACCGCGTCATAAAGCAGCGCCGGCACCATCGCGAAAGTCGATGCCGGCGCTACAGAATCGCTACAGACCCTTGCCGGCGATGTAGTGAATCAGATCCCGCACCCGGCTGGAGTATCCCCATTCGTTGTCATACCAGGAAATCACCTTGACGCAATTGCCGCCGACTACGAGGGTCATGGGCGCATCGACGATGGAAGAGCGTGGATCGCCCTTGAAATCCGACGACACCAATTCATTCTCCTCATAGCCCAGGTAGCCCTTCAGCGGCCCGCTCTCTGATGCTTTCTTCAGCGCCGCATTCACTTCCTCCTTGGTCGTCTTCTTCTCCACCCATACCACCAGATCGACCACCGAAACATTGGGCGTAGGTACCCGCATGGAGAAACCGTCCAGTTTTCCGGCCAGCTCGGGAAGGACGAGCTTCAAGGCCTTCGCCGCTCCCGTGGAGGTAGGGATCATGTTGATCGCCGCAGCTCGCGCCCGGCGCAGGTCTTTGTGCGGGAAGTCGAGAATGACCTGATCATTTGTATAAGAGTGAATCGTGGTCATGGTCCCGCTGACAATCTTGAACGTGTCGTTGATCACTTTGGCGATCGGGGCCAGGCAGTTCGTCGTGCAAGAGGCGTTTGAAATGATGTTGTGCTTGGCGGCGTCGTACTTCTCCTGATTCACGCCGAGCACAACTGTAACGTCTTCATTCTTCGCGGGAGCCGAGATGATGACTTTCTTCACCGATCCCCGCAGGTGCTTCTTGGCGTCGTTCGCGTCGGTGAAGTGTCCCGTCGACTCAATCACCACCTGAGCGCCCACCGAATCCCAAGGCAGTGCGCCGGGATCTCTTTCCTTGAACACCTTGATCGTCTTGTCGTCGATCGTGATGCTGTCAGCGCTCGCCGAAATCTTGTTGGGCAGGTTTCCAAGAATGGAATCGTATTTCAGCAGGTGAGCCAGCGTCTTCGGGTCGGTGAGATCGTTTACCGCCACGAACTCGAGGTTGGGGTCGTTGAGTGAGGTCCGCAAAACGTTGCGGCCAATACGTCCGAATCCGTTAATACCAACTTTAATTGCCATAATTTCTCCGTTCTTATCTTGATGTTCTTAGCGTTCCTATGAATGCGACATCAGAAACCTTCCTGAGCCGGTAGACAGACAAATGATGTTAGCAGGACAGCGAACCGGCGTAAATGATCGCACGCAGGATTGGAAGACTCCGGTTCCCGTCACGGAAACCCCGGTGGGTCTACGCTTCGCGGCGACAGTTAAGGGAAGCTTAATTCCAGAAAAGCATCGGCCCTGCTAAAGGGCGACGTCAACCGGGCCAACAAATACTTTCGGTTGACGGTCTGCCGCGCGTGGGCGTGCTCTTCCAGCGGCAGAATGCGTGCGGTGGCCGCGATTTCAGGGCCCGTCAATTTTCCCCGCATGGTGCAGGGAGCCACCGTTACCTGCGGATTGTTGCGAATGCGCTTCGTCTTGCCCATTTTGCTGAGGGTCATCACGTAAAGCTTGTCGCCATCTTCGCCGAACCACACCGGGGTTGCGACCTTGACCCCGTTCTTGCGGAACGTACCAAGAGAGATGTATCTCTGGCCACTGATTACTGAGGGGATTGGCTGAGCCATGATCAGATTCTAGCGGAGTTTACTCGGCTGTCGCGCGTGGTTCGTCTGCGTGCGGCCGATTGATCCCGCCCTCTCTTCTGTGTTAAAAGCCTTGCATGCGTAAATGGATGCGCGAGCGCCTGCAGCGCCGCAAAAAGACGCCGGTAGAGCCCTCCGACCAGCCCGCGCCCCCGCCCTTGCAGCCCGCCTATTTTGATGCGGAACAAGCGCCGGATGAGGCTCCAGAGGCCCCGAAGACGGAGCCGGATATCGCCGCTTCGGCTCCTCCTGAGCAGGAGGTTCGCCCAGTACGCAGGGCGCGTTCGAACTCGGGGGAACAGACGTCAGAAGAACAACCGTCCGAAGCACCACCCGCGGCCCGGCGCTGGCCCGATCGGTTCGGGATCAACTGGCCGTGGACGCCGCCGTCGCGGTGGGCGCGGTCGAGGTGGCCGCGGACGCGAGCAGGCCGTTGCTCAAGCCTTTACCCCCGCGGCAGTCAAGGGATCAGTTCCAGTAGTGCCCTCGGAGCCGGCGGAGGAAGAGTTCGCCGACGCGGGAGACGCAGAAGAGCCGACAGTAACTCCTTCCGTCGCGGCCGCCCCGAGAGTTCCATCGACTCCTGCCGCGCCGCAACGTCCGCCGAAAGGCGTGGTCGTTCTGGCGATCGGGCTGCCCGGCTCGGGCAAGAGTTCGTGGTTCAAGCGCCACAACGTGGTCCCACTCTCCAGCGACATGGTGCGCTCGCTACTCTTTGACGATGTGCGCGAGCAGCGCTTTCAGGATCTCGTGTTTTCCAACCTCCGGTCCATGCTCAAGGCGAGGCTCATCGCCAAGCGTCCGATGAATTATGTGGACGCCACCAACCTGACGCCGCAGGAACGCCAACACTGGATCAAGCTGGCCAAAGATTACCAATACGAAGTGCACGCGGTCTTTTTCGACGTGCCGCTCGAAGTCTGTCTCGAGCGCCACCAGCGCCGCGATCTTGTGGTTCCCGAAGACGTGATGCGCCGCATGGCCGCCAAGCTGAAGCCTCCGGCGTTCGAAGAGGGCTTCGCGAAGATCACCGTCGTCCGGGTAAAGAAGAAGGAGTCGGAAAGCTAGCCCACTTTTTCGGAAACAGCGCCTAGGCCTATTTGTCATCCCGAGCAAAGCGAGGGATCTTGGTTCTTGCCCGCGCCATCTGTGGTGCCGCTGCGAGCAAACACCAAAATCCCTCGCTTTGCTCGGGATGACAATCTCTGCGGTGGCGTAATCTGACCGGACTCTTATTCCTTCAGATACGGCAGCATCTCCTTGAATGCCGGCGACGACGAGGACCGCATCAGTTCATAGATCATCATCTCGGTCGAGGAAATCACCGCGCCCGCGGAGCGCATTCTTTCCAGGCCGATCTTCCAATTCCATTCAGTTCGCGAGCTGACTGCATCCGACGCAACATGCACGAGATAGCCTTCGCGCAGAGCTGCCAGCGCCGTCTGCATTACGCAGATGTGGCTTTCCATGCCGCATAGCAATAGCGTGTTGCGGTTTCCCGGAAGCCGCTTGAGCAGCGTGCAAAAGAGATCGCTGCCAAAACAGGAGAATCTGTCTTTGTCGATGGCCTCGGTTTCCGGCAGCAGGGAAGCGATCTCCGGTACAGTCTTACCCAGCCCTTTCGCATATTGGGTGCTCAGAATTGCCGGAATCTTCAGCACACCTGCAGCGCGGACCAGCAACTGCGAATTACGCAGCAGTTGTTCCTTCTGAAAAATGGGCGGGAGAAGTTTTTGCTGAATATCCACGACGATGAGCGCGCACTGGTCCGACTCCAGGTTGCGGCGCGCAATTTCGGTATATACGGTGGAGATTCCGGAAACATTCTCAGAGACAGTGACCATAAACACTCCTTGGGCGGACAAAGTGCAGTGGACAAACAGAGTTTAGCGCGAACCGACGGCTCGGAAACAGGACGGTTGACCGCGTTCCCAACACATTGGATAATGAGGTGACTGCCCCCTCGTTCAACGGCTAGGACACCTGCCTCTGGAGCAGGCTATCGGGGTTCGAATCCCTGGGGGGCAGCCAAGTCCTGCCTGCGACTCTGCGCTATTTTCCCCGCAAACTGCACTACTTAGCCAGCCCATCCAAATCCGAGGCAGCGGAATCGATGAGCGCAACTTCGTTTTCGAGCACCTTGGCAACGCGCGCGATCTCAGTGTCGGCCTCCTGCCAGCGACGTTGCTCAATGGCCTCGCGAATGCCCGGCATGGTCTTGGGCCCGTATCCGGTATAAACGCCGGGAGCATAAATCATGTGCCGGTACCAGGGACGGCGGGGAAGACCCGCGGGATCAGTGAGCCGGCGCTCGCTTTCCAGTAGCTTCTGGTTCAGCGCGGCCAGCCGCTTGTCGCTCCCGGGAAATCCCGCGGCTTCGGCTTTGTTGAAGGCGGTCTTATAACGCTCGGCGCTCTTAGTGAGTGCTTCGAGAGCATTCTCCAGAGGCGCAAAGTTCAAGTGCGGCGGAATGTCTTCCGGCGGTGGAGCGACGGTCGGCTTGCGAGGATCGAGCGCGGCGTGAAACGCGCCCTCCCTTAACTCCAGCCCGCGTTCGCGAGCTTCCTCCTGCTTACTCTGCAAAAGTTTTTGCAGGTCTTTGATGTACTTCTGCATGGTGTCGGCGAAATCAGTGAATTCGTAAGGCAGAACGTCGGCGTCTGCCATTCGCATCACTGCAGTGCCAATGGTCTGCGAGAGGGCGACCCCATAGGCGAAATTAGTATCGGAGAAATGTGTGTACCAATAGAAGTCATCGTAGATGGAGTGGTAGATCCCGGCGTCGTCTTCACCTCCGTAACCAAGGTTGAGAGACGCGACACCAAGGTGGTCGACAAACGCTGTGTAATCGGTACCGGAGCCGAGAGCATTCATGCGCAAATCAGCCCGCTGGCGCAGTTCTTTCCGTTCCTCGTCAGACTTGGCCTGGGTAATGTCGACCAGACGGTTGCGTTCGAAAACCGAAAGCTTGCTCTCCGGATCCTCGATATCGCGAGCCACATTATTCATGAAGTGCTCCAGCGAATGGGAGCCCTCCATCAACAGATAGCCGCGGTCGTTGGTGTCCGAGTTGATATAAACAGCGGCGTGTTCCTGTAATTCGCGCCCGTGGGTTTCGGCCCACGCGGTCGAACCCAGCAGCATCGGCTCTTCGCCGTCCCAGGCACAGTAGATGATGGTGCGCTTCGGCTTCCATCCCTGTTTTAGCAATTCGCCAAACGAGCGGGCTTCTTCGAGCAAAGCGATCTGGGCTGAAATGGGGTCCTCGGCGCCGTTCACCCAACCGTCGTGATGATTGCCGCGCACCACCCATTCATCGCCTTCAGTCGACCCGGGGATGCGGGCGATGACATCGTTTACATCCTTCACATCCCAATTCGCTTCGACCACCAAATGGACCTTTGCCGCGCCGGGACCGACGTGATAAGGAATCGGCAGAGCCCCGCGCCATTCTTCGGGCGCAAGCGGGCCGGTGAGAGCGGCGAGCAGCGGCTGCGCGTCTCCGTAAGAGATGGGCAGCGTTGGAATCTTAGTAATGCTGGGAGCGTTGCTGGGAGTCATGCGCGGCGCGTTCGGATCGCCTCGATCAGGAGTGAGCGGATCACCGGGATAAGAAGACGCAAAATCCATCACGCTGCCGCGCTGCACACCTTGATCCGGACGCATCGGGCCCTTAGGAAAAACCTCGCCATAAAAATAGCCGTCGTCTCTCGGATCAGAATAGATCAGGCAGCCGACGGCACCATGCTCGGCGGCAACCTTGGGCTTGATGCCGCGCCACGAGTTGCCGTAGCGCGCGATGACAATAGCGCCCTCCACCGAAACGCCGAGCCGTTGCAGACGGTCGTAGTCTTCGGGCAAGCCGTAATTTACGTACACCAGAGGCGCGGTCACGTCCCCATCGCGGGAGTATGCGTTGTAAGTGGGGAGCTGTTCATCCTGCTGACTGGAAGTTGGATCCTCAGCTAAGGCAGGTTCCTGCAATTTGGCAACGTAGCGTGTCGGCGCAATCAACTCCACCAGGCGGCGCTTGGGCGTGGGGAAAAGCACTTTGAAGCTCTCGATGTGGGCATCCAACCCCCACTCTTTGAACTTCGCCAGGATCCACTCGGCGTTTTGCTTGTCGTAGGCGGACCCTACATGGTGCGGGCGGGCGCTCAGCAATTGCATGTAGTCGCGTTGTTTCTGAGCGTTGGGAAGGGCGCGGAATTTATTTTCCCACTCTTGCTCAGTAAGCGCGCTTTGCTTTGAAAATCCGTCGAGCGTGGCATCTTGATTCGGTTCTGGAGAATCTGCCACGGCTGAGTGTAGAAAAAAGCCGATGATGAGGACTGCAAGAATTGAGCGCTGCATGGGCCTCCTGAGATTTGCGACCAACGAGTATGGCACGGAAGTTGCTTTGATGTGCTCGAAGAAATTTGTTAGGCTGTTCGCCGTTTACGGGAGGCACATGTCATGAGACGTTACGGCCTTGGATTTCTCGCTGCTATCCTTCTTCTTTCGATTCCAAGCAGCTTCATTCACGCGCAGCAATCGTCCGCGCCGGCCCCGAAGCGCGTAGCCATTCGAGCTGGGCGCCTGATCGATTGCAAAAGCGATGCTCCCATTTCGAATGCTCTTATCCTGATTGAAGGCGACAAGATTGTCAGCGTCACTCCTGGTGGCTCCCCGCCCCCGGGTGTCGAGCTGATCGATCTCTCGAAGGCCACAGTCCTCCCCGGCTTCGTCGATGCCCACACTCATGTTTTGCTGCAAGGGGATATAACTGCGGAAGACTACGACAAGCAACTCCTCAAGCAGTCCATTCCGTACCGCGCCATTCTGGCGGCGCGCAATGCACAGATCGCACTCTCCCATGGCTTCACCGTGCTACGCGACCTCGAAACCGAAGGCGCAATGTACGCGGACGTCGATCTCAAGCAGGCCATCGCCAATGGTGAAATCGTAGGCCCGCACATGCAAGTGGCTACCCGGGCTATGGCTCCCACCGGCATGTACCCGCTGCTCGGCTATTCCTGGGAGCTCCGTGTGCCTACGGGCGTGCAGTATGTCGATGGCGTGGAAGAAGCCGTTAAAGCAGTCCGCGAGCAGGCAATGTTCGGCGCGGATTGGATCAAGTATTACTCCGATCATGGCTACTTCTACGGTCCAGATGGCGTGCTGCACAGCCACGTCAATTTCACTGACGCGGAGGCCAAGGCTATCGTCGATGAAGCGCATCGCATCGGAAAGAAAGTCGCCGCGCACGCCATTGGTAACGATGGCATCGCTGCCGCCCTGAGAGCTGGCGTCGATACGATCGAGCATGGCGACGGGCTCAGCGCTCCGCAGATGGAAGAAATGGCGCGACGCGGCATCTACTGGGTTCCCACCATCGCCGTGGGCGCATATGTCGCTTCAGGGCGCCAGGGCAACTGGCCGAAGATGGTGGAAACCGAAAAGGCGGCGTTTCAATTGGCTCTGAAAAAAGGAGTGAAGATTGTCCTCGGTACCGACGCCGGCGGTTTCGACTGGAGAGACTTGAACGAAGCGAAAGAATTCGAATACTACGTCGACTACGGCATGACGCCGCAGCAGGCGATTCGAACCGCAACCACCACCGCCGCCGAACTTCTCGGCTGGTCCGACAAGATGGGGACTATAGAAGCCGGAAAGTGGGCCGATTTGGTCGCGGTCTCCGGCGACCCGCTGAAGGACATCACCGAACTCGAGCGCGTCAAATTCGTGATGAAGTCCGGGAGCGTCTTCAAGAATGAACTTAAGTGACCGCTAATCCCAGCCCGATCAGGAATGGGAATCGCGGAGACTGCCTTCCGGGGAAGCGCACAAAACTTTACAGCGCCAGCCTGTGCAGAGCGGTATGATCCGAACAAGACGCCGCTGAACGTCTGCACGGTGCTATGAGGATCTCTGGTCTTCGCCTTTTAGGACTTGTGGTGCTCAAGGAGAAGCTGCGTCCTGGGTTTGTGTTCCAGTTCCTCTTCTTGCTCCACGTTGTAGTCTTCCATTCGCATTCCTTGCGAGCACAGGCCGTTGCGCCAGCTGCCGCACCTGCTGTCGCAACGCGAGCCATTCACGGCATAGTGAAATCGGGGAATATGCCGATTCCCGGTGCTGGAGTTTCCGCAGAGAATGCCGCCACCAAGGAACAACTCAACACATGGACGGATGTCGATGGAAGTTATTCACTGCGAATTCCCGCCGATGGCCGCTATACCCTGCGAGTGCAGATGGCTGCGTTTGCCGTAAGCACGCAGGAAGTGGTGCTGGACCAGACTCATCCCGATGTGCAGGCGAATTTCGAGCTGATTCTCCTATCACGAGCGCACGAAGCTGCCAGTAAGAGTGACCAGCGGCAGGCGAACGCCGGCGGACGAGGCTTCCAGAGTCTTTCCGTGTTTCAGAGTGGAGCGGGGCAAGATGCGGCTGGCGGCTCCATGGGCGACGTGGTTCCTTCAGGCATGCCGGTTCCTGGCATCGCGCCTGACAGTGCTACGGAATCCGTGGCGGTTTCTGGCAATACTTCGAATTCCTTCAATGCAATGAGCGCCGATGAAATGCAGCAGCGCTTCAACGACGCCCGTCAACAGGGGGGAGGATTCGGGGGCGGCGGATTTGGTGGTCCGGGAGGTGGCGGGTTCGGCGGCGGTGGTTTTGGCGGGGGAGGTTTTGGCCGGCGCGGTTTTGACATCAATCGCCCGCATGGATCGCTCTATTACGGCATCGGCGATTCGGCTCTCAACGCATCTCCGTTTTCCCTCACCGGCCAGCCGACGGAAAAGCCGGCGTATCTGCAGAATAGTTTCGGCGGTTCCGTGGGCGGGCCGCTGAATATTCCACATATTTTGCATGCTGGGAACAAGACTTTTTATTTCATCAATTACAATGGCAAGCGCGCGGAAAATCCTTTCGACCAGTTTTCGACAGTCCCGACTCTGCTCGAGCGGCAAGGAGACTTTTCGCAGACCACAAGCCCCACCGGTCAGTCGGTGGAGATATTCAATCCCGCAACCGGCATCGCGTACCCCGGCAATCAGCTGCCTCAGCCGCCCGCCACTTGTACGCCCACATCTTCGCCCTCATTAGGAGATATCAGCTGTGCAGCATTGGGATTGCTGCCCTACATTCCGCTGCCGAACCTGCCCGGAGATTTCCAGAACTTCCACTATGTAACTTCCGCTACGAGCGACAGCGACGACCTGAACATACGATTAAACCGCACGTTTGGCGCAGCACCCGCGGGCGGAGGCCGCCGCGGCGGAGGCCGCAACGCTCCACGTAACAACCTGACGTTCGGTTTTCATTACCACGGTTCCAGCGCCAACCTGACAAATCCATTTCCAACCGTCGGCGGCAACACAAGCGTCCGCAGCTTTGATATTCCTGTCTCCTACACGCGCAGCGTCGGCAAACTGACCAACATTGTTCGCGCCGACTTCAACCGCAGCCGCACGCGCACGCAGAACCTCTACGCCTTCAACAACGACATTACGAGCGCGCTGGGGATCACCGGAGTTTCGCAGAATCCGTTCGACTGGGGTCTGCCCAACCTGTCATTCACCGACATTGCCAGTCTTACCGATACGACTCCCGTGCTCACGCGAAATCAGACCTACACCTTTTCCGACAATGTGATCTGGAACCATGGCAAGCACACCTGGCGCTGGGGAGGAGATTTCCGGCGCGTACAGGTGAATGCAGAAACCGCCAGCAACCCGCGTGGCTCGTTCGTTTTCACCGGCCTCAACACCTCGAAGATTATCGGTGGCAATGCTATGCCCGGAACCGGATACGACTTCGCGGATTTCCTGCTCGGATTACCGCAACAAACTTCAGAGCAGTTTCTCGGGCAACCGCAGCAGACTGCCGGGTTCGGCAGCGGTGACCACTTCCGCGGCAACTTCTGGGACTTATACGTCCAGGACGAGTGGAAGATTCGCGGAAATCTGACATTCAACCTCGGAGTCCGCTACGAGTACGTTTCCCCCCTCACCGAGACAAATAATCTGATCGCAAACCTCGATCTCTCTCCTGGGGTACTGGTGCAGAATCCCGCGCTCGCCCCGCAAGTCACTCCGATTGAACCCGGACAAGTGGGGCCATACTACGGTCCTTTGCCCGCCAGCCTGGTGCGGCCAGATCGCAACAATTTTGCACCGCGGGTCGGCTTTGCCTGGAAGCCGTTTCCGAAGACAGTGGTACGCGGCGGATATGGCATCAATTACAATACCGGCGCGTATCAGGGCGTCGCCCAGCAGCTTGCCCTGCAGCCCCCATTCGCCACCACCGCGACGAATGTTCAGGCAGTTCCTGGGGATCTGACGCTGCAGAACGGATTTCCCACCGCCACCGGCATCACCAACAATTATGCGGTGAATCCGAATTACCGGCTGGGCTATGTGCAGATTCGCAACCTCGACATTCAGCAGCAGATTCGCCCCACCCTGCTATTGAATATTGACTACACCGGGACCAAGGGAACGGATCTCGACATTCTGGAAGCGCCCAACCGAACCGCGACCGGGATTCGGATTCCCGCAGTTGATGCCTTCACCTACGAAAGCTCGGTTGCAAATTCCGAGGCCAATGCGGGATCGGTTCGGCTGCGCAAGCGCTTGGCCAAAGGATTCTCGATCGGCGGCACCTACACATTTTCTAAGTCGCTGGATGACGCGTCTTCCATCGGCGCGGGCGCAACCTCGGTGGCGAGTACACCTGGACTTGGCGCAGGTGGCACCGGCTCTGCCGGAAGCGGTGCGTCGACAAACGGAGGTGCAGCCAACGTTGCGCAGAATCCCTTCAATCTGTCCGCGGAGCGCGGGCTCTCCAGCTTCAACCAGACGCATAAATTCACTGCAGATTATTTGGTGGAGCTGCCCTTTGGTCACGACAAACGCTGGCTCACCGGGAACACTCCGGCTCGCGCCATTTTCGGCGACTGGCAATGGAGCGGCGACTGGACCATCGCCTCTGGCCTGCCCTTTACGCCCCGAGTGGTAGGCAACATCGATGACGTGAACGGGGGAACAAACGGCACTCTGCGGCTCAACCTGGTTCCCGGCCAATCAATCTCCTTGCCGAATCCATCCATCGGCGAGTGGTTCAACAAGGCCGCATTCGTTGCGCCGCCGCCGGGCACTTATGGAGACGCGCGCCGCAACAGCATCATCGGCCCTGGCAGCAAAGTGTTCGATATGGCTTTCACAAAGATCGTGCCTCTGAAGGAATCGCGAGTGCTTGAATTCCGCGCGCAGGCCACGAACATTTTCAACCTGGTCAACTATTCCTCGATCGACACGAACTTCTCCCCTACCTCGCTCACCTTCGGTCGAGTTACGGCGGCTGGGGCGATGCGGCAGTTCACGATTACGGCGCGCTTTCGTTTCTAAGGAGGATACTGCCGGGCAATACGTTCGAAAAGGAAAAGGATTGTTATGACATCCATCCCAAACCGATTCCCTGACAAAGCAGTCGCGGCGCTGCTAATGCTCGTGCTCTTGTGTGCTCCGTTGCCTTCGCAGCAAGAGTCAGGGTACGTGCTCCACGTGGAATCGGAACTCGTGCTGGTGAATGTGACGGTGCGGGACAAGAACGGTAATTTTGTGGCGGGATTAAAACCAGAGAACTTCACGGTTCTCGAAGATAACAAGCCGCAGAAAATAGTTTCCTTTGACGTGGAAAACGTGGATGCCGTCCCCGCAGCGGATGTGGCCCAGGCGAAACCGTTGCCGGAAGCTGCGCCGGGGCAACCCAGCGCGGCAGTTTCTCCGGCAAACACGGCGGCCCAGTTTAAAGACCGGCGCCTGATCGTTTTATTTTTCGATCTCTCTGCCATGGAACCAGACGAAATCGATCACGCGGTCACCTCAGCCGAGCACTATGTCGATACGCAGATGGCGCCTGCGGATTTGGTTTCGATTGTTTCTCTGGGAAGCTCGCTGCTGGTAAATCAGGATTTCACGACTGACCGCGCGCTGCTGAAAAAACAGCTGGACGCATTCAGTTCAGGTAGTGGCCAGGGTTTCGAAGAAGGCACCACAGGAACGACAGAAGGGACTCCCGACACGGGTCAGCCCTTTACCGCCGATGATACCGAATACAACATCTTCAACACCGACCGCCGGCTGGAAGCTCTACGATCAGTAGCGGCAAAGCTCTCCCACATTCAGCAGAAGAAGTCGCTGATTTATTTTTCCAGCGGCATGGACCGCACCGGCATTGAGAACCAATCGGAACTGCGCGCGGCCGTGAACGAAGCCGTGCGTTCGAACCTGGCGATTTACACCATGGATATGCGAGGCCTGCAGGCGCTGGTGGCGGGCGGGGAGGCGCAGAACGCCAGCCTGCGCGGGGTTTCAGCCTACTCCGGACAGGCGACGCTCAATGCCCTCAATTCCAATTTCACCACGCAGGAAACGCTGGTAACCCTGGCGAGCGATACCGGAGGCCGCGCTTTTCTCGACTCCAACGACTTCACCAAGATCTTCAAGGGCGTGCAGCAGGACACCTCGACTTATTACCTGCTCGGCTATCACAGCACGAACCCTGCGCGGGACGGGCATTACCGCCGCATCGTCGTGAAGAGCACTGTTCCCGGAGTGAAGATCGACTATCGCCGTGGTTACTACGCGCCCGCGGATTTCAAGCACGCCACTACGGACGACAAAGAGCGCCAGCTTGAAGAAGAGCTGGCCTCCGAAATGCCGGCCACAGATTTGCCGCTGTATCTAGGCGTCGCCTATTTCCGTCTGGATGGCAACAAGTTCTTCGTTCCCATGTCACTGGTGGTGCCGGGATCGCAGATTCCGTTCGTGCGCTCCAGCGACGTCGATAAAGCGACCTTGGATGTGATCGGCATGGTGCTCGACAACGAACACCATCCTCTGAACCGGTTCCGCGATACCGTGAAGCTAGCCGTCAACACCACAAAAGACGTTCACAAGAAGAATGTGCAGTACGACACTGGGATGAGCTTGCTAAGCGGCAAATATCATCTGAAATTTGTGGTGCGCGAAAATCAAACCGGCCTCATGGGATCATTCGAGACCGACATCGACGTGCCGGACTTGAAAGCGCAGCCGTTGAAGATGAGTTCGGTGGTGCTGGCCAGCCAGATTCAACCGGCCAAGAAAAGTGCCAACCCGAACCCGTTGGTTCACGATGGTTCCGAGATCATCCCGAGCATCACCCATGTCTTCTCGGCCTCGCAGCACCTTTTTGTTTATTACGAGGTGTACGATCCGGCACAGCACACGGCTGCAGTTTCTGCCGGAGAAGGAGCGCAAAAGCCTGGTATACGGCTTTTGACCAATGTCGCTTTTTTTCAGGGCAAAGCCAAGGCCTACGAGAGTTCGTTGGTCGAGTTGACGGACCTAAACGCGCGCGACCGCAAGGCCGCCGTTTTCCAACTGGATGTGCCCCTGACTTCGCTCAAACCCGGTTTTTACACCTGTCAGGTAAATGTGATCGACGACGCTGGAGGCCATTTCCTGTTTCCGCGGCTCGCCCTGTTGATCCGGACGGAACCCAAGGCCTGACGCACTAACTACAGAGGCGAGAAACTGCCGCGTCACTCAACTCCCCACGTACCGCGCATACAGGCTGCGCGCGACGCCGGTTTCCGTCGTCCCTTTGATGATTGCGCGCCCGTCGGGAAACAGTGTCATCTCATAGGGTTCACGCCAGAACTTCAGCACGAACTCGTTGTGCCGAACAACGCCGTGCGCCTCCAGTCGTCTCTTCATCTCGGCAAAATCAATCGGCCGCGTGCGCTCATGAATCTGCACTGAGTTGCGCCCACACATCGTGATATGCGGACGCCCCTCGCCCGCCAGATGGACAAAATCCCGTTCTCCGCAAGCCCGGCAGCCCGGCCGAGGATGCGCCGCAGCAATTTCCGCGTGCTCGTTCTTCCACACGTCAAACGACCACAGCGTTTTCCTTAGCTGTTCCGCCGCGGCGCCACCGACGAGCAACTTCACCGCCTCCGTGGCCGCAATCGAAGCCACCAGGTTCACTGCCGTATTCAATATTCCAGAGGTTTCGCACGTCTCCACCATTCCGCTCGGAGTATCCGGAAAAATGCACGCCAGGCATGCAGTCTTGCCCGGCAATACATTCAGCGTCACTCCATAACTGCCCACCGCCGCCGCATAGATCCACGATATGGAGTTCTTCACTGCATAATCATTCACCAGATAGCGCGTCTCAAAGTTGTCGGTGCCATCGAGGATTACATCCATACCCTCAAGTAATACATTAATATTGCCAGGGACCAGATCCTCGACCCGCGCCTCCACCACGATCTGCGAATTGAAAGCAGAAATCTTTCGTGCCGCGGCGATCGCCTTGGGTAATGATTCAGCCGCATCCTTTTCATCGAACAGCGACTGCCGCTGCAAATTGCTCGCCTCCACATAATCGCGGTCGATGATCCGCAACGTTCCCACGCCCGCGCGCGCCAGTAATGACGCCAGCACCGACCCGGTCGCGCCGCACCCCACGATCGCGACCCGTCCGTCCGCCAGACGCCGCTGGCCCTCGGCGCCGATTCCGCGAAACAGAATCTGCCGCGAGTACCGTTCCTCGAACTTTTCCTTCTCCACGCCCTGCCTCAAAGAGGTCACCAGCTTTCGCCCGCAAAACCTTTATTATAAGTGTCTGGACTGCTTTAGCCGCCAGGATGCAGACAACACCGGCCTTCCGCGCTTCATCGAATGTAAGCAACAGGCCCAAGGACATTTTTTGCTGAGACGGTACGCCTCATTCGTGATGGTGATCATTGCCTCGCTGGGCCCCGCTGCCCGCGCCGGATCGCCCTCATCCGCTTCTTCGCAATCGTCAGAATTGTCCAAGGAGCCGCAAACCGCGCAATCTTCCTCGGCTCTCGCCACGATGGCGGCTTACGCCGGACGCACTGTCCAATCCATCGAACTGCCCGGCGTGCCGGATTCCGACCACTTGCTGCAAATCCTCCCGCAGAAAGCCGGACAACCGCTCGACCGCGACCAGGTTCGCGAAAGCATCCGCATCCTCTTCGCGACCGGCCGCTTTGCCGATATCCAGGCCGAAGCCGAACCTTCGGGCCCGGGCGTGCGGCTCACTTTCTCCACCTCACTCAACTTCTTTGTCGGAGCGATCGACGTCGAAGGGGCACCCGCCCACCCCAACACCAACCAGGTCGCCAACGCCACCAAGCTCCAACTCGGCGAGCTTCACACTCAGGACAAACTCGAACATGCCCTGCGAAACGTGCGCCAGCTCATGCAAGAGAATGGCTATTATCGCGCCCGCGTCACCGCCGAAAGCATTTCCAACGCGGCCGACCAGCAGGTCAGTATTCTCGTCCACATCACAGCTGGAGAGCCGGCCCACGTCGGCGAGGTGAAAATCACCGGCCACGCATCTTTCTCCCAGAGCCAGTTTGAGGACATTGCCCGGATGCATTCCGGTGATGGCATTACCGCCGCGCGCATCACTAATTCTCTTCAGCGCTTGCGAAAAAAGTTTCAGAAACAGCAGCGCGTCCTGGCTCAGGTTTCCATTGCCGAGCAGCAGTACCACCCTGAATCGAACGCCGTAGACTACACCTATCTCGTCGAGCCCGGACCCGTGGTACTCATCCATGCCGTAGGTTTTCGCATCAGCCGCGGCGTCCTCAAAAAAGAGGTTCCGGTCTACGAGGAAAACGCTCTCGACGACGACTTGCTGAATGAGGGCAGGCGAAACCTGCTCGACTATCTCCAGAGCCGCGGCCATTTCGATGCCACGGTCGACATCCAGAAGGAAACCGCTCCCGATACTCTCCACGTCAACTATCAAATCGATCCTGGCCCCCTGCACAAGTTCGACCTCATCGAAATCACAGGGAACAAGTATTTCTCCCGGCAAATGCTGCGCCAGCGCCTGCAGATTCAGCCCTCGGCAAGGTTCCTATCTCACGGACGCTACAGTGGAGAGCTGCTCAAAGGCGACGTCGCCAACCTCCAGGCCTTATACGTTTCCAACGGGTTCCGCGACGCCAAGATTCAGACCAAAGTGGACGACAACTATCACGGCGCCGAAAACCACATCGCGGTTCACATTCTGATCGAAGAAGGCCCGCAAACTGTCGTCGGCTCTCTTCAAATCGTAGGCAACCAGAAGATTGACGCGAAGGCGTTCCCTGAACTCTACACCGCCGAGGGTCAGCCCTACTCTGAACAGAATCTCGCCAACGATCGCGAGTCCATCCTCAACTATTACTTCAATCACGGTTTCTCTAATGCCAACCTCGAAATCACTACCAAACCTTCACCCGGCCACGCTAACCGCGAAGATGTTACCTACACCATTCAGGAGGGTGATCAGTTCTTCGTGAACAAGGTGATGACCGCAGGTCTCAATCACACTCGCGACTACGTGGTGCAGCGCGAAATTCGGGTGATCGCGGGCCAGCCTCTCAGTCAGGGAGATCTTCTTGATACCCAGCGCAGGCTCTACGACCTTGGCATCTTCAGCCAGGTCGATACTGCCGTGCAGAATCCCGACGGCTCCGACCCCCAGAAAAATGTTCTCGTCCAGGTGCAGGAAGCCAAACGCTACACCTTCACCTACGGCTTCGGTCTGGAATTTGAAACCGGTCTGCCGGTAGGTTCGAATTCTCCCTCTGGCACCACCGGCGTGAGTCCCCGCGTCGGATTCGACATTACTCGCCTTAACATGGGCGGCCGCGATCAGACCCTGACCTTCCAGTCTCACGTCGGACGCCTCCAGCAGCGCGGCCTCGTCAGTTACCAAATCCCCAAGCTCTTCGACAACGACCGCCTCAAACTTTTCTACACTGTCTTTTACGACAATAGTCTCGACGTTGCCACCTTCACGTCACAGCGCTGGGAGGGTAAAATTGACCTCCGCCAGCAAATCGGACCGCTCCTGCCCAATTACTCCACCTCCAGTAACCTACCGCTTTGATTACCGGCGCGTGAAAGCTAGCAGCATCATTTCTGACTTTTCCCCCGCCGCGTTCAGCCTGTTTTCCCTGCCCGCGCGCGTAGGCGGTCCCGGCGTTACTTATATCCGCGACAAACGAGACAATCCTCTCGAAAGCACAAAAGGCCAGTACTTCACTCTGGATGCCTTTGTCTCATCCAGTTATTTTGGTTCTCAGGCCAGCTACGGCCGCATACTCGGCCAAGATGCCACCTACTATGCCTTCGGGCGACGTAATCACAAGTTTGTCTTCGCTCGTTCCACGACCCTGGGCCTTGAACAGGTCTATCACGGTACGGTGGTTCTGCCTCCGGGAGCGTGTCAAATCGTTGGCCTGGTCAACTCATGCCCCTCGGGCATTTCCGTCATTCCGCTGCCCGAGGTATTTTTTGCCGGCGGCGGCAACTCCCACCGCGGTTTCGGGTTAAATCAAGCAGGACCCCGCGATCCCGATTCCGGTTTTCCCGTCGGTGGAACGGCGCTGTTCGTCAACAGTGAGGAATTGCGCTTCCCGCAGATTAGCTTGCCTTATCTCGGACAAGGTTTCGGCTTCGCCATCTTTCACGATATGGGCAACGTCTTCACTGCCGGTCACGATCTGCTCACAGGTCTGATGCGCTGGCACCAGCCGGATCCATCGCAGTGTTTGCTGACTAACCCCGGAGTTATTGTTCAGGGATGCGAGACCTATTTCAACAACAGCGGTTACGACTACACCTCGCACGCCGTTGGCCTTGGCTTGCGCTACAAAACCCCCATCGGCCCTTTGCGCTTCGATTTCGGATACAATCTAAATCCGACCTACTATTTCCAGGGAATCACCAATCCAACGACCGGGCAACTGACGGGAGCTTTCGAGACGCAGCGTTTGCGGCACTTCAACGTATTCTTCAGCATAGGGCAGCCATTTTGATGAGATTTCGAACCAACATAACGATGATCGTCACGCTGGCACTCTTGCTCACGGCACTGTGGCTCGCGCCTGACCAAGGCTCGGCCCAGGTGATCGACCGCATCGTCGCCACCGTAAACGGACACGTCATCCTGCAGAGTGACTGGGACGAAGCTCTCTGCTATGAAGCCTTGCTCACCAACCGAACGCTGGCGCAGTTCACTGACGATGATCGCCGCGCCGTTCTGGACCGCCTTATCGACCTGGAGCTCCTTCGCGGGCAAATGAAATCCGCCGACTTCCCCCACGCCACCGATGTCGAGGTTGCTGCCCGCGTAGCCGATGCCCGTAAGCAGTATCCTCAGGCCACGTCGACAGAGGGATGGGACGCTCTCCTGGCCCGATACCAGCTCACGGAAAAAGATCTTTTCGCTCACGTCCGGCAGCAGATCGATGTGATGCGCCTGGTCGACGCCCGTCTTCGTCCCACCGTCGAGATCGATTCCAAATCCATCGAGGCATACTACCGCGACAAGTTCGTCCCCAAGTTGAAGGAGTCAGGAGGGTCCGAAGTCCCTCTCGCTGATGTATCCGCCAAGATTCGCGAGTTGCTCACGGAGCAGAAAGTGAGCGAGTTGCTCGTCTCCTGGCTGCAAACCTTGCGTTCCGAAGGGCAGATTCGCATCCCCGGGGCCACTCCGTCTGTCAACGACCCGGGAGTCCAATCGCAGTGACTGAAGCTTCCGCCAAACCTACCGGCCGCCGCTGGTGGAAATATCTGTTGGGCTTGATTGCGGCCGGCCTCCTGACTGTGCTCGGCCTGCTTTTTTATGTCAACACCGACTCATTCCAGTCACTCGTCCGCCGCCGTCTCATCGCCGAATTGGAGCGCATCACCGGCGGCCGCGTCGAGATCGGCAGCATTCACACCGCGCCCTTTCGCCTGCAGGCGGACGTGCGCCAGATCACCGTCCACGGCCGCGAGTCCGCTTCCGACGTGCCTCTAGCCCATGCGGACCGCGTTGTCGCGCGCCTCAAGCTCAGTTCTCTTGTCCGTTCCGAGTTTGGATTCCGTGAAGTCGTGCTCGAGCAACCCGTCGTCCACGTGGCTTTCTATTCCGACGGCACCACGAATTATCCGCCGCGAAGAGCTGCCCCGGTTACCGGCAAGAGTCTCGTCGAGCAACTCTTTGCTCTCTCCATCGATCATCTCGAAATTGGCCACGGCCGCATTCTGTGGGACGACCAGACCATCCCGCTTGACTTCGCAGCGCGCGACGCTGCGCTTCAAATGGACTATTCGTTGCTCCACCGCCACTACGCCGGACACCTGCGCATCGGCATGGTCGACACCAAGCTGACAAACTTCCGCCCCTTCGCGTGGATGACCGACCTCGAGTTCACTCTTGGAGCGAACTCCGCTACGGTCTCTTCTCTTAAGTGGAACTCCGAACACTCGCACTTCTCGGCCAGTGGAGAGATCACAGATTTTAATCATCCCCATCTCCAGGGTTCATACGATGCCCAGTTCGATCTCACCGAGGCTGCGTCCATTACCCGCCGCCGCGATCTTCGTGCCGGGGTGCTCAACCTCAAAGGGAGCGGCGACTGGTCACTCGATCAGTTCGCCACCAACGGTCTTCTCACAGTCCGTGATCTGGTGTGGAAAGACGATCATGTATCGTTCTCCCGGGCATCGCTGAACACCGGCTACACCGTCACCGACCAGCAACTCAAACTCTCTAAACTGCAAGGAAACATTCTCGGCGGCAGCTTCACTGGTGACGCCGAATTGAATCAATGGCTCGCGCCCGCGCAACGCATCTCTCCCGCCGCCAGAAAAACCCTTGAGACCGCCGTTATTTCAGCCGCTCCACCCCAGGGTAAATCCGGCCGGAAAATCGTCAACCGAAAACCACCGGCGATCCAAAGCGCGCTTCGTTTTTCTTCGTCTGCGCGACCTCTCTGTTCAAGATCTTATTGTCGCTTTTAACGCCGTCGATCACCCTCTCGTCCGTCTTCATCCCACCGGATCGGCCTCCGGAACTTTGGAAACTCGCTGGAAGGGAACTGTCGCCGACGCGGAAACCCGATTCACTCTCGATCTAACTCCTCCCGCGCATCCTGCCCCCTCGGAACTGCCACTCACCGGACACACCACCGGCGTCTACCGGGCTGCCGACGGCACTTTGGATCTGCCGCAGTTCACGCTTAACTCGCCCACCTCCCACGTCACGGCGTCTGGCACGCTATCCGACAGATCCGCAGTGCGTTTCTCGGTTAAGACCACGAGTCTTGCTGACTGGCTTCCATTCGTCGAGGTCGTTCGCGGTCCCGCGCTGTTTCCCGTCTCACTCAAAGGCAGCGCCACCTTCAACGGCAGCTTGAGCGGTTCGCTCTCCTCACCTCAAATCACTGGCAGTCTGGAAGTGGACGATTTTGACGTCACACCCCCTCCCATAGGCAAAACCCGCTTGCTTCAAACTCATTGGGATTCGCTTTCCACCTCGATCCAGCTTTCCTTCCACGCCATCTCCCTTCACGGCGCTACTTTGCGCCGGGACGACACTTCCGCTCAGTTCGACGCCTCCGCCGTCCTTCAGCAAGGTCATTTCACCGGAGAGAGCACTTTCAGCCTGCGTGCCAACGTTCAGAACGCCAGCCTCGTCGAAATCGAGAACTTCCTCGGATACAACTATCCCATCTCCGGGAAAACTGATTTTTTCATCCAGGCCTCCGGCACTTTCTCCGCACCGCACGGCGAGGGAAAGGTTCACCTGACCGAAGGTTCTGCCTACGGTGAGGTCGTCGACCGCTTTGATTCCAACTTCCGCATCGGCCTCGGCGAAATCGCTTTCGGCGACCTGCATCTCTTCCATCACGATTCTGTTACCACGGGCAACGCGGTTTACGATCCTTCCACTGAGGCCTTCAATCTCGATCTGACCGGCAGCAATTTCGACCTTGCTCTTGTCCGCCAGATCCACATTAATGGCCTCTCTGTGCAAGGACGAGCGGATTTCGTCCTGAAAGCTTCTGGCACTCCCGACGCGCCCGTAATCAACACAGACGTTCACCTCCACGACCTCACCCTCGATCAAGACCTTGCAGGCGATATGGACTTGCACACAGTGACCGAGGGCAGGCAGATGCGTCTCACAGGCAAATCCAATTTCAAGCAGGGCTCGTTACTCGTCAGTGGCAACGTCGAGTTGCGCGATGGCTATCCCGCCGAGCTCGCTTTCACCATGGAGCAGCTCGATCTTGACGCCTTCTTGCGCTCCTATCTCGGCGGCCAACTTTCCGGGCATTCTGCCGTTAGCGGTTCTTTCAACCTGCGCGGCCCGCTCCGCGAGCCCCGGCAATTGGCTCTGGAGGGCAGCTTGACCTCCGTTTCGCTCGATGTCGCGGATGCCAAGGTGCATATCCCGGATCCCATTCTCTTCTCGGTTGCGAATGAGTCGGTTAACATCCAGCAACTGCATTTTGTGGGGGAGGGAACTGACCTCACGGCGCACGGGTCCGTGCAACTCTCCGGGAACCATACGCTCGATCTCACGGCCGATGGACGCCTTGACCTCAAATTGCTCTCCAGCTTCGATTCCAACGTTACCTCCGCGGGCTTCGTCACGTTGAATCTGCAGGTCGGTGGCACTCTCGCCGAGCCCTTCCCCCATGGCCGCCTTGAGGTCGCCAACGGTTCGCTTTCATATGCCGGGTTGCCCAGCGGCTTGAGCGAACTCAACGGCTCCCTCACGTTCACTCGCGATCGCGTCCTGGTAGAGACGCTCACCGCCCGCACCGGAGGCGGCACGCTCGATCTCAAAGGCGATGCTACCTATTTCAACAAGCAACTCAACTTTAATCTCACCGCCACGGGTAAGGATGTTCGCTTGCGCTATCCTCCCGGTGTCAGCTCCACCGCCAACGCCGAACTGCATTGGGTGGGCACGCGCTCTGCATCCACCGTCTCCGGCGACATCAGCATCAACAAAATGGCGGTCACTCCCGGCTTCGACTTCAGCAGCTATCTCGAGCGCAGCCGCAATTTCTCCACCGTCACCACAGCCAACTCCCCGCTCAACAACATAAAACTTGATATCCACGTGGTAACTGCACCCGAACTCCAGATGCGTACTGCGATTGCTCGCCTCTCCGGAGATGCTGACCTGCGGCTGCGCGGCTCGGTGGCCCGGCCCGCCGTCCTCGGCCGGGTCGACATTCTCGAAGGTCAGGCCACTTTCCACGGCATTCGCTTTACTCTCGAGCGCGGCGATATCACTTTTGCCAATCCGGTTGCCATTGAGCCCCAGCTGAATCTGCAGGCTTCCAGCCATGTTCGCAACTATGAGCTCAACATCACCGCAACCGGCACGCCCGACCGCCTCAACATTAACTACCGGTCGGAACCTCCCTTGCCTAAATCCGATATCATCGCTCTCCTCGCTCTCGGCCGCACCAATCAGGAGTCGGCGCAACTCCAGGAGCAGTCCGGTCAGAGCGTCTTTTCCGATCAGGCTAGCGCCCTCATCCTCAGCCAGGCGCTGAACTCCACCGTCAGCAGCCGCCTCGATCGTCTGTTCGGCGCCAGCAACATCAAGATCGATCCTCAGGGACTCACCACCGAAACCAATCCCCTAAGCAACGGCCCCCAGATCACCATCGACCAGCAGTTCTCCAACAACCTGTCTCTTACTTACTCCACCAATGTTTCGCAGAGTTCGCAGCAGATTATCGAGGCGGAGTACTATGTGAATCGCAACGTTTCCCTCGTCGGCAACCGCGATCAGAACGGTGTGGTCAGCTTCGACGTGCGCATCCGCCACCGCAAGCAATAAGATCGAAAGCGGACGTGCCAAAGCCGCTATTCATGTCCGACCCGACCGCCACGCGCCAACTCATGGTCGATTTGCAACTCCGCGCCCGCGGCATCTCCGACCCGCGTGTTCTCGAAGCCATGCTTCGCGTTCCTCGCCACCTATTCGTCCCTGCACCATACCAGAGCCAGGCCTACGAAGATCATCCGCTACCCATCGGTGATGGCCAAACCATCTCTCAGCCCTACATCGTTGCCCGCATGCTCGAATCTCTCGAACTCACGCCTGCCGATAAGGTTCTCGAAGTTGGAACTGGTTCCGGCTACGTCACCGCTCTGCTCGCGGAACTAGCGGCGCAGGTTTTCTCCATTGAACGCCACCCGGCCCTGGCGGACCGTGCCCGCAACCTTCTCGCCGAGCTTGGCTATGCCAACGTCCGAGTTCTGACCGCCGACGGCACACTCGGTCTCGCCGCTGACGCTCCGTTCGACGCCATCCTCGTCTCCGCTGCTGCTCCTGATCTGCCTCCCGCTCTGCTCGCCCAACTCCGCGACTCGGGACGGATGATCATCCCCGTCGGTTCTCCCGGCTCTCAGCAGCTGCAGTTCATTCGAATGCAGAACGGTCAGCCCGCAATCTCTCTTCGTGAACCTGTGCTCTTCGTTCCCTTGGTACGCGATCGCGATTGAATTTGTGGCCGGGAACGTCTTTGCTTTTCGATTGTCATCCCTGAGCAAGCGTTCTTTGCGCCGCGAAGAGCCTGTCCCGAGCTTGCCGAGGGAATCTGCGCGAGCCGCGCGTCTCCACGGAGCCTGCCCTGAGAGAGCGATAGCGACCGAAGGGCGCGTTTGGCTCGCTTCCTTACTGGAGTTTGCCGGGAACCGAAGCAGCTGTGGAGGAAGGAACCTCAGGCGCAGCCTGCTGCACGAGTTGCTGAGCGGAGTCTTGAGCAAATTGCAATATGCGGCCGGGGAATATTCCGAAATAAATGGTCGCGACCAGGCAGCACGCCAGCGCGACACCCAGTGCGAACGGAACCCGAGTCACCGGCACTTCCCTCCGCGATTCTCGCATGTACATCATCACGATGATGCGCAGGTAATAGTACGCGCCTACGCCGCCATTGACGACACCGATGATTGTGAGCCAGATCAAGTTGGCTTTCACCGCCGCATTGAACACATAAAACTTGGCAAAAAAGCCCCCAGTCATCGGGATCCCGATCAGCGACAGCAAAAAGATGGTAAGTGTCGCCGCCAGTAGTGGAGAGCTGCGGCCCAGCCCTTCATAATCTTCAAGCGTCACATAGCGCTCGCCCGCGTTGGCGAAGTGGCTGACGACTGCAAACGCCCCCAGATTCATCGCGGCATAGGCCGCGAGATAAAACATCGCAGCCGAAGTTCCCAGAGCTGGCGCGGCCGCGAATGCGACCAGCGTATAACCCGCGTGCGCGATCGCGGAATAAGCCAGCAGACGCTTCACGTTGTCCTGCACCAAAGCACCCATGTTGCCCAGCGTCATGGAGAGCGCCGCCGCAAGCCAGATGACCCAGACTAGTCCGTGCACGTCGATCACGAAAACGACGCGCAACAAAACTGCAAAGGCCGCCGCCTTGGGCGCAGTCGACATGAAACCAACAACCGGCGCCGGTGCTCCTTCGTAGACGTCAGGAGTCCAGATGTGGAACGGCGCCGCAGCTACCTTGAACCCCAGGCCCACGAAAATGAAAGCTACAGCCACGAACGCGAGCAATGGGACCGGGCCTGCCCGCAAGGTGCTGCCGATCTGATCGATGTTCGTCGAACCCGTGGCCCCGAACATCAACGCTACTCCGTACAGGAAAAACGCCGTGGCAAATGAGCCCAGGAGGAAGTACTTCAGCGAAGACTCGGCGCTCGCCGCCTCGTGCCGACGAAATCCAGCCAGCACATAAGAAGAGATGGAGGAAATCTCAAGCGCGATGAAAATCAGCACCAGTTCGATGGCCGACGACATCAGCGCCATGCCCACCACACCGAAGAGAATCAACGCGTAGTATTCCCCCGCGCGAATCCGCTGCACCGCCAGGTACTCGTACGAACTAAGAATCACGACAGCGGCAATCGCAATCACCAGCACATGGAAGAAAACGCTGAATCCATCCACTTTCACCATGTTCCAGAACGCCAGCCCCGGAGACTGTGCCATGAACCAGGTAGCTCCGAGCCCCGCCAGCGCCCCCAGCAAAGCAATCAGGCCCAGAACTTTCTGGCCGTTCTCTTCATCGAGCAGAGGTTCGAGCAACATCACAATCATGCCGAAAACTGAAAGAACAATCTCAGGCAGGATCCGTACATAGTCTGCGCTCTGCGGCAGCGATTGCGAGTAGCCAGCGACGAGGGACACTGTCGTTATCATTGCCCCACCATCCTGCTCGCCACCCGCACAACCGGCATGAGTGCCGCCTGAACCGCCGGATCAATCGCCCCCAGCCACAGAATCGGCGCGACTCCCATCACCAGCGCCACCGCGGCGCAAGGCCAAATCGCGATCTTCTCGAACCCGGAAAGATCTCTCAAAGAATTGTTTACAGAATGTGTGACCTTGCCATAGAACACTCGCTGATACATCCAGAGCAGATAGATGGCGCTCCAAATGATGCCGGTCGCGCCCAGTATTCCGTAAACCGGCTTGTCCTGAAATGCTCCACTCAACACCAGGAACTCGCCAATGAAGCCATTGAGAAGTGGCAGACCCACCGACGCCAGAACAATCACCAGATACGTTGCGGCATAAACCGGCATCGGCGAAGCCAGCCCACCGAACTCACTGATCTCATAAGTATGCCGCCGTTCGTGCAGGCTTCCCGCCAGCATGAACAGCCCGCCCGTAGAAATTCCGTGAGCCAGCATCACGAACATCGCGCCGTTCAGTCCCGCCTGCGTGAAGCTGAAAATTCCCAGCACCACGAATCCAAGATGGCTGACCGACGAGTACGCGATCAGCTTCTTCATGTTGGGCTGCACCATGGCCACCAGCGCGCCGTAGACAATGCCAATCAAGGCAAGCGTCATGATCCACGGAGCATTCTGCCTCGACTGTTCAGGAAACAAGCCCAGGTTAAAGCGCAGCATTCCGTATGTGCCCATCTTGAGCAGCACTCCGGCCAGCAGCACAGATCCCGCCGTCGGCGCTTCCACGTGCGCATCGGGCAACCATGTATGGAAAGGAAATAGCGGAACCTTCACCGCAAAAGCTACAAAGAATCCGAGAAACAGCCACTGCGCAGCCGCCGGGAACTTCGGCACGGCTCCGCTCGCGATCGCATCGCGAATCACAACAAAGTCAAAGCTGCCAGTATGCGCGTAAAGCCACAGAATCGCGGCCAGCATGAACACCGACCCGATCATGGTGTACATGAAGAACTTCACTGCGGCGTACACTTTGCGCTCGTGACCGAAAATGCCGATGAGCAGCGCCATCGGGATCAGTGTGGCTTCCCAGAAGAAGTAGAAGAGGAACAAGTCGAGAGAAGTGAAGACCCCGATCAGAGCAGTCTCCAGAATCAGAAGCAGAATGAAGAATTCCTTCACCCGCTCATGAATCGACTTCCACGAAATCAGCACGCACAGCGGCGTCAGAAATGTGGTGAGCACCACCAGCCACATCGAGAAGCCGTCAACCCCCATGTGGTAGTGGATATTCGGAGTCGAAACCCATGGCTTGTCGACCTGGTACTGGAAGTCGGTTTGCCCGCGATGAAAATAAACCGGCAGGTGCAGAGACAAAACAAATGTCAACAGCGAAATGACCAGAGCAAAAATGCGGATGTCACGGTCACGCCGCGGCAACAACAGCAGCAGCAGTCCGCCCGCCAGAGGCGCGAATGTCACCAGGGTAAGAATGATCGGGCTGAGGTCACCAGTGCTCATCGCACCCCCATCCAGATCATGAAAGCAATCACCGCCGCCGAACCGGCAGCAATCCAACCCGCGTAAGAGCGAATGTTGCCCGATTGCATCTGCCGAACTTCATCGGAAACCTGCCGCGCCCCGTCCGCGGATTCATTCACGGAAGCATCGATAATCTTTCTGTCTACATCCTGCCAGAGGATTCGAGTCGAACCCTCCACCAGTGGCTTGACGAAGACTGCAGCGTAAAGTTCGTCGATGTAGTACTTATGCACGACCGCCTGATAGAAGCCGCCGAGCGAATCGGCAATCTTCTGCGGCAATTCGGGACGCGCGCTGTAGAGCAGATGGGCCAACATCCAACCCGAACGGCGGCCAGAATCGAAACACCCATCAATACCCATTCAGTGATGCTAGTTGCGGTTTCGCCCGCAGATTCTCCGCCCAACACCGGCGCAAGAAAATGCTCGAAATGGTGATTCCATCCGACAAACCCACCAAGAAGCGAGAGCAGCGCCAGGATCATCAGAGGCACGAGCATGACCATCGGGCTCTCGTGCGGTTCGCCGTGTCCATGTTCATCGTGACTATGCCTGTCGTGTCCGTGTGAGCCGTGTCCCTGCTCTTGTGCTCCGCGATAGTCACCGAAAAACGTCATGTACAGCAGGCGGAACATGTAGAAAGAGGTAATGAACGCCGTAACCACGCCGATTCCCCAATACACCCAACTAACCTGGTAAGCCCTCCAGAGAATTTCGTCCTTGCTCCAGAATCCGGCCAGCGGCGGAATGCCTGCGATAGCCAGCGTCGCGATGAACATCGTGAGAAACGTCCAGGGGATGTACGATCTGAGCCCGCCCATCTTCCGCATATCCTGCTCGCCGCCCACAGCATGAATCACGGAGCCAGCCCCCAGAAACAGCAGGCCCTTGAAGAACGCATGGGTCATCAGATGGAAAATTCCCGCGGAGAAAGCCCCAACTCCGCAAGCCATGAACATGTAGCCCAGCTGTGAAACGGTTGAGTAGGCGAGAACTTTCTTAATGTCGGTCTGAGCAATGCCGATGGTCGCGGCAAAAAACGCGGTGAGCGTTCCAATGATCGCCACCACCATCAGCGCCGAAGGCGCACGTTCAAAGATCACATGCGAACGCGAAACCATGTACACGCCCGCAGTCACCATGGTCGCAGCATGGATGAGAGCTGAAACCGGTGTTGGACCCTCCATCGCATCAGGAAGCCAAACGTACAGCGGAATCTGCGCTGATTTACCAGCGGCACCGACCATAAGCAAAAGGCCGATAGCCGTGAGCACCCCTGCTCCCGCGGTTTCTGCGCCCAGAGGAGAGATGCTCTGAAACACTTGATCAAAATTCAGCGAGCCGAAGTGCTTGATCAGCAAGAACAAAGCGATCAGAAACCCAAAATCGCCAATCCGGTTCACGATGAACGCCTTCTTGCCCGCGGACGCCGCGGAATCTTTCGTGAACCAGAATCCGATCAGCAGATAGGACGCCAGTCCCACGCCCTCCCAACCGATGAACATCAGCAGGTAGTTGTTCGCCAGCACCAGCGTGAGCATGAAAAACATAAACAGGTTCAGATAGCTGAAAAAGCGGTAGTAGCTGGGGTCGTCCCACATGTAGCCGACGGAGTAAATGTGAATCAGAAAGCCGACTCCCGTGACCACAAGCAGCATGACCAAAGACAGTTGGTCCAGATAGAAGGCGAAGTCCGCCCTGAAGCCGGCGATGCGGATCCAGTGCGCAACGAAACTCCTGGTAGGGAAGTGACAATGATGAAAATCGGACCGCAACCCAAAGCGCCATCGCAAAAGCCGCGCCACTGAAGACCAACGCGACGGTGCTGACGGCTTGCCGCGAAGACTTCTTCCCCAGAAAGCCGTTGATCGCAGCTCCCGCCAGCGGCAGAACCGGGATCAGCCATAAATTGAGATTCGGGTTCATAGCTTGAGCAGGTTCACCTGGTCGACGTTCAGAGTTTCGCGTGTGCGATAAACCGCAATAATGATTGCCAGTCCAACCGTCGCTTCCGCCGCCGCCACCACCATCACAAAGAAAACAAATACCTGCCCGGCCAGCGCATGCCAGTGCGCCGCAAACGCCACAAACGAAAGATTCACTCCGTTCAACATCAGCTCAATCGACATGAAGATGGTGATGATGTTGCGCTTGATGAGAAATCCAACCACCCCGCACGCAAACAGGAATCCGCTCAGCAGCAGGTAGTACGACAGCGGAATGTATGAGGGAACCATCAGTCCGCCTCTCTCGCCGGCGTCTCCGGCTTGCTGGCCAGAACCACAGCGCCCATGATGGCGATCAGAATCAATACCGAAGTGACTTCAAAGGGCAGCAGGAAATCATGAAAAAGAAGCTGGGCAATATCAGTGGGAGGCCCCGGCAACGCTCCTATCGGCACGGCCTCAGTCCCAGAATATCGCAGCACCACCCATGCCACGAGCACGCTGCCGGTCAGCACTCCGGGCACACCCAATAGGAGCGCGACCCGGCTGCCATTCGTGTGCTCCTCTTCGCCCGCGTTCAGCAGCATAATGACAAAGACGAACAGCACCATGATGGCGCCGGCGTAGACGATAACCTGCACCGCCGCGACGAACTCCGCGCCCAGCAGCAGATATTCGCCAGCCAGCGCCGCCATCACCGCAATCAGCGACAGCGCGCTGTTAATGGGATGCCGTTGCGCCAGCAGGTTGACCGCCCCAGCCACGCAAACCGCTCCGAACGCGAGAAAAAGTATGAGATGCATCTTCCAGTTCTCAGTTCTCAGTTCTCAGTTCTCAGTTCTCAGTAAAACCTCTAGATGGCTATTTCTCAGCCGGCACCCTCGGGCCGTAACTGAGAACTGAGAACCGAGAACTGAGAACTTGTTTTTTTGTCACCAGGCGACGGCAATCGCCGTTGCCACCAGATTTACAATCGCCAGCGGCAGCAGAAACTTCCAGCCGAAAGACATCAGTTGGTCGTAGCGGAAGCGCGGCAACGTCCCGCGCACCCAGATATAAAGAAAGAGAAAACAGAAAACCTTCGCAGCAAACCAGAACACCGGCAGCAACGCCCGCACCAGCGGAGGCCCAGCCAGCGGGCCGTGCCATCCTCCAAAAAAAAGCAGCGTGGCCAGGCAAGCCACGGTGATCATGTTGGAATACTCGGCCATGAAAAACATGGCGAACTTCATTGCGCTGTACTCGGTGTGGTATCCCGCGACCAGTTCGGTTTCAGCCTCTGGCAGGTCAAACGGGATTCGATTGGTTTCCGCATACGCGGCCATCAGGTAAATAAAGAAGCCGATAAACTGCCCGTGAAAAATATTCCACCGTGGAATGAATCCTAGAAAGCGTCCTCCCTGCGCGTCGACGATCACGCGCAGACTAAAGCTACCCGACTGGATCAGAACCCCAACCAGCGAGAGTCCCAGGGCAATTTCATAACTGACCATCTGCGCGCTGGCACGCAGTCCGCCGAGTAAAGAATATTTGTTGTTCGACGACCAGCCCGCGAGAGCGACACCATACACGCCAAGTGAAGTAACGCCCAGAATCAGCAGCAGCCCAATGTTCAAATCGGTGATCTGGAGCGGAATGCTGTATCCAAAAATCGTGATCGAGTTGCCAAACGGAATCACCGATATCGAGGTCAGAGCAAAGATCAGCGCCATCATCGGTGCCGCCAGAAACAGCGGCTTATAAACGTGCGGCGGCGTGAGATCTTCTTTGAACAAAAACTTAATGCCGTCGGCCGCGGGCTGCAGCAACCCAAACGGACCGACCCTCGTGGGGCCCCAGCGATTCTGCATGTGGCCGACAACTTTGCGCTCCAGCCAAACCGTATACGCGACTGCCGTGAGCAGCACGACGAGCACGATCACCGACTTGATCACCGACACGAGTATGAAAACGCCAACGGACAATGCCTTGCTCTCCAGAATGCCGGAATCCTAATGCTCGATAATCAGTCCGCCGCAACCTCAGCGGGCTTGACCTCGTGACTCTCCATCACCGACTTCAACGTGCGCGAATAACGTCCCAGGGTTCCAGAAGTGAAAAGATCATCGTTGGCCGGAGCAATGGACTCCGTTCGATGCGCCACTCCGGGCCCAGCCTCGGTTAGCGACGTATGCTGGCTGTTTCCCGCCAGCAGATTCACGCGAGACACGTCATAGCCCGGAACCAGCCGCTGAATTTCGTCCAGAATCGCGGTGGGATCGAACGGGCTGAGTTTCGGCTCCAGCCCATGAGCCTCAAGCCACACCGCATGACGGTCGGCCTCGCCCGACTGTGCCCCGCGAGACTGGCCCATGTCAGCATACGTGCCGCCGCCGAAAGGCACCAGCCGGCGCACATCGAATCCCATGGCATCTGCCACGCGCACGATCATCTCGAAATCAGTTTTCGTGTCCGTGACTTCGCCGGCTTTCTTCACCAGTTGCAAGTCGCCGCAAGTATTGGTAAATGTCCCCGACTTTTCATAGGCATTCGCGGCCGGCAACACAACGTCAGCCATCACCGCAGTTTCAGTAAGAAACATATCTTGCACGACAACGAAGCTGTGGGAGAATGCAAACGGATCGATCTTCAATCGTCCGACAGGATTCGACCCCACAACATAAAGAGCCTTCAGCCTGCCCGCTTTCCCAGCTTCCACCATGCCATCCAGATCAAGACCGGCGGCCTTGGGGATTTCCCCCCACTCCTGATGGAATCGGCTGTTTCCGGCAGTCGGGTGATATCCCGGCAACAGATCCGGATACAAGCCCATATCGGCAGCTCCGCGAGAGTTCGCATAGTCCGCCAGACAGACAAACTTGGCGCCAGTAATTGCAGAACCGAACTTCACGAGGTTGGCAAGGTCACCACCACGGAGTTCAGAACCGAAAACGATAACCAGATTCTGCTCGCCGCGCAGTTGGTCGCGCAGTGCGATCCATGCATCTGCGCTGGCAGACGAAGACATGAGTGAATCTGGAGCGCCGTCGCTGCCCGCGAGAAACGCAGCAACTTGCCCTTCGCTTCCGACCGGGATCTGCGTGAAGCTCGTCGCCTGCCGCCGCAATTTGATCGGCCTGGAGTTAATCAGGTAGAACCGCGCCCGGTGCAGACGCACGTTGTTGCGAATCTGCCAGGCCAGCAGCGGGTGTTGTTCGGTAGGGTCATTCCCAATCAGCAAAACAGCGGGAGCAGTGAACACGTCCGCCATGCTGGCCGTGGCATCGCCTTTACCGCGAAGCGCAGCCGCCAGGGCAGGGAAGTCCGCAGTGCGATGGTGATCCACATTGTTCGTCTTCAGCACGACGCGCGCAAACTTCGAAAGCAGGTAAGCTTCTTCGTTGGTCGTGCGCGTCGATCCGATCACCCCAATCGCCGCTCCGCCATCCTTATCGCGAATCTCGGCGAATTTTCTTCCGACCAGCTCAAACGCTTCTTCCCACGTAGCTGGAGTCAGCTTGCCCTCTCTACGAATCAGCGGACGCGTAAGCCGTTCTTCATGATTCGCAAAATCGAACGCATAGCGCCCCTTGATGCATAAGAAGTCGCCATTCGTGCCGCTCTTGTCGCGGTTATCGCCGCGCACAATTTCCATGCCCTCATCGGAGCGGCGCACGCCCAGCGTGGTCTTGCACCCATCCCCGCAATGAGTGCAAATCGTCCCCACGTGCTTCATCTCCCAGGGCCGCGTCTTGTAGCGATAAGCGCCAGAAGTAAGCGCGCCTACCGGGCATATGTCGATGCACATGCCACACTCTTCGCACTCGAGGTGATCTTGTTTATTAGGCGCGATGATCGAACTCACGCCGCGGTTCTGCACCCCCAAAGCCCACACATCCATGCCTTCGCCGCACACCCGCACGCAGCGGAAGCAGAGAATGCAGCGCGGCCGGTCAAAAAATACTACCGGCGACCACTGCTGCTCATCTTTGTGGTTCTTCGCCTCCATGAATTTCGATTCCGCCGCGCCGTAGGAGAACGTCATGTCCTGCAGTTCGCACTCACCACCCGCATCGCACACCGGACAATCCAGAGGATGGTTCCCCAGCAGCATCTCCAGCGTCGACTTCCGCGCCTGCTTGATCTCATCACTTTCCGAAGTGACAACCATGCCTTCGCTGATCACCGTCGTACAAGCAGTCTGTAGCTTCGGCATCTTCTCGATCTTCACCAGGCACATCCGGCAAGCGCCCTGTAAAGAAAGGTTGGGATAATAGCAAAACGAAGGCACTTCAATGCCCGCGGTCTTGCAGGCCTCAATCAGCAGCGTCCCAGCGGGAGCCGTGACCTTCTTGCCGTCAACTGTAAGTGTTACGTCAGCCATAAGAATTGCGCGATTTTGCGATTGCGTGATCGGGCGATTGAAAACCTAACCTTCTTGAAAACTCTTGAGCTCTCAAATCGCAAAATCGCCCGATCGCCCAATGACCAATCTTCTCGCTACGCCATCACTTCTTCGACGGCGTCCACCTTCTCATACGGGCAAGGCCGGCCTTCCAAATGATCTTCAAATTCTCGGCGGAACTTCTTCACGAACGCAATCGTCGGCATCGCCGCCGCATCGCCCAGCGGACAAAACGTCCGCCCCAGCATGTTCTCCGCCAGATATTGCATGTTGTCGATGTCCTTCTTCACGCCGTGGCCGGAATGAAAGCGCGTCAAAGTTTTCTTCAGCCAGTCCGTACCCTCGCGGCAGGGAATGCACCACCCGCAACTCTCATGCTGATAAAACTTCATAGTCCGCAGCGCGAATTTCACAATGCACTGGGCATCGTCCACCACCACCACGCCGCCCGACCCCAGCATCGACCCAGCTTTGGCGACCGAATCGAAATCCATATTGACATCAATCTCATCGGCGGTAAGGCAGGGACACGAAGCCCCGCCCGGTACAACAGCTTTCAGTTGACGCCCGTTAGGGATGCCGCCACCGACTTCATAAATCATCTTCTTCAGGTTGTAGCCCATCGGCAGTTCATAAACGCCGGGCTTCGCGATATTCCCGCTAAGGCAAAACAGCCGGGTCCCACCATTTTTCGGCGGACCAATTTTCGCAAACCATTCTGCCCCGCCAAGAATGATATGAGGAACACTGGCCAGAGTCTCCGCATTGTTGATAACCGTGGGACCGCCCCATAGACCAACCACAGCCGGAAACGGCGGCCGAATCCGCGGAATCCCGCGCTTGCCCTCAAGCGATTCCATCAGCGCAGATTCTTCTCCAACTTCATAAGCCCCCGCACCGCCATGCCAGTAAATATCGAAATCCCGCCCGCTACCGAAAATATTCTTGCCCAGAAAGCCCTTCGCGTAAGCATCGGCGATCGCCTTCTGCATGATGTTCAGCAGATATCGATATTCGCCGCGGATGTAGATGTAGCCGCTGCGCGCACCCACCGCCAGCCCACCGATCATTACTCCTTCGATCACGGAGTGCGGATCTTGCTCAAAGATCAGCCGGTCCTTGCAAGTGCCGGGCTCGCTTTCATCGCCGTTGCACAGCACATACTTTGGTTTCGCCGACTGCTTCGGCACGAACGACCATTTCATCCCGGTCGAGAATCCCGCCCCGCCGCGCCCACGCAGCCCAGAATTCTTCACCTCATTAATAATCGCGTCCGGCTCCATCCCCAGCGCCTTCCGCACGGCCTTGTAACCGTCCAGTTCGAGATAACGATCGATATTCGTCGCACCCTGGCCGAAGCGCCGGGAGACGACCTTTACCTCGTCGGGATGGGAAACCAAGTCAGCCATTGGGTGATTTTGCGATTGAGTCATTCTGCGATTGAAAAGCCGTTCGTTTCCACAGTCGCTAACTCCGGCTGCTTTTCAATCGCCTAATCACCCGATCGCACAATCGCTAAATCTTCTTATACCCTTCCAGGATCGCATCCATCTTTTCGACGGTGAGGTTCTCATGAAAATCGTAATTCACCTGCGCCGCCGGAGCCCAACTGCAAGCTCCAATGCATTCCACTTCCTCCAGCGTAAACAACCCGTCGGGCGTCGTTCCCCTGTGGCCCACGCCCAGCTTCTCAGCGCAATGATGCAGGATTTTTTCGCCCCCGCGCACCAGGCAACTGATGTTCGTGCAAACCTGCACGTTGAACTTCCCGCGCGGCCTCGTGGTTAGCATCGAGTAATAACTGATCACGTTGCGCACTTCGAGTTCCGTGAGATCAAGTCGCCCAGCAAGTTCCGCGATCACCTCATCCGATAAAAACCCAACCTCATCCTGCGCATAAAGCAGAGTAGGCACCAGCGCCGACCGCTTCGTCGGATAGTGCGTAACCATCTCCGCAAATCGCGCCTCGAACTCGTCAGAAAATCTCATCGTCCAAACCTCCGTGAACCTCTGTGTCCCCTGTGTTTAAGGTTTTGACCGCTTGGGGACGAAGATATCCACGGATTATCGATCAATCTCTCCGAGCACAATATCGATACTTCCTATGGCCGCCACCACATCCGCAATCAGCCCGCCCTCGCACATCTTCGGCAGCGTCTGCAAATTCGCAAAGCACGCAGCCCGCATGTGCACACGATAAGGTTTAGCGGTGCCGTCGCTGACAATGTAGTAGCCCATTTCGCCCCGCGGCGACTCCACTGCCTGATATACCTCACCCGCCGGTACCGCAAATCCCTCGGTAATGATCTTGAAGTGATAGATGAGCGCTTCCATCTGCGTCTTCATCTTCTCCCGGTCCGGCAGCACAATACCAGGAGCATCCGCCTTGATACGGCCTTCCGGCATCCCATCCAAAGCCTGCTTCACGATCTCATTCGATTCCCGCAGCTCCCGCACCCGGCACATATACCGCGCGAACACATCACCTTCCTGCGCCACCGGAACCTTGAACTTGAAATTCTCATAGCCCGAGTAAGGCATATCGCGCCGCAAATCGATGTCCACGCCACTTCCGCGCAATGTCGGTCCACTAGCCCCAAGAGCAATCGCGTCGTCCGCACTCAACTTCGCCACGCCCTTGGTCCGCATCATAAAGATCGGATTTCCCGTGAGCAGATTCTCGTATTCATCCACCTTCTCAGGAAAGCGCCCGGCAAATTCGCGAACCCGTTCGAAGAATCCCAGCGGTGGTTCCAGCGCCACTCCTCCCACCCGAAAGTACGAGGTCATCATGCGCTGCCCGCTGATCATCTCGAACATCTTCAACACTTCTTCGCGCTCGCGGAAGCAATACAGGAACACGGTGAGCGCGCCAATATCCATGGCATGCGTGCCCAGCCACACCAGATGCGAATTAATCCGCGTCAACTCGTTGAGCAACACCCGCAGCCACTGCGCCTTCGGGGGAATCTCCAGCCCCAGCAACTTCTCCACCGCCAGCACGTAACACAAGTTGTTGGTCATGGGACACAGATAGTCGATCCGGTCCGTCAGCGGTACCACCTGCTGATAAAACTTGGCCTCGCAGGTTTTCTCGATTCCGGTATGCAGAAAGCCAATGTCGGGCATGATCCGCACAATGGTCTCGCCATCAATCTCCAGCAGCACGCGCAGCACACCATGGGTCGAAGGATGTTGCGGCCCCATGTTCAGGATCATTGTGCGATCCTGACCGGGTTCAAGCACGGGCGTGGGAGCAAGGTGGGCCATAGTCAAGCCTAGCGGTAGCCCTCCACCGGATAATCTTTCCTCAGCGGATAGCCTTCCCAATCCTCGGGCATCAGAATGCGCCGCATATAAGGATGCCCGGTAAAGCGAATGCCAAACAGGTCAAACACTTCGCGCTCAAAATAATTGGCCCCGGGCCAAAGTGAAGTAAGCGACTCAACCGCCGGGCTCGCGCTATCGAGGCGCACCTTCAGCCGTGCCCGTTCCTTCTTGGGAATCGAAAGCAAGTGATAAATCACTTCAAATCGGGGCTCCGCCGGATACCAATCCACGCAGGTCACGTCAGAAAGAAAGTTGAAAGCGCACTCCGCGTCGTCACGCAGCAGGGCGCAAGCTTCGCGAAGGTTCGCGCGATCCACGGTTATCGTCATCTCGTCGCGGTCGAACTTCACTCCCGCAACCGCCGAAGGATTCCACGCCAGCAGCCGCGCCACCGCCGGATGACCCTTCAATTGTTCCAGATCGGTAATGGCAGGCGCCAAAGCCATCAGCGTTCTCCCCGCCGAGGACTCGACCGCACTCGAGACGGACCCCAATCCAGAACGCCCTTCTTCCAGACATAAAAGAAGCCGACCAGAACAATCCCGATGTAGACGAACATTTCCCCCAACCCGAAGTGTTTCAAATCGCGCAGAATCACCGCCCAGGGATAAAGGAAAACGGCCTCAACGTCGAACAGAATGAACAGCATAGCCACCAGGTAGAATTGCACCGAGAAACGCCCGCGCGAATCTCCCACCGGAGTCATGCCGCATTCATAAGCGGACATCTTGGCCCGAGTCGGTTTACGCTCCCCGATCCACCAGGAAAGCGTGATAATGGCAGTCGCGATTCCGCCCGCCAGCAAAATGTGGATCAGAAACGGCAGGTAGCCAGCGAAGTAATTGTCGGGCATAGGACAGGCTATATATAATTCGCGCGAAGCATCGATTAAACATTCTAGATTAGGTGCTACTCTGCAAGAGTGTCAAGGGATTCGGCCACGCATTTGCTGATTCGGCAAAAAGAATTTCAGGATCCTCATGATCTTCGGATTTAACACTGATGTAAAACATGTCGACACCATCTACCACGTGCAAAGCGAAGCGCGCGAGAGCGAAAAACTGTTGCAGACCCAGGTGTTCGTGCGCGGAAGATGCATCGGAAAACGCGCCATCTCCTACGCGGCCTCGGCTGAGCAAGTCGGATTTGGCGATCCTCAAAAAGAGCAGCAACTCCGCGATCAGCATCGCCTCGTGCTCGAAGCCATCCGGGAAGGCAAGCTGGAAAGCGTCCTCGACCGCGCCGAAACCGATGCCTTGGCTGGCATCAAGCAACTCGACGTGCAATGGGAAAACGCCACCTCGGTTCACAACGACCGCAATCTGACCATGCAACTGCGAGTCACCGAAGACGGCACAGCAGTGCCCAGCGCCCGCCTCACCTTCCGCTTCGCCCGTCCCGACGCCGCGCCTTTCTACACGCAGGCAGTCACCGATTCCGGAGGCGCCGCACAGATCTCGATCGAGGTCGAGGAATCCGCCCTGGCCGACGCCTCGGTAATGGTGCAAGCCAATCACCAGGGCCGAACCGTAACCCGCAAATTCGCCCTCCGCAAAGCTGAATATAGCGCCGCCGTCCCGGCGGCTGTCGTGGGCGGCGTCCTCGTCCCCATCATTAGACAGTCAGACGCACGCACTAAATTTGGAAATAGACTGGACGCTATAAGATGTGATCAGGGCATCCGGATGCCGATTTAAACCAGCTCTCACTTACGAGATTTCACTCACGATGAATATTCACATCAACGGAGAAGAACGCAGCTTCGCGGTTTCCGGCCCCAGCGCCAACTTCACCCTTGCAGCTCTGATCGAATCCCTCGCCATGAAGCCCGACCGCGTGGCCGTCGAACTCAACCGCGACATCGTCCCCCGCGATCGCTGGACGCAAACTCATCTCAAAGACGGCGACCGCCTCGAAATCGTCCACTTCGTCGGCGGCGGCATGGAAAAGGCTCCGCTGCTTAACCGCGCCCTTCGCAGGTACGCGCGGCGCCATACCTTAAACGCGATTACTGCTTTTTATTGGTCGCCGGCCCGCTAAGGGGAGCCACCGTTCGTCGTTTGGCATGTTCCTGCGTTTGTTCTCGAATGCTTTGCGCGCTGGGGAGATGTCTTGCATTGGCCGCCGACCTGACTGGACGATTTATCGTCATGGCCTTGGTCACATCGGCGAGCCGCACGTTTTCGAAGCTCTTGCGCTTGGCCATAATCCGGTAGTCAAACGCGACGCTGGAAGTGCCGCCGCCGAGTTCCTTGACCACAAACGATGCGGCCGATTTCTCCGCGACGTATAACCCTTTGCAGTCTCCATTGGGTGTGAGGAATACGTGATACTCCACGCCCGCGTTGACGGTCTGTCCGAAAACCGATTCGATGTTGACGACAGCCTGTCCTCCGCTCAACTGGCCGCTGCCCGCGTCCTCGAACCAAGCCTCGGGAGATTGGACGGAGCTCAAAGCAACCTTCCTTGCGCCGCCATCCACTGCGGCAACGTCGCTAATAGCGCCCGTGCAAGACAAGTCTCCAGCCACATCGATGATACAGGTGCCATAGCCTGCAGCCCACAGAACAGGATGGTAGGCTGAGGTTCTATCGTCGTTCTGAAAATACGCAGTTGCGTCCCCGGAAGGGCTGTTGTTATAGCCAAGCACGCTAGTACCGTCGTCCGTCGTCCCGATAACGGCTAACCCATTCTCCCACCCGGTGTCGCCCCAAACCCCCGTGGGACCAACCGATAACTCTCCCCCGGTGACGCTCGCTTCAGCGCCTTGGCCGTACACCCCGGTGCCAGCATGGCTGGCACTGTAGCCCCAGAATCCAAAGTCCCGCTTCGTCGTTCCAAACTCGTACGCGTAGGCTGCGACGGCGCCATCGCTATCGGTATCACTCTCCGAATAGGTCCCGCCGCTGGCCCCGTAGAAGTTTCCGCCCTGGTAGCCTCCGTTACCGTAAACGCCGATGACTCCGGCGTTTTCGACGAACACGCCATTTCCATCGGAACCGGGAGCCGAAATATTGATTCCACCTCCGGTGCCGGTATTTGTTATATTGAGCGCCGGATTGCTGCTGGCAGCGTTGATCGTTTGCGTGTTCGTGAACGTGTTCGCCGCCGCCAGTTGCGGGACCACCGCCGTGTTGATGCCCACGGTATAGGTGTCACCCAGCGTCATCGCTCCGGGCGCCTTGATGCCGGTCCCCGAATTCAGTGTCACCTTGGAATTCGCCAGCATCGCGTTCGTGATGCCCGCCGCAGGTACTTTGAGAGATAGCGTCCCGGTAGTGCCGCCCCCAGACAATCCGCTGCCGCTGGCGGTGGTAATTCCAGCGATTGTGCCCGTCCCGGGAAACGTCTGCCCCGCGGCGAAAGTGAACACACCCTTGCTGCTCAGCTTCAGTCCGGTCTCCGAAGGCGTGGCCGTGCCCAGTCCGTAGAGCAGGTTCAGCGTGCCCGAGGGGCGCTCGTGTCATTCGCGGCGGGCTCCGCGTGCCACCGGAATGTCTGGTTTACCGCCGTAGCGCTCGTGCTGTTGTAGGAAGATGCTACAAAATTCAGCCCCTGCGAGACATCGCCGACAGTAGCCGTCGCCGTACCCGTGGCCGGCAAGATCAGCGTGCCGCGAATGGTGCCGGCGCCGTTGACGTCCAGTTGCGTGCCCGGCGTGGTGGTGTCGATGCCGATCTTGCCGGCGGTTCCGCTGCCTGTCTGAAATACCGACGAATCGATGATGGTCGCGGCTCCACTGAAGATCGGCAGATAGTTGAGCGTGCCGCCGGTGGTGGTCACATCGGTTGCGGCTAGTGGCGTGACAGTTTCGGGCGTGCCGCTTGCCGTGGACGAGTTCATGAGAGCTGGCGTGGCCAGCACAAACGCCGAGGGTGGAAGTCCGCCGATAGTTTCCGCGTCTCCCGCTTTCAGCGCATACGGGGCACTGACCAGCAACACTCTCGGCTGCTCCGCCTGCCCCGAGACCTGCACTCCCACCCAGCGGGCTTGTTCGGTAGTAAACAACTCCGCCGGCAATCCGTCGGGCTTGGTCGAGCCCAGCAAAGCAGTGTAGTGGCCGTTGCTGTCGGCGGTTGCGTTCTGCGTCTCCAGCCAGAGTGGAGCACCGCCGCTTTGCTCAGAGTAGAGCGCGAAGGTGATGCCGACCACGCCAGTCAGCGGGCTGCCGTTGAGATCCTTCGCCGTTCCGCTGAAACGGACCAGACGAGGCAGGGCGGATGCGGTTGGCGTGGATGTTTGCGCAGCATTCAGCGACACCAATGACAAGAATGCAGCCACGACCCAGACGATGCGGAGCTTCATGCGAATTTCTCCTTTGCGGAAAACGAAGCTTGGATTTACGAAGGGGCCCGAATGTTTAATAAAAGCCCGGAATCAGGCTCTGGGCAGGCGAAAAAGAGCAAGCGTACCCAAAACGTGCCGAGGATTATGTTTGCTCGTCCTCGCCCTGTCAAGCTGCAAGAAATTGCATGGCTCAGTCTCAACCCGGACGGAAACTCGCCACCAGCCGACGAAATGACGTCGCGCTGACAAGGCTTTTGGGTGACGCAACGATTCCCGCGTTTCCACCCCCCTCGCGCACTCTTCTAGTTAACCCTCCCTCGCGAATCTCCGTTGACACCGGCCAACTCACGTCTAGAATGTTTCAAACATTCGACTTGCAGACTGTTTCAAACAGATTGCCCAGGAAATGGAACGGGGATTCATGCAAGATAGTTTTTCATCGCACGAGGTGATCGCCGTGACCGGCGTAACTGCCCGCCAGCTCCAGTGGTGGGACGAGCGGGGAGTGGTCAAGCCGCAGCGCGTCGGGCATCGCCGTGTGTATTCCATGCAAGACCTCACTGGAATGGCAGTCATCTGCGAGCTGCGCCGCAAGGGTTTCTCACTGCAGGGGGTCCGCAAGGTCATGCGTTTCTTGCAGCGTGAGTGCGGCAAAGGCTTGGCCGAAATCGTCAGCCGCAACTCTGACGTTCACCTGCTTACCGATGGCAAACATCTATATCTCGAAACTTCGGCGCGGCAGATCGTAGACATCCTGAAGAATTCCAGTCAGCCCATTCTAGGAATCTGCCTCACTGACGCGGTGCGGCAAGTGCGGGCTGACGTGGTCGCCAGAAAAACGAGTACCTCCGTAACATCGCCGACGATGCGTCGGCGTGCTAGAAAAGCTTCTTAGGCAGTAGGTGCAAATCGGGGTTGGGTTGCGGTAGCGGAACATAGGAGGAATGCATGGTCGGAGAACTTGACATTCTGAACGAATGGATTCCCGAACAGATGCAGCCCGGAACAATTTTTGTTCTTGAAAATGCCGGCGAAGTTGGCGAGAAAGAAGACCCTTACTGGGCTGTGCTTGCTTGCCCATCGTGCGGCATGCTGGGGCTGATTACGCGCCGCCAGATCAACGGCTTGATGCCAGTCATCTGCGGCTCGGAACACTGCTCGGCGCAGTTTTTCATCCGCGAGAGCGAAGTTGTTGTGCGCAAACCGTTTTAGAAAACGGGCCGCGCCCTGCGGCCTTTAGTTTTTTCCTGCCTTTACTCCGTTCAATTCCACCGGAACCTGGTCGACGATTTCGATTCCGAAACCTTCGAGTGCGGCCACACGTTTGGGCCTATTGGTCAGCAGGCGGATGCGGTGCAGGTTCAGGTCAGAAAGAATCTGGGCGCCGATTCCGATCTCGCGTTGCGTCTGGCGCTCGCTGTCGAGTAGTGACGGGAGCTTGCGGCCGCGATGGAAGCTGAGCGCGCTGCGCTCGCCGGCTTTCTCGATCGAAAATCCCTTTGAGGTTTGATGTAAATAAATGAGAGCGCCGCGTCCTTCCTGGGCGATTGCTCGGAGCGAACCCTCGAGCGTGGCGTGACATTCGCAGCCGGTTGCGCCGAAGACGTCTCCCATCAGGCAGTGGGCGTGCATGCGGACCAGCACTGGCGCCTCGTTCTTCTCGTCTTTATTTTCTACGTCTCCTTTAGGCATTTCTCCTTTAATTAAGGCCACGTGCGACTCGCCGCCATCGACCTCGCTCTCATAAGCGATGAGGCGAAACTCGCCGAAGCGGGTGTCGACTAACGCCTCGCCTACGCGATGCACGTAGCGCTCATGGGCCATGCGATAGCGGATCAGCTCTGCGACCGTCAGCATCTTCAGGTTGTGCTGATGGCAGAACTCGATCAGGTCTGGGACGCGGGCCATGGTGCCATCGTCCTTCATGATTTCGCAGATGATGCCGGCAGGAATCAGTCCGGCGAGGCGGGCCAGGTCGACTGAGGCTTCGGTTTGTCCGGCGCGGACGAGCACTCCGCCTTTGCGGGCGCGGAGAGGGAAGACGTGGCCGGGGCGCGCCAGATCTGACGCTTGCGTGGCCGGGTCGATGGCTACCTGGATGGTGCGGGCGCGATCGTAGGCGGAGATGCCGGTGGTCACTCCCTCGCGGGCGTCGATGGCTTCGCAGAATGCGGTGCCGTATTGCGACGTGTTCTCGGCGCTCATGGGGCCGATGCGAAGGTGAGCGAGGCGCTCCTCGGTCATGGTGAGGCAGACCAGGCCGCGTCCATACTTGGCCATGAAGTTGATGGCTTCGGGCGTGACCTTCTCGGCGGCGAGGGTGATGTCGCCTTCATTCTCGCGGTCTTCATCGTCGACGACCACGATCATGCGGCCGGCGCGGATCTCCTCGATAGCGGTGGGGACGTCGGCGAAGGCTTCGTGATTCATGATGCGATTATTGTAGCA
>CAWBSN010000004.1:0-35933 GCA_963791445.1 uncultured Acidobacteriaceae bacterium
TTACAGAGCACGAGTCGTGTATTCCGAGCGCGAATACTCCAGATCCAGAGAGGCAACTACGCGTGTTGTCGTCAGTTCTGGAACGGGATCATTATGTTTGCGCAGGCTGGCGATATAGCCCCGGAGATTGCGTCTCTGGCCATTTCTCGGGCCTCGTCCACCGTGCGGCCGTATGTGACGCAGCCGGGCAGGGCCGGAACCAGCGCGGTGTAACCGCCCTCGGGTTCGGGACGCAGCATGATGTTGTAACGGTAGCGAGCTTTAGCCATGAGACTGCCATCATTCTAGCAGGGGCTGGAAGCCAGTCAAAGAAACTCACTGCTACAATAATTAATTCCTCTAGGGGATCAGCGAGTGCTGTTCCTCGGTATTCGCAACTCGGTACTAGGTACTCAATCTATGCATCGATGGTCAGAACTCTTCATTCCTACACTGCGCGAGGCTCCCGCCGACGCGGAAGTGGCCAGCCACAAGTTTCTGGTGCGGGCTGGCTACATTCGGCAGCTGGCGGCGGGCATTTACTCGTATCTTTTTCTCGGCAATCGCTCGTTCAACAAGATCATGGGCATCGTCCGCCAGGAGATGGACCGGATCGGGCAGGAGTTTTTTCTGCCGGCGCTGCATCCGCGCGAGCTTTGGGAGGCCAGCGGGCGCTGGGCTCTGATGGGCGACAACCTGTTTCGCCTGAAAGACCGCAAGGGCGCCGACCTCGCGCTCGGCATGACCGAAGAAGAAGTCATGACTTCGATTGCGATGAAAGAACTGCGCAGCTACAAGCAGTTGCCGCAGATCTGGTACCAGATCGCTCCGAAGTTTCGCGACGAGCCGCGGCCGAAGTCCGGCCTGTTGCGGGTGCGGCAATTCATGATGAAGGACGCGTACTCGTTCGACATCGACGCGGCGGGGCTGGATGTTTCCTACAAGAAACATTACGACACTTACTGCCGCATTTTCGACCGCTGCGGATTGAAGTACATGGTGGTCGAGGCGGATTCGGGTGCGATGGGCGGGAAGGAATCGCACGAGTTCATGGTGCGCACGCCGGCGGGCGAAGATCAGATTGTGAGCTGCGACGGCTGCAACTACGCCGCGAACATGGAGAAAGCTATCTCGAAACTGGAGGCCGTCGCGGACTTGGCTGCCGAAGGCGATGGCAAGCCGCTCGAGGTGCACACTCCGGGGCAGAAGACGATCGAAGATGTGGCGCGGTTTCTGGGCGTCTCGCCAAAGAACAAGATCAAGACGCTGGCTTACATGTCGGATGAGCCGATGTCGGATAAGAGGAACGACGAGAAGACTGGCAAGATGAATCGTCGCGACGGCGATTGTGGTGCTGATGCGCGGCGATCATCAGCTGAACGAAGCGAAGTTCAACGCTGCCGTGGGGGTCGCGACGCGTCCCATGGAAGAAGGCGAGATCAAAGCGCTGTTCAAGTCTCCCGCGGGATATTTAGGACCGGTGGGGATTGAGTGGGCTAAGGATTTGAAAAAAGATGCGGGGCTTCCTGTACTGCTGGTCGATAAGGCTCTCGAAGGCCGCACGCAATCTGATCGCGGGCGCGAATAAAGAGGACTATCACCTGAAGAATCTGACGCCGGGGAAGGACTTTCATCCCACGGCTTATGCCGATCTGCGCGCGGTTACGGCGGGCGAAGGCTTGTCCGAATTGCGGAAAGGCGCTGCGCATCGATACGGCGGTCGAGATTGGCCACATCTTCAAGCTCGGTTACCGCTATTCGGAGTCGATGGGCGCGCGCGTGCTCGATAAGAACGGCAAGGAAGTTACTCCGATCATGGGCAGTTATGGCATCGGGATCGAGCGCATTCTGACCGCCGCGGTCGAACAGAGCAACGACGAAAATGGATTCTGGCTTCCGCCCGTCGATTGCGCCGTTTGAAATTGTGGTTACTCCCGTCAATGTGAAGGATGAGAGCCTGCTGAAGGCGGCGGTCGAGCTTGGAACTCGGCTGGAAGTCTGCCGGCTTTGACGTGATCCTCGACGACCGCGACGAGCGGCCGGGAGTGAAGTTCAAGGACGCCGATCTGGTCGGAATCCCCTTTAGAATCACCGTCGGAAAGAAGGTTACCGAAGGCACTGTGGAAGTGGTTCTACGCTCGACTCGCGAAGTGCGCGATGTTACGATCGCGGCGGTAGTGGAATATTTTCAAGGAGTGCTGCCAGCCAGGACCTGAAAGTTCGGTCTTTGGACGGCGGCGTAGTGCTGAGACTATGGGAACCTTAAAAGCGCTGGTCGGATTGGCAGTACTCGTTTTGGTGGTTGTTGCGCTGTTTCAGGTGCTCCCGCCCGTCATGGCAAACTACAGCTTTACCGACGACCTGAGGCAGGTCGCGATGATGGCGGGGGCGAATCCGCAAAGAACGGACGACGACGTTCGCAATGATGTGCTCAAAAAGGCCAAGGAGCATGACCTGCCGATCGATGAGAAGCAGGTGACGGTGCAGCGTATTCTTACCCCCGGCCTGATGGCGGTTTACGTTGCCGCAGATTACACCGTGCCCATCAACCTGCCCGGCTATTCGTTTGAACTGCACTTCAATCCATCTAGCGGGAATAAATAAGAATCAGTTGCCAGTAGTCACTGGTCAGTTGCCAGTACGACCGTGGCGCGTCTGACCGCTTCCTTGCGGACTCGTTACACATCCTCTCTTGGACCTCAAGCCTCACACGCAGGTTAAGTCCGGACCCATCCTGTTGCCTTGCCTTGCCGTGCAGGGAGGCACCGCGCTTTACCTTAACCGCCGGTGTCCCGACCCTCGGCGGCCTTGCAGGGACGACAGCAGAGACCATAGCCATGTCCCCAACATCTTGTGAGAAGGCGCAATCGGCAGCCGCGAAATGCTGCACGGGAGGAATGGATCGAGGTTTGATGGCGAGTGAGGTCACAAAGGAAAGCTGCGCGGCCGGTGGCCGCGCAGCTTTAGATGACGCACGATAAATTACCGGAACCAGCGTCGAATCTGGCCCAGGTCTGCGGGGGGAGCAGACCCGAACCTCGAGAACTAAGATCTACGACGGACCGCAGGAGCCGTCGGGGGCATTGCCTGCCGCCGAGCCCACGCCGATTGCTACCGGCTGCGACACCATGCCGTTATAAGTCGACGTCACTTGATAATATCCGGTGTAGAGCCAGTTATATTGCGGCGGTGTCGGAAGCACGGGAGGGGTACCGGAAGGAAGATCAATCCAGGTGCACAAAGTTCCCACAGCCGTCATCAGGCCGGTTGAACTAATTGGCACGGTAGTCGGGCCATAAGCCGGCAACGGGGCCCCGCAAGGGTCTCCTGGAGGTGGGGTTCCGCTGGATTGGCAGCCTACCGGCATAACTGTGTAGGTGACCGAGTTGGTGACGGGGACGGTTTTGCCGCTGTGGTAGACCGTGTTGGTCACCAGCTGCAGCGTTCCATCGACGCCCGAGATGTTGAAAAAGCCTCCGCTGCTTCCACCTGTCGTCGTGATCTCGATCGACTGAACGTAATCCGAGGTGCCGCATCCGGTTGAGATGAGCGACAGGGCGACCAGCAATGCGGCCAGAATGTTTGTGCGTTTCACGTGAGAGAATCCTCCTGAAAAAATCCCCGCTGATTCCAATCCGAATGTTGTCAGCTTCTAATAATGGAGGCAAGGGAAATGTATGGTTACTAGGCAAACCATTGGTCACGTCCAATAGTCACAGCGGGATTTTTTCGCGCGCTGCGGAAGGATTTTATCTTCAGACCAGGAGTGAGTAAGTGGGGCTTGCATCGTCTCGCATGCGGTCAGATAGAAGATACTCAGCCACGAAACTCCAAGCCCCTCGCGCCTTTGCGAAGTTTCATGGTCGCTCCTATGGAATCGACGGCAGCGCGAGTCCAAATCTGTGGATCTAAATCGGGAGCGACAATCTCTCTTCAGGAATTAGTCAGGCGTGCGCGCGATCTTAGAAGACTGCGCGGAGCTCCGGACTTAGTGTCGGCCTCCTCGGGTCGATTGGTAGTCATAATTCTCCCTCAAGGGCCAGTGACATTCGTAACGTTGCCACTAAGTTACCTTCCACCTACTATCCCAATTAGGTTAAGAGCTTTATCACGTGTTTGCCGCTGACAGGCCCTTGCGGGCGAGCGCCAACGCGCCAGTGGAACGGCTGAGACGGCGAGAAGCAGAACGGCGATAAACAGATTCGCAATCGTTTCCTCAGCGCTTGCAGCCAGGGTGTCCGCAACCAGTGAAGCTCAGGTGGAGGCAGTTCATGAAGATGCAAGTTCGAGTGCTACTCAGTGTGCTGGTGGCGCTGGCATTGATGTTCCTCGCCGCTTGCGGCGGCTCCTACAATTGCGCTGTCACGTTCGGAAGTTCGAGCTGCACGCCCACCGGTTCAGGGTTTGGCGGAGGTGGCACTGGCGGCACAGGTGGCGGTGGTGGTGGGGGCACCGCGCCTGTGGCTTTTGCTTATGCCGTAGATCAGAATGGCTTCATGGATGGCTATGATCTGAGCGCAGGCGCAGCGACGTTCGCGGCCGATCAACGGCTTCCAGTCGCCGGCGATTCCACCCACGGATCCGAGCATTGGAGTGGTCGTGGCACAGCAGCAGTTTCTCTACACCGCGTTTTCCTCGACGAACCAGATCTATGGATGGTCGATTGATAAGACGTCCGGAGCGCTGACCGCAATCAGTGGCAGTCCCTACAGCGTGTCCTATCTTGGATTTGTCGGCGTGAGCGGATTCAATCAACTCAGCATCGATCACGAATCCCGCAGGGACGCTTTTGTTCGTCGCCGACGCGGGCAACGATGAGATATGGGTTTATGAGATCGGGCTGGCCGGCGGCTCAACGCCGGGTGTGCTCACGCTCGCTCCGGGGTCTCCGTTCTCGACTGGAACGTTCCAGCCTTGGAACATGACCACCGACGGCCTGGGAAAATACTTGTACGTGACGTCTATTACTGCCGACCACCAGGGCCTCGGCATAGCGGCGTATAGCATTGGAACCGGAAGCAGTGAGGGAACTCTCGCGGCGGTGAACGGGAGTCCATTCTTTTCTACCCCATCTGTCGCCTATAACATGTGGGCAGTACAGGGCGAGCCGAGCGGAACATTTCTGATCGGGACCAGCGGCCAGAGTGTAGCCGCCGGGGCGGCCACCGATGACAAGAATCTCTACGTTTATTACATCGAGCAAAGTGGGACGGCTCCGGGCTCGATCAAGCCGGTAGCCAACTCGCCATTTGCCACGGTGTATGCGCCGTTCAATATCGCGGTCCAGCCAGTGGAAGCGAACGGGGAGTTTGTGTACTCGTTCAGCGTCAACGACAGCGGCGCCGCATACAATCCGTTGGAAGGCTATTTGCTAAACACCACCACGGGCGCTCTGACCACCATTGTGGGTCCGCCTGCCTCACCTTTCAGCGGCGTAACCTTTGCGTTGTTTGGTCAATTCGACCAGAGCGGCGACTATTTATTTTCTTACGGAAACAGCCCCACCCCACAACTCGCCGTGATGGACGCTACCGCCGGCACGGGTGCGCTTACCGAGCCGCTCACGCCGACTCCGCTGGTGACTACCGGATATTGGGCGGTGACTGATCCCCAATAAGCGATCCTCAATAAGCGCCGCTGGCCCGGTTGGTATAGCCGAAATCAGCGTCCCAGACTGTTAACAGCTTAGAGACCCGCATGAACTGCGGGTCTCTTTTTGTTGGCATGCGCGGCGGTACAATGGAGGTATCGCATCCTGACATTGCCCAAGGCGTAAGACGGCGGCAGGGAAGCGGCAAAGGGTGAGCGCAAGGCCAACCTTTTGGCGCATTCCATTCTCTGAGAAGCACGTCTGACCAGCAGGCAGTCTTATCACTGGGCGTTCATCAGGGGCGTTGAGTCAAACCGTGGCCATTAAGATCAAGATCCCGAGGAAGGGAACGAACGGAGCGGGCAACGGCGGCCCGAGCCGGTCGCAGGCTGACGCGCGACCCGGTGATTCGAGCCGCGGTCATCATCTTCCTGGTGGCGGCGATTGGCCTCGGCGGATTCTTTTGTTACTACTACATCAAGTACGACCGCATCATTGCGCAGCGCTTCCGCAGCCCGGTCTTCAGCAATTCCGCCAAGATCTACGCTCTGCCGCGGACGGTGCACGACGGCGACAAAATAGACGCCAGGGAAATCGCTGCGCTCCTGTGTCCGCGCCGGGTATTCCGAGAAAGACGGGCAATCGCCCCTCGGCACCTTTCACCTGGTAAGCGACGGGATCGAGATCACGCCGGGGCCGGAGAGCTACCACAGTCCCGAGGCGGCGCACATTGCGATTCAGGACGGCCAGGTTGCGAAGATCGTCAGCCGCGGCAACGAGCTTTCCGCCTACGAACTGGAACCGCAGCTGGTGACCGCATTGTTCGATTCCGGACAGCGCTCCAAGCGCCAGGTGGTGAAGTACTCCGACATTCCCAAGGTAATGATCGATGCGGTGCTGGCGATCGAAGACCGCCGATTCTTCGAGCACAGCGGGGTGAATTTCATCCGCATGTTCGAGGCGGGGTGGATCGACCTGACGCGGCAACGCCACGAGCAGGGCGGTTCGACCATCACCATGCAGCTCTCACGCGGTTTCTTCCTGACGCCGGAAAAAACCGTGCGCCGCAAGCTGACCGAGATGCTGATTGCCGAGGAGATGGAACAGAAGTTCAGCAAGCAGCAGATTCTTGAGTTCTACGCCAACTGGGTCAACCTGGGGCAGCGCGGATCGTTCGCCATCAGCGGATTCGGCGAAGCGTCGCAATCCTATTTCAATAAAGATTTGAAAGACATCACGCTGCCCGAAGCGGCGCTGCTGGCAGGCATCATCCAGGGGCCGAGCCGTTTGTCGCCCTACCGGCATCCCGAGCGCGCTTTGGAGCGCCGCAACCTGGTGCTCGATTCGATGGTCGAAACCCACGCCATCACCCGGGAGCAGGCTGAAAAAGCCAAGGCCGCTCCGCTGAAGCTGGCGCCTCCGAACGTGGAAGCCAGCGACGCGCCGTATTTCGTCGATATGGTGCGCGACACTCTGATCAACAGATTCAGTGAACATGATCTGAACGACCAGTCCTACCGCATTTACACGACGCTCGATCCCGATCTGCAGAAGGCCGCCGCGCAGTCGGTCGAAATGGGCATGAAGCTGGTGGATGACCAAATCACCAAGATGCGCACCAAGCAAGTGAAGGTGGGCAAGAAGATTGAGACGACGGTGGCGCCGGGCCCGCAAGCCCAGGTAGCGATGGTCGTGCTCGATCCGCACACCGGCGCGGTGCTGGCTCTCGTGGGAGGACGCGATTACGGTTTCAGCCAGTTGAATCACGCCTTGTCGAAGCGGCCCACTGGTTCGATCTTCAAGCCGTTCGTTTATGCCGCGGCAATGAACACTGCGCTCGACGGCTCAACCAATGTGATCACGCCGGCTTCCACGGTCACCGATGCGCCCACCAGCTTCGCTTATGGCGACCAGATCTATGAGCCGCGCAACTATAAAGAGGAGTACCACGGCGACGTGACGCTCCGCTATGCGCTGGCCATGTCACTGAATAACGCCACCGTCAAAGTCGCGGAGGAAGTCGGCTACGACAAAGTGGCGGACCTGGCAAAGTCGGCGGGAATCGTTTCCGTGAAGGCGACGCCGGCCATGGCTCTGGGATCGTACGAGGCCGCTCCGCTCGATATGGCGGGAGCCTACACCTCGTTCGCCAACAGCGGCAACCGGCTTTCTCCTATCCTTGTGAACTCAGTGCGCAATGCCAAGGGCGACGTAGTGGCGAATTTCAAGACTGACCAGCGCCAGGTGCTCGATCCGCGCATCGCCTACGTCATGACCAACATGATGGAAGGCGTGATCAACAACGGACTCGGCTATACGGCGGTTCGACTGCACGGCTTTTTGCTTCCCGCCGCAGGCAAGACGGGAAGTTCGCACGACGGCTGGTTCGCCGGCTACACCTCGAATTTATTGTGCATCGTGTGGGTCGGCTACGACGACTACAGCGATATTCGCCTCACCGGCGCGCAGACCGCCGGACCCATGTGGACCGAATTCATGAAGAAGGCGTCGGCACTGCCGCAGTATGCTGATATGAAGGAATTCTCGCAGCCGAACGGCGTGGTCGACGTGCAACTGGACAAGGCGACGAACCGCCTGGCTACGTCTTCCTGTCCGGACGATTACACCGCGGCCTTCGTGGTGGGCACGGAGCCGCGCGAGACTTGTGATCAGCAGGCCGGAGTGACTGGATTCTTCTCCCGCTTCTTCGGCGCCGCCCAGAAGCCGCTGCCGCCTCCGAACTCGGCCAATGTACAAGACCCGCAAAACGACCCGGCAAAGAAGAAGGGTTTCTTCGGCAAGATCGCCGGAATCTTCAAAGACGACAAATCTCCAACGCCGCCACCCAAGCCGCCGGACGCCACCCAGCCCGCGCCGCATTGAAGCTTTCCGCTTATCGAAATCCTGAGGGTGCCCCGTCCTTGTCGCTCCGGTTTTTGGAGCGACAGGGCGGGGATTTTGACCGGGCAGCCCCACGCTTCGTAGTTTGCGAAGCGTGGGACTCCCGACTTTCAGAGTTTCCGAACTGCGCCTGTGTTTACAGTATCACTGCTGCGGTGACAGTCTCTACTCCGTCGCCAGGTTTGCCGGCGTTGATCGTGATCGCCTGACCGTGCTCCCGCGCAATATCTTCAGTGAAATCGGCAATCGATGTCGTCACTGGCGAATACATAATCACATCCAGGCTGCCAGTCAGTTCGTTGATGATTGTGGTCGAAGGCGTAGGCAGGACCCAGTTATACGGGATGCTTAGTTTGCACGTCGCCGTGGAACCGGATACGGTGGCAACGCTGGACGCGCTCTCACTAATGCCTACGAACGCGCCCGTCGTCTCGTTCTCAGAACTTGGGCTTGCGCCTAGCGTGCAGGCGATTGTTCCCCCTTTCGGCAGTGCTGTCTTCAACGTGATCGTAACCGTGGCCTCGATGGTGCCGGTGTAAGTTGTGGTTGCGACATCGGGGTCAGCGACGTCCGGTGTAGTCCCCAGAGGATGAAAGGTTCCGGTCTTCGAGTCCTGATACCCGAAGGTCTTTGCTGAGCGAGGTGGATTCGCGGTTTGCGCGGACACGAGGTCGGATGCGCCCAGAGTCACAAGCGCGATTGCGGCGAGAGCAATGGAGTGTTTACGCATAGTAGTTTCCTTTCGGAGGGAATGTAGGGGGGAGAGCAGTTTACGACAGCTCAGTTAGTTTGCGCGAGGCTTTTCCCGGGGGTTTTCAACAGCTAGAGTAGAAAGTCCCGACGCCAAAATTAAGCCGATGGCGCTCCGGCGCGCGGTTCGGGATGCAACGTTGGGAAGAAATCCACACCAGGATGTGACATCTAACCTTGTGCCTGTTATCGAAGTTGCGCGATCATGACGGAGGAGAACGGGGTACGCCCAGCGTGATCGGCTCACCCTCAACTCCTTTATTCCCAAGATTTTGACCCCTAAGCTCTTTGACATCAAGATTTTGCAGACGCTCTTTTGCAGAACCCGCGCCCAGCAGGACTTTCGAGGTTGTGGGGGGGGAGGGGGTACCCCGGCTTTAGGCGCTCGCGGCTAGACAAAACATCCTGTTGCGGGAAGGCCCCCGAAACTTTATTTCAGGGGAAATCAACAGTCCTATATCGGGGCAGGTGATACTCGAATTTCTTCGCCTCCTGACGAAAACTGTGGCAGAATAGCCGCGTTGGAGTTGGTCGCTTTGGGGGTGCGTATGTCCTACCGAAAGGCCTGCCTGGTTCTTCTTCTCGTTGTAATTTCTTCCACAGCCGCACTGGCACAAGTCTCTCATTCCGAGCAAGTGCAGATCGCTCCGCCGTTGCTTCGCGCCATCGATCCTCCGGCTCCGGACGCAACCGCAGCTGCTCTGGAGGAACAGGGCGACGCCTTGCACGCGGCGAAGCTGTATCTGGATGCGCTCGATTATTATCGCGCAGCTCTGGCAGAAGACCCAATAACGCTCCCGTGATGAATAAAATGTGCCGCACCGAACTGCTCATGAGCCGCTGGAAGGAGGCGCGAAAGAGCTTCGAACGCGCCATCAAGGCCAATCGCGCGTTCGCCGAAGCCTACGGCAATCTGGCAGTCGCCTATTACGGGGACAAGAAATACGGCGCTGCGATCAAGCAATGCGAGCAAGGCGATCGCGAACGACAATAATTCCGCGTCGTTCTTCAGCAATCTGGGAGCTGCCTATTTCTCCAAGCACAAGTTCGAACCTGCGGTGGCCGCCTATCAGCACGCCTTGGAACTCGATCCTGAAGTATTTGAACGAACTTCACGCACCGGCGTGCAGGCACAACTGCCCGGTCCCGGAGGATCGCGCCCGCTTACGACTACACGGTCGCGAAGTTGTACGCCAAGATGGGCTATCTCCGATCAATCGCTCGAGTACCTGAGGAAGGCGATGGAAGCCGGCTATAAAGATCTGAAGAATGTGTACAAAGACGAAGAGTTTGCGGCGTTGCGGAAGAATCCGCGTTTCACCGAACTGATGGCCTCGAAGACGGCGGCGATCACGGATTAGACCGGCAGACCGGACCGCGAAGCACAGGAGTTCCGGATCGCTACATTACTATCGATTGTTGATTTTCTTTGCGTGAAAATTACAAAGTTTTACAAAATTAGACGGAACTTAGTCCTGCTTCTGGGGTTTAATCATTGCAAATACTCCTGAAAACAACAGGGTGAGTAAGGAGAAACGGTAGCCCATCGGATGCTGACCCGAGCACGCCCCAAGCAAGCATCCGGTGGGTTTTTTATTTCTAGGCATCGTTTCTGCTTGGGTTTCAACGCAGCTTCCAAATCCTCCGCAGCTTTGCTGATTCCGCCGGCGATGTTCTCGATCACTTGCGCGACCATGGGAATTTGAGCGTCGGCTTGCTGCCATTTCTTTTCGTCCATGTATTCGCGTACGGCGGCGATGGGCTTGGCGCCATATCCCGTGTATGCGCCGGGAGCATAGATCTGGTTCTTGAACCAGGGACGCTCAGGCAGACCTTTTTCGTTCAGGAACAGGCGCGAGATGCCAAGCAGATCGGCGTTCACCGTGTCGAGAGACTTGCGGAGAAATTGTCGCAGCCGCTGCTCTTGAATTTGGCCAGCGCTTTGGAGTAATCGTCCGCGCTCTTCTTCAGTAGTTCGATGGAATTCTTCATGGGCGCGAAGTTCATGAATGGCGGCACGGTTTCGGCCGGAGGCGGAACGTAGGTTTTGTGCGGATCGGCGGTCGCGGTGAAGACTCCCTCCTTGAAGTTCGAGATTGCGTTCAGTGAATTCGTCCTGCTTGTCCTTCAGCAGTTTTTCCAGGTCGGATTCATACTTGGCGATAGCCTCGGCTTGCGGCGCGTAGTCGTAGGGCAGCAGATCGGCATCGGCAATGCGCATGATGGTGGTGCCTGCGGTTTGGGCCAGCGCGCGTCCATAGACAAAATCGGTGTCGGCGAAGTGCGTGTACCAGTAGAAATCGTCGTAGATCGAGTGATATTGATCGCCTTCATCTTCACCGCCGAAGCCGACATCGAGTGAGGAAATGCCGGCGTGATCCTGAAACGCGGTGTAGTCCGATCCATCGCCGAGGGCGAACGACTCGCAGATCGGTGCGCTTGCGGATCTGGCTGCGTTCTTCCGCATCTTTGGCATGCAAAATGCCGCGCAGGTGCGCTCGCTCCCAGACCGAGATGTTCTTCTCCGGATCATTGATGTCGCGGGCGACGGCGCTGATCACGCGCTGCAAATCCTGAGTTCCACCGGCGAAGAGAAAGCCGCGGTCGTTGCCGTCGGTGTTGATGTAGACGACGGCGTGCTTGCGCAGTTCGTTGAGGTGCGTCTCCACCCATTCCGTGGAGCCGAGCAAGCCGGGTTCTTCGCCGTCCCAGGCGCAATAGATGATGGTGCGCTTGGGCGACCAGCCCTGCTTGTGCAGTTCGCCGAGCATGCGCGCTTCTTCGAGCTCCGGAGCCATGCCGGCGAGAGGATCGTCGGCGCCATTCACCCAGGCATCGTGATGGTTTCCGCGAATCACCCATTGATCGGGAGTGGTCGAGCCGTGCAGGGTCGCGATCACATCGTTCACGGGTTTGATATCCCAGTTCGACATGACTTTGAGATGCACGCGCGCCGGGCCGGGACCGACGTGGTAGGTGATGGGCAGTGCGCCGCGCCAGCTTTCCGGTGCGACCTGCCCGCGCAGGGCCGAGAGAAAGGGCAGTGCGTCGGCATAGGAGATGGGGAGGACGGGAATTTTCGTGATGGTCTTCGCGTCTTTGATGGCGAGGCGCTTCGCGCCGGGAACTGCGCCGACGCCTGGGGTCAGAGGATCGCCGGGATAGTCGGTGTCCATCACGCTGCCGCGCTGCACGCCTTCGCGCGGACGCCAGCCGCCTTCGGGATAATCTTCGCCGTGGAAGTAGCCATCTCCCTTGGGATCGGAATAGATGATGCAGCCGATGGCTCCGTGCTCGCCGGCGACTTTGGGCTTGATGCCGCGCCAGCCTTCGCCGTAGCGCGCGATCACGATCGCGCCCTTGACGGAAACGCCGAGGCGGTCGAGCTGTTCGTAGTCGTCGCGGTTGCCGTAATTCACATATACCAGCGGAGCGGTGACGTCGCCGTCGATGGAGTAGGCGTTGTAGGTGGGGAGTTGTTCGGAAGTCTGATTCGAAGTGGGATCGATGGCGAGAACTGGTTCTTGCAGCTTGGCGCGGAATTTCGTGGGCTCGAGCAGTTCCAGCACGCGCTCTTTCGGCGTGGGGAACAGCACGTCGAAGGTTTCGATGTGCGCGTCGAATCCCCATTCCTTGAAGCGGGCGAGCATCCACTCGGCGTTGTCCTTGTCGTAAGGCGAGCCGACATGGTGAGGGCGGGCGCTGAGCCGGCGATCGTTCTCGCGGATGTTGGCGGCGACGATGCCATCCTGAAATTTCTTTTCCCAGGTCGCGCTCGGCGGCTGAGGTTTGCGCGGTGTAGCCGAGAGAGCTGCGCGGGGGAGGCGGACGGGGCGGCGGTTGTCCGGGGAAGATCTGGGCCACAGCGAATTGCGTGAAGCGAAGAGCAGTACGTAGCAGGTCAGCGAGCGCAACATGGTCAAGATGGTTCTCCTGGGTTCGGGGAAGGACCGAGAATTCTAACACCGGGGGACAGCAGCCATGTGTCACAGGCACGATGGGGTAGCGGTGATTTCTCGGGGCGGCAGTGCGTGCGGAGATCCCTCGTCCCGCTGGAGGACCGGGACTTCGGATGACGCCACGGACAACAGCGTTCTTCATAGCGAGGCGAATGTTTTACGAAAGCGGGCGTGATAGAATATTTCGGTTGTGACCTCTTTTCCTTCCTCTCTCGCCTGGGCTCATCCTCTCGTTGCGGAGTGGTTTGTGCAGCGGTTTGGCACGCCTACGGAGCCGCAGGAGCAGGGCTGGCCGCACATTCTGGCCGGGCGGACTACGCTGATTTCCGCGCCTACCGGGTCGGGCAAGACGCTGGCTGCGTTTCTGGCCTGCATCGACCGGCTGGTGCGCAAGGCGCTGGCGGGCGATCTGGCGGATCGAACCGAAGTTCTCTACGTTTCGCCGCTGAAGGCGCTGGGCAACGATATCCAGAAAAATCTGGAAGTGCCGCTGGGGGAAATCCTGGCGATGGCCGGGGAGCGCGGGCTGCTGATGCCGGAGATTCGCACGGCGGTGCGCACCGGCGACACGCTGATGCCCGAGCGGCGCGCCATGCTGAAGCGGCCGCCGCATATTCTGGTGACCACGCCGGAGTCGCTTTACATTTTGCTCACGGCGGATAAGAGCCGGGCGATTCTGCGCGATGTCGAGACCGTGATTGTCGATGAAATCCATGCCGTGGCCGATGACAAGCGTGGGGCGCATTTGACGTTGTCGCTGGAGCGGCTGGAGGCGCTGACTCACAAGCCGCCGGTGCGGATTGGGCTTTCCGCTACGCAGAAGCCGATTGAGGAAGTTGCGCACTTTCTGACCGGGAGAGGCAGAACCCCAGCGGCTGAAGCCGGTTCCGATGATCCCGGCTGATACGGCACGACTGAAGTCGTGCCCTTCCCGATCCGTATCTGCGTCCCAAGTCGAATCTGGGTCCGTGTTCGAATCCGAATCCTTTCCGCAACCTTCCGATCCCGTCATCGTCAATATTGGGCACAAGCGGACGCTTGATCTCGCGGTCGAAGTTCCGCCCATGCCGCTGGGGCCGGTGGCTTCGAACGAAATGTGGGACGAGGTTTACAACCGGCTGGTGGCGCTGGTGGAGCAGCACCGGTCGACGCTGGTGTTTGTGAATACGCGGCGCATGGCGGAGCGCGTGGCGCACAATCTGGGCGAACGCATCGGGGAAGAGAATGTGGCGGCGCATCACGGGAGTTTGTCGCGCAAGCTGCGCCTGGCGGCGGAGAAGAAATTGAAAGAAGGCCAGGTGCGGGTGCTGGTGGCGACGGCTTCGCTCGAACTTGGCATTGACGTGGGAACGGTGGATCTGGTGGTGCAGATCAATTCTCCGCGGGCGATTGCGGTGACGCTGCAGCGCGTGGGGCGGTCGGGACACTGGCGTGGCGCGGTTCCGAAGGGACGGCTTTTTTGCACGACGCGCGACGATTTGCTGGAGTGCGCGGCTCTGGTGCGGGCGATTCGGCAGGGCGATCTGGATCGGCTGATGATTCCGGAAGCGCCGCTGGATGTGCTGGCGCAGCAGATTGTGGCGGCGTGCGCTGCTGAAGAGTGGAGCGAGGATGAGATGTTTGCGCTGGTGCGGCGGGCTTATCCGTATCGCAATCTGAAGCGCGAGACCTTCGATGCGATTCTGGAGATGCTGAGCCGAGGGCATTGCGTCGCGGCGCGGGCGTTATGGCGCGTATCTGCATCGCGATCGCGTGAACGGCAAGCTGCGGGCGCGGCGCGGGGCGCGGCTGGCGGCGATCACCAGTGGCGGCGCGATTCCGGACAATTCGCTTTACGCCGTGGTCGCGGAGCCTGATGGCATTGTGGTGGGCACGGTGGATGAAGACTTTGCCGTGGAAAGCAATCGCGGCGACATCATGCTGTTGGGAAATACGTCGTGGATGATTCGGCGGATCGAAACCAACGCCGGGCGCGTGCTGGTGCAGGATGCGCATGGCGCGCCGCCGAGCGTTCCTTTCTGGCGCGGTGAAGCTCCGGCGCGAACTCAGGAACTTTCGGAGCACATTGGAACTCTGCGGGAAAAAATCAGCGAGATGCTGCCGCATACTTCTCCGGTCGGCTTCTCGGCTACGCAGCCGGAAGTTGCGCGAGCGGTTGGCTGGCTTAAAGAAGAGTGCGGACTCGATGATTCCGGAGCGGAGCAGGCGATTGAATACATTTTGCAGGGGCGGGCGGTGCTGGGCGCCGTGCCGACGCAGACGACCGTGATTGCGGAGCGATTCTTCGATGAAGGCGGCGGGATGCAGCTTGTCATCCACGCGCCGTTTGGAGGGCGCATCAACAAGGCCTGGGGACTGGCGCTGCGCAAGCGTTTCTGCGTTGGGTTCAACTTCGAGTTGCAGGCTGCGGCTACTGACAACGGGTTGAATATCGCTCTGGCGGAGCAGCACAGCTTTCCGCTGGGAGACGTTTTTAATTTTCTGCAGGCGGCGACGGTGCAGCCGATTCTGGAACAGGCGGCGCTGGATTCTCCGATCTTTGCCACGCGCTGGCGCTGGGATGCGAACCGGGCTCTGGCTCTGTTGCGCTTTCAAAACGGAAAGAAAGTTCCGCCGCAGATTCAGCGCATGCGCTCCGATGATCTGCTGGCTTCGGTTTTTCCTGACGCGGCGGCTTGCTTCGAAAATATTCAGGGTGAGCGGCAGATTCCGGATCATCCGCTGGTGAGCGAAGTGATGAAGGATGTGCTCACCGAGGCGATGGATATTGACGGGCTGAAGTCTGTGCTGAGCGGGCTGGCGGACGGGCGGATTCGTTGTATTGCGGTCGATACGCCGGTGCCGTCGCAGTTTTCGCACGAGATTCTGAATGCGAATCCGTATGCGTTTCTTGACGATGCGCCGCTGGAGGAGCGGCGGGCGCGCGCGGTGCAGATGCGGCGGATGCTGCCGGAATCGGTGCTTGAGGAAGTGGGCGGGCTGGATCCGGCGGCGATTGCGCAGGTGCGGGAGGAAGCCTGGCCGGATGTGCGCGATGCCGATGAATTGCATGATGTGCTGCATACGCTGGTGGCGCTGCCGGCAGAGCGCTGGCGCGACTTTCAGATGACGGAGCGACTGGAAGTTTATTTCGACCGATTAGTCGGAGAAGGCCGGGCGCTGCGTCGGCGGTCGCTGGTGGGCGGATGTATTGGGTCGCGGCAGAGCGTGCCAAGACTTTTTCGGTGTTGTTCCCCGAGGCGCGATTTGAGAGGCGTTGGCGGAAGTGGAGACGACGGCTCCTTCCCGCGACGATGCTTTGCTTACGATGGTTACGGGATGGATGTCGCATTTGGGGCCGACTACCGCTACGCAACTTGGTGAGATTTTAGGGATTGGTGCCTCTGAGATCTCGAGTGCTTTGCTGCGCATGGAAGCTAGCGGGACTGTTCTGCGGGGAAGCTTCAGTGGCGCTGCTGCGAGCGGCGCTCGCAGGGCAGCCGAGGGCGGCTCCGCACGAGCCCGAAACCGAATGGTGCGAGCGGCGGCTGCTGGCTCGCATTCATCGGCTGACGGTCGCTACTTTGCGCAAACAGATTGAGCCGGTTACAGCGGCGCAATTCATGCAATGGCTGCTGCGCTGGCAGCATGTGGCGGCGGGGACGCAGGTTGCGGGCGAGCGGGGCACGCTTGAAGTGCTGCGGCAACTGCAGGGGTTTGAGATTCCGGCGAATGCCTGGGAGCGGCAGGTGCTGGCGCGGCGAATTGTGGATTACGATCCCAAATGGCTTGACCAGCTTTGCCTGACTGGGGCAGTGGGTTGGGGAAGGTTGTCGCCGCATCCGGCGACGCTGGATTCGACCGCGGGCCGCGGATCGGAGACCGGCGCGGTTTCTCGGCGGCGCGTGATTCCAACCAGCGTTGCGCCGATTACATTTTTCATTCGGGAAGATGCGGACTGGATGACGCCGCGGCATCCCGGCGCTGAGCAGGCGGCGAATACCGGCCTGAGCCATGGAGCGCAGGCGGTGCTGGATTTTCTGCGGCAGCGGGGCGCTTCGTTTTTTGCCGACATCGTGCGCGGCACGGATAAGTTAAAAGCGGAGATCGAGACTGCGCTATGGGAGTTGGTCGCGGCGGGACTGGTTACCGCCGACGGCTTTGACAATCTGCGTTCGCTGATCGACCCCAAACGGCGGGCAGGGCAAGGCAGCGGGCGGACGACGCGCCCGCGGCACAATGCAGGGCGCTGGGCTCTGCTGCATACCGACGATGTGGTTGAGCGTCCGCGCGCGGTGGAAGCGGCCTGCTGGATGCTGTTGCGCCGTTACGGAATTGTGGTGCGCGACGTGCTGGCGCGGGAGGCGAACTTGCCGCCCTGGCGCGAGTTGCTGGCAGGCTTCCGCCGGTTGGAGGATCGGGGCGAGATTCGGGGCGGGCGATTTGTGGATGGATTTCTAGGCGAGCAGTTTGCCTTGCCGGTTGCGGTGGAATCGGTGCGAGCGATGCGCAAGCTTGATCCCGCGCTAGGAACGATTACGCTGTCGGCTGCCGATCCGCTGAATTTGGTGGGGATTCTGGTTCCGGGCGACCGCGTGCCGGCAATTTCCGGAAACAGCGTTACTTATCGCGACGGAGCGGCGATGTCGATACCCGCGGTTGCTTCGGCAGGGGATGAAGCTGTCGCCAGTTGACGATTTGCGGGACTTACAAGAAGCATCTACAAAAGGCATCTACAAAAGACATCTACAAAAGACCAGGGATCCGATGAGGGGGCCCTTCGGATCCCTGATTTGCGCCATCCCGGCAAGGAATACTGCAAAAGCGCTTCCCCCATCGCTTTTTGCCGAGCGCTAGCGCAACCCTTAGAATGCAAGCCGTATGCCAATTGCCGCGAGTTTGGCGGCGACCGCAGGTATCCGTCCAACATGTTCTGAGCAAAGCGCTTGACCGCTTCTGTGGCTAGAGTCGCGCCGGCACTTATCCGGCGGCCAGCTCCGAATGCTATCCGATCGGATAGCAGTTCCTATCTGTTCGGATAACCGAAAAACTCCAGATCGGGAATGAATTTGGGGCTGAAGTGTGATAAGAAGGGCGCGAGGTGAGAGGCTTGCATCCCCGACTTCTGGTGGTTTCCGGACCCTTGAAAGACTCGACGATTCCTCTGGCTGAGGGAGAGATCACGATTGGGCGAGAGGGCGTCGAATGGAATCGCGATCAGCGACCCTTCGGTCTCTCGAAAACATTGTCTGCTGAGCGGGCAGAACGGAAGATTTCTGGTGCGCGACCTCGACAGCCGCAACGGAACCCTGGTGAATGGCGCCGGCGTCGAAGAGCAGTGGCTGCAGCATGGAGACGAGATTGCTACCGGCGACTCTTCGTTTTTGTTTTTGCTGGAAGACGAAGAGTTGGTGCCGGCGGAGGGCCGGGTGGAGTTCGAGGAGGCGCAGTACACGGCGGAGACCACGATCGTCCATCCCCGGGACGTGATTTATCTGCAGCCGGACCGGCTGCAGAGCGAGCTGCCTGCTAGCTCGCGGCTGGCCCGGAATCTGAACGCACTGTTTAAGATCGGCCGGATCGTGATTGCGATACGCGATCTCAACGAGCTGCAAAGCCAGCTCCTGGACTTGATATTTGAAATTGTTCCCGCAGGCCGGGGCGCAATTTTGCTCGCGGATAAAGGCGGCCAGCAATTCAATTCCACGTTCGGGCGCATGCGGCAGGCTGGACAGCCCCAAGCGGTGAGGGTGAGCCGCACGATCGCGCGCCAGGTGCTGGAGCAGGGGATCGGCGTTCTGGGCAGCGACGTTGCCGGCAGCGAGGAGCTGCGGGAGATCGAGAGCCTGGCGGCGTCCCAGGTGCGGTCCTTGCTGTGCGTGCCCTTGACCGTGTTTGAGCAGGTGATTGGGTGCATCTATCTCGACAGCGACAGCCCAAGGAACCGGCTCAACGAAGAACACCTGCAACTGGTGACGGCGATCGCAGGCATCTCTGCGGTTGCGCTGGATAGCGTCCGCCGCCTGCAATCGCTGGAGCAGGAGAATGTGCGCCTGACCCTGGAGATGAGCCAGGAACGGAGTCTGGTGGGAGAGGGCGCGCGCATGAAAGAGGTTTATCAATTCCTCAAGCGCGCGGCGCCCACCGATTCGACAGTATTGATCGAGGGCGAGAGTGGAACCGGCAAGGAGCTGGCAGCGCGGGCCTTGCATCGCAACAGTCCGCGGGCGAACAAGCCGTTTGTGGCAATCAATTGCTCTGCGATTCCCGAGACGCTTCTGGAAAGCGATCTGTTCGGCCACGAGCGCGGAGCTTTTACAGGAGCAGCTTCGCTGAAGAAGGGCCGGCTCGAAGTGGCCGACGGGGGAGTGGTATTTCTCGACGAAATCGGGGAGCTGGCTCCTACTTTGCAGGTCAAGCTGCTGCGCGTGCTGCAAGAGCGTGAATTTGAACGAGTGGGTGGGATCCATCCTATTAAAGTGGATATCCGGCTGATCGCCGCCACGAACTGCAATTTGGAGCAGGCCGTGCGCGATGGTAGATTTCGGCAGGATTTGTATTACCGCCTGGCAGTGTTGAAGATCACGATGCCCACGCTGCGGGACCGGAAGGAAGACATTTCCATGCTGGCGCGCCATTTCGTGCAGAAGCATTCGAAGCGCTGCAAGGTGAAGGCGCTCGCGATTTCCCCCGAAGCCCTGGCCTGCATGAAGAATTACGACTGGCCGGGCAATGTGCGGGAGCTGGAAAACGCCATCGAGCGCGCTCTGGTGCTGGCGTCCTCGGAGGTGATTCTGCCCGAGGATCTGCCGGAATCGCTGCTGGAACGGCCTCCACTGCCGGAGATGGTCGAGGCGAGATATCACCTGGCGGTGAAGGAATTGAAGAAGCAACTGATTCTCGACGCCGTGGAGCAGACGCAAGGCAGCTATGCCGATGCGGCTCGCATTCTGGGTGTGCATCCTAATTATCTGCACCGGTTAATCCGCAACCTGGAGTTGAAGGAGATTCTGAAGGACGCGCTGCGCGATGTCCCGGAGCGCGGATTGAGTGGGCTTTCGGGCGGGAACGGTAAGGCAAACAGCAATTAGCTCCGCAGCACCCGCGAGCTTGAGACCGCCATCCGCGAATTCATCGAAGTTCACAACCAGCCGCCAAAGCCATTTGTGTGGACGAAGACCGCAGACAAGATCCTCGCGAGCATCGCGCGGTTCGCCGGTGGACGGTTTTTTGGGACAGAACTAGCGCTGCGTACTTCTGTTGCGGGGTACAATCCTGAATTCTGCAACGAGTATCTACGACTCATGACTTTGCGAGGAAGAATGAGACGACTTCTGCTTTGTGCCTTTGTGTCGTTGTTTGCGGTCGCCGCGCAGGCGCAGCGCCAGCCCGACAATGCCATCGTCGAGGGCGTGCCGCCGCGCGAGCTGACCGATCCCACATCCGTCGTGTCGCAGGCGCTTGCCGGAGCCGCGCCCGTTCCGCTGGCCGATCTTTTCTTCACGCGCGGGGGGACTGACGCCATCTGGGTCCCGCATGCGGACGCCGTCGTCATCTCCACAAACCTCACGGGCCGTTACAATCTCTGGACCATGCCCACGAATGGGGGCTTTCCGCTTCAGCTCACGCAATCGGACGACCGGGAATCTGGATTGGCCGCCTCGCCCGACGGCAAATGGATCGTCTTCCAGTCCGATCACGCAGGCGCCGAGATCTACGATCTTTATGCGACGCCCGCGTCCGGCGGCGCCGTCATCGAGCTGACGAACGCGCCCGATGTCGACGAAGAGGGCGCGTTCTTCTCGCCGGACGGTTCGGTGCTTGCATTCACGCGCAGACCTAAGGCCGAGCCCTCCAACAATATTGCCGTCATGGAGTTCGCCACGCACCGTGTGCGGCAGCTCACGCACGAGGCGACGAAAGATCACACATGGGCCTTGGCGGGATTTTCGCACGACGGCAAGTCCATTCTTGCCGATCGGACGAACGCAACCGACACAGAGGCCGAAGCCTGGTTGATCGACATCGCGTCCGGGAGCCAAACACGCCTTACGCCTCCTCAGAAATACAATGAGGCCACCGATATCTCGTCCGATGGCCGTTATGTCGCGCTGACGACGGAAACGGCGTCCGGCATCCGTCAGGCGGCGCTGCTCGATCTGCACGACGAGTCGGTTCATATCCTGAAGCCCGATGTGTGGCGCCAAAGGTCGGATTACTTTTCTCCGGACGGGCGCACGCTCCTGTTCAAAAGCTATGTCGATGGGAGGACTACACTCACAAAATTTGATGTTGGCTCGGGAAAATCGGAACTGCTGGCGCTTCCTGATGGGTTCAACGACGAGGCTAGCGACCAGACGGGCTTTTCACCGGACGGCTCGCGCATCATCGTCGCGCACCAGGCCAGCAACACACCGTTCGATTTTTGGATCGTGAATGCAAAAACCGGCACGGTGAAGCAGTTGACGCGTCTCGGCCTCGCCAGCATCGATCCAGCCCGCCTGCCGAAAGCGCAGATCGTCCACTACAAGAGCTACGACGGAACAGTGATCAGCGCGTTTCTTTGGATACCGTTCAATCTCGCGCGCGACGGGAAGGCGCCGGGCGTCGTCCTGCCGCACGGCGGGCCAACGTCGCAGACAGTCGAACGCTTCGATCGCACTGCGGTGGCGCTTGCCTCGCGCGGCTTTGTCGTGATCGCGCCGAATGTGAGAGGCTCAACCGGCTACGGCCGCGCCTTCCAACAAGCGAACTACAAAGATCTTGGCGGCGGCGATCTCAAGGATGAAATCGCGGGTCGCCAGTTCCTGGTCGACACCGGCTATGTCGACGAAAAGCGGATCGGCATCATGGGCGGATCATACGGCGGGTTCATGACGCTGATGGCGATCGGCAAGGCGCCGAGCTTGTGGGCGGCGGGTGTTGATCAGTACGGCATCATCGACTGGCAGGCGATGCTACTCCACGAGGACCTGCCGGATCGACAATATGAAGAGGGCTTGCTCGGCGATCCAGTGAAGGACAAGGACGTTTACACGGCATCGAGCCCCCTCACCTACCTGAAGAATGCGACAGCGCCGCTCCTGGTGCTGCAGGGCGACAACGACGCGCGCGTCACGAAGGACCAGGCGGAAAAGGTCGTCGAAGTGCTGAAGGCGAACGGCCGCACGGTCGAGGCGCACTTCTATCCCGGCGAAGGCCACGGCTTCTTCAAGCGCGAAGACCAGATCGACGCGCTCGAGCGCACAGTCGAGTGGCTGGAGAAATACCTGAAGAAGTGATACGACGCGTCCTGTGGTGCGGCCCATGATCTGCCTACAAGGGCTATCGTCATGCCGAGGACAGAATTAAAGCTTCGTGCTTCCGTTACGGGACACTAGATGCTAATTGCGAATAGCTGATTGCGGCAATCGCAGGCGCATCAGGCTCGCGGGGTCGAGATAGGTTCCCTGCCAGCGCACTGCAACGTGGAGGTGCGGGCCTGTGGCGCGGCCGGTGCCGCCGCTCAGTCCGATGATCTGGCCCCGCTTCACCTGATCGCCTTCCTTTACTTTGAATTCCGAGAGGTGCAGGTAGAGCGTGAGCAGCCCCTGGCCATGATCGAGCACGACGAAGTTGCCCTCGAAATAAAGTGGCCGCGCGAGTAGCACCGTGCCAGCATTCATGGCGGCGACGGGAGTGCCGGTGGGGACGCGGAAATCCAGGCCGAAGTGTGTACTTTGTGTCTTGCCGTTGAAGACGCGCTCGGCGCCGAAGACATCAGAAATTTCAGCTTCGGCCGGGGCGGTGAATTCGCCGGACCACTCGCGCTGTGGAGTAACGCGATTCAGATAGTCCTTCTTCACCTCCACGCCTTCTTCAATCTGTTTCTGCTGCTCAGGGCTGGGCTCGGTGAATTTGCTTTCAACGTTGAGCTTGACTTCAGTCCTAGGATATTTTCCGCGGGCGACGGCGAAAGTGCGCGTGAAGGACATCTTCGTGCCCGGCATTCTCCCAGCCGTGGTCTGGCCCCTCAGCACGATGGAATAGGTCCCGGGAACGGTTTCCAGGCTCACTCCTGCCAACGCGAACCAGGTCTTACTTGTGGGATCGAAGCTGAAGGAAAGTTCGTGCCCCAGCCATGTTCCGCCTAGTGATTCGAGTCGCGCCGGGGGCTTCACTTGAAACAATACAGGACCGCCATTGACCAGCCGCGTGGGCTGGGCGCGCACAGTCCAGGTGGCGGCATAGGCGGAAGGGACTGAGTTGAATAATATCCACAGCAAGAGAACCAGTGCGAATGTGATGCGGGAGAAGGGAAGAGTGGATTGCCGGTTCACCGTACCAGCCTAGCATGAGAATTCGATACAATCCGGGAGCGGTTTGCCCGCGATTGCACGCGGATGCGAGCCGATATCGGAGGTCCATATGCCAAGCCTGAAAAAGAGCAAGGTAGAGCCGCGAACGGAACGACCGCGAATACCCGGCTACGGCATCAGCACGAGCAAGACCGGGATGTTGCCTTGGAAATGGGCGGTGAAGACTCTCACGGACTCTCGCGAGTACTGGATCGTCACGGTGCGTTCCGATGGTCGACCGCATGCCATGATCATTTGGGGCTTGTGGTCTGACGGTGCGTTTTGGTTCGGCACGGGGAGCAAGACCCAAAAGGCGCGCAACCTGGCTAAGAATCCAAACTGCGTTGTGGGCACTCAGAATGCAGCTGAAGCGGTGATTCTGGAAGGTGTCGCCGAACTGATTACAGACCGGGCGATTGCGAAGAAGTTAGAACCAACATCGCTCAGCAAGTATGGAATGAGCGGCGGTGACGGCTCCGAGCCCCTCTACCGTGTGCGCCCGAGCCGTGTGTTCGGCCTGATAGAAAAGACCTTCCCGAAAACTGCGACGCGCTGGACATTCGATTGAGATTCCAGCGACGCGAGACAATCTCGCGGGTCAATTTCTTGCGGAAGTGGTCGGGGATCGAACCGACCAAGTCTTCCATGTTGCCGCGGGGACGCAAGTGATTTGGCAGGGCTGTTCACTGGGCCGACACCAGCACCGACAACTGGACGTTGTGGACGACACCATTCGATGTGGCCGTGACCAGAACGCTATATGCGCCCGGGGGGGTGGGATTTGCATTCGGCGGTGGCGGAGCGCTGCTGGATCCTCCGCCGCAGCCGGTCGCTAGGAAAAGGAGAGCGAAAAACGGGAAGATGGCTTGCGTTCTCCGCCTGCGCTTGCCGACAGGCACAATCAGGACTGCGCCAAAGGCGAAAGCAAAACCGCACGCGGAAGCGAACCAGCGACTGGGATTGTGGTCGCGTGCAGGGAACAGTCTTGCGGTTGTTCCAGGAACGCTGGCGACGACGGTCAGAGTGGAGGTGCCAGAACCGGTCACGGTTGGAGACGCGGGGTTCACGCTGCACGTGAAAAGGCTGGACGAAGGTGTGCAAGCTAGCGACACCGGAACACCGATTCCATATGGCCCACCGAGCAGGAGCGGAACCGTGCCGGTCTGACCAGATGGCACGGAAAGGCTCGCCGCACCGGCGGAGAAGGTGAAGTCGCTGGCGGTGACATTGAGCTGCACCGGGGCGCTGATGGAAGATGCGACTCCCGCGGTCCCCGAATAGACTGCCGTCACGTTCAGTTGACCGATGGGGAGTTCTGTTGCTGGAACGACGATCGTCGCTGTCTCGGTAGTGGAGGCGGTAACAATTCCAGAGCCGAGAATGCTTCCCGCGAATTCGGTCCCATTTCCAAGTAGGGAGACAATACCAACCGGAGTGCCATATTGGTCGCTGCTGGCGGTGACTGTCACATTGAATGTGACGCTTCCCGAGCTATTGACGCTCGAAGTTGAGGCCGTCAGGGTTGTGGTTGAGGTTGCAACCGCGCTGTTCGCGACGAAGGTAAGTTGTTGCGGCGAAGTATAAGACGCCGCGTTCCAGTTGAGGTCACCCGAGTAACTCGCGCTCAACGAATAGGTTCCCGCCGGCACATTGTTCAGCGTCACATTCGCCGTAGACAGGCCCTCATTAATATAGGATTCTGCGACCACAGCGACGGTCTGCGTCAGCGTGCCCAAACTGACCGTCACCGTTCCCGTTGGCGGCACATTGGCAGTGGGCCCACGCAGGACGACGTGCACCGCAAGATTCGATCCGGCCACATAATTTGTGCTGCAAGTTCCGCCCACGGTGCAGACCGTTGGGGCTTGGTTGAGTACTTCAAGCTCAATCGACGGCGTTCCCTGGACGACTGTGAAAGTTAGCGGCCCGCCGGTCGATGGGGCGTAGCTGGCGTCTCCCGAATAACTTACCGTGACCGAATGCGGTCCCAGAGCGACAACCTGCGGCGACCAGGTTGCCACTCCATTCACGTTCAGCGGAACCGTGGCCGAGGCATTGCCGTCGGTGAAGGTCGCCGAGCCAGTCGCAAGCCCCGAAGAATTCGTAGTTAGCCCGGTGGGCGTGGCCACATAGGCCAAGGCGCTGCCGAACGCAACCGTTCCCGTCGGGATGCCGACGCCGCTGTATGTCAGTGAGGTGATGCTCTGCTCAGGTTTGATCGTCACCGAAACGGGGGATGATGAACTGGCCCCGAAAACGCCATCGCCCCCGTATTGAGCTAACACCAGATAGGAACCGCCGGGGAGCGTTGTGACATTGGCCGAAGCTGCGGCGGCAGTGAGTGGTATCAGTCCATTGCCCCGCATGGGGGATGGGGGATCGGTCTGGAGCACGATGTCGCCGGTGGGTACGACAGACCCTGAGACGGGTGTCACGGAAGCAGTGAGGGAAATCGCAGACCCGTGTGTGACGGTTGTCGGAGAAAGCTGAAGCAGGGTTGTGGTCGGTAACAGGGCGACGTTGTTCCAATTCGAAAGCAACTCACTGGCGTCGAAGGACCCGAGGCCGCTGGCCTGATCGTATCCGGCTCCGGCCTGGTAAATGCCAAATTCGTAGAGGTTTGAAAAGTAGGGATTCGAGTTGAGAGTCGTGCAATTCGGAATCGACGGGAGCCCTGGATTCGGTATCAGGCACAGTATGTCGTTGGTGCCGAGCGTGATGTCGTGAAAGACGGCGGATTGCTGGCGCGCCAGGGCGTACAACGTATAGTCGGCCTGGCCCTGGCGGCCATACTTCTGATTGACGAGAGCCATGATCCCGGCCATGGCAGGGGTGGAAGTCGAAGTTCCCCCGACTAGCGTGACTGCCGAGGTCGCGCCCGCAGCGCAATCTCCGGGCTCGGCGCAGATCGGCCAGGCGCTCAGGTTCGGTCCGTTCGCAGCGAAAAGAGAGATGTCCGGCAAATCGCGAGCCCCGTCGTTGGGAACGCCCGTACCCTGCTGCCACACGGGCTTTGGATAACCAGCGATACAAGTCGGCAAAGCAAGCGAACGCGAGGTTTCCTGCGCGCAGTTGCTGCTGGCCCCTCCGCCAGCGGCAGAGGGAACCGGACCGGACTGTACAGCTGCTCCACCATCGAACACGGTGAAGTATGAAACGATATTCAATCCGAGAGCGTCGCTCCAGGGCTGCTCCGGCAGTGGCGCCTTCAAAGACCCGAGATTAGCGTCGTTGGTCTGGTTCCAGAGCGAGGAGATGCTCGCGCCTCCGGTCGCGTAATCGGAATAATAGAAGTCGGTTCCGCCTACCGACACATCCCATGGTGTGGAGCTGAGGCCATTGGCCGTCAGGCCGAAGGTTTCCTCGGTGCCATTGAGACCGAGGAGAATGACATCGAGGCACGCCGCGGCGCCGGTGTCGCCGCTGGCCACCAGAACGGTCTGCCCTTGCGCCGCAGCTTGCTCCCAAAGTCCCGCCCAGAGCTGGTTTCCGGCGTCGCCGAGCAGCGGCTCGCATTCGCCATAACTCAGGCTCGAGCACGGATGCCTGATCGTCTTCGACCGCGCGTAACGCGGCGAGCGCCAGATTATTCTGATAGGGCTGTCCGCCGGCGACGTAGAAATTTACGGTCGCGTTAGGCGCGACGGCGCCGCTCAGTTCAATATCGAGGAGCGCCTCGATGTTCGGAGCCAAACCATCGCCGGGGTCCTCGCCGTCGACCACAATCTGCGTGTTATCACCCGGCAGATTAAATAACTCGCGGTAGGCGTTCACTAACGCCAGATTCACGTTAGTGGCTCCGATGATTCCAATAGTCTGGCCGGAACCATTGGTTCCTGCCGAGTAGACGGGGCTCAAGTCATATTGGGTAGCGAAATCCTCAGGAGCGAGCGCATAAAAAGGAGCGTTGTTCGCCGTCAAGGTGAATGCTGGTTCTGCGCCGTGTGCCTCATGCGAGAACTTGGCCTTGCCCGCCGGGGCAACATAGCTGGTGAGCGGGAAGTTATTTAACGGAGCGAAGTTGCGGATCAGGGAAAAAATGTTTTCGGGAACGCTGATTTCCTTGTCATTCGCATAAAAACTTCTGCCGCTTGCGGCATATTGATGAATCTCAGTATGCAATGCCTCGCGCACCTGACCGGCGGTTCCAGAGAACTCGATCATCGCTTTGCTTCCGGTCACGCGAGCGACAGAGAATCCGTGAGCCTGAAGCCACGTGGCGACGGTCTGAACGTCTTCGTCCCTTGCGCCGAATTGCCTGCCGTATTCTTGCGGAGTCAACCATTGATGAAACACTGGAGACCCGGGAGTGTGTACCTCTCGCAAAAAACGCTGGCGCGCCGTTTCGCGCTCGAGCGGGCGTTGCAGCATGACCAACATTCGCCGGACAGGGAAGTCAGCGGAGACCGCACCCTGGTCAAACTCCGGCCGCGCCAGCGGATGCACGGAGCCGTGCAGCGTGGCCCGGAGACTCTCATCCACAGGAGACTGGGAGGAGTGGATGGCTGACTGCGAAAGCAGCAGGGAAGGGAACGAGGACAGCAAAGCCACAAGAAGGAACAGCCTGAAACGCGCCGGTCGCACGACTTACCCCCGGAAGGAACTTCCTATCTCGATGAAATTGCGCTGGAGCGCGAACTGATGTGGATCCGCCATCTTGGCGGGCACATGCGTGGCCGCCGGTCACATCGCCGACACTATAGCATACCCCGGTCGGGTAATTGCGGCCCGCTGGACGCCTGGTCTTAGTTGCGGAAAGAGTGTTGCCGAAAGAGTGTTGCAGAAAGATATGGTGGACCTGGTCGGGATCGAACCGACGACCTCTTCCATGCCATGGAAGCGCGCTCCCAGCTGCGCCACAGGCCCACGATTGAAGACAAAAAAGCCGAAAGCCCGATAAATCGGGGTTGAGGGAAGTACTCAAATCATTTTCGCCCACATTACCGGGATAGTCAACGCGAGTTGATTCTTCTGTTTGTTTCCACAGGCAGGTTCTGGCATAATTGATCGTGCACCCCACCTGCACAAATTTTCAAACACAATTTAGAGCGAGGAACAGATGCCAGCAAAGTACATCTTTGTAACCGGCGGAGTTGTGTCTTCCCTGGGCAAGGGACTAGCGGCGGCCTCCATCGGCTGCCTGCTGGAAAGCCGCGGGCTGAAGGTCAACCTGATGAAGTTTGATCCTTACCTCAACGTCGATCCGGGCACGATGTCGCCATTTCAGCATGGCGAGGTATTCGTGACCGACGACGGCGCCGAAACCGATCTCGACCTCGGCCATTATGAGCGCTTCACCCACGCCAAACTTTCTCGCGACAACAACTGGACCACGGGCCGGCTCTATGAGCAGATCATCGCGAAGGAGCGCCGCGGGGATTATCTGGGCAAGACGGTGCAGGTGATTCCGCACGTGACGAATGAAATCAAGGCGGCAATGAAGAAGGTGGCGCAGGACGTGGATGTGGCGATCGTGGAAATCGGCGGCACGGTGGGCGACATCGAGTCGCTGCCGTTCATGGAAGCGATTCGCCAGATGCGCCAGGAACTGGGACGCGAGGATACGCTGTTCGTCCACGTGACGCTGGTGCCGTTCATCGCCGCGGCTCAGGAACTGAAAACCAAGCCCACGCAGCACTCGGTGAAGGAACTGCTCAGTATTGGAATTCAGCCTGACATTTTGCTTTGCCGTACCGACCGCTTTCTTGCCAAGGAGCTGAAGTCGAAGATCGCACTCTTCTGCAACGTGCAGGAAGAAGCCGTGATCACGGCTAAGGACGTGGCTTCGGTGTATGAAGTGCCGCTGGTGTTCGCAAACGAAGGCGTGGACACGCTGGCCCTCAAATATCTGCACATGGAAGCGAAGGATCGCGACCTTTCCAAGTGGGAAGACATTGTGCATCGCGTCTATAACCCCAAGGACACGGTCACGATCGGGATTGTGGGCAAATATGTCGAGTATGAAGATTCGTACAAGTCGCTGAAGGAGGCGCTGGTGCACGGCGCGCTGGCTCACAATCTGAAACTTCAGTTGAACTGGATTGAAGCCGAGGGACTGGAGACTAGCGACCAGAGCAGCATCGAAGCGCAGCTCGAAGGTTATGACGGGTTGCTGGTTCCTGGCGGTTTTGGCAAGCGTGGGATTGAAGGCATGCTGATCGCGATTCGCTATGCCCGCGAGAATAAAGTTCCGTACTTTGGGATTTGCCTGGGGATGCAGACCGCTTGTGTGGAGTTTGCCCGCAACGTGGTTGGATTGGCGGATGCGAATTCGAGCGAGTTCGATCAGGCGACTCCGCATCGAGTGATCTACAAGCTGCGCGAGTTGCGTGGCGTTGAAGAACTTGGGGGCACCATGCGTTTGGGCGCTTGGACTTGCAAGATTGAGCCCAACACTCTCGCCCACAAGATTTATGGCAAGCTTGAGATCAGCGAGCGTCACCGCCATCGCTACGAATTCAATCGCGAATACGAGGAGCCTATGGTGGCCGCGGGAATGCGAATTTCGGGTTCAACTCCCGACGGCACTTACGTCGAGATGATCGAACTGCCGGACCATCCCCATTTCATCGGCTGCCAGTTTCATCCTGAGTTCAAATCGAAGCCGCTGGAGCCGCATCCGCTGTTCAGCACGTTTATTGCGGCGGCGTATGAGCACGGCTCGAAGCGGCGGGCGCAGAAAGAGACTGCGGCGGTCGAAATGTTTCATCGTCCGGAGAAAGTGACGCGTAGATAGGCAAGACGATTTACCGCGGAGATCGCCGAGTCCGCCGAGAAATGCAATAGCGATCTCGAGTTTCCCAGTTTTATCTCGGCGCTCTCTGCGTGTTCGGCGGTGAGAGGTTTTCGCTCTTGATTTCCTCCTTCCAAGTCGGCGATGTAAACATCGGCTCGGGGAATCTCTTCCTCATTGCCGGCCCCTGCGTGATCGAGAGCGAAGAGCACGCCATTCGCATGGCCGAGATCATCAAGGGCGTGACCCGGGCGCTCGGTTTTCCTTTCATCTTCAAAGCCAGCTACGACAAAGCCAATCGCACTTCAATTCGCAGCTATCGCGGCCCCGGAATTAAGGAAGGTCTGCGTATTCTGAGAAAGATCAAAGACCACCTTCAGCTGCCGGTGCTGACTGACGTTCACGAAGTCGCCGATGTGGCCAAGGTCGCGGAAGTCGTCGACGTGCTGCAGATTCCTGCGTTTCTGTGTCGCCAAACCGATCTCGTTGTAGCGGCGGCGCTCAGCGGCCGCGCCGTCAACATTAAGAAAGGACAATTCGTTTCGCCCTGGGACATGCGGCACGCGGTCGAGAAGTGCCGCCAGGCGGGCAACTCGCAAGTCTTTCTCACCGAGCGCGGCACCAGCTTTGGTTATAACAACCTGGTCGTCGACATGCGCTCGCTTTCGATCATGCGCAAGTTTGCGCCGGTGGTTTTCGACGCGACGCATTCCGTCCAGCTGCCTTCTGCTCAAGCCGACGATGGCAACGCCGCCGTCGCCGTTAGTGGCGGCCAGCCTGAGTTCATCCCGGTGCTGGCGCGTGCTGCGGTCGCCGCCGGCGTGGATGGCGTCTTTCTGGAAGTGCACGACAGACCCAAAGAGGCGAAATCCGATGGAGCGAATGCGCTGGAATCTACCAAGCTGCGCGAACTGCTGAAGGAACTTTTCGCGGTGAGGAAAGCGCTGGATGTGGCGCGGGCCACGCCTTAGCTCGGCTCCCCTTTGCCCGTAGTTCTCCATCTCCGTGGTAAATTTGAATCTCCACATGAAGGAAATTGCCAGCTGGGCTTTGAATGTTGCGACGATGCGCGGCGCGAGCTATGCGGATGCGCGTATTGTCAACCAGAGAAGCCGCGCGCTCACTACGAAGAATGGCAAGGTCGGCAGCGCGTCTGACGCCGAGTCTGCCGGCATGAGCGTGCGCGTGCTTGCCGACGGCGCGTGGGGATTCGCCGCCTCCGAAGATCTTTCGCGCGCTGGGGTTGAAGCTACCGCAGCCCGCGCCGTTGAAATTGCCCGGGCGTCGGCGCAAGTGAAGCAGAAAGATGTTTTCCTCGCTCCCGAAAAGCCCGTCACTGCGGAGTGGACTACGCCGCATGTGATCGATCCATTCTCGATTTCCGTTGAGCAGAACATTGCCCTTCTGCTGAATATCGACTCCGAACTGCGTGCCGTTGCCGGCATTACCCTCGCCGAGAGCAATCTCAACTTCAATCGTGAAGAACAATGGTTCGTATCGTCGGAGGGAACCGACATCCATCAGACAAAGTATTCCGCAGGGGCGGGCTACGCAGCGTATGCGTTTGCGAACAACGAAATTCAGAAACGGTCTTATCCGAATTCGTACGGTGGACAGTGGCAGAACAAAGGCTACGAGCTGATCGATGAGCTGAAGCTGGTCGAGAACGCGCGCCGCATCGCAGAAGAAGCGGTTACGCTACATAAAGCCGACCAATGCCCCGAAGGCACGTTCGACATCATTCTCGACAGCTCTCAGCTGGGGCTGCAGATTCATGAATCGGTCGGGCATCCCATCGAACTCGATCGCGTGCTGGGCATGGAAGCGAATTTCGCGGGCACTTCCTTCCTGACGCTCGACAAATTGCGCACGCTACGCTATGGCAGCGACATGGTGAATGTGGTCGCTGACGCTCGCCAGGAGCACGGTCCGGGCCTGGGAACTTTTGGCTTCGACGACGAGGGCGTTCCGGCGCAGTGCACGCCGATCATCACCAATGGATTGTTTACAGGCTACCTCAGCTCGCGCGAGACTGCGCACACCATCGGCGAGAATCGCTCCGGCGGAACGCTGCGCGCCGAAGGCTGGAATCGTTTGCCTATGATCCGCATGACCAACATCAGCCTGCTGCCCGGCGAGAAGCCGCTGACGCTCGAGCAACTGATCGCCTCAACCGATCATGGCATCCTGATGCAGACCAATCGTTCGTGGTCGATTGACGATCGCCGCTACAACTTTCAATTCGGCTGTGAGATTGGCTGGGAGATCAAGCACGGCAAGCGCGTGCGCATGGTGAAGAACCCTTCGTATTCCGGCATCACGACTGAGTTCTGGAATTCGCTGGATGCGATCTGCTCGCGCGATGAGTGGACGCTTTGGGGCACGCCGAATTGCGGCAAAGGCCAGCCGCAACAGGTGATGGGCACGGGACATGGGGCAGCGCCGTCGCGTTTCAGGCAGATCAAGGTTGGGAGCGCTTATAAAGGAAGCTAGTTCACCACAGAGACACAGAGTCACAGAGAAAAGCTAAGCCAGTCTGAATGCTGACCAGGGAACAAGCCGCCGAGATCTTCGATCGCATCAGGAAATTCTCGTCTGCTGATGAGACTGAGGTCCTTTTCTCGGGCAGCAACTTTGCGCTTACCCGCTTTGCGAACAACACGATCCATCAGAATGTTGCGGACGAAAATCATATCGTCTCGGTGCGCACAGTTTTTGGCGGACGCACGGCTCGCGCCTCCACCAACAAGTTTGACGACGATAGCTTGCGGCGGGTGGTCGAATCTTCGGAGGCTCTCGCGAAGGTGCAGCATCCGGATCCTGATCTTCTGCCCATGCCCGATTCGGCCGAAGCTGCGGCAGCGCGGGCGGAAGTGTCCGAGCCACCGAACCTCCGTCCCGCTACTTCGAACAAACTGCGGCCATCACTCCCCAGCTTCGCGCCGCTGGCGTAAAGAAGATCGTCGAAGTGGCGCAGAAGCACAAACTCACGACCGCAGGCATTTTTTCCAGTTCTGAATCGGTCGAGGGCATTTTCAATTCGCGCGGTCTGAGCGACTGGCACACGCAAACCCTGGCCGAAGTTTCCATCACCATGCTGGGCGCCGATTCCTCCGGTTGGCAGAAGGCTAACTCGCCCGACGTGGCCAAGCTTGATCCGCTTGCTCTGGCCGAGATTGCGGCGAAGAAGGCGCTCGACTCCGCACATCCCGCGGAGATTCCAGCAGGGAAGTACACCGTGATTCTTGAGCCGGCTGCCGTGCTCGACATTGTCGGCTTCATGTTCTGGGATTATTCCGGCACGGCGATCCTCGACGAGCGCTCGTTCCTCAGCGGCCGCATCGGCACGCCAACTCTTCGGAGAGAACATCACCATCTGGGACGATGTCACCCATCCGCTGCAAACCGGTTCTCCCTTTGACGGCGAAGGCATGCGGCGGTTGACTTTGCCGCTGGTTGAGAACGGAGTCGTGAAGCGAGTCGTCTATGCGCGGGGAACGGCTGCGCGCATGAAGAATTCGGAATTCAAAGACAAAGTTGGGCCGGTCGAAGCCACTGGCCACGGATTCGCGCTGCCCAACGAAATCGGCGAGATGCCGCTCAACATCGTGTTCGCCGCTCCGCAGAATCCACAAACTCTCGATCAGATGATCGCCTCCACCGAGCGCGGCGTGCTGGTCACGCGGCTGTGGTACATCCGCGAAGTCGATCCCTATGAAAAGATCGTCACCGGCATGACCCGCGACGGCACTTTCCTGGTGGAAAACGGAAAAGTTCAACGCGGACTCCGCAACTTCCGCTTCAACCAGAGTCTGATCCATATGCTCTCCGGAGTCGAAGCCATGAGTGTGCCCGTTCGGTCCTGCGGCGAAGAGTCGTTCGACATGGTTGTGCCCGCCATGAAGGTCCGCGATTTTAATTTCACCGAAGTGACTAAGTTCTAGAGCCTGCACTCGGCTGTTTAGGCTGCGTACAAAGCACTTGTCAGCTCTCCAACTTATCAGTACCTCGGTAAAATCCCTCTAATTCGCTCATCCACAAGCAGTTAGCACCCTTTTGTTCCATGACTTCGGTAACTTTGCACACCTGATTCCTGGGTGTAGGCTGCCCATAAGTTCCGCAAAAATCCGGATGCGCCCAGCGGCTTCAGCGCACTGGAAAAAGGCTGGTTAGAAACCGTGTCCGACGAAGCGGCAGAGGAGCAACTGACGGTGGACCCGCAGTCACAGCAAACTGCGATTAAGCACTATGCCTCCATGCAGAGTGCTCCGCGGTTTCCGCTGCATCTGCCCGTGGAGGTGAATTCGCCGGGTGGGGCGTGTTCCGCGGAGACGCAAAATATCTCCGCCAACGGCGTGCTCTTCGCGATGGATCGCGACGTGCCTGTAGGTTCGGTGGTGGACTTCACGATTCTGCTTCCGGGAGAGGTTGTAGGTTCGCGTCGCGATGTACAGATTGACTGCCATGGCCGCGTGGTTCGCAGCTTTGAAGACCAGGGCCGGCGCGGCGTTGGCGTAGTGATTGACGAATACCATTTTGAGCGGGCATAGGTGCAAAGAAACTGATGGCGAGCACTTCGGTCAGCGTGGGAGAAAATAACGGCGTTCCCGAGAATGGCGGCACGGGCCAGTTCATTCGCGTGATCCTGGCCGATACCCAGGCTATTTTCCGCGCCGGGCTGCGCAAAATCTTCGCGCTCGAAGACGATATCCGCGTGGTCGGCCAGGCCGAGACTTTGCCCCAGACGCAATCTGCCGTCACCAAGTTTTCCGCCGACATTCTGATTTTTGAGTCCGCGCTGGCGCCGAATCCGGTCGAAGCGGTGGCCGAACTCCTGCGCCAGGCGCCACAACTGAAGATCGTGGTGGTCACGCCCGCTTCCGACGAACAACTCACTCTTGAACTGTTCCGCCGCGGTGCGCATGGCATCCTGTCGCGCGAAGTGGAGCCCGAGATTCTGGTCGATTGCCTGCGCAAGGTTGCCGCCGGCGAACCTTGGCTCGAGAGTCAGGCGATTCATTGGGTGATGGAAGCGTATCGCGGCCACAACTTGCGGCCCTCGGGAGCTCGCCCGAAAGTTCAACTCACGCCCAAGGAGACGCTGATCGTTTCCTGCGTCACCCAGGGCATGAAGAACAAAGAAATCGCAGTTCGCGTGGGGACGACCGAGCAGGTCGTAAAGAACTACCTGCGCAAGGTGTATGACAAGCTGGGCGTCGCCGACCGGCTCGAACTCGCGCTCTATTGTCTGAGCCATCACGTAGTCGATGGAGTCAAGCCGCCTCCGATTCCCCCAAGCACTCCTCAGAATGGCGATGGAGTCAACGGCGCCGCTGCCGCAGCCGCCGCGGGTGCGGCCACTTCGAGTGCGCCGGCGAAGCCTTCGAATTCAGACGATCCCAACCACACCCCGCCGCAGAAGATCTCCTAGGCTTTTCTCTTGTACCATGCGTTTGTTCTCGCTAGCGCCTGCTGTTCCCGGCGATGCTGCTCGATTTGCTCTAACGCGCCTCTGACCATAGAATGAAGTGAATGCTGAGTTGGCCGATAATATCAGCCGACTCGGCGTGCCGCGATAGCCTTCCCGAGAGCTATCGTCCTGCGCAGATTCTCGCGGAGAGATGGCCGAGTGGCTGAAGGCGCACGCTTGGAAAGCGTGTTTACTCGAAAGGGTAACGTGGGTTCGAATCCCACTCTCTCCGCCA
>CAWBSN010000005.1:0-41670 GCA_963791445.1 uncultured Acidobacteriaceae bacterium
CGCGCTGATCACCGGAGCGAGGCTGCGCAGCCGCGCCAGTTTTTCTCCGTTCGCATCGTGCACACGCTGGTCGGCGCTGTGATTCAGGTAGTTGCCTCGCCAATGTAGAGCTGCGAAACGTTTTCCGCTTTCCACGGCGTCAGCGCCTCCGGATTCACCGCCTTGATATCCGCATACGTCAGCAGGCACAGCATCTTCAGCCGCTCCGGCGTGCCACTTTTCCGCGAAAGCCGCGACCGTCTCGGGATTGAAAATGTCCCGCCGCAATTGCGCCGACATTTCCAGACGGTTTCCGATCAGGAACAGCACCACCGCACGTTCTCCCGCATCAACGTCCAGCCCGTCCAGGCAGCGGGTGGCAATCTCCAGGCCGCCTCCACATGATTGCCGCCGGGCATACCTTTCCCTGTCTCGTGTAATAACAACGCGAGATAAAGCAATTCCGATCTCGAGCTCTCCCAGCAACTCCGAATATCGCTTATCCCATTCGGACTTGATTCTTTCAGCCGGTGCATACTCTCAATCGCAAGGATGGAGTGCTCGTCCACGGTGAAACGATGATAAAAATCCCGCACCACCAGCGAATCGATGGGCTTCAATTCCGGCAGCAGCAAGGTGAGCAAGCGCAGCGAATGCATGGCCCGCAGTGCCTCCGCGGCGTGGGGCTGCAGCAGCGCTCCTGCAGATAGAGCCAGAGTTCCGCCCCGCGTGGCGGAGTCACTGCCAGGGCAGGCAGCTCCTGCTCGATCCTGTGCTCTGTAGTCGCACTCAATTTCAGCCCGTGATGCGCCATAAAATGAAACAGCCGCAACAGCATCTCCGGATCCCGCAGCGAAGACGACTGCTGCAGAAAAATCAGTCCATCCACCACGGAAAAATCAGAACTCGCCGGCCGCGACCGCCAGCCCTGAAATTGCCGTCGCAGCGAAGACCAGGCCTCCGGAATCTCCTCCTGCAACTGCATCACCGTGCGCTGCACCGCGCGGGCGTGCCCGAAGTAAATCCGCATCCAATCTGCAGCGGTAAGTTCCGCCGCATCCGAAGCCCCAATCTTCCGCGCCGCAGCTTCGTCTTGCGCCTCCCAGCTGAGAGAGTTATCGTCACGCCCATGGCGGAAATGCAGAAAGCACCGCGTCGCCATCAGGAATTCAAGCGCCGCATCCAGCTGCTTCCGCACCGGCGCCCGCAGCGAGCTGGCGTGCGGCCAGTCGCCCAGTTTGCCCATGGCGGAGATCAACGCCAGCCAGCAAGCGACGTTGTAATCCCGCAGCCCGCCCGGCGTCTCCTTCAAATTCGGCTCCAGATGAAATACCGTCTGCCCGAATTTTCCATGCCGCTCCCGCGTAACTTCGGCCAGCCCTTGCAGCAGGGGTTTCGCTTCCCGCATCACGAGCTTGGGAATTACTTTGTCGTGAAGCCGCGCGAACAACTCCCGGTCGCCCGCGAGGTAGCGGCAATCCAGAAGAGAAATAGTGAATTCGGTATTGTTCGGATCGAAGCGATCGCATTCCGCCAGCGTCCGCGATGCCGGACTCAACTTGAGCTTCAGATCCCACAACTCCTGCGAGAACCGCCGGATCTCTTCCTTGTGAGCTTCCTCGCCCCGGCGGTCGGCATATAAGAAGAGAAGATCGATGTCAGAATAAGGAAACAGCCAGCCGCGCCCGAATCCTCCAGTCGCGACCAGCGTGAAGTCCGGCGGGCCCGTCAGGTCGGCTGATACCAGGTCCTGCCACAGCCGCTTCAGAATGTCTTCGACCAGCCGTGTCCGTTGCGCAACCGCGGCACGCCCGTCTCCAGTAACCGCGAAGTCCCGCGCGATCCGCGCCGATTCCTCGACGAGAGAACCTCGCAGTTCACTGATCAGTGAAGACGCTGCCGTCATGACCATGTGTCAATGAATCACATCGCTCGTCGATCGCACGTTCGAATCGAAGCTCGTTGCTCTTGTGTAGCATGCCGTTTAGGAGAGGGCTGGTGACACGCTGCTCATGATGCCGCCGGTCGAGCCCGGTAGAATGTTCCCGTTTCTTCAGTCTGGTTGCGATCCTTCACTTAAACTGCTCTTACAAAGCTCCTTCACCCCGCTCCTCATTGCGAATGCGGATCGCGTCATCCACGCGCGTCAGAAAAATTTTCCCGTCGCCGATCTTGCCCGTCCGCGCCGCCACCAAAATGGCCTGCACCGCCTTCTCCACCATCGCGTCCGCCAGCACGACCTCCAGCTTGGTCTTGGGGATCAAGGTCCACGCTGTACTCGCGGCCGCGGTAAACCTCGGTGTGCCCCTTCTGCCGCCCATGCCCCCGCACCTCGATCACCGTCATGCCCTCGACGCCAATCTCCTGCAGCGCGCTCTTCACGGCCTCCAGCTTGGAGTTTTGGATGACTGCCTCAACCTTGGTCATGATCTTGTTCTAAACAGTCGTTTCTCCGCAAAGAGCGTTCTTGCCTAAGCGAATCAGTCGAAACAAACCGGCACGCGCTCACTCTATCGTCTGCCGCCGCTTCACGGAAATCGAAACTATTTATCCTTCCTATCAGGATTTGTTATGCAACCCTCAATGGAGCCGCCTCACTTCGCCGGCCCTTTCTGCGCTTCCGGAGGCGCTGCCGGCTTGGCAAACTTCGCATCATCCACCGGAACATTCTCCTTCACTTCGCTGACCTGAATCGTGAATCGCCCGCCCGGCCGCGCCAGCGTCCAGCGGAATGGAATCTTCACCCCGCCCGCTTCCCGGTAATCCGCATAATCGATCTGCGTGGGCAACCGGCCCAGCGGCGTCTCTCCGAACCGAACCAGCCGCACCAGCAATCCCGACTGCTCGTCAAAATACAGCCGCAGCGGCGTTTTACCATCGCGCTGCCCAATCACCATATAGGCGTCGTGCTCACCAACCTTCTCCGTGCCTCGCACCTTCACTTCGCTGAACATCTCCTTCAAGTGCGCCGCAAAGTGAAGATCCGCATCCATCGACGCGCCGTCGATATCGGGTCCATGCATCTCCCGCACCGCATGCCCCGGAGTCCCCAACCAGCCTTCATGCCCGTCGAACGCCGTAACACTGTCTCCGTCAGGCGTGTGCGTGAACGATATTCGCTTGTCCGGATCCTTCGAGAAAATATCGATCGGAACATTCCTGTCGCCGAAGGTGATCGTCCCCTTCATCACCCGGCTCGTAATTTTCTCGATCGCCGCGGCCCCGCCCACAGCCTGCAGATATTTGTCGAACAACTGATCGGCCGGCGGCCCGCTCGCTTCCTTTCCCGCCTCTTCGCTCTTCGTTTCCTCGGCCTTCTTCGCTTCGCCCATGCCCTTCGGCGCTTCCGCCATCACCAGCGGCGTCCCGACCGGAGTGGCGCTGCCCCGGTGGCAGGAGTAGCACGTCACTTCGCGATGTCCCTCAAAGTTATCCTTATTAATAGCGAACATCATCTCCATCATTTTCCGCGCGGTCTGCTTCGGCTTCTTGTCATCCTTCTCAAACGCGCCCTCCACATGGCAAAACTCGCACTCCACCCCCAGCGACGCCGTGATGAACTGCATCGCCGGGAATCACTTGATCCGCCGGAATCCCCTTGAGCACCTGAATATTCTTGAACTGCTCCTCGGCTTTCTTCGGCCCGGCAGCATTCGCCGCCGCGAGCCGCACCCGACTGCGCTTTCGCGCCGCCGATCACGATTCCACCAAGCACAAGCAAGGCGACCGCGCCAAAGGCTGACAGCAGTACTTTCTTCATCGATTTAGCCTCAGTAGAAAAGTTGGAAACAAGCTCTTTTCACGGCTGGTTACTGTACACGTATTTCCCGGAAAGCTCCGCGATGACAAACTTCGCCGGCAAAAGCTCATCGACTCTTGCCTTTTCGTACGGGGGCACGAACAGGAACACTCGTCCGCTCCCCGCCCAGTCCCGCTGCAAGTCGGCGTCGCTCAAATAAATTTTGGGAGCATCGGCAAAGGTCGAACCGAACCACATCGAAGTCGTACGTCCCTCTACAAGATCAATCGGCCGCCGCAGATAAAACAGCAGCGAAGACCCAAACGCCTGGTCGCCATAAATCATCACCTTATCTTCGGGCCGCGCCCGCGCCGCGATTTCCTGCGCCAACTGCTTCGAAGATAGATAAGGACCAAACCGTCCTAGGGCGATATGCGCCGCCACCAGGAAGACTGCCAATCCTGCTCCCAGAACCCAGGTCGCAGAATAATGTCGCCGGAACACCCGCAGAATGAACGATGTGAACGGAGCTAGCAGCAGCACCGCCGCCGCCAGCGCCGCCGGAAGCCGTAGCGCCGCAAACGACGCATAGCTCAAATCAAGAATGTGCGACATCGAAAGCGTGTACGCGTTCAGATCCTGTTTGCCCAGCACATTTCCAATGTCCGCCTCGAACGGCAGGTTCCGCGACTTCCACAGCCCGATTAATAATGCGGTGCTCGCCGCAACTCCAATCACCGCCAGAAGGCCGGCCGATGTTGTCAGCCAACCCGCACGCACTCTGCGTTCACACTCCGTCTGCTCGCACTGTGCCACGCCATCCGCTAGCAACAACAAAAGTGGCAAATATGCAGGGAAGGTGTAGTACTCCTGGTTGGTCGACACGGCAAAAAAGACAAGCACCACCCCTGCCCAAATCCAGCACAGCAGCCGAGTCCGCGAAGCAAAATCGCTCAGCCGCCGCTCTCCACTCTCGACTCGTTCCGGATTGGCGCGCCGGCTCCGCCACGCTCTAACAGCAGCGGTCACCGCCGCTGGCAGGTACAGACTCCACGGGAACAACCACACCAGATGCAGCGTCCAATACAGCATCGCGGGAAGTTTGCTGTAATCCCGGGGGTACCGCTTCCCCAGGAATCTCAGGTAGTGTTCGTTCACGAAATAAAACCAGAAGAAACCATGATGGTCTGGCGTACCCGGATTCCGCAACCCGGCAAGAATATGCCACGGTGCAGCGATCGCTAGAAATAGCGCGAGCCCTGAAATCAACCGGAACTCGCGCCAGCGCCGCCATTCCCCCGTGACCAGCAGAAAGAAAAATGCCGCCCCGCAGGGAAACACCAGCGCGATCAGACCTTTGGTTAGCACACCCAGCGCCATCATCGCGTATCCGGAGTACCATCGCCATGGCGCAGCATCTCGCTCGAGCGCTGTGAGGAAAAAATACAGAGCCGCCGCGATCAGCAGGCTCAGCAGCACATCTGGGATGAGAACTCGCGTAAACAGATACACGCCCGCGCAGGTGAAGACGAACAAACCACCATAAATCCCCGTCCGCTCCCCGAACGCGCGACGCCCCCAGCAAAACGCCAATACTCCCAGCAGCATCACCGACAACACCATCGGCAGCCGCGTGCTGAATTCGTTCACTCCCAGGATCTTGTAGCAGATCGCGACCAGCCAATATGGCAGCGGCGGCTTTTCCAGATACCGAACTCCGTTGATGTGAAGTGTGACGTAGTCTCCCGTCACCACCATCTCCCGCGCCGCTTCCGCATGCGTACTGTCGGCGTCATCCAGCAGTCCGGGGGTAAACATCGACCCAACATAAACCGCAAGAAACACGACCGCCAGCGCCCAGTAAGCCACTCTGGACCTGCGCCCACGCTGGTTTTCCACTGATGCAGGAGAAACGGGATTTGCCATCGAGTCGATGAGCCCAACACAGTCTTACAAATACCAAGCCAGTCAGCAACTAGCGGCGCCAGAAAGGGTCGTGTGGGGGAAAAACTCATGTGGGGACGGGCGCATTCGCCCGTCTAGCGGGCAAAGCGAGCCAATCACCATTGCTTTCCTCCCTCCTCCCTACCCCGGATAAAATACTGCCACTTGTCCACTCCCGCCGGCACCGCCACGTCGAAAAATCCCACCATCATTTCCTGCGAAGTTTGATCGCCCCACGTCACCATCTTCTCCGGATCGGGGTTGTGCGGATTGTTCTTCGAATTGTCATACCATGCCACTGCTCGCAACTTCGTACCCGCTTTCAACTCCCGTGGCTCCGCCAGCTTGTAACTCAGCTGCCAGTGAAAGTGATAATTCACCCGCAGCAGCGTCTCCACGCTTCCGTCATCGTGCACAATGTCATATTCAAACCGCTTCCCGCGCAAATGCATATGCGGGAAAAAACTGAGCAAAGTTGCATCGTTCGGCAGTGTCCCCTGCACTTCCACACGAAAATCTTCCGCTCCCGGCGGAATCAGCAACGCATGATTATTTAACTGCAGCGTGATCACGCGCTGCTTCGGCGGACTCTTCGCGAACACCAGCCCAACGCTGGTCTCATCGCTCGCGGCCTCGCCGTTCGTCGTGTAGTGCATCTGAAACACCAGATCCGACCCCGCCGGAACAAACTTCGCCATTCCCTCCGCCCACCGGTCCGGTGCACTCCCCGGCGCATAAACCAGCAGCAGATCGCTCGTGGTCTCGTGCGCCTGCCGCCGTTCCTCCGGATCCGTCAACATCGAAGCCGTGAACGGCTCGCCGACCGGCGCATGCCGCAGCCACGCCGAATCCGGAGGCCGGATGTAAACCACCGCATGGTGCACATGCGCCGCGCTCGAAGGCCGCACCTCCGCCATCTGCACCCATTTGTCCTCAGTAAAATGTGTGGGCGCAATCTCGTACGTGTATTCCACCTCACCGTTCGCCGGAATCCGCACCGGTTTCGGCATTTTCACCACCAAATCCGGCTGCGGAATATTCCACCCTTCACTCCACGTCCGCGGCGCAGGCGCATCCCGCGCATCCCCCGCGGGTGCTCCAGCATTTGCCCAGGCCACAATGCTCGCAATCTGCTCCGCACTCAATGACGGATCATTGGCAAAATGTCCGTACCGCGGATCAGCAAACCAGGGCGGCATCATCCGCATCTCCACCGCAGCCGCAATCTTCGACGCCCATGGCCGTGTCTGTTCGTAGGTCACGAGCGACATCGGCGCAGCTTCACCGCTCCGGTGGCAACTCTGGCATTTGTCCCGAAGTATGGGAAGCACATTCTTATAAAAGGTAGGTGGCGGAGTTTCCTCGTTCCTGTCGGCGGGTGACCCCGGCATCTGCGACAGCGCCCCCGTCAACAACAGAGTCAACGCGGCCACGAAAGCCATTCCGAGTTTCTTCACGGGCGCAAAAACTCCAAAGTCAACGCCCACGCCTGGCGCGCCGAGTGCGGTTCATAAGCCGCCCGCTCGTCACAAAAGAAGCCATGATCGGCGCGAGAGAACTCGACATTCACGTAAACCTTCTGTTGTGCGCTCAAAGCATCGGTCACGGCCTTCCGGAGCTCCGCCGTAATACGCTTGTCCAATCCACCCCATATCAGCAACGATGGCGCCCCCAGCCTGGCCGCGCGATCCAGCAATCCAGGAGCGATTCCTCCTCCATAAAACGAAACCGCACTGCGCAATGGAACTACGCTGTTGGCCAGAAAGGAAACCCGCCCACCCATGCAGAATCCCACACTCGAAATTTCGCTGGCTTTTACTTGCGTATTCGAACTCAGCCATTCATATGCGGATCGCAGGTCCGCTTCCGCCGTCTCGGTTGTCACTGCCTCATAGTGCGGCCTAAAAGCAGCAAAATCCGTATAACTGCCCTCAAAGCCCGGCGGCGCCGTGCGATGAAACAGCTCCGGGGCAATCACCACGTATCCCTCCGCGGCAAACCGGTCGCTCACGCTGCGAATGTGGTGGTTAACTCCGAATGCCTCCTGGAACAACAGCAGCCCCGGATGCGGCCCACCCTGCTCCTGACGCGCCACATAAGCTGCCATCCGCGTTCCATCTGAAACGGCCAGTTCCACCTTCTCATTCGAAATTGCAGTTCCGCTCATACCTTTCCCACCCTGAAGATTTCTTCCTTATTAGTCTCGCACAACTGCCACTCCGCGGCGCCCGCTTCCCCAAGTAAAAATGCTAAAGTAATCGCTCCATCTCATCGAATCATGTCTGCGCCCAATTCTCTCTTCGTTCGCGCCTGCAAGTCCCAGCCCGTCGAGCGAACTCCCGTCTGGTTCATGCGCCAGGCCGGACGCTACATGCCCGAGTACCGCGCCGTTCGCAAGCAGCACTCCCTGCTCGAAATCTGCAAGAAACCCTCACTCGCCGCTGAAGTAACCATCACCGCCGCCGAAATTCTGCAGGTCGACGCCGCCATCATCTTCGCCGACCTCCTGCTTCCTTTCGAAGTCATGGGCCTGCCCTTTCATTTCTCCGCGGGAGAAGGTCCGGTAATCGAGAAGACCGATCCGCACTCCGGAAGACGTGGCTCAACTCCGTACCGACCACGCCGCGGATCTAGGCTATGTCTCCGAGGCCGTGAGTCTCGTCGCAAAGCATTTCGGTGGAAAACTTCCTGTCATCGGATTCTGCGGAGCGCCCTTCACCCTGGCCAGTTACATGATCGAAGGCGGCGGCTCCCGCCATTACCTCCACACCAAGAAAATGATGTACAACGCCCCGGAAGACTGGGATGCGTTAATGCGTAAGCTGGTGGATGTCACCGCTGAGTACTCCGCTGCCCAGGTGCGTGCCGGCGCCGATGTCATCCAGATTTTCGATAGCTGGGTCGGCTGCCTGGGCGTCGAAGACTATCGCCGCCACGTTCTGCCGCACGTGACCGACTTAGTCAAACGCCTGCAAAAGGCCGGTGCGCCCATAATTTATTTTGGCACCGACAGCGCGACCCTGCTTCCCGCGATGAGTCAAACTGGAGCCGAAGTTATCGGCCTGGATTGGCGCATTCCGCTCGACCAGGGCTGGAGCGATCTCGAACATCGCTGCGCCGTGCAAGGCAATCTGGATCCCGTCCTGCTCTTCGCCGACTGGAAGGAATTGAAGTCTCGCGCTGAACACATTCTTCGACTCGCCGCCGGACGCCCGGGCCACATCTTCAATCTAGGCCACGGCATCCTCCCCGAGACCCCGGTCGAAAATGTGAAGAACCTGGCCCGCCTGATTCAAGAGTATCCGGCCGCGAATTCGCAGAGGAATCCGGCCCGAAGCCCGAAGAAGCCCGAAGCCCGCATCCATGATTCGCATCGCCATTATCGGCGGAGGCATCTCCGGACTCTCCGCCGCCTTCGCCCTCGAAGACCACCGCCGCGCCGGCGTTGTCGGATACACTCTCTACGAATCCTCGCCTCACCTCGGGGGTGTCCTTCGCACCGAGCACCTTGACGGCTGCATCGTCGAAGCCGGTCCCGACTCATTCCTCACCGAAAAGCCCTGGGCCGCCGATCTCTGCCGCACCCTCGGCATCGGCGATCAGCTAATCGGTTCCAACGACACTGATCGCAAAACCTATATCCTCGTTCGCGGACAGCTCATCCCCATGCCCGACGGCCTGATGTTCATGGTCCCGACCAAAATCCTGCCCACAGGATTCTCCCCACTTTTCTCCTGGACCACCAAGCTCCGCATCGCACAGGAACTACTCCATCCGCCGCGCGCCGCCGCAGCCGACGAAAGCGTCGCGTCACTGGTCGAGCGCCACTACGGCGCGGAGGTGGTCGACCGCCTCGCCGACCCGCTCCTCTCCGGCATCTACGGCGGTGACGCCGCCAGCCTCAGCGTGCGAGCCGTCCTTCCCCGCTTCGCCGAAATGGAGCGCACTCACGGCAGTCTCGGCCGCGCCATGCTGGCGGCAAGAAAACAAATGCCGTCCACCGCAAACAAAACTGCCCCTCCACTTTTCACTTCTCTCAAGAACGGCATGCAGCAACTCGTCGAGACCCTCGTCCCGCGCCTGAATGCGTCCTCTCTCGTAACCAACTCGTCCGCGCAGTCAATCCACCTCGAAGCCGGAGGCTGGACCGTGTCAGCAGGACTGAAATCCGACCACTTCGACGCCGTAATTCTCGCTCTGCCCACGCATGCCGCCGCGCAGCTGCTCGCAATCAGCAGCCCCGAACTCTCCGCCGAACTAGCAGCCATCGACTACAGCTCGTCCATCACTGTCGGCCTCGGCTACGACCGCGAGGTCCGCAAATCTCTCCCTCCCGGCTTTGGATTCCTCGTCCCCCGCAGCGAAGGCAAGCGCCTGTTGGCTGCAACCTTCGTTCACAACAAATTCCCCAACCGAGCTCCCGAGGACCGCGCCCTTCTGCGGTGCTTCTTCGGGGGACCGAACGCAGAAAATATCTGGCAGCTTTCCGACGACGCCATCATCGCCGTAGCCCGCAACGAGCTGCAGCAGATCCTCGGCCTCCGCGCCGAGTCTCTCTTCGCCCGCGTCTACAAATGGAAGTCCGCCATGGCCCAATACGGTGTGGGCCATCTCGAACGCCTCGACCGCATCGAGCGGCTCCGCCACAGGCTCCCAAAACTAGCCCTCGCCGGCAACGGCTACCGCGGCATAGGAGTCCCCGATTGCATCCGCTCCGGCCAGGAGGCCGCGAAACAAGTCCTCAATCCATAGGAGGGCTCATGCTGCGTCGATACTTTGCTCGTCTCTGTCATCCTGAGCGAAGCAAGCGGCTAAGCGAAGAGCAGGCGCTTGCGCAGTCGAAGAGCCTGCCCCGAGCGAAGTCGAGGGGACCCCTTATCGGTATGCGCAGCCACCAGCCCGCGAGCCATTCTCCTATGCTGCCCTGTCCTCTCGCCGTTCGACCACTACGCCGGAACATCAACCTTACTGACCTTCAACTCCCGCCGCACCCGAGCCACCACCAACCGAATCTCGTCATAGGTAATCTCGGGAGGCAAAGCATCCTTCAAAGGCTTCAACCCGCTAATCCCAAGTTTCCCGCAAGCGGCCTCAATGACAGACTGCTTGTTTCGGTCAATCCAAGCCGGCTGAAACTCCAGATCTCCCCTTTCCACCAGATTCGCAACCGCGTTCACGACGGTCGCCACTTGCCGTCCGCGGATTTTCGCAATTTCCTCGAAGCTGTTCCCCGCAACCAGCAGACGCATCGTCTCCAACGCAGGTGCAGTCTTCTTCTCAGGAACTGCGGAAGCACGGGCACCACCGCCGTAACGCTCCAGAGCGCCGAGTATGCCCTCCCCGTACACCTCAGCCTTCCGCTCGCCAATTCCAGTGATGCTCAGCAGATCGGCAATCGACGAAGGCCGCCGTCGGCAAAGCTCTTCCAGCGTCGTGTCGTGCAACACAACAAACGCAGGAACGCCCTGCTCCTTCGCCGTAGTCCGCCGCCATTCCCGCAAATACTCCTGCAGCTCCGCGTCGGCCAACGAAACACTTGCCGCAACCTGACGCCGAGATTCCTTCCCCGCAAAACTCACGCCCCGCGCCGCCGCCGACATCCACTCCGTCGTGCTCCCGCACACATCGCAAGCCTCACAAGTCTCCCACTTCGCGACCTCTCCGAAGTGCCCGCAAATCTGCCGATGCCGGCAGCGCTTCGACTCCACAAACTCCCGGATAATCCGGTACCGCTCCCAAGCCCGCTCTCGCTCCGCCGCATCCGTAATCTGATTAGCAAAAAATCCCAGTAGCCCAGCATCCCTCTTCTGCCACAGCAAAACGCAATCCGCACTCTCCCCGTCGCGCCCCGCCCGTCCTGCTTCCTGGTAATACTGTTCAATCGACTTCGGCAGCGACAGATGAATCACCGCCCGCACCGCGGCCTTGTTAATCCCCAACCCAAAGGCAATCGTCCCCACCAAAACCCGCACTTCATCCGACATCCACCGTTCCTGATTCCGCCTCCGGTCATCGCTTCCCATCTTGCCGTGATACCCCACGGCGGCAATGTCGTGATCGCCAAGAAAGTCCACCGTCTCCTCGACCCGGTTGATCGTAGGAGAATAGACAATCACGTTGCTGCCGGAGTAGCTGCGCAAAGCCTTCACCAGCAATTCCATCTGCCCCAGCCCTTCACACTCCCGCACCAGATACCGCAGGTTCGGCCGGTAAAAGCTGGCAATATATTTATCGGGATCGCGCAACTGCAATTGCGCCAGAATGTCATGCCGCACGTGCCGAGTAGCGCTAGCGGTAAATGCCGCAATCGGACGATCCGGAAACTTCGTCCGCAACTTGTTCAACTGCCGGTATTCCGGACGAAACTCATGCCCCCACTCGGATATGCAGTGCGCCTCATCAATCGCGAAAAAAGTAATCGGCACCTGCTGCAGCCATCCCATCGTATCGCCGCGCGCCACACGTTCGGGAGACACATAAAGCAGACGGTAAGCCCCGTCCCGCGCCCGGCTCATTACCTTCGCCTGCTCGCTTTCGTTCAAAGTGCTGTTCAGCACCGCCGCCGGAATCCCCATCTGCGCCAGCTGCGCTGCCTGGTCCTGCATCAGCGCGATCAGCGGAGAAATCACCACCGCCGTCCCGCCCGACACCACCGCCGGCAACTGATAGCACAAAGATTTGCCGCCGCCAGTCGGCATCACGACGCAAGCATCATGGCCAGCCAGCAGACTGCGCACAATCCGCTCCTGCAGCGGACGAAACGTGCTGTACCCCCAATACCTCCGCAGCAGCGTAAGCAGATCCATCTCCGCGCTCATGAAAAGAAGTATAAGCTCAGGCGAAGATTAGGAGAAAGCAATTCAGCAAGTTTCTTAGGAAGAGTTTCCAAATAAGGAACCCTGTGGACCATCACAGCGAGCAAAGCGAGCGTCCTACGCTCAGCCGCTTACTTCGCCACAATCGCGTTGTGTTTTTTGAGAAGATCGACAGTTTCCTGCAGAGGCAGCGCCTTAACCGTATGCCCGTTCCCGGTCACGTCATGCGCCTTGAACATCGAGTTGTAAATCGCCTCCTCAGTGGCCTCAATTACAGCTTCAAACAAGGGAGACATACTCTCATTGCTCAATAACTCTTTAGGCCGATATAGCGGCTCGCCAGCTTCGATTCGCACGTCCGGAGAGCTCGAAAATGCGATGACATAATCCCCGCTTCCGTTGCTTTCGCTCGATCCCGCCCGAGCCAGGCCCATCATCGCGCGCGACGCCAACCGGCTCAGATTGCGGTGGTCGAGCGGAGCATCTGTCGCTACCACAATCATGCAGGAGCCATCCGGCGTCCGCCGCGCCGAATATCCCACGGCATCGTTCCTCACCGACGCAATCTCCGGATAAACCTTCCCCAGTTCCTTGCCGACAGGGACGCCGGCAATCATCGAGATTTCCGCCGAAATTCGTCTGCACCAACACCCCAACCGTGTACCCTCCGAGCGAAGCCGGCAAACGCCGCGACGATGTCCCAATTCCTCCCTTCCAGGAAAAAGCAACGGTCCCCGTTCCCGCGCCTACCACGCCTTCTTCGACCGGGCCCGCGGCGGCGTTGTTGATCGCAGCAAACACATCCTCGGGAGTAATTGGACGTGAGCGAATGTCGCTCAGCCACCCATCGTTAGTCTCACCCACCAGCGGATTCACCGACAGTACATTTTCGTTTCCTTTGAGGTTGAACGTGTAGGTGATGACCGCATCCGCGACTCTGGGCACGGAGTCTGTAGCAGTCAGCAAAATAGGGGTCTCGATTTCGCCCATTTCGTTCACCTGCGTCGAGCCCACCAGTTTTCCGTAAGCATTGCCCAGGAAAACCGCCCCCGGGACCCTCTCCTTATAAAGATTTCCTCCATGCGGGAGAATCGCCGTCACCCCAGTGCGAATCTTGTCACCGCGAATCAGCGTGGTCTGCCCAACCTTCACCCCTGCCACATCGGTGATTGCATTCAGCGGCCCCGGCGACAACACTCCTACCTGCACTCCCAAATCCCGAATCCGCGGCCGGGCTTCCGTTTGGCCGAACACCGCTGCACCTGAAGCCGATATCAAAGCGATAATGAAGAGAGATTTCACACTCATAAAGAATTATCCCGATTGTCGGCACCGCGCGGATCGACCAAAACAGAACTACCCTGTGATCCCCGGAGCTTGCCCTCAGCGAGGCCGAAGGGTCCTCTGTGTTAAAGATTTTTCTTCACCTACTCGATACTTCACGTCCTGATACCTCCGAGCAAACACCGCCCACACTGCCGCAATGACCAAAAAGCAAAGCAAGCTGCCCTCCGGTCCAACGACACCCCCAGTAAGCCAAGCCGGGCCATGAAACGATGTTTTAAGCAGATGCCCCGGAAACACCGTCCCGCTATCCGGCACCGAATAAACAAATGTCTCTCCCCAATCCCACGCGGCGTGAAACCCCACCGCAAACCACAAACTGCCCGTGCGCCGCAACGTCAAACAAAAGAACAATCCAATCACCGCTGCCGCCAGCAAGCCGGTCCATCGCTCGCCTTCATTCAAGCGATGGCTCCAGCCAAAATACCCCGAGAGCAAAACCGCCGCTGGCCAGAAACCAATCCCTCGGGTAAGCGTGAACTGCAAATAACCGCGAAAATGAAAGTCCTCAAACAATCCCACCAGCAGGAAATACGCTCCCCAGAACGCAGCAAACTTCACGCAGCGCATGCCGTGGATCGCCAGATGCCCCACCTCAAACACTCGCAGTCCATACATCGTTCCCAGCAGCAGCGTGATGCTCGCAAATCCCCACGCCCCACCCACCCAAAACAACTTCCCGAACGCCGAACGCCGCGGCAGACCATACGCACCCCAGGGCCGGTCCTCGATTCTAGCCAGCACCAACGCCGGAACCACCGCCGCCACAAATACTCCAAACTCTTCCAGCATCATCGGCCACAGCCCATCTGCCCCCAATTCCAGCGACCCAGCCCACCGGACGACCACATACTCCAGCAAATAGAACATCGCCAAATAAAATGCCACTCCCCATCCCGGCCTGAGTCCATCCCCATCAAAAAACACCGACCACCCATACGAGGGCTGCACCGCAGCCGCGAACTCTGGCGCAGAACCTGTCGGTTTCGTCGAAATGTTCGTCTCTTCATCCATTCAAACCAAACCCTTGTCAACAAACCCCAAACCCTTGTCATTCCGAATCGGGCCGAAGGCCCGGTGAGGAACCTGCTGTTCCCCTCCCGCGCCACTACTCTCTAGCATTCCCCGATCAGAAGTTTCTCCTAAAGACGCTCGGTCATGGTAAAACACTTGTCCTGCCTCATGACCCGTTTTTTCACCCGCGAACGTTTCGGACGCCCGCAGTTTCTAGCCGGCGTTTTGCTCCTCTTTTTCCTGGCGCAGGCGTGTTGGCTGGTCCATTCCGAACTGAGCGCATCCCCCGCACCAGGAGCCTCCGAACAAGCTCGCATCGCCGCCGGATGGCGCCAACTTCACGGCGGCAGCATCGCCGGCGCACCCTATCCCGATCCCCCATCCTCGCTTCCCACGGAAATCTCCGCAGATATAAATAACGATGACGGCTTCGACTCCGAACACTCCCCGCTACTGTCTCTCCTATCCGCCGCGCCGCTGCTGGCCTCGCCCCAACCTCCGTTCAATCCCGAATCCTCCCCACGCTGGCGCTGGCTCCCGCGCCTTCCGTTCCTGGCCTGCGGTGTTTTTCTCGGCGCCTCGCTCTGGTACGTAGCCCGCCGCCTCTGCGGCAACACCGGCGGATTCCTCGCCCTAGCTCTCTACTGTTTTTCCCCGACAATAATCCAGGCCAGCGCCGTCTGGCACACCGAGCCCGAAATCTTCGCCGCCTGGGGATCCTTCGGCGCTATCTTCACCGCCATCGCCGTAGCCCACACTCTCTACGCCCCACGCGAAGTAATTCTCTGGAACTGGCGTCGCATCGTTTTACTGGGAGTCTCTCTAGCCATCGCCGTCGGATCTCAATTCTCCATGATCGTCGTTGTGCCCTTAGCTCTCGTGTTCATGCTCTATCTGGCGCCCATCCGCCGCGGCGCAGCCCTCATCATCTGGATCGCCGCGCCTGCTCCTGGCGCTCATCTTGCTCTTCGCCACCTATTTCTTCCATCCCCAAGCCTTTTCCGGAAGCATGCGGCACGCCTCCTTCTGGGGAGCGACCTGGCGCAGCTTCACCGTCCGCGGCGTCTACATCCAAGTCACCCGCGAGATCATGCGCGCTTGTCCCGCCCTCGCACTGCTCCTACCGGTCGCGATCACCACCTATATCCTCTGGCGCCGTACCCGCTACTTCGGCAACACCGCCCCCGGCCTGATAGCCCTCCTCTTCATCGCACTAGGCATGGCCCATCCCCACGTAGCCGGCGCAGGATTTCTACTGGCCTCCATCCCTTTCATCCTGATCTTCGTCTCCGGCGTTCTAGCCGACCTGATGGAAACTCCGCGCCGCCCCCTAGTCACGGCCTCAATCTGGGGACTCATGGCCGCCTACATCCTCTGGAGTCTCCAAGCCATAACCCAAGTCCCAACCGGATAAAACTCGTTTCCAGCAAAGCCCCGAGGCATCGCCCCGACACTTCCGTAACGCATCCTCGTCTCAAAATCGTTGCTAAGCTCATAGCGAACTCCCCCGCGGAGACATATCCATGCGATTCCCACTCGATGTCGATCTAGCGGTATTCCTCTTCGTGACCGGCAAAATGCTATTCACAGCACTGCCCCGTCTGCGCAAAAGCGCTCCACACGTCCCCGCTCGTTACCAGATCCAAAACATCCCCGAAGCTTCTCTCACCGAAGCGCAAGCAAGTTATTTCGCTCCCTACGACGAAAAATTGGCCGCCATGAACTACCGCCCGGTCTGCACCTATCTCATCAGCAACTTTGGCCAAATCCTCACGCGCCAGTATGTCAACCCTGCCGAAAGCTCACGCTGTGAAGTGGCGATCCAGGAACTAGTCCAAACCGTCGACGGCAAACAAGCCTTCACCAGCTGTTGCGTAATCCACTTCCACACCCGCTTCACCGACGACCGCGTTCTCACCACCCGCAACATGAAACTGAAGAGCGTCCTCGACAATCCGCCCTATTGGGTGCTGCAGGAGTGTCCCCAAATCGACGATCCCGCAAAGTTGAAGCGCATCCACGACGCCCGCGCTCAGACCATGGGATCCCCCGTCGCTCCTCTCACCGACGCCGACCGCATCTTCAAATACGTTCAAAGCGAACATGAGCGCTACAGCGCTTATCAGCTTTCCGTCGGAGGCTACCAGCCTCTGCCAGGCGAAGACAGCTACACCTTCTCCGACAAAGTCTACCGGCGCGGCCTCCGCAACTATTTCAATCCTTTTGCCCAGGGCTTTTCCGCCCAGCGTTTCTTTTCCGTAGCAATCCTCGCAGCCGCCCTGACGGTCTTCGCCCGTCTCGAATACGCCCCCGCTGCCGCTCACGCCTTCCGTACTCTCGGCCTCCCTGCCGAATTCGCTGCTCAGGCCGTAATCCGGCTTTGTTACATGGTCGCGGGAGCTCTTATCGGCTACTTCCTGGAACGCGAAACCTTCCTCTGGGGCATGCTGCTGACCTACCTCCCGGTCCGACTCTTCACCAGCGGCAGCCTGGGTCCCATTCCCTATAGTGCTCTCGCCACAGGGGTGGCCTACGTCGTAGCCCAGTTCAAGAAACGCCGCCGCGCCGTCCTGATCCCGCAAACCACTCCCTGACCAGAATCGAAGCCTTTCCTCTGTGAACCTCAGTGCCTGCCCTGAGCGAAGCCGAAGGGTCCCCTGTGTTTAAGCTTTTGACTTTCCGGATCGCCCATCACAATTCTCTACAATTCCCCGCATCAACCACACCGTCCCACGATCTAAACTGTAGACAGTGGAGGTACGCCATGACCCATCCGCTGGAGTATCATATTCCCGTGCCGCCTCTGATTCCGGCTTCGCTAGCGCTTCTTGGGATGCTTCTCCTCGCTTCCAGCAGCCCGGCTCAAAACAACAGCGCAACTTCCTCCGGCTCCGGCCACGCCGTCAGCGCAACCACTACCGCGCACGTCTCAGCCAACTCGCGCGTCACTTCCTCCACCAAGACTCCGCCTCCCACCACCGGCTCGCACGGCAGCAATAACGGGTCTCAGCACACAACCGCCATCCCCCTGCCTTATTACTACTATCCCTACGTCTACGCGGTTCCAGTGCCCTACACCGCGGACGTGCTCGACAACGGAGCCTCCGACGACAATGATCCCAACTATCAAGGTGGCCCCACCGTCTTCGATCGCCGCGGCGACGGACCATCTTCCTACATTCCCCCAGGCTACGAATCGCCAGCCGACTCGAGCGGCGTGCAGACGCGAACGGAACCAACTTCCCAGTCTGAATATGATTCTGACTCCGAACCATCCCCTGATCCCACCGTCCTGGTCTTCAAAGACGGCCATCAACTCGAGATCGGAAATTACGCGATAGTCAATCAAACACTCTACGATTTAACGCCGGGTCACCCGCACAGGGTCGCGCTAGCCGATCTCAATCTCCCGGCCACCCAGAAGCTGAACGACGACCACGGCATCACCTTCGACTTGCCGCCGTCGGCCCAGGCAAATTGACATGCGCATACGTGAAATCCCGTCGCAGCCACAGCCCGTGTGGGGCGGACACTCCCTTCGGCAAGCTCAGGGCGGGCTTTGTCCGCCAACTGCCGACAGCAGAAACACGCAAGCGGGAGATTTCGGTCGCTGCGTCCTTCTAACTATCTGCGCTCTAATGCTGGCTCTGGCACCATACTCCGCAGCTCAAAGAGCAGCGCACGCCACAGCCCCGCACTCCGCAACCCCGCATCTCAACTCAGCCACCGGCAGCTTTGCTCTCGGACGAACCGGATACCCATCCAGATTCCGCCAGCCATTCCCCTACACCTCTCTACCCTTCCCACTCTTCGCCGATTCCTTCAATCCCGATGACCTCTACTCCACCGGCAACCCCGTAGCCGCGCAACTGCCAGTGATAATGTTGCAGGCCGCGCGCACCATGGCCGGCCCCGACTATGCGGACCGTCAATCCGCCGCCCCGCAGCCACTGATGATCGAACTCCAGAACGGCCGCTACGTCCGCGTGAACAGAGCAGCAGGCGACGGCGGAGCCGTGCTTTTAGACCTCGCGCCCGACCGCGCTCCATCGCCCCCGCACGAACTGGCGCCTGTACTTCTGTTCTTCCGCGACGGACACAGCGAAGAAGTCCGCAACTACACCATCGCCGACGGTATCCTCTACGCCAGCGGCGACTACTACACCGACGGATACTGGAACAAAAAAATCGAACTCTCCACCGTCAACGTCCCACAAACCCTGGAAGTCAACGCCCAGCGCAACGTGAAATTCGCCCTTCCCAAATCCTCCAACGAAGTAATCACCCGCCCCTAGACGTAAGGGAGAAGGCCCTGGCGTGGAGCAGGCCTTCCAGGCCTGCGTTGAGCCACCCTTTCGGTCGGGCTTTAGCCCCCGAGGTACCTGAGGGAATCGCCATAACCAACAACAATCTCTTCCGCAGACGGCTTCCACAACCCCGCGTCATGCTACAATATCATTCGATTAAACCCCATTAACCACCTGCAAATGCAACCGTTTAGCCCCAAATTAACCGTCTCAGAAGTGAGCCGGGAAAAGCCAGAAGCCCAAGACCGAAGACCCAAGACCTAACCCATGCCAGACGATCAAAATCCCGAACTCCCCCTGACCCCACCGCCCGGCGGCGGCGAAGGCAGCCCCGGCGCCCTGCACATTCAGCCCGTCAACATTGAAGACGAGATGCGCAAGTCGTATCTCGATTACTCGATGTCGGTAATCATCGGCCGCGCTCTGCCCGACGTCCGCGACGGACTCAAGCCCGTCCATCGTCGCATTCTCTACACCATGCAGCAGATGGGACTCCAGCCCAACCGCGCCACGCGCAAGTGCGCCCGCATCGTCGGCGACGTAATGGGCAAGTACCATCCCCACGGAAATCTGGCGGTCTATGACGCGTTAGTCCGCTTAGCGCAAACCTGGAGCATGCGCTACCCATTGATTTTCGGACAAGGAAATTTCGGCTCCGTCGACGGAGATCCTCCAGCGGCCGACCGTTACACCGAAGCCAAGCTAGCGCAAGTAGCAACAGCGCTTTTGGAAGACTTAGATAAAGAAACAGTAGATTTCCGCCCCAACTACGACGGCAGCGAAGTCGAGCCCGACGTTCTCCCCACCAGAATTCCAAACTTGTTAATCAACGGCTCCGACGGAATCGCCGTAGGCATGGCCACAAAAATTCCGCCGCACAACCTAACCGAAATCGTCGACGCCACCATCACGCTGATCAACGATCCCAACGCCCAGCTAGCCGAAATTCTGAAATTCGTCCAAGGCCCGGACTTTCCCACCGCCGGCGTAATTCACGGACGCGCCGGAGTCTTCGAAGCCTACCGCACCGGCCGCGGCCGCTTCATGATGCGCGCCAAAGCCGCCATCGAAAACATCTCCAAAGACCGCCAGGCCATCATCGTCACCGAAATCCCCTATCAGGTAAACAAAGCGCGTTTAGTAGAGCGCATCGCGCAACTGGTCAACGACAAAGATATCGAAGACATTTCCGACATCCGCGACGAAAGCGATCGCGACGGCATGCGCATCGTTGTCGAACTGAAGCGCGGAGCCGAGCCTCAAATCGTCCTCAACCAGCTCTACAAACACACCGCCATGCAGGAGGGTTTCTCTATGATCCTGCTAGCGGTGGTCAACGGCCAGCCCCGTGAAATGGGACTGATCCAGGCCATCAAGCACTTCATCAATCACCGCGTCGACGTCGTTCGCCGCCGCACCGCCTTCCTCTTGCAGAAAGCGAGAGACCGCGAGCATATCCTCGAAGGCTACCTCAACGCGCTCGATCATCTCGACAACGTGATCACCATCATCCGCGCCAGCGCGAACCGCGCCGACGCCCGCGAAAATCTAGTCGCCTACTTCGGCGGCAAAAAAATCGACATCAACACCACCGGCCGCGCTCCCAAGCTCAGCCCGGAAAAGCCTTTCACCGCGCGTCAGGCCGAAGCCATCTTAGAGTTGCAACTGCATCGCCTGACCAAGCTCTCGATCGACGAAATTTCCAACGAACTAAAAGAAACCCGCGAGCGCATTGAAGACTACGAGTCCATCCTCGCCTCCGAAAGCAAGCTCCGCAAAGTTATCATCAAGGAATTAGAAGAAGTAAAAGAACTCTACGGAGATGAGCGTCGCACCCGCATTGAAGACGAAGCCGCAGAAATAGTTCTAGAAGACCTGATCGCCGACGAGCAGGTAGCCGTAACCTTCAGCCACTCCGGCTACATGAAGCGCACGCCCATCTCCACCTACCGCATGCAGCGTCGCGGAGGCACCGGCCGCACCGGCATGAAGACCCGCGAAGAAGATTTCGTCGAGCATCTGTTCATCGCCTCCACTCACGCCTACATCCTCATCTTTACCAACAAAGGCCGAGTCTACTGGCTGAAGGTCTACGAAATTCCCGACGTAAGCGCCGCCGGCCGAGGCAAACACATCGGCAACCTCATCGGACTCCAGCCCGGCGAGACCGTCCGCACCATGCTCGCGGTCCGCAACCTCGAAGAAGAAAATAAATACATCTTCTTCGCCACCCGCAACGGCCTGGTAAAGAAATCCGAACTCCGCGAATTCATGCACGTCCGCTCCAACGGCATCAACGCCATCAACATCGAAGAAGGAGACGAACTGGTAGCCGCCCGCATCACCAACGGCAACCAAATCGTTTTCATCGCCTCCCACGAAGGCGCAGCCATCCGCTTCGACGAAAATCACGTCCGCCCCATGGGCCGCGCCGCCTACGGCGTAAACGGAATCAATCTGGAAGAGCGCGACTACGTAGTAGGCATGACAGTAACGCCAAAGCCAGAATCCGCGCCAGAAAAAGATCGGGAAGGGCACGACTTAAGTTCCGAGCCTGCCCTGAGCAAGCGAAGCGCGCCGAAGGGTGCCGATCAGACGCCTCCTGATTCCGGGGCTTCAGCCCCTGAGGTCTCTGACACCCTGGACCTAACCCAAAAAGGCACCCTGATACTCTCGGTCACCGAAAACGGCTACGGCAAGCGCACCCCCGCCGACGAATATCGCCTAACCAACCGCGCGGGAAAAGGCGTAATCAACATCAAGACAACAGAGCGAGTAGGCAAAGTAGTAGCCATCGCCCTGGTAGACGAAAACTCTCAAGTAATGTTAATCAGCCAATACGGCAAAATCATCCGCATGGATTCCAAAACCATCCGCGAATCCGGCCGCAACGCCCAAGGCGTCCGCCTCCTGAACATGGAACCCGGCGACCGAGTAGCCGCCGCCGTAGTATTGGCCCCGGAAGAGGAACCCAATGGCAACGGAGGCACCCTAATTCAATAGTTCACGAGGGTGACGCAGGCGCTGTCGCCCGCGAAATGAGAGGCGCGGGGAACTCTCACCCCACGGACGAAAAGGTATACACTGGGTTCCGTTTTTGGAGCGAACCCATGACGTTCCGTGGACTCGACCTGAGGAACCCGCCTGAGCCCATTCCTCCCGAAGTCTCGCAGCGCGCGCTCATCGAGCAACAGGTGCGCTGGCAGCATGCCCTGAAAGGCGCCGCAGCGTGGTTCCTCTGGGTGGCTGGTCTTTCCGTGGTCAACTCGGTGCTTTACCTGTCCGGAGTCAAGTTCCGATTCATTTTCGGCTTGGCGATCGCACAGATTGTTGACGGTCTCGCTCTGCGGCTTGGCGGTGCGAGCTTCGTGCTTGACATTCTGATCAATGGATTTTTGGCGGGAGTTTTCGTCTTCTTCTTCTATTTCGCCCGTCAGGGCAAGAAATGGGCGTTCCGGACTGGAATGATTCTCTACGCTTTGGACGGCCTCTTGATGTTGTTGCTCAAGGCATACGTTGGCTTTGGATTTCACGTCTTTGCATTGTTCTTTATGAACGGCGGTGTAGTTGCGATTTCGAAACTCCGGGAACTCGAACAGGAAAGTTCCCCTTCCGACGCTCAAGTCCAGCAGCTCGGCCTCTTCCGGAAAAAATAAGTGTAGGGTTGCGACCACGCGCTGAAGCTGGCCCTACTTCACTCCCTGCTTCCGATTAATCTCTCTCGAGAACTCCGTGAAGAAATTCAGCAGCGTCCCCCACCCGATCTGCTCCGCCATCGCCTGCCCGCCTTCCGCAAAAACATTGTGCGAACCAGGCTTCCAAATCGTCGAAATCGCTCCTCCGCCAAACGCTCCCCCATACAACGCCCATTGCGGATGCAAATGCTCTTCGCTGCGATCATAAGTCACCAGATTCCGAACAAACGCATGCCGCGTCCGCGGCCACAGCCCTTGGCACTTGCACTGGTCATAACGCACTTCGTATCCCAGCATTGCATTGCCCGCAGCCGCCAGTGTGTTCGCCGAGATAAATTGCCCTTCCCGCGACGCAAACCGTTTCCCATACCCTCCCCATCCTCCGCCCCACTGCCAAGGCGTCCCGCGAGCTTGGTCAATGCCCGCCGCAAACATCCGCTTCATGTAAGCTTCCGGAGTCGTCAGCGTCTGTCGCAGATAAATCACTTCCCGCTGCTCTCGCGTCGGGCTAACCAGCTTCCGGTTCCGGCCCACATATTCTCCCGCAATCCACCCCGACTCCCAGTCCCGCGCCTTTTTTAGCCCCGCCGTAGCCGCATCCTTAGTAATGACCACTGGATTGTCACTCTTCTTCTTACTCTCGTCCGGCGCATCCGGAAGCTCTTTCCCCGCAGCCTGCCCGGAAGTCTGTCCAGAACTCTGCGCCGGAGCCTGCGCCGGCTCACTCCCCTGCGCCCAGCCCAATCCCGTCCACATCAACCAAACCACCGCCAGCGCAAAGCAAGCTCTACCCTGTGAACCCCGTGTCCTCTGTGGTAAAGCCTTTGACGTCCCCACCAGAAACCCCCAATGCTGAACTCCCTGAGATGCATTCGCCCCACACCCGCGTTGTTAGGAAGTTCTATCCGCGCGAATCCGCGTAAATCCGTGGCGAAAAGTTTTCCTACCCTCTCTCAAACGCGTGCTTCTTCTCCAACTCTTCCACCGCCGCGCGCATCGCACCTTCGAATTTCTCCGCCTGTCCCATTAACCCAGTCGTAGCCTCAGCCCACTCGCCCTCAATCCGCATCAACCCAACCCCAGCCGACCGTCCCGCGACTCCCACCAAATGCTCCGCAGTAGCCTCCAGATACTGCGCGTCCGTAGGATCCCCAATCCAAACCTTCCGTTCAACGGCCTTGTCATCCCAAGCAACCGCCTTGTCATTCCGAGCAACGCGAGGAACCTTGGTTTCGCTTTCGTCACCACGGCTCCGGACGGAAGCATCGTCACCGCCGATACTCAGCTTCGTCCCCCAATAAACTTTCCGCTCGCAAAAACTCCGCAATCACCTCATCCGTAGCTTTCCCAAACACCCACTTCCCCCGCTTGAAGTCATAATGCCGGCTGGAAAACGCCACCGGCTTCAGCTTCCCCGACTTCACAAACTCAATCTGCCGATGATCCACTTCCTTGCGCAAAGCATTGATCACCGGAGCCTCCACATCCACCGGCTCCAGCGACGCCACCACTTCCCTCACCGTAGCCGACAAATTCACCGCCACCGGCGCATGCAGCCCATCCGAATTCTCCAGCCGGATATCCCCATGCAACACCCAGAAATCCGCCCCCGAAGTCGACCGGTGAAACGGCCACTCCAAAGAAATAGTCAGCGGCAACCCGCTCAACGTAACCCAAATCTTTTTCGCTTCACCCACCTGCGTCATTGCCTCAACCTCGTGCCCCAAAAAGTATCTGTCATGTTGAGCGAAGTGAGATCGTCCAAAGGACGATCTCACGCAGTCGAAACATCCCATACCCGCAATCACCAGCAAAAGCTCGAACAGGAGTTCCCATCCGAGGCCCTTTAGTCTGCCGCTTCCAAACGTAAAACTGGAAACGAGAAACCGGAAACCGCAAACCAGGTACTCGGTACTCGCGGCCAGCTACTTCTTCCTCAACTTCCCGCCCATCCGCAACAACTTCCGCACCGTCCCCGTAGGCAGCCGCTTCATCTGATCATGCAACTCGGTCACTGCCTCAAAAAAACCAGCCATAGCCGCCAGCCGCTCACGCGTAAACTCCGCCCCAGCTTCCTTAGGATCCAGCTCCTCCAAACTTCTCCGCAACATCTCCCGCGTAGGATCAATCTCCCGCCGCTTCCTCTGCTCAATCACCAGCCGGAACATCTCCCAAACATCTTTCATCGACTCATAATGTTCCCGCCGGTCCCCCAGCACATGCACCGCCCGCACAATCCCCCAACCCTCCAGCTCCCGGATCGAAGTACTAACATTCGACCGCGCCACGCTCAAAGTCTCCGCAATCTCCTCCGCCGGCAGCGCCCGCGGCGACAAATACAGCAGCGCATGGATCTGCGCGACGGTCCGGTTAATCCCCCACCGCGTCCCCATCTCTCCCCAATGCAGAATGTAAGCCTTCTGCACGCCTGTCAAAGTAGCCATGTCAGTGCTTTCAGTTCAGACAGAATCTACAGAACAAACAACCGCCATGTCAACCATCTCTCCTCCACTCGCTTCGTATCCCGAACGAAACCCTTGTCATCCCGAACGAAGTGAGGGATCTTGGTTTCCCCGGCGTTCGACTCCGCCGCCGACTTCGCCTCAGGGCTGACTCCGCCTTTGGGTGGCGCAGCGCTTCAGCGCTGCGATAGAGCTGCGAAAACTGAGTAGCGGCTTTAGCCGCCGAGGTACCTACTCGCCGCCAGGTACTCGAGACCCGTCATTCCTCTTCCCAGCCTCTGCAACCACCTTCTTCTTAGGAACCTTCCGCTCCGCCTCCGCCCGCTTCCGCTCCTGATGCCGCCGATCATGAAACGCCTGGTCCGACGCTTGTTTCTTCATCCCTCCAGCTTGCCACACCCCCGCAAACATAGCCAGCCCAGCAAGTCCAGGGACAGCTCGACCCTGAAGCCGCCGCGGTGCCCCATGTCTCGCGTTTTTGCGAGACGTGGGATTCCCCGGCCCCTCCCATTTGAGGATTTCTCTGTCATGCTGAGCTGCAGAGAAGCACCCCATACCCGCCGTAGGTGGTACGATCCCATATGAAAAGAATCTGCGCCTTCTCGCTGCCTCTTGGCGCTCTGGTGCTCGCCTCGCTTGTGTTCCAGGGATGCAATTCACTCAATCCCTTGTGCGGCAGCGCTCGGCCAGTTCCCATCATTGGATCTCTTTCTGCCAGCACGGTTACGCTCGCCGAACTGCAGCCCGGCTTCGTTCTCAATGTGTATGGTGCTCAGTTCGTTTCATCTTCCGTGGTCGAGATCAACGGGACTAAGCTCAGCACGGTGGTCGTAACCAGTACGCAGTTGCAGGCAACAATCACCACCGCCGTGATCTCCGCTGCTGGCACGGCCGACATAGCAGTCAATACTCCAAGCGGGAACTCCGGAGATTTGGGCTGCGCCAGCGGCGGAACCAGCGGCAGCCTGATCTTGACGATTACTTAGCGGGGAAGACCTTCCCAACGCTCTAGGGCCTCGAAGACCAGTTGGTCCGTTGACATTTCACGTTTCGCGTCGAGCCCGCCCGCCATCCTCCTCGAATAAACTTGCCCTGCTGGCTAACCGAAGGATTAGAATTTCCGCGCTATGAAAAAACTCCTCGTCTCCTCTCTGTTGGTTTTCGCTTCCGCTCTGCTTCTCGAACAAGCCGTAAGCGCATCAGCCCAGGCGGCCATCAAAGCGGCCGGCGCGCAAGCGCCTGAAAAGCTCTCCGCCGATACCCCGAAGACCACCGTACTCGGCAATGCCTTCATCGCGCCGAAAGATTGGTCCATTCACGTCAAGGGACCGGCCACCATCCTCGAAGCGCCCGAGGCAGACTCATGGGTTGCGCTCGTCGATGTGCAAGCCAAAACGCAGGATGAGGCATTAGCGGCAGCCTGGCAGGTTTACAAGCCGGACGCAAAGTGGCCGCTCAAAGTCAGCAACGATCTACCCGACCGCGATGGCTGGAGCCGGCGCCGCGCTTACGACTATCAGACTTCGCCCAACGAGAAGAGGGGAGTGGATGCCATCGTCTACTACTCCGGATCAAGTTGGACCGTCGTCATCGAAGATGTCGCGGATGCCGTCGCGGGGAAGCGCGGCGCTCAGCTTTCCCTGATTTTTAGCCGCCTGTTGCCCAAGGGCTACAGCCGTGAGTCGTTTGCAGGAAAGAAAGCAAACACCCTCGATCAAGCGCGCATTGCCGAGTTAGACCGCTTCGTTGAGCAGGGACAGAAGGTCCTGGGCGTACCCGGAGTCGGTCTTGGAGTGGTTCAGGATGGCAAGGTTGTTTTCGCTGGCGGATTCGGAGTGAAAGAACTGGGCGGTACGGAGAAGCCAGACGGCGACACGCTTTTCATGATCGCCTCCAATACCAAGGCGATGACCACGCTGCTGCTCGCCAAACTCGTCGATGAACATCGCATCACCTGGGATACTCCCGTCACCAAACTGCTTCCGAGTTTCAAGCTCGGCGACGCCGCAACCACGCAGAGCGTCCTCGTCAAGCACCTGATCTGCGCCTGCACCGGAATGCCGCGGCAGGATCTGGAATGGATCTTCGATTACGGAAAAATGACGCCCGAGAGCACGATGGCCTTGCTCGGCACCATGCAGCCGACATCCAAATTCGGTGAACTCTTCCAGTATTCCAATCTGATGGCAGCAGCTGCGGGATACACCGGCGCACACGTAATCCATCCCGACATGGAACTAGGTGCGGCCTACGATAGCGCCATCCAATCGTATGTTTTCGATCCGTTAGGGATGAAGGAGACGACCTTCAACATGAAGCGCGCGTTCTCCGGCAACCACGCCGGCTCGCACTCGCCCGACGCCGATGGAAAAACTGCCAGGGCAATGACGGCCATTAATGACGCCATCATTCCCGCGCGCCCTGCCGGAGGGGCGTGGAGCAGCGTAAACGACATGCTCAAATACATCTCGATGGAACTTGCAGAGGGCAAGCTTCCCGATGGAACCACCTATATTTCGAAAGAGCCATTACTCGAGCGTCGCGCTCCGCAAGTCAGCATCGGAAAAGACGTCACCTACGGCATGGGCTTGATGGTGGACACGACCTACGGAGTGCCGGTCATTCATCACGGCGGCGACCTGGTCGGATATCACAGCGACATGATGTGGCTGCCGCAACAAAACGTCGGCCTGGTCATCCTCACAAATGCCGACCCTGGATGGCTGCTTCGCGACCGCATCCGGCGCAAGTTCCTCGAGCTTCTCTTCGACGGACATCCGGAGGCCGAGGCGCTGCTCAACGCCGACGCGAAGAGTTTCTACGCCGAGTTGGCCGCCGAGCGCAAGTTGATGACGATCCCGGCCGATGCCAATGAGAGTGCCAAGCTCGCCAAACACTACGCGAATGCATCGCTCGGAGAAATCACCGTCAGCACGTCCGGAGCCTCCACAATCTTCGATTTCGGCGAGTGGAAAAGCGAGGTCGCCAGCCGCAAGAATCCCGATGGCACAATTTCCTTCATCACCACTGTACCGGGTGAGTTGGGTTTTGAGTTCGTGGTCGGCTCGGGACCCAGGCGAACGTTGACCATCAGAGACGCGCAGCACGAATACGTGTTTGAAGAACGTTGAGTCGCGACTGCCCGCCGCCGATGCGAGTCGGATTGGGAGACACGCAATGAAAACCGATTCATCACCCGCATCAGCCTTGGGCACGCCCGAGATCGCGCTGTGGCGAATTTATCTTCTCCGCGCCGGATACCTCTTGATCGCCGTCGGCATGGGTATGCAGAAGGTTCCCGCCTTCCTTCATCACAAGCCTTGGGAGTTGATGCATGGCGTCGTCAATTCCATGCTGCTCGCCCTAGTGCTGCTGGCGGTCCTGGGTCTGCGCTATCCCCTGAAAATGCTGCCGCTTCTGTTCTGGGAAATAACCTGGAAGGCCACCTGGCTTCTCGCCGTCGCCCTGCCTGCCTGGCAGAACCACACCATGGATGCCGACACCTGGGACACAACTTTTGCCTGCCTGATGAGCGTCATCTTCCTGTTCGTCGTGCCCTGGGACTACGTCTGGCGCAATTTCGTCGCCGCCCGCGGTGATCGCTGGAGATGACCGCTGGCGGTGAACTCAAAGCCGATGCATGCATTCAGAATTTACACTCACGACTATCGCGCGCCGGTGGCCTGTGCCCGCACGGCCTGAGGCTGCTGCAGCGGCGGGGTCGCGGTCGGCGCCCGCCATCGCCAGTAAGGAATGCGCTCGTAGATTCTCAGCAGAATAATCACGGCAAACCCGTACCAGCTGGACACGCCCAACAGCTGCGAAGCCGCATAGCTTAGCACCAACAGAAGAATAAGCATGTTCAGCCGCTTGCCGCGCCTGAGCCGGTCTCCGACATCATTGCTCGTGACCTCACCCAGTACCGGCGATTCCAGCGCTTGGACGGCCGCAGGCGCCACTGGATATTCACCAGCCCTGTCGCGCCAGCGCTGCAACGCCGCGCGCAGCACCTCGCCCTCGTTCCTGATCTTTCCCGCCGAACTAGGCTCACTCGGATACAAGCTGAACGTACCCTCGCGCCCGTGCTCGGAGTCCCGCCAGTCAACATATACGCGCTCGCTGTTCCACCAACCCGGAGCGCTCGGGCCAATGCGAACATTCGAAACCTGCTCCGGCCTGAGCGCGAAGCGAAGTTTGTCGCCCAGGTAAACGAACCGGCCCTGCAGCAGCCAGACGAATCCCTTGTCCCAGTCGTAGCCAGAAAGATAAACGCGCAGAGCTGGACCGGGAGCAAAACCGGCGACCATGGCATTGCGCCCGCGAATCGGAATTCCTTCCGCGTCGAACTTCGCAGTGAATTGCTGCCGGATTTCTGCACGCCCGCGTAAACCCAGGTGCAATCCCAGCAGCGAATAACCTGCCAATATAAGCAGCGCCCCCACCAGAGACGCGACTAAAACTAAATACGCCTGCCCCTGCAACCCGAGCCGATGGATCATCCACGCCACGATCGCCGGAGGCAGCACATTCGCCCCGATCAACAGCCACTGGTTGTTGGCAGTGCGCCTCATCGCGGCCATGGTCGACACAACGCTCTTGGCGCTGGAGGGGACGACATAGTGTTCGTCACCAGATATTGCGCCGGGAACCACGCTCGACGCCTGCGTATCAGCCAAGCCAGCCCGCCGCACCTGCTCCTCTTGCGCATGCAGCTCGAGCAGTTGCTGCACCCGTTCCGCAGGCACGTTCCCCACCTTGGCAAGATGCTCCACTCGCTTCAACGTTGTGGGATGAGTCAAGAGCGTTCCCGCGACTTTTCCCCACTGGATCGGTGTCAGGTTAAGCCGGCTCACTTTAAGCAGCGCCGTCATCATCGCTTCCGGATCGCTGACCAGCTTCACCGACCCCTCATCGGCAATTCGCTCGAAGCGCCGCGACAAAAGATAGAACAGGCAGAATCCAGCAACGATCAGCAGCAGATCCAGTTGCGACCAAGCCACCAGCTTCGGACTCCACCGATACCACCACATGAGCGCCTTGGTATTGCCGCCGCTGGCGTCCATAAGCAGTCCACCAACCCATCCCGTGAACAAAAGCCACGTGCCCCGAAGGATCGAGGGAAACACGATCACGCCGAGAATAGTGAACCCGAGCTTCTTCGGATGCCCGTAACGCAGGTGCGACAGTTCATGCCCCGCGATCGCATCGACTTCGCGCTTGGTCAGCCTCTGCAACAGGTAGTCGGTGAACATCACGCTCTGAGCGCCGGTAGCGTAAGCATTGGCGACTTGCATCCGGCCTGCACTCAGCACGAACACCTGTTTGATCTTGACGCTCGCTCGCCGTGCCAGTTCGAAAACCCGATCGCGCAATTCGCCGGTCGTGAGCGCCTCAGGCGCCACGCCCGAAACTTTGATCTTGGCGCGCACGCAGAGCACACGCGAGACATACGCAGCCAGCAGCACAACGATAAACGCCTTCGGAGAAGTACTGATAAGGCTCAGCCCACAGCAGAAAAACATGAGGGGAAGAAACTGCGCCCCCACCTCCAGCGAGCGCTCCAGCATAAACTCGCCCCGCGTCCACTGCTTCCCCCTAAACTGCACGAACACCTTATAAGAAAGGAAGAGGCAGAGCAGATACACCAGCCACGGCGGAACGATCAACACCAGCGTGCGAGCGATGGCAGGTTCCCATCCCGCAGCCGGCAGGCGGAACGCGACCAGATCCTGCACCCCCTCGCGGAAGCTGGTACGGGCCACCATCCAGAGCAGCATGGTGCCGTTCACGCACCATTGCAGAGTCTTGAAGTAGCTGAACCACGCAGCCGCCGGATCCTGAAGAGCGTCCCGCAGCGCCGCCCGCCGCATCCACAGAATCAATGCCACCGGCAGCAGTAGAAATCCCGCCGACAGAGCGCATTGCCGCAGCACATCCGAATCGCGGTAGCCGTAAGCCAGGCGCAGCGGCTGGACCGGCGTGTTCGTCCCCAGAGAAAAGCTATCCATCGGAAACAAGAGACCTTCGCCTTCACCGCCAAAGCGATTCGGTTGCAATCCCTGAGAACTTTGTTCCTCAAAACCCGATTTAGGCCGCTTCACGGTGACGAACAACATCTGCTCGCCCGACTGAGCCAAAGCATCGGCGAGTGCCTGAAGCGGCAGCACGCCGCTGACCGTCCAGCCGCTCGCCGCCAGTACCCGCTCGCAATTCCCCAGAAGCTGACGCCCGTCGGCATCGTTTAGAAACTTTTCGTAGCTAGCCCGCTGCTCCGCCGTCATCCGCCCCGACCAGCGAGTCGAGCGCGTGCTGGCGGAGGGGTGCGCGAACGCTTGAGCTGGGCAATGCAGACTCTGCCCTAAAGCAGCCTGAATCGGTTGCCAGTCGCTGGGAGTTTGAGCAACCGACAGAGAAACCTTCGCGCCACCGCGCTTGTCAAAGTTAAGGTTGAGCGAGGCCACAGGCCTGGCGCTGACCGCATCCTCTTCGTCTTCCGCCCGCTCCTGCGCGTGGCAGATTCGAGCCGTCGCTGCCAGCAGGAATGCCGACATTAAGGCTAGAAAAAGCCCCCGCCGCAGGTGAACCGCTCCCCTTCGCCGCATGAACCGTCACTCCCCAAGCCCAAGTTCCAACTCGCAGCACTATAGGGAGCTTACTTCCGTTCCTGCGCGAGACAACGTAACCGCAGTACCCGCGACCCTTCCAGCGGACCATGTACGGCAGAGCATGTCCAGATGCGCATTCCGCTACGGCTCGATTTTGTGACGGGTGGCCCATTCAAGCCGTCTTTTGGCTTGAGTGGGGCACTTGAGAGCCGGAATTAAGTCATCATCACGCCGCGAAAGCTCAAACCTCATGTCCCCTGAACTTCGCGACGATCGCCGTTATGTCGTCGTGTTGTTCCAGAGTACTAAATCGCCGAACCCCATCCAGGATTGCGGTCAGCAAAGCCTCGCAAGGCAGGTCCCGATGTTGCTTCAGCGATTCGATCAGGCATTCCTCGCCAAATTCCTCTCCCCGCTCGTTATAAGCTTCAGTGACGCCATCCGTGTAAAGCGCGAGCACGTCCCCGGGAGAGAGCCGATGCTCCCCGATCGAGCACGTCCAGTCTCTGAACAGCCCGAGCAGTGTGCTGGTGGAATCGAGCCGATCCACTTTGCCGTCGCGCCTCACCAGAAGACCTGACAAATGGCCGCAATTGACGTAGCGCAGTCGGCGCGTGGCCTCGTCGTACTCGACAAATAAAAGCGAGGCATAGGCACTGTCGCCGGTGTTGTCATAGAAGAGACGGTTTACGGAACGAAGCAACGCCTCGGGCTGATCGACGGCCAGCGCCGTCTGGCTGCGCAGGCTGGCCTGCAAATTCGCCATCAGCAGAGCAGCGGCAATCCCCTTGCCGGAAACATCGCCGATGATCAACCCCAGCCGCTGCGGCCCGAGATTCAGGAAATCGAAATAATCCCCTCCCACCTGGCGCGCCTGCAGGCAGATACCCGCGTACTCCAGCGTTTTCAACTCCGGCTGGATCTGCGGAAACAACCGCGCCTGCACCTGCCGCGCTATTTCCATTTCCTGGGCGGTGCGGCGTTCGGATTCGAGTTTCTCGGCCTGCGCCTGCCGCCGCAACTCCAGGCTTTGCCTCACCTCATCGAACCCTTCCAGGCCAAATGCATTCCCGTCCGGATCCTCGAACCGCGCATAAGTGCCGCCCCAGCCCGGCGTCTCCGGCGCAGTTGAGAAGCGAACCCCGCGTTCGCTCCATTCTTTGTACTTGGCCTGGACGTCCTCGGTCATGAATAAGACCCAGCGGTAGCCGCCGATCAGTTTGTATTCCGGCGCGTCGGGCTTGGGTTCAACCAGCGCGAGATCCGCGCTACCGTCGGGAGGCGCCACTTCGATCCAGCGTTCGCCCGTCGGAAGGCGTTGTTCCGTGATAAGTTCGAAGCCCAATTGTTCCAGGTAGAACCGCTTACTCACGTCCAGATCGCGGACGAAAACCACGATGTCCTGGATTGACAGGTAGGGCTCTTCTCGGCCCGGCCGAAGCACGGTCCGGTTCGCCCACGAGAGAAATGGTTCGCTGGCCATCGGCGTGAATTATAACTGGCCCGATAGGTGTTGAAACCAGGCGTTCACACCCAGAACCCTTAAAAAGGCGTAGCAGCGAGGTGTCCGTCCTTAGCGTCTCTGGTTCCTCCAGGTCTACTGGCTCGGTGGTCTTGAAGGCAGCGGCGCGTCTATGGTCTTTGGCGGCGTAAATGGCGGCGGACCATCGCCAGGTTCTGGCCGGTCAAACTGTGCGCTCTCCTTCTGATCGCTGTGCATCTCTGGAATAAAAGGCTCAAAACCCAACAGCGTCATGCGCCGTAGGAGCTCCTTTCCATAGGAAGTCCCGTCCACCTCATCCCGTGGGGCGCTAACCAGGATCAGACTGTCGCGAGGGCCAAGATAAAGCAGCGCGTCGCCGGCATCTTTCAGTTTCAAAGGGCGTTGGATTTCTTCTGTCCCTCCCGAGATGACAGGGATCGCCGCCAGCTCGCCGACCCAGTTCCCATTCAACAATGCAATCGAAGGCGCAGGCCAGGAATCGAATCGATGATCCAGGTCGTCATAGCCTCGAACAGCATTCGTCCCCGCCAGGATCACAAAAGTCTTCGCCCCGGCCCGCCGCAATTCAGGTTCAATGTAACCGTCTCCTTGCTCACGCAGAAAATGGGCTGATCCGGCGATCAGGAAGGCGCGATGGTGTTTGGCCAGTACTTCGTCCTTCACGACCTGCGCATACCACTGGTCGCGATGTCCCAGGAACGGCCCGATGTCGTCTTTGGTTTTTACCTTGCTCCAATTGATGTAGGGGTCTCCACAAAGAACCCGCATCTGATGCTTGCCACGGCGGCGCATGTTCGTTTCGCGGATCTTCTTATACAGTTCTCCGTAAATCGGCGGAGGGGGCCCCAGACCAAGTGTGCTACGCCAGGCCCGCTGCACCTGCTCGATCGAAACTGCTTCGCCCGCGATGTAACGATCCACCGACTTCTGATACAGCGAATTTCCCAGTTCCATCACAACGTCATCAACCCGGTCGGCGAACTCAGGGTCAGAGACGAGCGAGTCAAGCCATTCGTATTCCTGTTTATTATTGTGGATCTCGCCCAACATAACGAGGTCGTGCGTCTCAAATGCCTGCAGGACAACCGCCGACGCATTCTTAGGGATCAAATCCGTTTGGGCAGGGCATAGCGAAGCCATCGCAAACAAGAGTGCTGACAACATCCGCATACGATGTACTTTCATCTGCGATCAGGAAGAACGGCGCGCCTTTAGAATCTCCAACTAAAGACACCAGCCCCGCAGCACGGGTTCCCGGCGGCGGGGTGCCCCATATCTCCCGTTCTCTGCGAGACGTGGGATTCCACGTTCCATCCCTCTCAGGATTTCTCTGTCACTAAAAATCTCTCTGTCGTGCTGAGCCAAGGTGGACCGTCCAAAGGACGGTCCACCGCAGCCGAAGCATCCCTACACCCACCCGAATCCCGGCCGTCCGAGGATCTCGTCGACGGCCAGATGAACCCACCCCACTGCAATTTCTTGCAGATTGACAGGCCCCCAGCCAGCGAACATAATCTTCCGCAAGTTTTGGGCGTCTCTCCTTGTCTCTCCTGCCCGGAACCGAGTTTGCGTACCGCTTTCAAAGGTATTCGACCCCTTCTAGAGGCTAAGTTTCGATTCCTTTCAAGGAGAAATTTCCGATGAAGCTCCGCATTGCCTGCGCGGTAATTGCCTGCTTGTCGCCAGCTCTTCTGCTGACTTCACTCACCATCGCCCAGACCGCCACTCAACCGGCATCCGCCCTGCCTCGCCTGATCCGCTTCGGCGGGACGGTAAAAGATGTCAACAACAATCCGCTGACCGGAGTGGTCGGCATCACCTTCGCTTTCTACTCCGAAAAGACCGGCAGCGCTCCGCTCTGGCTCGAAACCCAGAACGCAACCGCCGACGGCAACGGCCACTACACGGTTCTGCTGGGCTCGACCAAGCCCGAAGGGCTGCCCGCCGATCTGTTCACGACCGAACAAGCCCGCTGGGTCGGAGTGCAAGTCTCCGGTCAGGCCTGAGCAGCCGCGCGTGCTGCTGGTCAGCGCCCCCTACGCCTTGAAGGCCGGAGATGCCGAAACCATCGGCGGACTTCCGCCCTCGGCCTTCGTGCTAGCCGCGCCCGCTCCCATGAACTCGTCCACGGCAGGCGGAGCGGCAGAAACTATCACGCCACTAGCCGCAACCGACGTGACCACCACCGGCGGCATCGCCAACTATCTGCCAATTTTCAGCGGAGCGGCGGCCATCATCGATTCAGCGGTGTTTCAGACGGGCAGCGGGGCCACCGCCAAGGTAGGCATCAGCACCACGACTCCGGCGACCAAACTGGATGTAAACGGCAACGGCACCATTCGCGGCATTCTGAGTTTGCCAGCCACTGCTGCGGCCACGGCCACAGCAGGCAAGATCTCGCAACCCCTGGATCTGGTGGCGTCTTCGTTCGACAAAACCAGCAACACCGCGCTGGCTCAGACGTTCCGGTTCCAGGCTGAGCCCGCCGGCAACGACACTACGGCCCCTTCGGCACTTTCAATCTACTCTACGGACTGGGCGCAACCGCGCCCGCCGAGACCGGATCAACATCACCAGCAAAGGCGTAATCACCTTCGCACCGGGCCAGAATTTCCCGGGGACGGGCTCGGAACCATCACCGGAGTCACGGCCGGGACCGCGCTCACTGGCGGTGGAACGGCGGGCACGGTAACCCTCAATCTCGATACCACAAAGGTCCCGGTGCTGTCATCGACCAACACCTTTACGGCTACTCAATCCTTGAGCAACGGTGATCTCTCACTGGCACCCACGACTCAACGCAAACAGCGGCGTGATCAATATCGGCGGAATTCCCTTTCTGCATGGATTTTCCAAGGGCAACCAAAATGTGTTCGTTGGCGGCGCGGGCAACTTCACTACCACCGGGAAGGCAAATGCCGCCACCGGCTTCGGCGCCTTAGCCGCGCAGAGCTCCGGCAGCCATAACACCGCAGCGGCTCGGGCGCGCTGCTGGCCGACACCATCGGCAGCGATAACACGGCGGCCGGAGCGGATGCGCTCGCCAGCGTCACAACCGGCGGCTCCAATACCGGCCTCGGCTTCTCCGCCGGACCCACCGGCGGCGGGCTCAACAACACCACCGCCGTCGGCGCGAACGCGAAGGTTGGTCAAAGCAATTCGCTGGTGCTGGGACAAACCACCGCCGGCAACCCGGGCGCAACCCACGTCAGCGTTGGCATCGGCACCGCAACACCCATCTCCACGATGGAACTCGCAGTATCGAATACTGGCGCCATCGGTCCGATTCTCACCCTAACGAACCCCGGCGGCGACAACACCTCGAACTTCACCGATGGCGCCGCCGCAATCGACTTCAACACCACGGCGATCTCGACCTCGGGAACCTACAATCCCGGTGCCCGAATCGAGGCCGTCGACGATGGCGTCCACTCGACCGACATCAACTTCCTCTCTAACATCTACGGAGGAGGCAGCGGAACGGCAAACAACGGTCTGCAAACCAACATGACCATCTTTGGACTGAGTGGAACCGTATCGATCGGCACCAATGAAGCCCAATCCCAACTGGAGGTCATCGGAACCACCGAGGAGGGCGTCTGGGCATTTGGCGGTACCGAGCCGGATTTCGGCATGCTCAGGGGCTAAACGGCCTTCGCGCCGGCGGCGGAGCCAGTACCGGTACCGATACCGGCGGAATCGGCGCATGGCTCTTCGGTGGCGATGTCGAGGACGGGGGCACCGGAACAACCGGAGAGGGTCTGCTCGTGTGGACTGGCGAGACCGCAAACCGGAACCGTGGGCCTGGCCGCAGATTTCGAGGGCGACGTCTTCGTCGACGGCACTCTTTCCGCCAACGCTAAAGGAATTCAAGATCGATCATCCCCTCGACCCCGCCAATAAATACCTCGTCCACGCTTCGGTCGAATCGTCGGAGATGATGAACATCTACTCCGGCAACGTCACCACCGACGAATTCGGCCTCGCGACCGTCACCTTGCCCGCCTGGTTTCAGGCCGAAAACACCGACTTCCGCTATCAACTGACAGTCGTCGACGAACGTTTCGCCCAGGCTGTCGTCTCAAAACGAATCGAGAACAACCAATTCACGATCCATACCAATGCCACGAACGTACAAGTCTCCTGGCAGATCACAGCCGTCCGCCAGGACGCCTACGCCAAAGCCCACCCCATGGTCGCCGAGCAAGTCAAAGGCGCAAAGGAACGCGGCTTCTATCAACATCCGGAGCTCTACGGACAGCCCAGAGAGAAGCAAACTCAATGGGGAGTCCACCCGGCAATGGTGAAGAAGATGGTCGCGGAAAAGAGCAAATTGAAAGAGACCGCGCTGAACAGAGCGAAAGAAATATTAATACCAATCCGTAAACGCCGGGTGCCCCCACGGTCCCATCCCTCTCGGGATTTCTCCGTCATTAGGATTTCTCTGTCATGCTGAGCGAAGGTGGACCGTCCAAAGGAGGGTCCTCCGCTGCCGAAGCATCCCTACACTCACCTCTATCCCAGCCCTCTAGGGTTCTTGTGGACGCCGCCGACCCTGGAAACCCGCCCGGCGGTTGTCTACAATCGAACCTCACATGCACCCCGCCCGCATAGCCGAACTACTCCAGCCCTTCTTATCACCCCTTTGTCATTCCGAACGAAGTGAGGAACCCGCTGTCCTCTCCGCCACCCAACTCCAAAATATATCGACGTACATCGATATACTCCTGCACTGGAACGCCCGCATCAACCTGACCGCCATCCGCAACGAAGAAGAAATAGTAACCCGCCACTTCGGCGAATCCCTATTCGCCGCCCGCCACCTGTTCCCGCCCTACCCTGTGTCTTCCTCTGTGTCCCCCGTGCCCCCTGTGGTTAAAGATCTTGACGTTGACGTTGCCGTAGCCGAAGCCCGACTAGCCGACCTCGGCTCCGGCGCCGGCTTCCCCGGAGTCCCGATAAAAATCTGGGCCCCCAACATAGCCCTGACCCTAATCGAATCAAATCAAAAGAAAGCCACCTTCCTCCGCGAACTAGCCCGCGCCCTTACATTGACGAACATCAATATACAAAACACCCGCGCCGAGACCCTCCCCCATCCACCTTCGACGTAGTAACCCTCCGAGCCGTCGAGCGCCTCCCGAAAGTCCTCCCCGTAGCCGTCAGCCTCCTGGCTCCCAACGGTCGCCTGGCCCTCCTGATCTCGTCCGCCCAACTGGAATCCACCCGCTCCACCCTCCCCAACCTGACTTGGGACCGCCCGATCCCCATCCCCAACTCCCAATCCCGCATACTACTAGTCGGGCAAGCAGAACCAAGAATATAAACAAGTGGGACAGATCGCCCTAATTACGCACCAATAACGGGCTCCTGATGACGCGAAGCAGTCAAAATGGCCATGGAAGTGGTAAAACCATCACATCGGGAGTTTCCTACACTAGTTTGCCATGCAATATCTCTCCAGTGTTCCAACCGGAACATTCAGCACAATGTTCCGGTTGGAACATATTTGGATATGTTCCGACTGGAACATTCAACACAATGTTCCAGTCGGAACACTCGTCACCCCCTCATCGAACGCCGGCAGGACCGCCACCGCAATATTTGCTGAATGTTCCAACCGGAACAATCAGAGTCTTCGGAAGAGGCCAACGACAAACCGCATGAATGTTCCGACTGGAACATTGGACGCGTTTTGCACATAAATTCGACCGCGCATGGTAATTCGACCTTGCATTCGAAACGCGAATCGCACTATTCTGCCAACAGCTCTGGCTCCTCGACAATTTATGGGACGCGTCATCGCTGTTGCCAATCAGAAGGGCGGCGTGGGCAAGACTACGACTGCCATCAACCTAGCCGCGTCCTTCGCCGCGGCTGAAGTGAACACACTCCTCATCGATTGCGATCCGCAATCGAACACCACCAGTGGCCTGGGCCTGATGAAAGATCCCGAACGCCTCTCCACTTACCACCTCCTGCTGGGTGCAGCCTCAGGCGAGGAGGCCTTGGCTGTGACTGAACTGGAACAGCTCTGGCTGATCCCATCACACAAGAACCTGATCGGAGCAAACATTGAGCTGGTCGAGGCGGAGCGGCGCGAGTATCGTTTGCGCGATGCGATCGCGCCACTGCGCGATCGCTTTCAGTACATCGTGCTCGACTGCCCGCCGGCGCTCGACTTGCTCACGCTGAACGCGCTGGTGGCGGCTGACTCGGTTCTGATTCCTATGCAGGCGGAGTACTTTGCGCTCGAAGGTATCAGCGAGCTGCTGGACACAGTGGAGCGGATCCGCGTGGCCTTGAACCCGGGGCTTGAGATTGAAGGCGTGGTGCTGACCATGCTGGATGAGCGCACCAACCTGGCGCAGCAGGTGACAGCTGAGCTGAGAAAGTTTTTTGGGGACAAGGTGTGCGCCGCAACTATTCCGCGGAACATACGGCTGGCGGAGGCGCCGAGCCATGGCAAGGCGGCGCTGGTATACGATCCGCGGTCGAAGGGGGCGGAGAGTTACATACGGCTGGCTAAGGAGCTGCTGGGGCAGGCATCTGGCGGCTGCTGGGGATGCGCCGGCGGCGATTAGCGCTTGATTTTATATTGATATACATCGATGTATTAGATTGATCGATATCTATGTACACAAACCCCTTCGAACGCTGGGCGGCGGCTGCAGGGGTCCTTCGACTACGTAGATGTTTGCGCTATCGCGCAAGCATCAGCTTCGCTCAGGATGACAGATTGAGGAGAGGAAAAATTTATGACTACATCGGCGGCGGAGAATTTGGCGGGGCATCCCGCGATCGAGAAGAAAGAGGAGAAGGTGGAGAAGCGGCGGGCTTTGGGGCGGGGGTTGGAGTCGTTGCTGCCGGGGCCGCGGGTGGTGGTGCCGCGTCCGAGTCTCGGTTGGCCGAGTCCGAGCCGGGCGGCAGTGAGACGAGCGCGGCGGCAGTGATGGTGCCGGCAAACAGCAGATTCCTCACTTCGTTCGGAATGACAAACCCCCGGTGCAACGCTTCGGCGACAAGGCTTCTAAGGAGATGGACGCTACGTCGGGCAGGAGCAGTCCGACTCCACACGAGCAGTTGCCGGCGGAGATGCGGAGGTTATTTCGATTCAGGCTATGGCTATGCCTGGAAACATGGTCGCTAATATTTCGATCGACTCTGATTGAGAAGAATCCTTATCAGACGCGGTATGTGTTTGATGAGGAGATGTTGCAGGAGTTGCGGGATTCGATCAAGGAGCACGGGGTGGTGCAGCCGGTGGTGGTGCGTCCGGCGGAGGAGGAGGGGCGATACATCCTGGTGCTGGGTGAGCGGCGGTTGCGGGCGTCGAAGATGGCGGGGAAGGAGACGATCCCGGCGCTGGTGCGGAGGCTTTCGCCGCAGCAGGCGGCGGAGATGACGGTGCTCGAGAATGTGGTGCGGGAGGATTTGAATCCGATGGAGCAGGCGGAGGCGTTTCGGGTGCTGAGCAAGGAATTTCAGCTGACGCAGGCGCAGATTGCGGAGCGGATTGGAGTGTCGCGGGAGACGGTGGCGAATTATATGCGGCTGTTGCGGCTGCCGAAAAAGGTGATGGGATATATGTTCTAGGAGCGGCTGAGCTTCAGCGATGCAGAGAAATTGTTGCGGCTGCAGAACGAAGAGTACATCGAGCAGGTCGCGGAAGAGGTGGTGACGAAGCAGCTGAAATGGGATCACATTAAGGACCGGGTGATGCGGATGAACGGATCTTTTGCCGATGCTGCCGGGGCAGACCATGCCGGGAGGAAGAAGAAAAAGGCGGGGCGCGATGGATGGATCCGAATGTGCGGGCGGCGCAGACCGAGATGGAGCGGACCTGGGGATGCGGGTGCGGATTCGTGATCGTAAGGGCAAGGGGAAGATTGTGATTGAGTATGCGACTGTGGATGATTATGAGCGGGTGCTGGATGCTGCGGGGGAAGAAGTAAGTTAGTGGTGCAGTGAGCTAGTACCTAGTTCGGGGGCGGCCTGGCGGCCGCCTTTTTTGTTTTCTGGAGGGACGAGGGGAATCAAAGTGGTAAGAGTGGGAGGCGGGTGGTTCTTGTCTGGGACGGCTGATTGGTTCCGTTTTGTCCAAGATTTGGTGGTGAAGTGGAGCGGCGGTGAGATGTTAACTATCTTGATTCCGCTAATGTGCTCCGTAAACAAGTCGACATGGATTTATGCCGCGCTGCGAAAAGCCAGGTCGCTCGGCCGACCGGGGAGAACTCCTCTTGAGGCCGGTGGCAGTGGCCG
>CAWBSN010000006.1:0-110194 GCA_963791445.1 uncultured Acidobacteriaceae bacterium
GGAAGAAATCAAGCACATCGTTTTCCGGAGACAAAGGACACGCCGCCGAGATGAAAGCTTTGCTCGATGGTTTCGAATCGGGCACCGGTTCGCCCATCAGCATCGAATCGTTGGCGGCAACATCCCGTGCAACGTTCGCCGCAATGGAATCCGTCAGAATGAACTGCGTGGTGCGAATATAGCCGTTAACTTACACGCAGACCCCGGCGGGCGCATCGCAGCACGGGCGAATGCCATCGCCTCTCTGACGAAGTCGGCGGTGTCAAGCAGTTTTGAGTACACCGCAGAATTGCGCTCGGAGAAGAGGCCGTTGTCGCTCTCGACGAAATTGCCATTCCAACCAAGGCTTGCCTGTAATCGGTTCAGGTCCGGACACTCGGTCCGACCCAAGCATCTCTTCTGTCTCTAACTGCGATCATGATTCACTAGTTCGAACTCGTCGATATTGAAGGGCGGGAACGCCCGCCACTCGCCTCAAGCCAACCATATAAGGTAAGATTTATACCAATTCAAGTGGCCTAAAAAGACCCCTTACGGGGAATCGCCGCCACTCATATCAGGAAAGCCCATGCGTCTCCGCCGCCTAATGATGCTATTACAGGATGCTCAACCTTGCACTGGACTGATCGCCTCCCATTCCCTCGAGAGCAAACCCTACGGCGAACTCGCGGAGCAATTACGATCGGCATGGAAACAGCGTACTGGTGATCAACTTCCGCCGTCTTACCGGGCGTTTGAACCAGGAGCCCAAAAGCACCTACACACGAAGTTTTGCGTTTTGCAACTCCGCACCGCCGGGAAAAGCTGTCGAATCAGATTGGGCTCGCTGCTGGTTGTCATACTCCTGGCTGCTTTCGTTCTGATGCCCGCGTGTGGCAGCGGCAACAACAGCAGCGGGGGCGGGACATGCACGGCCGTTCCCGGCGCTCCCACGGGCTTGGCGGCCTCCAACACCACCGGCTCGGGCACTACATTGAACTGGACGGCACCCAACGGGCTTGCGGCCAATTGCAGCGCGACCGGCTACACCATTTACGAAAATGGCACTTCAATCGGCACCTCGACCACCACCAGCTTCAACGTGACCGGCCTGACTCCCATGACAATGTACAGTTTCACCGTGGCGGCCAGCGACGCGGCTGGACTTGGGGCTCAAAGCTCCGCCGCATCCGTAACCACAGGCGGTCCCGCAGGCACGAATACGAATCTGGTTTCTTCGGAAAACCCCATGAATGTCGGGCAGTCAGTCACCTTTACAGCAAGCGTGACGCCGCAGTTCGGCAGTACGGTCACTGGCGATGTGGTGTTTTACAATGGGACCACAGAGCTAGGGCGAAGTACCGCTATCCGGCGGCATGGCCAGCCTTACGACCACCACCTTGGCCAGCGGTACGAATTCGATCACGGCCACTTATACGGGAAGCACAGACTATACAAGCAGCACGTCGGACGTACTGAGTGAAGTTGTCGATGTGGGAACGACAATCGCCGCCACAATAGTCTGGGATGGAGTCACCCGTTACTATCAGGTCTTCGTGCCTTCCGTTCTCCCAGCAAATCCGCCGTTGCTCCTCATGCTACACGGAACACATTTTGAAGTTCCGCCAGCCAATCCCAGTACCGCGAGCTGGGGCTGGCAAACTGTCGCCGACCAATACGAATTTATCGAGGTGCAACCCGCATCCACATACAATGCCAATGAAGGCCAGTGGAACTGGAACGCGTACTTCATGGACGCAGCGTTTACCTCGTCCGAAGGCGGGACCTGTACTTCACCTCCAGCAACATCATGCCCAGACGATGCCGGCTTTCTGCGGCAGCTGATCCTGAATTTGACAGCGCAGTACAATGTGAATCCGAACATGATTTTCGTTACCGGCATGTCTTCGGGTGGACAAATGGCCGAGCGAGTGGGCGTGGAAATCTCCGATCTGGTGGCAGCCATTGCTCCCACGTCCGGCCAGTTCGAGGGCCAGCAGTCGGTTCCGCCGCCGGTAATGGTGCCAGGAAGTGCCTCGCTCCCATCTCCGTTCAGGAGTGGCATGGCACGGCTGACACCGAGCTTCCTCCCTGTAACTATGGCCCAACCGGCTACTCAGGAGTCACTTACTACCTTGATACGGTGGACGACACATTCAATTATTGGGTGAGTCAAAACCAGTGTTCCAATCTGCAAACCACGCAGACGTTGTGCACGGATGGTGCGGCCACATCTGGCTTGGCAGGGAATATTGCCACAAGTTGCACCGGGGACAACTTGAAGTCCAGTTCATCTGGGAACAAGGTGTAGGGCATACGTGGGAAGAGTCGGACAACAACAGTCGCTGGCTTTTTCTGTCCTCTCATCCGAAAAAGTTGGACGTAGCAAGGGGGCGATGACTGAGGTGCGCCGAGTGTCTTTTGTGGACTTCAGTTGAATTGGCTGGTTCCAAAATCCAGGAACTCTTATTGGCGCCGTGGCTCGGCGCATTGACGCGAATCTTTCGCACGCTTCAAAGAGGAAGTGCCTTTCTGCACTGTAAAAGCGCTCCTTTCACGCGGCACCCCCCCATTAAGGCTACATTGCCGCAGAGAGTTTGATCGTTGCCGAGAGGCGATTTATCACCAACAACAGCGCAAGATGTTCCCAGCACTCATTCGCGGCCGCTGGGCTCCAACTGAATGTCGAGTTGATTCCGTTCACCTGACGTCCAGTCGCAAGGCCGAACGCTGAGGCTTAACGCATCGGTGTAGACCAAGCTTTGTGATCCATTTACAGATACGAATGATGACCGGATCGATATTCCGCGGAAGCGGCCCGACGTGCGAAAGAGCGCAAACATCATCAAAAGCTGATCGAGAAGTGCGGGGAGACGTTGCCGGGCAACGCGTGGGGGCGGAGCCGGCAACTAAAGATACAGAAGCTGGGTCTCTACGGCCTGCAGAAGCGTTCTCAGAATGCCGTCCAATAAATTTGCGCTGACCGAGTTTAAAGTTCAGCCGCGGGTTCATGCCGGAGAGGCCGGAGGCTGAACGGCTTCAACGTAAGAGGACATCCCCCATGAATCGTCCGGCGTTGGTGTCAATCTCAATCCTGCTTCTTTGTGCCGTCGGATTTCTCCTGAGCATGAACGGCTGTGGCGGAGGCGGAGTCAGCACCACCTCCACGCTCCCACCGCCAAACTACAATCTTCCGCACGTGGTGATCATCTTCCAAGAGAACCGCACGCCCGACAATCTGTTTCAGGGGCTGTGTCTCCCGCCGAACGGCAGCAGTAGTTCCTGCAACAGCGTAAGCCCGACCGCATCCCAGTACGACATTGCCAGTACGGGGGTCAATGCCCAGAGTCCCATTGCGCTCACCCCGATCGACCTGGGCACAGTCGGCAGCAACGGAAACCCGGATAACTACGATCTGAACCACGCCCACATCGCGTTCGTGGAGATGTGCGACCTGAACCATCAGGAGTGTGTGCGATGGACGGGGCTGCCAAAATTGGCACGTTGTGTGCTGCGGGAGTTAACGCGTGCGCGCCCCCCAACCCGCAGTTCAAATATGTGTATCCGGCTGACGTGGAGCCTTACCTCCAAATGGCCCAGCAGTATACGTTTGCCGATCACATGTTCCAGACCAATGAAGGGCCAAGTTTTCCGGCTCATCAGTTCATCATTTCGGGGACTTCGGCGCCTACGGCGACCAGCGATTTGTTTGTGGCCGAGACCGGGGCAGACACCTCTGGTTGCATCTCTCCACCCAGCGCGACGGTTAGGCTCATCGATCCCTCGGGCAGTGAGACAAACAACCAACCGATATACCCGTGCTTTGAGCATCCAACGCTCACCGACTCGCTCGACGCGGGCAACATCACATGGCGCTATTACTCGCCTGCCGCTGGAGGCATCTGGAATGCGCCGGACGCGATTCAGCACATGTGTGGACCCAACGCTACCCCGCCCAACGCGACGGCCTGTGTGGGACCGGATTGGACCGGGAAGCGCCCAAGGTGGTCATCGGCCAAAGCCAGAGCAACGCCCAGGTGCTCGCCGACATCGCCAGCGGCCAGCTGCCGCAAGTGACCTGGGTGATCCCTGATGGGCACGATTCTGACCATGCCCTCATCAACCACGGCTGCGGCCCCTCCTGGGTAAGCTCGATCGTCAACGCCATCGGCAACAGCCCGTATTGGCCCAACACCACAATCATCCTTACCTGGGACGACTGGGGAGGCTGGTACGATCACGTGCCACCGCCGGCGGTCATCGACAACGGCAGCAGTTGGGGATCCGGCTACGTGTACGGATTCCGCGTGCCCATGATTGTGATGTCGCCTTACGTCAAGCCGGGGTACATCTCGCACGTCAATCATGACTTTGGGAGTATTTTGAAGTTCATCGAGACGAAATTTACTTTGCCGTCGCTGGGCTATGCGGACACAAACGCCCTGGACGATCTTTCCGACATTTTCAATTCCAACCAGACCCCGCTTGCGTTTCAGCCCATCGTGCCGCCATTCAACGACGCGACATGCAAGAGCGACACGAGCCCGCCAACCGATCCTGATGATGACTGAAGGGAAAAGTTGAGCCGGGTAGAGAGGTTCCGCGCGGCGTCAAAAGTTAACTACACGCACAGGAAAAGTACCTGTCGTGAACGCTGGTTTAGCTTTCGGAACGGTGCACGTACATCGATACGCATCTATGCGCTCCAAGCGTGCGCAAACGTTGCGAACACGCATGGCACTAGGGCTTGTGCGGAGCCACGCCAGCGGGAGGAGCGTAAATAGGCGGTGAACGGCTCAGGTGCGCCGCCTGTTGCACGAATTCCAGGCAACACTCAGGCGGCCCGGCTTGTTATCGACTTAGTGAGCGGGACGGAATGCAACAGTGCTGGCACAGTATTCGCCTTGGGGTGTAGACGTAAACCAGCTAGCCTGATGAGTACCGGCCGGGACAAAATTGCTAGGTGATATGCGCCCAACCGTTTCCATTCGTCAAAAAATCGTTCGTAAACTCGTTCCCGCTAGTAATGCCACTGATGTTGGTATCCACGGCAAACAGAATGGACACGATAAAGTCGCCAGCCTGGGTGGTAATCACGGCCGGTCCCGGAGTGTTATTGAGAGTAAAGCTTCCACTAGAAGTGTTGGTTACATCAGGGGGCGAGGTTGAAATTCCTGAAACCTCCCAAACCGTGATCTCAACGGAAGTTGGTAAATTGGCAAACGCGGGAGTCACAACCGTAGCGCCAGGCTTGGAGTTCACTGCATACCAAATTTCCGTCGAATGAACGTCGACGAAACCTTTAGCATCAGCCGAGACATAAGTGTTGCCTGCATCATCGGAAACACCGGTAGCGTATGTTCCGGCGTTGAACATGAGTCCTACAACAATCAAATTCCCCGTGCCGGTGGGCTGAATCGTGAGGTTCGTAATAGCTCCAGCGTTCGATGCATCGCTCACAACCGCCCAACTACTTCCGTAAGAAATGGCGCCCTGGCCGCAGCCGACCAACCCAAGCATCCCCAACAACACCAGGATCAGTGTTAATAATGCCTTAATTCGCATGTGATTCTGTGCTCCCTCGCGGTTCAACGATCGGCGGGCTTTCGTTGCGCGCCAAAACCTTGTCTTTCTGGCGGCCCACATTTCAACGGGGCAACTTGATTGCCATCCGGGAGGCTTTTTTTGTACAGCTTGCCGACGCCGTCAAGTCATTTATGCAAAGCTTTGCACAAGCTCGTGGAAAAATCCCTACAGCCGAGACATCGATGCAAGAACCATTCTCAACTACATTTTGATTATGAGCCCTTCAGCTCTTGTCCGACTCGCCGTTATCTGCGTCCATTTTCGCTGAGTACTTTTTATGTCACCGAAAGCCACCTTGCGCGCGTACAGAGCTGTGGGAAAGTATTTTCCCATGTCAAAGCGGCTTCAGTGTTTCTCTTAGTCTCTGATTACCAGGCATGGCCCGGAAGATCCAATGAAGAGTTACTTTCGTGCCAAAGAGACCGTGAGACAGCTCAACTTCCGTTCTGTCTTATTTTGAAGCTAAACCTTTCATCTGGTGCAACTTCGCGGCTCTCCAGCAGCGGAGCGAATACAAGCTCGCAATCGGTTGATGCGGATTTTGGCATTGGCATCGCGATTGCACCATCAGGTCGGGTGTCTCTCCGCGTTTTGAGCTATAGCCAGACCGATGGAAAAAATCACCGAGAATTGTGTAGGTCAGTAACCCCGCGATTCGGAGAGCCTTTATTTTGCCCTTCATCAGCTGTTAGGAGCCAGCGGCCCCGCCCGCTGCCGATTAGAAAGGATGTAATGAGAGCCGCGATGAGGACTATAGAGAGGGTCGGTTTTATCTTGTTCGCGCTGGTCGCGCCCGCTCTGGCGCAAAATCAGCGAGCGACAGAACTGGCACCTGCGGTCGCTGGCCCAACTTACGACCTGAGTGTCGGCTATGCCAATCTCACCATGGCTGTGCCCTCCGCGCAACACGTGAACCTGAGCGGCTTGGATGTTGGCGGAACTGCCGAGCTGACCTCGCGTTGGGGGGCAATGCTCGATTCCACGTATGTTCGCACATCCGACTTCCTCGGGACCGGACACTCTGGCTATCAGTTGAGCTTTCTTGGCGGTCCGGTGTTCTATCCGTTTGACCACGGGAGCACCCGATTGTCTGTTCACGCGCTAGCCGGTGCGGCCCTCGTCGACGGAGCGGTACCAATAAACGCGGCCGACTACTTTCACGGGTGGCTAGTACGATTCTCTTATGCCGCTGGAGGCGGAATCGAGCACGCTGTCTCTGGGCCATTCGGCGTCCGAGTCCAGGCAGACTATCTGCACTCGGCGTTTTTTAATGCTCAAGGTGCAGTGCGGCCGCAGGGCAATCTCCGGTTAACCGTGAGCCTCGTCTTGCATCTGAGAGATCGTCAGTAATACAGCGCTCGATGAATTACGCGAGGCCGAGCCGCTGATTGTTGGACATCACTTCGACGGCCCGGACGAGTTGTTGCCTGAACACACGCGCGTCCGTCATTAATCTGGCCTCATACGAAACTAGAACACGGGCTGCCACGTCGGAAGGCGAGTTGTGCCCGCGAAACTGACCGCGACATCCTCATTCATCGTGCAGAACCTCGTGTTGCTATTCGACCGGTTCGGATGGCAGGAAGCTACCAGCCGGCCTCCATCCAGCTCACGGGGGTTATGGGACCGTAACCGGCACTGGGGGCGTCGAGAGGACGCTCTCCTGTCCGCCAGAATTTACTGTGGTGGCAGAGTAGTAGTACGTCTGTCCGGGGACAACCGTGCTGTCGGTGTACGCGGTGTTCGCATTCAGGGCGGAATTCAGCCGGGAATATGTGCCGGTGGCAGCGGTGCTGCGATAAATATTGTAGCCTTGGGCACCCGAACTGGAATTCCAAGAAAGGCCCACGCTATAGGTACTCGTCGTGCCGGTACCCGTGAGTGGTACGACCAGCCAGGGGCCGCGAACAAAGACGCTGCCTCCGACCGTGCCCGATCCTTGGGGGGCGAACGTGACGTTCACCGTAAAGCTTTGGCCTGCGGCCAGAGTAAAAGGAGGCGTGGGCCCACTCAAGGAGAAGCCGCTGCCTGCAGCGTGGAGTCCAGTAATGGTTTCGGCCACGGAACTCGTGCTCGTAACCACGACCGGTACGGTGGAACTGCTTCCCGTCGCCACCGAACCGAACGACACAATCGATGGGCTTCCGGTTGCGCTCTCGCGGGTCGCACCTGTACCCGCAACCCCGAGTATAAGGCTCGAGTTGGAAGCGTTGCTGGAGAAGGTGATCTCGGTTTGTCCCGTCCAGCCCGTCGCTGCGGGAGTGAAGGTTACATTCAGATTGATACTCTGCCCCGCAGACAGGACCAACGGCAGGCTCAAACTCGACGGGGTAAAATCGGAGTTGGCAACTGCCATCCTCGAGACCGTCACGCTAGTCTGTCCGTTATTCGCGAGGGTGACCATCAAGGTCTCGTTGTGACCGAGAAGGACGTCGCCAAAATAAAGAATCGACGGTGTGCATGTCAGTTGGGGAGCAGCAGCGGCAGCGGCAGCGGTCATGGGCAACATCCCGCAAAGCGTGATCGCTACTCCGATTGTTAGAAAGTGGACTGCGTGGGCGAAGAAATACCGATGGATGGACTGGGGGAGTCTCATACGGTCTAGTCTGAAACGGAGACGGCACGGTGGCTAGATTCCGACGGTACAGCAACCCCCCATTGTCCATTAGGCCAATGGTTCCAAATTGGGATTTTCCCGAGTAAGCGCTTGGTCACGCCAGTTAACGTTCGAGTTTTCAGCCAAAGCTCTCGCAAGCGGGCCAGCACGCGCGCGTTAAGAAAAGGACAGGTTGGCTACCACTGCAAACCCCTGAGTCTCGTAATAGTTGCGGAATTCCCTGTTTCGCCGGAACTTAATTTTGCTCCCAGGGTTCAGCAAGGGTAGTATCCATAGAGGTTGTCCCTTCCAAGGAGTTCCCCAATGTCCCCACGTCTATGGTTCGTCGGAATCGCTGGTTTGCTTTTCTTAGCGGTGCAAACACCAGAATCGGCCGCACAATCCAGCCCAGTTTCTCGACGAGCGGCTCGAGCCGCAGCCAGCGAACGCCGCGCCGGTCGCGGCATCCGCGAACACTGCGCCCGCCCCGTTAGTGGCTGCCACAATGGATCAGGTGGTGGACCGCGCGATCGAGCGGGAACACGCTCTGATGGAAATGCTGAAGACTCGCACTCCGTTGGTTGAGACTACCTGCAAAATCTGAAGTACGACCCGAAAGCCGGCCCAACACCGGTGGAAGATCATTACTTCCTCGGCCGCATGGATCTGGGCGAAATCGTGGACCGGCGGGACTATCTCTCCAAAGACACCAGCGTTGAGAGCCATCTGTTGGGTGGCTTCACCAGGTTGTATAAGTTCGAATACAAACCCATGGGTTTCTCGTGGATGATTTACGCCGACCGCGACGACTTCAATCGCCAGACCTACGATTTCAAGTTCGTGCACCGCGAGTTCCTGGGTGATGTCCGCTGTCTCGTCTTCGACGTTTCCGCCAAACAGAGCACGGGCAAAGGCCGCTTCCGTGGCCGCATTTGGGTGGAAGACCAGAATTACAACATTGTGCGGCTAAATGGCTCTTATGAGCCGCGGCCCCGCAATGCTTACTTCTTCCACATGGATAGCTGGCGCTTGAACCTGATCCCGGGTTACTGGGTGCCGGCCTACATCTACAGCGAGGAAGGTGATTTCAGCTACCGCTCGAAGGCCGAGACTACCTTCAAAGCCCAGACCCGGCTCTGGGGTTACGATCTGCAGAAGGGCGCACAGAACAGCGAATTGACCGAGGTGGTGGTGGACTCCACGGTGAAGGACGACAGTCCGGTGACGCAGGATGCTTCTCCGGTGCAAGCGCAGTGGAGATGGCAGCAGCAGGCAGGAGACAACGTGATCGAGCGGCTACAGAATGCCGGCCTGCTCGCTCCCTCGGGCGAACTGGACAAAGTGCTGGAGACTGTTGTCAACAATTTGCTGGCCACCAACAACATTGAACTGCCGGGCCCGGTGCATGCCCGTGTGATGCTGACCATGCCACTTGAGACGTTCAGCGCGGGCAATACCATCGTAGTAAGCCGCGGCCTGGTGGACGTGCTGCCGGATGAAGCCAGCCTGGCCATGGTGCTTTCGCGCGAGCTGGCCCACATCATTCTGGGGCATAATCTGGGCAGCAAGTATGCTTTCAACGATCGCATGTTATTTTCTGATGAATCCATTTATCGGAACCTGGGCTTCCGGCACGTTCCCGAGGAGGAAACCGCGGCTGACGAGAAAGCTGTCGAGCTCCTGAAGAATTCACCGTACGCCGAGAAGCTGAATTCACCAGGACTGTTCCTGCGCGAGGTTGCGGCGCGAGGCCCGGCGCTTTCCGCGCTGCTGACTCCCCATTTGGGCACTGGCTTCACCAACCGTAAGGGTGCGATCGACCGCATGGTGGGGTTGATGAACGCTGCTCCGGCCCTCGATCCCAACAAACTGGATCAGATGGCAGCCTTGCCTTTGGGCGGGCGGGTCAAGCTGAACCCCTGGAATGATCATGTGGAATTGATGAAGACCACGCCGGTGGGCATCACCTCGGCGCGGCAGAAGATGCCGCTGGAAGTGACGCCATTTTCCCCCGGCTTACCCGCTCCGGCGCAGTTGTCGACCCGACCGCCACGGCGAAGGCCGCGAGCCCAACTCCAAGCAATTAGAAAGGAAAAAGGTCACGGCCAGGGAATCAGCTCTCAACGGTTGGAAGATCGCCTTGCACTCATTGACCCCGGCCCGCCATTCCCAATATATCGCCTTCACCTGATACTTTCTAAGGTCGCCGAGTGGCTGCCGTGCACACTGCGGGGGGAGGGCCGTACAGCCGCTCACTGCCGTAAAATCGTCACATTACACACGTTACCCGGTCGCCAATTTCCAATGAAACGCCGATCATTTGTGTTAGGTGCTCTCCGTGTAATTTCCTGCTGAGAAGCTTCCCGCACTCGCTGCGGGTGGAGCTTTTTCCAAGCCTAGCTTGCGCAAATAACATTCTTCGTGAACCGCATCCCCGCTCTCATCTGTTTTGCAATATTCGAGGGAAACTGCCTGGCCGCACACATCGCATATTGGAAGTAGAGGAATTGGCAAACAAAGCACGTGGCCTCCAAAGTCGGACGGCTGACATGCTGCAAGATCAATACCAGAAACGAGCGCTCTGCGCATTTTACTGCACTAACTATTTCTCCTCGAGGAAAGCCCTTATGTGCGATGGGTTTGCAGGCTGGCTGCCCATACAGTTTTGTTCTATGAAATCTTGCGACAGCAGAGAATCCGGCCTCGTCTTCGGTCAAATCTACATCGCGAGCAGATCCTGCCGCCGTCGGCTCACCCAAGGAGCCAATGCAATCGACTCCAGTTCCTGCCGACCCGCCGCTCGCCATAAGGCTTTCTTGCGCCGCAGGCCTTCGTTGAGTGCTACCACGTGCAACTGATTCATCACTCGAGTGCGCATCTGCACCAATCGATGCCGATGCCACAGCAGTTGTCGCAGATCGCGATTCTCTGCGTCCGGTACCCAGATTCGCGGAAAGCGGTCTTCGATCAGCAGTCGCAACAACAATTGCGCATCCGGACGATCCGTTTTCTGCTTCCGTACCCGTTTGGTACGGATCTCGGCTGCGTCCCCGATCCACAACTCAAACTGCAACTCGTTCAGCAGACGCTCAAACTAGCGTGCGTGCCCGCTAGCTTCCATCCCTACTCGCACGTCCTGTCCCGGGAGGTGCGATAAAAGTGCCCGGCTTCTTCGCGGTGAGTCAGCCGCCGTTCGCCGCACTCCCCGTTTCTGTGTCCACAAAAGCAATTTGCTGAAAGCCCGGATGGTAGTCACAACCTATAATCAGCATGTTCGGCTCCTTTCCTCCGAGCCCTTTGGTTGGTTTGCGCCTCCAAAGTCTAGTCGGGCCTGGGAGCCGACATTGTTATGGAATCATTACACGCAATATAAAAAGGCGCCCACTTTTGGGGTAGGTTGAGATTGTTCGGATCGCCAACCTAGCGAAAAGGAGCGCCTTTATGAGTCAAGAAAAGTATATCGGCATGGACGTTCATCAGGCCACCATTTCGGTTGCCGTGATGGATGATCAAGGCAAGCTGATTATGGAATGCCTGCTGGAGACCAAAGCAGCCACGATTGTGGAGTTCATCCAAGGATTGCACGGAACTCTGTCGCTGACCTTCGAGGAAGGCACGTCTGCTGCCTGGTTACACGATCTTGTGAAACCCCACGTGAGCCGGCTCGTGGTCTGCGATCCGCGAAAGAATGCTCTTTTGAAGGATGGCAACAAGAGTGACCGGATCGACGCGCGCAAGCTGGCGGAGTTGTTACGCGGCAACCAGCTCCATCCCGTGTACCACGAAGAGCATGGGGTTCGCACCTTGAAAGAACTGGGGCGCAGTTATCTGACCATCACCCAAGATGTCACCCGGGTCATGAATCGCATCAAAGCTCTGTACCGCAGCTGGGCTATTCCCTGCGCGGGCACAACCGTCTACGCTACACGTCATCGCGCCGAGTGGTTGGCTAAGATCGCTGAACCAGGAGGTCGGGTTCGCGCGGAACGGCTCTATCAGCAACTGGATCTGTTGCAACCGGTGCGCCTGGAAGCACGACGCGAGTTACTGGCGGAAAGCCACAAGCATTCGGCCGTGAAGTTCACTTCGCCAGATTCCTTCGATCGGTCCGATTCGCTCGGCCTTGCTGGTGGCCTTGCTGCAGACACCGCATCGTTTCCGTACCAAGCGCCAACTATGGGCCTACAGTGGGTTCGCCGTCGAGACCCACGACAGCGGGGAGTACCGCTCCGTGCGAGGCAAACTGCAACGCAACCGGGAGCGCATGACGGTACGCGGTCTGAACGACAACCACAACCGAGATCTGAAGAATCTCTTACAAAAGTGCTGCCATCTCTGCCAGCACTCGCTCCTGGCCCCCTGCGCGACTTTTATGTGGCTCGGGTTAGAGAAAGGGATGCGGCCGACCATGGCCCGTCTCACCTTGGCACGGAAGATGGCCGCGATTAGTTTAACGATCTGGAAGAAAGGAGTGGAGTTCGACCCCCAACAATTACATCGACAAGCAGCTTGAGCCTCTCTGAAGATCAGGCTTTCCATCTCTGCGGTTTTCTCCGGTGGTGGCGGTCGGGTTCTGGAGATGCTCGGTTTCAGAGGGTGAGTATCAGTCAATGAGATCGGCCCCGAGTGTCTTCGGCACCGAGTCACCCATTACACGCTATGCCCCCTCCGATCACCAGAAATAGCGATAGGCCACGAGCCTCGGATAGAACCATGGTTGACCTCGTCCTGCTTGCCGCGTCTCTTACACTCCAACTTTGCCACCCGCAGCAGAGAAACGCTTACGAGAACGGACAACGAGCCAAACCTCTTCAGGGGAACGACACAGAAGTCTGGGCCTGGATATCGAGAAAGAACCTCGTCCTCCAGTCGAGGCGAACTTTTTTTCTTGACATCCCTTTTTATAGAACTCATTGACCTTGCGCCGGGGGCCAGCGTAATAGTGACGCACAATGAATCGCAAGAAAGTCGGATGGAGAAATCTTGCAGCTGGCATACATCCTCCCGGCCGCGCCATACGATCTTCGCGGAGGAAGTCGCGGCGACTCCCGCGCATCTTGGGCAGGTTACTTGAGGCGGCTTTTACTTCAGTCCGGCTTTATTCAGCCCATCCACCACATACAGATCGGAGAGAATGCGGTGCACGGAGTAGGCGTATGTTTTTCCATCGGCGCTCAAATTCAGCGAGACGATGCTCTGCACGCCTGCCGGGTCTGCTGGTGCAATTTCCTTCCAAAGCTCGTGCTTGCCGGTGGCGATGTCAACGCGGAAAATCTGGGTAGGAACGGTTCGCGTCCTCACCAATAGATTCTTTCCATCCTCGGTAAAGCCCATCACGATCTCGTCGGGTTTGGGGTCGTAGTTGAATCGTTTCGGCTCGCCGCCGGCGATCGGATAGAGCCAATGTTGCGTCTTTGCGTCCCGAGCCAGCAGGCACTTGCCGTCCGGCGTGATAAAGCCGCCGACAGTTCCTTCCGGTGTAATGGCCTTCCGACTTCCACCCTGGATGTCGAGCAAATAAGTGCGCGGCCCGTGCCTGGGCTCGGCGGCGCTGAAGACAACAGACTTTCCGTCTGGCAGCCAAGCGGGATCATAGTGGTCCACTTTGCTGTCGGTAAGGTCCCTCGGCTCCCCAACCCCGGTCGGCAATAGCACGAGCTTAGCGGGAGATCGATCGGTGGCCAGAACCCACCGCCCGTCAGGTGAGAGAAAGCCGAAGCCGCCATCCCCCAATCGCACCGCCGCGGAACCGTCGGTCTTGCGAAGATACATGCTGTAGTCCGCGCCCACAGCCTCTCCAGTTTCCGAAAAAACAACTGTTTTGGCGTCTCGCGACATGTCGGTCAGCAGCGACCAGTCAAACCAAGACAGGCTATGCTCGCGCGTCTCGCCCGGCGGCAGTGCCGAGAGGGTGATTCGAGTCTTATCCGAAGTCAAGAGCACAAGTCCCGTGGGGCTCAGATCGTGAAGTGTCAAACCGCCCGGAGCCCGATAGACGAGGCGCTCCTTGCCGGATAGGTCGAGCGCGTAAATCGAGCGCGCCGCCCCGCCTGGCGCCGCCGAATACCAGATTTCTTTGCCGTCCGGAGTCCAAGCCGCGCCCCACACCGTTGAATAGAACGACGAACTGACCTTGTGATTTCCTTTCACGTCCGTGACGACAATCCGACCATCGTCTCCAGTGTTGACATGATCCGCAAACGCCAAGAACTCCCCGTTGGGGCTGAATCGCGCATCAGTGACCCATCCGGCGGGCTCGTAGATCACGTTCCCGGCAGGAAATTCCAAGTGATTTTCACCACCTGTTCCCGTGGGGTTTCGACGTATCACCGCCAGCGACTGGCCATCGGGCGTCCAGTCGGCTCCGTAACAGCCTTCGAGGATCTCCCGTGGTGCACCGCCGGCCAATGGAACCCGCGCCAGGATGCCAAACTGGGAGAGCCCGAAACTCGTAGGATGCAGCATGATCGCCATCTCACCCTTGGAAGAGATGGAAAGGATCTGCGCTGTCGGCAATCCAATAGACCGTGAATCGGTGCTGTCAAAATGCGTCGTGAAAAGCTCCTGCGGCCGCCCGTCCCACGCCGCGCCATAGATGATTGTCTGCCCGTCGGGAGCAAAACGTGCCTGCTGAATCGTGCCGTTGCGAAAAGTAATTTCGTGGAACGTGGGATTCGCCCTAGCCGCTGCGCGCCACGCGTAACGAAAAATTCCCACCCAGGACGCGAGCACCAGCAATCCGGCGACTGCCGGCACAAGCCACCGGCGGGCCGGTTTTTCCTCTGGCAGCGCCTTCACGCCTCCGCGCGTAGAAGTCGAAACATCCGTGAGTGCTTCCAGATTGAAGGCCACGTCGCGAGCCGACTGGAACCGCTCCGCCGGACTTTTTTCCAGGCAGTGGCGCACGATGCGGTCGAGCGCCGGCGAAATATTGCGGTTGGTCTCGTTCAGTTCGGGCGGATCTTCTTTCAGGATCGCGCTCATGGTGTCGGCGGAGGAGTCGCCATGAAACGCGCGCTTACCTGAGAGAATCTCGTAGAGAATTGCTCCGAAAGAGAAAATGTCGGAACGCGCGTCGGTCGCCTTGCCGCGCACCTGCTCGGGCGACATGTAACCTGCCGTGCCCAGCACGGTGCCGGCTTCTGTGGCCACTTGCACTGTAGGCGCGTCGTCGGAAACGTTGACTTCCGGGCGCGTGAACTTGGCGAGACCGAAATCGAGAATCTTTGCCCGCCCGTCCTCCGTGATGAACAGGTTCTCCGGCTTCAGGTCGCGGTGAATAATCCCCTTTTCGTGCGCAGCCGCCAGCCCGCGCGCGATCTGTTGTGCGTAGTCGATAGCCTTACGCGTGGAAGAGAGCGGACCATTGCGCAGCCGGTCCCGCAGCGTTTCGCCTTCGAGCAACTCGGAAACAACATAAGGCGCGCCGTTAGCCTCGCCAATGTCGTAAATCGAAAGAATATTGGGATGATTCAGCGCTGCCGCTGCGCGCGATTCCTGTGCGAACCGTTGCAGGCGCTCGGGATCTGCCGAGAACGACGCGGGCAGAATCTTGACCGCAACGTCACGGTTCAACCGCGTGTCGCGGGCACGATAGACTTCGCCCATGCCGCCCGCGCCCAGCGGTGATTCGATTTCGTAGGGGCCGAGTTTCGTGCCGGATGTGAGGGCCATTCGTGCGTGCAATTATAGCCTGTGCTGCATGTTGCACGAGGATGGCAACAGTTCTGGGGGGTGTTGTTGGCAAGCCGGAAGTTATCCAAGCCGCCGACTGGTGCCAATCGTCTCGTTTGGCGATAAATCCCCATCTCTAACAATGTCGGCAGTGTCAAACACTTTTTGAGCGCACTGAAGCATGCACTCGTTGAAGAGCGCCATTTCGCTCTCGTAGGTGGTTTGCGCGTTTCCAACCTGGGCTCGCTGTTCATCGTTGGGGTCAGAAACTCAGTCCGACCCAGCCATCTCTTCGATCACCCACTGGGATCATGATTACTTGTTCAGACTCCCCGGTGAGGGGAGCGGGATGCCCAATCATTACGTCGGTGACTTACTGCCCACCATCGGGATTTCCGGGCTCTCCCGCGTGCGAACCGAGCTTTTGCAGTTGGCCGTAGTCATGGCCCTGGCGCCACATCCAGTACAGATGCACCGCCAGTTTCCGAGCCATCGCCACCTTGGCGATCTTCCGCCCGCGCCGCATGGCAAGGTGGAAGAACTTGTTGCGGCACTCGGGTTGGCTGCGCACCGTGACCTGCGCCGCTTCCACCAGCAGAAAGCGCAGCAACACGTTGCCCTGTTTGCTGATGTGTCCCAGTCGACGACGATCTCCGCTGGACTCTTCCGTCGGAACCAGACCTACGTAGCTGGCGATCTGTTTGCCACAATGAAAACGCTCCGGCGTTCCGATTACCAACTCGAAGGCCAACGCCGTCAGGGGTCCGACTCCGGGGTGCGTCGCCAAGCGCCGCGTCACAGGACGTTTTTCCACTTCTTCTTCCAGGGCACCCGTCAGTTGCTGGATTTTCGGCGTTAGTCGATCGAGTAAGTCGAGCAGGTCCTGCCGCCGGCGGCTCACCCAAGGAGCCAGTGCGATCGACTCCAGCTCCTGCCGACCCCCCGCTCGCCATAAGGCTTTCTTGCGCCGCAGGCCTTCGTTGAGTGCTACCACGTGCAACTGATTCATCACTCGAGTGCGCATCTGCACCAATCAATGCCGATGCCACAGCAGTTGTCGCAGATCGCGATTCTCGGCGTCTGGCACCCAGATCCGCGGGAACCGGTCTTCAACATCAGTGCGCATCCTGACGATCGGTCTTCTGCTTGCGCACCCCCTTCGTACGAATGTCGTGCGGCATCTCCGATCCACAACTCAAACTGCAAGTCGCGCAGCAAGCAGAGCTGGCCACTATGGAAACGACTCATCCATCGCTTCCAGCGCTGTCCAGTTTGCACACCGAAAATTCCAAGCGGAAATGTTTAATGAATGTTATCGCCTGCCAACATCAACTATCCTTTGGTCATGCCATAATGACATGCGTGTGATGGCTCCCGAACGCCTCACGACGGCGTGTCTCTTCGCCGTCCACAATGTACTCACGTGTTGAGATGCCAGGGTTGGAAGATAGAATCAGCCGGCGAGTCCGGCGTTCTTGTTCGCCATCTCGACGATAGCGCGCCCAATCAGCAGGGAGGCGGTTGCTGCGGGAGATGGAACGTTCAGAACGTGCAGCGCGTTTCCCGATTGCACAAACTGGAAATCATCGACCAGAGTGCCATCGCGCTTCAGTGCCTGTGCGCGAACCCCGGAGCCGCCGGGGACCAGATCTTCGTCGCGGACTGCCGGGACGAGTCGCTGCAAGGCGCGAACGAAGGCTGCCTTTGAGAGAGACCGGTAGACTTCGTCGAGTCCGCTCCGCCAATACTTTGCGGCCATTCGCCAGAATCCGGGAAACGCGAGCGACGAAGCCAGGTCTTTCAGTTTGAAGTCAGTGCGCCGGTAGCCCTCGCGGCGAAAGGCGAGAACGGCGTTAGGGCCGGCGTCCACCCTGCCGCTAGATGCGGCGCGTGAAATGGACTCCGAGAAAAGGGAACCGCGGATCGGGTACGGGATAAATGAGGGCTCGCACCAACGACGAGCGCTCGGGAATGAGATCGTAGTACTCGCCGCGAAACGGAGCGATCGTGACCTCCGGTTCATCGCCAGCCATGCGGCTGATGCGGTCGCTGAACAATCCCGCGCAGTTGATGAAATAGGCTGTGGAGAATGCTCCGCGCCTGGTTTCTACCACAATCTCATTCGCGCCGCGCTTGATGCTCAAAACTTCCGCGGACGTCAGAATCGATCCGCCCCGCCCCACGATTAGCTCTGCGTACTTATTGCAAACCGCAACATAGTCAGTGACGCCGGTTGAGGGGACGACCAAGGCTTGTAAACCGCTGGCGTTGGGCTCCAGATCGCGCAACTCCGCGGATCCGATAAGCCGCACCCCTGCCACGCCGTTGGCCTCGCCTCGCCTTCGCAATTCTTCCAAAGACTGCAGTTCTTCCTGCGCTGGTGGCGACGATCACCTTGCCGCAAATGCTATGCGGAATGCCGTGCTCGCGACAGAACTCGACCATCGCCGCCGCGCCGGCAACGCACAACTTTGCCTTCAGCGACCCTGGCTTGTAGTAGATCCCGGAATGAATGACGCCGCTGTTGTGGCCGCTCTGATGCCGGGCTACGCGATCTTCCTTCTCGAGCAGCAGCGTGCGAAGGCGGGGGAATCGTTGGGTAATCTCGAGCGCGACGGAGAGGCCGACAATGCCTCCGCCGACGATGATGACGTCGTAGTGCGAGTCAGGCATGATCGATGATCATACCGCGACGATCTGTTTGCGCCAGGCGCGCGTTTAACTACGGGCTCACGACCAGGGTTATGGTGGAAGGCGCTTGATGACTCAGTGTGCCCGACGTGCCCGTCACAGTGATGGTATAGGTGCCGGGTTGCGTGCCTTGCTGCTGCCCGCCGACCAGCCCGCCACCTCCACCTCCGCCGCCATTGCTTCCTGCTGCTCCACACGATGGCAGCAGGAGCGTCAGCAAGAGGAATCCGAGCACGGAAGCCGGCAGTGTTCGCCTCGCGCGCTTTCTCCCCCGCCCTCTAGTTGCCAGCAGCGCAAGTCCGGGCAGCGCCAGCGATAAGGCGTAAAAGAAGACAGCACGGTTCGGGCCGGAGGGAAACAGGCTGGCTGAACTGGAAGTGGTTGCGACGGTCATCACGACTGCAGCCGAGCTGCTTCCCGGAGTTACCGAGCTGGGAGTGAAACTGCAGAGCGCCGCAATCACGGGGGTGCTGGAACAGGACAGAGTCACGGCGTTGGTGAAAGAAGATCCGACGGGCAGGACGCTGAAATTGTAACTGGCCGACTCTCCCGGGGTGATGGTCTGGGTGGTCGGCGTGAGCGAACTGAGGGTGAAGTCCTGATATACCGTAAGTGCGATCGTCAATGTGGAACTGGGAGTTCCGGTGATGTCTTGCGAGTTGATGACGATGTTGTAGGTGCCGGACGCGGCGCTGTTCGGAACGTTGATCGCTGGCAGTTACGGGAACAGAGGCCGCGGTAGTTGATTGTAATGGGATTCGCAGGACTGAGCGTGCATTGCGCGGCCGGCAGCGCGCTAGCGTTGCAGGTGGCGTTGACCTGACCGCTGTAGGAATTGGTGGAAGTGAAGGTGAGAGCCGCCGGCACCTGAGCCGGCGGGCGGAGAAGAAAGCGTTGCCGGACCCGTAATCAGGTAAGCCCCGACGTTGAACGGTACAGGAAGAGAATTCGTAATCGACCCAGATGTGCCTTGCACGGCGATCTGGTAACTTCCGGGCGTAAAGCTGGTTCCGTTGATGATGAGATTGACTGTGGCCGGAAATGTGCTGACCGACGAGGGAGTGATGCTGCAACTGTTCGCTCCGAATGTGGTTGCGCAGGTCAGGTTGACGGTGCCGCTGAAGCCGTCCTGGGAGGAGATTGTGATCGGGCCGCTGGTGCCGGTGCTGCCCTCCTTCACGTTAGGGAAGGGACTGGGCTCGCCGAGAATGAAGTTTGGGTTGGTCGTGACAGTCATGGTGAACGAAGTGGTCAGGGGCGTGGGTGCTCCGCCGGTTGTGGCCTGTAGTGTGACTGTGTAGTTGCCGGTTGCCGGTAGCTGCGGGAACGGTCACGGTCGCGGTCAGGTTCACGGGTGAGGCCGATGTGGGATCCACCGTTGCGCTGGGAGAAAAAGCGCAAGTCGCGCCCGAGATGGCGGGACTGAAGCTGCAGCTGAAGGTCACGCTTTGATTGAAGGAACCCTGGGCTGTGAGTTGAAAACTTACGGGCGGGGAAATTGCGCCCCGAGGCTCAATCACGGTCGCAGGGCGTCGCTGTGGTCAGGTCGAGATCCACCACATGCAAAACGAGAGCGGCGACGTGCGTCGTCGTATTGGGATCAGAGCCCACGGCTTGCAGATTGAAGCTGTAGTCGCCGATCGTCGTGCCCGTGGTAAGCGAGAACGCCGTGCCGGTGGAGGCGGGGGTGAAGCTCGGCGGGTTCGGAGTGCACGGGCTGGGCGTGCTGGGCGATCCTGCCATGCAGCTTAAGGTAACCGAGCTGTTGTATCCGTTCACCGCCGTTATCGTGCCGTTGAATGTGGGTGTGGTTCCGGCGAAGGCGGTCAGCGGAGTGTTTGAGACCGCGATCTGGAAATCCGGCGTAGCGATCAAATTGAATTGCCACACGCCGCGGCCGTAGGTGGAAGCGCGCAACAGCTTCTGGCCGCCGGAGTTGAAAAGCGCGAGCGCAGTGACTGCCACGTTGGGCAGGAACCCACTCTGCTGGCTGCTTGCACTGGGTCCGAGTTCAGACCATGCGGCAGCGGACGTCGGACTCTGGAAAACGCCGACGTCCGTGCCCACGTAAACTATGTGTGCGCTCGGGTCAACGACCACCGCGTTCGCGGGAGAATCCGGAAGAGCGTTGGCTCCGGTGCCGGTGAAATCGATCCAATTCGTGCCGGCATTCGTGGTCTGCCAAATGTGTCCGGGGCCGGCTTGTCCTGGGACGGCGGTGAAACCCATCACGGTGACGTAGGCGGTGTTGCCCGTGGGGTCTGACGAGTCGATGGCGACACCGGAAATCGGGAACTGATTGGGATTGATGCTGCTGCCGCCGGGGCCGTTCAGCGTGGTGTTGGCGAAAGTTGAAACCGTGCCGGAAACCGCAGTCGCATTCGTAGTGACCCAAACATTTCCGCCGACAGGCGTCGATAGTTCGTTCGGTCCGAGGCCGTCAGTCGTGGCATAAATCACTTCGCGAACCGTTTGCGTTAGTCGGGCCGCCCGCGGCAAGGGCGCGAACCGTATTGACCTCGGTGCCCGCGCAGGTGCCCGTGCCAAAGCTCTCGAAGTTCAGGCTCAGTGCGGTGTATGCGCCGCCAGAGCGCGGTCCGCTCCACACCCGGCACGTTCCTACGAGCAACGAGGTGGTTGATTGGGGATCGAGAATGTAGGGGAAGTAGAACGATCCGTCATCGCCCCCGACGCTGCTGCTGCTTACGACAACCTGGAAGAGGCTGTCGTCGCAGTTCACCCCGGAGGAGCATTCCTGAATATTCAGCGTGCCTCCTCCCGTATCGGGGTTGGAGGCAAACCAGTTGTCCGTGTTGGGGTCAATGGCGTTGTAGCCGCCATCGCCGCCCAGCACATTTCCCCAACTCGAACTCGTGTGCGCCGTCACGGTTGCGGGGGAGCCGTTATCCTGCGTGCCTCCTAAGAGCGTGTTGGGATCGGTCGCATGTTGGGAGAAGCTGACGAACTGGGTCATGGAGCCAAGGTTTTGATTGAGGTCGTCGAATTGATTCGTGCCCGAACACGAACCCGTGGAGAGTCCGGTGAATCCGTTCAGCGCACGATAAATGCCGCCGTCGTTCGCGAAATACATCAGGTCTGCTCCCGACGACGGGATCGTGTATGCCAGCGCGTGCTGATCAGGATGCACATGCGCCAGCGCCGATAGAGGGTCGCAGCCGTAGACATGCGTAAGATTCATGAACGGCACGCCGGAGCACGTGGGGTTGCTGGCGTTGATCGAGCATTTATAGAGGTTGATCGCACCGGCGTAGAGATCTGTGGCAGAAGCGCCGTTGGGAACGGCGAGCAGTTCCAGGTTATAGAATCCCTGCTGCACGCCGCAGCCATCGGAATCGCCGCAATCGAGGATCCCGCTGTCGCTCATTTGGGTCCACGACGCGCCGCCGTTCGTGCTCTGCCAAATGCCTTGATCCACGGGATCGCCGGCAGAGTTTAGCGAAACGAACCACACGTACATCTCGTCGCGCCCCGGCACAACTGTGATCTCTCCGCGATAGATCGGACAAGTCGTGACGTAGTTTTGCGGGCACGCGGTTGCGCTGAGCAAGCCTGCAGCGCCCGGCTGGGTGGCGAGACGCGTCCAGGTCAGACCATCCGGCGAAGAGTAGAAGCCGTGATAACGCTCCGCCGCAAAAAATAGACCGGCGGCGGCGTTGTACACCACCGAAGTTGCCGAGGGTGCCTCGCTGGCTCCGGAGAAGAGAGCATCGTAAGTCCAGGTCTGGCCGGCGTCGGTGGACGTGTAGAGGCCGCGGTAAGTGTTGGCTGGTCACTGCGCCGGCGGTTACGCCTTCCGACGTTGCCGCCATGGCCGCGACCACCGTGCTGGTCTGTCCACTCGCCGTGCTAAAGGCTATGCGCGTAGCACCCAGGCCGCTGAAGGAGTAAGTGCCGCTGTTCGCGGCGGAAATCAACGTCCAGGTGTTGCCGGCATCGGCGGAGCGCAGAATGCCGAGGCCGAAGTAAGAGTCGGCGGAATTGTCAGCTTCACCCGTGCCTACCAGCACCACACTTTGGGTGGGATCGGAGTTTCCCGGCTGAATCGCAATCGAGCCAATGGAAAGTGTCGCCTGGTCGTCAGTGACCGCGGTCCAGGTCACGTTGTTGGCTGTGCTCGTGGCCGCGTTCGTGGATTTCCACACTCCGCCCTGTGCTCCGCCGATATAAACCGTGTTGCCGGTGGGATCTGCGGGGTCGATGGCCAGCGCGGTGGCTCGTCCCGAAACCTGGTTGTAGTTCTGAAATCCGTCGCCCGTGGCGTCGGAGGCCAGCGGCACGGGACCGAGGGGTGTCCACGCGCCAGACGACAGGCAGGTTGAGAATCGGAATGCGCGGCCTGAGCACGAGCGAGTCGCGCGGCGCGGGCTTGCATCTTGGCCTGATAAGCTCGATAGCGCAGCTCGGCGGAAGACTTTCCCGGAATCACGCGGCCGCGCAGAAACCATTCTGAGCGCTCTTGCACATGATCGGCATCCGCATCAGCGATGGGCGAGTCGGGAGCTTTCTTCTTGGCGCCCTGTGCCTGTGCGATTGAGAAATAACGAGAATGGCAAGACCGCGAGCAGGGAAGCACGAACTACGCGGCGGAACCCAGGCAGAGGCCATGGATACTCAGCTACGAGGCAAGTATCAAAGGGCCAAAGAGAACAAGCAATCAAAAAGCCGCGCAAATTTGATCTGAGGACCATTCCGGGAATAAGAAGTACAATCTCCATCGGGTTCTCAGCCTTGTTTCTATTACGATTGCTGCGAGGCATGTCATCAATGACGAGGTTCCGGCTTCTATCCCTCGGTTTAATTGCCTGTTCTGGTGGTGGCTTGCTGGGGCTCTCGATCCCGCAAGCCCAATCTGCCGACCGCGAGATCAATGTTGCGGCGGCGGCGGACTTGAGCGCTGCCATGCAGGAAGTGGCTGCCAACTACGAAAAGCGCACCGGCGTCGCCGTAAAGCTTTCGTTCGGCGCATCCGGCGCGCTGACCCAGCAGATCCAGAACGGCGCACCGTTTGATGTTTTCTTCTCAGCCGACATGGATTATCCCCGGCAGTTGATTGCAGGCGGCCAAGCCGATGCCGCAACGCTATATCGTTACGCGGTCGGGCAATTGGTGTTATGGGTTCCGCAGGATTCGGCGCTTGATGTCGAGCATAAGGGCATGGACGTTCTGCTCGATCCGTCGGTGAAGAAAATTTCAATCGCGAATCCGCAGCATGCGCCGTACGGGCGCGCAGCCGTGGCTGCGCTCAAACACTACGGTCTATATGAGAAGCTCGGCGACCGGCTCGTGTTGGGAGAAAATGTTGCGCAGGCGGCGCAATTTGTGGAATCCGGCAATGCGCAGGTTGGATTAGTGGCGCTGGCGCATGCCATGGCACCCGCGATGCGGGGTAAAGGTCGATACTGGGTGGTCCCGGCCGAAGCATATCCAGCGCTGGATCAGGGTGTCGTGCTGATCTCGCACTCACCTCATTCGGACGATGCAGCGGCGTTTCTGGGGTTTATGAAAACCGAGGAAGCGGCTGGGATGCTGCGGCGTTATGGATTCACCTCGCCTGAGGTGAAATACAAACTGAAGTAGGGAACTGCACTACAAAACAATGGCTATCGATTGGCAGGCATTTCGACTCACGATAGAACTGGCCGTGGTGGTATCGGCCATCCTGGTTGTGGTCGGCGTGCCGTTGGCCCATTGGATCGCCTTCTCGCGCCGACGCTGGAAATTTCTTGTGGAGGCGCTGGTTGCCTTGCCCATCGTGCTGCCGCCGACGGTACTTGGGTTTTATGTACTGGTCGCTCTCGGTTCGCGTAGCCCTTTGGGCCGCTGGTGGCAGTCCTGGACGGGACACACTTTGGCTTTCACTTTCACCGGACTCGTGATCGGCTCTATTCTCTATAGCCTGCCGTTTGCAGTGCAGCCCTTCGCGGCTTCGTTCTCGTCGGTCGATCGTAAACTGCTGGCAGCCTCGGCGACGCTCGGTGCCTCGCCGTTGCGCTCATTCTTCCGAGTGGTAATTCCGCTCTCTGTGCCTGGTCTGGTCGCGGGCGTAGCTCTGGCGTTTGCTCACACCATGGGCGAGTTTGGGGTGGTGCTGATGGTTGGGGGCAACATTCCCGGTGTGACGCGCACGGTTTCCATTGGAATTTATGATCAGGTGCAAGCTTCCAACTACCCCTCAGCCAATGCCATGGCGTTATTGCTGCTTGTCTTTTGTTTTGGGGTTCTAACTTTAGTCTACGGCTTGCACCGTCGGACCCAGCATCAAGCAACGGTGAATCGCGAAGTATGGGCCATGGGCCCAGTCAAATAAGCGAACCTCGATTAAGCGACTCTCGATGCCCACTCCTGCGGAACCACGAACTGCGGAAACACGACCTGGGGAAATAAGACCCGCGAATCCAACCCTGAGCGCGCGTATTGGCAAGAGCTTTTCCGCCGCCGAGCGCCCGTTCTCGCTCGACGTGGATTTCAGCGCCGCGCCGGGGTTCAACATACTGTTCGGCCCTTCCGGATCTGGCAAAACTACGCTGCTCGACTGTGTAGCGGGTCTGGCGGTTCCGGATGCCGGGAGAATTGTCGTCGGTGAGCGAGTCTTGTTCGATGCAGGCTCGCGTGTCAGCATTCCAGTGGCTAAACGCGGCGTGGGATACGTCTTGCAGGATCTGGCACTATTCCCCCACCTGACGGTTGGGCAGAACACGGAGTACGGTCTGGCGCACTTGGCACGATCTGAGCGCCGCAAGCGGGCTGCGGCAATGCTGCAGGAGTTTCACATCGAGCACTTACGCCAACAGCGCCCGGGGGAAATCTCGGGCGGTGAGCGCCAGCGTGTCGCGCTGGCGCGATCTTTGGTGACCGACCCATGCGTTCTGCTGCTCGATGAACCTCTGGCGGCTCTGGACGCCCCCACCAAATCGAAGATCATTGACGACCTTCGCCGGTGGAATCAGGCGCACAGCATCCCGATTCTTTATGTCACACATGCGCGCGAGGAAGTGCTCGCACTCGGCGAACGCGTGCTGGTGATGGAACAGGGCCGCATCATCGCACAAGGCGCACCGCATGAAGTGTTGGGCGCTCCACTCCAGGAAACCGTGGCGCAGTTGGCCGGTTTTGAAAACATCTTCGACGCCACCGTGGAATCGGTGCACGAAGATCGCGGCACCATGCTTTGCCGAGTCAAGACCACCCGCTTGCCCCCCAGTTATGGGGACAGATCCGTTCTACTGGAGACCCCTCTGATCTGGGCAGAGGCAGACTCAGGCCTGCGGGTGGGAATCCGCGCGGGCGACATCCTGTTGGCCGTCGCAGAGCCCGTGGGATTGAGCGCCCGCAACATCCTTGCCGGGCGGCTGGTGTCCGTGGAACGGCGCGACATGATGATCTCCGCGCGCGTGGATTGCGGCGTCGAGATGGAAGTCCATCTGACGCTGGCGGCGCGTGACGCCCTCGACCTTGCCGAGGGCCGCGAGGTATGGCTGGTGATCAAAACTCATTCCTGTCATTTAATGCGGCGCTGATCTATAATGCGGTCGTGCTCGAGCTGCTAGGGGGCGAAGGCGGCGGAGCCCGACCGAATTTCCGCCCGCGATCCTCGATCAGCTGAAGGTGTTATCCCCCACATCTATTGCCGGAGTCTCTTAGTGCAGTCTGCGCCGCAAAAACTATCATTTATTTTTCCCAGGCGTCGTCTCGCTTGGGTCGCTGCTTTCTGGCTCTGGGGCCAGATTGCGGCGGTGGCACAGCTGCCCGGTATGAACGCAGGTCCGGATTCTGCATTCGCGCAAATCGACTTCGCGCAAATATATCTCGAAACTGAAAACCGGCGCCTTAAAAACATTGAGGATCTGAAGGCGAAGGATAAAGCCCTAGTTGACTCCGGTGCAGTGTCAGCCCTAGACCTGGAAGCCCCGAATGGCGCCGTGGAGGAATTCAATCGCGCCCGCACCTTATTGCAAGCGCAGAACTCGAAAGAGGCAATCAAATATCTACAAAAGGCGGTTGCGCAGTATCCCAAGTTCGTGTCAGCCCACGTTGGCCTCGGGCTCGCCTATATCGATCAGGAAGATCCGGGCCGCGCCAAGACTGAATTCGAAACGGCTGCCAAACTGGACGATAAATTTGCCGGATCGTTCCTGCATCTCGGTCGCCTGGCCTTGTCGCAGAACGATTTTACGAGTGCGGAATCAGCACTGGAGAAAGCCGCCACGCTCCGTCCCACGGACGTCAGTATCCTCTCGGTTCTGACGTACGCGCAAAATGGAACCGGGCAATACCGAGGTGCTTTAGAAACAGCTGAGCGAGTACATGCGCTCGATCACAAAGGACTGGCGAACGTGCACTACGTGGCTGCGTCCGCCGCCATGTCGCTCAAGGATTTCCCAACCATGGAGCGGGAACTGAAATTCTTCCTGAGCGAGGACCCGACCAATGCTTCCGCTCCAGTGGCTCGCAAGAATCTGGCCGCTCTTGAGCACAACAAGGCGGTTCTCGCGGCACGCGCGGCCAATTCGCAAGCGACAACAAACGGGGTCGTTTCGCAGTCGATACAAACCTTCCCCAACAGTGACAGGCTAAAGACAGAGCTCACTGCGGTGGGCAACGAATCGGATAGTGCAGCCTGCGACGACTGTGGCGCGCTGGCTGAGGCGGACGCACCCAAAATGGGCGGGAGCAACGGTGCGGCTTCGGATGCGCCGCGGAGTCCCGTCGCCCGCGTTGGCGTCTGGACGATCCACAAGAGCGTGGACGATGTGGCACTGTTTTTCTCAGTCAGCAGCCATGGGCACATGGTGAATGATCTGGAGGCGTCCAACATTCAGATCCGCGATGACAACAAGCCTCCGGAAAGAGTCGTGCAATTTGCCCCCCAGTCAAAACTTCCTCTGCGCCTGGCTCTGCTGGTGGATACTAGCGGTTCGGTGCAGGACCGGTTCTCCTTCGAGAAGAAAGCCGCGACTAAGTTCATTCAGAAGGTCCTAAGCAATCCTGCGGACCTTGGGTTCATCGCAGGTTTTGCTAGCGAACCCACCGTAACCCAGGATTTCAGTGCGGACCCAGTTGAGCTGGGAAAGGGGATCGACAAGCTTTCCAACGGTGGCGGAACATCTCTGTTTGACGCCGTTTCATTCGCGTGCAGAAAGCTGGGAGAATATCCCGATGATGAACGGGTGGCGAGAGTCGTGGTGATCCTGAGCGACGGCGAGGATAATTCCAGCCACAGCACTCTGAAGCAGAGCATAAGAGTTGCAGAAAAGATGGGCGTGACGGTTTACACGGTCAGCACGAAAGAGGGCCTTGGCGACAAGACAGATGCCGACAGGGTGTTAGAGGTACTGGCGGAGCGCAGCGGAGGGGAAGCAATGTTTCCCGGCGATTTGCGCACCCTGGGTTCCTCTCTCGATAAGCTGCGCGATTTGATCCGCAGCCGTTATTTCATCGCCTACAAGCCTGCTGATTTCCAGCCGAATGGAAGCTATCACGCCATCAGCATCATTGCGGAGAAAAACGGCAAGCATTTGCAAGTCCGGGCTCGTAAGGGCTACCACGCTCGCCTCGAAGCTCCTCCCATCTAGCCGGTGAGCCGGAAGCTTCCTCCACCCGCTCCATCTCAATCACGGCAACCCACTGGCCCGGCCGCTGTTCGGAAAATACGATGTGGCCGCCGAGGATCTGCGCCACGGCGGCAGGCGCCAGGTCGCGGTGAAATCCGAAGAAGCGAGTCTTCAGTTCCGTCCAGGTCCGCCAGCGATCCCATAGCGCCGGCCCAGGTTCGTATTTCGTGGAGAAGACCAGTGCGACCTCATAGTTCGACTGAGCGGCGGCGGCAGAGAGCACTTCATCCTGCGAGAAGTTCTCGATGCGAACGACGCGCATTGGCCGCGTAATATAACCGAGCCAGGGCCGGGATATTTCGTCCGAGGCAGGCCAAGCCGTGAGCACGCGTGCCATGGGATAGCGAGCCTCCAGGAAATGCTCCCCATCTTCGTGCAGCTCGATGTAATTCCGGTAGGCGAGATTGTCCTCAAGTGAAAATCCATATGGAGGGTTCCAGAACCAGGCCACAACGAAAGCGATGGCCACGCACGAAACTGCCGCGAGCCAGAAATGCAGCCTGCGCCAGAGCGTTGAGACTGAAACAATGATGACAAGAGGAACGGCTGGAAGCATATAGCGAGCCAAAACCGCGCCGCCGATCAGCGCCATCGCTACTGCATAAGCAAGCATGACGACATAGAAAACCATTTGCACCGGGAGGCTGATCCGCGGGCGCTCGCCAACCGGATCGCGCCGCGGGGGCAGCAAACACATCGCCACCAGCATCGCCAGCGTCAAAACCCACAAGTGGAGATATCCACTGATCTGCCAAAGCCGCATGGCCAGTGCAAAAAGAAACCGCGTGAAGCTGAGAGTCGCAGCCACGTTGTAGCGGAAGAACTCCGGATTGCCGAAGACGTATCCAGTACGCGCATAGTGATAGGCATACCAAAGAGCCAGCGGTATCGCGGGGATCAGCAGCGAGCCGATGCGTCGCACGGAGCTGCCTGTCGATTCGCGGTCCTCGTTCTCCCGCCAAAGTTTGCGCAACGAACTGTTGCGAGCAAGCAGGCCGAGGATCTCCCACGCGGCAAGGGCCATGGGAGCTAGAATCGCAGTTTCTTTCGCCAGTGCGGCGAGAGAGAACCAGAACGCCGTCGCGATGGTTTCATCTTCCACGTACGCCGCGAGAGCCCAGAAGATAAGCCCCGCGGCGGCCAGATCCACCTGCGCCAGAGAGCTTTGGGCGAAGAACACCGGATAGAGCGCGGTGCAGAGCGCGGACGCAATCGCAACCTGCGTGTTGGCCACCCGTTCAGCCAGCCGGAACAAACCCAGAAGCGAGAAGGCGGCGGCCACTAGCATCGCCGTCCGCGTCACCAGAGGAGCGTAGCCCACCACTTTCCACCAGAGCGCAAGCCATGCCATCACCAGAGGCGGGTGAGCGTTCGAAACCGTGGAGTGAGGAATCAGACTTCCCGTGAGCAGCAGATCGCGCGCGGCTGGAACGTAATAACCACCCTCGTCCCAGAAGTAAGGCAAGCGCAACAGAGGCACGTGCAGAAGAAAGATAAATACAAAGATGGCGGCAAACACCAGGGCCGGGTAAGCGCTTGACCATCGCACTGGGGTACTCCGGCCAGACCGGTAGTCTCTCAGAATCCCCCCTAGTGCACTGGCCCGGTCGGAGTCAGGCGCGGGTCGAGCTTGATCTCGCCAAAAGCGCTCTCGTAGCCGGCCACGTTCTGCTGCAGCAGTCCGAGCAGCGCCTTGGCCTGCTGCGGGCTGAGGTAGATGCCTTGAAAGTTGCGAATCTCCACTTGAGCTTCGGTCTGCTGTTGCAGGGTGCCGAACACCATAAAGAAGTCCCAGACATTCACCCGCATCTGCACGCTGTTGGCATAGGCCTCGCGGTAGTCGGGAGCATTGATCAGCTTGACATTAGGTTGCGCAGGAAGGCTCATAGAAAAGCAGTGTAATGACTTAGGGGCCGCGAAGGGAAGGCGGGGCACTGGGAATTCTCTGTTTGAGGAGAAAACGTCAGGCGAGAGAGATTAAGCTTGGCAACCTCCCACCGACAAAAAATGTCACTCGGCTTACGTTTTTCTGGCTTTTCGGCCTCGAAGAGCGTGCCGCGAAAGGTCATGAACGTTAGCTACTTTGCTGAAACCAAAGGAGTTGTAGGATGTCACTACAGGTCTCGTCTGGCGTTCAAAGTGCGAGACTTGTAGCGTTCCTAAATTGGGTTTTCTGGCGAGCACTCTATGACTCATAATCCCGATCACGGGGTCACCGAAGAAATCATTCTCCCCGACAACCTGCTCCCTCTCGGATCTGTGTTGGGCGAGGGAGTCACCCCGCTCGATGTCAGCATGGTGCTGGCAAAAGTATTCAAGGTACAGTATGCGGAGGTCGCACTGCTGCGGCTCGAAGGCGGCCTGCTCAAGTTCATTTTTCCTGAGCACCTGCGGACCACCGGAGCGATTCCGATTTCGAGCAAAGCGGTCGCGGCCCACACCGCATTGAGCAAGAAGGCCGAGATCTTCAACAATTTCGCCCGGGTAAAACATGCCAGCATCTTCGAAACTATCAAGCCAGTTGGGTCCGAAACCGAAGAACTGGCGCCGCCCGCGCCCATCCAGAAACTGATGTCGGTCCCGATTCTTGATCACAAATCGACGGTGCTGGGCGTCATTCAAATCTCGCGCAAGGGACTGGATCCGCGCTTCACGCAAGACTTCAGCCGTGAGGATCTCCACGATCTGGAACTCGCCGCCGGGGTGCTGGCTGCTTCGCCCGTAATGCTCGAGAACTGAAGGGGCACTTCAGAAATTTAAGTGGCCGCCGGCCCGGAAGGGTCGGCGGCCATTTTTGTTTTTAGCGTCCGTAGTGCTGAAGTCCGTCGGCAGCGTTAATCCTTGAGCCCGGCGACTTTTCCCCGCAAGACGGTGATTGAAGCCTTCGGCAGCGTGAATTCAGTCTGCGGCCCGGCCGCCACAGTGGTCGCGACCGGCGGATGATCCGGGTCGGCATGACTGTTGGGACCGTCATTTATCCACACATACTGCTCGCTCCCGAAAGTCACGAATGTGACCGGTCCGGAAAAAGAAACATTCTGCTTGCTCCTGGAGTCCTCGAACTGCACGCGCACCGTGTGCGGATTGGTCTCGTCGCGGTTCACCAGCATCAGAGACCAATTTCCGTCGGGACGATGCACCGCATACGACGTAACCAGCGCATTGCCCTCGGAGTCTGCAATAGCAACGGAGGAAGGGAACATGTGATGCACCCCAGAGCGATGCTGCACCCACTCCAGGTTAATCATGTGAGCGGCGAAATAGGGCGAAGTGTATCCCTTGATGTCGTAGCCTGCAGGAGCACCCTCATCAGAACCGCCTTCGTCGGCGACAAAATTCGACCACGAGGCCCAGCCCAGGCAACTTTTCTGAATGCCCTGCGGCTGAATCGGCGAGTGATAGAACGCTGCCCCTCCCCCCTCAAAGAATGAGCCAACATTGTCGGCCAGCCATAGTGCGGCGAAAATCGTAGTCATGGGCCCGGTGAGCTGCGGCGGCAAGATGGTTTTCGGTCACCATGAGCGGAACTTCTTTGGGAACACCGTCATCTCTCCACACCTGCAGGATGTGCTTCATCAACTGAGGCTCGGTATAGAGCGTTTTCCAGGTGATCGTACAGGCATCAAACGGATAGTGCTCAAACGACACGAACGCCAGCTCGGCGATGCGGCCGTGCGCCTTCAGGTAATCGACGAAGCGTCCCATCCACGAAATCCGGCCCTGCGCGTCCGGCCAGACGCGAATGTCCTCATTCACTCCTTCGAAGATCGGCCCACCTAGCTTCAGTTTCGGGTCGACTTTGTGAATCGCCGCGGCCCACTGAATGTACAGCGCCGCATAGTCTTCCGGCATGGCGTGCTTGCCGTCTGGTTCCTCACCAAGCTCGACGTATCCCAGGCTGTAGCCACGTTTCTCGACGTAGGCAATTTCAGCCGCAGCATCATCCGGAGTTCCGTAAAGCATCGTCACCGGAATCATCGCAGGAAGATTGTTGGTCAGTCCGCTGGTGAAGAAGAGGTCGAAGCCGCTGTGCTGATAACCGCCGGTCGCGTTTACATCGGTAGCCGAATGCCAAGGATCAATCGAAGAGGAGACATACGTGGTCGGCCTCTCACTCATACTCTTCTGGACCTCGGCAAACGCGCCGCTGGAATCGACGGTTCCCACGCGGATCGACTGAATGGCGTACCCAACGCAGTTGCGGACGTCGTCCGATCCATGCAGATCACAAGTGTTCGATGATTCCGTCATCAAGACGCGTACATACTGCGTGTCGACGGGCACGTCCGCGAGCTTTAAATTCACCGTTCCGCCTTGCGCGCTTTTGATCGCTCCCGCAGAAAAAGTCTTCCACTCGCCCTGCGGTCCCTCATCGAAATCGAGCGCGCGTTTTCCCACCCAGTACTCGACCTGATAGGTCGTCGCATATGGGCTGGCCCATGCGACGCGAGCGGCATTCACCGCCTTTTCGGCCTGCAGATCCACGATCACCCATTGCGGATGCAGAGCATCACTTTCTCCCGTGAACTTGCTGGTGAGATACGGATTGCTTTTCCAGTAGCTGAGATTCGGGCCTTGCAGCGGCCGGTCGCCGCTGGTCGAAAAACCGCGGTGCGGCAGCGCATAAGAAAGAATGTAGCGCAGCGGCTCCTTGAGCTCGGTGCTCCCGGTGAAGTATCCGCTCTTGTGCGCCGGATCGCTCCACGTACCGTTCTCCGTCCAATGCCACGCTGCCATGCGCAGCTCAGAATTGTTGCGATAAGTCATCGGACCCCAGCCCGCGGACAGCGACTCCTGAATGATGTGCGGGGTATAAACCTTGTCGATCGCGTCATGCGAAAGAACATCAATGGAACTGCCGAGAGCGCTGTCGGGATCGAAGGAATTGATGGCATGGCCCGGCGTAGCATCGACGTGAACCGTCTGCGGTTCCGCGGCGGACGCCGATTGCGCGGGCGCAGGAGCGCCATGCACGACCACAGAAAGCACAGCGACTGCAAGGAGAAACCTGCTCAACCGCTTTTCAGCCGCGCTTCGACACAACTTCCACCTCGAAAAAAAATCAAGCCGCATCGCATTCCTCCAGCTTGCTGCCAACTTCAGGAAAGATATCCACTCTCTAATGCGGCAGGCTCGCCTTCTCGAGCATTAGCCCCCGCGCCGCACGTACCGCTTCCACCAGTTCCCGAGCCGCTTGCGTGATCTTCGCCAGATTTCCCTCGCGCAGTGCCGCTGCATTGATGAGATCCCCACCGACGCCCAGAGCAAACGCTCCGGCGGCAATGTAGTCGGCAGCATTTGAGGCACTCACTCCGCCGGTCGGAATCAGGGCCGCGTTTGGAAACGGCCCCCTCAACGACTGCAAATACTTGGCGCCGCCAACATTCCCGCAAGGGAAAATCTTGATCAGCTTTGCTCCGTTGTCTTGAGCATGCATGAGTTCGGTGGGAGTCAGCGCTCCCGGGATTGCCAGCTTGGCGCAGGCCTGCGCCACCGCAAGCACGTGAGTCGACATTCCGGGACTCACCAGAAATTCTGCGCCGGCGCGAATGCATTGCTCGGCTTGTTCGCCCGTCGTAACCGTGCCCGCCCCGATCAGCGCAGCGTTGCCATGCTCACGCACCACGTGGCGAATCACAGCGGTCGCGTTCGGAACCGTCATGGTTATTTCTAGAATCGGAATCCCGCCGGCGCAAATGGCTTCCACAGCCCGGGTTGCGTCTTCAACCGTTGCTGCCCGCACCACCGGCACAATGCCAATCTCGCTGATCCTGCGAATCACGTCCTCGATGGTCATATCGTCGTCGTGCCTCGTTCCAATCCTGTTTCCAGACCTGCAATGCTCTCAGCGCGCGATCCGTGCCGTTTGTGCCTTCATCGCGTGCAACACTTCGTCGAGCGTCGCCATCGTCGTGTCGCCGGGCGTCGTCATTGCCAGAGCGCCATGCGCGGCGCCGCAATCGACGGCCCACTGCGGGTCTTTCCCCGATAAAAATCCGTAAATCAATCCCGACGCAAAGGAGTCGCCTCCGCCCACGCGGTCGTAAATCTCAAGATTCTCGCGAACCCGCGTCTGGTAGAACTCGCCATCGTAGTAGCACATCGCTCCCCAGTCGTTCAGCGTGGCCGATTTCGCATGGCGAAGAGTCGTCGCGATGAGGGCGAGGTTGGGAAACTCCTGCACGACTTTCTCGATCATCCTCTTGAAATTGTTCGGATCGAGCTTGGAATGTTGCTCGTCGAGACCCTTCACCTCAAATCCCAGAGCGGCAGTGAAATCCTCTTCATTCCCGAGCATCACATCCACCAGCGGCGCAATCCGCCGGTTCGTCTCCTGGGCCTCGGCTTTTCCTCCAATGGACTTCCACAGTGACGCCCGGTAGTTCAGATCGTAGGAAACGATAGCCCCAGCCCGCTTCGCCGCTGCCATGGCGTCCTGAGCAACCAAGGGAGCGGTCGCCGAAAGCGCACAAAAGATTCCTCCCGTGTGAAACCAGCGCGTGCCGTCTTTGCGGAAAGATCTGCTCCCAATCCATTTCGCCAGGCTTCAGTTGTGAGATGGCCGTATGACCCCGATCCGAACATCCAAGCGGCGCGCGTAGGCCAAAGCCTCTCTCGGTAAAATTCAATCCGTTGCGGACCGTCCGCCCCACCCCGTCATAAGGGACCCAGCGCACATACTTCTGGCTAACGCCGCCCTGCAGCATCAAGTCTTCAACCAGACGTCCAATCGGATTGTCCGCGAGAGCCGTTATAACCGCCGTGTCCATCCCAAAGGTAGCGCCTCAGGCCGCGAGCAACGTTGTATTCGCCTCCGCCCTCCCATGCACGAAAATGGCGGGTCGTCGAAATGCGTTCATCTCCCGGATCGAGTCGCAGCATGACTTCACCCAGGCTGACCAGATCCCACATGCAGCCATTCTTCGATTTGATATTCAGCTTCGCCATAGGTGTTATTTCACGATCTCACGCGCGCCGCAGGTGATCCGCTGATGGTCTGATCAGACATATGTTTCGGACCCTGCACCTGAACGCCAGCAGCATCAACAGGAAGAACTCTGAGTCGCCTCGACGGATCCACCACCAGCCAGCTCAACGCACCAACCACGCACAATCCAGCCGCCACCAGAAATGAAGTCGTCCAGCCGAATCGGGCAGCGATCCAGGGAGTGAGAGTAGCCGTAATCGCGGCTCCAATCTGATTTCCCATGTTCATGAAACCCGACACAGACCCCGAGGACGCGCCGGCAATATCGACCGTCACCGACCAGAAGGAACTCTGCGACAGGTAAAGAGAACCAGCGCCACCAGCGAGCACCACGCTCGCGAGCCGAGCGCTTTGCACCTGGGAGCCGAAGGCAATAAAGACGCCAGCCGCTGCAATTGCGAAAGCCGCAAGTCCGCACCGTCCCGCCCGCGGCCCCAGCCGTTTTGTAAGACGGTCGTTGATAGCTCCTCCTAAAAGGCAGCACACCAGCATGGCCAGAAAGGGCAGCATGGTGTAGAACGCGCTCGCTTTTAAATCCAGGCCACGCACTTTCGCGAGATACCGATAGAACCAGCTGAAGAAGATCCATGCTACATAGCCGTAGCAGAAGTAGCTGAGCGTAACGGCCCACACTTCTTTGCTCTGAATCACGCGCCCCCAGGATACGAGTGCATTCGGATCATTTTTCGATTCTGCCTGCGAGCCGGAGCGAATCAAGGCCAACTCATAGGCAGTGACGCCAGCGTGTTCGTCGGGTGTGTCGCGGGCAGCCACGAACCAAACCGCTCCCGCAGCAAATCCAATGATGGAGCACACCCAGAACGACGATCGCCAGCCGTAACGAAGCATGATCTCCGTAATGAGCAAGGGGGTAAGACCGGCGCCCGCTCCCACCCCGGCGAAAATCAAGCCATTGGCAATGCCGCGCTCCGAGGTCGGAATCCACCGCGCAATGAATTGATTGGCGGAGGGATAAATCACCGCCTCGCCTGCGCCCAGAAGAAATCGGACCACGACGAAAATAAAAATTGCGCCTGCAATGTGCGCTGGGACCATCGCGGTAAGAGCTGTGAAGATTCCCCACCACATGACCCCGCCAGCCAGCACCCGGCGGGGTCCGAAGCGGTCGGCTAACCTGCCTCCAACCGTCTGGAACAGGGCATAACCGACCAGCATGGCGCTGAACACTTTACCGAGTTGAACGTCGCTAAGATGGTAGGCCTCCGCGATCGACCCGCCGGCAATCGAAATGTTTACCCGGTCAAGATAAGACACGGCGCTGAGCACGAACAGCCAGAACACCAGAAACCAGCGGACATGGCTTGTTCTCGCACCGTTCATCGCTGACTCTCTGTCTTGCCGCGCCGACGACCATATGATATTTTCACGCTCGCGACGAGACTCGTTTTCTGTCTTAAAGTCGTTCTCGGAATCCTATGAAAAAATCCGTCTTCGTTGCAGTCCTTATAAGTTGCATCGCGCTTTCCGCGCCGGCCCGCGCGCAACTCGACCTCTTCTCGAAAGACCAGCGCATTGAATTCACGCCGGAGTGGCACGGCGACCGTTTTCCGGACGGACGACCGAACGTTCCGGATTCGGTGCTGTCTCGCCTGAAAGACGTCACCGCCGACGAAGCGTGGGACGTTCTGCAAGACGCCGGATACCGCAATCAGTTCGAGGGCGGCTGGAAGGTGATCAATCCCGGCCAAAGGCTCGTAGGGCGCGTCGTGACAGCCGTTTTCATGCCGCGTCGCCCCGACGTCGATTCGGTGATCCAAGCCAACGGCAAGAAAGAAAATCGCATTGGAGACGAGAACTCCTGGATCATTGACATTCTGAAACCGGGCGACGTTCTGGTCGTCGATCTGTTCGGAAAAATCCGCTACGGCACCATTGTCGGCGACAATCTCTCGACCGCCATTTTTGCCAAGAGCCACAACGGGTTGATTGTCAACGGAGCCGTCCGGGATGTCACCGGCATTCAGGAGATTCCCGGCTTCCAGGTTTACACGCGCGGCGTCGATCCCTCTGCTCTTGAGAACGTCATGCTCACCGGAATCAATGTACCCATCCGAATCGGAGACGTAACTGTGATGCCGGGCGACATAGCGATCGGCGATCCTGAGGGCATGACTTTCGTTCCCCCGCAACTGGCGGTGAAAGTGGCCGACGACACGGAAATGGATCACCTGATCGACGAATGGGGTCACGCGATGCTCCGCGATGGCAAATACACTCCGGGTCAAATCGACGGCAAGTGGACTCAGGAGATGGTCGAGCAATTCAACGCGTGGCTCGAGAAAAAAGGATCGAAGCTCCGCCTGCCGGTGCAGTGAAGGCCTTGACCCGATCTCGTAGACGCTGCATTTGGTGAGTTTCAAGAGCCTCCTAAATCCATCCCCTCACTTAGCCACGGCGGCGATGCAATTGATCTCCACCAGCGAGTCCCCCGGCAGCGCTGCCACCGCTACCGTGGTTCGCGCAGGACCGCCATGCGGGAAATAGGTCGAGAACACCTTATGCATTCCATCCCAGTGTTCGATCTTCACCAGGAAAACATTCAACTGAAGAATGCTGTCCATGGTCCCTCCGCCAATTTCCACGTGCTTCTTGATCTTGTCCATGACCATCGTGGTGTGAGATTCAATCGTCCATTCCTTTGAATCTCGACTGTCATGCGCGCCCTGCCCGGCGACATAAATCAATCCGTTGTACACAATCACCGGCATGATGGCATCCTTCTCACTGCCCGGTTTGCCGTCGCTATTGAGCTTGCGGATCGCGCCCGCATCCTGCGCAGCGGAACCGTGCGCCAATGCGCGGTCGGGCAACACGGCGGCTGTAACGCCTAAAGCGGAAAGCACGGAAGCGCACCGTGCCGCAAATGTTCTGCGTGTAAAGGAATTCATATCTCCTCCCTCCAAGTTAGCCTTCGAAATTCGCGCGCCGATCACGGCAGCGCGAAACTGAAGACGTCACTACCTGCCGCAATCGCCACATACTGTTTGCCGCCGACTGCATAGCTCATGGGGGACGCGCTAATGTCTTGCCCAGTATTGAAATGCCATAGCGCCTTGCCACTTTGCGCGTCTACGGCCTCAAAGGAACCAGCATCGTCTCCGAAAAACACCAGACCACCGGCGGTCGCCATGGTTCCGGCGGACGAGCGTCCTCCTCCGGCCTGCGGATATTTCCACGCAATCGAACCCGTGTCCAGGCTGAACGCGACCAGAACCCTCTGCGAACCTTCACTCGGAATGCGTTTTGCTCCAGTCGAGTAATAGCCCTGACCCTCTTGAAAAGGTTGCGGCTTGAAAAAAAAGTTTTCGCATGCCTCCAGGGCCATGAAATAAACCAGACGAGTAGATTCACTGTAGGAAGGCGCGAACCAATTCGTGGCTCCGGCGAAGCCAGGGCAAATCCGCGTCCCGTCCGCCGTCGGCTCGACGCCGGTCCGCAGGGGCCTGCCTTGCGAATCGATTCCCTTCGCCCAGTTCAGCTTCTCCACGAATTGCGTCGCAGAAAGAAATTTTCCGTCCGTGCGATCAAGCACATAGATGTAGCCGTTGCGGTTTGCCTCTACCAGCAGTTTTCGCGCCTCACCCTGATAAACCGCATCGATCAGGATCGGAGTCTCAACCGCATCGAAGTCAAACAGATCATGCGGCGTGAACTGGAAATACCACTTCAACTCTCCGGTATCCGGGTCCAGCGCCAACACGCAGTCGGTATAAAGATCGTCCCCCGGCCGCACGCCTCCCTCAAAGTCCGGCGCGGGATTGCTGGTGCCCCAATAGATCGTGTTCAGCTGTGGATCATAGGTCCCCGGCATCCACGTAGTCCCGCCGCCATGCAGATAGAGTTTTCCCGGCCAGCTTTCAGAACCGAATTCGCCCGGAGCCGGTATCGTCCAGAATCGCCAGGCCAGCTTTCCGGTCAGCGCATCGTAGGCCGCAACAAAGCCCCGTACCCCATCATCTCCGCCCGAAGTCCCCACCAGGATTTTGTCTTTGACCACGAGTGGCGCGCTGGTTGCGCCGTAATTCTTGTTCCAATCCGCGTAAGCCACATCCCAGATCAGATTGCCGGAGCGCGCGTCCAGGCACAGCAGGTGCGCGTTATCTGTTTCCATGTAAACCCGGTCGCGCCACACCGCGACCCCGCGGTTGATGTGCCCAGCCGCATCGTCAATCAATCCTTCCGAAATCGGCAACGAATGGTGCCAAACCATTCGTCCCGTACGCGCGTCGAGCGCGAAAGCATCATTCGACGCAGTCACGAGCATCATTCCATCCACTACCAGCGGAGTCACCTCAAGCCGCTTCGAATCGCGCGCATGAAACACCCACTCCGCCCTGAGTCCCGCGAGATTGCCCGGATTGATTTCGGCAAGGCTGCTGTAGCGCCGCCCGGAGTAGTCTCCGTTATAGGAAATCCAGTTGGCGGCCGGAGGCTGAACCAAGAGATCCTCAGCCCGCACATTGATGGTTGTTGATATGGCTGGCTTCGGATCAGTTCCCGCCCCAGCAGCCAGACATGCGAAAACGATCCCGGTCAGCGCCGCCCACCGCGCGCCGCAATTACCTCCGCTGCAAAGGGCCGAGACCACAACTTCGAAACCGCTTGCGCCATGGCGCCTAGAGAGGTTTCGCAAGCGCTGCCTCCCCGGCATTGTTCTTTCGCACCGGCGCGTGGTAACTAGCAGTCCGGTAGCCCAACTCGCGCGAGATTTGCAATCCCGCCGTCTGAATCAGCGGGGCGAGCTGCCGCAAGCGTGTAACCGCCATGCGCACCACTGGCGCAGTAATGCTGAGGCTGGCATTCACGCTGCCGTCGTGATCCCAGATAGGGGCTGCAACGCATCGTATGTGAAGTTCGTGCTCCTCGAGATCGCACGCATACCCGTTTTTTCGAACGCGGTACAGTTCCGCATCCAGCTCCTGAAGGTTGCTCACGGTGTTCGGTGTCGGACACTGCAGAGACAGCTGCGGGAGCACTCTTTCCCGCTCATCGTCAGGCATGTAGGCCAACATAACCTTGCCCACGGCAGTGCAGTACAGCGGAACCGCCGCGCCGATGCGGGAGTGAATGCGTAGCTGTTCCGGCGAATCCAGTTTCTCAACGTAAACCGCGGATAACCCGTGCCGTACTGTCAAATGGATGGTTTCGCGCGTCTGCCGGTTCAGCTCCTGAAGATAAGGCTGGCTCACCCGGCGAATATCGAGCTGGCCCAGAGCCATCTGGCCGATCGCGAAACAGGCGATTCCCAGGTGATAGACGCCGTCCCCACCACAGTTCAAAAAGCCGGTACTTTCCAGGTTCGCCAGAAACCGGTGGACCGTACTCACCGGCAGCCGCGACCGGCCCGCGACCTGCTTCGCGGTGAGCCCATGCGGTGATTCGCTGAAGAGCTGCAGAAGACGCAGTCCACGCTGCAGCGCCGTAATGTTGTAGCTTCGCTTTGGAGTAGCAACCATGAGAGTCGACAAAATCCAGGTTCTTACAAAATGAAAGTGCGAATTATCTGATGAAAGTCCATTTAATGCAATAGCAGTCTTTCCTCTACAGTCTCCCGAACTTCTTAACCGCTTCCACGATCGATTTCATCTGCTCGATCACCGCATACATGGAATGCTCTTTGAAATCCATTTGTTGCGCGAGCTTCAACACTTCCACAGCCCTGTCCCTGGGCACAACGACGACGCCATCACTATCCGCCGCGATAATGTCGCCGGCATTCACGCTCACGCCATCGCAGGTCACCGGAATCTGCGATCCTCCGAATCGATAGTGATGCACCGAGGTCGACGGCACAATGCCGGTCGCATACACGGGAAACCCAATCTTGCGCAGATACGCCACGTCTCGAACTCCACCATCGATCACGGCTCCCGAGTAGCCGCGCGCGGCCATGGCCGTGCCCATCAGTCCGCCCATTCCCGCAATGTTCTCTCCGTCTTCGACAACCATCACGTAAACCGAATTGGTGGACCCCTGATCGATCGCCTCCAGCATTCCATTCAGCGCCGCCGGATCGCTGTTTCCTTCGTCCTTCTTTAGCAAAACCGTGCGTGCCAAGCCGGCAAATTTAGTGGTGAAGATCGAATGCATGCGGTGGCTCATGTACATACGCTTACCCGTCAGTTGCTCAATCGCATCAGAAACCGAAGCCACCTCGACGCGACGAAAATCCGCAACTAAGTCGTCGTCCGACTGCAACGCATTTGCCCCGGCGACGGCCTGCGCCCGCGGCAGCCTGACTCCGAACAAGATTACGCACAGAAACCCGATGGATAGCAGAGATGCCGCAAGGATGTGCGATTTCACAAAGCCGCGAAACTTGTTCATTTCGTCCTCCCCGATGTATATATGTGCGCGGACTCTAACACCATTTTTCGTTGGTTGGAAGAGCCAATCCATTGATCAACGAGGGGAATATGAAAATGAAAATCGAAACGAGAGCAATTCGGTTGTTTCTCTGGGCTTTCACGATCGCTCTGTCCTTAAGCGTTGCTGTGCAGTTGGGCTACGGTCAGGAACGGAAAGCAATCAATCTATCCTCCGCCAAAGGTCTTCCTTTCAGCGACGGCATCGTGGCCGGAAACACTCTCTACGTAGCGGGCCAGGAAGGCAGTGACGATTCCGGCAAGCTAGCCGAAGGCGGCATTGGCCCGGAGACCACCGCGGCCCTCGACAATGTCCAGAAGGTCCTCAAAGCCGCAGGTTTCGAACTGAAAGACGTGGTCAGCGTAACCGTCTACCTCGCCGACATTCATGAATTCCCGGACATGAACAAGGTGTACAGGAGCGTTATGCCTGACCCCAAACCGGCCCGCGCGACCATTCAAGCGGCCGCCCTGGTGAACAATGCCCGAATCGAAATCTCGGCCATTGCCGTGAAGCAGAAGTAAAGTCACGGCTGACGACGAAGCCTGCGTTCCTGGTCCACCGCCGGAGAAAGGGTGACTCGATAAGCGTGAATTGTTTTTTGTTGATCTGACGGAGAGCGCAAAAAGGGTTGACAGTCCCACTCCGCTTGCGATAAACCGTCATCCATGAAGTGCGGGGTATTTTCAAAACTCAACAACAGGTTTCACCAGATGAAAGTACCGAGTCAAGGTGTCGAATCGGGCAAAGGCCTCGCGCAGGAGATCTGATATGCGTGATCGACGGTGCCTTAAAGTTTGTGTCCTAAGCCCTAATCTCGCCCATGCTGCGAAGCTCTAGAGCACCTTCTCTGCTGGCGCTGGTTCTGGCGGCCCTATGGGCTGCCTGCGTCGGAGCCGCATTGTCGCAAACGCCGAAGCAACCTCCTTCGCAGAAAACCGTGAAACAAGTCTCGACGCGCGGCCAGCGCACCTTTGCCTCGACCTGCGCCAACTGCCACGGCCTCGACGGCCGAGGCGGCGAACGAGCGCCCAACATCGCCGAGAATCCAAAAGTCCAGCACCTTTCCGATGCGCAGATCGCGCACATTGTTGAGAATGGCATCCCGGGCACCGGAATGCCTGCGTTCCACTCTCTCGAAACCACCGACGTCGAAGCAGTAGTAACTTACCTGCGCACCCTTCAGGGGACAAAGCACACGGTCAAACTGCCCGGCGATCCGGTCCGGGGAGAGGCAATTTTCTCCGGCAAGGCAGGATGTTCCAGCTGTCACATGATTGCCGGCAGAGGCGGCTTTGTCGCCTCCGATCTGTCCTCCTACGCTCGCACGCACACCGCGGATCAGATTCGGAGCGCGATCACCACCCCCGCTCCCGCAACCGACCGTCAAGCGCGACTCGTGACGGCGACCATTCACGGCGGCGAGAAAGTTGTCGGCAGAATTCGCAACGAAGACAACTTCTCTCTGCAGCTGCAGACTCTGGACGGAGCGTTTTACTTTGTGACGAAATCCCAGCTCGAAAGCCTGGAATACAATTCGCAAACCCTGATGCCATCCGACTACAGTTCCACTCTTACTCCCAATGAATTGAATGATGTCATCAGTTACCTGATGAAGGTAGCGAACGTCGGCGGGTCGCGAACTCCCAGGAAAGCGGATGATTGGGAGGAGCGTAACGAAGGCTTCAGACTTCAAAGAAAGGCATTCCCATGAATCGCGCAGAAAATCCTGCAAATCTTCCTCATCGCGACCTTACTACTCGTGGCGCCCAGAGCGGGTGTTCTGGCTGCCCCACGCCAGCCGAGGGAGTTTAAGCTGCAAGCCGAATCGCCGCAGTTCTGGAACCTCGTCGATCAGAACGCCAAGCTCGTCGTCGTCGCCACGGGCTTCGGGTTCACCGAAGGTCCGGTCTGGGACGAGGCAGGCTTCCTCTACGTGAGCGACGAAACCATCAACAAGATTTTCCGCCTCTATCCCGATGGCAAGAAAGAAGACGTGATCGCGCTCGGCGACCCCGACGGCAATACCTTCGACCGCCATCATCGCCTCATCGATTGCGCCAGCGTGCTGCGCGCCATCATCGCAGTAACGCCCGATGGAAAATATAAAATTCTGGCCGACCATTACGAGGGCAAAAAGCTGAACAGTCCCAACGACGTCGTCACGGGTCCGGATGGAGCTCTCTATTTCACCGATCCAACGTTGGATCTGGTGGCGGGAGAAAAGCAGGAAATCCCATTTCAAGGCGTCTACCGCCTCGACACAAAGGGTGATGTGAAGTTGCTGACCAAAGATCTGACGCAGCCGAACGGCCTCGCGTTTTCGCCCGATGGCAAACATTTCTACGTCGATGACAGCGAGCAAAGAAACATCCGCGTCTACGACGTCGCAGCCGATGGAACTCTCATCAATGGTCGCATCTTCGGAGAAGAGCCGGGTGGCAAGGGCGATGGCGTGCCCGATGGGATGAAGGTCGACAAGAACGGCAACATCTTTGTCACCGGACCCAAGGGCATCTGGGTCTGGGACGCCAAAGGCAACCATCTCGGCACCATCGTCATGCCGGAGCAGCCGGCAAATCTGAACTGGGGCGACAAGGACTATCGAACCCTTTACATCACCGCCACCACGTCAGTCTACCGCCTCGAGATGAAGACGCAAGGCTTCGTGCCGTACTGAACTCTTCTAAGTATCAGCACAGTCCGTTCAGTAACCCGCAGTTGCTGACGGCATAAAATTGCGCGTACCTTCCGCTTGCTTATTGCCAGCTCGGCTATTGCCAGCTCGCTTATTGGATGACGACCACGTTCATGCTCCAGGGAGTGAGAGTCAGGGTCAGAGGCAGGGTCTGCGCGCCCATGCTGGTGGTAGTTGGCGCGGCCCAGGTGCTCGTCCCTGCCGGGTCCGGCGGAGTGCCGGTCGGCGAACCTGACAGGTCGTAGATGGCCTTGTCATAGGTGGTGACGGTCACGCTGGAAGAGGAGCTTTTGCCCGAAAGCGTGACCGTCACCTGCTGGGCGAGTGGTTTCGTTGTCGTTGAACAACAGCAGCGCCGTGCCGTTGGGGTTGGTGGCCGCATAGGCGCGCACGTCGGTCGTGTCGCCGGCGACGGTCGCCGTCAGCACCGTCTGGCCGTTGACGGCCATCTGGCTGAACAGCTGAAACGCGCGCGCCGTGGGAGACATGGTGCCGATGGGGCCCGCGCCCGGACAGGTCGGTATCTTCGACGGTCCATCGGAGAAGACATTGTAGGCTCCGAAATCCTGCCATCCGTAGAGCGACGTACTATCGTTTCCGTTGGTGCCGTTGCAATTGCCGAAGCCAATCCACCAGGTCAGGCGCGAGACTCCATCGTTCATCATCTCGCCCAGCACCTGGCCGGCATACAACCCCTGCGTAATCGACCAGCTCTGCTTGCCCGGATTGCTGTAAGGCCCGCCGATCTCGCCCACGTAAATGGGCGTGTCCGGAGTTCCCCACTTGGTCAGCTCCGACCTGAGGGTGTTGATGTTCGTGGTCAACTCCTGCGCCGCCTGCTGCACCAGGAAGGTGTCGCTTTCCTGGCCCGGCGTCTCCGGATAATAGTGATATTCCACGAAGTCATAGGACCCCTTGGCATTGGCCAGCACAGTGTTGTCCCATCCGCCGGTCGTGTTATCCGCGTCCACATCGACGCCGACCAGCGTGTTCGGGCTGGCCGTCTTAATCGACTGGTAGTAGCCGGTTGTTCCCACCACGGCGGCGGCGTAGATGGTGGGGTCGTTCGGAGTGGAGTGCAGGTCGTACTCCCAGCTCCCATACTCCTCGTTGCCCACCGTCATATGGCTCGGCGGTGATGCCGTCGGCCAGCGCGGCCGTCGACCCAGGCGGCAGCTTCGCTCGGTTCGCCGCCCCCGTTGCAGGCTGCGTTCGAGCCGTAATTCGCCGTCAACGCCACATCGAGGTTAGCGGGAACGGCCATGTCGTTGACGAAATTCGAAAACGTGTCATTCGGATCGGAATAGCCGCCATCGCACTGAGAATTGGTCGCCCAGTGGTAGAGGTCGGAATCCGATCCGCCGGGCCAACGCACCTGGGTGATGCCGGCGGCCTGGAAAGCATCCACAATTCCGGTCTGGTTGGTGACCAGGTCGTACCAGACGGCCATGTTCATTCCCAGCAGCTTGTCGGTCACGGCGGGGCCGCTGCTCGCCAGGTCCACCGTCACCGAGCTAGCGGTGGCTGCGGTTACCGTTACCGTGGCCGTCGCGGTGACCGCTGTACCGCTGGTATGGGTCACGGTCAGGGTATAGGTGGTGGTCGCCGTGGGGCTCACGGTTACGGCTACGCCGCTGGTGGCGGGAAGATTGCCCGGAGTGATGACGCCGGTGCCGTTCGCGAAGACGCCGGTCAGAGTCGCGCTTGATCCATCTGTAATCGAGGCGGGATTTGCGGTGAAGCTGGTAATTGAGGGCGGCGGCGGATCCGACGTTTGTGTGCTCGACGACCCACCGCCGCAGCCGGTCAAACCTGCCAGGCCCAGGCTGAGATGATGGCCAGCTGAGCTAGAACAAGAAGACGTTTCATGGGATTCCCCGCGTCCAGACCGGCCAGAAGCCAGGTTAGATAGAAACGAGTGCCCGCCATCTCAAATTTCCAGGCCGGGTTATATCCCGTGATTCCACCATAGGGGTCCGCGCGATGGTAGTTACCGAGGATACGACCGACTATTCGCTCTGATTCCGAATTGGGGTGCCCCAATTACCCACTCCGCCAAGCACTTTTGCGTGCGACAAAACTTATTGCGAAACACTGATTGAGAAAGGGTGATTGCGCGAGACGATGATCAGTTCGTCGGCGGTCAAACCTGGGAGGGCACAAAATCGGGCACGAGAGGAAAAGGGCCGATTCCAGATCGGCCCTAAACATTTGGTGCGAAAGGGGGGACTCGAACCCCCACGGTTTTACCCGCCAGATCCTAAGTCTGGTGCGTCTGCCAATTCCGCCACTTTCGCATGCTCACAATTATACAAAGTGGAGGGAGTTCTCCGGAGTGTCGAGTGGAAAGGAGTGATTAGGCACATCCACGCTGCTGCTCGCATCAAGCAATAGCGAAAACACAGCTCCCGGCGGGCCACACGCTTGCGGGGCGCGCCCGCCGAGCAGGCTACTGCACTGCGTTGAGTCCCTGATAGATAAACATGCCGGCGAGCACCAGCAGCAGCACTCCAGAACCGGCGCCGAAAACCCAGACCGGGACCGTGAGGCGGTTGACCTTCACCAGCAGTTCCGTCTGCTCCTGCTGCATGTGCTGGCTGGCGTCGTCGAGATACAACGACTCTTCCTCGTGCATGGTCAGCGTGCTGCGGTAGATGAGCAGAATGATCAGGCCAACAGTGAAAACACCCCACACGATCGCCAAGCCAAGCGTTAAAGGAGTCCACGTCCAAGTCATAAGCCACCTCGACAATTTGCAAGCCCGTTGGGCAACTTCACCACGTCGAGGGGTCAGGGTCTCAGCCCACATTCGTCGACCTGGAGGAAGCGCCTAACGGGAGCATTATAGACCAGTTGGCAAGTGCCGCGGGAGGAATCGTCGCCGCGGAAGCCTGTCATCCAATAGCTTGATACTGATACGGGCAAGCTTGGTCTGATTACGGCACCAGGGGCTTGCCAGGCTCTGATATAATATAGGTACTTCAAAGCCAAGGAGATACGAATGGCCACGACAACTGTCCCAAATGTGAACACCAACGTCCCGGAAGTGAAGAAGACTCCGCCGGTTACGCTCACGGCCAGCGCCGTTTCCAAGGTGAAGGAGATCATGGGGCAGCAGAATCCCGTGCCCGCCGGCCTGCGCATTGGCGTGGTCGGTGGCGGATGCTCCGGCTTCTCCTATTCCATGCAGTTTGAAAATGCTGCCGGAATGATGGACAAGACCTTCGAAATGGATGGACTGAAGGTGTTCGTCGATGCGACCTCGGTGATGTATCTGAACGGCTGCATCGTCGACTACGTCGAAACCCTGGAAGGCGCCGGCTTCAAGTTTGAGAATCCGAACGTGAAGAGCACCTGCGGCTGCGGATCTTCGTTCAGCGTGTAAGTTAGCGGGTAGCGGAAGCGCGATAATCGAGTCGTGGAAGAAAACGGCCTCATCCCAGGATGAGGCCGTTCCACTTTTGGCGGTGGACACGTTTAGCAGACTGGTCGATTTGAATCGTCTCACTGCTGTTGCGGCGGATTAGCAGGCGGCTGCGACGGCGACGAGGATCGAGCCGCTATTGCCGAATGCCGAAGACTGCCCGAACGAACTGCCGTTTGAATTGCCAAACGGAGCTGCCGTTGGAATTACCAAACGGACTGTTGTTGGAGCCGCCGAACGGACTGCTGCTCGTTCCAGCAGCCGGCTGCGCACCGTTCAGTCCCGGTTGCGTTCCGAATCCGAGTGACTGCAGCCCCGGCTGATAAGGCGTGGTGATGATTCCGCCGCGGTCGAGGCTGGGATCGTAGACAAACTGCCACTCGTTATATTTCTTCTTGTGGTTGTATTCGCGAATCGTGTCTTTCTTGCAGAGGCTGGCCACGCCGACGATCGGGCCGCCGGCGACGAGCTGCTGGCCGCCGAGCGTTCGCGTCTCCCTGCCCTTGGGGAGCTCTGCAGAGGAATCCGATCCCGAAGCGGAATTCGTTCCTGCGCTGACCCGACCCTGTTGATCCGTCCCCTGCTGATTCGATGCCGGTTTGCGAGTTGAGCTTCGCTCCGAACCCGCCGTTCGAGTTTCCCCGATCCTGACGACTGCGAAAACACGCCGGAACTATTGACTCCGGAGCTGCCAAACCCAGAATTGCCGAACCCCGAACCGCTCGATACCCGAACCGCCAAAGGCGGAATCTGCCGAAACTCGAACTGTTCCCGCCGAAACCACTCTGTCCCGCAGGGAACCGACCGCGCTCGCGCCCGGAATGCTTCCGCCTCCAATGCTGAAGCCGCCGCTCAGCGTTACCCCGGCTCGCCGTAATGCAGCAGCTTGAAGTCCTGGACTTGCCGTTCTTGCAGTTCATCGGGTCTTTGTAATGTTTGCGCAGGTAGCGCATGTTATTGGTGTTGTCGAGATCCTCGAGCTTCGTGGGGTAGCGTCCGAATTTCTTGTAGTAGGTGCGGATAGCCCGCGAATATTGCACTCCGCGATGGATCATTTCCTGTTTCCTGCTCCCGCTTGATCTCGAACGGAATCGGGATGATCACCGCCATCGGCGACCACGGCCATCAGCGCGACCATGAGAAGCAGCGTGAGCAGGACGTATCCCTTTCCCTCTTCCCGGCACGAGCGGCGAGGACGACGGCGCGGCCGCACTCGGTCGCGTGTTGTTGCGACTCGCGGATTTGTGCCGCAGCAATTTCAACTCATGACGGGCTCACGACGGAGTTCCCCTGGGTCAGCGGAATGCTCTGCGGCGGACCGCTGCCCACCAATCCTGAATCTCAACCGATGTGGCAGAAATCCGCACAACCTTGTAGCGGCGGTCGACGATTTCGCCCTCGCCCGCAATGAAAACGTCAGTGTCTTTGGAAAGAAAAACTTTCTGGGTTCTCCGGTCTGGCTGGCAAAGCCGAAGAACTTCAGCGGAATTGGCGGCGGCTGCGCGACAGCCGGCGGCGGCGTATATCGGCTTTCCATTCGGCTTGCCTTTGTCGGTCTGTGCCGTGGCCTTGCGGAATCGGAATCACCGCGTCCGGCCTGCGACACGAAAATATTTCTTCCCGAGCCTTCGTACTTGATCTGTTCCGCTCGAGGCCAGTTGCTGCAAGTGCAGCGTGGGGTCGAGGTCCGGCGCCGGGCGCACTTTCTTCGCCGTCGAAACTGAACCGTGATGCGTCCCGGGCCGCGCAGAATTCGCCGTCAGTGCGTGGCGGGTCGATCGCCGTCGTCATAGGCGTCGTAGAAGCGATGGTCGAGGACGAAGGCATGAACTCGTAGACAATGACCAGCATCGCCACCACTCCCAGCGCGACCGCGACCATCATCTGTCTTCCGGTTTTCGATTCCCAGGTTCACTACCCGCCCGCCTTCAGATAGGTTTCAAGTTTCATTTGCAGCTTGATCGGGCCCTTTTGCTCCCCGGCCAGCGTGATGCTGCTGATGATGAAAAACATGTCATCGCGTTCCAGCGCATTGATGAACTTCGCCAGTGAAACGTAATTGCCCGCGAGGTCCGCTTCCAGTCTCGACGGGATGCAACCCGCCGAGCTCGTCGTCGTCCACCTTATACTTGGCCTGCTCGATCGTGACCCCATTGGCCGCGGCCAGCTTGCCAAATTGCGTGGCGATTTGCGAGTCCTGCGCAGGAAAACGCTTCTTGTAGAAGTCCGCGATCTGCTGGTTCGCGGTGATCACTTTCTTGTCCAGATCCTTCAGCGGCGTCGACTTGCAGCGTTTTCGGCTGCAGTTCGGTGCGCAACTGGGTCAGTTCCTGACGGCCGCGAATCGGTCGAGCCCACCAGCGGCGAAAACAACACAGCCGCAGCCAGGACGTCCACGCCCAGCAGCACGCCCAGGGCGGTCTTGATGTTTTTCCGGGTTTGCCGCAGGTCTGGCATCAGGGTGCGCTCCGCTTTGGCAGCCTCTGTCTTAGGGGTAGGCGCCGGTGCCGCGTGGCGAGGCCGGCGGCTGGCTTCGGGAACGTAAATCCCGTCGATGTCGAATTGCACGCTGTCTCCGCTGCCGGACTGGTCGCCGACGCTTCCGTCTCGATATAGGTCTGTGTGAAGTGCCGCGAATCTTCCATGCGGTGTGCCAGTTCCATGGCCCGGTCGCGCGAATCGCCCGCCACCACCATCTTCAGCGTCCAGCTGGTTGTCCGTCATCCAACTCGGGATGAATCGAAACCAGATGGACCCGCGGCGGCATCACTTTTTCCAGATCTTCGAGCACACGCGTCCAGGAAAACGATTTGCGCTCGATCAGTTCGTTGAGAAACTGGGACTGGTCGCGCGTGGTGCGATTCTCCGGCTGGTTGAGAAAGTCCTCGGCCTGCTGCGCGGGTCTGGTCGCGCTGCGCAATCTCGGCTCGCAAATCGGCGATCTGTGGCGTGGTCGCGCCGCGCCGCGAACCAGCCCGTGACGGTGATTGCGAGCAGGGCCAGCGTCAGGATCGCCGCCGCCCGCCAGCGCCGTCCCCCAGCGCAGCCAGAACTGCCGCGCATCTTCGTAGGGCTGGCTCGCGAGATTGATATCAAGACGCATAGATTAATCAGTATCCAGTGATCGGTGCCAGTGGCCAGTAGCTCTTTCGATCACTGCCACTGATCACTGGCCACTGCAGTTACGAAATCAAAGCTCCCACCACTCCCGCCATTCTCCAGCGGGGAACCGAACCTCCAGTGCTCGCTCCCAACTGCGAAGGACTCACCAGTTCCTGCACCTCCGGCGCCGGTCTGCGCCGCAACGCCGGCGCCGCGCTGCCGATGTCGGACATTCCCGCGACGAATATCTGTTCAATATTCAGATGATACGTGTCCTGGAAAAATACCACCGAAGGGTAAACTTCTTCCGCCAATTGCTCGCCTGTGATGGTGATCCCGCGCGTATTTTCCAGAGTGCGGAAAAGCTGAAGCTGGTCCGCATTCAGGATGGCGATACTCGTGGTGCGCGCATCCACTTTCACCACCAGCGTGGGACGCTGTCCCTCCGCTGCGCCCAGCGCCGCCAGCATCGAAGGCAAGACCACTCCCGGGCTGAATCCGGCATCGCGGAAGGCGGCTTCGTAATCCTCCAGCACGCTGGCCAGAGCGACCGCGGCCACCACGCGAACGCCGTCGCTCGATCTTCTGCGCATGGTAGGAAACTTTGGCCTTGTCCACATCGAAGGGCAGAGATTTCTTCAGGCGAAACCGCACCACGCCGGCCGCTTCTTCCGCGTCCGACGGCAGGGAATCGAATTCCAGCAGCACCACCCGCACCGCCGCATCCGGCACCACCGCGATCACATCGTGCGAACGCGCCCGCCACACTGCTCAGAGCCGCTTGCACGCCTGCCTGCACCGCATCGCGCTGGCGCAAGATTGTCCTCCACCAGGTCTGGAACCACGCTGCCCGGCGCCAGTTCGCGCGCCGCGCAGGCTTCCAGGCTGCGGCCATCTTCGGCCAGCCGCCCCACCAGCACGCGGTCAGCGCAATTTCGCACGCCAGCCTGGGTTTTGCCGTGTTGGAACCAGAACTCATTTCAGGAACTCACTGGTCATCTAATCTACTAATGTCAACACGCTACGAATGCAAACGCCGAACCTGCCGCAACGGACAATGCAATAGCCTGGCAGGTGACACTTCGGTAAGTGGTCAGCGACTCAGTGTATCAGGACCTGATCAGTGGTTCAGAACTTACTGGCCACTGCCAACTGATCACTGGCCACTGCTCTTACCGCATGGCCTCGATGAAGGTGACCTTGTTGATCTCTTTCAGCGTGGTCAGGCCGAGCCGGACTTTATCCAGCGCCGACTCGCGCAGAAAACGCATGCCTTCTTCCCGCGCCGCGCGGCGGATCTCCGACGTCGGCCTCCGCGCCAGAATCATCTCGCGGATGCGGTCGCTCAAATCCAGCAATTCGTGAATCGCGGTTCGGCCGCGGAAGCCCGTGCCCGCGCACTCGATGCATCCCGGCCCTTCATACAACGGCACCTTCGACCACTGCGCCGGATCCAGGCCGCTGGCTTCCAGCACCTCCGGCGCATAATTCACCGGCGTGCGGCAGGACTCGCAGATCAATCGCACCAGCCGCTGCGCCAGAATGCAGTTCAGCGCCGAAACAAAGTTGTAAGGCTCGACGCCCATGTTCAGAAAGCGCCCAATCACGTCGACCACGTTGTTGGCGTGGACCGTGGTGAAAACCAGGTGGCCGGTGAGCGCGGACTGAATGGCGATCTGCGCCGTCTCCGTGTCGCGGATTTCGCCGACCATGATTTTGTCCGGATCGTGGCGCAGAATCGAGCGCAAGCCGCGGGCGAAGGTCAGTCCCTTTTTCTCGTTGACCGGAATCTGCGTAATGCCGCGAAGCTGGTATTCGACCGGATCTTCAATGGTGATGATCTTGTCTTCGTCGGTCTTGATCTCGTTTACCGCGGCGTAGAGCGTGGTGGTCTTGCCGCTGCCGGTCGGTCCCGTCACCAGCACCATGCCGTAAGGCTCTTTGATGTAGCGGCGGAACTTGCGCAGGTCGTCTTCATCGAAACCCAACCACTTCCAGCGTGAGCGAGCGGAACTTCTCGCTCATCGATTCTTTATCGAGCACGCGCAGCACGGCGTCTTCGCCGTGAATCGACGGCATGATCGAAACGCGGAAGTCGATGGCGCGCCCGTTGTACTTCACGCGGAAGCGCCCGTCCTGCGGCACGCGGCGCTCGGAAATATCGAGCTCGCTCATCACCTTGATACGCGAGATCACGGTCGAATGATGCTCTTTGCCGATCGGCGGCATCGCCTGCGTCAGCACGCCGTCGATGCGGAACTTGATCACCACCGAGTCGTCGCGGGTCTCGATATGAATGTCGGAAGCGCGCCGCTGCAGCGCGGTAAAAATCGTGGTATCGACCAGCCGGATGATCGGGCTGGTATCGCCCGCCGCCGTCAGCTTGTCGATGGTCAGCGTCTCTTCGGCGCCGGTAGTTCTCGTCTTCGCGGATGATCTGGAAGCCTTCGCTGGCTTCTTCCAGAACGCGCTGCGATTGTTCCGTCTTCTTGAGAATGTTGTCGATCTGCTTCAGCGTGGCGACTTTGGTGACGATCGCGCTTCTGCAGCAGCAGGCTGATCTCGTCGATCATCATCAGCTGGCTGGGATCGGCGATGGCGATGGCCAGCTTGCCGTCTGCCGTTTCTTCGAGCGGCACGAAGTTGTAGCGGAACATCAGCTCCGGCGAGAACTTCTTGAACAGCTCATGATGCAGCTGGAAGTCGGTGAGGTCGACAAACTCGCAGCGATAGCGCCGCGCCACATCCTGCGCCCGCTCCAGGTCGGTGATCGGATTCCCGGTCGTCACCATCTGGCCGCCGTTCTCGCCGTGCACGAAAAGCGATTTCTTTTCCGCCGTTGCCATTTCTCCTGACATCATTTCCGGCTCTCCGTCTCCGGTTGAGGCCTCGAGCTTTAATGGACTCCCAAGGTAAAGATCGGCAAATACAGCGAAATCAACACTCCGCCCACAAAAACCGCCATGATGATCAGAATCAGCGGTTCAATCAGCGCCATGGACTGCGCCCAGCGCCGTCTGCACATCTTCTTCATAGAACTCGGCCACCGAATTCAGCATCGCCGGCAAAGCTCCGGTAGACTCGCCCACTTCGAGCATCTCCACCGCCAGGTCTGGGAAAATGTTTTGCTCTTCCAGGCTGCTGGCCAGCCCTTGTCCTTCGCGAACCCTCACGCTCGCCCGCATCACGCCCTTCAGAATGCGGCGGCTGGTCATGGAAGCTGCCCGCCGTTTCCATCGACGGCACCAGCGGCAAACCGCCCTGCAGCAGCGTGGAAAGCATGCGCGAAAAAGTCGCCACCTGATGCTTCAGCCGGATATCGCCCAGCAACGGCAGGCTCAGGATGAAGCGGTCAATCTGGTCGGCTCCGCCGATCCGTCTTCCGCCATTGCCAGAACAGAAAACCCGTCAGCACCAGTCCAATCGCGATAAAGGGAAAGTATTTCTGCGCGTTCTGGCCCACCGCCAGCATGAACAGCGTGATCGCCGGCAGCTTCGCATCCAGGCTGTTGAACAGATCCGCGAACTTTGGCACCACATAGGTGAACAGAAACATCACCATGATCGTCACCACGGTGACCAGCAGCGTGGGATAAATCAGCGACACAAACAGCTTCTTGCGGAAGGTCATCGCCAGCCGCTGAAAGTTGATGTAGCGGGTCAGCACTTCGTCGATGTTTCCGCTCTTTTCGCCCGCCATCAGCGTGGTGGTATAAATCTTCGGAATCATGCCGTGCGCGGCAAAGGCATCGGAAAGCAGCTCGCCGCCCTTCACCCGCTCCCGCACATTCTCCAGAATCTGCCGCAGATGGCGTCTTTCTGCCGCTTGATCAGCAGGTCCAGCGAGTTCAGAATCGGCAGCCCGGCCTTGATCAGCGTCAGAAACTGCTGGTTGAACACCAGGAACGAACTCTGCTTCAGCTTGCGCCCGCGGCGCAGCGAAAGTCCGCCGGAGAGCAGTCCCTGCGGCTTGACCCAGTAGACCAGGTAGCCCTGCGAGGCAAAGCGGTCGCGCACCTCGGCCACCGAGTAGCCCTGCTCCACCTGCTGGTGCAGGTGGCCGCGTTCGTCCGCGATTTTTACGACAAATTCCGCCATTTACCCGTTCTTTCTGGCTCTGTCTGCCGTGCGCGACTACCCTCTCGGCTCAGTCTAACATTCCCGCTTGATCGTGAGCCCAGATCACCCAGCAACCCCTTTCAAGTATCGCAAGTAACCTGCCATGGAACAGGCTTGCGAATGCTCAGCTTGCCGGTACTTCTGGCGGCGGCTACATGGCCAGCTGATTCGTGAAACAGCTAAACTGTCTGCATCTACATCGGCTTCTCGCCTCACGGTTCCAACTCGCCCTCCACCGTCTCCGTCCCCGCCGGCGGACTGAAATTGGAACTGCCCTCCGGAATCGCCACATTCTCCTTCTGATCGGTGAACCGATATTCGGTCGCCGATCCATCCACCTCGATCGATCACGATCCGCGCGATCCGGTGCTCCGGCGTCACCTCCAGCAGAATCTCACTCACCCGGTCCGCCATCGCCTGCGGCACGCCCCGCAGCACCACATCTCCCGGCAGTCAACGGCGCGACATCCGGAGCCAGCGACAAGCCCCTGCAACTCCTTCTCCAGCTTAGCTCTTACCAAGCAAAAACGCAAGTGGAGAGCGAATGTCGTCCAGCTTCCGCGCATCCGTCTTCCGCACCTGCCGGTCGCCCGGGACGTAAAACCACGCATCTCTCCCATCGCTCACAAAGAGCTTCTCCCTGGGAGAACGGTACTCCCACCGCATCTTGCCGGGTTTTTTCAGCCCACCTTTCGCCAGCCAAAGCGTCCCGGATTCCGTCCGCTCCATCCCCGACCCGCGATAAGTCCTCGGTAAACTCCGCCTGCAAAGTGCTGCAGATGGTTGTAATGCTCATCCACGGCCTGCGCGATCGCATGGACGTCTTCCGCCACAGCGCCAACGGAGGGCTATCGCCAGGAGCAACACGCGATGAAGAACTTAATCACTAGGATAATTCTAAGCGACGCTTCCTGCGTCTCGAGGGGATCCTCATGTGGCGATGGTCTGTGGATCCAATCAGCTAGAAGAATGTAGGGACAGCCGCCCTCGGCTGTCCAGTCGAGCGCAGTTCGACCTTTTTTACGCGAGCCCGGGCGAAAAAATCGCCTTCGGCCCTTGGCCGGCCACATCGCTTAGAATTAAGACTCAAGCGCCAGGTAATACTTACCATGACCGACGACGCCATCACCATCTCCCCCGGCCCGCGCTTTCAATCCGCCATGATCCTGGCCATCATCGCGGACGCACTGCAAATCGTCGTGCTCCCCATATTCGTCGAAGGCGCTATATCGCCAGCTGACGACATCCTCGATCTCGGCATCGGCGCCTCGATGATTAAGCTTCTCGGCTGGCATTGGGAATTCTTGCCGACGTTCCTCGCCAAGCTGGTACCCGGCGTTGATTTGGTTCCTCTCTGGACGCTGGCGGTCGCAAACGTCTATCGCAAATCAAAGCGGGTGGCCGCGACCACCGAAGAAAGCCATCACGATCACCCCAAGCTGCAAGACCCGCAGCGCCCCTGATGTTTTCCTGGGACGTTGAAAAATCGCCGATCGCACTTCCCAGCCCGAGGCAGCCAATTACCAATGAGTGTAATCGCCTGTGGGTGTTGAAAAAGTCACTGTCGATTAGCGGGATGAGATTCAGCAGAAGCATGTTAGAAGAAAGTGATCTTACCCATGCTCTGTTGGATTCTCATCGTCGGAGGCCTGCTGATCATGATGGGGCAACACGACCGCTCCGAAGCGCTGTTCTATTACTTCCGCCTGGAAGATCAGGTTCCCGAGACTCACCTGCTGCGGCTGATCGATAAGCACATCAGCTTTGCCTTCGTGCGGGAAAAGCTGAAAGAGAGTTACAGCGAGACGGGCCGGCCGTCGATCGATCCCGAACTTCTGCTGCGCATTCTGTTGATCGGCTATCTGTACGGCATCACCAGCGAACGCAAGCTGGTGGAGGAACTGCGCATGCATCTGGCGTGGCGCTGGTTCACCGGGCTGGGCTTCGATCAGGAGATTCCGCATCACTCCACGTTCTCGAAAAACCGGCACGGACGGTTTCAGGAGTCGAAGCTGTTCGAGCAACTGTTTGAACAGATCGTGCGGCAGTGTGTGGACGTGGGACTGGTGCAGGGCAAGCACCTGTCGGTCGATGGCAGTTTCGTGGAGGCGAATGCGGCGAAGGAGAGCCGCATTCCCCGCGAGCAGTTAGCGGAAGCGGCGCAAGTCAACCACACCGTGCGCCAGTATCTGCGTGGAACTGGAAGCAGCAGAATCCGGTGGAAGAGCCGGTGCATGAGCAGGACCAGGTATCGACCACCGATCCCGATTCTACCTACGCCACCAAGGGCGGCACACCGGCGCGGCTGGGGTACTACGACAACTATCTGGTGGACAATCACAGTTGCGTGATCGTGGGAGTACAAGCGACGGCGGCACGCATGAGTCAGGAGACGGTGGCCGCGCAAGACATGCTCACCCGTTTCACGCAATGGCAAGGACGAGAGCCGGAATCGGTGGCGGCCGATACGACCTACGGGAACGGCGAGTTCTTGCAATGGCTAGCCGATCGGAGCATCACTCCCTACATGCGGACCCGCGACAGTATCCACCGCAAGAGGAGCCCATTCTTTGGCCCCGAGCGTTTCACGTACGAACCGGAAAACAATCGCTACATCTGTCCTGCTGGCCAGTCCCTCAACTACGGTGGCCGGGTTTATCGCAATCGCGCCTTCAACTACATCGGGACACGCAAAAAGTGTGGCCCGTGCTCGCTCCGACCACAATGCACCAGTGCTGCCTTCCGGGGCCTGATCATCCACCAGAACGAACCAGCCCGACAACGTGCGCGGGAGTTGGTCAACACGCCCGAGTTCGCCAAAGCACAGCGGCAAAGAAAGAAGGTGGAAGCCTTGTTCGCGGAACTGAAGAATCAGATCGGATTGCGGCGCTTGCGTCTGCGGAGATTGAGGTTCGTGCGCGAGCAGTTCTTCCTGGCAGCGGTAGCTCAGAACATCAAGCGACTGGTGCGCTTCCTCAGTCAGCCGACAACACCGGTTCTGCCGGCCACCACTTAGTCGAACCGAGACAAGAAAACCGGCGACGGCATGCTCGCAGATGAAAAGCCGTTCCGTTAAGGGACTTTTTCAACACCCACGCCTGTTTTCATCAACTGACATGGAATTCTTGCGCGATTCGGAGTAAGGTCTGTTGACGTGAGAAAGGTTCCCGCAGCCCTGTTGGCATTAGCCGTGATTTTCCTTTTGCTCTTGCCTTTTGTGGGCTGCAACCGAGAGACCTACTTCAAATCGTACGGCCTCAATCGAGACGACCTCTTGTATGAAACCACGCCGCGAGAGGATGAGGCGTTTGCCCTAAACTCGGTGGATCTGCTTCGGCAAGGTCGATTCGACCAGGTTGAGGACCAGCTCGATCCCAGCATCAGGAACGCCCAAATCCGCGACTCACTGACCAGAATGCACGATGTGTTTCCCGGCGCTCAACCAGCTTCGATCAAAACTGTGGAGGCGGGGTCTGTCCGCAGCCGCAATGGCTTTACAACCCACATTACTTTGGAATACGAATTCGCGCCACAGATAATGCCAACGAGCGGACGCACAGAGCTGATGCCCCGAAGTTGGCGGCTCGCGCAGGTTGTGATCCTGAGGAGTGATGGTGCCAGGACTATTCGCGGGCTGCGCTGTCACCCCGACTTCGAAGTCCTACGAGGAGATGAACGAATTCACCTTTGCGGACAAAGGCATTTCTCAGTATGCCGGACTATTGCTTGCCCTCGGGGTCGCCTGGATTACTTTATACGCCCTCGTGCTGTGCATCCGTTCCACGATCGGCAAGAAAAAGTGGTTCTGGTTGATCCCGACGTTGGTTGGCATGTTCCGCGTTACCGTGAATTGGACTAGCGGGCAATGGACGTTTACACCTTTGGCTCTTCGAATCCCACCCTTCGCTGTGGCCTTCGCATGCCTATGGCCCTTGGCAAATCGGCATATACTTTCCAGCCGGAGCAATCGCCTTCCTGTTTTATTGCGGAATGCGCCCAAAAGCGTTCACCACTTTATCGCTTGCGCAGCCAACGACTCTGGACAAACCGGAGGACACGCAGGCGCACACGTAGTTGGTAAAGCACCGCGATTACACTCATCGACCCGGTTCGGGGAGTGGCCGCGCCACTCAGCCCCTAATCCAGCTCCCTGACCCAAATATTCCTGAAGCTGATGGGCGGACTAGGATCGCCATGCGCCTGAAGCTTGATCGGCGCACCGTCGAACTTCTTGTAAAAGGGCTGGCCAATATACCGCGTCTCGCCCTTCAACTCGAAATGGTTCTGCACCAGCACCCCATTAAGGAAGGCGGTGACATAGGCAGGACTCTTCAGCGAGCCATCCGCATTGAACATGGGAGCCGTCCACACCACGTCGTAGACTTGCCACTCCCCGGGCTTGCGCATCGAGTTCGCCAGCGGAATGCTTTGCTTGTAAACGCTCGCCACCATGCCGTTGACGTATGTCTTATTGTTGTACGAGTCGAGGATCTGCAACTCATATCCGGCGTCTCGGGACCTGTCGAAGCCAGGAACAGTCCACTGTTGCCGCGCAGTTGACCCGAACCGGTGATATTCTCCGGAATTCTCCACTCCATATGGAGTTGATAGTTCTTGAAGGTGCGCCTGGTCTCAATATTCCCCGCTGACTTATTCACTGTGACCACGCCGTTGGCAACAATCCATTTCGCCGGGGCAGATCGGTCTTGCGCGGACACCCACTCGTTCAGGGTCTTGCCGTCGAATAAGATGATCGCGTCGGAGGGAGCCGTGCCGCACTCGGCGCCCGGCGTTACCACCTTCGGCTCCGGCTGCCAGACCTCCGTGTCTTCAGGCTTGGCAGACTCTTGACCCGCAGTCTGCGCTCCGAGACCAAAGGCAGCTGGTGACGACAAGAATGGTGGCGCCAAACATCGCTATCAAACCCAACTTTTTCATGTGTCTCTCCACCTGCCTCGAGGGTGTCGCATCTTCCCTCCGAAGTCAATAATCGCTATCGCTGATTACAAACAGTTGACTGATTTCAGCAGGTCAGAGTATATGCAAATAGTGATGGCGATGCTAGAAATCCCACGGTGTCTGAGGCAAGCTCGGGGCCGAGTATTCGGAATCTTAGGTATCGTCATCCCGGCTAGCCTTACTGTAGCTCTAAAACAGCTGCACGCAAACGGGAAAGTTCCCAAACTTCCGCTGCGATATTCGATTGTCTCGCAGAGTCCCGAAGAGCCGGGATGCCCCATTGGCGAACCTCGCTCAGGCTGATTCGGCCCTGATACTTGCCGCGCTCATAGAGTAGAGATTAACGGGCTTGACGTTGTCTTGACCCTCATTATCTTGTCCTTTCTGCTTCAATCGAGATGGGATGCCCCAAATTGCGGCCCGGTTCGAGAGGAAGGTCGCAAACTCCTTTTGCCCGGTTCGGAAAGCAGTCGTAAAACATTTCCACAACCGTCCTGTGACATCTAACCTTGCGCCCAACTCGCAACAAGCGCATCATGGTCAAAGCGGAGGCAGTATAGAGGAGAGAGCAACTCGATGCGTAACTCGTTTGCGCTCAAGATTTTGACCCTTAAATCATCTGCAATCAAGATTTTGCAGACACTTTTTGCAAACCCCGCCCCCAGCAAGCCTTTCACAGGTATGGGGGAGGGGGGATACCTCAAGAGCAACCAGAATTCCCGAAAAATCTCACCCGCTGCAGCCCTCAGAAACGGTACCCATCCCAGAATATTTCAAGCAGATTTCCACAAGCCAGATTCGAAGAGAAAGCTAGAAGCTGAGAGCTGGGAACTGAGAGCTGAGCACTGAAGCTACAAACTGAGAACTGAGAACTGAGAACTGAGAACTGCCTTCGCAATCGCACAGTACAAATCAATCGCCTCAGCCAGTTGCTTCTTCTCGATAAACTCGCCGTCAGTATGCGCGACGTGAATCGATCCCGGACCAATCAGCAGCGGTTCGCCCCAATTCGTCAGCCGAGGAATGTCAGTGGTGAACGCCGCAATCATCGTCGGCAATCCGTCAACCGTGCGAAAGCGCAGGAAGGGAAGTTCCAGCGGGAATTCGACCTTCACCGAATCGCCCGCAGTCTGCAAGAATCTGCCGCCGCAGATCCTGCGACGGACCAACCAGACGATAAAGCAAGTCCGCATGAGCATAATCAGGAATCACATTCGGCGCGCGACCGCCTTCGATCAATCCAATATTCAGCGTGCACGGCACCAATTTCCGGATCAGACGGCAAAGGCATCGCGCGCAGCCGCGTGAGAGCCTCAAGCAACTTGTCGATCGCCGATTCGCCAAGTTCCGGATAAGCCGAATGCGCCATGCGTCCGGAAGCGGTAACCTCAACCCGCAGCGTTCCCTTCGAAGCCAGAGCGATGCGGTTCTCGGTAGGTTCGCCGTTGACCAGGATACTTGCATCCATGTGCTGGCTGACTCGCGGCATATTCGTTGGCCACTTTCGCGCCCAGGCTGTCGCGCTCTTCGCCCACCACGAACAGCAGTCCCACGTAAATTCCTTGCGCGCGCAATCGTTCCGCGGCCGCGATCTGCGCGGCAATAATGCCCTTGGCGTCGCACGAGCCGCGGCCATAGATGCGACGCCGCATCTTCGGAAGATGCGAATGAACGGAGGAACCGTGTCCATGTGCGTGGAGAAAACCACCGCCGGATGCGGCTGCTCCGGCGATGTGGCGTAGACGTTGAAGCGATTGCCTTCCACCGGCATGCGCCGCGTCTGGTAGCCAATGCGGCAAAGTTCTCCGTAGAGATAGTTTCCGACCGCGGCTTCGTTGCCCGAAATGGATTCGATGTCGACCAGTTGCCGGGTGAGCGTGATAGCGTCCATGGCAAGAGCATAAACTAGCAAACCCGCCTTCGCAGCCGCAGCGATTTGAAGCCGATCATGTAATCTGAATGCTGTGATCGCGCCAACTTCAACCATCCGGTCGCTCTTTCTCGAAGGCCCGGCGGGAAGACTCGAAGCGCTGCTCAACGCCGGCTCGGAAAATGCGACTCATGCCGCAGTCGTTTGCCATCCGCATCCGCTGTTTGGCGGAACGCTGCACAACAAGGTTGTGTTCCATACCATGAAGGCGCTGAACAGTTTTGGTTTTCCCGTGCTGCGCTTCAACTTTCGCGGCGCGGGACTCAGCCAAGGCGAACACGATCACGGCAACGGGGAAGTCGAAGATGTTCGCACCGCTCTCGACTGGCTGGACGCGGAGTTCCACCTGCCGCTGCTGTTTGCCGGCTTCTCTTTCGGCGCAGCGGTTGGGCTGCGGCCGCATGTCCAGATGCGCGGGTGAAGGCGTTGATTGGAGTGGGCGTTCCGGCGATTCCTGTTGCCGCCGACGCGGAAGCGCCGCGCGTTTACACGTTTGACTTCCTGCAGGACTGCGTTAAGCCGAAGTTGTTCGTCAGCGGCGCGCGCGATCAGTTTGGTCCGCGGGCGAAGCTGGAGGCTCTGATTGCGTCGGTTCCGGAGCCGAAGAAACTGGTGCTGATTGAAGGCGCGAGATCATTTCTTCGAAGGACGGTTGCGCGAACTGCGGGAGACGATTGAAGGTTGGGTGCGAGAAGAAATCGCGCGAGAACCTGATCTCTTATAATCCTTGCCCATGTCTGACGCCGACCGCGAATCGCAGTTTCGCCAAATGCGCGACACCGCTCGCGAAATCTTTCGTCACGCGCTGGCCGAGGCCTCGATTGCCAAGGCATTTGCGCGGCACGTGCATTGCGAGCGTGGTGTATTGCGCGTCTGCGAAGATCTTTACCATCTGCGATTCTTATTCGCGCGTCCTCGGTGATCTCCATCGGCAAGGCCGGACACACGATGGTCGAGGCTCTCACGCAGCAAGTTGGAGAGTCTGCGCTGGAAGGCATTGTGGCGTGTCCGGTTGAGCCGTCGGCGCAGGTACGCGGCTTCCGCTATTTTCGCGGCGGACATCCTACGCCAAACGCCGAATCCATCCACGCGGCGAACGCCATTCGCAAGGCGCTGGAGGCGCAAACTGCGGCATCGCTCGTGATATTCCTGCTCAGCGGCGGAGGATCATCGATTGTCGAGAAGCCCATCGACGACGAGATTTCCCTCGACGATCTGATCGCGACCTATCGTGCGCTGGTGCATTCGGGCGCGCCGATCGCCGAAATCAATGCCATCCGCAAGCATCTTTCTGCGGTCAAAGGCGGACGGCTGGCGCAGGCGGCGTTTCCGGCGCAGCAGGTTTCTCTGCTGGTCTCCGACGTTCCCGACAATATGCCCGATGCTCTGGCTTCCGGCCCAACCATGCCCGACTCAACCAGCGTTGAGGATTGTTATCGCATCGCCGAGAAACATGGATTGCTCGCCGCAGTTTCCGCACTCCACGCGCGAACTTTTTGAACGCCATGCTCTGGAGGAAACGCCGAAGTCCGACGACCAGGCGTTCTACCGTTCGCGATGGTGGACGATTCTCTCGAACCAGACTGCGGTCGAGCAGGCGAAGGTTGCGGCCGAGCGCGCTGGGTTTGCCGTGCACGTGGACAACTCTTGCGACGACTGGGATTACGAGCGCGCGGCTGAATATTTGTTGAAGTGTGTGCGCGAGCTGAAAACAAAATCCGAGCGAGTGTGCCTGATCTCCGGCGGGGAAGTGACGGTGAAGGTCACGAACGGAGGCATCGGCGGACGCAATCAGCAGTTCGCACTGGCTTGTGCCGCGAAGATTGCGGGACAAAACATCACTGTGCTCAGCGCCGGAACGGACGGAGTGGACGGGAACAGTCCGGCGGCTGGAGCAGTTGCAGATGGAAGCACAATTGCACGCGCGCAGTTGAAAAAGCTAAATGCCAGAGCAGCGCTAGAGAAATTCGACGCGTATCCGTTCTTCAATGCGCTGGGCGATGCGATCGAGACTGGGCCCACGGGCAATAACCTGCGCGATTTGAGGATTCTGCTGGCATATTGACGGCGACCGAACGTCAAGGCCATTGCTGAAATCACGAGGAAGGGTCGAACTCTTTCTTGTAGGCCTCCCAGCGTTGCCGGATTCCCGCCATTATCGTCTGGTACTCCGGGTCAGAGCGGAGACTGTCGTAGTTCTTGTCGCGTTCGAACCAGGGGTAATTCACATCTCCGAGAGCGACGGTGCGCTTGAGCCAATCGAGCGCACTCTGCCTGTCGCCGAGCAGGGCATAGATTCCGCCCATCCAGTAAGCGCCATCGCCATCGATGATCTGTTCGGGATGGTATTGGAACAGGCGGGGATCGATCTTCTCCCTTTGCCCGCGTGAGGCGTACAGAAACGCCGCCAGCAGACGCGCTGTGTCGTCCTCGGAATCATGACCGAGCACAACCGCCCGATCCAAATCGGACTTCGGCTTCATCGAGTTTGCCTTCGTAATAGAGCACCATTCCCAAGTACGCCAAGGCTTTGAATTGATCGGGATTCGCCGCAACCACCGAGCGCATTTCTTCTTCGGCATCCTTTGCCTTGCCGCTGTACAGCAGCATGCGAGCGTGCATCCAGTGGGGCTGAGGAGTGGGATTCAGTGTGACCACTCGACCCCACGCTTGCTCAGCCAGTTCATTGAGACCTGCGTAGTAACACGAATACCCCAGCGTCTGCCAAGCGACTGCGCTGTTCGGTGCCACGCCGACCGCTTGCCGTGCGGTGCGGATCGCTTCTCCCTCTTGACCACCCTCGCCGTAAGCAAACGCCAAGGCGGTCAATCCTTCCGACGACTGGGGGTTGATCCGCAGAGCGTTCTGGGCAGCATCCTCCGCCCGCTTGACATTTGCTGCGCCGTCCTCGGCGAAGTTTGCAGCTTGATACCCATAGAACTCGCGAGCAGTGCATAGGCGTCGGCGAAATTCTTGTCCAGAGAAATTGCGTGCGAAAGCAGTCGCTTGCCTTGCTCGATGCTGTCCAGCCGCGGAGTGTACGAAGTATTCATTCTCATAGAAACGAGCTTGCAGGTAATCGTTGTAGGCGTCGACGTTCGCGGTTGCGGGCTGCTGGATCGACTTTTGCTCCGTGGGAGAGATTTCGATCTCGAAGCCCTTCCACGACCTTGGTGGCGATCTGATCTTCGAAGCTCAGGATGTCGGCGCTGTGCAGATCGTAGCGTTGCGACCATTTCGTGTTGCCGGTGCGGCCGTCGATCAGTTGAACGGTGACCCGGATTACGTCCGGACGAGCGCTTGGTAGGTGCCCTCCAAAACGCTTTCCACATTCAATGCTTTGGCGACTTCCGCAGGTTCCGGCGCTTCCTTCGCGTACTTCAAAACCGACGTGGTCGGTCGCACCGCTAGGTTTTGCAACGAGGTCAGGCGGCTGATGATGGCGTCGGTGATCCCGATGCGCCCAACTGTCGCTGGTGGCTGCCGAGATGTCATGGAAGGGAAGCACGGCCATGGTTTGACGGAGCGGTTTGGGAGCAACTTGCACGGCTTCCGGCGGGTGAGGCCGGGAGACGTAGGTTGCGAATCCCGTACGACTGCGAGAGCCTGCCGACTAAAAAGCATAGCCGCCGCGACGATCAATGCCTTGGCGGTAGCGGCTGCATCGTGAGGCCGACCTGCGTCTGACGCGGGAGCGCAGTTGAAGGCGCTGCGACTCGGTATCACGCTTCACCCGTTTCAGGTCGGCTCTTAGTTCCGTGGCGGACTGGTAGCGAACGTCACGATCTTTTTCCAGCGACTTGTAGATGATGTCTTCGAGTTTGGCGGGAAGATCGGGATTCAGCCGCACGGCTGCGGCGTGGCACGTTTATGAAGAATGGCATCGAAGATCACTCCCGAAGCGTCGCCGCGAAAGGGCAGTGTGCCGGTCGCCATTTCATAGAGCACGACTCCAAAGGAAAAAAGATCGGTGCGAGCATCCAGTTCCTTCGCCAGAACCTGCTCAGGCGACATGTAGGCGACCGTTCCGAGCGTGCTGCCGGGGCTGGTCAGATGCTCCTCGGCGACAGCCGTGGCGGTGGCTTCAATGCGCTACAGTCTTCGGCTTGGGCGTGACCTTCGCCAAACCGAAGTCAAGAACTTTGGCGTGTCCGCGCTTGGTGACGAAGATATTGGCGGGCTTGATGTCACGGTGAACGATGCCCTGGCAGTGGGCGGCGTCGAGCGCGTCGGCAACTCTCGATAGCGATCTCGAGGACGCGATCCAGATTCCATCGGGCGATTGCCGATCAGATGCTTCAGGGTCACGCCGTCAAGAAACTCCATCGCGATGAAGGTCTGATCGTTCTGCTCGTCGATCTCGTAGACGGTGCAGATGTTGGGATGGTTCAAGGCGGAGGCGGCCTTGGCCTCGCGTTGGAAGCGGCTGAGGGCCTGCGGGTCTTGCGGCAACGTCATCGGGCAGGAACTTGAGAGCGACGAAACGGCCAAGTTTCATGTCTTCGGCTTTGTAGACCACACCCATACCGCCGCCGCCAAGCTTCTCGACAATGCGGTAGTGCGAAATGGTTTGGCCGATCAATATTTGTCCTATCAATCTTTGTTCTGTCAATCCAGGAGCTCGCCCTTGCGGGAACATATTAGCAGGGTGGGCCGCGTCAACGCGTTGCTAATCCAGCCAGCAAAATGGAAGCAAACGTGGCAAAAGCTGCCAGCTTACTGTCCGGAGATATGTCGAATCCGTGGGAGACGACGGGAAAGTCAGTGAGCTTTTCAGGCTTTCCTCCGTCCAAGGGCACTCTGTTTAGCTTTGAGCCGTTGGACAAGTCGGAGTAATACACCCACTTGCCGTCGGATGCGCAGACAGGATATTCGTCCTCCTGGCCGTCAGTGAGTTGTTTGAGGTTTCCACCGCCAGCGTCCATGCGCCCGATGGTCAGCGCCTTCGCGCCGCCGTGGCCGAGTAACGAGAACACAACGTAGCGGCCATTCGGGCAGGAAGCAGGGAACCACGCCGAGCCATCCCGTTGGGTCAGGATTAGCGGCGACTTGTTTCCGGTGTCAGAATTGAAGAGATTCAACGCGTCTTGCTGTTCGAGGATCACTTGCCCGTCCAATGTCCAGGCAAAGTCCCACACGCGAGCGCCGGAAGTTAGTTGCTGGACTTGGCCGCTACTCATGTCTGATGCAGGCGTCACAAAGAAGTCGAAGCGATCCTGGTTCAAAACTGTCGCTAACGTGTGTCCATCGGCAGACAGACTGAGGTCGTCATAGTTGCTTATGTCGTGGGTTACGGCTCTGGCCGTCCCGTCCGGATAGGAGATTTCGAATATCCGGCTGCGTGAGAAGTTGGTTTCTTTATCCCATGACAGGACCAGCAAACCGCGGCCATCAGGCAGCCAAACAGGATCGTTCAAAAATCCCCACTTGGACTGGAAAAAAAGACTTTGTTTACCAGTGAGCACCTCGACGGCGACCAAGCCACTGAGTGCATCCCCAGTATGAGAAGCGGCACAGACGATGGTCTTGCCGTCGGGCGACCAGGCGGGGGCTCTCAAAAGACGACTATTGCTATCGGTGACCAGCGCTTTCCCCTCGTTAGTCTCAAGGGAATAAGTTACCAGTCGGAACTTGCCCAGCTCCGGGTTGTTATTCACGACATACGCCAGACTGCGCCCGTCGGGGGAAAACGTGATGTTGGTGTCTATGTCGGTGATCAGCTTTTGAGGAGTGCCGCCCAGGACTGGCGCCCGATAGAGGTAATTCAGTGCTTGGCCCTGCTCACCGCGGACGAAATACAGGTAATTGCCGTCGGGAGAGAACCGCAGGCCCAGGTATTGCAATGGTTCGGGGGGCATGACTTGAGTGTCGCTGTTGGTGGGAACGTTGCGCAGCCACATGCTCTGCTGCCCTTTGTCGTCCACCACACTCAGGATGTACTTGCCATCAGGAGAAATAGCGACGAGCCTGACCTTGCCGGTCTCCGTCACTTTGTTGACGGAGAAATTCTGAAAGGCAACTGGCCGGCTGCGGAGAACAAAAGCATAGATCCCGTAGACGGCAGCCGCCACAAGCAAAACGACGATTGCGCTGGTAATGCCGAGGCCCAGCTTGTGCTGGCGCGCGGCGGCCACGACCGATGAACTGCTGGTGGTGTGCGCCGACTGGACGACCGCGGAGGCCGAAGCTGACGATTCTGGGTTCGCGGTGGGGATGGCGCGGCTGGAATCGGTGTCACGCCTTAGACGTTGTAGTTCCGCTCGCATCTCGGAGGCGTACTGGTAGCGCAGATCCCGGTCTTTCTCAAGCGCCCGGTTGATGATGCGTTCCAATTCCACAGGCACGTCAGGGTTCAGGCGCGTGGGAGATACGGGAGGGCGGTTGAGGACCGCGTCAAAGATTATGCCCGAGGTGTCACCACGGAATGGGAGAACGCCGGTCGCCATTTCGTACAGGACTGCACCAAAAGAGAAGAGATCGGTGCGGGCATCGAGATCTTTGCCTCTCACCTGTTCGGGCGACATATAGGACACCGTGCCCAGAGCCGTTCCCGGACTGGTCAGATGAGGTTCGTCGGCGGTGCCCGACATTGTTCTTGCCGCGGCAATCTGGCTAGATGAACTGGCCGGGGTTGTGACTTTCGCCAAACCGAAATCAAGAACCTTGGCGTGACCACGCTTGGTGACGAAAATGTTGGCGGGCTTGATGTCGCGGTGGACGATGCCTTCCGCGTGGGCTGCGTCGAGCGCGTCGGCAATCTCAATGGCGAGAGATAAAATCAGCTCGGTTTCCAGCGGACGGCCCGCGATGCGGTGCTTGAGCGTCAGCCCGTCCAGAAACTCCATGGCGATGAACGCCTGGCCGTGCTGGTCGTCAATTTCGTAGATGGTGCAGATGTTCGGATGATTCAGCGCGGAAGCGGCCTTGGCTTCGCGCTGAAAACGGGCGAGGGCTTGCGGATCTTTGGCTACATCGTCGGGCAGGAACTTGAGAGCTACGAAGCGGCCCAGCTTCACGTCCTCGGCTTTGTAAACGACACCCATCCCGCCGCCGCCGAGCTTCTCGACGACGCGATAGTGCGAGATGGTTTGGCCGATCATGGAAGAAGGCTCGCCCGGTGCGCACCATATTAGGGGGGCAACTGTTGCGCGTCAACGCGACTAAGCGGCTTCGCCCTTGACCTGCACGCCGGCCCACTTTTCCAGCAGGGTCAGGGTTGCGGCGTAGTCGAGATCGCGGTGGCCGTCTTCGGTGGCCATTTCGTAGATCTCTTCGACAGTTTCGAGAGCGGGGAGTTTTACGCGGGCTTCCTTTGCGGCTTCGAGGGTGAGCAGGATGTCTTTATGCATGAGGCGGAGCGGAAAATTAGGAGTGAAGTCGCGCTGCAGGACGAAAGGCGCCTTGTACTCGACGACTCCCGAGTGCACCATGGTCGCCTCGATCAGTGAGACCAGTTGCCGCGAGTCCACGCCAAGTTTTGTGGCGAGGGTGAGAGCTTCTGCGAAGCCCTCGTAAATAAGGGCAATCTGCAGGTTCATGGCAAGCTTGGTGGCCTGGCCCTTGCCGGTTTCGCCCATGCGGAAAATCTTTTTGCCCATGGCCGCGAACAAAGGGTTGAGGCGGTCGATGGTTGCTTCGTCGCCGCCGACCATGAAAATCAGCGTGCCGTTGGCGGCGCCGATCTTCGATCCGGTCATGGGAGCGTCGACGTAGGCTACGCCTTTACTGCGAACGCGCTCGGCAAACTTTACCGTGGCGGAAGGCGAGATGGTGCTGGAATCCGCGATGATCATGCCTTCGGCGAGCGATTGCTCGACGCCTTCCGGGCCGAACAATATCTTCTCAACCGCGGCAGTGTCTGAAACGCACATCCACACGACTTCGGCCCCTTGTGCCGCTGCTGCCGGAGTGGGAGCCATGCCCGCGCCTTCCACCAATTTGCCCGGCGTGCGATTCCATACTGTGACTTCGTGGCCGGCTTTGACCAGATTCGTGGCCATGGCATGTCCCATAATTCCCAGACCTAAGAAAGCGACTCGCATTTCTGAGCTTCTCCTGGTGATAAAAGAACCTTCCGGATTAGATATGAGCGAGCGGATGAAGGTCAAGCAAGCATTAGAAAGGGTTGGGGTGATGGCTGGCTATACGATTCGAGCAAAGGCGCGAAAGCGGTTACCAGGGGAACCGTGGGAATTACGCACTTTAATTGCTGTCCTGAACTAGAATAAGGCTGGCGATGGGCCGCGCTCATCGAATTGGGGTATGGCATCTTAGGATGATCAAACAAACGCTTCGCAATCCGGCGCTTCGCAAGCGGGCTTCGCAATTCGGACGCCTGGTGCGGCATTCCGCCGTGACCCCGCTCTGCGGGCAGACGCACACCCCGCGTCTGGTGTCGAATGGCGAGCTGGGGGTGACGTTCATCGGCCACTCCAGCTTCTTCGTGCAGATCGGCGGGCAAAGCGTGATGATCGACCCGAACTTCGCGCGCTGGCTTTTTGTGCTGAAACGGTTGCGGCGTCCCGGGCTGCGCGTGCGGGATTTGCCGGCCATCGATCTGGTGCTGGTGACGCATGCGCACTTCGATCATCTGCACCGGCCGTCGCTGCGCGCCATCGTGCAGAACAATCTGCGAACTCGCGGGACGGCTCCGGCAATCATTATTCCGAGCCACGTGACGGACTTGATTTCCGATCTGGGTTTTCCGAGATTATCGAGCTTGACTGGTGGAACCGTTCGCAGCATGGTGGCCTGGAGGTGACGCACGTTCCTTCGCGGCATTGGGGAGCGCGCATTCTCAAGGATTCGCACCGCGGTTACGGCGGCTATGTACTGCAGGCCGCGAAGCACTCTGTTTATCACGCTGGCGATACGGCTTATTTCGCGGGCTTCCGCGAGATTGGCCGGCGCTTGTCGCCGGAACTGGCGCTGCTTCCGATTGGCGCTTACAACCCTCCCAGCTTCCGCAACGTGCATACCAGTCCCGCCGACGCTACCCGAGCGTTCCTCGACCTGAAATCGCGCTGGATGGTCCCGATGCACTATGGAAGCTTCCGGCTGTCGCACGAGCCGGTGGATGAGCCGCTGCAACTGCTGGAGCAGGAAGCGCGCTCGGCGGGGATCGAGGACCGCATCGTGGTGCTGGAAGAAGGCGTTACCAGATTCTTCTGATTGGGAAGCCTGCCGAAGGAACGGGGTTTCAAGGTTTCAGGTTTCAAAGTTTCGGGTTCCCCTCTAAGACGCGCGAAATTTGAAACCTTGAACCTTGAAACTTTGAAACCTGATCACCGCTTTTCATACTCCTTTGACAAACAGTTTCCGCGTTTTGGTGTAAGATCGGCTCGCCCGAGATTTTCATTTTTAGGAGGCGAATCGTGACTGTAAAAGCCGTACCTGAGGGTTTCCACACCATTACTCCATATATGACTGTCCGCAACGCTGCCCGCGCCATCGAGTTCTACAAGCAGGCGTTTGGCGCCGTGGAAAAAGGCGTTATGAAGTCGCCGGACGGCAAGATCGCGCATGCCGAGCTGCGCATTGGCGACTCCATCTTGATGCTGGGCGATGAGTTCCCGCAAATGGGGGCTTTGTCGCCGCAGAGCACTGGCGGCGCCGGCATGGGGCTGCACATTTATGTCGAAGACGTAGACTCGGCGTTTGACCGCGCGGTGAAGGCCGGAGCGACCGTTGAAATGCCGGTGGCTGATATGTTCTGGGGCGACCGCTATGGCAAGCTGGCCGATCCGTTCGGCCACAAGTGGTCGATTGGAACTCACAAGCACGATGTCACGATGGAAGAGATGGAAGAAGCGATGAAGCAAATGCCGAAGAGCGCGTGAGAGTTTGGTCGAATAAGTGATTTGTAATTCTGCTCGTAATTCTGCTCGTTCGGGGGCGCGGCTCAGGTCCGCGCCCGCTTTGTTACCTTCCTCTGGTACCTCGGTAATGACCGCCCAGCCCGCTATTACACAAGTATTACAGTGCTTTGGCTCAGTCTCTTGATACGTTAGATCAGGCGGTAGCGGATTCGAGAACCAGCCGAACGAGGAACCACTTTGGATATGCAACTGGAAAGCCTGGAAAAACGGCAAGCGGCAAACGGCGAAGTGAACTGGGTGACCGCGATCTTCATGGGCCTGTTTCACGTGGGCGCGGTGGCGGCTCTTTTCTTCTTTACATGGAAGGCTCTGTTCGTCGCCATGTTCTTGTGGTGGGTTTCGGGTAGCCTGGGAATCGGCATGGCTTATCATCGCCTGCTCACGCACCGCGGGTACAAGACGCCGAAGTGGGTGGAGTATTTCCTGACCGTCTGCGCTACGCTCGCACTCGAAGGCGGACCGATTTTCTGGGTCGCGACGCACCGCATTCATCACCAATATTCGGATCAAGACGGCGATCCGCATTCGCCGATCGAGGGCAAATGGTGGGCGCACATGGGCTGGATTCTGATGGGCAAGTCGATGCACCATGACACGACCACGCTGGCCCGCTACGTTCCCGACCTCGCCAAAGATAAATTTCACGTTTGGATCACGAAGTATCACTACGTACCCATGATTGTGCTGGGAGTCATCCTGTTCGCGATCGGCGGGATTCCGTTTCTGATGTGGGGCATCTTCATGCGCACCGTGGTTGGCCTGCATGCTACCTGGCTGGTGAATTCGGCTACGCACTCCTGGGGCACGCGGCGGTTTGCTACGCGCGATCTTTCCACCAACAGCTGGTGGGTTGCTTTGCTGACTTTCGGGGAAGGCTGGCACAACAATCACCACGCGCATCCCACGGCGGCACAGCATGGCTTCACCTGGTATGAAGTTGATATGAACTGGTATGGCATCTGGGCGCTGAAGACGCTCGGGCTGGCCTGGGACGTCAAGCGCGTGCGGTTGGCTGATCTGGAGAACGGGTTGGTTGCTGCTCCGAACGGACGGTTGGTTACGGCTGGTCTGGCTGAGGGCGCGGCGGCGGGGGACTAGAACATGCGCAGTTGTCGTTTTTGAAATCCGAACCCGACCATTCCGGCGGGTTTTTCTTCTGGGGCAGACGAAGCGGCTCCGCCAACGGCGCACGAAGGCTGGTTTGCGTAATGCCGGTTGAGGTCAACTTGCGTGTTAAACGCGTGTGCCCCATCCGTCGAAATCACAGGACTGCTCTTTTCCAGCATTGACCATCCACGTCACCCACTGATCGAGAAGCGCAGGCGAAACAGCCGTGTTCTGTGTCCGTCCCTCGACCCGCCATTTGCGGCGCAGAAACGAGCCACCCGACTCCACCTCTACCTCGTAGTCCGTCTGCCCCCGAAGGAGAACGCACAGCCTGTCGGCAGCTTCCCGGTTCGGCGCGTTGTAGGAGAAATCCAGGCGCAGCTGGCGACCCTCAGCAACCCCGTGTTTCTGAAGCGCAGCCCAAGTCTGGCGATTCATCGCAAGCTGTTTCCCTAAGGTGTCTTCGTAATGTGTGTCTTCCATTTGGCAGTCCAAGAAATGCAGCACCGAAATGATAGCCGTTTCCCAGGCCGATGAAAAATCGCGACGGAACCAATGATGCTCAACCGTGGCTTGCAAAAGGGGATGGGCGTCTGGCGTCCTCCTCGTTAGTGTTTTAGGAGCCCCTGGCCGCGAACGCGGTAAAATCAGCCTGACGCCATGCGCATCACGAGCCGCCGCGGAACTATCGTCTTCTTTGTTTGCCTGGGCATTGGCCTGGTGGCGCTGGCGGTTGCGCTCAATGTTGGATGGATCATTCTTAACTGGCGCGAGGGAGTGCTGCTGTTCTTCGGCGTCATCTTTTTTGCTCTGATCATCGCGGGGATGATCGTGAACACCAGCTTTCTGGTTCGCGAGACTGCGCCGCAGCGAGCAGCATGACAGCTTCATCAACGCCGTTACTCACGAACTGAAGACGCCGGTTGCTTCCATTCGCCTGCATCTGGAAACCTTGCAGCGCCGCGACTTGCCGGAACCGCAGAAGCAGGAGTTTTACCGGGTGATGCTCAGCGATACCGATCGCCTCACGGAGACCGTGGAGCAGGTGCTGCGCGCCGGCCGCGCCGGGGACAAGAGAGCTGGACGGGAGAAATCCGCAGTCGACTTCCGCCAACTGGTGCGCGAATGCATGGATGCTGCGCGAACCCGCCATCATCTGCCGCAGGAGGCTCTCCGCTATGAAGAGGCCTCGAGCAATGGCACGGGGGTGCGCGTGCTGGGCAGCGATGAAGACCTTCGCACCGCCGTGTTCAACGTTCTCGACAATGCCATCAAATATTCCGGCGAGCACGTGGATGTGCGCGTGCGCCTGGCTGCGCCTGATGAAAAGCGTGTTGTGCTCAGCGTGCGGGACCACGGTGTCGGCATTCCATCCGACGATATGAAGAGCATCTTCAAGCGCTTCTACCGCGTCAGCCACCGCTCGCTGGCGCATGTGAAAGGGACCGGGCTGGGGCTGTTCATTGTGAAGTCGATCGCGGAAAAGCACGGCGGCCGAGTGTTTGCGGAAAGCGCGGGCGAAGGCCACGGCACGACGATCACGATGGAACTGCCGAGGTCTTTGTCATGAGGGCCTATCATGAGGGCGAGCGTCATGAGGGCGATCGCATGAGCCGGGTTCTGGTGGTGGAAGATGAAGCCCATCTGGCGCAGGGATTGCGCTTCAACCTGGAGGCCGAAGGCTACTCCGCCGAGGTTGTGGGCGATGGAGAAGCGGCTACCGAACGACTCCTGGACAAGAAAGAAAACTTCGACGCCATCGTTCTCGACATTATGCTGCCGGGCAAAGATGGTTTCAGCGTGGTTTCGGAATTACGCGCGGCGCGGAATTATGTGCCGGTGCTCATGCTCACCGCTCGCGGGCAGCCCGAAGACGTGCTGAAGGGTTTTGCTGCGGGAGCGGACGATTATTTGCCGAAGCCTTTCGATTTATCCATTCTTTTGGCCCGCCTGCAGGGACTGCTGCGGCGCAGCCAATGGATGCGGGCTGGCAAGGACGAATCCAGACGCAGCTTCAGCCAGCATCTGACTCGGCCGGGTCCAGCGACTTCGGAACATTTTCTTTCAGCGGCAAGACCATCGATTTTGGCACACTCGAACTGCGCACGGCCGACAACGTCATACACCTCACTCTGATGGAATCGGAGTTGCTGCGCCATCTGGTGCGGAGCGATGGGCGCATCGTTTCACGCAAAGAGATTCTCGAAGAAGTCTGGGACCTGCACGAAGACACCGATACGCGCGCCATCGACAACTTCATCGTTCGGCTGCGGCGCTACATCGAAGACGATCCCGCGCAGCCTCGCCACTTGCTCACGGTGCGGGGCGTGGGGTACCGGTTTCTGGCGAATCCGGAGAAGAAGTAGCGCTGGCCGATTTTTTCTCCGGCCTCGACAATGCAAAAGCCCTTCCGCGCGGAGAATCCCGGCGGAAGGGCTTTGTCTCGCGGTTGGCTAATTCCTTTACTGCTTGTCGTAAACGGAAGTGCCTTCGATCTTCATACCCATCGAATCCTTCCCGCTCACAGTGATGGTTCGGCTCATGCCGTCCGCCGAGATGACGGCTTTACCGGTCATGGTGACTTTACCGGCTTTCTTCACTGTCAACTGGTAGTTATGGTCGTCGACTTGCTTGATCGCCCGCGTATCTGCAGTCGGATCGCCGGTGACCGGATAGTCTTTGCCGTCGAACTTGCCCGTCCACTCCGTGTGGGTGGGCTTTCCTTGACCGTCGACACCGTCGATCGTGGCTTTCATGCTGTCGCCGGCGGCCTCATACTTTACCGTAAGATTCTTGGAAGATCCGGCAGGTAATTTTCGATTTGGCTTCGTTGAGCTTCCAGGTCCCCAGCATTGGGTTTTGAGCGGAGCACATTGCCAAGCCTACAAACAGCATTCCGAGCGTCAATCCTATCGTTCTTGTTTTCACGTTGCCTCCAGGGTGAGAAACGGATGGCTCGCGAGCGAGCACTGCATTCTAGGTCTGTGCGATCTTTTGCGCAACTCCGGGAGTCCCGGAGTAGTGGGCTACTTTGATGAGGGTAGCCCATGCCCCCGCAAGTTTTCCGAGTGGAGACACTAGGCTCGGCACAACTCCGCCACCAGGGTTTCCCGGCGCTCCTGGGCCAAGCCATCCATGCGGTTAAGAATCATCCGGTAAACCGAGAGCGAAATTCCCGCCAGCACTAGCAGGATTAGGGTTGCGATCCAGAGGTTGCCGTACATGCGCGCGATCCAGAACGCTAACACTCCCACGCCTACGACGAAAAGTTGGACTCCCAGGCTGATCAACACTGTGGTCTGAGAAGCGCGCTGACGGCCGAAGGAGGAATAATCCAGTTTCTTCGGAGCGTAGATCGACAGCAGGTTGCCGGCGGCGAAGTTCACCGGCGCAGCAAATAACAGGCCGGCGAGCGATGCGACCGTGACAGTCGAGTGTAGGACGGCCATAGAGAAAGCCGACGGCAATCCACGCCACAAGAACCTCGATCGCCAGGATGCCGGCGTGGGTGAGATTCTTGGCCAGCACAATTTCCCGGAAACTTACAGGGGACGCGTAGAAGAACTGGATGCCGCCAGCGTCTCCGCCAAAATTGTTGTAAGCGAGATTGGTCAGCAGCAGCAGCGTGTAGGCCGCGGCCGCGGGAAATGCCATGTCGGGCGTGCGAGCTGAGGAGCGCCTCCGGCGTGGCCGCGCCTGGAGTTCGGCAGGTCCGAAGCGGAAGACCACCAGCACGAAAAGCGGCATGATCAGGGTGAGGAGCATGGGGCCGCTGCGGAGGAGATAGCGGATTTCTTTTTCGAAGACGGCCGCCACCGGGGCTGAGAATCCGGGCAGATTCCAGCCCAACCGAAGCGACCGGTCTCGCGGCGAAGCTGAAGCGGCGGCGACTTCGCTCAGGTTCTCACCGCGATACTGCGCCAACAACCGCACGTGCAGGCAGTAGCCGATGAGCAACACAAAGGCGCACAACACTGCAAACGAACTGAATGCTGCCATGAAGCGCGAAAATACTGCCTGCGAGATGGCGTCGGCGGCCAGCCCGGGCGGAAGGATGCCCTGCACCCGAGCCAACGGTTCGACGTAGCGTTGCACATATTGCTGTGCGCCGGTCTGGGCCGGCTTCGCGAAATAGCGTGTCAGCGGCCCGATCAACTGAAAGCTCAGCATCAGCAGAATAAACAGAATCGCCCATGAGTTCCCGGGTGCGGCGCTGGGCCAGCCAGCGGTCGACCCAGGCAAATACCATTTGCAGGAACACAAAATTGAACAGCGGCGAACGCCAGCAGCACGAGGAGTGTCCAGGGCAGCAAGGCTGGTTTCGCAAACCCACGCCCACGCAGAATGCCGAATGACCACAGGCTGCCCAGGGCGGTTGCGGGGTCGAATGCGCCATAGGCCAATCGCACCAGGAAATACGAGCGGTAGCTCAGCGGGAAGCGCAGCAGGTCGGAGGAATCCGGATTGTTGGTGAAGGCGGTCGCCATGATCGGGAAGACTTGCCAGAAGATAAACACGGGCCAGAGCAGGAGCGCGAGCATCTCCGGCTTGCCTGCTGAGATGAACAAAGCTGCCGCAAAGGCCATGCCGAAAGCGCCGCCGATGCCGCCGATGGCGAATGCGAACGACACGAAGATGTGCGAGATCAGCTCCAGCTGGCTCGAGTTGAGCGCAGCCGTTGACGGAAGAGTCGCCAGCGCAGCCATGCGATGGTCGGCGAGTTGGCCGCGCGAGTGTTAAGGCTGATGCTTGGCCTCATTTCATGTCGGTCTCTACCCCAGCCAGGAAAGCTCCTGCTCGGCAGGACGCGAGCCTCCGACGGTGCGCAGGAAAATTTGCTCGAGCGTCATTTTCTCCGGCCGGCGCCGCGGAGCCGTCACCAGAGCTACCTCGCTGGAACGGCGGGCGTCTGCGCCTCCACGCCGGCGCGCAGTTCTTCGAGCGACCCTTGGGCGACCAGCCGTCCCTGATGAATGATGGCGACGTGGCTGCATAGCCGTTCGACGATTTCGAGCACATGCGACGTGAGAAAAATCGTGGCTCCGCGCGCAATCATGCCTTGCAGCATCGACTTCAGCGTTCCGGCGGCGATGGCATCCACGCCTTCGAACGGCTCGTCGAGGAACAGAACCTTCGGCCCGTGAATCACGGCGGCCGCCATGGCCAGCTTTTTCTGCATGCCGTGCGAGTAGTCGGTGACCAGCTTTTTCGGCTGATCGGCGAGCTGCATGAAGTCGAGCAGTTCGGCGGTGCGCTTGGCTGCGGTTTCGCGATCGAGTCCATACATTCGTCCCGCGAAGTTCAGGAACTCCGATCCCGTCAGGCGCCCGAACAGCGCCATGCCTTCGGGAACGACGCCGATCTGACGTTTCACTTCGACGGGATGCGCGGTGAGATCGACTCCGAGGATTTCGATGCGTCCGGAACTGGGCGCAAGCAGACCGGTGAGCATCTTGATGGTTGTGGATTTGCCGGCGCCATTGGGGCCGAGGAAGCCGAAGAATTGTCCCGGCGCTACGCGCAGATCGACGCTGTCCACGGCCAGAAGGTCTCCGAAGCGCCGGGTCAGGCCCTGGGTTGAGATGGTGGGAGCGGAGTCCATGAAACTTCCGAATCTAGCACAAACGGACGCCTCGCCGCGCGGTCGAGGTTTCGCGCTGGTCTCAACGTGTTTTTCCGAAACCCGAACAGAACTGACACTGGGATTATTCTTTCTCCGGCGCATGATAAGATGCCGCTCTTATTTCCCGAGCATTTTGGTCTCTCGTAAGGAGGCCGTATGGCCAAGAATATTGTGATCTGCTGTGACGGAACGGGAAACGAATTTGGCGACCACAACTCCAACGTGGTCAAGCTCTACAGCGCACTGATCATCGATGGCAAGCGGCAGGTCGGGTACTACCATCCGGGTGTGGGCACCATGGGAGCGCCATCCGCGCATAACAAGATCAGCGAAGCATGGTCCGTGGTAATGGGCCTGGCCTTCGGAGCCGGGCTGCTGGCGAACGTCGGCGACGCTTACCGATATCTGATGAATGTTTATGAGGACGGAGACCGTGTCTATCTGTTTGGTTTCAGCCGGGGCGCATACACAGTACGAGCGCTTGCCGGGGTAATTCACATGTTCGGATTGCTGTGTCCCGGCAATAACGGTTTGATTCCTTACATCATCCGGCTTTACGCGAAACGAACGCGAAACGCCGCAGGGATGAAGAACACGTTCGAAGTGGCAGACGGATTCAAGTTTACGTTCTGCCGTGATTGCCCGCTGCATTTTGTCGGAGTCTGGGACACGGTCAGCTCGGTGGGCTGGATTTGGGATCCTCTAAAGCTGCCCTATACGGGACAGAATCCAGAAATAGTTAACGGCCGGCACGCGGTTTCGATCGATGAACGGCGTTGTTATTTTCGAAACAACTTGTGGGGAGATCAGCTTCCCGGACAAAGCCTCAAGCAAGTCTGGTTCGCGGGCGTGCACTCTGATGTGGGAGGTTCGTATGCTGCCGCCGAAAGCGGATTGTCGCAGATTGCTCTCGAGTGGATGCTTTGTGAAGCGGTTCCGCTTGGGCTTGCTGGTCGACCCGGGGAAAGCCGATCAGGTTCTTGCCAGGGTTCCTTTAACAACGATTCCGCCTCCTCCGCCAGTACCACCCAATCCAGCGCAGAAGATTCACAACTCGCTGACTGGGGCATGGTGGATTCTCGAATTCCTCCCTCACTCTTACTATGATCCCGTCGCGAAAAAGGAGAAGTGGCGTATTCCCTCTGGGAGCGAGGCGCGTGATTCCTGAAGGATCCGTCTTGCACGAAACAGCGAAAGAGAAATTAAGATTGATCCTGAGTACAAACCATCGAACTTGCCGCAGAGTTCGAGCGTCGAGCCGAGGAATGCTTGCCGGTTCATTTCATAAGAAATCCAGCTCATCATGAGTGCAAAAACGCCCGAGCCGCTGGCTAGGGCGTTTTTTTGGCAGAACTGCAGCGGGTTAGAACAGGTTCCAGAGGAACTGGTTGTAGACGTCGTGGTGATACTGCACTTCGGGCGCTTTCACGAAGGTTCCCAGCAGGCGCGGGCAGCGGTCGGCGGCGGCTTGCTTCAGGTCGGCATAGCGGCCTTTCACGTCTTCGCCGAGAAGTTCGGTGGTCCACTCCGCTTTGCGGAAGTTCGTCGAGCGCGTCGTAGATGTTGTCCGGCAGGTAGCGCTCGGCCTGGCGCAGGTTCTTGATCTTCGACAGTCTCGCCGTCGATGCCGCGTCTTGAAGATCGAGTAGCATCACCAGATATGGATTCGCGTCCGGAGCGACCGAGCGCACTTCGACGCGCATGCTCTTTTCGTTGCCGATGGGAATGCGGATCATCGATCCGCGATCGACGGCGGAAGCCTTGATCTGGTTGGGCGCTTCGAAGTGCGGATCGAGACGGCGATAGGCATTCACGCTGGGATTGAGCAGCAGGCAAATGTCGTTGCCATGAGTGAGGATGCGATCGACGAAATGCCCAGCCGATCTTGCTGAGCTTCTCTTCGCCCTTCGCGTCCCAGAAAAGGTTCTTGCCGCTCTTCGCTGATCGAAACGTTGGTGTGCATGCCGCTGCCGTTCACGCCGACTACCGGCTTGGGCAGGAACGATGCGGTGAATCCCAGGTTGGTCGCGACCTGGCGGCAGATCAGCTTGTAGAGCTGAATCTGGTCGGCGGCGGCCACCACTTCGCCGTAGCCGTAGTTGATTTCGAACTGCGAAGGCGCAACTTCCGGATGGTCCTTCTCGTTCTGGAAGCCCATGGCGCGCTGCACTTCGGCGGTGGTGTCGATGAAGGTGCGCAGCGGATCGCCGGGCAGCGAGTGGTAATAGCCGCCGGTGTTGACGTATTCGAACTTGCCGGTCTCGTGATAGCGGCGCTCGGCGTCGGCGCCCTTGAACAGGAAGCCTTCGATTTCGTTGGCGGCGTTGAGCGTGTAGCCTTTCTTCTTGTGCAGAGCTCTCGGCGAAGCCCTTGAGCACGCCGCGAATGTCGGCGGCGTACGGCGTTCCGCCCTTGTCGATGACTTCGCCGAAGACCAGCACTTTGCCGGAGCCGAAGACATCCGACGGGCGCCCAGTAGAAGGCGGACCAGTCGATGCCGAGCCGCAGATCGCTCTCGCGCTGCGCGGTGAAGCCGCGAATCGAGGAGCCGTCGAAGGTGAGATTGTCCCAGCTCTTGATCAGAAACTTCTTGTCGTAGTCGAGCATGTGCAGCCGGCCTTCGAGATCGCTGAAGAGCACGGTCACGGCCTTGATGCGCTTTTCGTCGGTCAGATACTTCAGCCGCTCTTCCTGGATCTTGCCGATCGGCGACGCGGTTCCTGCGCTGCTCCTTCGCCTCCAGATTCAGGTCTTCCAGTTCGTCGTAGGTGAGTGCCAGGAAATTGCGCAGTTCGTTGGGCATGGATGTCCTTCAGTCTCCTATTCGTCTTCAGCAAGAATGATGTCGGCAGCAATGCTCACGGATACAGGGAGTTGAACGGGCTGGATTTCAACCAAGAAGAATATCGCGAGTGAGCAGGGCCCGACAATCGAAAAAGCTGATCGAAGGCATAAAAGAGATTTATGCAACAGGCGATTGCCTCAATTCAGTCCCAGGCCGTGTCCCGGCATCAGCCGGATGATCACGCCCAGCGCAATCAGGACTGCGATAAAGTAGATCGTTATGGCGCGGCTGGGATGGGCCGGAAAATCTGTGGCAAAGAAAGCTCGATATCCCGCGCCCAACCCGACAAGGAGGAACAACCGTTGCCCGAGCGCCAGCCCCAGAACGCCACACGCTGCCATCAGAACGAGGCGTTCCGTCTTGCTCAAGGCCAGCGCGGCCTGTCCGCCATCCAACACCCAAACGGGAATCAGATTCAGCAGATTCAGAATCGCGCCGACACGCGCCAGCGCGGCCCAGAGCGGATTCCCCGTCTGATACCAGATCACCGCACACGCGACCGAGGCGAAAAACCCGGCCAGAGGCCCGGCCAGGCTGATCGCCGCCCGGGTTTCGATCGAAACGCCCATCGCCTGCCAGCGGACGTAGGCTCCCAGGCCCGGCAGAAATACCGGCATATCCGCCGGCAAGCCGCGGCGCTTGATGTCGATGAAGTGGCCCATCTCATGAATCAGAATCAGCGCGCAAAGCCGATCCCGAACTTCACTCCAGACCCGATTGAATAGATCGCAACGAAAGCCAGAAAGCTCAGGATGGAAGTCAGCTTCACTCCGGCTTTCATCGGAGATGCGTTCCTTCCGGCCTGCCCTGTGATCGGACCTACCAGTTCACGCTGTTGCACCCACGGGTTGTCGCTCGCTCCTCCTGCCGGTGGCGGATCCGCGCCTGCGTTGAGTGCTTCTGCGTGGCGTTTAATCCAATCGGCTTGCGTTCGAGGTTGTCGGCAGTAGAGGGAGTGCACTGAGCCATTTCTCGCGTGCTTGCCGCAGATCACCCCTGGCTTCCAGCGCTTTCGCTTCCGCCGACAGGCGCTCCAGTTCCTCGGAGTGCACCAGCGCGTGGCAGTGGTCGCAGACCAGCGCCCCGGGCGGCAGTTCCCGCGAACAGCGCTTGCAGTTGCGAATCAATTCTGGAGTGGTTGTCGACACGGGTCGAAAAAACGCCTCTGCGTCAATGGTAGTTCAAGAAGATGCCGGCGGAGAATCGGCAAACGGTCCGTATATTTCAAACTGCCGGCCGGCAGTTATTCTCCACGCGATCCTTATTCCCCAGAAGAGGATTAACAGGCCAATGGCTCCCCACAGGAGATTGCCCGAAAGCTGAATGAACGGAGACGCCAGCCCGAGCAATACCACCGTTCCCAGCCATGTCCCAAAGCTCATCCGAGGTTTCTCCGCTCTCGGAGCCGGTTGCGCGTCTGTTTGCTGCTGTTCTGCATCGTTTCCGAACTTCCGCTCTTCGTCCTCAAACCTTTGATCCTGCGTTTGGTTTTGCGGGTGTCGGTCGGAGGCAAAATGAATCCAGATGGGAATCGCGGCCATCGACACAGCCGCATAGGTCAGCACGGCCGCGGCAATCTGATAGCGTCTGCCGCCTATTCCGTTGGATCCCTTGATCATGGCCGTGCCCACAATCCAGCCCACGCCAATCGACATGTAGCTGATCACCCAGCCCTGCAGCAGGATGGCGATCAGCGCGTATCCGACCAATCCCGCGACAGCGGCGCCGATGCCGTACGCCAGAGCGCGCACAAATGCCGCGTGACTGTCCATGGCGATTGCGCCGCGCATCTTTTGCGCGCAGCTCGGACAGACCACCGAGGCTTTCACGCGATAGTATGTTCCTCCGGTCGGTTGCTGACAGACCCGGCAGCGATCGCCCGCCGAGTACTCAGCCGTGCCGAACTGCGGCACCGGATTGTTTAAACTGTCAGTCATATTTATTCGTCATGCTTTGTCACTGATGGTCGGGAACGATAGCACGGCATCAGGCGGCAAGGAAGAGGGAATTGGAAAGGGAGAAGCGATCACAACCTTCTACTGCCGGTGGGCCGAGACTCCCGCGGCGATCTCGCGCAGAGAGCTGACAAAGGTCGCGGCGGCAGCCGGGTCGGCCAACGCTTCCAGAGGGACCGTAGCGGAGAACTGCGGCGATTCCGGACGGAAGTGCACCTCCAGAAAGTCTTGCCGCCGCGCCGACATCAGGGCGTTCAACTCCGCCGTGGGATCCTGCTTCCAGTGCGTCCGCGTGGTCAGGATAATGGGGCCGGGTTCGTAGAGGTCCCACTCCCGCCCATCGCGCTTGCGCGCTGTAATCCCGCGGTTATGGGCGGACCAGCGATGCCGCACTACTTCCAGATGAAAGCTGGGTGAACCACCCAGGTCGGCCTCGAAGATCAGAGTTTCTTTCTGACGCTGCCAGCAGCTGAGCAGCCAATGTACCGGGGACGATCGAGGGCGGAATTTCACGGTGACGCGCGCGTTTTCGAACCAGCGGGAAGCAAAATGCAGCCGAGCCTGCAGGTGGGAACTGCCCAGCCCTACCCAGTGCGAGTCGAGGATCCGTCCCTTGCCGGCGCATGCGGTCTGCACCCAGCGCAAGGCCGACGCTCCTTTCCTTCGATTGTAGGTGGCAAACACGAGGTACCACAGTCCCAGCACGGCGACCGAACTGGCCACGTCGATCAGCAGAAGGCGTCCCACAACGCTTCCTCTGATGCCCATGGTACGTCCGCGGATGCGGCGAAGCAAGGGGGGACGGGTCACAATTCAGCCGTCTAAGGGGCCAAACTCGGATTAGTTGTGGAAAACTGGGAGCAATCCAGTTCAGAATCGTCTCATTGACGACCGGTCAATTGCCGGCAATCCAATCTCGGCAATCCACTTTTGGCAACCCCGGCCACAACCGCCCCCGCTACAATGACGATGTGCCCTTCACGGTTCGCGACTTTCAGCCGGCCGACTTCGAAACTCTCTGGCGCCTCGACCAGGAGTGCTTTCCTCCCGGCATTTCCTACTCGCGGGCCGAGCTCAAGCTCTATATGCGGCGCAGCAGGTCTTTCACGCTGGTTGCGGAAGATGCTGCAGTCTAGCTCACGGGCAAAGGCCTTGTCTGCCGGCTTCATCGTGGCCGAAGCGGACGGCCGGGGTCACGGTCACATCATTACCATCGACGTAATCGCCTCCGCCCGGCGCTTTGGCGTGGGATCGCTGCTGCTGCGCGCTGCCGAAGATCGTTTGCGCGCCGCCGGATGCCGCTCCATCGAGCTGGAAACCGCTGTGGACAACTCCTCCGCCCTGGCGTTCTACAAGCGCCACGGCTACAGCGTGATCAAGACGTTCCCCCGCTATTATTCGAACGGCGTGGATGCGCTGGTGCTGCAGAAAGATCTGTCCTAACGTTTCGTACTGAAGATTCGATCAGGGCGTGCCTTCAAGCGCTGCAGCCGCAGAATCAATTTGCACTTGCCCGCCTTCTCCAGCTACCTTGCCATGTAATGAAATCCGCCGCCGTCAAAGTCGCCATCCAGGGCGAACTCGGTTCCTTCAGCCACGAGGCTGCGGAGCGCATGCTGCGGCATTGCGTCGTTGTGCCTTGCGCGCGCTCCGCCGAAGTGTTCGACCGGGTGCAGCGCGGATCGGTTGCCGCTGCCGTTATTCCTATCGAGAACTCGCTGGCTGGCACGGTCGCCGAGCATGCTGATCTCCTGGTGACGCGCGATGTGTTTGTCCAGGGCGAGTTTCTGCTGCGCATCGTGCACAACGTGATTGCTGCCCCGGGAGTGAAGCTCAACGCGCTGCGCAAGGTGCTCTCGCACCCCGTGGCACTCGACCAGTGCCGCGATTTCTTTCGCCACCATCCGCGCATTGAGCCGGTTCCGTTCTACGACACTGCTGGAAGCGTGAAGCATGTGGTCGCTCATCGCCTGGCCGACGCTGCCGGCATCGCCGGACGTCACGCCGCGCGCGAATACTCCGGCAAGATTCTCCAGGCCGGCATCGAGGACGACAAGCGCAACTTCACCCGCTTTTTCCTGATTCGGAAGTCGACGGGGAGACGAGCGGAACGCCGCGCCGGCTACCAGCGCCTGATTCCGGCCGGCGCAAACAAGACTTCGATCGCCTTCAAGGTGAAGAACCTGCCCGGGGCGCTGTTCAAGTCGCTCAGCGTCTTCGCCCTGCGCGACATCAGCCTGAGCAAGATCGAGTCGCGCCCTATGCGCGGACGCCCCTGGGAATACGTCTTCTACGTGGATTTCCTGCGTGGTGATGACGAGCCTGCCCGCAACGCCCTCCGCCATCTCGGCGAGGTAGCAGAGTTCGTCAAGGTGTTGGGGATTTACCGGGCAGCGTAAACCGGAGCGAGTGCCCTCCCTCACGGGCGCCTCGCTGCGCTCGGCGGGACGGCCGAGTCGGCTGTGCCCACATGCTGGTGTTCCGGCGATGTTGATAGGCTAAGACAGCACTTTCAGCACGACTGCAGTTATATCGTCGTGGGGTGCGTGACCATTGGAGAAGGCCGCTTGGCCGTTGAAGACGAAATCCGCCGATTCGGTTGCCGATTTTTGTCCACATTGCGCCCAAACCTCCTCCAGTTGTGCGGTGCAGAACTCGACTCCCTCCCCGTTCCTCGATTCGTGAAGTCCGTCGGTTGCGAACAGAACGGAATCTCCCGGCGAGAGTTGCACCAGGTGCCTTCCGTAAGCGGCGCCCGGGAACATTCCCGAGGGAAGTCCACCCTCCCCCAGTCGGTGGCACGCGGTTCCCGAGACCAGCAGAGGAAGTTGCATCCCGGCATTGGAAAAGATAAGTTCTCGTGTGACGGGATTGAAAAGAGCGTACAACGTCGAGCAAAAGCGGCCTGGAATGGGCCGCTGCAGCAACCGCTCGTTCAATCGCTCAAGAACGCTGCCGGTGTCCGTACCACACTTGTGGACGCCGCGGAGGGTTCCTGTCACAAGCGCGGCATACATGGCCGCCGGCGATCCCTTTCCCACTACATCCCCGAGGTAGAGGCCGATGAAACCGTCAGGCAAACGGAAGAAGTCGACAAAGTCGCCCCCCACTTCGGAGAAGGGCATGAAGCGAAACGCGATCTCGACGGACTCGTGGCGGAGTTCTTGTGTCGGCAGCAGCGAAGACTGGATTAGTTTTGCATCCCTCGCTTGCTCCTCGCACTGGCAAATCGCCTTTGTGGGCGGCAGCGCGGACTCGATGAGTTTCTCTTCTTTGGCAGCCTCAACGCTTATGCCCCACTCGGGACTCCCTTTTTCGGACTCCGAGTCCGACACGCTAACCAACTCCGACATGCGGACCCCTGATATCCACATCGGCAACGGTACGGTTCAGCGTTACTCCCATTCGTTCCCGAATGGCATTCGACCATCCTCCGCAATGGCCGCAGCACCTTTGATACAGTGCGAACCATCCCTGACAGGAATAGAATTCAGTTCGCGGGAACTACCGGGAGACTGAAACCTTTCCGGCGGAGTATCATCTAAGCTTGAGTGAGTTACACTCAAGGAGAGCCAATGAGCGAACAGCCGCTTTCCGAGCAAGTTCCTAAGCATCGGGAAACAAACGACGTACGGGCTTTGCCCGTGCTTCCTGTGCGGGATACAGTTCTGTTTCCCCACGCCGTCCTGCCCCTTACCGTAGGCCGGGAAAGTTCTGTCCAGCTGATTAATTCGCTGGGCGAAGACAAGACCATTGTGGTGGTGGCACAGCGCGAGGCGCGCGTCGATAGCCCCCAAGCGAGCGATCTTTATACCGTCGGCACGTCCGCGGTCGTCCACAAAGTCGTCAAGATGCCGAACCAGAGCCTCTTCGTGTTTGCCGAAGGTCTGGAGCGGGTTCGTCTTGGCGAGTTCACGCAATTAACTCCGTTCATGCGCGCCAAGGTTTCTGCTGATTCCAGAGCCTACGCAGCCGGAAAGCTCCGAAATCGAGGCGCTGCAGCGCAACGTTCTCACTCTGTTCCAGCAGATCGTTTCCGGTTCGCCCACGCTTTCTGACGAGCTTTCCACGGTGGCGTTGAACATCGACGAACCGGGACGGCTGGTGGATTTTATTGCGTCATCTTTGCCGTCGCTGTCGACGCCCGACAAGCAGGACACGCTTGAAACGCTCGACATTCGCGTGCGCCTGGAGAAGATCAACCAGCATCTCGCGAAAGAGCTTGAGGTGCAGCAACTGCGCAACAAGATCCAGAGCGAAGTGCAGGACCGGGTACAGCAGACGCAGCGCGAGTACTACCTGCGCGAGCAGATGAAAGCTATCCAGAAGGAGCTGGGCGAGCAGGATGAAGGCCAGCGCGACGTCGATGACCTGAAGAAAGAAGATCGACGACGCGGGCATGCCGGATGAAGTAAAGAAAGAGGCGCTCAAGGAATTGGGCCGCCTCTCGCGCATGTCTCCTATGGCCGCCGACTATTCGCTCACGCGAAACTACGTTGAGTGGCTGGCTGTGCTGCCGTGGAATAAGACTTCCGGCCAGGAGATCGAGATTCCGAAGGCCAAAGAGATTCTGGATACCGATCACTATGATCTGGAGAAGGTCAAGGACCGCATCCTCGATTACCTTTCGGTGCGCCGCCTGAAGCCGAATATGAAGGGTCCGATCTTGTGCTTCGTGGGACCTCCGGGCGTGGGCAAGACTTCGCTGGGCAAGTCGATCGCGCGCGCGCTCGGCCGCAAGTTCGTGCGGCTGTCTCTAGGTGGAGTGCACGATGAAGCCGAAATTCGTGGCCATCGCCGCACCTACATCGGCGCGCTGCCTGGACAAATCATCCAGGGCATTCGTCGCGCCGAAACCAAGGATCCGGTTTTCATGCTCGATGAAATCGACAAGGTCGGACGCGACTTCCGCGGCGATCCCGCTTCGGCGTTGCTCGAAGCGCTCGATCCCGAGCAGAACTCGACGTTCCGCGACAACTATCTCGACGTCACGTTTGATTTGTCGAAAGTTCTCTTCATCACGACCGCGAACATGCTCGACCCCATCGCCGAGCCGCTGCGCGATCGCATGGAGATCATCGAACTGCAGGGTTACAGCGAAGAAGAGAAACTGCACATCGCGCGGCGCTATCTGGTTCCGCGTCAGGTGGAAGAGAACGGCATCACCGCTGAGCAGATCGAGTTTCCGGACGAAGCTTTGCGCTATGTGATTCGTCACTATACCCGTGAGGCGGGCGTTCGGAGTCTCGAGCGCACCATCGGAACCATCTGCCGCAAACAGGCGCGGCGTCTGGCTGAGGGGAAGACTGAGAAGCTGGTGGTGACGCAGGAAATCATTCAGGAATTTCTGGGCGGCATCAAGATCCGCACCGAAGGTGAAATCGAGGAGCGCACCGAGCGTCCTGGCGTGGCGGTGGGTCTGGCCTGGACTCCCTCGGGCGGCGACGTGCTCTTTGTCGAAGCCAATGCCATGAAGGGCAAGGGTGGATTCACCATGACTGGGCAGATCGGCCAGGTAATGCAGGAGTCCATGCAGGCGGCTCTGACCTGGGTGCGCTCGAACGCAGCACAGCTGGGCATTGCGGAAAGTTTTTTTGCCGACCATGACATTCACATGCATGTGCCGGCGGGAGCGATTCCGAAGGATGGTCCATCGGCGGGCGTGACCATGGCGACCACTTTGGTCTCGCTGCTGTCGGGGCACCGCATCCGTCCGCTCACCGCGATGACGGGCGAGATCACGCTCAGCGGCAATGTGCTTCCGGTAGGAGGCATTAAAGAAAAGGTGCTGGCCGCGAAACGCGCGGGAGTCACCACGATCATTCTCCCGGCGGAAAACAAGATGAATGTTGAGGAGGATCTCACGCCTGAGCAGGTTGAGAACCTGAGCATTCACTATGTGAAGACCATCGAAGAAGCATTGCGCGTGTCGCTGCCGGTGGTGGCGGAAGCGCTGGCTGCGAAGGTTTTCCTGGAGTCGGAGACGAACGATTCCAAGGCGGAAAGTAAGGCTGCCCAGCCTATACAGGCGCCAGTGGTGAGTCACGACAAGGTTGTCACCTGGCAGTCTTAAAGCAGTGGCCAGTGATCAGTTGCGAGCCGCCAGTTCATAACTGGCGGCTTTTTTTTGGTCGGAATCTCCCCCTGGGTCTTCCCTCGCAGAATCAAATGTGAGAACTTGTTGTGGCAGTTGACCACTGACAACCGTTCTCCATGCGCGTGCGCGTTCTTTTTTTCGGCGGGTTGAAAGATATTGTGGGCAAATCCAGCGACTTGCTGGAGCTGCCAGATGGGGCGTTAGTGCGCGATGTGCTGGCGCACTACCTGACACAGATTCCGGCGATGAGAGAGATGGTGGCTTCGCTGGCTGTGGCTGTGAACCAGGAATATTCCAGATCTGAGACTCAGCTGAAATCTGACGACGAAGTCGCATTGCTGCCGCCGGTTAGCGGCGGGTCGGGGCACGCTTTGATTGTCCGCAGTCCCATCGACACGCAGGGCGTGCTTGCTCGCATGAAACAGGGCGGGGATGGGGCTGCCGTTGTCTTTGAAGGCGTGGTGCGCAACCAGACGCGTGGACGCCGTACACTCTACCTCGATTACGAAGCTTATGAGGAGATGGCGCTGCGGCAGATGGAAAGTCTGGCTGAGCAGGCGCTTAAACAATTTCAAATCCGCGAGGTCGCGGTGGTGCACCGGCTGGGGCGGTTGGAGATCGGTGAAACCAGCGTGTTGATCGTGGTGGCTTCGGCTCACCGCGCGGCGGCTTTCGATGCTTGCCGCTGGTTGATTGATACTCTTAAGCGCACCGTACCCATCTGGAAGAAAGAATATTTTGAGGATGGAGCGGTGTGGGCTGACGGCGAGCCGTTTCCGGAGGAAATTCCGCGTTGAAATTCGGTGGTCAAGGCAGCCCCGGAGCGGAGGGTGCATCTAAGTGAGCGGCTGAGGCTGTGGGGGTGCAAAAGTCAGAAGGTACAAATCCCGGGCGTGATAGAAATGCCTTGCCGCGCAGGAGGCAGCGCCAGCGGCGAAGGGATCCCTTCGGCAGGCTCAGGGCAGGCTCTTCGACTGCGGTTGTGCTTTGCGTTCGCAAAGCACAATCTCCGCTCAGGATGACAGAGTTGTCTTGATAAAACGTATACTTCTTTTGCTAAATGAGAAAATCCGCCACCTTGACTCTGCTGCTGCTGGCCTGCGCCATGTCGTATGCGCGGGAGCCCGGGGCCCAGAGCCAATCGCCGGCCGACGCGGAGAGTACGCTTAAGGTTAACGTCAAGCTGGTGAACGTTTACGTCACCGTGACGGACGCTCATGGAGCGCCCGTGGCGGGGCTTAAGAAAGAGAATTTTGTTCTGCAGGAAGACGGCCGCGAGCAGACGATCAAGGTGTTCGATAAAGAATCTGCGCTGCCGATTTCGATTGCCCTGGCGATCGATACCAGCCTGAGCACACGTCACGATCTGCCGCTGGAACAGGCTTCGGCCAAACGCTTTGTCCGTGACATCGTGCGGCCGGTGGATGCGCTGTCGGTGTTCAGCTTCAGTGAAGCCGTGTCGCAATCTCCTTTTGGGTACACCTCAGATATGAAGCGCATTGACGAGGGGATTGACCACATCCGGCTGGGTGCGGCTACGGCGCTGTTTGATGCGGTTTATCTGGCCTCGCGTTCGCTCGATCGCCGTCAGGGACGGAAAGTGCTGGTGCTGATCACCGACGGCGGAGACACGATCAGCAGAATTGACTACAAAGGGGCAGTGCGTGCCGCGGAAGAGGCTGAAGCCCTGGTCTATAGCATCATCGTGGTGCCGATCGAGAACAGCGCCGGACGCGAAATCGGTGGTGAGCATGCCCTCATTCAACTCTCGGAGGATACGGGCGGAAAGTATTACTATGCGACTTCCATATCCCAACTCGATGATGCCTTCCACCAGATCAGTGAAGAACTTCGCAATCAATACCTGCTGGCTTATTATCCGTCACAACGCACGTCGAACTCGGAGTTTCGGCGCATTCAGGTTGGAGTTTCCGGGCCCGCGGATCCGTCCTCTTACCACGTGAGACACCGGGTTGGGTACTACACGACCAAGTCGAGCTTCTAAAAGCAGTGGTCAGTGTTCAGTGATTAGTGGCCAGTTGGATCGGAGCGGGCTACTTTCTACTGGCTTGTTTTCTTCGACGGCTTCCGCGACGATTTCTTTGGACGATTGGGCAACGGGACGGAACGGTGTTGTCATCATGGTTGATATGCTGGCGATGCTGGCAAGTGATTGACAAGGATAGTGCATAGTTTGGTATCGTCGGACTTGCTCAAACATGGCCGAAGACTTGCTTTCTCCACCCCGAGTATCCACTTGGGTTCGCGGGTACGTTTTTCTTGAGCCCATATTGCCGACGCCGAGTTGAGATGCGAAACTCCTAGTCCTATCGAGCGGCGATTGCCGGTCAGCTCCCGAGTTTTGAAGGAGAACTTATGAAAGAGGTTCTGTGAAGATTGGGAAGAGTAGGTTTGCGATCTTGAACTTCAACTGCACTCGCCGTTTTGCCGGACTGTTTGCGGGAGTGGGCCTGCTGTTCGCCGCGTCGTTGCTCGTGGCCCAGACTGTGGGTACGGGCAGCATCGTCGGCATAGTTAGGGATCCAGCAGGGAAGCCGTTGGCCGACACCAAAGTGGAGATTACAAATAAGGCCACCCGGGCGCGAATCCATGTGACTGCTTCCTCGGAGGGGCTGTACTCATCGGGGCCGATTCAGCCTGGAGACTACGCGGTGCGGGTGGAGATCAAAGGATTCAACCCGGCATTGCTGTCCGTGGTAGTTCAGGTCGGCAACGTGACTCGCGCCGATGTGACGATGAAGCTCGGGCCAGCGGTTGGGCAGGTTGAAGTTCCGGGCGGCACGTCCGTCAATATTGAGCAAGCCACCGTGCAAGGTGTGGTCAGCGGCGAGCAGATGGAGAAACTGCCGGTCAATGGACGGAATTTTTTTGATCTGGCGCAGCTCGAGCCCGGGGTGCAGATGCAGGATGGAGGTAACTTTGCCGGGAAGGACGGCCTCTCAACGATCTCATTTCTCAACCAGTATGGCCGTTCGCAGAGAATCGAGCTGGATGGGGTGGATATCAGCGATGAAACGGTCGGCAGCACCACGCAGAACATTCCGGCGAGCGCAATTCAGGAATTTCAGCTGGGCCAGTCGTTGCTCGATCTCTCAACGGGATTGACTTCCTCAGGGGCAGTTAACGTTATTACCCGGTCGGGCAGCGATCAGATTCACGGAGGAGCGTTTGGAGTGTTCCGCGGCAACCAGGCTGCGGCAGATCTGCCGGGCACCACGGCGTCTTCGTTTCAGCGGGAATTGTATCGGTGGCGATGCTGGAGGGGCGATCATCAAGGGAAAGGTGTTCTGGGTTCGGAGACGCGGAACGCGCGCAACAGAACCTGACGGCAGCCGAACCGTTTACCTATCCCTTTGATGGGCTAAGCGCTACGCTCGACGAACCCTACCGCGAGTTCAATACGGATGAGCGCGTTGACTGGAACATGAGAGGCAGCACGCGGGCGTTCTATCGCTTCAATTTCTTCCAGAACAGCGATCTTCGCCCGGTTGGCTCGGCCAGCTCGACACAGGAATTTCGTGACACCAACAACACTGCGACGAATGCGGTGGGCGTTGACTTCAACACTGGGGCGTATGCGCACAGTCTGCGCTTTGAATATCTCAAGCTTCGAAATGAAATGGAGGATGCCACGGGCAGTCTGGGTGGGGTCGAGAATCCGATTCCGGGGCTGGGCATTAACATCGGCGCTTCTACCGCGGGCAATTGCGTTTTCAGCGCAGGCGGCAGCTATTGCGGCGGACCGAGCTGGCTGGGGCCGCAGCAAACCGTTCAATCCGACAAACTGGCGAGGTATGACGGCAGCCGGGTGATGGGCGAACACATCATCCGCTACGGGTTTGCGTTTAATCGCATCGACGCTGCGCGCCTGGCGGCCTACTCCGCGTTCCCGCAGGTGGGCACGACTTCGCTGGTGGGATCGACATCGGCTGATCCCACATCCTATCCAGCGAGTTGGGTGAGCCTGGGGAATGGCATTGCGTTCTCGACAGCCAAGTCTTCGTTCGGTTTTTCTGGTGGAGGACTGAGTCCCGATAACCGCATAGAAATGTACGTTGGAGACGCGTGGAAGGCCAGGCCGAAATTAACGCTGAATTACGGTTTGCACTATGTGCGCGACAGCGGGCGCGCGGATAGCGGGCTCGGTGCGTTGCCGGATCTGAATCAATGGGGCGCGGGATTGGGCGAAAAGATTCGAAATCCGAATGTGAACTTCGCGCCTCAATTGGGGTTCGCCTGGGATGCGGGGGGCAACGGCAGGACCGTCATCCGGGGCGGCGGCGCGTTATTCTATGAAAACTTGCTGTGGAACAACACGCTGTTGGACAGCCCGTCCCGACTCAGCACCGGAGTTTTTACCGATGCTCCTGAGGTTTGTCAGGGAGGCATTGCGAATGCATTCAATTGGCCGACCAATCCTGGAGTGGCGGGGGCGCCGATTGCAGGAACGGCTGCTACGGTCGTGACCAACGCGACAACAGGGGCGCTGCAGGTTTTGCCGAACTTCTGCAGTGGGACCATCTCGGCAATCGCGCCGCAAATTCTGGCGTTGAGCAACGCCTTTCAAGCGGCGGCCGCGAGTGTGACGGGGTCGCAGCCCAATAGCAACTACGTGGGCACCACACTATCGGCTTTGAATCCCAGTTATGATCTTTTTTATCCGGGCTACCGCACGCCGCGTTCGTGGCAGGCGAATCTGGGCATTGAGAAAGAGATTCGCCCGGGAACGGTACTCAGTGTTGATTACATCCGCGACATCAGCGAGCACTTTCTAATTGGCCAGGACATCAATCACAGCGGAGCGGCGCGCAGCTTCAACCAGGCCAATGCAGTTGCGGCTCGTGACGCGGCTCAGGTAGCCAACGGATGTCCTGTCGGCTACGGACAAGTCACATGCATGATCAACTCGACCCTAGCGAGTGGCGGTACTACTCGTTTGGGAGTGGCGGGGGCTCAGGCGGCGTACTCGACCGCGGGACTAGATTCGAATCTTCAGGCGGCGGGCGGCGGCCCTTGCTCTTACTGCGCGTTTCCTGGCACGAACCCCATCATCGGCAACACCGGAGCCGTAGGGGGAGTCGATATGCTCTTCCCTGAAGGACGGTCCGTCTACACCGCCGTGCAGGTGAAAGTGGTGACACATGTCGACAGGCCAGTGCGTGGCGTGAAGAGTGGGAACTTTCAGTTTTCCTATACGCTCTCCCGCTTGATCAGCCAGGTGCAGGATCAGGATTCCACCAATCTGGCAACCGACAACGACGATCCGATGCGGTTCACAGGGCCGAATGCTCTGGATCGGAAGCAGCAGTACTCCTTCAGCGGAACCTTCGACCTGCCGTTTCATTTGAAGTTAAGCACCATCGGACATTTCTACAGCCCGCTTCCGCAGAGCCTGCTGCTCCCGGAGTTGACCAATGGAGGCGAAATCTTCGCCACCGACTGGCTGGGCTCCGGATTGGGTTCGGCGGGGGATCCTGAGCCTTTGCCGGGAACTCAGATCGGCCAGTACCAGCACAGCACCAATATCGGCAACCTGCAAAAGACAATCAACTCTTACAACCATACCTTCGCCTCATCGCTTACTCCCGCGGGGAATTGCCTTGTGGGCAATCATGCTGCTTGCCCGGGCTTGATCAGCGGCCCGATGGTGATGACCAGTCAGGACATGACTGCTCTGGGCTGGGACATGCCGACACTCGATTCCGTAGCTAACCACGCTTTGGCCGCCCCCTGGCTGAAAACGATGGACATGAGACTATCCTGGCCAATCAAGGTTAAGGATCGTGTGACCATCGAGCCGAGCGCGAGCGTCTTCAACGTCTTCAACTTCGCCAACGCATTCCAGTCGGGCAATATGCCGAGTGCTTCGTTGTTACCCGGCCCGAACGGGGTGTTGGCGCCGAATGTTGTGGGCGGTGTCGCTTCGGGGTCGAGCTATACTCCGTTCCGGACCAGCCTTCAGTCGGGAACGTTCGCACTCGGGGCTCCGCGCCAGTTCGAGTTTGGATTGCGGATCAGCTTCTAGAGTCAGAGACCAGAAGCTAACGCGGGCAAATCAACCTTAAACGGCTCCGTGTACAATGCCTGCATGGCTTTCCGTCCGCAGGGAAACTCCAACGCCGCAAAACGCGGCCGGACCCCGCCTCCTGAGGAGACTTTTGAAGAAGCCGGATTCCTCAAAGCTCTCGGCGAGAAACAAAAATCAGTGAGCGTTAAGCTGATGGATGGTCAGACGGTGAGTGGCTGGATCGAGTATTACGACAAGCACATGGTGCGCCTGACGCGCGAAGGCGCTCCTAACCTTTTTATTTTCAAGCACGAGATTATGTACATCGCCGAAGACGGCGGGAAGAAGAAGTAACTGTTGTTTTGAAGTCCCTGTTGGGCCGATGGCTGCGCAGGCAGGAATGAGGTCCCCTCGGCTTCGCTCGGGGCAGGCTCTTCGACTACACGGGTGGTTGCGCTAGGCGCGCAAGCCCTTGTTCCGCTCAGGATGACAAACTTAACAAAGTCCAATAGCAGCGACAGTTTCCTCCCGGCCATGTCAGCCATCGCCCGCGAAGCCGGCGCTTTGCTGATGCATCACTTCCGCCAGCACTTGAAGATCGAATACAAGGGCGAGGCCGACCTGGTGACTGCGGCGGACCGCGCTGCCGAAATCTTGATCCGGGAACGCATTCGCCAGCAGTGGCCTACGCACGACGTTCTCGGCGAAGAGCAGGGACTCAGCGATCAGGGCAGCGAGTATCGCTGGTACGTCGATCCGCTCGACGGCACGACGAACTTCGCGCATGGATTTCCGGTTTTCTGTGTGTCGATTGCACTGGAACATCATGCGATCGAGCACAAAGGCCAACGCATTGCCGCCGTCATTTACGATCCCACACGCGATGAACTGTTTTCCGCGGAGCAGGGAAGAGGTGCGCAGCTCAATGGCGAGAGCATCCATGTTTCGAAAACCGCTGCGCTGAAGGAAAGCCTTCTGGCTACCGGCTTTCCCAGCCAGAAGCGGCACAAGAATCCGAATATCTACTTTTATCACCAGATCACGTTGCACTCGCATGGAGTGCGCCGAGCGGGGTCGGCGGCGCTTGATTTGTGCAACGTGGCTGCGGGCCGCTTCGACGGCTTCTGGGAGTTCAATCTGAATCCCTGGGACACGGCGGCGGGTGTTCTCATTGTGGAAGAAGCGGGCGGCAAGGTGACGCGCTTCGACGGGTCGCCGTTTGAAATCAACAGCCGCGAGACGGTGGCCTCGAACGGGCTGATTCACGAAGCGCTGCTGCGGGAGTTTGAAGATGTCTTTGCGGGGCGTGGGTTGGAGCCGCTGCCTGATCCGAGGGTGTACCAAGGATGAACAAGCCATGATTAAGAAAACTGTGCACGTGGTTCCCGTCGCAATCATCCTGCTGGGAGCGGTAGTTCTCCTCGTCGGTGCGTCCAGTTCTGCGCCGGCCGCCCCCGATGCGGCTTATGTACAGTCGTTTGAGAAGTGGAAAGCGGAACAGATTGACGACCTGAAACAGAACTGGCTCCCGCTGGCTGGACTGTACTGGCTGAAGCCGGGCGTGAATAGTTTTGGCACGGCGACGGGGAACGCGGTCGTGTTTCCCAAAGGCCCGGCGCACGCCGGAGAGTTCGATCTCGAGGGCAAGGACGTAACCATTAAGCTGCTTCCAGAGGCGCACGCTACGTTGGGCGGCGCGCCGCTGACAACCGCGAAGCTGGCTCCCGATATTTCGGGGCACGCGTCGCTGGTTGAGATGGGCACGCTGCGCTTTCACGTGATCGTGCGGGGAGAACGCGTCGGGATACGCGTGAAGGATTTGGAGAGTGCTTCCGTCACCAACTTCAAAGGGCTGACATTTTATCCTCTCGATCTGAACTACCGCGTGACCGCCACGTGGGAACCATCCGATGGCAAGAAGACGATCGACGTTCCCAATGTTCTGGGCGACGTGACGGCGGTGCCGGTTGCGGGCACAGTGGTGTTTAAGATCGACGGCCAGGAGCAGAGGCTGACAGCACTGGGCGGCGATCCATCGAACGGACTGTCGTTCGTGTTCAATGATCTGACGGCGAAGAGCGATACCTATCCCGGGGGACGCTTTCTCGATAGCGAACCGGTGGTGAATGGAACAGTGGTCCTGGACTTCAACCGGGCCTACAATCCCCCCTGTGCGGTGACTCCTTATGCCACGTGTCCGCTGGCGCCGAAGGAGAACCGGCTGGCTGTGGCATGCGGGAGGGGAGGGAGGGGGGGAGGGAGGAGGGGAGGGGGGGGGGGGGGGGGGGGGAGGGCGGGGCAGAGAAAAGGGGGGAAGGAGCCGCGAAGACGACGCACGAGAGAGACGAGGACGCGCGGCGCGCCGCCGGCGCGACAACCCCGGCGCACCGGCCGCGCACGACGCCGGAGCGCGACGACCGCCCGGACGGGCCCGAGGCGGCCGCGGAGCAGACGAGAGGAAAGACAGCCGAGGGGACGAGCACCCCCACCCACGCGTGGGGATACGCGTGAAGGATTTGGAGAGCGCGTCCGTCACCAACTTCAAAGGGCTGATATTTATCCTCTCGATCTGAACTACCGCGTGACGGCCACGTGGGAGCCCTCCGATGGCAAGAAGACGATCGATGTGCCCAATGTTCTGGGCGACGTGACTCCGGTGCCGGTTGCGGGAACAGTGGTGTTCAAGATCGATGGCCAGGAGCAGAGGCTGACGGCACTGGGCGGAGATCCATCGAACGGACTGTCGTTCGTGTTCAACGATCTGACGGCGAAGAGCGATACCTATCCCGGAGGACGCTTTCTCGATAGCGAGCCGGTGGTGAACGGAACAGTGGTTCTGGACTTCAACCGTGCCTACAATCCTCCCTGTGCGGTGACTCCTTATGCCACGTGTCCGTTGGCGCCGAAGGAGAACCGGCTGGCTGTGGCAATTCCCGCGGGCGAGAAGTTTGATAAGGCGGCGCACGGTCACCACTAGCAGCTAAGTTCCCGCAAATCGAGGGATAGGGCCTACTCCTCCGCGTTACAATAATCAGGGACTGCCGTACTTGCTCGCCGGCTGTCCCAAGTTCTCTATTTCCAACAGGCCTAACGTGATCAACTCTCTGCTGGAACGCAAGATCGAGAAGCGGCCCGACCGAGTCCGGCTGCAAGGACGCATTCTTTTCCTCACGGAAGACCCGGAACTGATCAAGCGTCAGCTGGCGGGCGAAGACCTGCCGTGGGATACGAAGAATCCTGCGAATAATCCCAAGCTGCGGGACGATATCTCAACCGACGAGATCACTCCGGCGCACTACTGCTTTTATTTTGACGAGACGCTCGGCGAGATTCCTTACCTTGGACTGAAGTGCGGCAACGTGACGCCGATCGGGCGCGGCGAAGTGAAGCGCGGCGGATTTGTGTGCGCGGTGAGCGGGAAACGGCGCGGCAAAGGGTCGAGCCGGGAGCAATCGCCTTATGCGGAGATGTGCGCCGGCATTCGTGTCGTGATCGCGGAAAACATTGAACGCATCTACAAGCAGAATTGCCAGAATTTGGGCGTGCTGACTTCGACTGACTTTTCGTTGATCGACAGGATTCGCGGCGGGGAAGAGATTGCGCTCTCCGAGTTCACTGCCGGGGAAGATGAGATCACGCGGCAGGTAATTGAGTACGGCGGGCTGTTTCCGTTCAATGTGGCGCGGATGCAAGGAAAAGTGTTTTTGCCACCGATCAAGAACGCGGGCGAGGGCACGCGCGCTACACGAGCTATGACTTTGGCGGAGAAAATCTTCGCGCGGCACATGGTGAATGAAAAGGGCGAAGTTGGTGTGGCCATTGTAAAACCCGGGGACACCGGTTTCGCTCGGGCCGACCTGCGCTTCAGCCATGAGTACGTCACGCCTATGGCGGCTATCTTTTTTGAGCGCTATGTCGGCAAAGACGCGAAGGTTAACGATGCTTCGAGCATTATTTTCTTCCGCGACCACCTCACGTTTCTCGATGAAGTGATTTCGGAAGAGAAAAAGAAGATGGGTCTGCTCGATCTGGCGACTCAACTCAAGCTCAAACAACAGGACTTCGCCGCCAAGCAGGGAATCAAGCTGCATGGAGAGTTGAAAGATCGCAAGGGCTCGGAGGGCATTTGCCACTCCATCGTGCTGGAAAGCTATGCGCTGCCGGGGCAGTTGAACATTGGCTCGGACTCGCATACGCCGCACGTGGGCGCGATTGGCTGCGTGGCTTTCGGCATTGGCACCACCGATGTATTCAATGCCTGGATTACCAAGGATGTGCGGGTGAAGGTGCCGGAGTCGGTGAAGATCGTGATCCGCGGCAAGAGGCACGCAAATGCTACGGCGAAAGATTTCATCCTGAAGATCTTAAGCCTCGATTACGTGCGCAGCGGCAAAGCGCTCGCCAAAGTGATGGAGTATGCGGGCGAGGCGATTGAGGAACTCAGCGTTGATGAGCGAGCCACCATGACTAACATGGCGGCCGAGATTGGCGGATTTACCGGCATCGTTGCGCCGGACAAGAAGGCCGTCGACTTTCTGATCGAGCGGCGCGGGATGGACCGGAAAAAAGCCGAGGCCATGATTGCGGGGTTGTATAGCGATCCGGACGCGCAGTATGCCCACGTGATCGAGCTCGATGCGGCGGAGATTACGCCGATGGTCGCGACTCCGGGCGATCCCGGGAATGGGAAATATGTGCGCGAGCTGAATACGCCTGTGCCGATCGAGATTGCTTACGGCGGCACCTGCACCGCAGGCAAGAACGAGGACATGGACATGTACGCTGCGGTGCTGGCCGATGCCCTCAAGCAAGGCAAGCGCGTGGCTGATTCAGTGAAGTTCTACATCCAGTTTGGATCGCAGGAGACGCGGGAGTATTGCTTGCGCAAGGGCTATCTGGACGTGTTTCAGAAAGCCGGAGCGATTGTGATCGAGCCCAGTTGCGGCGCATGCATCAACGCAGGGCCGGGAGTTTCGACTCGTCCCGATCAGGTGGTGATCAGCGCGCAGAACCGCAACTTCCCGGGGCGCAGCGGTCCGGGGCAGATGTATCTGGCTTCGCCGTTGACGGTCGCGGCCAGCGCAGTGGCGGGCTACATTGTGGAGTATGAGCCGAGTGAAAAGAGAGAACTGGTGCGGGTCTGACCGAGGCGCTGCGACGTGGAGGCGATCCTGGCAGGGCGCGACGATCTGGGAAAAGTGAGTGTCGTGCTCCTACTTCTTCTTCTCGCAGGGTGCAGGCCTCCAGACCGTGACATGCTGGTCGTCAACGTTCAGGGCGACGTCTTCCTGCCTAGATTGCAGCCGAGCAACTGGAAGGTTGGCGAAATGGCACAGTGCGAAATCGCAAGCCGCGGATCTGTTGCGCCCGACAAGCGCGGGGATTTGTTGCTGTGCGGTGACAAAACCCGGTTGGCATGGTCGCAGACTTGGTTGAGAAGCGACATAAAGGACCAGATATATAATTCCGCGGGGAACATGAGGGTGAAATTCCGCACCGACGGCAGGAGTGGTGGTCGGGGCAGAAGTCCTTGGTGGCGGTGCGAGAAAACGCCGACGGGGATTGATTGCGAGTAGGTCTTAATTCAGATTTTTCTAGGCAAACTGCCGAAGTCTCCCCGAATGGTCGCCTGTAAGTGGTTGAATTGAAGCGGGGTGGCCGAAATCAGCCACTGCCGAAACTGCAACTTTTTTCCGCGATCCGAGTTCAAATAGGTAGGTGCTTCGGATTGCAGTAGAATCCGGAAGACCTGACAGATCCGATGAGCCTGGTGGCTGGCGGATCCGAAACAAGGGGGATCAAATGCGGTACATGAAATATTTGGCTTTGGTCGCGGTTCTGATGCTGCCCCTGGCGTACTCGCAGGCGCAGGTCGCGGTGGGCGTCGGAGTTGGGCCGGGCTACATCGGCGCAGCCCCTGTGTGCGCCTACGGCTACTACGGATATTACCCTTATGCCTGCGCGCCGTATGGCTACTACGGACCTAGACTGGTTCACGGGTGGTGTGTTTATTGGCGCCGGCCCGTGGTATGGCTGGGGACGCGGTTGGGGTTGGGGTGGTTGGGGTCATGGCTACTATGGTCGCGGGGGTTGGGGCTACGGACGGCGGTTATTACGGCGCTCGCGGCTATGCCGGTGGTCGCGGTTTCGTCGGCGGTCGCGGATATGCACGCGGTCCGGTTGGTGGCGGCTTCCACGGTTCGGCTGGCGGTGGGTTTCATGGCGGAGCGGTGGCCCACGGCGGTGGCGGCTTTCACGGTGGTGGGGGCGGGTTCCACGGCGGCGGCGGTGGACAGGCGGTGGCGGACACCGGTAATCGTTGCGGAAACGGAGTTTCCTGATCCGGCAGCGAAAGATGCAAGAAGATGGCTGGCAGCTGACGCTGCCGGCCTTTTCTTTTCTCCCAGACTTGTCCAGCGGAGGCGGGCTGCCAGCTGGCTTTGGACCGGCGGGGTTCAATAAACCTGTACCGCGGTCCGCGTTTCTTGCTAGAATGTGCGGTTCGCGGAGACGGGCTGTAGTAGTAAAATATCTGCATAGATCTCAGGAGACAGACACCCTTATGGCTTACGTGATTGCAGAGCCTTGCATCAACACCAAAGACACGGCGTGCGTGGATGCGTGTCCGGTGGATTGCATTCATCCCAAGAAAGATGATCCCAAGTATGCCACCGAGCCCTTGCTCTATATCGATCCGGTCGAGTGCATCGACTGCGGCGCGTGCGTGCCGGTGTGTCCGGTATCGGCCATCTTCGCGCTCGACGATCTGCCGGAGAAGTGGAACGAGTTCACGGCCAAAAACGCGGCATATTTCGGCCGGTAGAGAGATGTTAGTCTTTCAGCTTTCGAGGCGCGCGTCCATTCGGATGCGCGCCTTCGTATTTTGAGGTCGCAAATTGCGACCTCAAAGTTTCGCGCGATCTGCTTCCGGTCGAGGATCGGTGACGGCTGACAGCTCTTCCATTAGAATCATCGCTTCACACGCTGGGCATCCATGGCATTGATGGAGTCGGAAGCGATCGTACTGCGCACGTATCCGCTGCGTGAGGCCGACCTGCTGGTCACGCTATTTACGCGCGCGGAGGGCAAGGTGCGCGGCGTGGCGCGGTCGGCAAAGAAATCGAAGCGGAGGTTCGGAGGTGCGCTGGAGCCGATGACCTACGTCCGGGCGTTTTACGACGTCCGCGAGCGGCAGGAGCTGGCGCGGTTGGATGCCTGCGAGGTGCTGCAATCTCCACTGGCCAGCGAAGTAAGCTATGCACGGGCGGTGGCGCTCGCCCATGTGGCCGAGTTGCTCGACGAACTGCTGCCTGATCGCGAAGCCAATGACGCCATCTTCCGGCTAACGCTTTCGGTGCTGCATGTTATGACAGGGCGCGGATGTGTGGATGCCGGTTACGTATTTCGAGCTGTGGCTGACGCGGCTGGTGGGTTTTCTACCCGAGTTGACAGAGTGCATCGTCTGCGGCCGCAGCTTGAACGGCAGTCGCGCCTATTTTCACGCGCTGGCTGACGGACTGATGTGCCCCGAGGATAAGCGGCTGGCATCGTCAGAGATTTCCAAAGATTCGCGGGAGTTAGCGGCGTTGATGTTCCGCGCTCCGGTGGAGAGCTTTGCGGGGATGCCGTGGCCCAAGGCGCAGGGGGCAGACCTGCGCAAGTTTCTGATTCAAATATTGCAGCGGCACCTTGAGAAGAAGCTGGTGACGGCGGCGATGCTGGAGAAGGGCGGGTTCTAGTGCGGCATCAAAATGGTACGTGAACCGCCTCCGAGAATGGATGCCTGACAGCTGACGGCTGATAGCCGCTTCCGTTACAATCGCTGATTGACCTTCGGTCCCGAACAAGCCTGTGAATCCATCTAAACCCAACTCGCTCACGTTCCAGGAATTGATCCTGCGGCTGCAGGCGTTTTGGGCGGAGCGCGGGTGCGTGTTGCAGCAACCCTACGACGTTGAAGTAGGCGCTGGAACTATGGCGCCGGAGACTTTTCTCCGCGTGCTGGGGCCGAAGCCTTACAAAGTTGCCTATGTGCAGCCTTCGCGGCGTCCGGCGGACGGGCGCTATGGGGAAAATCCGAATCGGCTGTTCAAGCACACGCAGTTGCAGGTCATTCTGAAGCCTCCGCCGGAGAATGTGCAAGAGTTGTATTTGGAGTCGCTGGGGGCGATTGGCATTGACCTGCGGCACCATGACATCAAGTTTGAGGAAGACAACTGGGAAGCTCCAACGCTGAGCGCGTGGGGCGTGGGGTGGCAGGTGATGCTCGATGGGCTGGAGATCACGCAGTTCACCTACTTCCAGCAGTGTGGCGGGCTGGACTTGTTTCCGATTTCCGCCGAGCTGACGTATGGGTTGGAACGCATCGCTGCGTTTCTGCAGGATGTGGATTCGATTTACGACATTGTGTGGGCGCGCGATCCCGAGACGGGGCTGGCGACGAGCTATGGGGACGTGCGGCTGGCCGATGAGTTGCAGTTTTCTGTCTACAACTTCGAAGTGGCGGATGTGGAGAAAACCTGGGAGCATTTCGCCTCTATGAGGCGGAGTGTAAGGAGCTGCTGCAGCGGCATGCGGCGCTGGAAAAGAACAAAGTTGCGGGGTAACGAGATTGTCCGGGACAGGCGCATCCCCCTCTTAGGAGCTTACGATCTTTGTCTGAAGTGTTCCCACCTGTTCAACATCCTCGATGCTCGTGGAGCGATCTCCGTGACTGAGAGGGTGGGCGTGATTGCCCGGGTGCGGGCGCTGGCGGTGGGCATCGCGAAGGCTTGGGTCGATCAGCAGAAGAGCGAAGCCGCGGGCGACACGTCCGACGAGAAAAAACCTGTTCGTGAGACGAAGACAAAGAAGGAGAAATTGTCGCCCGTGGGATCGTGATTGCAGTTGTTGTAGCTGATACGCCGAGAGCGAGACGCTCTCGGGTCAGCCGGCGAGACGCCGGCGCTGCGGTTTTGAATAGCATGCCAGACTTTCTGCTGGAAATCGGGTGCGAAGAGATTCCGGCGCGGATGATCGATGCCGCTTCGCTTGAATTGCGCGAGCGCGTCAGCGCCCTGCTCAGCCGCGAGCGACTGCCGCCGAACGAGGTTACATATTTCGATACACCGCGGCGATTGGCAGTGATTGCAGCTGGCATCCCCGCGGCTCAACCGGACGTCAGCGAGCAAGTGACCGGGCCGTCGGCCAGTGTCGCTTATAAGGATGGTCAGCCCACGCCCGCGGCGCATGCGTTTGCCAAGAAGGCTGGAGTCGACGTGTCGCAATTGGAGAAAATTACAACCCCGAAGGGCGAATACCTTTCGGCGAAGGTTACCAGGAAGGGCCGAAGCACGGCCGATATTCTCGCGGAGACTTTGCCGAAGGAACTCTCCTCGATCTACTGGCCTAAGAGTATGTACTGGCGCAAGCCGCATGAGCGCTTTGTGCGGCCGGTGCGCTGGCTGGTGGCAATGCTCGACGGCGAGACCATTCCGCTGGAGTTTGACGGGATCTGGGCAGGGAAGATTTCGCGCGGGCACCGGATGTTGTCCCGAGGGGACGTCACGATTCCGCGGGCTGGAGCTGCTTATGTCGGATGCTCTGCGCGCGGCCAAGGTCCTCGGCCGTGGGGAACGCGAGCAGCAGATTCGCAAAGCGCTGGACGCCGCTACCCGCGCGATTCCCGGGGCGCGGTGGCGGGAAGACAAGTCTCTGCTCGATACCGTGGTGAATCTGACGGAATTTCCTTCCGCAATTCTGGGCGGATTCGATCCGCAGTTTCTGGCTCTGCCGGAAGAAGTTCTGGTTACGGTGATGCGGGACCATCAGAAATATTTTGCCGTAGAAGATGCGGACCACAAGCTGCTGCCGCACTTTCTGGCGGTGTTGAATACGGATGGGGACCGGGACGGATTGATCCGGCATGGCAACGAGCGCGTGCTGCGGGCCCGTTTCAGCGATGCCAAATTTTTCTGGGAGACAGATCAAAAACGCTCACTGCTGGAGCGGCTGGAGTTGCTGCGGCACGTTACTTTCCAGAAGGACCTCGGCAGCTACTACGAGAAGACGCGGCGGGTACAGCGTTTGTGCAGTTGGCTGAGTGAGATCATCAAGCAGAGTGGGATGGCGGTGCGCGCGGGCGTGATCCACAAAGCGGCGTGCCTGGCGAAGACCGACCTGACCACCGAGTTGGTGAAGGAATTTACCGAACTGCAGGGCATCGTGGGCGGGCTTTATGCGCGGGTCCAGCAGCTTGATTCGACCTTGCCCGAGTCCACGCGCTTCGCGATTGCGGATGCGATTTATGATCAGTACAAGCCCGAGTCTGTCGAAGATGAGGTGCCGCGGTCGGTGGAAGGTGCGGTGCTTTCGATCGGCGACAAAGCGGACACGATTGCAGGAATGTTTGCGCTGGGGCTGGTGCCGAGCGGGTCGAAGGATCCGTTTGCACTGCGGCGGCAGGCGAATGGGATTGTGAAAGTGATCGCAGAGAAAAAGCTTCCGTTGCAGCTGACGGATTTGATGCGGGATGCGCGGGCTGGCTACCAGGGGTCAGAAGCGGAGAAGAAGTTTGTGGACGATGGGGAGTTTGTCGAGTCGGTGAGAATATTTTTCCGCGAGCGTCTGGAGTTTTATCTGAAGGATGTTCGCGGATATGCGTATGACGTGGTGAAGGCGGTGCTGGCGGCTGACGCTGATGATGTAGTGGATGCGCTCGCCCGGGCGGAGGCCGTGAAACAGGTTTTGCATATGCCCGAGTTTCTGGCGATTGGCGCCGCCTGCAAGCGCATGCGGAATATTCTGAAGCAGGCGGAAGAGAAGGGAATTGCCCCGGCTGCGAGGTTCGAGAGCTTGCCGGAGTCAGCTCATGAAGAGAAGAACCTGGCGGCGTATATCGAGGTCAACGGGCCCCGGGTCGATGCGCTTCGAAAGAAAAAAGAATACGGCGACGCCCTCATGCTGCTCTCGACGGCAAGAGAGCAGCGTTGATGCATTCTTCGACAAAGTCATGGTGATGGTAGAAGATGAAGAAGGTACGGGCGAACCGCTTGGCGCTGCTGCGGACTCTGCTGAAAGAATTTTCGACGATTGCGGATTTTTCCGAGATCGTGACGGAAGGCAAGGCGTGACTGCCGGAAATTCCCAACAAGTTTAGACGTGCGAAATGCCGGCGAGCACGCCTGCGCTACAGAATCGAATCACAAAGGACTAATCATTTATGGCGACAATTACTCTCCCCGAAGCTCCAGTGCAGGAAAGCAAGAAGGCCACAACCAAGTACGTTTACTTTTTCGGCGGCGGCAAGGCGGATGGCAACGGCAAGATGAAAGATGACCTGGGCGGCAAGGGCGCCGGCCTGGCCGAGATGACCAATGCCGGGCTGCCCGTGCCTCCGGGATTCACCATTCAGACCGAAGCTTGCCGCGAATACATGCGGAACGGTGGCGTGTCCAAAGAAGTCGACCGGCAGATGGAGGAGGCGCTGTGCCAAACTCGAAGCGCTGCAAGGGCAGAAGCTGGGAACGGGCGAGAACCCGCTGCTGGTGAGCGTGCGCTCGGGCGCGAAGTTTTCCATGCCGGGCATGATGGATACGATCCTCAATCTCGGATTGAACGACAAAAGTGTGGAGGCGCTAGCCAAACGCAGCAACAATCCGCGGTTCGCTGCGGATTCCTACCGCCGACTGATTCAGATGTTTGGCAACGTCGTGCTGGAGATTCCGAAGCACGCATTCGACGAAGTTTTCGATGCGAAGAAAAAGAAGAAAAAGGCCAAGCTCGACACCGATCTTGACGCCAAAGCGCTGAAGGAAGTGATTGAGGAGTACAAGAAGGTTGTCAAGAAGCACGCCAAGCGCGACTTTCCGCAGGATCCGCACGAGCAATTGGTAATGGCGCGGGACGCGGTGTTCCGCTCCTGGCAGAACGACCGCGCCAAGCATTACCGCCGCATCAACAATATCGATGACATGCTAGGGACCGCGGTGAATGTGCAGGCGATGGTGTACGGCAACCTCGGCGACACCAGCGGCACCGGCGTTGGCTTCACGCGCAATCCCGCGAGCGGCGCGAAGGAGTTCTACGGCGAATTTCTGATGAACGCGCAGGGCGAAGATGTGGTCTCCGGCGTGCGCACTCCGGTGCCGATCCTCGAACTGCAGAAGATTATGCCCGACGTATACAGCCAGCTTCGCGAGATCACGACGCGGCTGGAGAAACATTACAAAGACATGCAGGATTTCGAGTTCACCATCCAGGATGGCAAGCTCTACATGCTGCAGACGCGCAATGGCAAGCGCACTGGTCTTGCCGCGGTGCAGGTGGCGATCGATATGGTGAGCGAGGGACTCATCAGCAAGGAAGAGGCGATCTTCCGTCTCGATCCCAACCAGGTCGTCGATTTCTTTGTGTCTCGGTTGGACGGCAAAGACGTTCGGCCCGAAGATGTGCTGACCACGAAGGGCATCGCAGCTTCGCCGGGAGCGGTCGCGGGACAAATCGTTTTTACAGCTGACGATGCGGTTGAGAAAGCCGGACATGGTGCGGAGAAGAACCCGGTAATCCTGGTTCGCGCCGAAACCACTCCGGAAGACATTCACGGTATGGAAGTCGCGATTGGCATTCTGACGTCGCAGGGTGGGGCGACCAGTCACGCGGCAGTCGTCACTCGTGGCATGGGCAAAACCTGTGTTGCTGGTGCCGGAGAGATCGTGGTTGACGAAAGAGCGCGCCAGATGCGGGCGCGAGGGCAGGTATTCAAGGAAGGGGACTGGATCACGCTCGACGGCACGGCCGGCAGCGTGTTGAGAGGCAAGAGAAAGCTGCTTCCGCCGGACCCGGAGAATTTGGCAAGCTCGACAAGTTCATGAGCTGGGCGGAGCCGTTCCGAAAGATAGAAGTGCGAGCCAACGCGGATATCCCACGCGACGCCAAGAAGGCGCGCGAGTTCGGCGCCGAGGGCATCGGCCTGTGCCGAACCGAGCACATGTTCTTTGCTCCGGATCGCATCCCGCACATGCGTGCCATGATACTTGCTGACAACGAGAAAGACCGTCGCAAGGCGCTCAAGAAGCTGCTTCCCTATCAGAGGAAAGACTTCGAGGGTCTCTTCAAAGCCATGGAGGGGCTGCCGGTAACGATTCGTTTGCTCGACCCTCCGTTGCACGAGTTTTTGCCCAAGCGGGAGAAGTTGATGGTGGATATTGCCACGCTTCCGCGTGCGACTGCGAAACAGAAGAAGGCGCTGATCGCGGAGTACAAGGATTACGGCGCGAAAAGAGCTGGCGATCTGAAGGAAGTTCTTCGCAGTCTGCTGGCACGTGTGGAGGAGTTGCACGAGTTCAATCCCATGCTGGGGCTTCGCGGATGCCGCTTGGGAATAACCTATCCGGAGATTACTGAGATGCAGGTACGGGCCATTATCGAAGCGGCCGTCGCCGTGGAAAAGAAAGGCATAAAGACTCACGCTGAGGTGATGATTCCGCTGATCGCAACGGTGAAGGAGATGGAGAACCAGGGAGCGATAGTGAAGCGCGTAGCGGAAGAAGTATTCAAGGAGAAGGGAAAGCGCGTGGACTACCACGTGGGCACGATGATCGAGTTGCCTCGCGCCTGTTTGGTCGCGGACGAGATCGCCAAAGAGGCGCAGTTCTTCTCTTTTGGCACCAACGACCTGACGCAGACCGCCTTCGGTTTCTCGCGTGACGATGTGAACAAGATCCTGACGGCGTATCTGCAGGAAGGGATTCTGAAGCAGGATCCGTTTGCCGCGATCGACCAGGTGGGTGTGGGCGAACTGGTGAAGATCGGGATCGAACGCGGGCCGAAAGACGCGCCCGGACTTGGAGATCGGGATCTGCGGCGAGCACGGCGGCGAGCCCGAGTCGGTCAAGTTCTGCCATGAGGTGGGAATGGACTACGTGTCGTGCTCCCCGTTCCGCGTGCTGACGGCGCGTTTGGCAGCGGCGCAAGCCGGAGCGTCGGATACGCTGAAGGTTGAGGGTGGGAGAACGAAATAAGATCAGTTAACTTAGTGGGTGCGGGAGGCGCGCGAGCGTTTTGCGCGTCCTCTGCTCGTGGCTACTGCACTTTCTGCAGGCGTGCGATTAATTTCTGCGCCAGGCTCTCTTCCGAATCCGACCAGAGCAGACGCGAACTGGTGCCACTGTTTTTCTCTACATTCACCGAGAATTCCACCAGCTTCGCGACGTTGTCACGAATCTTGGCGCGAGTCTGGTCAGTGAGCGAAGTCTCGGGCTGGAGAAAATATGAATCCGGACCAAAGTCCACCTGGATGTGTCCCGTCTGCTGATAGGCGCCTTCGTCAAATTCTTCTCCTTGGACGATGAACTTCACCATTGCGGGTTCGAGCACCCAGTTCTCGTTCGACGCATCGGGCGTCCACAAGTCCCAATGAGCTTCGAAAACGTAAGCGTAATCGTCATGGACTTGTTCGGCGGCGATCAGCGCCGCCTGCCCGGGGTCGATTCCCGAGGGAAACCGTCGTTCCAGCACCGTTGCCTCGTCCCAGGAAATAGGATGAAGAGCGAAGTAAGTGATCCCCGGACGCTGCGCCGAGAAAGGAAACTGCTGCAACACCTCGAAGGCGTGCGGCAACATCTCCGGGCCGGAAAAATCGGAGAACCAAAGACTGAGATAAAGTGGATCGGACACAATCGCCTCGAATGGTGGTGAGCGTCACCTGCGGTCACCATTATTCTAAATTGTCTGGCGATTGCGAGGAAAGAGAGCAACTCTTCGTTTTGACTCGTTTTGACAGGGTTGCGAAGGGCTTGTTACGATCAACTGGTGCCTCGAGCACCCCGCCTCACATCCGTCCCCGTCGTCTAGCCTGGCCTAGGACATCGCCCTTTCACGGCGGTAACACGGGTTCAAATCCCGTCGGGGACGCCAA
>CAWBSN010000007.1:0-18912 GCA_963791445.1 uncultured Acidobacteriaceae bacterium
ATCTTTCGAAAAAATCGCAGAGAACGTTACTGGCAAGCGCCATTTCGCGCGCATGGCCAATCAGGCCGAAGCCAGTAACATCGGTCATGGCGTGGACTCGGAATTCTCGCTTGCTGAATTAGTTCCGCGGCTTGCTTGTTCAGCGTGGTCATCGATTGCACGGCGGCATCGATCCAGGCGGCTCGGCTTTGCCTCTCTTGATGGCGGTGGAGATCACTCCCGTGCCCAGCGCTTTCGTGAAGACAAGAGTGTCTCCGGCTTGGCGCCGCCGTTGGCGAGAACTTTCTTCGGGATGGACGAGTCCGGTGACGGAGTATCCGAACTTGGTTTCTTCGTCACGAATGCTGTGGCCGCCGATCACGGTGCATCCGGCTTCGATCATTTTCGAGAGGCCGCCGGCGAGGATGCGCTCGAGAATTTCCAGATCCGCTTTTTCGGGAAAACAAACCAGTGCCAGCGAAGTGACGGGCGTCCGCCCATGGCGTAAATGTCGCTGAGACGCGTTGGTGGCGGCGATCTGCCCGAAGGTGTAGGGATCGTCGACGATCGGCGTGAAAAAATCGACAGTTTGCACCAGCGCCTGATCGGGCGCGATTTGATACACTCCGGCGTCGTCGGCGTGATCGAAGCCGACCAGAACATTAGGGTCGTGTTGCCGGGCTAATTTCCCAAGCACCTTGTCCAGCGCCGCCGGACTCAGCTTGGACGCGCAGCCCGCGGCTTTTACCGACTCCGTCAAGCGGAAGGGTTTCGATCGGCCATGAATCATTGTACACTGGAAGTCCGGTGACGATTGGCGCTTAGATCGCTACCCAAGTTGGACGCCTTGGGATGAAATGGCATCGGCATGCGCAGACTTTATTTCACCGCGACATCGGTAACCTGGATGTCGGGATACTGGTGGTTCCACTGCGCAGAGATGCTTCAAAGGTAAGGCGAAAGGTCTGGCTTTGACCGGGGGCTAGCGGCGAGACGCTGAAGTCGACGGCTTCGGGATAAGGGCCAGTGGTTTTCAACACCTGCATGCGGAATCTCTTCCCGCTGCGCGAGTTTGTCCCATGTCGTCTTTGAAGTTCACTTCGACCATCACATGCGTGACGGTTTTATCGCCGGCGTTGGTGACGGTTCCGTCGACGTAGCTGACGGTGGCGCCGACAAAATTCTCGGCCGCGCTCATTTTGAAATCGGAAAGTTTGAGGTTGGCCGCGTAAGGCGGCGGTCCTGAGCGCCTTTAGGTTGGCCTCGAAGAAGAAACGCGACAACGACAGCGATGACGATAACGACTGCGACAGCGATGGCAATGTGCGTCGGCTGGAATCGGGCTCTTCGGCTATCGGAGTTGGCTGGATCAGGCCGCCCATGCAAGTCGATTGTACTCTGGACGTTAATGGCTGGTCTTGAAGAACGCTGCCAGGAACACACGCCGAACAACAGGTCGACGCAGCCCAGCGCCAGATCTCCCGGCGTCAGGCGATGCTGCAGATAGAGCACGACGAAGGAAGCGCCACCGCCAAATTTCTCGATCACCGAAGGAATCATCATCGGGCGGAGGCGCACCGGATCTCTGGCAATCACGAAAAATGCGATCTGGAAGGCGAGTCCCACGCTGACGAAGCCGTAGTAGAACGCGGGATGCGTGATGGGTGGCGGATCCTGTCGCCCGATCAGATCGAACATGAAGTACAGCGGCGGAGCATCAGCACGCCCCAGATGGCGGCGATCCAGAATACGATCTTGGCGAATTTCATTTTGGCTTATGGCGCGATTATTCGCCGCCGACGGTGAGGCCGTCAATGCGCAGCGTTGGCGAGGCCACCGAGCCGCGGAATTCAAGATCGTTCGCGATCTCGGAGATGTTGAAGAACATTTCTTTCAGGTTTCCGGCGACGGTGATTTCTTCGACTGGGTAAGCGAACTCTCCGCCGGAGATCCACAAGCCCGAGGCGCCGCGGGAATAATCGCCGGTCACCAGGTTCGCGCCATGGCCGAGGAACTCGGTTACGTAGAGACCTTCTTTGATTTCGGAAATCAATTCTTTCGGCGTTCTGGTTCCGGGCTGCAGGAAGTAATTGCCCGGACCGATGCCCGGCGTGCCGGCAAGTCCGCGAGAGGCGTTGCCGGTGGTCTTGAGCCCCAGCTTTTTCGCCGTGTAGGTATTCAGAAGATAGGAGCTCAGCACGCCGTTCTCGATGACTACCGTGCGGCGCGTGGGAACGCCTTCGCCATCGAATGGGCTGGTGCCGAAGCCGCCGGGGATGGTGCCATCGTCGATGATGGTGACGTTGTCGCCGGCGATTTTCTGTCCCAGCTTGCCGGCGAGAAACGATGCGCCGCGGTAGACCGAGTCGCCGTTCACGCCTTCGAAAATATGTTCGAGGATCGACGTGGCAACCATGGGATCGAAGATGATCGGACTTGCGCGGTCTTCGCCTTGCGCGCGCCCAAGCGCCGCAGCGTGCGCTCGGCCGCAACTTTGCCGACCTGCTCGGGCGATTCGAGTTTGCTCAGCGTGCGCGCGACTGAGTACCAATAGTCACGCTGCATCGCGCCGTCTTCGGTTTGCGCGATCGGAACAGCGGAGACGGAACAATAAGACCGGCGATATTCGCCGACGAAGCCATGCGAGTTGGCCAGAACTTTGTGGCCGGTGGCGGCGTCGAACGATCCGCCTTCGGAATTCTTGATGCGCGGGTCGAAATCGAGCGCGGCTTTTTCGGCGCGGCGGGCGTAGTCGATGCGATCGGGGCCGGGCAGTGAATAAACATCTTCGTGATAGAGATCGAGGTCGCCAGTGAGCGAGCCGAGTTGCGAAGCTTCAGGAATTCCGCCGAATGGGTCTTCGGAAGTGATCTTCGAAAGCTCCAGCGCGGACTTGACCATGCGGTCGAGGCTGGCGCGGGAGAAATCACTCGAGTAGGTGCTGGCGGCGCGCTGGCCGTTAAAGACGCGCACGCCAATGGATCGCGATCCGGATTCTTTCAGGGTTTCGACCTGGCCGAGGCGGACCAGCGTGGAGAATTCGTCGCCTTCGCGGACTACGCATTCGGCAGCGGTTGCGCCGCCGTTCATGGCTCGGCGGACGATGTCCTGGGCGAGGGAGCGAGGTCGGTTTCCAGTTTCGGGTTTTCGGTTTCGAGTTCGGTTGAGGGCATAGTATTATCCGATTTTTCTCTACGGAAGAGTTCGCCTGCAAGGGTAGCTTCCGAGCGATCCGCTAATTATCGATAGGATATCCTTGCCGAACCCGGCAAGCGGTTCATAAGTGGTAATGATTTCCAACGTCGCGTTTTCTGTGATCCAGGTCGGGTCATTCCACATTTCCGTCGCCATTCGCACTTGAACTCCGATGTGGCCCCGAAGATCACTGGGAAGACATCAATGCCGAGGTGTTCCGCAACTGGCCCGATGTTTCCTTCGACCAGAATACGCTCGCAGTGACATCGAGCTGGATCCGGCAGCGGTAACTCCGAAATCGCCTGAGCAAATTCCCGAATCTGAGCGATATCGAAATACGCGCCGCTCCTGCCGGAGTAGCCGGGTTTCCGCCTGTGCTGACAACTTTCCGGTGCCGTCTCCGTCGTCTCTGAAAGTCAATGTCAGAAATCCGTGTCTCATCGGTGTGCTTCATCTCCGACACTGCATATACGACAAGGAGATACTTTCCAAATGAGAATCGGCCAGCCACGCCGAGGCCTCGGAGAAACTCCTTGAACCGCCCCGGACGGTGCCGGCTGCAAGGGATCCTTCGACTCCGTGTGACCTTCGCGCTTTGGCGCGAAGGTCACTCTACGCTCAGGATGACAGAGATCAAAAGTCTACTGCATGAAGCCGCCGGGATCTTTCTTTGCGGTGCCGCCGACGGTCAGGCGATCGATCTTGATGGTCGGAATGCCTACGCCTACCGGGACGGCTTGTCCGTCTTTGCCGCAGGTGCCGACGCCTTCGTCTAGTTTCAGATCGTTGCCTACCATCGAGACTCGCGTCAGAACATCCGGGCCGTTGCCGATCAGGGTTGCGCCTTTGATGGGCGCGGTGATCTGGCCGTCTTCGATCATGTAGGCTTCGGAGGCTCCGAAGACGAATTTGCCGTTGGTGATGTCGACCTGGCCTCCGCCGAAATTTACCGCGTAGATGCCGCGCTTCACGGAACGAATAATGTCTTCGGGATTGTCCTGGCCGGCGAGCATGTAGGTGTTGGTCATGCGCGGCATGGGGATGTGTTCGTAGCTCTCGCGGCGTCCGTTGCCGGTGTCGGCGATGCCCATCAGGCGCGCGGAGAGCTTGTCGCTCAGATAGCCCTTCAGGATTCCTTTTTCAATGAGCACGGTTTCCTGCGTGGGCTCGCCTTCGTCATCCACATTCAAAGACCCTCGGCGCCAGGGCATGGTGCCGTTGTCGATTACCGTGCAGCCTTCGCTGGCTACGCGCTTGCCGATCAGGCCGGCGAAGGCGGAAGTCTTCTTGCGATTGAAATCGGCTTCCAGGCCGTGACCGACCGCTTCGTGCAACAGAACGCCGGGCCATCCTGGGCCAAGAACCACTTCCATTTCGCCCGCGGGAGCTTCGCGCGCGTCGAGTTGGAGGATCGCCTGCCGGGCTGCTTCTTTCGCAAAGAATTCGGGATTCTTGTCTCCGAAGAAGAAGTCGAGGGCGACGCGTCCGCCGCCGCCGGAACCACCTCGAGCCGAATTGCCTTCGGTTTTGGCGATGCAAGACACGTTCATGCGGGCGAGCGGTTGGGAATCTTCGGCGAAGGTTCCGTCGGAAGCGACGACCAGAATGTTTCGCAGTTCATCGGCGTAGCTGGCGCGGACTTCCTGAATGCGCGGGTCGTAGGCGCGTGCCGCTTTGTCGGCCCGCATCACCAGCTCAACCTTGGCGGTAATTTCGGCGTCGACTGAGGGCAGAGTTACGGGATACAGGCTGCGAGCCGCGGTTTGCTGGAAGCCGGCGACAGGAGTCTTGGCCGGAGCGCTGGCAATCAGAGCCGCGGTGCGGGCGGCGTGCAGGATGCGGTTGGCGGAAAGATCGTCTGTATAGGCGTAGCCGGTGCGCTCGCCTGAAACCACGCGCACGCCGCAACCAGCGGAAATGCCCTGCGAGGCCGACTTCACCATCGATTCATCGACCATCAGCGAGGTCGAGGAAAGATATTCGAAATAGAGGTCGGCATAGTCGCCGCCGGCGGAAAGCGCGGCCGCCAGGTAATGTTCGAGGTCATTTTCCGTGACCCCGTAGTGATCGAAGAAGAAGCGCTGTTTATCGGCGAGAGATGATTTGATCAAGCTTTTATCCACTGGAATTAGATGCCGCCGGGCTGCGGGCAGACTCAGTTGGGCGGATATTGTCACCCAGCCATTATCCCACATGGGGCGGAGGCGGGCGGGCGGAACATCCACAGGGGAATTGTGACGATGGTCACATGTCACAGACAGGGGACATGCGCGGGTTAGAGAATGCAAATGGATCATGCCCATGCCGACGGTGACTCCGCAAGCTCTGACTCGAACCGTGCATGACTTTCTCAGCGAGGCCGCAGGCGCCGTAGTGCTGGAAAACGGCGCTGTCGCCTTTGATCTGGCGCAATCGAAGTATTCGATTTCGGGCGAGTACAACCGGTGCCTGCTGCATCTGTGGTCGGCGGAGCGCAATGCCGTGCGGCGCGTGCTGGAGGCCGAAGTGAAGAATGGCACGCTGCGGCTGGCGGTGCAGCGGCTGGGACAGGCGCGGCCCTCGAGGCTGGAAATTTGCCGTGAACGCGACCGGCGGTCGCCCACGGCTCGACGAGCATGCCGGGCCGCGTATGAGCACAAGCTGAGGAGGACTTTGGAACGGCATTTTCCTGAGTTCAAAATCGCGAAGCTGACAACGGGGGCGGACCTGGAGAAATCTCTTGGACCGAACTACACGCGCGGGCTTCTCCGGCAAGGGCGGGCCGCCTTTGCGTTGCTGGGAGTGAATGCGCAGGAGACGCAGTCTTCTATCGATGCGGCGCTCACCTTTGGAATTCTGTGGCTCGACGTTTGCCGGCGGGCGAAGGCGGCGAATGTTCTGGTAGAAGGATTGAAGATGTTCGTTCCCGCTGGAACTTCGGCGCTGGTGCGGGAACGGATGGCGAACCTGAACCGCGATGCCGCCAAGTGGCGACTGTTTGAGCTGGATGAACGGCAAGACGCGCTGGTCGAAATCGACTGCGCGGACCGCGGCAACGTGGCCACGCGGCTGGTGCGCGCTGCCGACGACGGGGCGGCTCATGAGCGCTTCAAGGATTCGATTGCAAGGGTGCAGCAGGTTCTGCCGAATTGTGAAGTCAGCGTGCTTTCGGCTGCGGAAATTGCTTTCCGCTGGCGCGGACTGGAATTTGCGCGAGCGCGGCTGGGCTGCATTCCAGGCTCTTTTCACAGTACCGAAGAGGTTGTGTTTGGCGTGGGTGCGGAGGAGCGAATTCTCGAGGGGAGTAACGAAGCTGCGTTCACGGAGCTGGCGCACTGTTTGCGTGACACGCGCCATCCTTATGGTCCGCGTCAACATCCGTTGTGGCGGCTCCGTCCCGAGAGATGGCTGGAATCGCTGGTGGTAGGGGATGTGAGCGTGGTGGATGGGCGTCTGGAGCCGTCATGCCGGTATTCGCAGGTTCCAGCATTTTCGGCCGCGGACCGGGCCATGATTGATGTGCTCACTACTACACGCACAGGACGGCTGGCCCTTGTGGAACTGAAAGCGGATGAGGATATCCACCTGCCGCTGCAGGGGCTCGATTACTGGTCGCGGGTGGAATGGCATCATGCCCGTGGCGAATTTCCTCGCTTTGGATATTTTGAGGGTCGCGAGTTGTCGAGCGAAAAGCCGCTGCTGTTTCTGGTGGCTCCTGCCTTGCATGTACACCCTGCTACGGATACTTTGCTGCGCCATTTTTCACCCGAGATTGAGTGGGAGTTCGTGGGTATTGACGAGCGCTGGCGGGAGGGAGTAAAGGTTGTGTTCCGCAAGCGGCCCCAAGCCAGAGACAGCCTCTATCCTGCCCTGACGGCCTGACATCCCTCGATTCCTGCCCCGGAATTCTATTTTCGTAACAACCCTCAAAAACTCTAAACAAAACACTCAAGGTGCGTTAAGATGCCGCGATTCTTGGTCGGCAGAGGCTGCCTCAAGCTGCCGGACCTTTGAAAGCCCAGACGAAAGAACGAAAGGATAAAAAGATGAAAAAAAGAACTCCCCTCTTATCCAGACTGGCTGCGCTTGTCTGCGCGGCCGCGTTCATGTTGATTACAATCCCAGGACAAGCCCAGCCGCAGTCCCTATTGACTCGCCATGTGCGCGAAGAGATCGTCAACGGTCGGGCGCAGTTGATCGGGCAACTCCCGGCGACCGAGACCCTGCGTTTCGACATCGTTTTGCCGCTGCGTGATCGCGCAGGGTTGGAGAATTTCCTGCAGGAAGTCCAGGATCCTTCAAGCCCATCCCACCACCAGTTCCTCACGCCGCAGGAGTTTACTGCGAGATTCGGCCCCACTCAGGAAGATTGGGATGCCCTGGTTGCCTTCGCGAAAGCGAGCGGCTTTGAGATCATCAGCGGAACCCGCGAAGCCCGGGATCTAAGGCTCACCGGCACCGTGGCGAACATCGAGAAGGCCTTCCATGTGACGATGGGGACCTACCAGGATCTCACCGAAGACCGCACCTTCTTTGCCGTGGACCGCGAACCGACCGTGGATCTTCCCTTCCAGCTTTGGCACATCACGGGTTTGGACAATGATTCCAAGCCGCACCCCATGTATGTGAAGAAGAGCGACTACGCCAAGGCCCATGGGATCGATGCTAAGAAGGTGGTGTCTCATGCCACCACCGGCTCCGGCCCTTCGGCTTCCTTTTTGGGTAGTGACATGCGCGCGGCCTACTACGGCGGAACGGCGCTCACCGGCTCCGGCCAGAACATCGCGCTGTTCGAATTTGCGGGCACCGATTTGGCCGATCTGACTACCTATTACAAAAACGCTGGGCAAACGGAACCTTACACTCCGACCCTCATTTCCACCGGCGGTTACGCGACGACCTGCGTCGATAGCGGCAGTAAAGCATGTGATGATACCGAGCAAACCCTCGACATGACGCAGGCGATGGGCATGGCCCCGGGTTCGACCATGCTCTACATGTATGTGTGCGGCGACGTCCTGGCCAGTGGATCAGGAAATATCAGCGATACGGCCTGCATCAGCGCGATGGTCACGGATACGGACGCTCCATTATCCAAGCAGATCAGTTGCTCTTGGGGATGGACACCTGCGGACCCGAGCACGCTGGACCCGTACTTTGAGCAGATGGCGTCGCAAGGGCAAAACTTTTTTGCCGCATCAGGCGACAGCTCGGCTTGGTCAGCGTCGAATGAGGCCTGGCCAGCCGATGATGCAAACATCGTCTCAGTCGGCGGCACGGACCTTACAACCTCCAGCGTGGCTGGGCCCTGGAAATCGGAAACCGCCTGGGCAGACAGCGGCGGTGGCATCTCGCCGGATTCCATCCCGATCCCCTCCTGGCAGCAGCTCTCGGGGGTGATCACCTCGTCCAACAAGGGATCCACGACGTTACGGAATGGCCCAGACGTGTCAGCGAACGCGAACTTTACCTTTTATGTCTGCGCCGATCAAACCACTTGTACGGCCAACGACTACGGCGGAACCAGCTTTGCGACACCGATGTGGGCCGGCTACCTGGCTCTGGCCAATCAACAGGCAGCGGCCAACGGCGACACAATCGGCTTTATCAATCCGATCCTTTACCCGGCGGCTCTGACCTCAAGCTATGGCACCTACTTCCACGACATCACCAGCGGGAGTTGCGGCACCTATTCGGGATTAACCGGCTACGATCTGTGCACCGGCTGGGGCAGTCCGAATACGACCGGGATCATCAACCTGTTGGCTGGATCTGCAACGCCGAGCTTCACGCTTTCGGCTTCGCCGAGCAGCCTGTCGGTTACCCAAGGCAGTAGCGGCAGCAGCACCATCACCGTGACCGATGCAGGCGGATTCAGCGGCAGCGTTACTCTGGCCGCTTCTGGCCTACCCAGCGGTGTGACCGCGGCATTCGGCACGAATCCCACAACCGGGACCAGCGTGCTGACGCTGACGGCGAGCAGCACGGCGACTACCGGAACGTCTACGGTGACCATCACCGGAACCTCCGGCAGCCTGACCGCAACCACTACCGTTGCCCTCACGGTGAGTGCGACGGCGACGCCGAACTTCACCATCGGCGCTTCGCCCGCGTCCGTGACTGTAACCCAAGGTGCCAACGGAACGAGCACGATCACCATCACCAGCACGGGCGGGTTCAGCTCCGCAACCACGTTGAGCGCTACCGGCCTGCCCACGGGCGTTACGGCGGCGTTCTCGACTAACCCGGTGACTCCGGCGGCAAACGGCAGTGCGACCTCAACCCTCACACTGACTGCTTCCTCAAGCGCAACGGTTGGCGCGGCCACGGTGACGATCACCGGAACCTCCGGCTCAACCGCTCACAGCACTACCATCGCCCTCACGGTGAATGCTTCTTCGGGGACGAAGAACTTCACTCTGTCGCTGTCGCCTTCTTCTTTTACGATTGATGAAAGGGGCAGCGTCTCGACCACTCTCACTGTCACCAGTGTGAATGGATTTAATTCTGCTGTTGATTTAAGCGTCAACGAATTCCCCAGTGGCGTATCGGCGACGGCCTCGGCCAACCCCGTCACGCCTCCGGCAAATGGCAGCGTGAAGGTGACGATCACGTGGAGCGCTACAAGGCGCGCGCCAACGGGGACAACAACCATCGATCTGATTGGTACTTCCGGATCACTCACGAACGAGACGCCCGTCAGCATCACGGTAGCGCCTTGAAGTGCTGATCAGTTTGGTGAGGCAAACGAGCTGGTCCGAAAGGGCCGGCTCGGTTTTTGCAGTGCCGCTGTCTCGGCGTCGCTACTATCCCTTCCACGCCCCCAGCAGGCGGCGTACATCGACCAACTGGCCGAGGTGGTAGGCGTTGTGATCGGCCAGCAGCAAGGCTTCCCGAAGAACGGTCTGGCCGTCGCCCCACGGGATGCGGGCGTAGAGATCAGTCTTGGGATTGGCAACCAGAACCTGCATCGACTTTAGATCTTTGCGGAATTGCTGAACGCTTTTGTTCCACGCGGGCGGGTTCGGCGGAGCTTCCGTCTTCGGCCAATAGCCCTTGGGCCACTCCGGGGATGCGTGTTTCGAGTTGCGGCTGAACTCGAGGATGTCCCATTGCGCCAGGCGAAGATGGTCAAGCAGCATCCAAGCGGTGTGCGGCAGTCCGCTTGGCTTTGTGCCACGCAGATCCTCCGGCCAATTTTTCACCACGTCGTCGAAGCGGGCGTGGGCGCCGCCGCCGTTGAGAAGATAGAGCAGGTGCTCGCGGAGTTGTTTGCTGTTCGGGTCCTGGGTGGCCATTGCGGTCCTTCCTGAAAAATTCTTTTACCACAGAGTCACAGAGACACAGAGAGAAACGAAAATCTGCAAAACCTAAATTCAAGAATTTCTCCGTGTCTCTGTGTCTCTGTGGTGAAGGCTCTTCATTGATCAACCTCCGGCCCCTCGCCTCGGAACACGCGGCCGATGCCGCGCACGATTCGGCGCATCGGGAATGCTCCTTTGTCATCTGCTAGAAATATTTCGCCGGTGCGGTGGCCGCGATAGTACCAGCGCTTGAGCAGCGCCAGGTGTTCCATGATTTCCAGCGCAGGCCGGGGCTTCGCGAGCGGGAACGAATCGAGAACTGCCTGCACTCGCGACTCCATCGATTGCGATTTCGTGTGCTCGACGGTTTGGATCGAGAACACCACCGGGCCGGAAATCACGCCACCCTCCACGCGAAAGAATGTGACTGAGTCGATTGCGTGACTGGGCTGGATGACCAGCGCCGAAAAGCGATCGAGACGCCGAACTATTTCTGGAGACTGGTTCAGCACCGGCTTCAGTTTTTCCAGGCGAACGTGAATGGCGGCAGCGTCCTCAAATTGAAGATTGGCCGATGCGGCCTCGCGCTGGGCGGAGAACTCGCGGGCGAGGGATTCTCCTCCGGAATTGAAATAGGCTTGCACACGGTTTACTTCGGCGGAATATTCCTGGTCGGTGCAGCCCTTGAAGCATGGAGCGAGACACATCTTCATCTCGGAATAGATGCAGCCGGGGAATTTAGGATCGGGATGCAGATCGTCGACGCAGCGGCGCATCTTGAAGAAGTCGAGCGAGTCATTCATGAATTTTTCAGCAGCGGTGCGGGACTGGAATGGTCCATAGAAAAGACTACGGCCATTGAGGCGCCCTAAACGCGTGGTAATCGACGCGCGAGGATATTCGTTTTCGAGATGCAGCTTGACCAAAGGCGCGAAGCGGAAGCGCATGCGATTGGCATAGGTCTTGGGGAAGGTTTCACGCAGGATTTGGTAGAGCAGGAATCCGGATTCAAAGTCTGAGCCAGTGGGAGAGTATCCGATCGAGCGAACGCGTTCGCGCAGGTTTAGTTTCTTAGTCCTCTCTTCGGCCCGGCCCAGCAGGCGTTGCAGACGGCGGCGTAGATTCGCCGTCTTGCTTACGTAAGGTTCGGCTTGAACGTCTTCGCCGCGCAGCAGGAACACGGCCGAGGCAGCGGGGACTGCCGCGAAGATTTCGGTGTCGCGTTCGGGGGCGAACTGCAAGCGCTCGAGGAGCACGGAATCATTTTAGTGGGAATCTACCGCTCTTGATCCTCGAAATCCGTGCCGATTCATTGGCGAAGGGCTCACATTCCCCCGTGAAACCGTCCGAAATAGTGAGCGAGGTTTAGTGACATGATCAGGATGCCTGCCCCGAGCGTGAGCATGTGCGAGGTTTTGCGCAGATCGAAACTGCCGACACGGCAGACGAGCAGATAAGCGATGGCAAGATTGAAAAGGCCCCACGCGACATTGACCGTCGAGGACGACAATCCCACGCCGGGCGGCGATGCGAAGGGGCTTTGGAACGCATGCCCGGAGATCCCATTGCCGAGATGGGGCAAAGCGTTCGCGAGGAATATGCCCCCGAAGAAGTACGCAAAATAGTGGTACCAGCGCACGGGTTGCTCCTTACTCACTGATATTCGTGTCGCAGCAGATCCGCGACGAGCTTAGCGGAAGCTGGCGCTCTTGACTTGTTGACGAAAGTCGGTGCCTTCCATCGTGACAATGCGGCACATTTCATGCAATCGGGAACGCATGCGATCACCGATCCTGTCGCCGAGAGTTTCTCTCAGCCGCATATTTGGCGGCCTCAGGGCTCCGGCTGCTCGCATTGCCGAGCCGGTCGCGTTCCGCGAAATTGGGATAGTTCGTTGTGATAATGGTCGTGCGACTGTCGTTATAGCGCGTGTTCAGGATAAGGCTCACTGTGTCCCAAACCCAATCTGTGGGCCTCACCGCTCCGAGTTCATCCAGCACCAAAACCTCGGTTTCGAATACGGGTCTGAGCAAGTCCAACTCTGTCGTTTTGACTGTATCGTTGTATGAATTTTGTATCTGTTTCAACAATTCCCGGTAATCGTAGAAGAGGCACGAGATGCCCTTGCTGAGAATCAATTCCTTTATGATTCCCACGGCCAAATGGGTCTTGCCGACTCCGATCGTGCCGATAAGTAGTAGGCCGGTCTTGTCGACCGGGTATTCTTCGACGAACTTGCAGGCGGCCATGCGGGCCGGGGCTAGCGTACGATGTAGGCCATCGAATTCAAAAGTTCTGAGTTCGCAGTGCTCGTATCTCTTGGGAATTCGGGCTGCTGCGAGCAGCGTCTGTGCTCGCGCCCGCAGCTGGCAATCGCAGCGCGTGACTCGCCGGTCGTTATTGCTATTACTCTCTTTCGGTGCGCCTAGGCCCGCGGAGAGCGTCTTCCAGCCCGTTCCCTGGCATAGCGGGCAAACTTCGGCCTGGGCCTTGGCTAGCTTCAATCCTGATTCTTCGATACTTCTCAAATCCACCTTCCCGATTCCGGTTCTCTCAAACTGTATCAGTTGACTGTGCACCCGGGTGCAAGCTTCCCGCAAGTGCGAAACTGCAGGCGCCTGTGTACAACCTGTGAAGGTGCGGCCGGGACTGTGGAGGGCAGAGGAAAATCCGCTCCCGGCTTGTTTCCTGCTCGCCGGTGCCGATCGAAGTCGGAGTTTTCCACCGCCCGCTCCAGCCCGGAACCCGCCCCCTTAGCCCCAATCCGGGACATGGGGGTGCGAAACAGGCTTCGGGCGCGGATTTTCACAGTTGACATTCTCCGTGGAGAGAGGAGAATACCAGCCGTCAGGTTTCCCAACTCAGCCACAGGTTTTTGTCCTCCCGGTGTCGGCTGGGCATGCAAAATAAAGAGACCTGCGAGGAGAAACAAATGAATAAAGCCGATCTGGTTGACAAGATCGCGGGCGCTTGCGAAATCAGCAAGGCGCAGGCTGCAACTGCGATTGATACCGCGGTGAGCAGCATCACTGGAGCATTGCGAAAAGGAGATCGAGTGGCTTTGATAGGCTTCGGCACTTTCTCGGTGTCGCAGAGAAAGGCGCGGAATGGGCGCAATCCGCAAACCGGCGCCACTATCAAGATCGCTGCCCGCAAGGTCGCGAAGTTTACCCCTGGGGCCGAACTGAAGAAAACCGTCAACAAGAAGTAGCGAAAACAGAGTCGCGAAACCAAGAGTCTTACATTCACGAAACGGCAGGGGGTCGGCCCTGCCGTTTTCGCTGCCTGCGATTCCAGCACAAAAATGTCCAGTAGCGAGTCCTGAAAGACGGGCGTGACTCGATACTCGGTACGCGGTACTCTCAACTAGCATGATTGCCCATCTGCGCGGAAAACTGCTGGCCAAGCATCCCAATCAAATCGTGGTCGAGACCGGCGGCGTCGGCTACGAAGTGAACATCAGCGTGCCAACCTTTTCTGACTTGCCGGCCAGCGGTTCCGAAGTTGCGTTGCACATTCACACTCATGTGCGCGAAGAGGTGATTGCGTTGTATGGATTTCTCCGTCCCGCGGAGAAGCAGTTGTTCGAAAAGTTGATGACGGTGAGCGGCATTGGGGCGAAGCTCGCCATTACCATCCTGAGCGGGATGGCAGCTGACGAAATGGCGGGCGCGATCCGCGGCAACGATGTAGCCCGCCTGACCAGGATCCCGGGCATCGGCAAGAAGACCGCCGAGCGCATGGTATTGGAACTTCGGGACAAGCTGCCGGCAGCGGGGACTTCGCCGCCGACTGTGCCCGCACTGAATGCAACAGAAGAAGATGTCTTGTCAGCACTGGTCAACCTGGGCTACCAGCGGGCCGCAGCCGAGAAGGCACTGGCGAGTGCGGTCAAGAGCAGTGCCGGGAAGAGCGATAAGGCGGGATCATTCGATGCCTTGTTCCGGGAAGCGCTGGCCGGCCTCTCGAAATAGCCGTCGGATCCGGCCGGCCCGCAACACTTTCAGACGCTTTCCGGCGCGCGAATCAGCCTGTTCACCATACAGAAAACCATATTATTATTCAACAAAGCGGAGCTTTTTCCTGCGATAACTCTCGTAAGTGAAACAAACATAACATTTTCGAACAGTTCCCTGTTTGGAATGACAGTTGCACTTGCGTGTACGGGTCTCTCGTTGTAAGTTTCCGAGTCTCTTCAGGTTGTTCTTAAAAAGATGTGCATCATCGGGGCGTTTTAATTGACAGCAATTGTTGAAGTTCTGGTAAAGAGCGAGCTGTTTTCTGTGGTCTCCCGTCGTTTAGTCTCCGGGTCAGTCGTGAACGTTCAATCTCTTGGTAGGAGGAAGCAATGTACACGCGCAGCGTAAAGTTGGTTCTGGTTCTCCTGTTGGTGGTTTGTTTGGGCGGTGCTCTGCCCCTGTGGTCACAGTCGTCGTCAACCGGAACGGTTGCCGGTGGAGTGACTGACCAGTCGAATGCTGTCGTGCCAGCCGCAGCGGTTACGCTGACCGATACTTCAACCAATACTGCGCGAAGCACCACCACCAACAAAGATGGTCGCTACGTCTTTGTGGACGTGACCCCGGGCGTCTACGACATCTCGGTGGCGAAGTCGGGTTTTGCCACCACCAAGACCGCGAGGCAAGAGGTAAAGGTTGGCGAGAGTCTAACCATCAACCTGGCCCTGCAAGTGGGCGGCGCGAATGTGGTCGTCGAGGTTTCAGCGACCGGCACCGAGCTGCAGACCATGAATGCCACGGTGGGCAACACGGTCACGGCCATCGCCATCGACAACCTGCCGAGTATCGGTCGAGACGTCAGCACGTTTGTCACGTTGCAGCCCGGTGTGGGCACCGACGGCAGCGTTGCCGGCGCGTATCAGGATCAGAACTATTTCTCGCTGGATGGCGGCGACAATACTAACGACCTGGATGGCTCGGGGAGCGTTTATACGCCTAACATTGGCGTGGGCGATCCGACCGGCGGTGTTGCTGGTCAGTATTTCGGTGTGTCTGGCGCGTCGGGCGTGGTGCCTACTCCGCAGGACAGCGTCGAAGAGTTTAAGGTAAATACGGCCAACCAGACGGCGGATTTCAACAGTTCGGCCGGCGCCGAGATCAAGGTGGTCACCAAGCGCGGAACCAGCGCCTACCACGGTACGGGATACGAATATTATAAAGATAACAACTGGTCGCAGAATACCTGGCAGAACACTTTCTTCGACATCGCGCGTCCCAGCTTCCATTACAGCCGCTTTGGGGGCGCGATCGGCGGCCCACTCATCCCCACAAACCTAGTCGACACGAAGACGTTCTTCTTCTTCAATTATGAAGGTTTCCGCTTCCCCAACTCCGAGACCATCAATAGGAACGTCCCCTCGGCGGCCCTGCTGGCGGGCAATATCACGGACCCCGTGACGGGCACTGTTTACCCCCTGGCCGCTCAAGACCCGCTCGGCGTGGGACTCAATCCTCTCGTTTCGCAGGTATGGAACACCTGGGAACCACAATCGAATACACCGGGTAACGCCTGCGCGGGTGGACTGTCTCTCTGTGACGGAGTTAACGAGCAGGGATTCACGGGCAACCTGAGTCTCCCCACTACCAGCAAAATCGCCGTCATTCGCGTCGACCACGACTTCTCGGCCAAAGAGCACGTCATGGCCAGCTGGCGCTATTACAACCTGAAGGCCGCATCGGATGACCAAGTGGATATCGGGGGCTACTTCCCCGGCGACACCAAGGGTGTGCCCGCTTCCCTCTCCAGCGATCCGATTCAAGACTGGTACGGTGTGGTAGGACTGACCAGTAATATTACCACCAACACCACCAACGACCTGCATTACAGCTGGCTGCGTAATTGGTGGGCTTGGGCCCGCCAGGGCGGGCCGGTACAGACCTGCCCAGACTGCGCTGGGCTGGGTGGCGCGCTCGAAATCATGAGCGGCGAGGCTGCGGGCCAGGCTCAGAATCTTGCCCCATACAACGTGAACAACCAGCAAATCCGCACCCGTTTCTGGGATGGCCACGACTCGATGCTGCGCGACGATATTTCCATCCTGAAGGGCAACCACTTGTTCGGGGTTGGTGGTATTTATCAGCATAATTTCAATTGGCATGAGCGCAACGACGGTGGTGGCTACATCAACGCGTATCCTGTGTATTCCCTCGGCAACGGAGCCGCCGGATCGGGACTGGCGGCAGATGTGCCGGTTTGCACCGCAACCACCGATATCCCCAACTGCGGCGCCCTTACTGCGGCGGCACTGGGCATCGTTACCGTGGCGAATCAGGCCTTTACCCGTTCTGGCACGAATCTGAGCTTGAACGCTCCGCTGACCCCCGCGTTCGACCAGAGCACGATTCCTTACTACAACGTCTACTTCAGCGACACCTGGCACATGAAGCCGTCGTTCTCCCTGACTTACGGTTTGGGCTGGGCGCTGGAGATGCCGCCCACCGAGAAGAATGGCAAACAAGTCGTAATGGTCGATCAGGCCAACCAGCCGATCGAGGTTACTTCCTATCTGGCGACTCGCGCGCGCATGGCGGAGGCAGGCCAGGTGTACAATCCCGAAATCGGTTTTGGCCTGACAGGCAATACCGGGTCAGGGAACAAGTACCCGTACAACCCGTACTACGGCGAATTCAGTCCGCGCGTGGCCGCCGCCTGGAACCCCCACTTCGACAATGATTCGATGGCGGGAAGGCTCTTCGGCCATGAAGATACGGTCATTCGCGGCGGCTATGGCCGCTCCTACGGCCGCCTGAACGGCGTGACCCAGGTACTGATACCGCTGCTGGGCCTCGGGCTCATTCAGCAAACACAGTGCACCCAAAACGCCTTCGCCGGTTGCGGCGGAGGCGCGCCTACTCTTTCAAACGCCTTCCGTGTCGGGACAGCGGCCAGCGGCAGCGGCCCAACCAGCGGCCTCATTGCCCCAATCCCGGTCCCAACTGCGACGCTGCCGCAACCCGACTATCCTGGGTTCAACAACACTTCGACCGCCGCTGCTTCGACCTTAGATCCGAATTTCCGGCCCAGCGCGATCGACTCGTTCGACTTGACCATTCAGCGTCAGGTATCCCGCAGGATCAGCCTGGAGGTTGGTTACATCGGTCGCAGAATCACGAACGAATTCCAGCCCATGGCCCTGAACACCGTGCCTTACATGATGACTCTGGGTGGGCAGCAGTTTAAGCAAGCCTACGCCAATCTGGTTCTGCAATACTGCGGCGGCACAGCCGGTCTCGCTGCCGGCGGTTGCGGAGGCTCTGCCGGGCCCCTTCCGATCAACAGCATCACGGCGCAGCCCTTCTTTGAGACCGCGCTTGGCGGCCCCACTTCTGCCTACTGCAGCACCGCTGTTGGCGGAGTTATTCCGACAAACTGCACCCAGGCCGTCGCGTTGAATGAAGGCGCCACAGGCACCACCAACCTCAACAATGCTCAAGTGTTTGGCCTCTGGAGCGATCTGGATAACGGCCAGTTCATCTTCCCGCGCAGCATGATGAACACTCCCATTCCCGCGAGCGTCAGCCCCATCTACGGGGCTGGCATTAATGGCCAGGCGTCGTCGGGCGTCCAGATCGACGCCAGCACGGGCCACGCCAACTACAACGGTGCCTTCTTCTCTCCTCAAGATGGCGGATTGGAAGGGATTCACCATGCAGTCGAACTTCACCTTGTCCAAGGCATTGGGCGCGGAACTCTCTACCAGGCCGTCAGCGCCTACGCTCCTCTCGATTCCTTCGACCTGGATGAGGAGTACGGCAGACAGGCCTTTGACCGCAAAGTCTCCTACAACGCATTCTTCATCTACCAACCGCCCTTCTTCAAGGGGCAGTCGGGACCAATGGGACGGTTGTTGGGCGGATGGACCCTCGCATCCGTGTTTACCGCCGGATCTGGCACGCCGGTGGAAGAAGGAACGTCCTACTGCTGCGGCCAGGAGTTTGGTGGAGCGGATGACATCAACTTCGGCACCGACGTGAACGCCGTACCGGTTTCACCCGGAACCGAACAAAAATATCACGCCAATTACAACCAGCCCTCAAGCGGGTTGCCCGTCAATGGGTTCAAGACTGGTGTGGCTGACATTAACAACTGGCGTAACCCGATTCTGGGTTTAGATAACAGGGATTGCGGCGCTGGCTGCGTCAGTGGTCAGAACTTCTGGAATATGGACTTCAGCATCAAGAAGAACGTTCTTGTGGCTGAGGGGGTTAGCGTGGAACTCCAAGGCGTATTCACGAACGTCTTCGGCCATAATCAGTGGTTCGATGGCGAACCGTGCCTCTGCAATCCAACTGCTTGGGGCGCTCTGCCTCGCCAGACGAACCCGACTGGGCCGCGAAACGTCGAGGTAGGCTTGCGGTAGAATTCTAACGCTGAGTTATTTCGAGGCGCCACAGCGTGGCGCCTCGGAAACCAAAACCAATCATAGGGCTTAACT
>CAWBSN010000008.1:0-675401 GCA_963791445.1 uncultured Acidobacteriaceae bacterium
CATTTCCCAAAATCTTCTTTATCCCGGACTGCAGCTGAACATCGATCGCGAACGCGCCAGCCTGATTGGACTCACGCCCAAACAGGTGGTGGACAACGTAATCACCGCCCTGACTTCCAACGGCATGATCGAGCCTAGCTATTGGATCGATCCCAAGACGGGCAACAACTACATGCTCACTGTGCAGTATTTCGATAAGCAGATTGAGAACATGAGCATGGAGGATTTCAAACAAATCCCTCTGCGTGCCCCGAATATCAAGAACTACACACCGCTGCAATCCGTGGCCGATATAACGACGATGAACACGCCGACCGAAGTCGACCATTATCAGCTGCAGCGCGTCATCGACATTTATGTGATGCCCGCGGGCGAGGCCTTAGGTGGAATCAATCGCGAAGTCAACGACATCGTCAACCATCTGACGTTACCGGAAAACATTCGGGTCCAGGTGCTCGGGTCCGTGGTCGGCATGAAGGAATCGTTCAAACGCTTTTCCATCGGTCTTGTGCTGGCTATCGTGCTGGTCTACCTGGTTCTGATGGCGCAGTTTGCTTCTTTCATCGATCCGCTCATCATCCTGGTTGCGATCCCTCCGGGACTGTCGGGAGTGGTGCTGATTCTTTGGCTGACCCACAGCACCTTCAACATCATGTCGCTGATGGGCGTGATCATGATGACTGGAATCGTGGTTTCCAACAGCATCTTGATCGTTGAGTTTGTCCGGCAGCTGCGGCAGGAGGACTTCACGTTACACGAGGCGCTGGTGCGAGCGTGCAAGATCAGGCTGCGCCCGATTCTCATGACCTCGCTCGCCACTTTGTTGGGGATGTTGCCCATGGCGCTGGGTTTGGAGACGGGTAGCGAGCAATACGCGCCTCTAGCGCGCGCCGTGATCGGAGGTCTTGCGGTTTCGGTGGTCGTCACGGTCTTCCTGGTGCCCGCCGTCTATTTGATGGTCCACGGCAAGGATAGAGGACAAGAAGAACGAGAAAGGAGGAACAGCCGGCATGACTTCGAGACTGGTGATTCTGTTGAGCGTTCTCGCGCTCTCAACCCACACGCTCTCAGTGCGAGGCCTGGCGCAGTCGGTACCGCTGGTGCAGGGGTCGCCTTCCTCGAATGTGATGCGCCTCAGCGTAAAGGACGCGGAGGCGCTGGCGCTGAAGAACAATCCGGCAATCTCCGTCGCCCGGCTGACTGCATTGGCTTCAGGGCAGGTGACGCGGGAAGTGCGTTCGAATCTCTGGCCACAAGCCTACGGCAACCTGACTGCAGTCGATGCTCTCGCAAATAGCCGCATCACCGCTGGGATGTTGAATAATCCCAGCGTCTACACGCGAGCCGCCGCTGGAGCCACGGTGAGCCAACTCATCACAGACTTTGGACACACCACGAATCTGGTCGCCAGCGCCCGTCTTCAGGCGCGAGCCGACGAACAGAGCGCAGTCGCCACAAAACAAGATATTTTGTTGGCCGTGGACCAGGCCTTTTACAACAGCCTTCAGACACACGCTGTGCTGCAGGTAGCAGCGCAGACTGTAGCCTCGCGCCAGTTGTTATCGGACCAGGTTTCCGCTCTCACCAAGAGCAAACTAAGGTCAGACTTGGACTTGAGCTTCGCTAACGTAAACCTGGCACAGGCGAAGCTTCTCTATCTGGACGCGCTAAACAATGACAAGGCTTCCATGGCGGCCCTTTCGGCGATTCTGGGATATCCCACTCTCGAAGCATTCGAGCTTGTCAACGACACAGAACAGTTGGCCCCACCGCCAGCCGAGGTCGATCCGTTGATCGCCGAAGCATTTGCCAAGCGTCCAGAGATTCTTGCCCTGGAATTTCAGTCCGAGTCCGAGGAGAAGCTGCACCGCGCGGAGCATGATCAGCTGTATCCGGCGATCAGTGCTCTCGGGGCTTTTGGAGATTCTCCCGTACGCGATGATGTCATTTATGGACCCTACGCTGCCGTGGGAGTGAACGTGCAGATTCCGTGTATTTAATGGTTTTCTCTTTTCAGCGAAATCCCGCGAAGCGGATTTGCGCACCCAGGCTACGCGGCAACGTCTGATGGACCTTCGAAATCGGATCTCGCGAGATGTGCGCACGAGCTGGCTGGCGGCAAGCACGGGATTCGACCGCGTGAGTGTCAGTGAGCAGTTGTTGGCGCAGGCGAACCAGGCGCTTGATCTTGCCCAGACACGATACAAGCTCGGCCTCAGTTCGATTGTAGAACTCAGCCAGGCACAGCTGCAGCAGACCCAGGCCGAGATCGGAAATGCTCAAGCCGGATATGAATACCGGTTGGCCCTGTCGGTTCTGCGCTACCAGACTTCCGGTCTGTAAGTCGGATGGCAAACTGCGCATTGCGTGCGCATGCAATGATTCTGCACGGTGCGGTGCGCAAGCTTGAGAAGATGCGGGCTGCGCACGCTCCCTGGCGGCCTGCTCCACCTGCACCGATTAACTGAGCGACAGCTGTGTCGGCGAGATGTGTTGGTCGCCCGATTCAGCCTGCTCGAACCCAGACTGAATTGCTGCAGTTTTACTGCAGTGGAGGAGTTTTCCACAAGGAACAGGCGCCGCGGAGACACTCCGGACATCCGCAGGTCTTTCAAAACAAAAGAGAATTCGTGGTGCCGGGAGGGGGAATCGAACCCCCAAGGGCCGAAGCCCGGCGGATTTTGAGTCCGCTGCGTCTGCCAGTTCCGCCATCCCGGCTTGGGGATTTCTATCTTAACTTACTGAACTGGCGAAATCTACTTTGTGGCCGCGACTTCGTCGTGCCGGAAGCATTGCACCACGTGATCGTTCACCATGCCCACGGCCTGCATGAACGCGTAGCAGATGGTTGATCCCACGAAGCTGAAGCCGCGCTTCTTCAGGGCTTTGCTCATGGCGTCGGATTCGGCAGTGCGCGCCGGCACTCGATCGCGCGCCTTCCACGAATTCACTCGCGGCCGGCCATTCACAAATTGCCAGATGTAGCGATCGAAGCTGCCGAATTCTTCCTGCACCTTCAGCAACGCCTGGGCATTCCGCACCGTGGACGCGATCTTCAACCGGTTGCGCACGATGCCGGGATTTTTCAGCAACTGCGCCACCTTCCGGCGGTCGTAGCGCGCCACCCGCTTCGCATCGAAACCATCGAACGCTGCGCGATAGTTTTCCCGCTTGTTGAGGATCGTCTCCCAGCTCAACCCGGCCTGCGCGCCTTCGAGGATGAGAAATTCGAAAAGCGTGCCGTCATCGTGCACCGGCACGCCCCATTCTTCATCGTGATAGCGAATCATCAATTCGCTGCTCGCCCAGGCGCAGCGGACGATTGGCGGCGGGTTTCTGCGTGTTCTGGTCGGCATCAATCGATGGGCCAGAGTTCTGGCAGGTTAGGTTCCGTCCCTCACGGGACTCGCTACGTTTTGGTTCGCCGTCCCAGCACTCACGTGCTGGGCTAATGAATACCGTCGCTTCGCGACTAGCGGCGCGGCTGGAAGCCGCGCCCTTTCAAGACTACTAAGGAGCCAGACTTCGCTACTCCAGCGATTTCGGATCCGACAAATTCTTCGGTGACTTCGCATCCAGCAGCGCGACCAGATCTTTCGCGCAAGCAGGAATAGCGACTTTGTGATCGACGATGATGTCCTTGGCGTCCAGCTTCTTACCGTAGAGATTTTCATTGGCGCTGCCGTCGGAGCGCAGGGTTGAGCCTTCGAGCGATATTCCGGCAAACAGGCCCCTGTTGCGCGAGTAGGAAAGAATCTCCGCTTGCATCACCACGTCCGTAGCACCCTCAGCGGTACGCCCCTTGGGACCAGCCGCAGCTGAAGCATCGGCTCCCAACTTCACTTTGCTCGAGAGCAGCGAGCGCGCTCCTCTGGGGTTCATCACGAGCAAAACAAAATCCGTAGCCTGGCCACCCAGCTGGAATCCGATGCTCACTCCTTCAAGCGCATACATCGCCGGCGGTCCCCACGGCCCTGTATAGTGCTCGCCGCTGCGACAGATCATGACGCCGCGACCGTAGCTGCCTCCGATTCCGAACGCGCCTTTCTTCACCGAAGGCAGAATCACCACGCACTCCGCCTTATCCAGCAGATCTTGCGGAATGTCGTCGGGGATGTTCAAGATTTCTTTCATGACCTCTCCCGCGTCCCTCACCCGGTCTTCCTCCCGCTCATCGTTGGCGGAGAATGCCGGGGCGGCGCACAGGCACAGCATCAGAACCCAGACTGCAATTTTTTTCATCCTCGCGAATATCCTCATAGCCATCAGTCCTCCGGACTGTCTTTAATCTTTATCATTACTGTTCAAACACGCACTATCTTAAACCCTACCGTGGGATTGTAATGCCCGGAGGTGCAGATCGGACCTCCGCGCATTCCCCGTAACTCCAGGCTCCTGCTGCTCTTTGGCCCATGACCATACGCGTGCTCCTTTTGTAACTTGGCACTCCGCTTCATGCCCCTCTAGAGTCATGTGAGACCATAGGCGGATGGCCGCCCACCGTTCGGCACGCGGCGTGCATCTAATCAGTTGGAAGGTCTGTCTGGACCGGGGTGGAGTGAAAATTTTGGATTCTTTGGGAACGAAGTACACGCACACTACCGGCCACCTGCTGGCGCGATTGGCGGCTTTCGCCCCGGACTGCGCTTTTATCTTCACTTTAAGCTTCGCTTTGGCTTGTGCGTTCATCGGGATACCGGCGGCCCTTGCCCAGTCGAGTGCTGTTGCCACCAGTCCCGTCAGTCTCAGCATTTACGACAGCCCTTCGACACCGGACGCCTCGGCCTCTGACGCCTCGACCCCGGGGACGATCCCCAGGCCGGCTTCACCATCCACAAGCGGGTCGATGAAGTGAACGTGCTGTTCATTGCCACCGACAAGCACGGCAAATTTGTGCGCGATCTGAATCAAGGCGACTTCTCCATCCTTGACGATCACAAGCCGCCGCAGTCGATTCTTAATTTTCGCCGCGAAACGGATCTGCCTTTGCACCTCGGCTTGCTCATCGACGTGAGCGGTTCAGTCAACAGCCGCTTTGATTTCGAGCAGGACGCGGCTACCAGCTTCCTGATGCACCTGGTCCGCTCTGGCTTCGATAAAGCCTTCGTGGTCGGCTTCAACACCCAGAGCCACATGACGCAGGACTTCACCGACAACGTGCAACTGCTTTCCACCGGCGTGCACAAGCTGCATGATGGTGGAGGCACGGCTCTCTACGACGCGATCTACCGCGCCTGCAAAGATAAGTTCTTGAAGGATCGTCCCGATCATCCCGCGCGCAAGGCGATCGTGATCGTGAGCGATGGTGAGGATAATCAAAGCGAATACTCGCGCGCGCAAGCGATCGAGATGGCGCAGCGCGCCGAAGTTATCATCTATGCCATTTCCACCGACGACAGCGGCTTGATCCTGCGCGGCGATAAAGTTCTCGAACAACTCGCATCCGCCACTGGCGGCCGCGCTTTCTTCCCTTTCAAGATGAAGGACATCACGCGCTCCTTCGCCGCCATTGAAGACGAACTGCGCAGCCAGTACATTGTCAGCTACAAGCCCGCCGACTTCGACGCCGACGGCCGCTACCGCTCCATCGAAATCTCCGCGCTGAAGAAGGACCTGCAAGTACGCGCCCGCAAAGGCTACTTCGCCCCGCAGCAGTAGGAAACCAGTTCCCAGTTCCCAGTTTCTCAGAACCGATGCGGCCTGTGGATTTCTGCGCGAAATAAACTTGCGCGGCGCTGTTTCCCATTCGGGAAATACTGGGTGAATCGAGGGTACCCCCTCCCCCCTGCCCCTCTGAATGCCTTGCGGAGCGCGGGGTTTGCAGAAAGCGTTGGCAAAATCTTGATGTCAAAGAGCTTAGAGGTCAAAATCTTGAGCGCACTGGACTTAAGTGGTCGCCGATGAGGCTGCCTTCAGTACGTCCGCTTCGGCCATGATCGCGCGAGCGACGTGGCGGGGGCAAGGTTAGGTGTCACAGGGTGGGTGTGGAAAACTCAATTTCTTGATGAGTGTAAAGCCCGCTTCCGATGGCTTGTCCCGCGTTACCGGCGCCGGGCCCACGCTGCCCGAAGGTAATATCCGGCGCCGGATATGGAAATGGGATAATCGGCGCAGACACGATCGTTTGCTCGAAACGAGCAGTGTGATCAGTTCATCTTGCGGTAATCCGAATCGATACCGACGAACGCTCGGCCGCGTCTGCCGTGAAATCCGCTGACTGGAGCGCGCCGGAATCAGATGGTAAACCTCCACATAGTGGTAACTGGGAACGATGAGCACGAGTGGGGCGGAGCAGGCAGGCGCACGCTGCGCGGCCGTCTTTTCAAGTATCTGCCACTCCTCGGGTTCGTTTTAGCGGCCGTGGGCGGCACTCTCGGAGCAGTTTTCCTGGTGGGCGGCAGGGATTTGTTTGGCTTCGCTCTCGCCTATTTGCGTCGATGGAATACGGCGTGGATGATGTTCTCCGCGCTCGCTTTCTACCTCAGCGCCTGTGAGATTACCGATACCAAATGGTTCCGGCGATTTGGCATTGAAATGATGCCGGAGCGCTTGTCAGCGCTGTTTCTTGCGCTGGTACTGGGCAGTTTTTGCTTAGTAAGTCCGTTCCGCACGGTTTGGACGAACTACTGGCTGGTGCGAGATGGCCGCCAAGTCAAAGCGGTTGTCACCGATATCCGCGAACACGGAAGTGTGGGCTACCGCTATCGCGTAAATGGAAACGAGTACACGACATCCGCCTACTGCCCGCACGAGGGTAGGGTCTCTTGTATCGCAGGTGAATACGTAACGGCGTATTACTCGGCCTCACATCCTTCGGTTTCGAGAATCCGACAAACCCTGTCGATGACTGACGGCGCTTGGCCTTCGATAATCTTCTTCACCTGGCCATTCGAATTCATGGCAATCGCTACCGTCGTGAGTCCACGATGCAAATGGGCGTACAGGTTTGGAACTAGAAACGTCCTGCCCCCGTCCATGCGTAGGACCGAATCGTGACGGAAATTCCGAAGTGTCTGTAGTACACTCCTCTGCGCTTGAGGGCTGCGTGCGCGCTTTCCTATTCCTTTCTTCTTGTCTTCTTGTTCTCTGATGCCGATCATTGAATACACTCCCGGGCTTTTCGACGACCTGCAGGAGATGGTCGAGCGCGTGCCGGCTAATATGAATCTGACTCACCGGCCATTCGTGGACTACTACTACGCAACCCAACCATGGTGCAAGCTGTACCTCTATATTTCGGACTCGGGTAAGGTGGTGGGAACTCTGGGGCGAGAGTTGTTGCGGTTTGAGCATCAGTGCGAAGGCGGGATACGGGAGATCAGCGTCCGGATTGGTTCAAACTGGTTTTCGCTGCACCCCGGCGTGGGAGGCGAGCTCATCAAATTCTCGGCAGCAGCGAACCCCAACAGCTTTGGCATGACATTGGTGGTGAGCCGGAAGGCGCTCACGGTGCTGCAGCATTATGGGTGGGTGCCGCTTCCTGGGGTACGAGGATATTTTCTGAATGGACCGTGCACCTTGTATCCGGGGAAGGCGTGGTGGAAGCACACGACCAATGCCACGGTCCGGCTGCTGGGAGGAAGAAATATTTCGAAGTTTGCTGGGCGCATAGCGGCGGATGTCCGAGAGCGACTTAGCGTCTGCGAGGAAAGTTCTTACTCTAAAGACTTGTTGCCGCGGCGTTCTCCGTTTATTTTTCGATTCGCGCCGACGGTTGAATATCTGGACTGGAGATATAACCTTTCGCTGACTTTTGTGCGCTATCGGCTTTTCCGAATTCTGGGCCGTGGCGGCACGATTGGCTACGTGATTCTGAATGAGGCTCAAAACCACATCATGGTGGCGCAATGCGACGGCGAAGATGCGACGGCATTGGCATATGGAATTCTGATGGCCGTGGTCGAAGCCAGCCGTAAAGATGAAAGGCCACGCACGGTATTTTTGAGTTGCTGTCATGCCGAGATGCAGCAGGTATTTGAGCAGTTTGGGTTCCGAATGGAGCTCTGGGGCGGCGAGCTGCCGTTTGCGTTCCGTACGGTTCCTCCGCAACTGGATGTGTCGGCAGCGGGGACAGCGCAGTGGCTGGTGAATTATGACTGGTGCGACAACGGGCTACAGGCGCCGTTCTTGGATCAGGGGCGATGCGGGGATTGGGGGCGGAACATTCCACGGTGCTGAGGGGGTTGGTGGGAACTCCTCTTTGAGCCTCGGAAGCTGTTGGCACGAAAGGGGTCCTTCGACTGCGCGGCTGATTCTCTTCGAGAATCAGCCGCTTCGCTCAGGATGACAGGGCTGTGGGCGCGGCGGACGGGTCGAAGACCCGTCCCTACACAATTTATGGGGCTTCGATCAGCTCCATTTTGCCGTCCCGGGTGCGGTGGAGGACCATTACTTTGCCTTTGGGATCGCGGAAGACGAAGACGTCGCGGTCGCGGAAGTGGGCTTCTTTGATGGCCTCTTCGAGGGTCATGGGGCGCATGGCTACGGCTTCGTTGGAGCGGACCAGGTGGACTTCGGTGGTTTTGGCTACGGCGGGATAGCGGTGGACGACTACCGCTACTGCCGTCTTTTCGGTCAGGCCGACGGCGGTCTGGATGGTCGCGGCTTCTTGCGGGGAGTGGCCGTTCCACTTCTTTACTTCTTCAGTTTTGCGGGCGGAGCGCTTCTTCGATTGCCAGCGGGTTTTGTATTTGACCGCTTGTTTTTCGAGGTGGTCGAGGGCTTCGTTGACGGCGATCGACATGTCTTTCGCCTGGGCTAGGCCGACTAGCGGGCCGTTGCGCGGGCTGATGGTGATTTCGGCTTTGTGGCGGTGTTTTTCTACGGCTAGTATGACCTTGGTTTCGAAACGGTCGCCGAGGATTTTGCGGAGTTTAGTGAGTCCGGTTTCTACTTCTTTGCGGATAGTGGGAGTTACTTCGTAGTGCCTGCCGGTGTATTCCACGTTCACGAGCGGCCCTCCTGAGGTCAGACGTTAGGGGTCAGAATGCAGAAGTCAAAGTCGAAATCGTAAACACAGGGGACACAGAGGTTCACAGGGTAATCGATTTGGGCGCGGCATTCTTGATGATCGCGTTTTCATTGGCGCTCTTCTTACTTCTGCGCTCTGACTTTTTACTTCTTCACTCCTTTACTCTGCGTTGGTGCGTGCTGGGGATGCGCATGTCTTCCCTATATTTTGCTACGGTGCGGCGCGTTACCTGGATGCCTTGCGATTGCAGGATGCGGGTTAGTTGCTCGTCGGTTAGGGGGCGGCTGGGGTCTTCTTCTTCGATTAATTTTTTGACGCGGCGCTTGAGGATGAGTAGCGATGTGTTGCCGCCCTCGGGGCCCTGCACGCTTTCGCTGAAGAAATACCGCAACTCGAATACGCCTTGCGGGGTATGGGCGTACTTGCTGGCTACGGCGCGGCTGACGGTGGAGGGATGCACGCCGATTTCTTCGGCCACCTCTTTGATCATCATTGGCTTGAGCTGGTCGATGCCTTTTTCAAGAAAATCCTGCTGACGGGCGACGATGCAATAACAGACTTTCGTGATGGTCTGTTTGCGCTGCTCGATGTTCTTGATGAGCTGGATGGCGCTCTTGTAGCGCTCTTTCACGTAGTCGCGGGTGTTTTTGTCGTTGGTGTCGCGGGTGATCAGCTTTTTGTAGGCTGGATTGAGGCGGAGTTGCGGCAGGTCGTCGTCGTTCATGAGAACCAGCCACTCGTCGCCGTGCTTGATGAAAGCCACGTCGGGCTCGATCAGGCGGGCCTGGACTTTGTTGTATTGCAGGCCGGGGCGGGGATCGAGGGTGCGGATGTAGTCGATGGCTTGCTGGACGGCGTCGGCGGGGCGTCCGATCGCTTTGGCGATTTCTTTGTGCTGCTTGCTTTGGACCGCGCGCAGGTGCTGGTCGACTACGGCGATGGCATCCTCGAGGACTTGGGCGGTACCGTTGCCGGGCTTGTCACCGTTTTTGTGGTGAGCAAGTTGGTGCTGGTGATAGCGCAACTGGAGCAGCAGGCATTCGCGCAGGGTGCGGCAGCCAACACCTGGAGGATCGAGCTGGCGAATCACTTCGAGGGCTTCCAGGAGATCGGACGGCGTGAAGGTCGGTTTGTAGACAGGGCGTGGAGTAACGGACGTCGGTTCGGGCGCGGGAGCGGCGGCTGCGGCAGCATTGCCATTACGTCCGGGAAGGAACGGTTCGATTGAGAGGGACGCGGGTGACAGGCCGTCCACTTCATCGAAAGAGTTTCCCGTAAGAAGATTGGCGGCGGAGAATTCGTTCGCGTCGGTTGTCGAGGCGCTGGAGTTAAGGCTTGCGTCTTCGGAAGCTGCTTCGCCCAGAGGCTCGGCCTGCGCTTCGTCCCGTGCTTCGTCCGGGACCAGGCCCAGAGCCTGGGCTTCGCTGGCAATATTTCTGGCGGCGGCTGCGTCGGCTTCGGGGGGCGCGGGCGGGGCTACGCCTAACATTTCTTCATCGCTGGCGATCAGGTAGCCGTCTTCGTTGAGGTTGCCGATGATCTGCTCGGCGGCTTCACGCACGGCGCTGCTCAGGCTCAGCGCGCCCAGTTGCCAGGCCAGGTGATCCGTAAGATTTGTGGGTTTCGAGAGGAAGTTTTCAAACGATGGGCGCTCGATCTCTTCCATCTCGCCGCGGGTGCGGTAGCCGGGATCGAGATAGTCCTGGAAGAAAGATCCGAAATCGATTTCTTCGAAGGGGTCTTTCTTTTCGGCGGTAATGGGCGCTTCTTCGCCCGAGGCGGGAGCGGGACGGTCGCGCTCTTCCTCTTTGCGGCCTATCTCATCGATCAGCGGGACGGAATCTTCGAGCTCTTCGAGAACCGGGTTCTCGACCATCTCGGCATTGATCATGTCCTTGAGTTCGAGCTTGTTGAGCGCGAGGACGGACACCATCTGCACCAGCCCCGGGGTGAGGATCTGGCGCTGGGATAGTTTGACGCTCAGTTTGTGCTGTAGTAAGACCATGTTTCAACGTTTCAAGGTTTCAAAGCCTCAGTGCTTGCCGTGGATCGCAACTTCTCAATGATCGACCTCAGCTCCGCGACTGCGGTCTGATCCATCTCCCCTGGTCTATTTACCAACGGACTTAGCTTGTCGCAGCGTTTTCTGTAGAGTTCGACCCTCGGGTCTTGCTGTTTCGTCTCCGCAAAATCGGTCCACTCAAATGGGTAGAGTTCGGTCTCCGTCAAGAAACGCTGAATAACCTGCGCTGCCTGCTCCGGGCTCATGTCCCTTTTCCATTTCCCCGCGACCCGCAACATTTTGGGAGGCCAGAGAGTTATGCTCGGGTTGCCGTTTCGTTTCGTCATACGGCTTTCCTCGCCGCCCTCTCCCTCAGCGCCTAAAGGCGCATCATTTTCCCCTGTTGGCGGCACCGCTTAAGCCATGCCCTTCCCGAACCTATACCAGCGAGAAGCTCTCTCCTAAATAAACCCTTCTTACTTCCGGATCTGTGGCTAGCTGTTCGGGCTGGCCCTGGCGGAAGATGCGGCCGTCGTCGATGATGTAGGCGCGGTCGGTTACTGAAAGAGTCTCGCGCACGTTGTGGTCGGTAATCAACACACCGATGCCGCTGGCCCGCAGGCTGCTGATGATTTTCTGCAGGTCGAGAACGGCGATGGGGTCGATCCCGGAAAATGGTTCGTCGAGCAAAATGAAAGTTGGGCTGATGCACAGGCAGCGGGCGATTTCGACGCGGCGCCGCTCGCCGCCTGAGAGGGCGTAGCCTCGATTCTGCCGGATGTGCTCAAGCCCGAGTTCATCGATGAATTTCTCCATCTTCTCGCGGCGCTCGTGCCAGGACATGGGCTGCGCCTCCAGCACCGCGAGGATGTTTTCCTCGACTGTAAGTTTGCGAAAAACCGAAGCTTCTTGAGGGAGATAACTGATGCCATACTGGCGGGCCCGCAGGTACATGGGAACATCAGTAATGTCCTGACCGTCGTACAGCACGCGGCCAGTGTCAGGGGGGATCAGGCCTACGATTGCGTAAAACGTGGTCGTCTTGCCTGCGCCGTTAGGGCCTAGCAAACCAACTACTTCGCCCTGCTCGACCCGCAGGCTGACACCATTTACGACCCGGCGTCCCCGGTACGATTTGCCAATTTCATCGGTCGCCAGGGTACGCATTTATCTTGCCATTAACGGGCCACTCGGGTCTGAGTTACCACAGGAGTACTTGCTTCGCCTTCTACGAGCACCCTATCATCGCCCCTAAAGAAAGTCAACGAAACGCCGGTAACTTTGCCTCGTTCGGCATCAAAAATGCTGGGCGGTCCGCCGGTGAGCACGAATTTGTCGTCGGAGGCCGTGTAGACCAGGGTTTTTCCCTCGGCTCGCCGGGTAGGCTGCTGGACGACTACGTTGCCCTTGGCGACCAGGTGATCGAGCTGACCTGATCCTGCAAGTGATTGATTGTTCGAGGTTTCGCTGCGTGGTACAAGATAGGCGTCCATGGTGTTGGACGAGGCCGTGAAGTTGCTGCCCTTGGCCACTACTCCTCCTTCGTAGTGAGCCAGGCGGTCGGGGTCCGAGTAGGTGAGCCTGGCCGAGGTGATGGCTACAGGGCCGTCATCAGCTGTTTTTTCCTCAGATTTGGCCTTCGCTTTGGATTCTCCTTTGGTCTGAGCCTTGCTCACAGGAGCGCTGGCCGACTCGACTTTGCCTGGTTGAGCCGGGCCTGGTTGAACCAGCTTGGCCTGGACCAGGACCGTGGAAACAGGTTGCGCGGGCGTACCTTGGGCGACCAGGAAACGGCGGGCGCGGTCAAACTGGATCGAGGGGGCTTCCACGATGTTGGCGTCCTGCCATAGACGAGCGTTGCCTCGATACAGTGCGACTGCGGGCGAATTGTGCGCCGTCATGGTTGCGGAAGTTACGTGAATTGGCGAGGCGGAGGCCAAGAGTGCTCCGTTCGGTTGTTCCTGGAGTTCGCTGTAGGTGCTTTTCACGTCTTCGTCGGCGAAGGCATCATCGGTGGCACGGTTGATGCGGATGGTGCGTGCCGTCGTTACCATGCTGCCTTCGGAGACGCGGGGGCTGCCGGTGAGCACGAGCATGCGGTCGGCGGGAGTATAGACCGCTTTGTCAGCCCAGGCTTGGGTGCGTTTGGTGGGAACCTGACCGTCGTCGTAAGCCACATTTCCCTTCTGGATGATGGAGGAAATTCCTCCCTGCGGGAGAAACAGGGCGTCGAGCGTCTGGCTGGTGCTGACGCGGTCGGGTAGCTGCGGAGTAAAGTTCACAATCTTCGCGTCGGGCGCGCCGTGGATCGACGTCAGGCGGCTTGAGCTGTCGGCGGCCGCGGCAAATTTCGCGTCGAAGCGGCCGGCGGTGATTACAGTGTGCTGGGCAGACGCTTGCGCGGTGGCCGGGTTCGAATTCTGGGCAGGGGAGATTGTGATCTGCGCCGCTCCGGAGGTTTCGGCGTGGTCGAGCCGGTTGGCCGTCCGCGATAAAGAAATCGACAGTGGGCGCGGTCAGGTCGAAATTCTGGGGTTCGGAGGCGCTGCGAAGCATGTTCTGAAGCGTTCGTTGCCGGCGCGGCTGGTGCGCGTTCGGGTGTTGCGCCAAATGGACTCCGTCAGTGGCATGCACTTTCTTCAATTCGTTCCGGCCGATGAAATCCAGGATCGCGCGTCCGGCGTCGCCCTGCATGGGTTGTGATCCGAGACGCTCGACGTGGACATTGCCGGTCAGCGTGGCCGTGTGCAGCAGGTTTTGTTTGCCGATCAGAAACATCTCGGCTTGATCGGCGCGGGCACGCATCTGGTCGGCGTCGTCGTCCGCTGGATTCGGCGTTCACGTTTCCTGTGGCCAGGATGCGCTGCACTTCGTTTTCCGGTCCGAGAAAGAATGTGGCTTCGTCGGATTGCATGGTTCCGTCTGGCACGCTCCAGGCGGGGATTCTCCAGCACGACTTCGTGAGGGTCGTGCGTGATTCTGCCATGAGTGGCGACGAGCGTGCCTGCCTGCGGCCCGCCCAGCGTCACATGAATCTGCGAAACCAGCGTGAGCGTGTTGCTCTTGCCGGAATACTGCACGCCGACGGCCCAGCCGGTGGCCTGGGGTGTGCGGAAGTTAACTCGCGCACTGGTGAAAGCGTCTCCGCTCTCCTGATTGAAGATGAGGTCTGTGGTCTCGAGGTGGATGGGATTCTTGAGTTCTCTGGGAGTTCCCTGATCGGGTCCGGTTCCACCCGTAGGGTTTGATTCCAGATCGATCTGGACGTCTCCGTGAGCCGTGATGTTGCCGGACTTTCTTGTCGTAGGAGAAATCGTCGCCGTAGATCTGGTCGAAGCGGGAGGAATCGCGGCCGTAGAGAATCACGCTGACGTTGTGCAGTTCGGCGCTGCCGTCGAGCTGGAATTGTTTGAGGCTGCCGGCCTGGACGGTGAACAGCGTTCGCTTGCCGTCCGACTTGGAGAACTGAAAACCGTTTGCGGTCTGCTTGATGTCGATGCCGATCTTGTTGGGGAGTTCCTTCAGCACATTGCGCTGGCGCAGGCGGGCGTAGAAATACATTCCCGACACCGTAGCGGTGAACAGCACGGCGATCACGGCCAGCCAGCGGCGCAGGCGGTAGATGGGGAGCGGCATTGCAAGTACAGTCTAATGCGAAGTCGGCGGATGGAGACGATGACTCCGGAAACGCGCCGCTGCTGGATCTCCGGCACATTCGCGTGATGCGCGGGCAGAAGGTCGCGCTCGATGACTTTAGCCTGCGTATTCGCGCCGATGAACATGTAGCTATCCTGGGACCGAACGGGTGCGGCAAGTCGACACTGATCAAGACGATTACGCGCGAGTGTTACCCGGTGGCGCGTGAAGACTCCTCGATGGCCATTTTGGGCCAGGAATACTGGAATGTGTTCGACTTGCGTACCCATCTGGGCATTGTGTCGAACGATCTGATGCTGTCATGTACGGGAGACGCCAGCGGACGAGATGTGGTGCTGTCTGGGTTTTTCAGCAGCACGGGCATATTCCCTAACCACGTTGTCGATCCCGGACACCGGGAAGCTGGCCGATGCCGCTCTGGCGCAGTTGAAGGTGTCGCATCTGGCGGAACGGGCGGTTTGTGAAATGTCGTCGGGAGAAGCGCGGCGAGTTTTGATCGCACGGGCGCTGGTGCACAATCCTCGAGCTTTGTTGTTCGATGAGCCGTGCAATTCTCTTGACCTGGCGGCCCAGCAAAGTCTGCGTCAAACTATGCGCGCGCTGGCTGATTCGGGGATTGGAATTGTTCTGGTGACCCATGAACTGCCCGACATCGTTCCAGAAATCCAGCGCGTTGTTCTGATGAGCAGGGAAGTTCGTCGCCGATGGCCCTAAAGATGAAATTCTGCAGGGTGAGCGGCTGGCGGCTCTGTTCGGGGTGTCGGTGGAAATAGTCCGACGCGACGGTTACTACAACATGTGGTAAACGCAGCCTTCTTTTATCCGTGATTAGGCCTAGCGTGAGTTGTGGGTTCTTCTTTGTGTCGTCGGCGGATACAGCTTCACTCCTGAAATCGCGAAGCGTCAGTTCCAGGCCGCCGAAGTCGGGGTGATCGTTGTGGCCGATGGTGAAGGCAATGTCGATGGCGTCTCCGGCTAAGAGCGGCAACTGCTGCAGGCGTTCAGCCATGCGCCAGCCGAGGGCGTTGAAGACAGTTCTCTCAGTTCTCGGTTCTCAGTTCTCCGTTGAAAACCTTTGGCTTCTGCTTTTTCTTTACGACGGATGGCTGCGCCATCTGGGTGACAGCTTGGGGTGGCTAGAATCGCGACCGCTGACAACTCTTCTCTTCTCTGGTTCCTGCGCGGATTCTTGCGGAGAGAATTCGTGACCTCGGATGTCTTCTCCAGCTTTCAGCTTCAGCTTGATGTGTTTGTCTTTCAGGATTTTCGGGGGAGCGATCAGACGCACGCCGCGGGCGGCGAATGCGGGCTCATGGTTTCCTGCTCCGTGAGGTTCGAGCAACTGCAACACTCGAAAAAGCGACGGAGTGATTTCGTCGAGATCCAGTTCCGCCTCCAGCTCGAGCACGGGATCGAAATCCGCCGGAGTCAGCCGGGTGCGCGCGAAAGCATCTAGTTCGGCGCGCAGTTGAGGCACGTTATTGGATGGCATGGCGAAGCCGCAGGCGTGGGAGTGTCCACCGTAGCGGGTGAAAAGATTGTGCGACGACTCGACGGCCTCGAGCAGGTGAAAGGGACGAATGGAGCGGCCGGAACCGAAGGCCTCTTCGCCTTCGCGCGCGATGACGATGGCGGGGCGGTGGTAGCGCTCGACTACGCGCGTGGCCGCAATGCCGATCACGCCGCGGTGCCAGCCTTCGCCATCCACCACGATGCAGTAGGCGTCATACAATGCCGGGTCGCCGGCGATGCGCTCTTCGACCGCGTGCAGAATGCGGCGCTCTTCTTCCTGGCGGTCGGAGTTGAGACGATCGAGTTTGGCGGCGAGTTCCCGGGCTCGCGCGGGATCTTTCACGCTGAATAACTCGATCACGTCGCGGGCGACATCCATGCGGCCGGCGGCGTTGATGCGGGGCGCAATGCGGAACGCAACTTCGGTGGAAGTGGGCGGACGCTTGGTGGAAATCTGCGCTACTTCGAGCAGGGCCTTGAGCCCGGGATTCACCGCGCGGCGCAGAGCATCGAGGCCAAGTTTGGCAAACACGCGATTCTCGCCGGTGAGCGGAACCGAATCGGCGATGGTGGCAATCGCTACCACCTTCATGAATGATCGCAACATGCGGAGCTGATCTTTTTCAGCGTCCGAGGCGCCGCTGCATTAATCCTTGCGCGACTTTGAAGGCTACTCCGGCTCCGCAAAGCTGTTTGTAGGGATATTGGCATCCCGCCTGATTGGGATTGACCACCGCTAACGCGCTGGGAACGCCATCGGGTCCCGGCAAGTGATGGTCGGTGACGATGAGGTCGACGCCGAGCCGCTGCGCGGTTTCCGCAGGGGCGAAGGCGCGGATGCCCATGTCGACGCTGATGATGAGGCGAATGCCGGCGGCTGCGGCGCGTTCGATCACATCGTCGCGCAGATCGTAGCCTTCGCGAATGCGGTGAGGCACGTGAAAATCGGCAGCGCCTCCGCAGAGTTCGATTGCAGTTTTCAGGATGATGACCGCCATGGTGCCATCGACGTCGTAGTCGCCGTAGATGAGGATGGGCTCTTTGCGTTCGATGGCGGCATCGATGCGGTCGACGGCGGTGCGCAGGCCGAGCATTTCTTCGGGTGCGTGCAGGTGATCGAGAGACGGGAAAAGGAAGCGAGCGGCGGAGTCGGTATCGGTTATGCCGCGACGGATGAGCAAGCGAGCGAGGGTATGAAGCGGACTGGCTTGCTTCGTATCGCGCGACTGATTGGGAATCGGGAGATCGGATAGATCGCGGAGGGCCGTCGCCAGGCTCTGCACGCGGAGCTGGGTCTTCGGCAGCCAGTTCCCAGCGCACTTTAGCCTTAGCCTTCGTCGTCCTGGTCCGGTTCGTCGATGGGGATGCCGCCAAAATCTTCGGAGACTTCGAGCAGGCGCTGGTAGCGGTCGTACCAATCGGTGCTGACTTCGCACAAGAAACATCGATCCTTGATAGGCCCAGCCTAACTGCAGAAATCCTACTTTGCCGAGGTGGGCGCGGAGCCAGCGCGCATCTTCCACATCGTCGCCGTCGGAGAACTCGGAGTGGGTCAGGCGTTGCACCAGTTCGTCGAGTTCCTCGCGCTCGAGCTTCCAGGAATGCATGGTCAGGAATGGAGCGCCGGCGCTCTTGGCGAGCTCGACGAAATCCTTCCAGCCATCGGGATTCGTGCCCATTTCCCACATGACGCACTGCACTTCTTCGTAATCCACGTAGCCGTGGAAGCGGCTCATGCCGTGGCCTTCGATGAAGGCGATCATGTCATCTTTGATGATGGTTAAATCTTCTGGCGTGGGCGACATAGCGGAGCTCGAATCAACATTGTATGCCGTTTGGGCACGAAGCTGCCAGCGTGGGGTGGTTTCAGGCGACCGGTGATCGGTGAACTTCATCTTGCGTTGGGCAACAGGCCTTTTTCGACTAGCACCGGAGGCCTGCGGTGCCGGGTGACCTGCTCGTAGGCATAGGCCCAGCCTAGCAAGTCGCCGTCTTTCCAGGGGCGGGCTGAGATCTCCAGGCCGAAGGGGAGACCGCTGGGATAGAACCCGCCGGGAACGACCACTGCGGGGACACCGATCATGTTGACCCATCCCGTGTCGCTGTGTGGACCTTCGCTGATCTTTCCGTCCTGCGGCATGGTCTCATCGGGCGGAGGCATCTGGGTTGCGGGATAGACGTAGCCATCGAGATGCAGGCGGTCGAGCGTTTCGTAATACATTTCGAGCGCCTTTCGCTTGGGCGCTAAGACGTTGGCTTCGGCTTGCGGGTCGGTTTCGAAGATGGCCTGGATTAATGGTGGGCGATCTTTGCGGGTGATCTCATCGACGCCTCCGATGATGGTGGAGGGCAAGGGAGAGCCGACGGCTTTCTGATATTCGTCGGCCGAGTGGTATTGCGCCGGACCATACTCGGCGAGGAATTTTTCTGTGCCTTCGCGGACGTAAGGGAATGTGCCGACGCGAGCTATGGTCACCGCGAAGCTGTCGGGGAGGATGGAATCGTCGAAGACTACGGTTGCGCCGGCGGCCCGCAGGCCTTCGAGCGCCTTCATGAAAGCCTCGCGCGTTTCGGGGCGCAGCGGGAGGCGGGCTGCGTCGGTGTCGGCTGCGACCTCGGCGGGCGACTCAGACGCGGGAATGCCCTGAAACGGAATGCCGGCTCCGGCGAGAATGAAGGCGGGTACTCCGAAGCGTTTTCCCTTGAGCGCGTCTGGTTTCAAGTACTGCGTGTAGGGGCCGGGCTGGGCTTTGGCGGAGGAGCCGATGGTGGGGGGATCTAAAGGATCTTCTCCGGCCATTACGCCCAGCGCAATAGCGGCGTCGGTGACGTCGCGGGCGATTGGACCGGTGTTGTCGAGCAGCCAGTCGAGCGGCGCAATGCCGGCGATGCTCACCAGGCCGCGCGTGGGGAAAACGCCCACGACGGAACTGGTGGCAGAGGGCATGCGGATGGAGTTGCCGGTGTCGGTTCCGTTGCCCAGCACCGCATAGTTCGAAGTGACTGCTGTGACTGTGCCTCCGGAGGAGCCGCCGGGGCTGAAGCGAACGTCGTAAGCATTGCCGGTGCGTCCGTAGGCCGTGCTGCGATTGGTATCGCTGGCGGCGAAATCCGGCATATTGGTTTGCCCGAGGATGACGGCTCCGGCTGCGCGCAGCTTGGCGATGATGGTTGCATCCTTGGGCGCGATCAGTTCGTGGCCGGGGATCATATAGCCTTTCCATCCGTCCGTGGTGATTAGACCTTTTATGCTGGTGTTCGCCTTGGTCACGATCGGAACACCCCACAGCGGGCCGCGCACAAAACTGCTGCCACCCGCTTTTGCTTCCGCATCTTCGCGGGCGGCGGTGGCGAGAGCGCCGGGCAGGTCGAGGTTCTGCACGGCGCGGTAGATCCCGTTGTACTTCTCGATGCGCGCCACATACCAGTGCACGACTTCGGTCACGGTGTATTTGTGGCTGCGGTAGAGCTGTTCCAGCTTTGGAATGGTGATTTCGAGCAGGTCTCGATCCATCGCTTCCTGAGAAGCGTGTTTCGCGGTTGACGAAGTTTGTGTCTGCGCTTGCAGGAAGCCGGTTTCGAAAACAGCTAGGACGACGAGGAGATGGCAAAGACAAAGACTGGCTCGTATCTTCATGAGATCCTCTGCGCGGAATTATTGCGCGGAACGATAAAGAATACTTGAGTTGAGCAGGGATGGGGTGGAGGAAATGCTGGGCTGGCCTCTTTCTCCCTGCACCATTTAGAATCCTCTGTCCCACTTGCAGCAGAATCTATAGGAGGCGCATCCGCCTTGATTCCGCGTTATACCCGTCCGGAGATGGGCCGCATCTGGAGCGACGAAAATCGCTTTCGCACCTGGCTGGCAGTGGAAGTGGCCGCGACCGAGACTTTGGCCGAGGCTGGCATGGTGCCGAAGGAGGCGGCGCGGGCGATTCGCGAGCGCGCCGATTTCAGCGTGGAGCGCATCCACGAAATCGAAGCCGAGGTGCGCCACGATGTGATTGCCTTCACTACGGCTGTGGCCGAGATCGTTGGGCCGCATGCGCGCTGGTTTCACTATGGCCTCACCTCGAACGACGTGGTCGATACGGCGCAGGCGCTGCTGATCAAACAGGCTTCGGCGCTGATTGCGCAGGATCTGGAGCGGCTGGCGGACGTGCTGGAGCGCCGCGCGTGGGAATTCAAAGACACGCCGATGGTGGGGCGGACGCACGGCATTCATGCCGAGCCCATCACGTTCGGCTTCAAGATTGCCAACTGGTATTCGGAGACGCAGCGCAATATTGCGCGCTTTAAGGCGGCGGCCGAAGACTTGCGCGTGGGAAAGTTTTCCGGCGCGGTGGGAATCTTCGCTCACCTGACGCCGGAGATCGAAGAGAAGATTTGCGCGCGGCTGGGTCTGAAGGCGGCGGCGGTTTCATCGCAAGTGATCCAGCGCGACCGGCACGCTCAGTATCTGGCGACGCTGGCGGTGATTGCCTCAACCTTGGACAAGATCGCGACTGAGATCCGGCACTTGCAGCGCACCGAGGTGCGCGAGGCTGAGGAGTTCTTCAGCGAAAAGCAGAAGGGGTCGTCGGCCATGCCGCACAAGCGGAACCCGGTGACCAGCGAACAGATCAGCGGACTGGCGCGCGTGGTGCGCGGCAATGCGCAGGCAGGGTTTGAAAATGTTGCCTTGTGGCACGAGCGCGATATTTCGCATTCGTCGGCGGAGCGGGTGATTCTGCCGGATTCGACTACGCTGGTCGATTATCTGTTGAACAAGACTGCGAACTTGATTGAGACGATGTTCGTGTATCCCGAGCGCATGCGGGCGAATCTGGAGAGCACGCATGGACTGATTTTCAGCGGGCAGTTGCTGCTTGACCTGGTGGAGCATGGAGTTTCCCGCGAAGACGCTTACCGGCTGGTGCAAGGGCATGCCATGCGGGCGTGGAAGGAAGGTCTCGACTTCCACCAGCTTGTGCTTGCCGACAAGGAGATCACGGGAAAAGTTCCCCGCAAGCAAGTCGAGCAAGCTTTTGATTTGCAGCGTCAGTTGAAGAACGTGGACAAGATCTTCGCCCGCGTGTTCGGAGCCGGCCAGCGGAGCGCTGGCCGATCGAATGCCGCCAAGCCTGCCAGCACTCCCGCACGGCAAAAAAGCGGCGCTGACTTCTGCCGCATTTGATTTCTGCCGCAACTTTCTGGGACCTGCCGGGTTCACCTTATTAGAAGCAATTAACCGTACGGTTAAATCGTAAAGATTTGTCAATTGGGTTCGGAGGTGACCTTATGACTGCAAGAAGTTTACTGAAGTCGGCGGGATCTTTGCTGGCCGCAGGATTGTTGAGCGCGACGCTTGTCGCCCAGACGGCTGCGGCGACTCGCTACGACAATCAAATTCAAACCGGCGTCGCGGAAAAACTGGCGAAGAAGAGTCAGTTCAGCGATGTGAAATCCAGCGTGGAGGACGGCATTGTCACGCTGACGGGAACGGTCGATCTCTACCAGCGCAAACTGGATGCGGCCAAGCTCGCTCGAAAAACTGCGAGCGTGCAGGGCGTAGACAATCTGATCACGGTGGCGGGGGCGAACGTTCCCGATGAGCAACTGGAGCGGAAACTGGCTCAGAAGTTGAACTACGTGCGCGAAGGCTACGACAGCACGTTCGACTACTTCGCGCTCGGCGTGAAGGACGGCATCGTCACGGTCGAGGGGCAAGATCTGACTGGCCTGGGCCGGGACGAAGCTCTCGCCGACATTTATTCGATGCCCGGGGTGAAGGACGTAATCGCGAACATCTCGGTCGAGCCAGTTTCGCCGTTTGACGAGGGGGTGCGCCTGCGCACGGCCCGGGCTATTTACCGCGACCCAGTGCTGAGCAAGTACGCGATGGATCCGGCGCGGCCGATTCGCATTATCGTGGTGAACGGCCACGTTACGCTTTACGGCTCGGTTGATAGCACTATGGATAGAAATGTCGCTGGCCTGCGAGCGAATCAGATTCCCGGCGCCTTCAGCGTGGAGAACAAGCTGGAGGTGGAGTCGGGACAATCGGGGATGTAACGCGGTCGGGGGTGGGCAGAGGGGGCGCGGCGCGAGCCGCGTCCTTTTTCCTGCCTACGGAACGCGAAAGATGATGTCGGCGCCGAAGATATCAGGCTTGCCGTCCCGCAAATAGGGACGGAAATGCCATTGTCGGACTGCTCGATGCGCGGCCATGAAAAGCGGCGTCGGGACGTGGTAGGAATTCGCAATACCATTCACTGTCCCGTCCAAGCTCACTCCCACCTGCACCTTCACTTCTGTTCCTTTCGAACTTCCGGGAGGAAATACTGGCTCGACGATGGTTGTGGCCAGCTTTCGAGCTTCTTCGTCGGACAGGATGGGGATTGGATCTCCAATCTTGGTATTGAAGGGAAGGGTGAGTACGGTTTCGATCTGGACCGGCGCATCGTGGATCTTGGTGGGCCTAAATTGCCACATCATGACCTGTTCCCGAGCGGGATCCTCGAGGCCTGCGTTGTCCGAGTTGAGCGGCCAAGCCTCGCGGACATGCCCGCTCCGATCCACGGAGATGTACCTACTGAGCACACCGGAGGTATTGCCGCTCCGCACGGACGGCCAAAGGATGTCGGGCGTGTATTCGGATAGGCTACGGACAGTGGCTTCGGGAACGCTGATACGTCCGATGCGTTCCTCGGGAGGCGTCGCCTGCGCGACCGCGAACAGGCTTTCGTCAGGATTCGTGAGCTCGGTTAACTCAGTTACCCTTGCCTCAATCGTCGTTCCCGGCTCTGGGTCGATCACCAACTGACGCGCAACCCGCTTGTTCTTGAATTCCCGGTAGTCTTTGAATTCGGCCTCGTAGCCCGGAGCAACGGCGGATTCCAGCAGCCCGTGACTGCCCTCGAAGCAAAACACGAGGAATGCAGTGTTCTCAGCCGGGGCCGTCCCGACCTTCATCTGCAATCGGGCACAACTGTTGGAATGCTCCGATCCGCTCAGCTTTGGCAACGATGCGCTCAGCTTGCTCAAGCCGTCGAGTATCGGCGGCGGATCGAACATGGCAGTGACTAGGTCGTTCAGCCACCATGGGAAGTAGTCACCTTTGTCCTGTTCTGAGACTTGATCGCCGTTCACGATCAGTGTCTGCGAAAACCCGGGCGATGCGACAATGCGCCGCCACTTCTCGGGTGACATCCAGTATTCTTCGATTTCTCCCTTGTAGGTGGAATCAGGATTTGTTGTCTCGATAATTGTCGCCTTTAAATGAAATGCTGCGCTGCCCGGTGATGTGAGTTTGGATTGGGCGACGGCGCGCTGCGCGACTTCCGCCAGAGGCACAGTTTTTACGTCGCCGGCCAACGAGGCGGAAATCAGGAGACATCCGACGATTGCAACCGAAAAGCATTTCATAAACGGCCTCCTTACAGTCGGTTGATCAGGGACGCGACGTAGCCGGCGCCGAATCCGTTATCGATATTCACCACGCTCACGTTTGAGGCGCAGGAATTCAGCATGCCGAGCAGTGCGGTCAGCCCCTTGAACGATGCACCGTAGCCGATGCTGGTGGGAACGGCGATGACCGGAACGCCGACGAGGCCTCCCACAACGCTCGGGCAGGGCGCCTTCCATGCCGGCGCAGACGATCACTACGCGAGCTTTGGTCAGAGCTTCGCGATTGGCGAGAAGGCGGTGGATTCCGGCGACGCCGACGTCGTAGAAGTGTTCGACCTTGTTGCCCATGAGTTCGGCGGTCACGACCGCTTCTTCGGCTATGGGGATGTCGCTGGTTCCCGCGGAAACCACGGCGATGGTTCCTTTGCCGTAGGTGTTGGGGTCGCGCTGCGAGCACGATCGCTCGCGCCAGTTCGCGATATTCTGCGGCGCGTACTTTCTTCTTGACTGCGGCGAACTGTTTTTTGTCGGCATGCGTGGCCAGGACATTGCCGCCATGCTTGGCCAACCGTGCGAAAATCTCGGCGACCTGCGACGGAGTCTTCCCTTCACCGAAAATCACTTCGGGCATGCCGGCGCGGAGGCTGCGATGGTGATCGACTTTGGCGAAGCCTAGATCTTCGAACGGCAGATGGCGCAGGCGGTTTACCGCCTCGTCAGGCGTGAGCTTGCCGCTGGCGGACCTGCTCGAAGAGTTTGCGGATGGATTCGGCGTTCACGGCGGGTTCTAGATTAGCATCGGGCGTCACAATAACGCCCGCCTGACAGCGTGCCGAGACGGCGGCGCTACTGTGCGGCGCGGATTTTGGCGATTACCGCAGTGCAGACTTTTCGAGGCAGGCCTGGCTCGTCGAGATGAGTGAGGAACAGGAGGCGCAGTCCGTGCGGCTTCACCTTGCCGGCGAGGTAGATGGCGTAGATCTGGCTTCCCAGGCGGTATCCCCAATCCTCGGCAATCGATTCAAATTTGTCGGCATCGGCGCGGATCGCCGACTGCGCGGCTTTTTCGACTGCGGCGCGCGACAATGCGGGCGAGTCGTCCGTTTCGGGCGCGGGCCTCGAGGGATAGAGAATGCGCGAACCGAAATAGGCCACGGCATGCTCGATCACGCGGGTGTAGAAGGCGTCGGTGGGCAGGACTGCGCCGGCATTTTCAGGCGCGCCGCCGTTTGCGTCGTGCCCATTCAGGCGCTGGGGCAGACCACGGCAGGCATGGTGCAGAAAGCGGGTCGCATCTTCGGCGGCATGCATCATCTGAAATTCGCGGATGTGGAATGCGTTCACCTCGGGGAAATACGCGCTGCCTCGCTCTTCAACGCTCGCCAGCATGGTTTTCAGTTGCTGTTCAGTAATGCCTTTGCGGGAGAGCAGGCGGCGCAGCATCGCGTCTGACGCGTTGCCGTGAACCTCAGGCAGCATGTCGACCAGAAACTTCGGTTGCGTGCCATTGTGCGGGGAATAACGGTTGATTTCGAGAAAACTGGCCAGACTGTCGATCAGGTTATAGATGGTTGGCGCGAAGTCGGGACCGCTGTCGGCGCGGCTCCACTGATCGAGAAACAGGCGGTAGCTTTCATATTTCTCGAGCGGGGTGGCGTTGAAGACGCATAGGACATCGTCGGTGACGCGCACGGCGTCGACTTTGTCGGCGCGCTCGCCTGCGGCGCGCCAATAGAGCGCGTCTACGTTCTGCAGCACGGTGAGGATTCTGGCTCCGGGCAGCGCCTTGTGAACTACGCGCGGGAGATGTCCGGGAGCAAGATGCGATTCTCCGAACAGCACAAAGATCACGGCATTGGGATGGCGCTCGCGGATCTCGGCGATCTTGGCGGCGGCGTGACGGTCGCGCGCACCGATCTTGCGCAAATTTTCGCGGGGCATGCAATCGAGGCCGTAGACGCCCTCTCCGTGGTCGCGGGCTGCTACCAGCAGTTCGTGGAATGGAGCCCAGTCGTATCCCCAATCGAGATCAAAGCGGATGCGCTGCCGCAGTTCGTCCTCGTCAATTTCGCGTCGCCACCATTCATCGAGGATGTGCTGATCGCGGGCGAAGATGGTTTCGACTCCGAGCACGACCGGTCGATCTCCTGCTAAGGCGCGCTGCTCTAGGAGAGATGCGGCGTAGCGCTGGGCGCCGGGCAGGGCATGGTAGTCGCCGATCAGAACGACGTCGGCGGCGTGCAGAGCTGTCTGAAGCTGTTGCGAGTCGAGGAGCGAATCGTAGTTGCGGAAAGCCTGGCTGAACTCGCGAAGGTATTTGCGGCGGCTGTGCGAATCCTGGGCGCGGATTTCGCGCTCCACTCCGGCCAGGGCGTGGAGTTGCCCGGCACTGCGGCGGGATCGCAAGTTGACCGTAGAGGCCATAGCAGTTCTCAGTTCTCAGTTCTCAGTTCTCAGCTGTCAGCTCCCTCCGCTTGACTTCCGTCGCTCGGCATCCCTATGCTCCAACTCCGGGGCACCATCCCCTCGTTGGAGGCTTTTTGCCGCATCATCCGCCGCAGAATCTGACCATCGCTACGACTGGGGCCAGCGGGTCGGTGTTTCTGCGGCAACTGCTGCTCGCGGTTGAACGTGATGCTCGCGTTCGGGCCGTGAACTTCATTGCATCGGATTCCGGGTTGCGCGTGCTGGCGGAAGAACTCGGCATCAAGGGACGCTCGAAGCTTGTTCCCCAGATCCTTGCGGGCGGAAAAACGAAATCGGCAGCCCGCGCCCCAAATACCTCGTCCAAAATTAAAGAGCAATCGAACGCCGACATCGGAGCCAACGTGGCCAGCGGTTCTTATCCCGCGGACGCCATGATCGTGATCCCGTGCAGCGTGGGCACTCTGGCCCGCATCGCTAACGGCGTCGCCTCGCACCTGATCGAGCGCGCTGCCGACGTATGTCTGAAAGAGAAGCGTCCCCTAGTGCTGTGCGTGCGCGAAACGCCGCTCAATAAAATTCACATCCGGAACATGTACCGGGCTGCCGATGCCGGAGCGACCGTATTTCCGCTCATCCCGGCCTTCTACTACCGGCCCGCGAGCTTGGATAACATGGCCCGCGAATTCGCCTACCGCGTGCTTGCCCACCTGAGCCTGCCCCAGACTGACGCCTTCCAGTGGAAAGGCTGAAAAATCAGGCGCTTAGCGCGCCAAAAAGGCTTCACACAAACCTTCTAAGAGCCGGCTAAGGCAAAGATCGGCACTTCCAGGGGAGAAATTCAGTGTAGATACCCGGAAGGGCGGGTCCCAGATGCCCGGCGGACATGTACGACGGGGGAGAATCTCGCCCGGCCCATGAGCCGACCACGATTTCCAAAGACACGCTTTCATCTGCTTGGCGTAGAATGCGGCAAATTCCGCTAAGGTGAGGCCATGTCCAGACGCTGGTGCGCAGGGGTGGTCGTGTTTATGGTTGTGGGGGCTGTGTGCTTGGCCGATGATCGCAATCCGCTTGCAGGCGATCCCAACGCGGCTAAGGCAGGAGAGTATGAATTCCGCATCAACTGCGCGCTTTGTCACGGACTCGGGGCGCACGGAGGCGGACGCGGACCGGACCTGACGCGGGCGCAGAAGAAGCATGTGCATTCCGATGCGGAGATGTTTCAGGTGATCAGCAATGGGATCCCGGGAACTGCGATGCCTGCGAACGGGACCAACGGCCAGGGCGTTGGCATGACGGATGAAGAGATCTGGCAGATCATCACCTACATTCGCAGCGTGGAGGTGAAAGCGCCGTCCAAGGCGGCGGGCAATGCGGGGCATGGCAAGGAACTTTTCTATGGCGACGCGAATTGCTCGCTGTGCCACATGGTGGAAGGCAAGGGCGGGCGCGTGGGACCGGAACTCACTTCCGTGGGCGGCTCGCGTACGCGGGAATCAATTATCGATTCGGTGCGCAATCCCAGCCGGCGGTTGGCCTGGGGTCTGACCGAGGCTACGAAGGAGTTTCCTCAGGAATACGAGACCATCACCGTGGTGACTACCGACGGCAAACAAATCAAGGGTGTGGCGCTGAACGAGGACAGCTTCAGCGTGCAGATGATGGACGCGAATGAAAGGATTTATTTGCTGGAAAAAGATAAGCTGCGTTCCTTCAAGAAGAGCCGGCAGTCGCTGATGCCGACTTATAGCCCAGACGTTTTGAGCGATAAGGATCTTGAAGATATTGTGGCTTTCCTGATCAGCGTGGGGGCGAAATGACGGGGCGCAGAATCTTCTCGAATCTATTGATGGGCTGTGTTGTTTGCGCTCTGCTCGCGTCGGAGACTCACGGTCAGGTCACTTTCGATCGGCTGGTGAACGCCGGGAAGGAGCCGCAGAATTGGCTGACTTATTCCGGAGATTATTCGGGGCGGCGCTTCAGTTCGCTCGATCAGGTCAAGGTCACGAATGCGCGCACGCTGGTGGCGAAGTGGGTGTACCAGACCGGGGCGACGGGAAAGCTTGAGACTACGCCGCTGGTAGTGGACGGGATTCTCTATGCCACGGCACAGGACGACCGGGCGTTTGCCCTGGATGCGCGCACGGGGCGGCCGATCTGGATGTACCAGCACCAACTGCCGGGGGACATTCGTCCGTGCTGCGGGCGGGTGAATCGCGGGCTGGCGATTCTTGGAGACAAAGTTTTCCTGGGGACGCTTGATGCCCACGTGATTGCTCTCGATACGAAGACAGGTAATGTGATCTGGGATGTTGTGGCCGCAGAGTACCAGAAGGGATACAGCTTTACGGTCGCGCCGCTGGCGGTGAAGGATCTGGTGGTGATCGGTGTTTCCGGCGGCGAGTATGGGGTGCGCGGGTTCATCGACGCTTACGATGCTGCGACCGGCGCGCGCAAATGGCGCTTCTATACTGTGCCGGGACCGGGCGAGCCGGGGCATGACACGTGGGAGGGAGATTCGTGGAAGACAGGCGGCGCTCCGGCGTGGAACACCGGAACTTATGACGCGGTGACCAACCAGATTTTCTGGCCGACGGGGAATCCTGCGCCATCGAATCGCGGCGAGGGGCGTGCCGGGGACAATCTTTACAGCAACACGCTGCTCGCCCTCAACGCCGACACGGGAAAGCTGAACTGGTATTTCCAGTTCACTAAACACGACGAGCACGACTGGGATGCGACGCAGGTGCCGGTCATGGTCGACTTGGGAAAGCCCGATTCCGGGGGCAAGCATCTGATCGCGCAAGCCAACCGCAACGGATTTTTCTATGTGATCGACCGCACGACCGGCAAACTGATCTCGGCGAACGCTTACGGCAAGACTACATGGAGCGATGCGAAAGATGCGGAAGGGCGTCCGGTGGCGAACGAGCATGCTTCGCCAACCCTCGAGGGGCACACGATTTGTCCGGGAGCGCTGGGGACGACGAACTTTATGGCGCCGACATTTGATCCGCAGACGGCGCTGTTCTATGTAACCGCGCGGGATCAGTGCGACACCTTTTCTACTGCGCCGCAACCTTACGAGGCGGGGCATGCGTATTACGGCAGCGCTTACTTCCCGTCGGATGAAGCTGAACCGTATCGCGGATTCCTGAAAGCAATCGACCCGGCAACCGGAGAGATCAAGTGGAAGTTTGAGCATACTTCTCCGACCTGGTCGGGAGTGCTCTCGACTGCCGGAGGCCTGGTATTCACCGGCGACGCCGAGGGAAATTTCATCGCCCTGAATGCGGCTTCGGGCAAGACACTGTGGCACTTCCAGATGGGAGGCGCGGTCTATGCCGCGCCGATGGCCTTCGGTGTGGACGGAAAAGAATATGTTGCGATTGCGGCGGGCAGCGCCGTGTATGCCTTTGGATTGCCGTAGAAGCCATCCTCAGAACTGTGCGACGACTCCCGTCGAGAAGCGAAAGTTGACTTGGTGGGTCGGGTATCCTTCGAACAAGACGGTATCAAAAGCGGCTCCGTAAAGCTTATTCGAGTTAATACTGGTGTGGTAGTAGTCCAACTGTCCTAGCCGCACGGAAAACTGCCGGAAGACTTTGAAATCAGCCCCGCCGCCGAGCGCCATAGCAAAATCGTTGGAAGTTATGGAGGGGTAAGAGACCGAAGGAGAGACGCCTGTGAGGGTGCTCGCGCCCAGGTTGGTTCGATCCCAGCCGACCAGGGCGTGTACGAAGGGAGTGAATCTTGATTTGGTTCGATAAGAGACGACGGGGCCAGCCAGGACGGAATACCCGGTGGTCTTGGGAAGGCCGGAGACTCCGCTGGTCGATGACGTGATGGGCATGCCGTAGCGGCCGGTAAAATCGGCGGCGATTCCGACCCAGCGGTTCGCGTTATATTGCCCTTCTGCGTTCCATCCGTTGAAGTTGTAATTGATTCCGAACGTGCCCATCGGGTGGGGCACGACCATGTTCACCGTCAGAAACGACGGTCCGCCGGTATCTAAATGGACCAGGGAATACCCGCCAAACACCTGCACTTTGGGGGTTGAGTCTTGAGCGAAGGCAAACGAACCAATCAGGACAGTCAAAATAATTGTTGCGCCGGCAAATCGAATCATTCCAAATCGAATCATTCCAGGTTCTCCAGTCCAGGTTTTCAAGGCTAGGCTCTCAAGTTTTCTAAAAGTGCGCATATGGCAAACCGCAACCCACCCATGGGGGCAGCTTCACAGAAATGCGCGTATCAAAGCATACAAGAAGGCGGACGGATGCGCGCGGGTTGCATGTTACCCAAATAAATTTCAGTAAAGGTTTGTCAGGATTCGTCTAATGCATTGGCGAGGAGAACGATTTCACCAAAAAGATACACACTCTTGACCTCTCGGTGACATGGGCTGACCCGCCGCGCACTACTCTCCGTTACACCGTGATCCGAAGCAAGCAGTGGATGCGGTGAATAAGAGAGGAAATCATGAAGCAACTCACGGAAATTCTGGAACGTAGCGCGAACCGGCGATCGTTCCTCAAGAACAGCATGATCGCCGGAGCAGTGGCGACTGTAGGGGCTGGAATTCTGGGCAGCGGGCTACCCGCCTTCGCAGAAGAAACCAGCGATGCAGCAATTACCAAGGGAGATATTGCCATCCTTCGATTCCTGGCGGCAGCGGAATTGATTGAGTCGGACCTCTGGACACAGTATGCGGAGTTGGGCGGTATCGGCAAGAATCCACCCATCGAGGTAGACCCGAGCCAATCGTTGAACCCTTATCAGACGGCCCTGTCGAACCTCGATCCCGATGGCCCGCAATATATCGCCAGCAACACGCTGGATGAAGTGAGCCACGCTAAATTCATCAATGCTTATCTCGAGTCCAAGGGAGCCCAGCCCGTCGACTTGACCAAATTCAAGAAGTTGCCGGGAAGCACAGCTACGGGATCATCGGGCAAGCTTCGAATCACGAACCTGATGCAACTGAACGTCGACACCAGTTGGTTCGTTCGCTACCGGAGTGCAACCAATCCCGATCTCGGCGCCAACTTTCCTCAGGCGATCACTCTCAATGGGGTTACCGCCATTCCTAGAACCGACGCCGATTTCGGCACTCCCGATCCCAGTTTCGGCGTTCCCGGCAACGCGCAGATTCAGGCGATCGCGAATATAGCGGCCTTTCACTTCGGAGCAATCGAGCAGGGCGGATCGAGTCTCTACGCAGCCATGAGTCAAAAGGTAACAAGCCCGGAAGTGCTTGAGATCACCCTGGGCATTGGCGGAGACGAGATCGCTCACTTTCTGGAATGGGTGGATTTTGCGGGCAACGGAGTGCAGCCCATGGTGGCGCCGTTTACGGACTCCGTGTCGGGCCTGACATTTCCTAATTTCTTCAGTCCCCTCAATCCGCACATTCAGCCCAGTCTGATCTTTCCGGTCCCTGTGGAATTCAGGCCTGGCCTGCCGCACGTTTCGATTATTCGTCCTCTGACCGACGCAGTTGGAGGCGCCATGGCTGCGGCCGCGGGGCTGACTGCCAGTGGGCTTTTCATCGGTCAATCGGCGGAGTTCTTCGACACCCTGAACACTCTGGCGGAGGCTGCGGACGCGGCGCAACGCGGGGTCTAAAGTCGCAGCATTCGCGTAGCGGCCATCGGGGGAGAGTCCGCTCACGCGAATCCAGCAGTGGGCGCCGTGGACTTGGACCATCAGGTCACGGCGCCGGTTCTTACGAAGTTAACGAACTTGTCACTTTCGACTGGAGGAACAACGATGTTTGAAGGCTTATTTCAACCCACGCACCTACTGATCATAGCTGGAATCGCTTTGCTGATCTTTGGTCCTAAGAAGCTGCCTGAACTCGGAAAGGGACTCGGGAAGGCCTGCGCGGTTTCAAATCCGCAATGAAGGGGGAGGAGGCGCCGGTATTGAAGGCTGCTGTGCCAGAGAGGCCGGAGGAAAAAGCGTGAGCATGCCGGAACTGCTGTTCCTTGGCCTGCTGGGACTGAGCAGTAAATGTCGGGGACTGGCTACGGGCGTTCGGGGTCGATGGCCTGGTCGAGATAGATCCAGAGGACGCGGGCAAAGAGTGTGATCGTGGGCGCGAATGGCAGGAATAGCACGAGAGCCCAGACGGTGTCTTTCGTAATCCACCAGCCGGTGATGTACCAAAGCAGTGCAGCGACGAGCGCGACGATCACGATTCCTATACCGTAGCTGACATACATGGCGCCGAGAAAATAGCCGGGCTCGCGATCGAACCTGAGATCGCAGACGGGACAACGGTCGTGCATCTTGGGAAATCCTCGGAAGATGGAATAGCGAAAGATGCTTCCCGTGCGGCAGCGGGGACAGCGCTGGCGAAGAATGTCTCTCAGGGTCGCGAGCTTTGTGGAGGTTCCCATTCGTCATTCGCGACTTCGTCAGTCGAGACTTCTAAGCTAACAGATGGAGGGAGTGGCACTCTCGGCACCCACTTTCGTGGCGGTTGACGCACACGCGGACTTCGTACTAATCTGCGATTACACCGGAAAGGAGGTGGTCGAATGACAAGTTCTGAATGTGGTAATTGTTGTGGGAGTCTAAGACCAGGTGAGGTGGCTGGGACTTAGAGCTGGTTGCTCTAAGCGGGGCTTTCGGACGCAGATCAGATCGCGCCGGAAGCTACAGCCCGCACACTAGCCGGTGAGTAGGGATGGAGGCATCGCGTCGGTCGCGCGAAGGCTTTCGTCCTCGGGACTTCGGCGCTGAGCTCGAATCCCAGACCCGGGAGTTGCCGTGAGAGGCCACGTAGAGTGACCACCTCTTGGTCAATCCCAAACAGTCCACCGGACGGCCCGCAGGCTCGTGAGAGCTGGCGGGCCGTTTGTTTTCTGGGAAGTCTTTCGCTCTTGCCCGCGAACTGACGTATGATTTCCCACCATGGCGAGAATTGATCCCGAACAGGAGAGACAGCGGCTGATCGCCTTCTACTCCGGCCAGATGGACGGAGAGTTGGAGAAGGTTGCCACGCAGGCCTATCGAACTCACCGATCTGGCCAGGGAGGCCCTGAAGGCAGAGATTGCCCGAAGGGGTCTCGGCGTTGAGCTTGTCGAAAGCGCTCCCGTCGTTAAGGATCTGCCTGCCATGCCGGGCGATCCACCTCCCCCAGAGCTGCCAGCGGAGCCTCTGCCTTTGGATGGCGAGTTCGAGCTGCGCGACCTGATGACGATTCGCAAGTTCAGGGACCTGCCCGAAGCACTGCTGGCTAAAGGAAGCCTTGAGTCGGCAGGGATTGACGCAGTTCTAACCGACGACAACGTTGTGCGGCTGGACTGGTTCTGGTCGAACCTGATGGGCGGGATAAAGTCTGAACGTGGATCGCGAAAATGCGGAGGCGGCCAACAGTATCCTGGATCAGCCGATTCCCGAGAACTTCCTTGTGCTTGGAGTCGGGGATTACGAGCAGCCACGCTGTCCGAAATGCCAGTCTCTAGACGTGAACTTTCAGGAATTGGATCCTGCGGCTTACCTTAGCCTCATGATCGCACCGGTTCCTTTCCATCGCAGGGCGTGGCGATGCCACGCGTGCCGCGCCCAGTGGGAAGAAGGCAGTGATGCTGGCGGGAGCGAATCACATTCATAACCTGGACGAACATCGGGAGCGGCGGCGGCTGGCGGCGAACTATGCCGGCATGACCGATGGGGAGTTGCAGCGGCTGGCGCGGAATGCGGAGTCGCTGACCGAGCTGGCCTGCGATGCGCTTGAAGATGAGATGGACCGCAGGCATCTCGAATTTGCCGATGATGCGGCGCCGGAGCCGCGGCAGGAAATGGAAATGCGGGAACTTGTGACCGTCCGGCAGTTTCGTGATCTGCCGGAAGCGTTGCTGGCGAAGGGCAGTCTAGAATCGGCGGGCATTGAATGTTTTCTGGCCGACGAAAATCTGGTGCGGCTGGATTGGTTCATTTCGAACTTCATCGGCGGGATCAAACTCAATGTGAGAGTTCAGGACGCGGGGAACGCGCAGAAGCTGCTTGACGAGCCGATTCTCGAAGGTCTCTATGTGCAGGGCATCGGGCTATATGAGCAGCCGCGCTGTCCCCAGGTGCCAGTCGCTCGATGTGAACTTCCAGGAGTTGGACCGTCCCATCGCCTACATGAGCGCGTTTCTGCACGTGCCGATGCCAGTGCAACGCACCGGGTGGCGTTGCCACGAATGTGACGCGGAGTGGGAGGACGACGGCTCGTAGGCTCGGTGCTCCTTGGTTGACGCGGGTACGAAGCCGAACTAAGATTCCGAGCACATGGCAGAAGACCAGTTTCCAATCGGCCGCACGATCTCCCACTATCGCGTTCTGGAAAAACTGGGCGGCGGCGGGATGGGCGTCGTGTTCCGAGCCGAGGATACGAAGCTTCGCCGCTTCGTCGCCCTCAAGTTTCTGCCGGAAGGAATCGCGCGCGATGAGGCTGTGCTCGAGCGCTTCCGGCGCGAGGCGCAAGCCGCATCTGCGCTGAACCATCCCAACATCTGCACGATTCATGACATTGATGAGGCGGACGGACATCCCTTCATCGCGATGGAACTGCTGAAGGGTGTCACGCTCAAGCACCGGATCGGCAACGTTCCCCTGCCTCTGGAGACAATTCTCACCCTCGGAATCGAAGTGGCCGACGCGCTGGATGCGGCGCAGTCGGAAGGCATCATCCACCGCGACATCAAGCCTGCCAATATTTTCGTGACCGAACGCGGACAAGCCAAGGTGCTCGACTTCGGCCTGGCGAAGGTCGTCTCCAGCGGCAACGGCGAAACTCTCACCGGAGGCGCGGCTACCAAGGGGGAAATCAATCTCACCAGTCCGGGTACGACGCTGGGAACCGTGGCTTACATGTCGCCGGAGCAGGCTCGCGGACGCGATCTTGATGCGCGCAGCGATATCTTTTCGTTCGGCATCGTGCTTTATGAAATGGCGACGGGGCGCCAGGCGTTTTCCGGCAGCACTTCCGCGGAAATATTTGACGGCATCCTGAACCGCGCGCCGGTGCCGCCAACTCGGCTAAACCCGGAAATTCCCGCCGAACTGGAACGGATCATCAACAAGTCTTTGGAAAAGGATCCTGGTCTGCGCTACCAGCACGCTGCGGACTTGCGTTCCGATTTACAGCGGCTGAAGCGTGACACGGACTCAAGCCGCCGGGCTACGCCGTCGGCGGAGATCGCCCCGGTCAGTTCCGGCACTACGCCCGCGGTATTGAATGCCGCACAAGCTAGCGGCGCGGCCGCGGTTTCAGGAAGCGGTCTGGCCCAGCCCGCGCGCAGCAGCAGTTCGGCGGTCGCGGTCGCGAAGCAGCATAAATGGGGAACTGGTGCGATCGCGATTACGGTGGTCGTCGTGCTGGCTGCTGCCGGTTATGGCGTCTATTCGATACTGCATCGGCCCGGCGCTGCGCCCTTCCAGAACTTCGCTGTCACTCAGGTCACAAATTCCGGGAAGGCGGCGCTGGCCGCGATCTCTCCGGACGGGAAGTACATACTCAGTGTCCTGGACGACAGCGGTCAGCAAAGTTTGTGGCTGCGCAACGTGCCTACGGCCAGCGATACCCAGATCATTGCTCCGTCGCCCTCCACCTACAGGACTCTTGCATTCTCGCCGGATGGGAACTACATCTACTTCCGCAAAGCGCAGAATGCGACCAATAGCGATTACAACCTCTATCGTGCGCCGGTGCTGGGTGGGACTCCGCAAACCGTGGTTCACGACATCGACAGCGACATTGCATTTTCTCCTGACGGCAAGCGCATGGCATACACTCGGGCGAACGATCCCGAGATCGGCAAGGACAGACTGCTCAGCGCGGATCTGAGCGGCAACGACGAAAAAGTCTTGCGGATTGTGCCGATCGTCGAGGCGTCGGGATTCCTGACCTGGTCCCCGGATGGCCAGCAGATCGCCCTGAGCAGATTTCAACCTGACCAAGCCCTGGGCGGAATCGATTTGTTTGATATCAGCAGCGAAAAAACCCAGCGTCTCGTGACTTTCAATGATAAAGCTCCTTTTGAATTGAAATGGCTGCCGGATGGCAGCGGAATTCTTGGCCTCTACCAGCAAGTCGGGCCCAAGTTTCCAGCGGGCGCAGATCGGATTCATTCCCAGCGGCGGAGGACAGATTCAGCCCATCACTCGCGATACCAACCGGTATTTAACGCTCACGATCTCCAGTGATGGCAAGACGCTAGCCTCGGTTCAACTCAAGATCACGCAGAACCTGTATCTTCTTCCCGCCACCGGCGGCCAGAGTGCGGACTCGAAACCTGTGTTTCCGCAAGGGCAGGAAGTTCGCGGGTTTGGTTGGGCAGCTGACGGGGGTTTGCTGATAACCGACGGGCCCCGGCTGCTGCGAGTGGCAGCTGATGGCAAGAATCAGACCCAGCTTGTCGGGGATTCGACGGCAGGAATTGTTGATCCTTCGAGCTGCGGAAATGATCGTATGATCTTTTCGTGGATGTTCCATGGCGGTACAAATACATTGAGTCTCTGGCGCGCCAACGCGGATGGTTCAGCTCCGGTGCGACTGACCGAGGGGAAGCGGGACTTTCGCTCCGTCTGTTCTCCGGACGGGAAATGGGCTTACTACTACGACCAGACCGCTGGACGGATTTCGCGCGTGCCGCTGGATGGTTCTGGAAAAGCTGAAGTGGTTCCGGGAAGCGTTTTGCCCAATAGCTTTCTTGCGAGCGGCGGGTTTGGACTGTCTGCCGATGGCAAGGTGGTAGCTTATCTCGTGGAAGTCGTCGATCCAGTCACGCAGAACGGTAAAGAGAAAGTAGCGCTGCTGGATATCGGTTCGGCGGCGCCTCGTCTGCTCGACGCGGACCCACGAGTGACGCGGGGCGGGGTGCAATTCACACCGGACGGCAAGAGCGTGGCGTATCCCATTCACGAAAACGGCGTGGACAATATCTGGATCCATCCGCTCGATGGTTCTCCGGGCCACCAGATCACCAACTTTACGTCTGAGCAGATCACGTCGTTCCACTGGTCGGCAGACGGAAAGAGTTTGGGCGTACTGCGGAATCACTCCGAGTCGGACGTGGTGCTGCTGCAGGAATCGAAGTAAGAAGCACATCGGCGTCGTGGCGGGCGGCGGCTAGTTCTCCCGCAACCCGCGGCAGAAAAAACTCAAAACATTTTACGGACGCGCCTCGAATATCAGATTGAAGGGCGTTTGCGTTGCTCGGCGGAAGTGGTTAAACCCGCCGGCGGATACTACTTCTCGAAGCCGCTGTTCTCCGGCCTGCGCGCCCAGCGCCAGTCCTACCTCCTGCGAAAGTGAAGCCGGAGTGCAGAGCAGCGTCGACGCTCCGTAGAATGCTCGACCGATGGGATGGAGATTGTCTTCTATCTTGTCTCCGGCAAAGGGCTCGACGATCATCCACGTTCCATCGCTCTTTAAGGTGCCGCGAACATGGGCGCTGGCTCCGACCGGATCACCCATGTCATGCAGGCAGTCGAAGAAGGTTACAAAATCGTAGTTCTCCCCGGGATAATCCTTGGCCATCGCGACCTTGAATTGGATTCGATCTCCCACGCCGGCATCCTTGGCACGCTGTTTCGCGGTCTCAATCGATTTGTCGTGATAGTCGAACCCAACGAACTTCGATTTTGGATAGGACTTCGCCATCAGGATGGTCGAGGCGCCAAGGCCGCAGCCGACGTCAGCTACGGTCGCTCCTTGCTCGAGCTTTTGTTTCACGCCTGCGAGCGCGGGAATCCATGAATTGATCAGGTTGGCTGCATATCCCGGACGGAAAAATCGCTCGGTACCGACGAACAGGTCCGGGTGATGTTCGTGCCAGCCTAACCCTTTCCCGGTCTTGAATCGGTCGGTGATGCGGTCCTCAGCCTTGATTGCCGCCAACGCGACCTGGAACATGCCCGGCAAGAACGCTGGACTGTTTTCGTCCGCTAAGGTGAAGGCTTGTTCCTCGCTCAGGGAGAACTTGGCAGCCTTGCTGTCATAGGTGACATAGCCTCCCGCGGCCTGGTTGCAGAGCCACTCGCGCACGTAACGCTCGGCTGTGCCGGTACGTTTGGCTAGTTCCGCTGGAGTTTGAGGCCCGCCCGCGGCTAGCGCCTTGTATAAGCCGAGTTTGTCCCCAACTTGCACCAGCGCTGCGTGAAACGTTGCTCCGAAATCGACAACCGCTTTGCCCAATAATTCGTGCAGCTTGTCTTCATTGATGCTCATGACGTGTGCCCCCTTATTCGACCCGATTCGGTCACGAAGTTGGGAGGATTATAAGACGGGACGTTGCTCAGGAGCACGCCAAAAATTACTGCCGCGGGCGCTATGAGCCCCTTTGTTTCGTGAAGCCTTTCTGAATCACGTCAAGGGTGTCCTCCGCCAGCCTCAGCCCGGGCAGTTCTTCTCGTGTAAACCACCGGACTTCGGCGGCGTCGCTGGCGGCGACGAGATCTCCCGCAACCCGGCGGCAGAGAAAGTCAATCAAAACGTAGTGATATTGCACGCGCTGGCTGGCGTCGCGCAGGACGCGATCGTAGACGCCGAGGAGTTCGCCGGGGTCGACGGTGAGTCCGGTTTCTTCGCGGGCTTCGCGGATTGCTGCTTCGCGCACGAGTTCGCCGACTTCGAGCACGCCTCCGGGGATGGACCATTCGGCTTGCAGCGGTGGGTGGGCGCGCTTCACCAGCACGACGCGGGCATTTTCGATGATGATGGCGCCGATGCCTACTAGCGGGGTTTCGGGGAATTCGCGTTGCATGGGATGTCTGGGATGCTGCGAGCATTCTAGCGAAACTCCGGAGTCGGGGTGGCGTAAGCAGCAGCCGAGTCTCGCTCGGCATGGACGGCCGAGGGCGGCCGTCCCGACATTAACCTCTTCCCGCGCGCTCTCTCGTCCTATGATTTGGTTTTCTCCGTGACTCTGTGTCTCTGTGGTTAAATGGTTTTCTCATGGCTCTCGAAGAATACAAACGGAAGCGGCGGTTTGAGTCGACGCCGGAGCCTCCTCCACAAGTTGAGAGCAAGGCGGGGCACCGGTTCGTGGTGCAGAAGCACGACGCCACCCGGCTGCACTATGACTTTCGGCTGGAGATGGAGGGCGTGCTGAAATCGTGGGCGGTGCCGAAGGGGCCGTCGCTCGATCCGGCGGATAAGCGGCTGGCCATGCAGGTGGAGGATCATCCGGTTTCGTATTTTGATTTTGAGGGCATCATTCCGGAAGGCAATTACGGCGCGGGGACGGTGATGGTCTGGGATGTGGGCACTTGGCAGCCTTTGTCTCCAGTTGCTGTGGAGGGGAAATATGTGCCGGGAACCGAGGCTGAGGCCGTCGCGATGCTGGCAAAGGGCGATCTGAAGTTTCGCCTCGACGGGAAGAAGTTGAAGGGCGACTTCGCGCTGGTGAAGATGAAGGGGCGGCGTCCGGGGAGCAAGGGAAACGAGTGGCTGCTGATCAAGAAGCATGACCAGTATGTTGTCGAGGGCTACGACATTGATGACTATGACGAATCCGTGCTGAGCGGGCGCAGCATGGCTCAGATCGCCGGGGACTCGGGATCGGCGGAGTGGAGAAGCCGTCCGGCGGGCGGCGGGAAGCTGAAGGCGGCATGGCTGGCGGATGCCGTGGCTAAGCTCGACAAGAAAAAAGCTGCCATAAGACGACGGCAAAAAGAAGACGGCAAAAACAACTAAACACCGCAAAGGACACAGAGGACCGAGGTAAATCGGAGAAAAACTAGAAACTTCCGAGAATATCGCGCCGACTTCTCCGAAGAGTTGCGACGACGTCATGACCTCTGTGTCCTCTGTGGTAAATCTTTCCTTTCTCCTGTCGCATCGGCGCCGGTGAAGCGGCCCATGCCCACCACGATTCATCCCATGCTGGCGACTCCCATCGATGAGCCGTTTGACGGCCTGGAGTGGTTGTTTGAGATCAAATGGGACGGCTATCGCGCCATCGCTTTTATCGCGGACGGCAAGTTGCGTCTGGTTTCGCGGAATCAGAACGATTTGACGGAGCGTTTTCCCGAGCTTAAAGATCTGCCGAAGTTCGTCCGTGCCAAGAGCGCGATTCTTGACGGCGAAGTGGTCGCGCTCGATGACGAGGGGCGGGCTTCATTCACTCTGATGCAGCAGCGCACGGGATTTCGACCCGGCGGGCGGCGCGGCGCGGCTAAAGCGGAAGTCCCCGTGCTGTATTACGCGTTCGATCTGCTCTATCTCGATGGTTACGATTTGCGGAAGCTTCGCGCTCGAGGATCGGAAGAAGAAATTAGCTTCTGTGTTGATCCCGGGAGATTCGGTCCGCTATTCCGACCATTACGAGAAGCAGGGAAAAGCGTTATTCGAAATGGCGCGCGCCAAGGGGCTCGAAGGCATCCTGGCGAAGAAGCGCGACAGCATTTACGTGGAGCGGCGCACCACTGAATGGCTGAAGATCAAAATCACGCACCGGCTGGAGGCTGTGATCGGGGGCTACACCGAGCCGGAGGGCAGCCGCGCACATTTCGGGTCGATTGTTCTGGGACTCTATGACAAACAGGGCCGGCTGATTCATGTGGGACAGGCGGGCAGCGGATTTGACCAGGAGTCGATCGAGAAGTTTGGAAATTGCTGAAGAAACGCGAGACCAAGAAGAATCCGTTCTACGGTGAAGTCGAGGCCCTGCGTAAAGTCTACTGGGTGAAGCCCGAGCTGGTGGCCGAGATTGAATTTTCTGAATGGACCGGCGGCGCGAGCGCCGGCAGCGGTCCGAAGTTGCGGGCTCCGGTGTTCCTGGGGTTGCGCGATGATAAAGATCCGAAAGATTGCCTGCTCGAACAAGAACTCAAGACCTGACCGCTGATACCTCATCTCTGCCTGCGATCGGGCGTCGATCCCAGCGCGGTCTCTAAGAATCTTCACGCAAGACAGTAAGGCCAATACGTTCTATCAGGTAGAGGGTTACGGGCGGTGTTTGGCTAGCGAGGCGAGGCTGGGAATCGGTGCTAGAATTGCAGCTGCAGACCTGCCGTCTTTCCCAAGATGGGCCAAGTTCGACTGGAAAGGTCGTCATGAGCGCGGGATTTAAGCTTACAGGCTTGCTGCTGACCGGTGTGCTGTGCCTGCCGATCGCGGGGCGCGCCGATACGCCGAAGACGCATCCCGTGCATAAGGCAAAGAAGCAGCCGGCTCTGCCGCCTCCGCTACCCTCTGGGCCGCAAGGGCCAGTACCGCAGGTTCCGCTGGATGCCATTCCGGCGGTAGCGCCCCAGGTCAGCTACCAGGATGGGCAGCTGACCATTGTCGCCCCGAACTCCACGCTGGGCGACATTCTGCGGGCCGTGCGCAAATATACGGCGGCTGATATTGAAATCCCAGCCACGGCCAATGAGCGTGTGGTAACGCGTCTCGGTCCCGGACCGGCGCGGGAAGTGATGGCCGAACTGCTGAATGGATCGCACTTTAATTACATATTGCTGGGCTCCCCGGAAGATGCCAACGCGCTGGTGCGCGTGGTGCTGGTGCCCAAATCTGGACCGGACACCCCGGGTGTCGAAGCAGCTGCAAAGAACGACACTCCTCCGGCCGCCAACGCGGTCGATACAACCGATCCGCTGGAAGACACTGCCGAGGACACTCCGGACCAGGGTCCGGTGGAGGCCGAACAGCCGACGGCCACTCCCGAGCAGCCGGGAATAAAGACTCCGCAGCAGTTGTTGCAGGAAATGCAGCAGCGGCAATTGCAGATGCAACAGGGACGACCGGGCTCCCCTCAGGCGCCTGGCGCGGCGGTTCCGCAATCCCCACCACCAGACCCGCAATAGAACACGTCTTAGGTGAGCAGGTCTTGGGTCTTGGGAAACCCGACAGCCAACACCTAGGAACTACGACCTGTGTTTAGCTTTCTGGGAAGCGCCGGCTGGGCTCCTTCAGGGCTGATTTCCGGTGCGATCCGAGCGCGATTGCGAGCCGAGCTGCTGAGGTCTGTGAAACCGCGCGGCCTCCTCAAAGTCCGAGCCGTTCATGGCTTTCTGAAGCAAGTTCCAGTCGCGGGTAATGTCACTTTCGGAGGCCTTGGGCGGAGATCCCTTGCGCAGTTCCGCATGCAGTCGGGCCTCCAGAAGCTTCTGCATGATGGGCTGCGGAGCGTCACTGCCGAGAATGTTGCTGCTCCGAAACCCCAACACTCACCACTTGCTCTCCCACGGGGATGAGCATGACCGGGCGTCCCTGAGCATCGAATTCCGGGGCGGCATCGTGCAACAGGCGTCGCCATTTTTCGAGGCGGGCGCCGGCGCTTTCAGAACCCGGATCAGCCACGACCTGGTTTTCCATGAGATGGTTCAATTCGCTTTGATAGGAGTAGGCGATCCTCGGCGCCGAGAGGCGGCTCGAGAGCGCGCCCGGCGTTGAAAACCAGCGCCTGCTGCGACGGATTAAAGCGGCCCGCGCCCGTGCCCACGTAGACGGCCACAACGCAGCCCGCAAAGATCGGGCTCACCACGGCGCTGGGAACCATGTACTTCTTTGACTTGAGAAAGGATTCGACCACGCCATGCACCGGAGTGCTGCGCGCCACGCTGCCCGGAATTTGCGGGATCACGAACCGCGAGAACTCGAGTCTGAGGATGGTGAGCACTGTACTTGATCAGGGTCTTCGCCATCTGCTTGGGGGTGGTGATTCCGATATCGGCGATGACGCTGCGATGCAGTGCTCTCGGGTAGTAGAAGTTGATCACATCCTTGGCGAAATCGGCGCAGTTGTGTGAGACCGTACGGAAATGCGAACGATTCGGCGACGAATTGTATTTCTCGATGAAGGCGCGATCCTGCGCCGGGGTGGTTTCGATTTCGAACGCGTATACGGTTCGGTCGTAGGAGGAACCCACCAGTTCATACCAGTTCCCGCCGGGAGTTTCTCCGTTGTCCCGATCCGGCGCGACTGCTTCGAGATGTTTGCGGCGGTATTGGTCACGCAGAAAGGTGACCATCTTCGGATCGACAAACAGCGGAATATCATCTGCGCGCTCGACTGCGTAGAGATAAGGAATCAGCGGGATCGCCACCCAGTCGTATCCGCCGACTCCGTCATAGCGGCTGATCACAGCTCCCAGCTCTCCCGCAGCGCAGGGACGCAGCACCAGCGGAGTCGCGGCGCAAACTCCGGATAAATACACCGCGGCGTGTCCCGTGGCCGTAAAGAATCCAAGCTTGCCGTAAGGTTCTTCGAGCAGAAGAGTAGCCGACGCTCTCGCCAAACCGGCAGACCCCGACACCAGCACCAACAAGGTGCACAGAGCGCGCCGGAACCTCCCCAGACAAGGCATAGCTAGTCCCTTGTAAGAACCCCTTCTACAGAGATTAGTTGCCAAAAATGGGGAATGCGAGTTACCGAAGTCAGACAGTCAGACGGCGAACTGCGGTAAGGTGCATACCTGATTGAAAACTAACCAGATACGGGGATGTGAAAGGAGCGTTAAATCTGCTCTGAGGCGCATGTTTTAGTGTAGCTAAATGGTGTCGATGGCCGGCACCCAAAAAGCTAATCGACCAAACTCAGTTTTTGGATGGCCCAGGCGGCACTTTCGGCGACCACTTCGTCCTCATCCCCCGCCAGCTTTTTCGAGCAGAGGAAGAAATTTCTGGTCTCCGCTGTTGCCCATGGCGATGACCGCATTCCGGCGCAGTCCTGCGCGCTTCGCCCGGCGCACCGGCGAGCCGCGAAACGTGCGCCGGAAATCTTCCTCGCTGATCTCTGCCAAGCCAGTCGAGCGCAGGATTTACCAAGTCCGCGCCGCGGCTGAAACTCTGCTGCCTTCGTGGCCGGCGCTTTCCGGTTCCAGGGGCAAACATCCTGGCAAATGTCGCAGCCGAAAACGTGCCGCCCCATCCCGGAGCGAAGCTCCTCATCCTCCGGAAGTGCTCCGCGCTTTTCGATTGTGAGGTAGGCGATGCACCGGCTGGAATCGAGCTGATAAGGCGCGATGAATGCGTCGGTGGGGCAGGCGTCGATGCAGCGCGTGCAAGTGCCGCAGCGATCGGGGGCCGGGACGCCTACTTTGGAATCTGATTCGGAATCAGCTTCGAGATCGAGCGAAGTAAGAATCACGCCGAGGAAGAGCCACGATCCCATCTTCTGATTGATGATGCAGGTGTTCTTCCCGATCCATCCGATGCCAGCGTACTTCGCGACCACACGCTCGACGATCGGACCGGTGTCGACGTAACAGCGCGTGACCAGGTCGTCGGCTCCAAATGCAACTCTGAGCGCCGCGTTCGACCTGCCGGAGGCGCGGCATCACCGAGTCGTGATAGTCCTGCTCGCCCCAGGCATAGCGGGAGATCCAGCCGCGCTGCTTGCGCATTCGTTGAATCATCCGGCACCTGCGTGGAATACGGTTGCGCCGTGTTGTAGTTAATGGCGCAAACCACCACGCTGCGAGCCCACGGAGCGGCATGCGCCAGCGACGCACGCTTCAAGCGACCTTGCTCGTCGCGAGCCTCCAGGTATTTCATCTCGCCACCGTGCCCATCGGCAATCCAGCGCGGGAAGTATTCCAGCTCGGGAGCGTCATCGACCGGAGCTACACCCGCCAGATCGAAACCCGCTTCTGTGGCGGCTTGCGTTACCGTGGCCGAGATTTCAGCGAGGCGAATCATGGGCGGAGAAGGTTTGAAACAAAGTTTACTCTGCGCCGATGAGCGAAGCTGCGGTTCCAAATTGGAACTGCGCCTCACTTTTTTTGACCGCCAAGGCATTTTACTCACAAGGTCAGCGTATAAGCTTTTTTTCACAGAGTCACGCAACTCACGCTGCGCGTTCTCCGAATTTCTTTGAAAAGGAGACCATCTGTATGCCGCAACCCACCCACGCCCAAACACCCACCATTCAAATCTCTGTGATCAACGAGAGCACCGTGCTGGCCGACACGGATGTCGTGCCGGTCGTGGCAGCGCTCCAGAAGCAAGTGACCAACGACTTCGGTCCGGTCTGGGGGACCGCCGCTCAACTCAGCATCGTCGCCAAGGGCAATCAACCTCCCAGCGGAAGCTGGTGGCTGGTGCTGCTCGACGACTCCGACCAGGCGAACGCTCTGGGCTACCATGATCTCACCACCGAAGGGCTCCCCATCGGCAAAGTCTTCGTCGCCAGCGATCTCAAGGCAGGAACATCCTGGACCGTCACCGCCAGCCACGAACTGCTGGAGATGCTGGGCGACCCCAACATCAACCTGACCGTGTTCGTCGAGAACAACAACACCGCGGGAATTCTCTATGCCTACGAGGTCTGCGACGCCTGCGAAGACGACAGCCTCGGCTATCAAATCGACAATGTCCTGCTTTCCGATTTCGTTTATCCCTCCTGGTTTGAGAGCTTCCGCGGCGAGGGCTCGACGCAGTTCGATCGCATGAACAAAATGCAGAACCCATTTCAGCTTCTGATAAATGGTTACATCGGCGTCTTCAACGTGGCTTCGGGCAGCGGTTGGCAGCAACAGACTCAGGAGAAGCGGCCCAGCAACGTCCTGTACCGGGGAGCCGTGGGCACGCGCCGGGAACGCCGCGGCATTCCTCACGAACTGTGGGTTAACAGCCTGCCGCAGCGAAAGATCGTGGGCAATGCGCAGAAGTACCGCCAGACGCTTGAGACCATCCAGAAGCGGCGGGAAGCAGCCTGAAAGTTTTCACTGGGTCCTCCGACCGTCGACGCCCCGCGTGCGAGCGCGGGGCTTTTTTTGTACTGGCCACTGATCCCTGACCACTGGCCACTGACTTCAGATTCCCAGCTTCTTCACTTCCTCGTTGTAATACTTGCGGTAGAGGATGTCCCACTCCTGCGAGCCTTCGAGGATGGTGCGCTTCTGGCTCTCGATCTTCAGCCGGGCGGCCTGGTCGATTCGCGCCTCCTGATTGAGCAGGTCTTCGAGGATTTTGCGGGTTTCCTGGCGGATGGTGTTGGGGTCTTCGATGAAATCGACTTCGTCGATTTGCTTGAGGGCGTCGGCGACGGCGCGCGCCAGCACGTTCACTTTGTCGCGGCTCAGTCTCACAGCACCGCCTTGTATTTTCGAACCAGCTCCGTCTTTACTTTGCGGAACATCTCCTGGTAGTTGGCGCCGGTCTTGTTCATCTCTTCGGAATAAGCTTCGAGGATGACGCGGACTTCATCGTTGATGCGGTCTTCGAGGGTGAGTTCTTCGAGCAGGGCGGCATGGACGCGCTCCGTGACTTTGGGCACGGCCGAGGTCTCGATGGCCTTGGCGGCAATCAGTTTCTTGGTAACTTCGCGGGCCAGGTAGCCCACATATTCCTTGGAAAGAAGCATGTGCGGGTCGAATGTCCTGTGTCAGGGGCGCTTGTCTTGTCTGCGAATCATAAAGTGTAACACGGCCGAACCTGCGCGGCACCGGCTCTCCGGCATGAGGTCGCGAGATCCCGTGAAGACTGCCATGCCGGGCTTTTCGAGGCTACATCCCGGTGAATCCATTCTGTTCCCGTAATCCTACGAGTGAAGTTAATGTGAGTCTTTGTCGCCTTTATCTTTGTCCTTATCCTTGTTGTCCTTCTCCGCCGGTGCGGGTTCGTGCGGGACATGCTGATAGTCGAGTTGCTGGTAGTTGAGGATTGCGTTGAACACCAGAGCATAGGTGCCGAGGGTCTCTCCACGATAGATGGGATTGTTGCCGAACAGCAGAACATTTCCTTGGCCGAGGTGCGCATTAACGACAATCGCATGTTCGGCAATCGACGAAGCTTTGTCGAGCAGGCCATCGAGCAAGAGATCTTTGGAACCAGAGAAGCGCAGGATGACATCCGGCCGGCTCTGCACCGGAATTACCCGCGGGTTATTGCGTGTCTCTTCCTCGTTCAGGTGCTTTGGTTCCCACGGTTGCTGCTTCAGCAGGGGCTCGGCTTCGGCGATCTTTCTGCCCTGGGGCTGGTCGCTGTCCTCGATACTGCCGCGGCCCGTTGCGCGCTGTTCGTAAGGGTCCTTGAACGCTTCAGGCGCCGCACGCCTTCCTCCTCCGCGGACAATTGTGTTGCTTACGTTGAAGGCCATGCCGTTCGCGCTGATGACGGGAACACCCGCTCCGTAGCCGAAGGCGATTGGATTATTGGGCGCCACGAAGACGGTGTTGAGCACGGTGCCAACGACACGAGCGTCGTCGTGAGGAGCAACGCTGACTCCCGGCGCAAGACCGGTGTCGATAGCGAACTGCGCGGTGTCTTCGCAGGTGATGAGGAGGCCGCCCTGCTGGACGAACTGCTTGAGATGAGCCAGGCCGTCGTAACCCAGGCCGGGACGAATGTCAGCCGTGCTGTCGAGAGCGCCGAGGTTTGGAGTTAGCTCGGATTTCTGCCACGGCATAGCATTATTCCATGCGGGGATGCCGCTGAGAATGTCAGCAGTCGAAGAGTATCCGACCGGAGCAAAGACGATGACGTCGTATTTGGAGCGAAGATCTGGTTGGCTCGCTGCGGTCTGGGTATTGATGTAGTCGTAAGGCACGCCGGCGGTATCGAAGGCATAACGCCACCAGCCTTCGGTCTGAGTGTTAAGCCAGGTGTGCATGAAGGCTATGCGCGGAGCAGTAATCGCATGGACCGGCACGGATGGCGCTGCTGCGAGCCGCGATGCATCGAGCGATAGATCGCGCAGAACTCCGGCGGCATTGTCAGGAGCCGCAGTGATAAGCAGCGAACCGGCGGCGAAATGTTTGCCGTCTGAATCGAAAGGCTTCTCGGCAACCTGGATGGTTGCGCCTTTTAGTTTGTAAGCCAGGGAGAGAAGTGAAATCTGCCCGCTGTTGTTCACGGCAAGTACCGAGCCAGAGCCGGAGACTTTCCCGGCAAGTTTCGATGGATCTTCAACGGGTGTCATCTTCGACTGGAGTATCGAAGGATCGACGATACGAACAACTTTCAGATTGAAGAGATGAGTGAACGACCATCCAGTGTCGTCATAGGGATGTTTCTGCGGGTCGCTGGGAGCCCAGAATTGGCGGTCGAGCAGCGCATCGGCAGCGCGGGAGTAGGGCTGATCCATGCGGACGACGATGCTGCCCGCGGGAAAAGTTTGCTGCCTTCGCTTTGTCTCCACGCTTTTCTCCCGGAACATTCGCTGTGACTTCGTCGGACAATTGTTTAATTTCGACGTGCTGCCGCTGCAATACCTTGAGCAACTCGACCTGGCGGTTGGTGTCGGCTGAGTCGGGAGGGATCACATAGGCCGCCGGCCCTTCGCGTGACGGCTTCTCGACGGCACGCTTGCTCTTGCGGTAGTAGTTCTCGAGGAAGTGGCGGGTGTTATGCGAAAAGTAAGAGATGGTGGTGAGCAGCGCGGTTTCTTCGTAGTTGTTGTTATCACGCTGCGACCAGGTCACTACGGGAAGCGCCGGATTCTGGCGGTACCAGGTGCGCGAGTATTCCTCAGGATCGAGGATGCGTTTCTCGGTATCGGCGCCACCGTTGCCAAAGGTTTCATAAAGGCGGCTGATGCCATTGTGCATGCTGGCCAGAAACATCAGGTAGCCGGGACTCCAGGTATCGAAATCGCCGTGGGTGAAAACTCCCGGCATGCCGAAGCTCTGCATCTGGGCAACGTTGTTCCACCCCAGTTCCGCCCACTCATCGCTGAGAATGGGATCTACCCACGCATTGTAGGGGCCGTCGCCAACCGTGTTGTCGTAAAGGAACGGAACCGATTCGTGCAGGTCGTGCAACACCTGGGCGTGCCAGCCAAGATAAGTGTCGAGGACGTTCCGGGTGAGATTTAGAGTCATGGCCATGGCGTCCCGGTTGTTATCGTGTGCGACGTAGTGGCCCCAGTAAAGAAGGCGCGGCCAGTCCTGGCCGGGATGAGCTTTGTGCCATTTATAAATATCGACCATGCGGTCACGGCCATCGACTTCGACCACGGGAGTGATCAGCACTATCATGTGCGAGCGGATGTACTTGATATAGGGCGCGTCGTCGACTGCCAGACGATACGCGAGTTCCATCAGGGCCGTGGGAGCGCCGGTCTCAGGGGAGTGGATAGTACCGGTAATGTAATAAACAGGCCAGGATTGGTCGATGATCGGGCGGGCTTTTGCATCATCAAGGCCGATGGTGCGGGGGTCCGCAAGCTGGGCCAGGCGCGCGTCATTCGCTTTCGCGTCAGCGAGGAGTTTGGGGTCGGCGATGGCGGCGGCGATCATTTCCCGTCCCTCCTCGGAGTGGCCGATGGTGAAGACCTTCACCCGCGGACTGGTCGCCTCGAGCAGACGGAAATATTTGTAAACATCTTCGGCATAGGGAAGCATGTCAGGCGCGCCGGAGACATCGCCCAGCACCTTGGCAGGCGTTGGAACGGTTTTCGAGGCCGGAAGATAGTCCACCAGTGGAGAGATGAACGACGGATCGGTGGTGTATTTGCGAATCTGGTCTGTGTATTGCTGATCAATGGGTTGGCCTGGATCGCGGGCAAAGGTTGAGTTTAATTCCTGGGAAAACAGAGAGGGTTCGGCGGAGAACAGCGCTAACGAGACGAAGATAAGGGCCAGTTTGGAAGGGGTCATTTTGCCTCAGTTTTCGATTCGCTTTCTGGGGTCCAAGTGTTTCACAAAACAGCCGCCGCGGGAAAGAGTTCCCGTGCTCCTTCCTCACTTTCCACATATATCGTCTTACGATATACTAGACAGGCGCACTGGATCGCGGCACGATACAATCGCGGCATGAAGAAGCTTACCTTGTCGGACTACCAGGCATTGGCGGAGTTCCGTTTCCAGATCCGCCGCTTCCTCCACTTCAGCGAGCAAGTGGTGAAGCGGGCCGGCCTGGAGCGCGGCCAGTATCAGCTGATGCTGGCCATCAAGGGGATGCCGGCGGGGGTGCGGCCGCGCATTCGCGAACTGGCGACCCGCATGCAGATCCGCCACCACAGCGCCGTCGAACTGGTGAACCGCCTGGAAGCCGGAGGCTTTGTCCATCGCAGCCGCGCCGAGGACGACCGCCGCGAGGTTCTGCTGGCGCTCACCCCGAAGGGAGACAAGGTCCTGGGCGAACTGGCGCTTCATCATCACGACGAGCTGCGGTCGGCCGGACCCGAACTGGTGGGCGCTCTTCGCCGCATCATGCGTGAAGGCACAGACGCCGCGTTCCTGCACTCTCCCTCCTCCCACGAAAAAGGGAAGAGTCACTGAAAAATTCATGACTACCGTGGATCCCACTGCCTCGGACCACGACAGAGATCGCACGGCACCCGACTCTCCGCCATCGGCACCCTTCCGCATGCTGCTGGTTTCGCTTCTCGCCGCCGCAATCGGCCTGGTGGCCGGCATTCGTTGCCTTCGCTCTTTACAAGCTGATCGGCCTGTTCACCAATCTCTTCTTCTTCCATCGCTGGTCGACCGACTTCTCCAGCGCCACAGCATAACCACCTCGGCTGGTTGGTCATCGTGATTCCGGTCATCGGCGGACTCATCGTGGGCGTCATGGCGAAGTACGGGACTTCGAAAATCAAGGGGCACGGCATTCCGGAAGCGATGGAGGCGGTGCTTGTTCAACCGCAGCCGCATCGCGCCGCGGGTCGCGATTCTAAAGCCCATCTCGGCGGCCATCGCGATCGGCACCGGCGGCCCGTTCGGCGCGGAAGGCCCGATCATTCAAACCGGCGGAGCGATCGGCTCGCTCGTCGGCCAGGCCTTCCACACCACCGCGGTCGAGCGCAAAGTGCTGCTGGCCTGCGGCGCGGCTGCCGGCATGTCGGCTACGTTCAACACTCCGATCGCCGGCGTGATTCTTGCCATCGAGTTGCTGCTGTTTGAATTCAAGTCGCGTTCGTTCATTCCGCTGGTGATTGCGAGCACGCTCGCAACCGCCGTCCACATGCAGCTTCTGGGATTGGGACCGATGTTTCAAGTCAGTCCGATGGACTTTGCAATCCCACGCGGCCTGCCTTTTTATCTCGTCCTGGGCGTGATCTGCGGCCTCGCCGCCGTCGGCTTCAGCAAGCTGCTCTACTGGGTGGAAGATCAATTCGAAAAACTTCCGTTCGACGAAATGTGGTGGCCGGCCATCGGCGCGCTCGGCCTGGGCATCATCGGCTTCTTCGTGCCTCGCGTGCTCGGCGTCGGTTACGACACGATCGGCGACATTCTCAATGGCCAACTCGCCTGGAAGATCCTGCTGGTGGTCATGCTGGCCAAGGCCGCAGCCTTGGCCGTGTCGCTCGGTTCCGGCACCTCCGGCGGATTGCTGGCGCCCTGCTTCATGTGGAGCGCGGCCATGGGCGGCATTTTCGCCATGGTCTCCAACCACTTCATGCCTGGCGCGCACCTTTCTCCAGCAGCCTTCGCACTGGTCGCCATGGGCGCGGTTTTCGGCGCGGCCTCGCGCGCTACGTTTACGTTCATCATCTTCGCCTTCGAAATCACGCGCGACTACAACTCCGTCCTGCCCCTGATGCTGGTCAGCGTCATCGCCGACGGCATCGCCATGCTGCTGATGCCCAACAGTTCGATCATGACGGAAAAACTAGCGCGCCGCGGCCTGCGAGTGCATCAGGATTACGAAACCGACGTTCTTTCCCAAGCCAGAGTCGCCGACACGATGGAGCAGGAACTGCCCGCGATCTCAGCTGGGACCACGGTGGGCGCGCTGGCCGAGCGCATCGCGCGGCACGATCCCGCCGTAGCTCGGCATGAGGCGCTGCTGATCCTCGACGACACCGGAAGACTTGCCGGGATCATCACTCGCGGCGACCTGCTCCGCGCTTTCGACAAAGATTCTTCCGGAGCCATGACCGTTCAGGAAGCTGGCAGCACGCGGCTGGTGGTCACTTACCCTGACGAGCTTGTGTCCGAAGCGGCCGCGAAAATGCTGCGCAATGACATCGGACGCTTGCCTGTGGTCGATCGCGCCGACCATCGCAAAGTTGTGGGGTACCTCGGCCGTAGCGGCGTGATGGCCGCCCGCCTCCGGCGCTTCCACGATGAGCATGTGCGCGAGCCGGGATGGTTTCCGACGGAAAGCTGGCTTGAATGTTTCAGGTTTGAAGTAGCTGAATCCCTACGGCTTCTTCTGCGCCGCCTCGATCAGGGGCCGCAACGCTTCTGCAGAGACTCCCAGCGTGCCGCCGGAGAATCCGTCAATGTAGGCGGAGTTCACGCCGATCACTTCGGCGTTTGAGTTGAACACCGGCCCGCCACTGCCGCCGTGGGCCGTAGGAGCATCGTAAATCAACTTGTCGCCCACCACATCGCCGAGATGCCCGCACGTGGTTGAAGGACGAATCAGCGATAGCGCCGCCAGTTCGCTGGCCGCCGTGATGTCGTTATGCCGGTACGCCAGCCTCTGGTAGATCCCGGTCGGCGACTTGGCTACCATCCCCGCAATTCCCATGGGATAGCCGATGACCGTCACCAGTTCTCCGGGTGCAGCGACCCCTTTGGCCAGCGGCAGCGCCGCTAGTCCATGCACCGCTTGTTTGTTCTCGATCTTCAGCACGGCCAAGTCGCTGGTGGAAGAAACTGCGCCCGGAGTCAGGTTCACGGGCGTTAACGAGTTCGGAAAAAAGACAACTAAACTTTCCAGCATGGCGGTCGCGCCCCGCTGCATCAGCCCTTCGGCCTCGCTGTCGCCATACCACGGCTCGGCCACATGCCGGTTTGTCGCCAGCAGTCCGTCACCCACCAGAAACCCGGTTCCCGAAACGCGGGCGCGAATGGTTGCGGGCTGGTTTGGGAATCCAACCTCGTACACCCCGTAAATGTAGCCGATGGAATTGCGGTAACGGTTCAGCACCAGTGCTGGCATTGCCTGCTCTTTTTCGAGCTGCGCTACCTGGCGGCTGAGCTGGGTTACCTGCTTCTGCAGCTCGTCGGGCTGCACGCCCTCGGTCGTCACCGGGGCATAGTAATGGAACATTGCCACGGCGCCGACCAGCAACACTACTGCTAGCACGGCCTGCACCATCTGCTGCCAGCTGTCGCTAACCGGGCTCGGTTCCTGCGGAATCTCCGGTTGCGGACATGAGTGGCCATCTTCCCTTGTCTGGCAAGGGTTTTCCACGGTACGGAAGATGATGAACAGGGGATACTGAGAAGTTTCTTAAGGAGGTGAACGTGCGGGTAGAATCGGCCTTTCAGGACTGGAATGAAAGCACTTAGCGGCTTAGGCTGCGGGGCACTTAAGGCTTCCCGACGATTCCCAGCCGCTTCGCCATTTGCTCGTAAAGAAACCCCTTGCCCGGAACGTAGGGTTGCACCCACTCGCCATCAATCACGAATTGCGGAATGGCCTGCTTGCCAGCGTGCTTGACGATCTCTTCCAGCGCGCCCGGCGTGGTTTCAACGTCGATATCTTTGTAGGGAATGTTGTGCTTGTCCAGAAAACGCTTGGCCTCGCGGCAATCAGGACACCACGCTGCAGAGTAAACAGTAAGATCCATCGTTAAACCCGCTCCAGTTGAGCCACCGTGCGCTCGTTGACGACATTGCCAGTATTCAGCGTCGATGCCGGTTCAAACAGCAGAAGCCAGCATTCCTCGTCGGCGACCGGACGGTGCTCCACGCCGCGCGGCACCACGATGAACTCGCCTTCTTCGATCCATTCATGCCGGTCTAGGAACTCCATGCGGAACCGCCCCTTCACCACCAGAAACATCTCGTCTTCGTGCTCGTGGTGATGGAAAACGAACTCGCCCTTCAGTTTATCGAGCTTCACGTGCTGGCCGTTCAGCTCGGCGGCAATGTAGGGCTTCCAGTATTCCGAAATCTTGGCGAATTTGTCGGCGATGTTGACCTTATCCACGGCGGTCTCCTCTGTCCCATCTCAGATTCGCCGGGGATCGAATTGGTCGCAAAACAAGCGGGCCTTGACAATCTCCGGTGTGGTATATATCATGGCATATACCATGCCGAAGACCGCCAAACTCTTCCGCAACGGCCGCAGCCAGGCTGTCCGCTTGCCCGTCGAATATCGCTTCGAGGGGTCAGAGGTCTATGTCCGCCGCGACCCGGCGAACGGCGACGTCATCCTGTCCCGACGCCCGGAATCGTGGGGCGATCTCTTCGTCTTGATGGATACGCTTGAAGTGCCCAAGGACTTCCTGTCCGATCGAGACGACTCACCTCCGCAAAAGCGCGAATTATTCTAGATGGCAGTCCGCTACCTTCTCGATACCAACGCCGTCAGCTACATCATCAAAGGCGTATTCCCGCACGTTCGAGAGCGGCTCCTCAAAGTTCCCATCAGCGAAGTCGGAATTTCTGTAGTCACAGAAGCGGAACTGCGTTTCGGCGTCGCCAGATTGCCGCAAGCAACCAAGCTCGCGATCGTGATTGAGGAATTCCTCCTGCGCATCGAAGTACTCCCATGGGATTCGCCCGCAGCCCGGCACTACGCACGCCTTCGCGCGGCGCTCGAAGAACACGGGGAACCGATGGGCAACCTCGACCTCATGATCGCCGCAGAGGCCCTTGCCATCGGCGCAATCCTGGTGAGCAACGATCGCGTCTTTCGCCGGGTGAAGGGCTTGAAGGTTGAGGACTGGACCAGATCGTAAGCGTTTCGGCAAAAACAAAAGCCGCCAGCTCGCGCTGACGGCTGAAAGCCAATAGCTGAGACCTAGCTGTTCTCGTACAGCAGCACGCCCTCGGTCTTCTCCGCGTCCACCGGACGGTAGAACAGCTTGTTGTCTTCGAGGAAGACCTCGATGAATGCCGGACGCGTAGTGATCGTGCCTTGAATCAGCGCCTCCGACAGCGGGTCTTCAATGTATTTCTGCAATGCCCGGCGCAGCGGCCGCGCTCCGTAGGTGCGGTCGGTGAGCGTCTGGTTGAGGATCCACTTCTTGGCCTCATCCGCAACCGTCACCGTGATCGACTTCTGCGCCAGGTTCGTGTTGAGCTGCGTAACCATGAGTTCCAGAATCTGGATCAGGTCCGCCTCGCTCAACGCCAGGAACAGAATGATCTCGTCCAAACGGTTCAGGAATTCAGGATTGAAGGTGCGCTTCACCTCGCCCTTCACCAACTCCTCGACCTTGCCCGAAACCATTTCATCTTTCGTCGACTGGAAGCCAAAGCCCTCGCGCTTCTGCAGGTGCCGCGCCCCAATGTTCGAGGTCATGATGAGGATCGTGTTCTTGAAGTCGACCGTGTTGCCGAGACCGTCGGTAAGCTGGCCGTCTTCGAAAACCTGCAGCAGGATGTTGAACACATCGGGATGCGCCTTCTCGATTTCGTCCAGCAGCACGACCGAATATGGCGCCCGCTTGACACGCTCGGTAAGCTGACCGCCCTCTTCGTAGCCCACGTATCCCGGAGGCGAGCCGATCAGCTTCGAGACCGAGTGCTTCTCCATGAACTCCGACATGTCGAAGCGGACCAAAGCTTTTTCCGTTCCGAACATGAACTGCGCCAGCGTGCGAGCAACTTCGGTCTTGCCCACGCCCGTCGGTCCCAGGAACAGGAACGAGCCAATCGGCCGGTTCGGATTCTTCAATCCTGCGCGCGAACGCCGGATCGCCCGGGCCAGCGCGCTGATCGATTTATCCTGCGAAATGATGCGCTTGTGCAGCTCTTCCTCGATGCGCAGCAGCTTCTGCGTTTCTTCTTCTTTGATCGAGGTAATGGGAACGCCGGTCCAGCGCGAAACTACATCTTCGATGTCCTCGCGGCCGACTACGCCGGTAGAAGATTCATCGAGATGATATTTCTCGCGCAGCGCCCGCAGATTTTCGCGCTCTTTGCGTTCTTCGTCCGAGTAGAAGCGCGCCTTCTCGAACTCATGGTTCGCGATGGCGTTTTCCATGCGGTGCACGATGAACTTGATCCGCTTCTGTACTTCGCGAGATCTCTTCCGGCTGCGAAGTCTGGCGCAGCTTCACCCGCGCTCCGGCTTCGTCGACCAAGATCGATCGCCTTATCCGGCAGGAAGCGGTCGGGAATATAGCGGTTCGAGTGCGACACCGCGAAGTTGATGGCATCGTCGGTATAAGTGACGGCATGGAATTTCTCGTACCGGTCCTTGATGCCGAACAGAACTTTGACCGCGTCCGCCTCGTTCGGCGGCGGAACTTTCACCGCCTGGAAACGCCGCTCCAGCGACCGGTCTTTCTCAATCGACTTCCGGTATTCGCCAGGCGTGGTTGCGCCGATGCACTGAATCTCGCCGCGCGACAGAGCCGGCTTAAGGATGTTCGCCGCATCGAGCGAACCTTCCGCCGATCCCGCGCCCACCAGCGTATGCAGCTCGTCAATAAAGATGATGGAATTCTGCGACTCCATCAGCTCTTTCATGATGGTCTTCAGCCGCTCTTCGAACTGTCCGCGATACTTCGTTCCCGCAACGATCAAGGAAAGATCGAGCGCCAGAATTCTCTTGTCCGCGAGGAACGATGGAACTTCGCCGTCGGCAATGCGCTGCGCCAAGCCTTCGACGATGGCCGTCTTGCCCACGCCGGGCTCGCCGATCAGCACGGGATTGTTCTTGGTGCGCCGGCACAGAATCTGGACCACGCGCTCCAGTTCGCCGTCGCGGCCCACCAGCGGATCGAGCTGGCTGTCCATCGCCGCCTGCGTAAGATCGCGCGAAAACTCGCTTAGCAGCGACGACTCGCGCTGCCGTTGCGGCTGCGCTTTTTCCTGGCTGGTGCGCGCCAATTCTTCGCGGATGGTCGCAAGCCGCAGACCGCGCTCGTGCAGAATCTCCGCGGCAAAGCATTTTTCTTCTCTTAGCAAACCCAAAAGCAAGTGTTCGGTGCCAATGTGCCGGTGCGAAAGCCGCTCCGCTTCTTCCGCGGCATAGGCGAGCACGCGCTTGCATTCATTGCTCAGCGGAAGATCCACTGAGGTCGAAACCTTTTCCCGGATGGTGGTGTGACCTTCGATCTGCTTGCGGATGGATTCAACCGAGGCATGCGAGCGCAGGAATCGATTGGTCAGGGCTTTATCTTCGCGCAGGAGCCCCAGCAGCAGGTGCTCGGTCTCTATATAAGGAGACCCGAACTGGCTTGCTTCGTAGCGCGCAAAGAAAATCACGCGCCTGGCTTTCTCCGTATAACGTTCAAACATAATGCCCTTCCCCCTGAACCCTTCCGGCCGAGAAGGCGCTTGCCCCTGCTCGACCCTACCGAAACCCTGGCCCGGTGATGTCCCTGTCTTGCTTCTTGTTTCCCGTCACCACTCTCATTATGCAATCAAACGGCCACCGGACCCAAGTACTCAAACGTTTCTATAATGTTACCGAAGGAACCTGTTGAAGTCCCTCCTGGGCTGCCGATATTTCAGTTTCTTGCACATTGTCTTACTAATCTTTGTCTTCACTCTTTCTACCTCTCCAGTCCTCCTATGCCGGCAACGACTCCGGCCGGATCTCTTCCACGCGCCCCCGCTCCAGCCGCAAAACCCGGTGGCAACGCCGCGCAAATGACAAGTTATGCGTTGCAATCAGGGAGGTGAGCTGGTGCTCGCGATGTAATCGCGCGATCAATTCGAAAACCGCTTCCGCCGTCTGTCCATCAAGGTCCCCGGTAGGCTCATCCGCCAGCAACAGTTTTGGACCGGTAATGAGCGCCCGCGCCAGAGCCACTCGCTGCTGCTCGCCGCCCGAAAGCTCTCCCGAGCGGTGATGCCCGCGCTGCTCCAACCCGACCTCACGCAGCCAGCGTGAAGCTTCCGGCGCCGCCTCTGCCCAGGTGCGCCCCCGCACCAGCAGCGGCATCGCCACATTTTCCGCCGCCGTGAATTCCGGCAGCAGATAGTGAAACTGCCAGACGAAGCCCGCCTCGCGATTGCGAAACTCCGCCGCTTCGTCCGCCGACAACGAATTCAGCTGCAATTGCGCGCAGTATACGTCACCTGCGGAAGCGTGATCAAGAGCGCTGAGGATGTGCAACAAGGTACTCTTCCCCGCTCCTGACTCGCCCACAATCGCCAGCATCTCGCCGCGCTTCACCTCAAACGATAAATTCTCAAAGAGCACCAGGTCCGATTCGCCGGACCGGAAAACCTTCTTCAATCCTTGAACCCGGAGCAGCGCTTCTTGCTCCACCCCTGCTCCATCGCCTTCCGTTAGATGCACTCCGCCTCCGAAGGGTCCATCCTGCCCGCGGCCTTAGCCGCCGGGCGCCAAACAGTAGAATGCGCCATCTTCTCACAGCAGAACCCGAGCTCCACATGGCACGTTCGAACCATATGGATCCTGAACAGTAAACACCTATCTGAAGACTGATACTCTGGCAGGCCTTCCACGGTGACCTGCGTCACGTGCCACCTGGCGGCAATCATCGCCGCTTGCGGCAAAACATCGAGACCAGGTGTCTAGACCTCAACCTTGGCTTCGGCGCCGGCCAGGCTGCGCAGGACTCCTCGTAAGGCGCGCGGGCGATGCCGCGCTCGGTGATGATCGCGGTCACGTATTTCGCAGGGGTCACGTCGAAGGCGGGATTCTCGATCGAAACACCATCGGGCGTCATTTGTTTTCCGGCGATGTGAGTGACTTCCTTCGCATTGCGCTGCTCGATGGGAATCTTGCTTCCGTCGGGAGCAGGCGAGGTCGACGGTCGAAATCGGCGCAGCCACGTAAAACGGGATGCCGTGCTCTTTGGCCAGCACGGCGACGGTGTAGGTTCCGATCTTGTTGGCGACGTCGCCGTTGGCCGCGATGCGGTCCGCGCCCACGACGATCGCTCCAATCTTGCCCTGCTTCATCATCGCGCCCGCCATGTTGTCGGAGATCACCGTGGTCGGGATGCCGTCTTTCATCAGCTCCCACGCGGTAAGCCGCGAGCCTTGCAGGAACGGCCGGGTCTCGTCGGCATAGACGTGAATCTTCTTGCCTTGCTCGACCGCCGCGCGGATCACGCCCAGCGCCGTACCGTACCCCGCCGTAGCCAGCGCGCCCGCATTGCAGTGCGTAAGCACTCCGCCTTCGCTCGGCATCAGCGTGGCGCCGTGGCGTCCCATGGCCTGGTTGGCGGCAATGTCTTCGGCGTGCATGCGCTGCGATTCTTCGATGAGATCCTGCTTGATCTGCGCGATGGGACGAATGCGCACGCGTTCAAACTTCTCCTGCATGCGGCGGATGGCCCAGAAGAGATTGACAGCCGTCGGCCGGGTCTTGCCGATCAGGTCGCAAGTCTGGTCGAGGTCGCGTTTCAGTTCGCCGGTGGTCTCGGCTTTGGAGTTCTTGACGGCCAGCGCAATGCCCATCGCCGCCGCCACGCCGATGGCAGGCGCTCCGCGCACCACCATGGTCCGGATCACGTCGGCGACCTGCTCGTGCGTCTTGCAGGTCACGTAGATTTCTTCCGTGGGCAGCTTCGTCTGGTCGATGAAGCGTACGCCGTGGTCAGTCCATTCGAGAGTTTGAATCATGAAATGCTCCAATTCCTTTCAGCTTCTGTGCGCCGCACAGCGGTTCCTCGGAGCATTCGTCACCGCCGGCCGGCCGCAGATTTCGCAACTCGCGGCGACGGCAAAAATCACGGGCGCGGTGTCGTCCATCTGCGAAACGTGTTCCGCGCGAACATCGCGGGCGGTGAAGATGGAAACGAACGGCGCCGGGGCCGCGGCCTTCTCAACGTTAGGCCTGCCCTTAGCTTCTTCGCGCTCGACCAGGCACATGGCGCCAACCACTCGAAATCCAAATTCGCGCGCCGCTTCGATCGCCTGCACCGTGGAAGCGCCGGTGGTGCAAACATCGTCGACGATCACCACGCGCGCGCCCTTCTCGCGAAAGCCTTCAATGCGCTGTCCGGTCCCGTGCTGCTTTTCGGCCTTGCGCACCAGAAAGCCGTGCAATTCGCCGCTCACCACCGAAACCGCCACCACGATGGGATCGGCTCCCATGGTCAGGCCGCCAATGGCTTGCGGCTTCCATCCCCGCTGCCGGATTTCGTCGCAAAAAACTTCGCCAGTCAGGCGCGAGCCCTTGGCATCGAGCGTGGTGGTCCGGCAGTCGATGTAGTAGTCGCTCGTGCCGCCGGAAGAAAGCTTGAACTCGCCCAGCCGGAAAGACTTGTGGGCGAGCAAGCGCAGCAGATCCTGACGCGAGGAACGCATGAAATCTTACGATACCACGGAGAATCGGCCTTCGTCCGGGCTGCGGACCTGAGCGCGCGGTCCTCCGCTTCAGACAGGTGAGCGCGTGATAACCTGAATATTCTTCCCACAACGACTTCGAGGTATGAAATTGCAGAGTGCGCGAAAGCTTTTCTTCTTCCTTCTTGCTGGTCTCCTTCTCACAAACATAAGCGTCCTCAGCCTGGTTTCGACCGCATTTGCCGAGGGCACGCGCACCTGGGAGCAATCGAAATTTGACGAACTGACCAAGGGCACCGCCACCGGCGTAGCCATTCGCAGCACGGGCGGCCTGGAACTGGCTCCCACCTTCAAGAGCCTGTATGCCACGCCTTCCACCTACATCTGGGCGATTGCATGCCGACGATGCCGGCAACGTCTATGTGGCGGCGGGCGCGCCCGCCCGCGTCTACCGCATCACGCCCGACGGCAAGGCGACGATCATTTTCGAGCCCAAAGAACTCCAGGTGCAGGCGCTGCAGACCGGCCCCGGAGGCGTAATCTATGCGGCCACCGCTCCCGATGGCAAGGTATACAAGCTCGAACACAGGCCCGAAGCCAAGTCGCAAGCGGACTCCCACCGCGGAACCGCCTCCGACAAGAAAGAATAAAGATAAAGCTAACGACGACAAAGACGCGGCCACTCCGGCCATCGATCCCTCCTGGAGCTCGTCCGTCTATTTCGAGCCGGGCACGAAATATATCTGGGACCTGGCGCTGGACAAGGCCGGCAATCTCTACGTAGCCACCGGCGACCACGGAGAAATCTATCGGGTCACGCCCAAAGGCGAGCACTCGGTCTTCTTCAAGAGCGATGAAACTCACATTCGCGTTCTCGCCTTCGATGCGCAGGAGAATCTAATCGCCGGCTCCGACGGCAGCGGACTGATCTATCGCATTTCTCCCGCGGGCGAGGGATTCGTGCTCTACAGCGCGCCCAAGAAAGAAATCACAGCCCTGGCGCTGGATCGCGCGGGAAACATCTACGCGGCGGCGGTCGGCGAAAAACGCAGCGGAGGAGGGCCGGGCGGCGCCGCCCTGGCTGCGGCTCTTCTGAACCTGGGCGCCAACCCACCCACGGCGGCACGACCCCGCAAGCTCCAGGCATCACGGTCACGCCCGCCCCTAGCACGCCGCAGATGGCCGGTCCGTTTCCATTCCCGGGCGGTGGGGCCAGCGGCGGCTCCGATGTGTACCGCATTGCGCCGGATGGTTCCCCCACAAGGGTCTGGTCGTCCCACGAAGACATCGTCTATGCCCTGGCCTTTGATTCCCAGGGACGCCTGCTGGCCGGCACGGGCAATCGCGGCCACATTTTTGCCATCACCGGCCTGGATGATTTTTCCGATCTGCTGAAAGCCACGGCCTCGCAGGTTACCGCGATTTGCCAAGGCTCCGGGCGGCGGCTTGTATGCCGCGACCAGCAATCTGGGAAAAGTTTTTGTGCTGGGACCGGGCCCCGAGGCCGAGGGCACCTACGAGAGCGACGTATTCGACGCCAAGATTTTCTCGCGCTGGGGGCGGGCGGAGTTTCGCGGCGCAGGCAGCGTCGATCTCTATGCGCGCAGCGGCAATGTAGACAATCCCGACCGCAACTGGAGTCCGTGGAAGAAGATCGACCTGGCCAGCGAACTCTGAAACCGGAATCCCCGCCGCGCGCTATGCCCAGTGGAAGGCGGTGCTGCACGCGGGAACCGCGGCGCCCGGCGTGGACAGCGTGGCGCTGAATTATCTGCCCAAGAACGCCGCTCCTGAAATCGACGACGTAACCGTGCAGGTTGGCGTGAAGTACCAGCCCATGCCGAAAATGTCGGGCAGCGCTCTGGGCTCGGATTCCAGCGGATCTTCTTTCGGCGGATCGTCGTTTGGCGGATCGGGCCAACATTTCGAAGCCCCCCCGCCCAGTTCGCACGATCGCGATTCCATCGGAGTGAAGTGGAGCGCGCACGATGACAACGACGACCAACTCGTCTACTCCCTCTACTACCGCGGCGACGGCGAGACCCGCTGGCTGCTGCTCAAAGACAATCTCACCGACAAGGCGTATTCGTTCGACGCCAGCCTGCTGCCGGATGGAGGCTATACCGTGAAGGTGGTTGCTTCCGACGCGCCCTCGCACTCACCCGGCGAGGCGTTGACGGCATCCAAAGAAAGCCGCCGGTTTGAAGTGGACACGACTCCGCCGCGCATCGAAGAATCTGGCTGCGTCCCTCGAAGCCGGAGAGATTCATGTCACATTCCGTGCCGTCGACGGTTTCTCTCCCATCAAGCGCGCGGAATATTCTGTCGATGCCAGCGACTGGAAGTACGTGGAGCCGGTCGGCCAACTCTCCGACGCCAAGACCGAGAACTACGATTTCAAGGTCACGCCGGAAGCCGCGAAAGATGGCGGAGCTTCTTCCGAGCACGTGGTGGTCGTGCGCGTCTACGATCGCTACGACAACATGGGCGCCGCCAAAATATTGGTGCGGGGAAGTAGTGAGCTTCTCGATCAACGTGGGAAATCGTTAGTGCATTCTCTCCGCCGCTTCCTCTGAAGCCTCCTCTGACACACTCTTCATGCCGCTGAGTTCTCCCGCGCGGCGCAACTCAGGAAACTTCCAGGCCCAGAGCGCAATCACGACCAGCGTCCCCACTCCTCCCAGCAAAACGGCGGGGACCGTGCCAAACCATTGCGCCGTCAGTCCCGACTCAAACTGCCCGAGTTCATTCGAGGTCCCGATAAAAACCATATCGACCGCCATCACGCGCCCCCGCATCTCATCGGGAGTGCGCAACTGTACCAGCGTCGCGCGAATGATGACGCTGACCATGTCGGCCGCACCCAGGCAAATCAACGAAATCAGTGACAGCACCAGGCTGGTCGAGACGCCAAACAGAATGGTGCAGATTCCGAATCCGGCCACCGACCACAACAGCGTAGGCCCCGCGCGCCCGCGCAGCGGACGATGCGCCAGCGCCACCGCCATCACGGCAGCGCCCACTCCCGGTGCGGTCCGCAGCAATCCCAGTCCCCACGGCCCGGTGTGAAGAATCTCGCGCGCATAAACCGGAAGCAGAGCGACCGCCCCGCCCAGCAGCACCGCGAACAGGTCGAGCGAAATCGCGCCCAGAATCAGCTTCTCGCGCCAGATGAAGTGCAATCCCGCGAAGACGGTCTTCAGGGTCGTGGGTTCGCGCCGCCGCGCCTGCGGCCGCGTCTTGATGCGGAACATGGATACCAGCGCGCCCACCGCAGTCAGCATGGCAGCCGCATAAACCGCAGACGGCCCGCGGAAAGCCGCGTAAAGAATTCCGCCGAGAGATGGTCCAAGAATCGTCGCCGCTTGAAACGTCGTAGCGTTCCACGCCACGGCATTGGCGAAGTGTTCCTCGGGAACAAGTTGCGGCAGGATCGATCGGCTGGCGGTTCCGTTGAACGAGCGCACCACGCCCAGCAGAATCAGCACGGCATAGATGGGTCGAACCGAATGCCCGCCGCGCACCGCAAGAACCAGCAAAAGGCCCGAGCAGAGCGCGTATCCCGCATAGCAGGCGCCCAACACCTTGCGCCGGTCGAAGCGGTCCGAGGCGTGCCCGGAAACCAGAAACAGCAGTATGCCCGGAAGAAACTGCGCCAAGCCGACCAGGCCCAGATCGAGCGCGCGCTTGGTGATGTCGTAAACCTGCCATCCCACAGCGACGGCCTGCATCTCGACGGCGGCCACGATCAGGAAGCGCGCAATCTGAAACAGCACGAAGTCGGGATGCGTAAAGGCGACGCGTCCAGCTCTGGGGTCATCAGGTGCGGACATGAACTTCTAATGTGCCACAGACGAGGAGGATGTGCACGGCGCACGAACGGTAACGGTAGGGATGGTTGCGGCCTCTGCTCGGGCTAGCTCTGGCCGGCGCCAGTCTGCCGCGCCGTAGCGGAGAAAAGTTCGACGCGGTTCCTTCCATTCTTCTTGGCGGCATACAGGCTGACATCCGCCTCGTGAAGCAGGTCGGCCACCGAGTGATCGCGCACCGCGGAGGTCACGGCCACGCCCATACTGACCGTGGCGGAAGTCGTGCCGAACGGAGTAACGATTGGATCCTTCGCCACCAGGTTGCGCACCTCATCGGCGCGGCGCGCGCCGGCAGTCAAATCGCACCCCGGTAGAATGATCAGAAATTCTTCGCCGCCGTAGCGGCCCACGACGTCGTAGGGGCGTAAGTCCATCTTCAATCGGCGCGCTACTTCCTTCAAAACCTCGTCGCCCGCGGCGTGGCCGAGGGAATCGTTGATGCGCTTGAAGTGGTCGATATCGGCCATGATCAGCGTGGCCGGTTTTCCTTCGCGCCCGCTGCGCGAAAACTCTTTCTCCACGGCTGCCAGTATTTCCGCGCGGTTCAGCAGATTGGTCAGAAAATCGTGAGTGGCGGCAAAACTTAAAGATTGCTGCAGCTCCAGAATTCTCTTGCCCGCCATGATTCTCGCGCGCAACTCGGAAGGATCCACGGGCTTGGCCAGATAGTCATCCGCACCCGCTTCCATGGCGAGCAGCAGATCCTGCTTTCGATTCTTGGCCGTCAGCATCACGGTATAGATGTAAGGCGCTCGCGTTCCCATTTTTCTGATGCGGCGGCACACATCGATCCCATCGAGACCCGGCAGCATCCAGTCGAGCAGAGCCATGTTCGGAGGCTCTGCGCCTTCCAGCAGCTTCACTGCTTCGGTGCCGCTTCCGACCGCCAGATAGTCGAGTCCCCAGTCGGCGAGGTAACCGCCCACCTTATGTCGTTCAATGTAGGAATCTTCGACCAGCAAAATCTTCATAACATCACGCCCTGTGCGGATGTTGGCGGTTTCTGAGAATCTTCACAAGATCACGAATGAGGAACGAAAGACGGTGAACTTCCGCGGCAGCGCAGAATGCTGACCCGCCTTCTGAGAAACGCGACTCCCTCCCAGTAGAATCGAGGCGTGGAGCAGACACTGCGGACCGTCGGCTGGATCGCTTGCGTTATCTATTCGACGATTCCCAGCTTCTGGCTGCTGATTCATCCCCGCGTGGAGTACTGGCGTTCGCGGCCGCGTTCCCCGTATCGAATCCTGTTGCCAGCGTGGATCGCGATGTGGCTGCTACTGGCGGCTGTGACCGAGCACTGGCGCGACCTGACGCTCTATCATCGCGCGTGGTGCTGGATTCCGGCAGCGGCGCTGTTTAGCACCGGACTCGTGCTCTACAAACTTTCCGGCAGCGGCTTCAGCCCCGCGCAACTTGGCGGTCTGCCGGAGGTTCTGCCCGGTCATCGCCAGCAGCGTCTGGTGACGACAGGCATTCGCGCCCGCGTGCGCCATCCGGTCTATCTGGCGCATCTCTGCGAAATGCTGGCCTGGAGCATCGGCACAGGCCTGGCCGTCTGTTGGGTGCTGACAGCATTCGCGGTCGTCACGGGTGCGGTGATGATCAAGATGGAAGACAAAGAACTGGAGAGCCGTTTCGGAGAAGAATACCGTCAGTATCGGTTGAAGGTGCCCGCGGTTCTGCCGAGGACAACGCTATAATCCGACTTGGCCGAAAGCTGAGAGCTGACAGCTGATAAACATGCGCTTCGAACTTTTCATAGCGACCCGCTACCTGCGCGCAAAACGCCGCCAGGCGTTCATCGGCATCATCACCGGCATCTCGATTGCCGGAGTAGCCGCGGGTGTAGCTTCGCTGATTGTCGCGTTAGCCATCAACAACGGATTTCGCCAGGATTTGCAGGATCGCCTCATCGGATCAAGCTCCCACATCAGCCTGCTGCGCATAGCCGACGACGGCATCAAAGATTGGCCGCCGCTGCTCGAACGCCTCTCCAAACAACCGCACGTAGTCGCCGCCGCTCCTGCAATTTTCGAGCAGGTCCTGATTTCCCGCGGACCTCGCGCCCGCGGCGCCGTCCTCAAAGGAATGATTCCAGCGTATGAGCGTAAGGTCGGCGATTTACTCAGCACCGTAAAAGAAGGTTCAGCAGCCGCCCTGGAAGAAACCACTCCCGAGCCAGAAAAAAATCATGTGGGGACAGCCGCCTCGACTGCCCCGGGAGCACCAGCGACCGAAACATCTGAGCGAGGACCTTCCAGATTCCCTCGCCACCATCCGCGACGCGCGTAGCCGCCATGCCCCCGATCATCCTCGGCAAAGACATGGCTGACAATCTGGGCGCGACCGTCGGCTCGGTCGTCCTGGTCACCAGCCCACAGGGAGAATTGACGCCCTTCGGCATGGTGCCCAAATACAGCCGCTTTCGCGTGGCGGGAATTTTCAACTCCGGCTTCTACGATTACGATTCGTCCTGGGCTTTTACACGGCTCTCCGACGCGCAGCGCCTGTTCGGCCTGGGCGACCTGATCTCGGTGATCGAGTTCAAGGTCGACGACATCTACGCCGCCGACCAGGTCGCGCGCCAACTCGAAGATGCGGCCGGCACGCGGCTTCATGACCACCAACTGGAAAGAACAGAACAAAGCGCTATTTCACGCCCTGAACATGGAGCGACTGGTCACCTATATCACGGTCGGCCTGATCGTCTTCGTCGCTGCGCTGAACATTCTGATTTCTCTGATCATGATGGTCATGGAAAAAACCAAAGACATTGCCGTCCTCATGTCGATGGGCACACGCAGGTCGCAGGTGCGAAACATCTTCATTGCCCAGGGTGTGCTGATCGGCGTGATCGGCACGGCAATTGGCCTGCTGTTGGGCTATGCCATCTCCTACGCGGGTGGCCACTATCACCTCATCTCGCTCTCCCCTGAGGTCTACTCGATCGACTACGTCCCCTTCGCGCCGCGCCTGAAAGATGGACTATGGGTAGTGCTGGTGGCCGTAGGAATTTCGTTTGTGGCGACGCTGTACCCATCATGGTCCGCCGGCAAAACCCTGCCCGCGGAAGCGCTGCGCTACGAATAACAGCAAGAGTTTGTCATCCTGAGCGAAGGTGGTGCTTCGTGAAACGAAGCACCACCGCAGTCGAAGGATCCCTTTCGCCATCCTGTGCGATTGGCTCCGAAAGGTGTTCCTTCCAACGCTTTCCGACGTGGAACTTTTTTCGGCCGCCGCCGTACAACTAAATTAGGAAGACAAAAGAAGGAGGCCTCATCATGTTCACGTTCCTCCTGTGGTGCATCCTCTTCGTACTCTGCTGGCCGCTGGCGTTGCTGGCACTGGTAGCCTACCCGTTCATCTGGCTGCTGCTGCTCCCGTTCCGCATCGTAGGCGTAGCCGTGCACGGAGTCCTCGAGATCATCTACCTCGCGATCACGCTTCCATTCCGCCTGCTGGCCGCCCCATTCCGCATCTAGGAAATCGGCGAAGGACTGTTCGGATTTGTGGACGCGTGTTCGAATTCAGGGAGCATTGCTCTGGACCGGTGGGATACCGTGGAAGAGCGGCGCTTCAGCGCCGCGTAAAGCACTCAGAGAAGATGGGCTTTAGCCCCGAGGCTCGCGGCTAGCTCTGCATGACCTTCAAATCAGAACTCACCACCAGCCGCGCCTCGGTAGCCCGCTGCACATCCTCCGCCGTCAATCCCGGAGCCACTTCCTCCAACACCAACCCCCGCTCCGTCACCCGGATGTACGCCATCTCCGTAACAATCGTATCCACAACCTTCACCCCGGTAAGCGGCAGCGTGCACTTCGCCAGGATCTTCGGAGCGCCTTCCCGAGTCGTATGCTCCATCGCCACCACTGTCCGCCGCGCCCCGGCCACCAGGTCCATCGCTCCGCCCATCCCCTTCACCATTTTCCCCGGGATCATCCAGTTCGCCAGGTTTCCCGCTTCATCCACTTCCATCGCTCCCAGCACGCTCAAATCAACGTGCCCTCCGCGGATCATGGCAAACGAATCAGCGCTCGAAAAGTACGACGTACCGGCCATCTCGCTCACCGTCTCTTTGCCCGCGTTGATCAAGTCGGCATCTTCCTCGCCCTCGATGGGATAAGGCCCAATCCCCAGCATCCCATTCTCGGATTGAAGAATAACTTCCATCCCCGCCGGAACATAATTCGCAATCAGCGTAGGCATCCCAATCCCCAGGTTCACATAGAACCCATCCCGCAACTCCAGCGCAATGCGCTTCACGATGCGCTCACGCTTGTCGGCGTCTTTGCCCGGCTTATTCATTTCTTTGTCATCCTGAGCGTAGCGGATGGTTCGCGAAGCGAGCCATCTGCGAAGTCGAAGGATCCCTAGCAGCCCAGCGCTACCGTTAGCTCATCTGGGAGTCTCTCAGTACTCGGTACTAGGTACTCAGTACTCGGTACTGTCAACTCGCCTTCCTCACCGTCCGCTTCTCAATCCGCCGCTCATACATCTCGCCCTGAAAAATCCGCTTCACGTAAATCGAAGGCGTATGCACCAGATCCCCATCGAGCTCTCCCGCATCAACCAGATGCTCAACTTCCGCAATCGTAACCTTCGCCGCCGTAGCCATGATGGGATTAAAATTCCGCGCCGTCTTCCGGTAAACCAGATTCCCCATGCGGTCACCCTTCCACGCCTTCACAAAAGCAAAGTCCGCCTTCAACCAGCGCTCCATCACATAAGTCCGGCCATCGAACTCGCGCGTTTCTTTTCCTTCAGCCACGACAGTCCCTACGCCAGTGGGAGTAAAAAACGCCGGAATCCCCGCTCCCCCCGCACGAATGCGCTCCGAAAACGTTCCCTGCGGCACCAGATCGAGCTCCACCTTCCCTGCCAGCACCATCGATTCCAGCAGTTTGTTTTCTCCCACGTAAGTTCCAATATGCCGCCGAATCTGCCCCGCCGCCAGCAGCAGCCCATTCCCCAGTCCGTCCACGCCAACATTATTGCTGATGGTCGTCAGATTCTTCGATCCCTTCCGCACCAGCGCGCGAATAAGATTCTCCGGAATCCCGCACAGCCCAAACCCCCCGATCATGATGACCGAGCCGTCTCCCACATCCCGAATCGCCTCATCCGCGCTGCCCACAACCTTATTCATAGCGTCCGAATTCTAAAGAAAAACGCTGACGCAGCAGTCAGTCATTAGCGGAGCAGTAGCGAGCGAATGCGCAGTCGAACCACTGACCATCTGCTCACTGACCACTCCTCTACGCTTTCTTCCCAGCACTCTTCTTCAGCCCATGCGCCAACTCAAACTCCTCAGCCAGCGCCCGCGTAGCCAGGTTTTCCCGGATGTGCGCCAGCCGCTGCTCCACCTTGAACAGCGCATCCTCAATATTCTTCTTGTTGCTGATGGCAATATCGCGCCACATCGAATACGGACTCGCCGAAATCCGCGTCATCTCCCGCAGCGCGCGTCCGCCCGCCGGCAGCAGCGGCGCTTCTTCTCCAAATTCCTCCACCAGCGCCGCCGCCAGCGCCGTCGAAATCATCTGCGGCACGTGGCTAATCCACGCACACAGCCGGTCGTGATCCTCTGCCGGCAGCATCGACAATGCGCGCTCCAATGTGATCGATCCATCCCGCAAATTCCGCGAAGATTCCTTCATTCAGATTCTGTCCCGGCAGCGGAGTCAAGAACCAGACCGCATTCTGAAACAAATCCGCATCCGCATACTCCACGCCGCTGTGTTCCTTTCCCGCCATGGGATGCCCCGCCAGAAATCGTTTCCCGGCATTCTTGCCAAACACTTTCAGCGCCCGCTCCACCACCGCGGCCTTCGTACTTCCTACATCCGTCAGCAAAGTCGAAGCTGGCAGGGCCGGACCCAGCCGCCCAATCAAATCCACAATCGCCAGCACCGGCGCGGCCAGCACCACCAGTTGGCTGCCCCGCACCGCGTCTGCGGGCTCGACAAATCCCTTTTCAATCGCGCCGCACTGCTTCGCTTTCTTCAGCGCCGACTCGCGGTCGCACCCCACAATCATTCCGGCAAACTTCCGCTTCCGCAGCGCCAGTGCAAACGACCCGCCAATCAGCCCCGTCCCAACAATCGTGATTTGCCGAATCGGCATAAAAAAATTGAGTAATTTTGCAATTTTGTAATTGAGTAATTGAGTAATTTGAACTTCCCAGTGCACTTTATCCTCAAATTACCAAATTACAAAACTACCCAATTACCCAATTTTTCTCCCGACCGCCGGCGCAATCATCCGCAACTCATCCATCAACGTGGCGAATTGCTCTGGAAACAGCGACTGCGCTCCGTCCGACCAGGCGTTGTTCGGGTCGCAGTGCACCTCAATCAGCAGCGCATCGGCCCCGGCAGCCACTGACGCCCGCGCCATCGGCGCAACCTTGTCTCGCCGTCCCGTTCCATGCGACGGATCCGCCGTCATCGGCAGATGCGACAGCTTGTGAATAATCGGAATCGCGGAAATATCCATCGTGTTCCGGGTATAAGTCTCAAACGTCCGAATCCCGCGCTCGCACAAAATCACTTCATAATTACCGCCTGACATAATGTATTCCGCGGATAGCAGCAGTTCCTCGAAAGTCGCCGCGATCCCGCGTTTCACCAACACCGGCTTTCGCACTTTTCCCAGTTCGCGCAGCAGATTAAAGTTCTGCATGTTGCGGGCTCCCAGCTGCAGAATATCCACGTAAGGAAGCATCATCGGAATCTGCGAGATCTCCATCACCTCGCTGATCACCAACAGCTTGAATTTCTCTCCCGCCTCGCGCAGCAACTTCAGCGCATCTTCCCCATGCCCCTGAAACGAGTAAGGAGAACTCCGCGGCTTGAACGCCCCCCCCCGCAGCACACGCGCACCCGCTTTCGCGACAGCCTCAGCCGTAGCAAAAAGCTGTTCCCGCGATTCCACCGAGCAAGGCCCAGCCATCACGACCACGTCGTTCCCGCCTACTTCAATTCCATTCGCAAGCTTGACGATCGTCCCCTCAGGGCGAAAACTTTTGCCCGCCAGCTTGTACGGTGAACTGATGCGATGGACTTCCTGCACCCCCGGCAGCAACTCCAGGATGCGGATGTCAAAATCAATGCCCGCTCCCACCGCGCCCAGCACGGTTTGCCGCGCCCCGGTCGAGCGATGCACCTCAAACCCCATCTTCACCAGGTGCTCAATCACCTGCTGAATCTGCCCCTCGTCCGCCACTTCCTGCATTGCCACAATCATAAGAAAATCTCTGCTTTTAGCATGTAACTCTCAACAAACCTTGTCATTCCGAGCAACGCGAGGAATCTGCTTTCGCGTCCACCACCGGCGACGCCGGTCCGCTAATCGTTCACGTCCGAATCCAACTCAGTCTCCCCAGCCTTCACGCCATCCGCCTTAGCCCCAATCCCCTCTTTCTGAATATTCCGCATCACATCCATGATCCGCTCGAAAATCCGCACCAGATCCCGACCCGGAAGCGGGCCCCGATTCATCCGTTGCACATTTTCAAACACAATCCGTTCCCGCTCCGGCTCATAAATCGGCAAACTCGTATCGCGCTTCAACCGCCCAATCTCTACGGCAGCCTGCGCCCGCTCGCTGAGCAACTCCACCAGCCGCCGATCAAGCTCATCAATCTTCTTCCGCCAATCCGCGATATCCATGAAAGACCTGGGTGCCCCCACCCTCGCGCGCTTTTCGCGCAGGATGGGGATTTTGAACTCCTATCTCCCGCCCGTCAACTTCCCCACAAATTCTCCCACAGCCGCGGCTTCGCGTCCTCGATTCCGCTCAATCGTCTCTACAATCGCGCTTCCCACCACGACCGCATCGGCAAACGTCCCGACTTCCGCGAACTGTTCCGCACCCGAAATCCCAAACCCAACCGCGATCGGCAACTTGGTGACACGCCGCAACCGCCGCACAAGTTTCTGCGCATCATCCGCCAACTTCTGACGCGCTCCCGTCACTCCCGTCCGCGACACCGCATAAACAAATCCCCGCGAAACCGCCGCAATCCGCTTCAAGCGCTCATCTGGACTGGTCGGCGCCGCCAGAAAGACGGGAGCCAAATCATGCTCACGCGTAGCGCGCAAATATTCGTCCGACTCCTCCACCGGCAGATCCGTCACCAGCACCCCATCTACTCCCGCGTGCCGCGCCACCATGCAGAACTTCTCCATCCCCATCCGCAGGATCGGATTCAAATACGAAAACACAATCAGCCCGGTGGACTGCGCATGCTGCCGCACCTCAGCCGCCAGCGTCAACACCTGCGCAAGGCATGTGCCATGCCTCAAAGCCCGCTCACTAGCCCGCTGAATCACCGGCCCATCCGCCACCGGATCGCTGAACGGCACACCCAACTCAATCACATCCGCACCCGCCGCAATCGCCGCCAGCACCACGGCCTGGGTCGTGGCGAGGTCCGGGTCCCCACAGGTCACATACACCACTAACGCCGGCTTTTTATAAAAAGATAAAGGCATAATCGAAATCAGGAAGCGAGGGATTTGCCCCGTAAACCTCTGTGTTAAAGATTTTGACTTTTTTATTCCAGCGAAAGTGATTCCCGCATGATCCCAATATCTTTATCCCCGCGCCCGGAAACATTCACGACTACCACGTCGGATTTCTTCATCCTCGGCGCGCGCTTCACCACTTCCGCCACGGCATGCGCCGACTCCAACGCCGGAATAATTCCCTCCGTCCGCGCCAGCAAAGTAGTAGCCTCCAGCGCCTCCGTATCCGACGCCGCAACGTACTCCGCCCGCCCAGAATCCCTTAATGCCGCATGCTCTGGACCAATCGAGGGATAATCCAGCCCCGCCGAGACCGAGTGTGTGCGAGCAATCTGCCCCGCCGAATCCTGCAGCACGTAAGAGTAAGTCCCCTGCAAAACCCCAGGCGAACCGCCGCGAAATCGAGCCGCATGTTCGCCCAGTCCCTCACCCCGCCCGCCCGCTTCCACTCCAATCAAGCGAACCTTCTTGTCTTTGAGGAACTCGGTGAAAATCCCAATCGCGTTCGATCCCCCACCCACGCAAGCGATCACCGCTGCCGGCAATTTCCCCTCAGCCTTCAAAATCTGCGTCCGCGCCTCCCGCCCAATCACGCGATGAAAATCCCGAACCATCGTCGGATAAGGATGCGCGCCCAAGACGCTTCCCAATAAATAGTGAGTAGTCCGAACATTCGTAACCCAGTCGCGCATCGCCTCATTGATCGCATCCTTCAAAGTCCGCGACCCCGATTCCACTCCGCGCACCTCAGCTCCAAGCAACCTCATGCGGAACACATTCAATTCCTGCCGCCGCATGTCTTCGGTCCCCATGTATACGACACACTCGAATCCCAGCAGCGCGCAAACTGTCGCCGTAGCCACGCCATGCTGCCCGGCGCCAGTTTCCGCAATCACCCGCCGCTTGCCCATGCGCTCGACCAGCAGCGCCTGCCCCAGACAGTTATTAATCTTGTGCGCCCCGGTGTGCAGCAAATCTTCGCGCTTCAAATAAATCTTCGCCCCACCCAATTTCTGCGTAAGCCGCCGCGCAAACGAAAGCGCCGTAGGACGCCCCGCATAAGTCCGCAGCAACTCATCCAGCCGCCGCTGAAATTTCGGATCGCGCTTCGCCTTCTCATACTCGCGCTCCAACTCCTCGAGCGCCGCCATCAAAGTCTCCGGCACATACCGCCCGCCGTAAACGCCAAACCGCCCCGGCAACGTTCGCGGGAACAACACCGCGCTGGGTGCCCCGTCCTGCTCGCTTTCTTTGCGAGAGGGCGGGGATTTTGACTTTCATTCTTGAACTCGGAACCGTCGCCATGTCTAGCTCGTCTTCCGATCCGCGTCCCGCACCGCCTTCACAAACGCCCGCACCTTCTCCGGATCTTTCTTCCCCGGTCGAGCCTCGACGCCCGAAGCCACATCCACTCCCCAAGGCTTCAGAATCCCGATCGCCTCCCGGACGTTCTCCGGCGTTAGCCCGCCCGCAACCACCAGCTTCACGCCGCCCTGGTGCATTCCCTCGGCAATCGGTTCGGCCCTTCCCCAATTAAATGTCTTACCCGTGCCGCCAGGCGCCAGCAAGTCGCCTGAATCCAAAACGAATGTGTCCATCAAGCCTTCTGCGGGCAGAAAGCCTTCGGGTAGATTCTTCCCCCATTTTGCAAAATCCGACGCCAGCTTGCGAATCCCCTCTTCATCCTCACCAACAAACTTCATGGGCAGCGCCATCAAAAATCTTGCCCGTTTGGGAAGAAGGGACGCACCTATCGCCTTTACACCCCCAGCGCGCCCGGCACCACTCTCTACCGCAAAATAAGTCTGCGTTCCAGTCAACCCAGCTTCTAAAAGCACATCCACCGGATCAAGTTCACAGCCATGAACAAACACCCCAATCTTCTCCACGTTCTCCGGCAGCTTTTTCACAATTTCGCGGACTGCCTCAACCGCAATATTCCGCGGACTCTTCTTATAAAACACAAACCCCACCGCATCCGCTCCGGCCTCGACGGCGGTGAGTGCGTCTTCCAAATTCGTCATCCCACAAATCTTCACCCAAGTCATACGCACAGTTGTCCGCAAAAGGTAAAAGCCTCGCACAGAAATCCGTTCACCGCTTGCTCGGCACCCGCAACTCGGGACTAGCAACTAACTCCCGCAGCGCCTCTCCCGGGTTCTCCGCCCGCATCAAGGACTCCCCAATCAAAAACGCCTGGTACCCCGCCGCCCGCAGCCGCGCAATATCCTCTCCCGACCGAATCCCGCTCTCCGCCACCCGCACCACATTCTTGGGAAGCTTCTCCGCCAGCCGGAACGCCGTCTCCGCATCCACCTGAAACGTCCGCAGATCGCGCGTGTTCACTCCAATCAAATCGCACCCGGCATCCAGCGCCCGCTGCAATTCTTCCTCGTCATGCACTTCGCACAAAACGTCGAGGCCGTGCAAACCCGCACCTAGCGCCAGGCGATTCAGTTCTGCATTCGTCAAAGCCGCCACGATCAGCAACACCGCATCCGCCGAATTTGCCCGCGCCTCCAGCAACTGAAATTCATCCACTATAAAATCTTTGCGCAGACAAGGTATCTTCACCGCCGCCGAAGCCAGCCGCAGATTCTCCAGCGAACCTTGAAAGAACTCCTCATCCGTCAACACAGAAAGCGCCGCGGCTCCCGCCGCCTCTAATTCCCGCGCCAGTTCCTCCACGCAAAACTCCGCCCGGATCAATCCCTTCGACGGTGAAGCCTTCTTCAACTCCGCAATCACCGCCACGCCCGCTCTGCTCTTTTCCTCCAGTGCCCGCCGAAACCCGCGCGGCACGTGCTGTTCCGCCCGCCGCCCCAAATCCCGCAAATCAGCCGTTTGTTTAGTCTCGAAGACTTTCCGGCGCGTAGAGTCGACAATCTGATCAAGGAAAACAGGCATAGCGGTGCCTGAATTATACGGGAAGGAATGACACCCGATTGTTCAGCGGAGGCGCTTCGTTCTTACCCTGTGAACCCCTGTGTCCCCTGTGGTCAAGCTTTTGATCCGGTCTCTTCGCCACACCGCCGTCACTTGCAGACGTTCTCGATCTCCTTATAAGGCTTCTCCGCGTGCTCCGGATACTTGATCTGCTTCACCTGCATCCACTGGTCGAGCAGCGTTCCCGCATCATGCAAACCCACATCCGGATCCCCGTCATACGCCGCATCGCTCTCCGCTTCCTCCAGCGTCACCAGCTTGAATCCTTTCTTCTTCAGCAGATCGAATGCCTCCGGCAGAATCGTGCTGCTGAAGGCTCCCAGATGCATCAGCAGCACGTAGTTGATCTCGTGGCCGTAAATCAGCTTCGCCTGCTCCCGCCCCAAGTCAAGAAACTCCGAAGCCGTGTTCAAATAGCTCGACCGCAGCCACTCAATCGACTTCGTATCTCCCTTAGCCACGCATCGCGCATAAGCCGAATTCCACAAGTAGTCTTCCCAATCGAGAGTCACCTGCGCGATCCTGTAACCGTGCGCCTTCAAATAGGCGCGAATCGCGCGCCGCTTCTCCACCGTGTCTCCCTCATGCAAATACGGATAGCGAAACCAGTGCCAGTCAGCTTCCGGCCCGACCTTCCGCGCGAGCAACTCCAGCGCCGGCTCGTTCTCTTCGATCTCCCGCTCGAATGCTTCCGCCGGGTTCTGTTCCAGATCCATGTGCGAATAAGTATGGTTTCCGACCGGCTCCGCCGCCGCCCACAACTTCAGCGCCTCGGCGCCATCGGCGTTTCCTTCCAGCTTCTTGGCATTGATAAATCCGTATACCGGAGGCACGTGCCGCTTCTTCAGAATCGCCAGCACATTCTTAGCGGTCTCCGCCCGCGTAACTCCTGGGGGCAGTGCACCGTTCGCCGGCAGAGTCATCCATCGTGATGGCCAGCTTCTGCGCAGCGCAAAATCCTGACAGCCCAAGGGAAAAGGGCAAACAGCAGGACATTCTTCCAGCCGAAAGCAACGAAGTGGATTTTTCATGGCAAGAGTTTACTTCTTCTGGCAGATGAACGCTCGCAGTACACGCGAAATCTTGTGGGGACAGCCGCCTCGAGAGCCTGCCCCGTTTTGCCGAAGCCCCGAGCGAAGCCGAGGGGGGAAGCCGAGGTGGTCCAGCCGAGCACAGCGAGGCGCTCGCACTTTTTCAGTTTCTGATTATTGGTGCCATCGAAGGGACTCGAACCCCCACACCGTTGCCGGTACATGGACCTGAACCATGCGCGTCTGCCAATTCCGCCACGATGGCAATCTGAATTGCAATGCAGCGGCGGCCCCAAGGCCGCCGTGTCAGGAAGACCAACCGTTCCATTTTTGCAGCCCTGTCACAGCCTGTCAAACGAATCGCCTCACCACGGAGACACGGAGAAAAATAACGTCATTGTTTTCGCTTCTCTGTGTCTCTGTGCCTCTGTGGTGAAAGACATTTCTGTACGCACCCCGACTTATCCCAGCTTCGCCGTCATCGAAATCTTCGCGTTCAGCACCTTCGACACCGGACAGCCCTTCTCCGCCGCTTCCGCATATTTCTGAAACGCGGCCGCATCCGCTCCCGGAACCTTCCCCACCACATCGATGTGGCTCGATGTAATCGTCCACCCGGAGTCCAGCTTCTCCATGGTCAGCGTCACGTTCGTGCTGATGCTGTCCGGCGCTCAGATTCGCGCCGCCTAGTTGCGCCGACAGCGCCATCGAAAAGCACGCCGCGTGCGCCGCCGCAATCAACTCCTCCGGATTCGTCCCCGGCCCGTTCTCAAATCGCGAGGTAAATGAATATTGCGTGTCTTTCAACACTCCGCCCGGCGCCGAAATCGTTCCCTTCCCATCCTTCAATCCGCCCTTCCACACTGCGCTAGCCTTGCGTTCCATCGTTTTCTCCTGATCATGAAAAGAAAATTAAATCCCCGGCCATTGTAGACGGATATTGGCCGGCATGTCAGGCGCGCCAGCCGCCTGCAGAAATTTTTCACATTTAATAAAAATCCGAGCAACTCAAATAGAATCCGCACACCGGACAGATCAACTTGCACCGGTTCTCCCTCAATTCCGCCGAACAATTCGGACAAAAACGCTCGGGATTCCCGGACTTCGTGCCCATCAGGTCCGTTTCCCCTTGATTCGCTTCAACCAGTGCTTTTCCGTTCTGGTTCATCCGCGCGACACACCCCGCGAAGCCCCTGCGAACAAGTGGAAAACGGGTTCCTCCTCACGTCTTGGTTCCAAACGGCCGTGTTCTCCCGTTGCGAAGGATTTTTCGGCCCGTTCACAAATCTTTCCTGTTTCCACAGACCTTTTTGCGCTAGAATGCCCCTGCATTGAGAGCGGTTCCCGTGCGGCCATGGGGCGCTCTTGGCCTTCCCCCAGGAGGTAGTAGATGTATCGGCCCTATTCCAGCTCCTTGGCGGACTCTCGTCCGTTTTTGAACGTCGATTCCTTGATCCGCAACCTTGACCAGGATTTCGTCACTTCCTTCAATACCGGCAACTACGACCAGGTAGCCGCTCTCTTCGCTCAGGACGGCGCATTCATGGCGCCGCATCACGACCCAGCCTACGGCCCAAAGGCCGTCGAGCGCCTGCTCCGCCAGTTCGCCGAATCCGGATACGAGGACCTGCGCCTTGAAACCATCCGCGTCGAAGCCTCCGGCGATCTCGCGATGGAAATCGGCCGGTACAGTGTCGGTATCCGCAGGCCCGATGGCACCATCATCGCTGATCGCGGCAAGTACGTAAAAGCATGGCGCCGCCTGGGTGCATGGCTGATCGTGGCGGATTGCTGGAGCAGCAACCTTCCCGTTCCGCGCTAAACCGCGCCGGACCGTAACGTCGAGTGTCTGAATCCGAAACAGGCCGCATCCTGCTTCTACGGCTTGAATTCCATGGCAACGGTCGTCTGCACCACCGCCGCCTTGCCATCGATCCGGTAAGGCTCGAACCTCCACCATCGCATGGCGTCCATCGCAGCCTGCGCCAGCACCGCGGGACCATTCCGCGCCCGCACATCCACCACGGACCCGTCGCGTCCGACAACTACGTCGAGCTCAATTATGCCCTGGAGCTTCGCCTGCCGTGCCTCCAGCGGATAATCGGGATCCACGCGGTGAGTCACTAGCTTCTCCATCACCTCGGCAGGAACGCGCGCCTGCGGCCGCAGCACCTCTGTGGTCTTTTCGTTCTTCCGCAGACTACCTTCTATATCTTCCCACCCGCGATTCCAGCGCCACCACAACGCCGTCAGCAAGATTGCCACGGCTGCCGCGAAGAATATCCATCTCCGGTCGAGATCTCTGCGGGTAAGGGGCTGAGAACCGAAAGACCCGCCACTCTCCGAACCTTTCCCTGCTTCGCGCGGAATCCTGCCGCGCACTCCCGGTTCCAACTCCGCCTTCGCGTCACCCGCCCAATCGCGAATGGCCGCCTGCTGTTCCGCCGACAGTCCCACGAACTCCAGCCCTGAGCGCAACTTGTCTTGATGCCGCACCAACGCCCGCGCGCGCAAAGGATCCGCCACCTGCGGCAGCTGAATCTCCACTCCCACGGCCTCACCCGGCAGTAGTTCTCCCGCCAGTACCGCCGACACTCCACCCTCGCCCAGATTGACCGACCGCCCCGGCAAAATATCCGGAATCCCCGAACGCACCACCTTCACATCGAGTAACGCCTGCACACGGTATCGCAGCCAACGCCGCCGCGAAGGCTGATCCCGCCCTTGTGCCTGTGCCCCTGTCGGCATTCGACGCCCTCTGATTTCGTGAAGAATTGCGAAAAAAACAATCCCCACTGAGTCACCCACGGGGGAACCTGTTCTCGATTTCTCCGTGTCTCAGTGTCTTCGTCGTGAAAACGGTTTTACCTGCTGCGCGCCCGCAGCTCCACAATCTCGCTCCCGTTCGCCACCAGCACCACGCTCGCCATAGCCAATGAACAATCCGTGCTCCACAACTCCCGGCATATCGTTCAATCGCCGGGCCAGCCCATCCGCATCCGGAATCTGCCCGAACCTGCAATCCAAAATGTGATTATTCTCGTCGGTCAGGTACGGCTTCCCATCCGCTGCCCTCCGCAGCTCGACCGCCGCGCCCAGCGCCTCAATCTTTTTCCGTACCACCGCCTGCGCGAACTTGATGACTTCGACCGGCAGCGGAAATTTTCCCAGCACTGGAACTCTCTTCGTCGCATCCGCGACAATCACGTAGTATTTGGTAGCCGACGCCACAATCTTTTCCCGCAACAGCGCCCCGCCCCCGCCTTTAATCAGCCGCAACTGCGGATCAACCTCGTCGGCGCCGTCCACAGTCACATCGATCTCCGGGCATTCATCGAGCGTCGTAAGCGGAATTCCCAGTCCTGCCGCCTGCTCCCGCGAACGGTCAGAGCTGGGTATGCCGCGGATCTTCAGACCCTTCTTCACCCGCTCCCCGAGCAGTTCAATGAAGTATGCTGCCGTCGATCCCGTTCCCAGCCCAACCACTTGACCATTCTTCACGAACTGCAAGCTCGCCCGCGCAGCTGCTTCCTTCTCCTGATCATTCGCCATAAGTTTTCGATGCTGAGGACCGCGCCCAGCAACCGCCCGCCAGCAGCGCCGTTCTACCCCAGGCTCTTCTGCACGTAAATCAAATACCCAGCCAGCGCCATTCCAAACAGAACCGTCACAATCGCCACCAGATCCACCACGAATCCCGCCGGTTCAAACTTCCCCTCATCCAGTTGCGCCCGCGTTTTTCGGTATCGCGCCAATCCCGCTATCATCAGCGCCACTCCCGCCAGAATCGCGCTCATCCCCATCCACACTGAAAACCCCGTTGCCTTCGACCCATGTCCCTGAAATTCGGTTAACTGTCGCATGGCGATCGCAAACCGTCCGATCGCGAATCCAAACACCACAATCGCGACGCTGGTTCGCACCCAGGCCAGAAATGTGCGCTCGTTGGCGAGATGATCGCGGGCCCGGTTCGAATCCTGAACCACAACTTCTCCCATGAAGACAGGATGACGACCGCAGCATTATTCCACAGCCTTCGCAGCCTTGTCGTGGTAAGGCAAAGACCGTAGAGAATTTCTTAGCTTTGTGGAAACTTTTTGGCATGGGCTTTACATTCCCCTGTCACCCTACTAACCAAGCCCTCCCGCCACCTCGCCGCATTCGACCACGCTCATGCTTATCCCTGTGGATTTTTTTTCATCGCGAATTCACATTCATTTCACCTTCCCGTAACCGCGCCCCGACTACCTTGGGATGAATAGATGTCCCGTCCCGCGCCCAGTCTGACGCGAATCTTGGAATTCGATGTTCAAGAATCTGCTCATAATTTCGCTCTCATGTCTGTGTCTGAGTCGGCCGCATGCGCTTCTCCATGCGCAGAGTACGTCGGAAGCTTGCCCGCGCCCCTTGCCAGGCAGCGTCGTCACCGAACCGGAGGATCTGCGCAGCCGCAACGGTGTGCTGAAAGTTGAACTGACAGTTCACAACACAAAGCAAAGCGACGGATCCACTCGTTACTGCTACCTCGATGACAACGGCACAGAATCGCCCACTCTTCGCGTGAATTCCGGCGATCTTGTCATCCTGACCCTCAAAAATGATTTGACGGCTTTCGGCCCTGAGGTTGCGCCGTCCATGCACCAACACGCGCACGCTGACACCGAGAAAAGCGGAGACCCTTGTGCCAGCGACTTGATGACGCGGGAGTCGACCAATCTTCACTTCCATGGCCTGACTATCCCTCCAGTCTGCCACCAGGACGACGTCTTACACACGTCGATTCAGCCCGGTAGTCCGCCATTCGAGTATCGATTTCGCATCCCCGAAAACGAACCCCCCGGATTGTATTGGTACCACCCGCACATCCACGGATTTACCAAAGAGCAGGTGCTCGGCGGGGCATCGGGCGCCATCATCGTCGAGGGAATCGAGCGGGCCGATAAAGCAGTTGCAGGATTGCCGGAAAGGGTCTTGGTTATCCGCGATCAGGATCTGCTGAACCCGAACGCTCCGCCCTCGAAGTGGGAGCCCGTAGTCCCCAAGATGCTGTTTGATCGCGACGGGGATGCAGCCAATACCGGCACGGGATTCGGCAAACCCGCCAAGGATCTCTCGATCAATTTTGTGCCCGTCCCCTATCCGGACTATCGGCCTGCCGTAATCGAGATGAAGCCGGAGGAGCAGCAACTTTGGCGCGTGGTCAATGCGTCGGCAATCACCTACCTCAACCTGGAAGTTCTATTCGGTCACACACCCCAACCGCTCGGCCTTGTGGCTATCGACGGCGTTCCCCTCAACGAAAACGGCCTGCCGTCGGATTTTGTGGACTGGCAAACTCATCTCGCCGTACCGCCCGGCGCCCGCGTGGAATTCATCGTGAAGGGCCCTCCGGAACACACCTCGGGACTTCTCGTCACCAAAACTGTGGACACTGGACCGAGCGGGGAGAACGATCCCAACCGCGCGATCGCCATAATTGCCGCTTCCAAAGATGCGCCGGAGCCGCGCTCCGCACTCGCCACCTCGCCCCAACCGCTTCCCGCTTCGCAGCTGCCGTGGCTGGGAAGCGTGGCTCCCGTGCGCGTTCGAAGACTCTACTTTTCCGAGAAGTTGCTCGATCCAAACGACCCCAACAGCGCGACTGAATTTTACATAACGGTAGATGGCCAAACACCGGCGCAGTTCGATCCCAAATCGGGAGTCCCGAACATCATCGCCAAGCAGGGAACGGTGGAGGACTGGATCATCGAAAACCGGTCCAGCGAGCTGCACGCCTTCCACATTCATCAGCTGCATTTCATGCTGCTGGATTACGGCGGCACGCCGGTGAACGAACCATTTCTTCGCGATACCGTCAACGTCCCTTACTACAACGGTAAAACTCTTGCCTATCCCAGCGTCCGATTGCGCATGGACTTTCGCGATCCGAACACAGTAGGCGACTTCGTATACCACTGCCACCTTTTAGAGCATGAAGACGGAGGAATGATGGGGCTGATTCGCGTAGAGCCATAAGCCAGTGAGGCAAGTTTCGAAGCGAACCAGCTTTTACCCAAAACACAACTCGAAAAAGCGATTTTACGTTGCCTGAGGTTCCGGAAAAACGGCTGGACCTTGTAGGTCCACCTTAACCAGCAGCTCAAACCCAACAAACAGGAGAAGAGGAAACATGACTTTCAAATCAATCAGGTCACAAGGCATACATTACTTGCGCATCGGAACGGCGGGACTTGCCATGGTCCCGCTTACCATCGGCGCACCCTTCGCCAACGCGGCTCCCAAACCACAAAAAGCGCGTGATTATGGGACCGTCTCGCCCATCAAGCACGTCATCGTGATCATCGGAGAAAACCGTAGCTTCGATCACGTCTTCGCCACCTACGTGCCGAAAAATGGCGAGAGCGTGAACAACCTGCTTTCGGAAGGCATCATCAAGTTGGACGCCAACAAGAACGCGATTCCCGGCCCCAACTTCGCCAAGGCTCAACAACTGTCGGCGACCGATACCGATACCTTCCTGCTCTCCCCGCCCAAGCAACAATTTCCCAACAACACACTGCCGGCGCCGCTAGTCGGCGGTCCTGGCGGTGCGGCCGGCTATTTTTCCGGCAGCAACCCCTGCGGAACCAGCCCGGCGATTTCAGCGGTCAAGTGTGCGGAGCTCTCCGAATCCGGACTGCCCACGCAGCAGTACTATCAGGATCTCGTCAGCGGCGGCACCGGACTAACAAGCCACACCCCCGACACCCGCATCACCAACGTTGAGAAGTTGCCCGCCGGACCGTTCCAGATAACCAACGGCAGCACCTTCCAATACAACGACTATGCGGCGAGCCCTGTCCATCGCTTCTATCAGATGTGGCAGCAGTTGAATTGCGGCTTAGGGCACGCAACCCAGGACAATCCTTCCGGTTGCAACGCTAAGTTGTTCTCCTGGGTTGAGGTGACTGTCGGAGCGGGCACGAATGGCGCGAGCCAGCCGCCGCTCTGCTCTTCAAACGACGGCTCGCTTCCCTGTTTCACCACGAATTACCTTTCCAGCGTTCCCGATGCGCAAACTACAGGTGAAGGATCCACCTCCCTCGCCTTTTACAACGTGCAGCAAGGCGATGCTCCTTACTTCAAGAGCCTCGCAGACACCTACACCATGAGCGATAACTTCCATCAATCGGTCAACGGAGGCACCGGCGCCAATCACATCATGTTCGGCCACGCCGACGCGATCTGGTTCAGTAACTCGCTCGGGGCTCCTGCCGAACCACCGAACAACAAGCTCGTATTTACCGAGAAATACGACGGCGGCCCCAACCCAGACGAAGGAACCGTCGATCAAGTTGAAAACCCCAATCCAGCCTCCGGCACCAACAACTGGTACAGCGAAGACGGCTACGGTAATAGCTACAACGCCGGCTATCCACCGCCCTATACCGTTTCGCCGGTTAATGGCGGCGGTTCTTACAGTGATTGCTCCGATCCCTCGCAGCCTGGCGTCGGCCCGATCGTGAGTTACCTCAAGTCCCTCCACATCGACCCGCGTTGCGAACCGGGCCACTACTACCTGTTGAACAATTACAACCCGGGCTGGTTCGGCAATGGCAAGAACGCCTACATCGACCAGAATCCCTCCAATACGCCGTTTACGATTCCGCCGTCCTCGACGCCCAGCATCGGCGACGACCTCAACGCCAACGGCATTTCTTGGAAGTACTACGGCGATCAATGGAACAACTACGTCAACGACCCGTATCAACTCAATTACGGAACCAACGGGCCGAACGCCGACGAATATTGCAACATCTGCAACCCGTTCCAGTACGACACGTCCATCATGTCGCATCCGGATCAGGTCGCAGCACACATGAAGGATACGCTCGACCTGTACTCGGATATTTCTGAGGGAACGTTGCCTGCCGTTTCCGTCGTCAAGCCCAGCGGCTATGTCGATGGCCATCCCGCATCGTCGAAGCTCAATCTTTTCGAGGGATTCACGCAGAAGATCGTGAATATGGTTGAGAACTCTCCCTATTGGGACAATACCGCGATCTTTATCACCGAAGATGAAGGCGGCGGATACTACGACTCCGGTTACGTTCAGCCGCTCGACTTCTTCGGCGACGGCACGCGCATCCCGCTGATCGTGGTCTCGGCCTATTCCACGGGTGGTCATATCTCCCACTCGTATTCAGACCACGTTTCCATCGTCAAATTCATTGAGAGGAACTGGAACATCGGCACCATTTCTTTCCGAAGCCGGGACAACTTCCCCAACCCGATAACGAGACAGGGCAACCCCTACGTTCCCGTTAACGGACCGGCGCTGAGTGACTTGTTTGACGCATTCAACTTCAACCGTTCCCCCTACTGATCTTTCCAAGGAAGATCTGTCGAAGAGAAGGTCTATAGGAGATGGTTAGTCTTCCACCGGCCAGGGAAACATTCCTGGCCGGATTTGTTTTCTGGCGGGCGGCTAGAATCCCTTGAACCTCCCGAGCATCCGTTATCCTAGTACTTGACTCTTATGGCTACCCCGAAATCTAAAGTCACCAGCGCACTTATCGAAACCTCGCCCAACAACGGCGCCAACCCAGAACGCGAACGCGTCTTCAACGCCTTCCGCCAATGGGGATACCTCGAAGGCGACCTCGACCCGCTCGGCTTCCTCCGCCCGCGCCCCACTCCCGAACTGCAACTCGAAGGCGAGTACGCTCGCGAAGCCCGCGCCATCTACTCCTCCACCATCGGCGTAGAAGTCAACCACATCTACAATCCCGAACGCCGCCGCTGGATCTACGAGCAGATGGAATCGCCGTCTCAGGGTTTTGAGGTTACAGAAAAACACCAGCAGCGCATCCTCGACCTGCTGATCCGCGCCGACGTCTTCGAGCAGGTCATGCAACAGCGCTATCTCGGCAGCAAACGCTTCTCACTCGAAGGCGTCACCGCGCTGATCCCGCTGGTCGATGAACTTCTCGACACCGGCTCCCGCCTCGGCGCGACCGAACTGGTGATGGGCATGAGCCATCGCGGCCGCCTCAACGTAATCGCCCACGTAGCCAAGCGACCTCCAGACGAAATCTTTGCCGGCTTCGAAGACGTCAACCCCCGCAGTGTCCTAGGCTCTGGCGACGTGAAATATCACATGGGCGCCACCGGCGAGTACGTCACGCGCAGCGGCAACAAAGTTCACATCCATCTGGTTTCAAATCCCAGTCACCTCGAAGCCGTCGATCCCGTAACCGTCGGCCGCACCCGCGCCAAACAAGACCGCACCGGTGAAGGCGGACGCGAAAAATATCTCCCGCTCCTCGTTCACGGCGACGCCGCGTTCGCCGGACAAGGCATCCTCGCCGAAACCATGAACTACGCCGACCTTCCGGGCTACACCGTGGGCGGCACCATTCATGTCATCGTCAACAATCTCCTGGGATTCACGACAAGCTATATCGAGGAGCACTCCACCCGTTTCGCCGCCTGCATCGCGCGCCGCCAGTCGATCCCTATCTTCCACGTCAACGGCGAAGATGTAGACGCAGTAGTTCGCGTAGCCCGTCTCGCCACCGAATACCGCTACCGGTTCGGCACCGACGTGGTCATCGACCTGATCGGATACCGCCGCCACGGTCACAGCGAAGTCGACGACCCCACCATCACCCAACCGCTTCTCTACAAAGAGATCAAAGAACATCCGCCTCTGTGGGAAATCTACGCCGACGACATCGGAGCGACCGACGCACCCGCGCAAGCAGCGGCCATCAAAGCCAAATTCGAATCCGCACAGAAAGATGCAGGCAAGCTAACCAAGAAGCCGTTGATGCGCGACCTGCCGAAATACTGGGACCAATACTACGGCGGCCTGCACAAGCCGGAATTCGAAGTAGAAACCGGACTCTCGACCGAAGAATTAGCCGAGCTAACCAACCACCTCACCGCGTATCCCGAAGGCTTTCACATTCACCCCAAAGTAAAAAAGCTTCTCGAACAGCGCGCCGAGATGGGTGCAGGCAAACGCCCCGTGGACTACGGCATGGCCGAAGCTCTGGCCTTCGCCAGCCTGGCGAAAGCCGGAATCCCGGTTCGACTCAGTCGGCCAGGACTCCCGCCGCGGCACCTTCAACCAGCGCCACTCGGTTCTGATCGATATCGAGAACGAAAACGAATACGTCCCGCTCGAAAACATCGCGCCCGGCCAGGCCCGGTGCGAAATCCACAACTCAACTCTTTCCGAGCCGGGCGTCCTCGGCTTCGAATACGGCTACAGCCGCGACTATCCCGAAGCTCTGGTTCTTTGGGAAGCTCAGTTCGGCGACTTCGTGAACGTAGCCCAGGCCATCATCGATCAGTTCATTTCCGCCGGCGAAGCCAAGTGGAACCTGCTCTCCGGCCTGGTCTTGCTGCTCCCTCACGGCTACGAAGGCCAGGGACCGGAACACTCCAGCGCCCGCATCGAGCGCTTTCTCCAGCTAGCCGCGAAACACAACATCCAGATCACGCAGCCTTCGAACGCCGCGCAATATTTTCATCTTCTCCGCCGCCAGGCCCTGCGCCATTGGCGCAAACCGCTGGTAGTCTTCACCCCGAAAAGCATGCTGCGCCACGCCGACGCATCTTCACCTATCGAAGACTTCACGCGCACAAATTTCCAGAACGTAATCCCCGACACCGAAGTCGGAGAAGCCGACCGCATCCTGGTGTGCACCGGCAAAATCGGCCACGAACTCCAGGCCGAGCGCAAGAAGAGAAAAGACAACTCGACTGCAATCGTATTTCTGGAGCAGCTCTATCCCTTCCCGGACAAAGAACTCGCCGCCGAATTCGCCCGCCACGGTGACTCAGGCGACATCGTCTGGGTACAGGAAGAGCCGGCCAACATGGGAGCGTTATTCAACATGCTCCCGCGCCTCCAGCGCATAGCCGGCAACCGCCACGTGCTCTCAGTAAAACGCAGCTCCAGCGCCAGCCCCGCCACCGGCAGCGCCAAAGCCCACGAAGTGGAACAGAAAACGCTGCTGACGTTGGCTTTCACCACGAAAGGGATAGCCGCGAAGTCGCGAAGCGACGGCATTCATGAGCCCCGCACGTTAGTGGGGGGAAAGCCGATGAGAGCGAACCAAGTCCCTTCAGGGACGACACTACTCCTCTCTCGATTTCTTTGTAGCCCGACAAATCTAATGCGTGGGCTTCATCACCCTATCCCGGTCTCTCCGTCACCGCTTTCCCCCCAGCTCCCGGCAACTCGGCCTTCGCGCCCCCCGCACCCTCCCCCGCCAACAACTCCTCCAAACTCGCATACGCATAAATCGTAGGCGCATGATTCTGCATCAACCCACCCGTATCCGCAGTCGGTCCATAATTGCTATGCACGTCCCGCCCCAGCATCCTCAGCATCGCCATCAACTGTCCCCGATGATGCGACGTATGCGTCATCCGCCGCGTCATCACCCACGCCCGCGACCGCTGCACATCGAAAAACTTCACATTCTCTTCCCACCACGCCTCATCTTTTTCCTGCAGCACCGCCAGCCGTTTGCCGCTGTCCTCGGCATACCTCTTCATAAACTCCAGCCGCGTCTCCTGCTTCGGCAGCGGAGGCGCGCCCACATCAATCCCGAACATGTTGCGGAACCACAGATCTTCGCTCACGCACTGATGCACCATCTGCTCATGCACGCTGCGCCCCCGCGGATCGCCCTCCCGCGGCCGCACCGCAAGATCTTCGTCTCGAAACTCGCTCCACACACTGACCACCTTCACCCGCTCGGTGGCATACGTCTCGACCAGAAATGCGTATCTCATAGCCGCAAATGTTACCCTAATCCTCCGAATCACAACCATGCCCCGCCGCCCCCAACCCCTCCGCGTAGCCATCGACACCGGCGGCACCTTCACCGACTGTGTCTGGATCGACCGCGGCCGTCTGAGAATGTTAAAAGTTTTTTCCACGCCAGCCGATCCCTCCCAAGCCATCGTCGAGGCCCTCCGCAAAATCAATCACCAAGGTGAGCTGGTAATCCTGCACGGCACCACGGTCGGCACCAACACCCTGCTCGAACGCAAAGGCGCCCGCACCGCTCTCGTGACAACCGCAGGTTTCGAGGACGCCATCGAAATCGGACGCCAGGCGCGCCCCAAGCTCTACGACTTCTTCTTCGACCGCATCGAACCGCTGGTTCCACCCGATCTCCGCTTCGGCATCGAAGAACGCACCGCCAGCGACGGCAAAATCCTGACCCAGCCTTCCGCCGCCGACCTGGAATCCCTGGCGTCCCACGTAAAAGCGAAGCAGCCCAACTCGATCGCCATCTCCCTGCTTTTCTCATTCGCAAATCCAAGAAACGAGCAAGCAGTCGCGGAAGCGCTCAGGCCCTTAGGAGTTCCGCTCTCGATCTCCCACCAAATCCTCCCCGAATTCCGCGAATACGAGCGCACCTCAACGGTAGTCATCAACGCCTACCTGCAACCAGTAATGCAGCGTTACTTCGAGAATCTAGAGCAGCGCCTGTCGAGAGTGGAGCAGCGCTTCAGCGCTGCCGCAAAACAATCCAAGATCATCGGGGCTTTAGCCGCCAAGGGACCTCAACGCGCGCCGAGGATCTTTGTAATGCAGTCCAGCGGCGGGATCACGCCGCTGCAATCTGCCGCCACCGAACCCGTTCGCACCGTCCTCTCCGGCCCCGCCGGAGGCGTAGTCGGCGCAGCCGCCAGCGCCCGCTCCAGCGGCTTCGAACGCATCATCGCCTTCGACATGGGAGGCACTTCCACCGACGTCTCCCTGGTCGAAGGCGCCATCACCACCGCCAGCCACGCCGAAGTCGCCGGACTCCCCATCGGAGTCCCCATGCTCGACATTCACACCGTAGGCGCGGGCGGAGGTTCGCTGGCCCGCTTCGACGCCGCAGGCGTTCTCCGCGTAGGCCCCGAATCCGCCGGCGCCGATCCCGGGCCCATCTGCTACGGTCGCGGCACCCAGCCCACGGTCACCGACGCCAACCTCTTATTAGGCCGCCTGCGACCTGCGCGCTTTCTCGGCGGAGACTTCACTCTCGATCTCGACCGCACCCGCCGCGTAACTCGCGAGTGGTTGAAGCAGCAGCGAACCACTCTGACCATCGAGAAGTTCGCCGCCGGCGTAATCCGCGTGGTCAACGCAACTATGGAAAAAGCCATCCGCGTAGTCTCCATCGAGCGCGGCCGCGATCCCCGCGATTACGCCCTCGTAGCTTTCGGCGGTGCCGGAGGCCTCCACGCCTGCGCCTTAGCCGAGGCTCTGAGCATCCCGCACGTCATCGTCCCCGCCCTGCCCGGCGCGCTTTCCGCTCTCGGCATCCTGGTCAGCGACGTCGTCAAGGATTATTCCCGCACAGTCCTCTGGCGCGTCTCCGGCAAACTCCCAACTCCGCAACTGAATCGCGAATTCTCAGCCCTGCAGAAACAAGCCGCAAAAGATTTTCAAAACGAAGCCTGGCAAGGAAGAGTGCACTATCAACAGACCGTCGACCTCCGCTACCGCGGCCAGGGATACGAACTAAACCTGCCGTACACGAAGGATCTGCTCAAGAAATTCGAACAAGAACACCACCGCCGCTATGGCTACGCCCACCCTACGCGGGAAGCAGAGCTAGTAACCCTCCGCCTCCGCGCAGTAGTGAAGTCCTCAAGGAGTGAAGCCAAGATAGCCCGTGTGGGGACGGCCGCCTTCGGCCGTCCGAGCCGAGCAAAGCTCGGCTCGCCCTCCACGCCCAAAGCCCCAGTCCAGTTTGGCAGCAAGAAACTCGCGACGCCAATCCACTCCCGCGACTCCTTAACGCTCGGCAAGACGTACCAAGGCCCGGCGATCATCACCGAATACAGCGCCACAACAGTAATTCCACCCAACAAACGCTTCCACCTCGACTCCGCCGCCAACCTGATTGTTACAATCCGATAAAAATACGCTCCGCGACTCCGGACCAGACACTCGGTACTAGGTACTAGGTACTACCTTCGCTACAATAAACCCGTGAAACCCAGCATCTTCGTCGTCGAAGACGATCCCGATATTTCCCGCCTCGTTCGCCACCACCTGGAGAACGACGGTTTCGCCGTTCGCGTCTATCCCAACGGCTCCAGCGTCATCGCCGACGCCGAACGCCAGCGTCCTGCCCTCTTCGTTCTCGACATCATGGTCCCGGGCAAAGACGGCCTGGAGCTCTGTCGCACCGTCCGCCAAACCGCGGGCCTCGCAGCCGTGCCGGTGATTTTCCTCACCGCCAAGAGCAGCGAAGCCGACCGCGTCCTCGGTCTCGAAATCGGAGCCGACGATTACATCGCCAAACCTTTCAGCCCGCGCGAGCTCGTGGCCCGCGTCAAGGCCGTGCTCCGCCGCTTCGAGCGCCCGCTTCCGCCCAGCCCGCTCAAGGTCGGCGACATTGCCATCGACCCCGCCGCCATGACCCTCACCGTCCGGGGACAGACCGTTCCCACCACCGCCACCGAGTTCCGCCTGCTCGATTATTTCGCCCGTCACCTCGGCCGCGTCTTTTCCCGCGATCATCTTCTTGATTCCGTCTGGCGTGACACTTCCTACGTCACCCCGCGCTCGGTCGACGTCTACGTCCGCCGAATCCGCGAAAAAATCGAACCGGACCCGGAAAACCCCCGCTACCTCAAAACCGTGCGCGGCGCCGGCTACCGCTTCGAGGCCCCGAAGGGGGACGTTTCAAAGTGAGCGAGAAGTGAGAAACCGGATTTTCTTCAAGCTGATGGCAGCTTTTCTGGTCGTCATCCTCGCCGCCGCTGTAACCTTTGACATCTTGGTCGGCGGAGCGTGGCAAAGCTCGCTGCGCTCCGAAATTGAACGCAGCCTCATCCAGAAAACTCAACTCCTTGCTCATCGCGTTGAAGCCGACCGTAGCGGCCACTCCCTGCCCGACATCGCCGCTGAGGAAGGGCAAGCCGCCGGCGCGCGCGTCACTATAATTGACTCCTCCGGCAAAGTTTTGGCCGATTCAGAGTCGAATCCAGCCACCATGGAGAACCACGCCACGCGTCCGGAATTCGTCGCAGCCCTCTCCGGCAAAATCGGCAGCGATGAGCGCCGCAGCGCCTCCCTCGGAATCCCATTTCTTTATGTCGCGGTGCCCATCTCTGGCGGCGCCGTCCGCCTCGCCTATCCCCTCTCCGATGTCGAAGCCGTTTCCGCGCAGGTTCGCCGCAGACTGGAACTCGCTTCCGGACTCGTTTTTCTACTCGCCCTGATGGTCGCCGCGGTCGCCGCCCATTGGAGCGCTCGCCGCCTAGAGCGCATCGTCAATGTCGCCGGCCGCATCGCTGACGGCGATCTCCAGGCCCGCATCCTCGAAACTTCTCAGGACGAAGTCGGCCGCGTCGCCGGCGCCATCGATAAAACCGCCCGCCGCGTCGAAGAAAGTTTTGCCGCCGTCCGCTCCAGCCAGCGCCAGCTCGAAACTCTGCTCAACAGCATGCAGGACGCCGTCATCGCCGTCAGCGCCGACGGCCACGTGCAGTGGGCCAATCAACCCATGGATCGCCTTGTTCCGCAAGGCGCCCGCCTGCAGCAACCGGTCGAGGAAACGATTCGCGACCCCGATTTCCTCGCCACCGTCAAAGAAGCCACCACCACGCGCGAGGTCAAAACCGCCCGCGCCACCTCAATCGTTCCCGGCCGCGCCTTCGACGTAACCGCCGCTCCTCTGCCCGACGGCGGTGCCGTCGCCGTGCTGCGCGACCTCACCGAAACCGAGCGCGTCGAAAAAACCCGCCGCGACTTCATCGCCAACGTTTCCCACGAACTGCGCACGCCTCTCACCTCGATTCAAGGCTATGCGGAAACTTTGCTCGACAGCACTCCCGACAATGTCGCACCCACGCGCGAGTTTCTCGAAATCATCCGCAAGAATTCCTCCCGCATGTCCCGCCTCACCGAAGATCTGCTCACTCTGGCCCGCGTCGAATCCGGCGAAACTCGTTTCGAGGCGGAATCCGTTCCCCCCGCCGAACTTCTCCACGATGCCGAAGAGAGCTTCCGCGAAATCGCCCGCAGTCATGGCATTGACCTGCAGATTCAAGATTCTCTGCAGAAGGAAGATTCGCCCGTCCAGCATTTGCGTTCCGTCCTCGCCGACCGCGAAGCCATCCACCAGGTTTTCTCCAACCTGATCGACAATGCCCTCAAATACGGCCCGTCCGGCGGACGCATCGTTCTCGGCGCCCGCGCCGTTCCCCACGCCGTAGAATTCTTCGTCAAGGATTTCGGCGCCGGCATCGCCTCCGAGCATCTCCCCCGCCTGTTCGAACGCTTCTATCGCGTCGACAAAGCCCGCTCCCGCGAATCCGGAGGCACCGGCCTTGGCCTCGCCATCGCCAAGCACATCATGCTCGCCCACGGCGGCACCATCCGCGCCGAAAGCGAACTGGCCCACGGCTCCACGTTCCTGTTCACCCTCCCCACTGCCTGAACCAGGGCAGTAGCGCCGGCAGCCTGCCCTGAGCAAAGTCGAAGGGTCCCGCCGGCCTTCCACCCGGGTGATAAAATGTTGCAGGATTTCCCGTCAGGGAACGTTCTGGAAATGTAATGAAACGATTAGCCGCCATCCTACTGCTCGCCGCCGCAAGCGCTGTCTGGTCAATACCGGCAACCGCCCAGCCGGAGAACCGCAGTATCGGAGAAAATAGCCGCGAGGCCAAAAAGGCGGCCAAGCAGTACCAGAAGGCAGCAAAGAAAGCAGCCAAGAGACAACAGAAGCAAATGAAGAAATACCAGAAGGCGCAACGCAAAGCAGCGAAGAAGCAACAGCACGGTCACTAACCACCGAAGAAAAACCAATAAAAATTCACAGTCCCGTAACCCATCTCCGGAAAAGAAACTCTATCCTTAGCCGTTGACCATCTATTCTTATCAGCGGCACAATAGGTCCAGCGAGTCAACTGGTCTGCGCCGCGCCCCGCGCCAGAGGGATACCTTCATGAGTACTGCCCGTGTCGAAAGCGCCACTCCCGAACCGGCCCATCATCACATTGTCCGGCGCACCATCGAAGCCTGTCGTCTGGCCAAGGAAGCTGCCGCTGCAGCCGCCGAAGGCATCGCCACCGGCTCCAGCCCGCTGCTCAACTCTCTCCGCCAGCGCGAGCGCGAACTCGACACCCTCGACATGGAAATCGACAGCGCCGTCACTTCGGTCATCACCGAAGTCGAGCCCACCGAGGCTCGCGAACTCCTCGCCTGCATGAAGTTCATGATCAGCCTCGAGCGCATCGGCGACCTGCTCCTCAGCTTCGCCAACAGCGCGCAAGCCGCTTCCGGCCGCATCGATTCCGAAGACACTCGCGACCTCACCCACATGGCCACCATCCTCGAAAAAATGCTGACCGACGTCGGCGACGCCTTCTCCACCCGCGACGTCGGCAAAGCCGTCGACGTGCTCCGCGCCGACGCCGAGATCGACCGCCTGCGCAACCTGATCTTCCTCCGCCACATCGAGAATCCCGAAAACATCGCCCGCCAGGCCAGTCTGCAGATCATCTTCATGACCCAGTCCCTCGAACGCGCCGGCGATCACGCCAAAAATCTCGCCGAAGAAGTCTGCCACGTAGTCAGCGGCCACACCGTCCGCCACGTCCTGATGGCCTACGACAAGCCCGTAGAACAAATGTTCATCGACTACCTCCGCCGCCGCGACCAGCGCTAAAAACATCCCTGTGTGCGCGCGGGCGCCCTCGCCCGCGACGCCGCGGATCCCTTATAAAAAATCCCCGCCCAGCATTGACCCTTTTTCCAGAGGCTCTTACAATCCGTGTGCTCGACACGAACTTTCTTTCCGAGGTCCAACGCATGCGCTGGATATCGATATCAAGATCGACTAAAACATTTGCTCTCGACTGCGCCCTGCTGACGCTGCTGCTGGCATCGGCGGTTGTGTCCGGGCAGTCTCAGGCCGCCGCCCATCATGACGTCGTAATCAAGAACGCGACCGTGATGACCGTGACCCACGGCAACATCACGAACGGCTCGATCTATATCAAGGACGGCAAAATCGCCGCGGTCGGCGAAAACGTGAACGCTCCTCCCGGCGCCACCGTCATCGATGCCGGAGGCAAGTACCTGACCCCAGGGATCGTCGATTCGCACTCGCACATCGCTCTCGATGACGACGTCAACGAGGCCACCAGCCCCATCACGCCGCACATGATGATGAAAGATGCCTTCGACTACCAGGACAAGGCGATCTACCGCGCCCTGGCCGGCGGTGTCACTACGTCGCTGTTGCTGCACGGATCGGCCAACATGATCGGCGGACAGGCGGTCGTCATCAAGCACAAGTTCGGCGACTCGCGCGATGCACTGCTCTTCCCCAATGCGCCCCGGTCGATCAAGTTCGCCAGTGGCGAGAATCCCAAACGCGTCTATGGCAGCCGCGATCAGCTGCCCTCGACCCGTATGGGCAATTTTGCCGTCCAACGGCAAGCTCTCGTCGAGGCGCAAGACTATATGCGCGAGTGGGACAGCTATGACGCGAAAGTGAAACGTGGCGATAAAGATGCCACTCCGCCCAAGCGCGACCTGAAGCTCGAAGCCCTCGCCGACGTTCTGCGCGGCAAGATCATGGTGCAGATCCACATCTACCGCGCCGACGAGATGCTCACCGAAATCGCGATGGCCAAGGAATTCGGCTACAAGATTCGCGCCTTCCACCATGCTCTCGAAGCTTATAAAGTCGCCGACCAGGTCGCGGCCAACGGCATCGCGATTGCCACTTTTGCCGACTGGTGGGGCTACAAGCAGGAGGCTTGGGACGCGATCCCGTGGAACGCCGTCATGTGCATGCGCAAAGGTGTCCGTGTGGCCATCAAGAGCGACTCCGGGGATTACACCCGCCGCCTCAATCAGGAAGCCGCCAAGGCCATCCGCTACGGCGGAGCGACCGAAGAAGAAGCCCTGAAGATGATCACGCTGAATCCAGCTTGGATCATCGGCGTGGATGATCACGTCGGTTCCATCGATGTCGGAAAGGATGCAGACCTTGTGATCTGGGACGGCTATCCACTCTCGACCACTGGCGTGCCCGAAAAAGTTCTGATCGACGGCGAAGTCTACTTCGACCGCGCCCAGCCAGGCTTAGGAACCACGCATTACAAGGAGGGCGAATGACGCAGCCAAGTAAGTCTGTGTGGAGCGGGCGCCCCCGCCCGCTGCTCTTGACTTTGCTTTTGATTGTGACTTTCTCCCTGCAAGCCCTCGCCCAGGACAAGCCCATCGTCCTAAAAGGTGGCAAGGTCTTGACCGTAACTCACGGCGTGATTGAAAACGGCGTGGTCGTAATGCAAGGCGGAAAGATCGCTGCCGTCGGCTCCGCCAGTTCCGTCAACACCCCGAGCGGCGCGCAGGTAATCGACGTGACCGGCATGACCATCTATCCGGGCCTCATCGATTCCGAAACGCAACTCGGCCTTACGGAGATTTCCGCCGAAGAGATGACCAACGATCTGGTAGAGATGAGCGACGAGATCATGCCCCACATGCACACTGCCGAGGCCTTCCACGCGGAGTCTGCCCTGATCCCTGTAGCGCGCATGAACGGAATCACCAATGCCATAGTCGCTCCTGAGAGCGGAGACACCTTGCCCGGCCAGGATTCTTTCATTCAACTTGCCGGAGCCAGCGCAACCGAGATGCTTCTCATCCGCGACAATGCCATGCCGCTGAACTTCACCGGCGATCAGCGCCGCAACAAAGGCGGCTTCGAGAAGAGCAAGTTTCCCTCCACGCGCATGGGACTGGCTGCGCAACTGCGTCAGGCCTTTCTCGATGCGCAAGACTACCAATCGAAGTGGAAGGACTACGAACGCAAGAAGGCCGACGCGACCCAAAGCAAAAGCAAAGACAGTAAGGACGGTAAAGACAAGAAGTCCGAGCCCACGCCTCCCAAGCGCGACCTCAAGCTGGAAGCTCTGCTTCCCTACCTGGAGGGCAAGAAAACCATCGTGCTCGCCGCCGAAAGCCCCAGCGATCTTCAAACCGCCGTCAGCCTGGCCAACGAGTTCAAGCTGAAGTTCGTGCTCAACCACATCAGCCACTCCCAGCCCGTGCTCGACTATGTGGCCAGCCTCAAAGTGCCGGTGATCGTCGGTCCTATCTACGAGGCGCCGAAAGACGACGAGCGCTACGACACGGTCTACAGCCTCCCGGCGCAGCTCTACAAACGTGGCGTGAAGATCGCGTTTGCCTCCTACTCCGCGCATAACGTCCGCAACCTGCCCGATCAGGCGGGATTCGCAACCGCCTTTGGCCTGCCGTACGACGAAGCGCTCAAGGCAATCACTCTGAACGCAGCTGAAATCTGGGGTGTCGCCGACCAACTCGGCTCCCTCGATGTCGGCAAGACCGCCAACGTAGTCGTCGCAAACGGCGATCCGCTGGACATAAAAACGGATGTGAAACAGGTTTTTATCGGAGGACGTGAAGTCCCAATGACCGACCGGCAAGTCCGTCTGCGGGACGAGTACTCCAAATAAGAAGATGTCTCTGTCATCCTGAGCGGAGGTTGTGCTTCGCGGAAGCGAAGCACAACCGCAGTTGAAGGATCCCTACTCGCCTATACCGCCCCCAGCTTCGCAGGGCTTTTCTGTCCGCACTGCCCAACCCTTTAGACTTCGACCGTGCCGTGAAGGTACAAGCGTGCCCGGCCGGCGATCTTCACTCGATCGCCAGCAATCGTGCACTGCATCTGTCCGCCGCGCGCACTGAGTTGTTGCGCACGCAACCGGTCCTTACCCAGCCGTTCCGCCCAATACGGAGCCAGGGTGCAGTGAATCGAGCCGGTGGCGGGATCCTCATCGATGCCGATCGATGGTGCAAAGAATCGGCACACGTAATCCACATCACCCTCGCCTGGAGCAGTAACAATCGCTCCGCTGAGCCCGATGTCTAGTTGGGCAAGCGCGGCAATGTCGCGCGAGAGCGCTCGCACTTGCTCAGCCCGGTCGACCACGAGAAGGTAATCGCGCGATTTCGTCACTAACGCCGTTTTCAAACCCAGGGCCGGCAAGAGGCCAACGGGCGCATCACACGGCTCGGATGGCCTGGCCGGAAAGTCCATCTCAAAGCTGTCACCATTCCGCGCGACGATCAACACGCCACTGCGGGTGTGGAAGCGAACCGGCCACGCGTCGTGCTTCCGCAACGCAAGCACATAGACGGATGCCAGGGTTGCGTGCCCGCACAGGTCGTCCTCGATTTTCGGTGTAAACCAGCGCAGGTCGAAATCACCATCTGCGCGAGGAACAACAAAAGCAGTGTTGCTGTGCCTGTTCTCCACCGCGATTTTCTGCATGATGCCATCCGCGAGAAAGGTCGAAAGGATGCAGACGTAAGTCGGGTTACCTGCAAAGATCTCACCCGTGAATACATCAACGTGGTAATACGGAATTGCCATGTCGCGGTCCCCCAGAGCGCACCTAAGCGCACTCCTCAGTGGCCCCGACTTCAGCAACTGGAACTGTCTCTGGAGGTTTGACGGCCACTGCACGTTCACCCCGCCGGATCAGCACGATCGCACCCAAAATCGCCACCGACGCCAGCACCACGCGCAAAGTCAAAGGCTCCCGCGCCAGCAACCATCCCAGAATCACTGCCACCACCGGATTCGCGTACGTGTGTGTAGCCACCAGCGTCGGCGGAACCCGCTGCAGCAGCCATGTATAAGCCGTAAACGCAATCACCGACCCAAACGTGATCAGGTAGCCAAGTCCAAAAAGAGACCGCATCGTGATGCTCGCCCAATGCGTCTCGCGGAACTCACCCGTAACTCCCGCCGCGATCAGGAGCAGCAATGCGCCGCAGATCGTCGGCAGTGCAGTCCGCCCCAGCGCATCAGAAGGCAGCTTAAGCCGCGGAGAAACCACCACCCCCAACGACCACGACAAAGAACCGAGCAATACCGCCAGCAGCCCTACCAGGCTCGACCCTTTCACCGTGAGTTCCGCGCCCGTCAACATCGCCACACCCACCACGCCAAGACCCAGGCCCAGCGCGCTGAGCAGGTTAATCTTCTGCTGCCCCATCATCCAGCCCAGCACCAGAATAAACATCGGCTCAGTCGCGATCAGCAACGCCGCCAGCCCCGAGGCCACGTACTGCTCCGCCCAGTGCAACGAACCATGCCCTACCAAGAAGAACAGCGCGCCCAATGCAAATCCTGCAATCCACTGTTGTCGCGTCGGGCGAAACCCGCGCCAGTAAGCCCAGGTCAGCATGATCCCGCCCGCGATGGAATGCCGAATTCCCGCGGCCACCAGCGGCGGAATCGTCTCAACCGCATACCGGATCGCAAGGTACGTCGAGCCCCATATGACATAGATCGCCACAAAGGCCAGCGCCAGCTTGATGGCATAGCTGCGGTCGTGCGAATTCGCGGTCCTGCGTCGTGTTGAAACGATCACGGGTCTGCCTCCAATATGTATCATTTTCCCGCTGCCAAGCATGGCTTTAATCTGTGCGGAATGATCGGGAATCATAGGAACCGCCCTTTGGAATTGACTAACCTTCTATAACTGTTTAACAGGTTATGAAGGATGGTAGGGGATGTGATATAACTTGTCAAGATGTTTTTACTGGTTATATGATTCAAAGGGAAGATTTCCCCGAATTCATCATGGAAGCCAAACCTGGCAGACGCCAACCGCCACTTTTCGAACTGATGGGAAATGTCTGCCTCGATTTCATCAACACGCTCGACAATCGTCCCAGCGGCCAACCTAAAGAATTGCTCAAGAGCTTCTACGAACTGGCGCGCTTCGGCGAAGACACAGGAATCCTTACACCCCAGGAGCTGGATTTTTTTTACGAGCGGGTTCACCTCATGCCCGATGAGGCGCAAGAGGCGATGCGCCGCGCCCGCAATCTGCGGGAGGCGCTGTACGATATTTTTTCCGCTGTGCTGAATAAGCAAACCCCGCCGCAGCTCGCAATGGACAGGCTCAATACGAATCTGCACGACGCCGCGCTGCATTCGTGGCTGGTGCAACCTAAGCTGGAGCAACCTAAGAATGCCGAAGGCAAAATACCGGAGGGCGACGGACGTTTGAAGTGGCGGCTCGAGCCGATGACGTCTTCGCTCGGCGCAATGCTTCGGCCGATTGTGCGTGCAGCCGCGGACCTGCTGACCTCAAGCGATCTGGCGCTGGTGCGCACCTGCGCTTCGCCCACCTGCCAGTGGTTCTTCCTCGACACCAGCAAGAACCACCACCGCCGCTGGTGCAGCATGAAGCAATGCGGCAACCGCGCCAAGGTGCGCAGCTTCTATGCCAAGAAGAAAGCAGGCCCGTACGCTTTAGGATTTTCGATTCTTGACGAGTGTGTATAAAGTGTGTACCATCGAGATGTGAGAAAAGCATGCACAGCCGGGACGTTATAAAGTCGCTGAAGCTGGACGGCTGGTATGAGGTAAATCAGGTTGGGAGCCACAAGCAATTCAAACACCCAACAAAAAGGGGAAGGGTAACCGTGCCGCACCCGAACCGGGACATACCGATGGGTACTCTCAAGAGTATCGAGAAACAGGCGGGGATCAAGCTCAAGTGACCAACTTGAGTTGTCCAAGCTAGGAGCACGAATCATGGAATATATTGCCTATCTTCATAAGGACCGCGATTCCGATTATGGCGTTAGCTTTCCCGATTTTCCTGGTTGCATCACTGCGGGAAGGACCCTCGATGAAGCGAGCCGGATGGCGCCGGAAGCGCTGGCACTCCACATCCAGGGCATGATCGAGGATGGAGACGCGGTGCCCGAACCATCGAAGGTCGATGATGTTGCGGCAGACGCAGCGCGGACCGGCGCCATTGCATTCATGGTGAAGGTCGACACTCCAGATGCAACCGTGCGCGTGAATATCACGGCCCGGGAAAGCCAGATCGCAAAAATCGACGCGCTGGCGGAGGCGGCGGGTTTGACCCGGTCAGGCTACATGGTGCGTGCAGCCATCGGGGCGGCCATGTTCACGATTACCATTGACAAGGTCGACGAAGGCTACCGGATTGTCCCCACGAACCACGTAGCTAAGGACCAGCGAGAGACGGAGCTTTGGGTTCGCACAAATTTCCAAGTTGTCCCGGAGGAGTGGGCCAAGTTAAAGGCAGAACTCGACAGTACCGGGAGGGCTTCGATACAAAGGATCGCCGGGAAGGTTTTACAAGGGGCTTGGTAACTCCGGGCAACACTCCGCTCGCTTCGCCCGAAATCTGAACCCGGAGGTGTTACCATTTCGTGATCCGAACGCGAGGTGCCCTGATGGCCGCGCTCCCCGATAGCTTGAATCAGAATTCCTGGCCCGAATTACCGCTCGCAGCGTGGCAGGATACTTACGCCACGCTCCACATGTGGACGCAGATTGTGGGCAAGGTGCGGCTGGCGCTGAGCCCGCGTGTCAATCACTGGTGGGAGGTTGCGCTGTATGTCAATGCGCGCGGGCTCACTACCTCTGCGATTCCTTATAACGGCGGGAACTTCGAGGTGCAGTTCGACTTTATCGATCACAAGCTGATCATCCAGACCAGTTGGGGGACGTCGGAGACTTTCGCGCTGAAGGCGGAATCGGTCGCCGATTTTTATGCGGAATTCATGTCGGCCTTGCGGTCGCTGGGCATTGACGTGAAAATCTGGCCCATGCCATGCGAGGTACCAAACCCGGTGCGCTTTACCAGCGACACGCAGCACGCTTCTTACGATCCCGAATATGCGCACCGCTTCTGGCAAATCTTGATTTTGTGTGACAACGTCTTCTGGGAATTCCGGGCCCGATTCATTGGCAAGGACAGTCCGGTACATTTCTTCTGGGGAAGCTTCGATCTGTGCGTGACGCGGTTCTCGGGGCGGCGCGCTCCGGAACGCGTGGGCGCCGATCCGGTCACACGCGAAGCTTATTCGCAAGAAGTGATCAGCGCGGGATTCTGGCCCGGCGGCGGCGATATTAAAGGTGCGGCGTTCTACGCCTATGCCGCGCCCGAGCCTGCGGGTTTTGCCGAGCAGAAAGTGCAGCCGGCGGCGGCTTTTTATCATCCGCAAATGAAGGAATTTCTGCTGATGTATGACGACGTGCGGCGCACCGCTTCGCCCCGGGAGGCGCTGCTGAGTTTTTTGCAGAGCACTTACGAGGCGGGGGCGAATCTGGCGAAGTGGGATCGGAAGGAACTGGAGAGAGGCTAGGGGTCCTTCGACTGCGGTTGTGCTTCGCTTTCGCGAAGCACAACCTCCGCTCAGGATGACAAGGGGAGATAGATGATGGCTAAGAAATGCAAGCACCTCGATCAGATCAAGTTCAGGACTACCGACACTGACGTTTGTGAAGAGTGCGTGAAACTTGGCGACATCTGGGTTCACCTGCGGATGTGCATGGTTTGCGGGAACGTGGGATGCTGCGATTCGTCGAAGAACAAACACGCCACGAAACATTTCCATCACACCAGCCATCCCGTGATGCGGTCGATCGAGCCTGGAGAAGAATGGATCTGGTGCTACATCGACGAAATCATTGCCGGCGAAGTGGCTGCGTGACGTGCCGCGGAACCGAGCGCGACGACCTAGCGTAGGGAAACTATGCCTTGGGGCCGAATTGCGTTGGCAGTATTGGCGAGTGGATTTGTGTCTTCGATGACCGACTGGCTGTTCGCGGGCGACTGGCTTTACAAACGCTACGATCGGAACCCGGAGATCTGGCGATACCGAGGCGGCCAGGGAGAAAACAAAGCGATTCTGTGGTCGAGTCTGTTTCCCTTTCTTACGTGCGTGGTTTTTGTTGTGCTCTGTGAAGGCCTGCATCTTCACACGTACCGCGCGATTCTAAAGTTGGCCTTGGCGATCTGGCTCATCGGGCCATTGCCGTTGACGATCGTTAACGCATTGTGGGTGAAGCTGGCTCCGGCGATTGCGGCGTCCTGGGCTGCGGGCTGGCTGGTGAAACTCGCAATCGCCGCGATCGCTGTGGCGCTGATTCTGGGCTGAACCGGCCGAGCGGTGACACCTTCTCGCCGATTGAAATGGAGGCGAGGCCCTCAGGGGCTAAAGCCCGGACCTTGCAGCAGCTCGATGGCACGGCTGGAAGCCGTGCCCTTCCCGAACCTACTCGCACGACGGGCCATCATGCATCCGTTCAGCCAGGCGCGTCAGCCTTTCACAATCTTCTTCGCACCCGCGTCCCACACTGCGACGGACTTGTTGAAGTAAGCGAAGTTCGCCAGGTGGCAGCCAACGGCTGCGTGGTTGCCGAAGATTTCGTTTTCCGTGACTGGCTTGCGGCTGCGCACGGCGTTGAAGAAGTTGGCCTCGTGGTCAACTACGTCGCTGTATCCCGGGGGCAAGGTGTAGGATTCGCGCTTCCTCGTCCACTTGCGAAGACAGGGGCGGCGCCGGCGGATGCTCTTCGCGCCACTGCCTCAGATACTGCTCCCGCAAGGCGCGCGGCCAGCCGCCAATCGAGTAACCCTCCGGCTCGGGACGCGTGTCCTGCGGCTTGTAACTCAAGGTGGAATCCTTGATGATCAGCGTCCCCTTGGTTCCGTAGAAGCCGATAAATTCTCCGCCATCGTTGTTCAGGTTGCAGCGCAGGCTGACGCGGAAATTCGGGTAGTCGTAGATGGTCTCGATCAGGTCGGGGAACTCGCGGCCGTCTTTGAAGTGGAAGAGTCCGCCGCTCGATTGGGCGCGCTCGGCGATGGTGTTGGTGCCGGAGATGAAATGGATTCCGGAAATCAGGTGAACGAAGAGGTCGCCGCCCAGGCCTTCGCCGTAGTCGGTGAAGCAGCGCCAGCGGAAAAAGCGCACCGGATCGAAGGGCCGCTTGGGCGCGCTGCCGAGAAACGCGTTCCAGTCAATCGTCTTCTCACTGGCATCGGGAGGGATGGGATAAACCCACGCTCCGCTGGGGCTGTTGCGGTCCCAATAGGCCTGGATCGCGGTGACCTGGCCGAGCTTGCCCGAGTCGTAAATTTCTTTGGCTTTGGCATAAAGAATGGAACTGACGCGCTGGCTGCCGATCTGGACGATGCGATTCGTCTTGTGCGCGGTCTCGACCATGGAGAAACCTTCTTCCACGGTGTGCGACATGGGCTTTTCGCAGTAGACGTCTTTGCCCGCGGCGCAGGCGTCTTCAAAAATGCGGCGGTGCTGGTGGTCCATTGCGGCGATGATGACGGCATCGACATCTTTGCGGTCGAGAATGGAGCGATAGTCGCGGGTGGCGGGAACGTTGGGATTATTCACCGCTTCCTGCGCGGCGATATGGCGGCTGTCATAAAGATCGCAAACCGCGACGCATTCGACTCCGGGGACACGAGTGGATGCTTGCAGCAGTTCGCATCCGCGAATCCCGGTGCCGATGCTGGCGAAGCGCACAGTATCGCTGGGCGCGACCGGCCGCGCCGCAGCCGCCGACAGCAGATGAGGCTGCAGAATATTTCCTGCTACGGTCGTGGCTGCGAGAGCTCCAGTACCGATGTGGATGAACTCCCGGCGAGTCAATGGATTCTTAGGCATGCGATTCCCCCATGAAAATTAAGATGGAATGTTTACGGGTCGAGATTATGCCACAGGAATTACGACCGAAGGGAACTGATTTTCCGAGATCAGCTTTTCCAGGATCAACTAGCCGGTCACCTCTCCGAATCGCGGAGCAGCACCACATCGGCTTCCCGGTGGCCGCGGATGATGGCGAGCTGTTTGCCGTCGAAGGAGAAGTCGAAGTCGCGGATGACCTCGGATTTAAAGTCGGTCAATTGTTTGCCGGGCGATCCGTCGAGATTCTGGAGCCAAAGATTGTCGGTGTCGCCGCTGCGTATGGGATAGACGATCCCTTTGCCGTCGGCGCTGAAAGCGATCGAACCGATGGCGTAGCTGAAGGTGAACTCCACGCGAGGCCGTTCGAATTCCAGGAAGCGCGCGGGCTGGCTTGAGTCAAGAGAAAGCAGTGCAACCGCCTCCTTCGGATCATTCACTCATCTGCGTGACGAAGGCCGCCAATTCTCCGTCCGGGGAAATGGTGATGCGGCTGAACACGGGAAGGTCGAACGCCTTTTGCGAGGGGCCACCTTCGCTCGAAACCTTCTGCAGAATATTGTCGGCGTCCGAGTAGAGCACGGTCTTGCCATCGGGAGTGCAGGCGGGAAAAGAATCGAGTTTGCCGGTAGTGAGTTCTTTAGGATTGGCTCCTTCGGCGTCGACCAAGAAGATCCCCAGCGCGTTCCGTTTGGGGTCGAGGGCGGAGAAGACCACATGGCCGTCGGCGCAGGCGCGAGCATAATTGGTGGCCGGTACCTGCGAGGCGAAGGGGGTTTGTGATCCGGATTCCAGATTTGCCAAGGTCAGGCCGCCAGCCGCAGCGGACATTAGAAGCTTGCCGTCGCGCGTCCACGAAATCGTGTCGTTGAACAACCCGGTGCCGAAGGGCTGCTCCTGAGAACTGCCCATTGCCATCACAGACTGGATCAGGTGCACCTGCCGCAAAACGGCAGCCGCGGTGCGACCATCGGCTGACAGGCTGAGATCGACGTAGGAGTTGGTGTCGCGCGTGACCGGCGTGATTTTTCCATCGGGAAAGGAGACGAAGAAGATCTGGTGCTGGGCGGCGTAAGGGAGCTGGCCCATGACCAGCATCCCTTTGCCATCGGGCAGCCACATGGGCCGGACGAAGTACAGTCTGTCCGCGGTCATGAATAGGTTTTGCTTGCCGGTTTCTGGATCGATGGCAACCAGGCCGGAGAGGGCAGTTCCGGGCTGGGAAACAACGCAAACGATCGTTTTTCCATCCGGCGACCAGGCGGGATCCCAGAGCTGCTCGTTCATGGGACCGGTGGCCAGCTGCTTTTCCTCGCCGGATTCCAACGAGTGGATCGTGACCCGGTACTCACCGACCTTGGGGGAGTTTCCGGTTGTGTAGACGATCTTCTTGCCGTCGGGAGAGAACGACACGTTGGTGTCGATGTCGGTGACAAGCTTCTCGGGAGTACCACCCAACACGGGAGCGCGGTAGAGATAATGGAGCGAGTTGCTGCCGACGTCCTGGCGGACGAAATACAGGTAGTTGCCGTCAGGGGAGAAACGCAGACCGATATAGATGGCGGACGAAGGAGGTACGACCTGAGTATTGCTGTTGGTGGGAATGTTGCGCAGCCACAAGCTTCGCTGGCCGTTGTCCGCGAGGACGCTCAGGATGTATTTGCCGTCGGGAGAGATGGCAACACCGGTGCTCTTGCCAGTTTCGGTGACCTTGCTGACGGAAAAATTCTGAAAGGGCGCAGGGCGAGCGCGGGATAGCATCGCGTAGATTCCGTAGCCGGCGGCGGCGACCAGCAGAATCGCGAACATACTGATGACGCCCAGTGAAAGTTTGTGCTGTTTGGCAACGGCGACGACGGCGGAACCGCTGGCCGCGTGCGCGGTGCCGGAAGCGTGAGCGCCGGAAACAGCATCCGCAGTAACGGCGGGCATCTGGCGGCTGGAATCGGTGTCCCGCTTCAGCCGCATCAACTCGGAACGCATTTCTTTCGCGCTCTGATAACGCAGCTCAAGATCTTTTTCGAGCGCTCGATTGATGATGTCCTCAAGCTTGGGCGGCAGGTCGGGATTGAGACGAGCGGCAGGCGCCGGAGCCTTCTCGAGAATGGCGTTGAAGATCACGGCGGAGGTTTCTCCGCGGAAGGGCAGCGTGCCGGTCGCCATCTCATAGAGCACGGCACCGAAAGAGAACAGGTCGCTGCGGCCGTCGAGTTCCTTGCCCCGGGTCTGTTCTGGAGACATATAGCTAACGGTGCCGAGAGTGGAGCCGGGGCTGGTGAGGTGCGGATCGTCCAGCGTTCCGGTCATGGTATTGGCTGATCCGATCTGACTGGAAGAGGAGTTGGCGAGGGTTACCTTGGCAAGGCCGAAATCGAGAATCTTGGCGTGCCCGCGTTCGGTGACGAAAATGTTGGCCGGCTTGATGTCGCGGTGAACAATGCCTTTGGCGTGGGCGGCGTCGAGTGCGTCGGCGATCTCGATGGCGAGAGAGAGGATGGTCTCGGTTTCGAGAGGACGGCCGCCGATCTTGTGTTTCAGGGTGAGGCCTTCGAGAAACTCCATGGCAATGAACGCCTGGCCGTCCTGCTCGCCGATATCGTGGATGGTGCAGATGTTCGGATGATTGAGGGCAGAGGCCGCCTGCGCTTCGCGCTGAAAACGGGCGAGGGCCTGCGGGTCGCGGGCAACATCTTCGGGAAGAAATTTAAGAGCGACGAAGCGGTGCAGGCGTGTGTCTTGAGCTTTGTAAACCACGCCCATGCCGCCCCCGCCAAGTTTCTCGACGATTTGATAGTGAGAAATGATCCGTTCGATCATGATGAGCGAGGTGTCGGCTTTTGAGTCGATTCATCTTATGGACGAGAAGGTCCATAGTCAATTAAAGGAGCGCGAAACGCTTGCTCAGGATGACAATCAGTCAGCGGGAGAAAACGACTCCGTGCGGCACGCCTGAGCCCTTCCAGCCGTGCGGCCAATCCCGATTTGCGAATTTAAAGCCGGGCTTTCCGTCGGCATCGTGGAAAGCGTCATCCATCGAAACCGCGCCCGTTGCGGAATCAAACATCAGAAGATAAAGACGAGGCTCGCCGACTCCGCCGCCGGTGACCACGATGCGGCGGGTTTTCGGGTCCCAGCCCGTCCAGTGCGGATAATAGTTATCGTCGAACTTAAGTCTGGAAACCTCGACTGGCTTCGCTCCATCGGCGATGTCAAGCACGATCACGCTATGAAGGTATAAGACGCTCTGCAGCAGATAATGGCCAACGATGGTGGGAACACCGCAGAACGAGGCGGGAAACGAGTAGACCAGTTGCGATTTAGGTTGGTCCGTGCTGATCCCTGTAATGCGCTCGAGCCCGCAGGCGAGCGTTTGAACATAGATGGCGCCATCGGGGCCCAGACGCGGTTCTTCCGGACTGATCTCGCCGTAGTGATTATCTCCCTGATCGAAGTACATCGTCTTTAGCAGCTTAAGATCGGAAAGCCGCCAGACCTGGTAGGTAAGTCCGCGAAACAGATCCTCAAAGTCCATGGCGGAATTCGTAGAAACGACGCGGTCGAGATCAGGCAGGACGACCAGGCTGTAGGGCGTGAGCAGCGCGTTGGAAAATGCAGGATCGGCGCTGCTGGCCGATCGGATTACCTTGCCGGTGTCGTCAATTTCGACGAGGCCGCCGCTCTTGCCGAGGGAATTTTCGTCCATATCGCGGTGCGAGTGTTGAAAGGTGGCCAGCACGTGGCCGTTCGGCAGCCGAAGGTAGGAGTGCGGATGCATATAGCCGGCCATGTCCGTGAAAGAAGCGGCGATCTTGGGCTGCAGCGGGTCGCGCAGATCGAAAATGAAGGTGCGGCCGGCATCGTGATCGTTGGCGAAGAGCATGCCACTGGCGGGCATGGAGTATTCCGTGTGATGGACGCGCTTGGTCGGCTGATCGGTAACGAGGGTAGTCATCAGATGACCATAGGATGGCGAGGATGGGTCGGCATCGATGACGGCCAGAAAGTCGTTGCCCTTGTGGGCGGCGTCGCCGGTCCAGGCAAACAGATAATGGCCGGGAGCCGCGCTCTTGTTCTCCTGGCACAATGCGGATATGGAACCAAGCAAAGCGCAAGGCCGATGGTGACAAGGCGGTGCATAAAGTTCTCCACTCTCAAGATGAGCAAGTATACGAGTCTGCTGGGAGAGGATAGCAGCATTGTCAAAAACTTATTTCAGGAATGTTTGCTTTTGGGTATAGGAAGAAAAGGGAGGGAAAAAATTGAAAGGGCCGTGACATTGGTTATGCTCTAGCTGCCGCCTCCTGCGAGGGAGCCAACAGCGTGGACGCATGTACCGTCACAGCCCCTTGATGCGATCACTGTTTTCACAGTCCCAAACCCCAACTGCACCTCGCAGCGCCGTCGGTTTTTTCGGGTTCGGGCTGCCTCTCAGGTTGCCCTGCTAGGCTGATCACTCAGTCTACTTCGGGCAGCAAGGTTTAATTCGCTGTCCCTTTCAACCGTCGACGGGAGCAACCTTAACAGACCATACATAAATGTCAACGCAAACTATTGGTGCAATGCATGGGATTCATCCTGTGGATAACAGAAAGTGCAAGCTGTTGAAGTACGGAAAGTTATCGATATGCGTTCCCAATTCGGGACTGGTTTTACACAAAAAATTTCACAACGTTCCCAAGAACGAAAAATCCTCAGACGGAGCGAATAATTCATCTTGACGCAGAAACATTCTCGGCGCATCTTGCTAATAGTAGATGAAGAAGCACTGATGTCAGAACTCGTGGCCTACGTGGATGGTGGTTCCCTGGGCAATCCTGGGCCCTCGGGTATTGGAGTGGTGATCGATGGCTGCGAAAGCGGCCCCATCCGCATCGCCAAATGGATTGGCCACCAGGATAACAACGTAGCCGAGTACGTGGCGCTGCTGGAAGCGCTGCAGTGTGCGCTTTCGCTGAAGGCGAAGACGCTGCACGTTTACTCTGACTCCGAAGTGGTCGTCCGCCAGATGCGCGGGGAATACATCTGCCGCAGTTCGCGCTTGTATTCTCTGCATTGGACTTGCCGCAAGCTCGCTCGCGCCCTCAGCTTCTCCATTTCGCACGTTCCGCGGGAAGACAATGCCGAAGCCAACCGGCTGGCGAATACCGCGGTGCGGGAGCGGGCCGGGTAGCAGTTCATATTCGGGGCCGCTTCATTACTAATTTCCAAATGCTAACCGCAGGCATCTTGACATGATGCCCTCTCCGATGCAGACTCCCAGTACAGCATCCTGAAAATTGAAATGAGTCGCGGGCCGGCCGGATCGCGCCCCCGCCGCCTCGACTCGACGAAACTGGCACGCGCGCCACGCGTCGTCAATTAAATAGATCATCAAATCAATTCTCGACCGCAGTTCCCGGCACCGGCTGCGGTGGAGGGGGACATGGCAGGTACCAGCGCAACTCGATCGGCAATGGCGAGCGTCTCGGCCGCGAGCGCGCATCTGCCCATGCTGCAGGATCCTGGGCCGCGGGTTCCCGGTAAGGACGGCAGGCGCTCGCTGGCCGATATGGCCTACAGCGACCTCGATGCTGCCCTGCACTTGCTGGCCGAGCGCGCCCAATACATCACCGGAGCCAATGGCGCCGCCATTGCCCTGCGCCGCGGCCAACATAATGACATGCTTTGCCGGGCCAGCGTCGGCTCGAATGCCCCCGAGTTAGGCGCGCTGCTCTCGATGGAATATGGGCTTTCGGGGGAAAGCGTGCGGACGCACAAGGCTTTGCGTTGTGACGATACCGAACGCGATCCGCGGGTTAACCGCGAAGGCTGCCGCCAGTTGGGCATTGCGTCGGTGGTAGTGATGCCCATCGTGAGCGAGCAACAAGTGCTTGGCGTCTTCGAACTTTTTTCCGGCAAACCAAAAGCCTTCGAGGAGCGCGACATTTCCGCCTTGCATCGCTTGAGCGGAATGGTGGAAACCGCGGTGAAGCATGCCGTGGCAACCCAGACTCTGCCCGCCGCCGAGGAGCCGGCTTACGGCGAGAGTCTGCCCTCCGCGCCAGCGGCTGTGGTCGAGACCGCGCCGGTTAAATCGCCGGTCACTGGGACGCTTCCGGATGTGGTTCAGGCGCCGCCTGTAAGCCTTCCCAAGCCAGAGCTGGAAACATCAAAGACAGAAACCAAGCCAGGACCCGCTGTTAAGAAGCCGTTGTACTGGTCGGCCGCCATGCAGAATCAAGGCAGCGCCGGCCGCGCAACTGAGCCTGCGGCGGAAGTTTCGGTGCCTCCCATGTTGAGGAATCTGCGGAAGTGCCAGGCTTGTGGTTTCCCGGTATCGCAGGGCCGGGCGTTCTGCGTGGAGTGCGAAGAGAGACAGTGGCGCGGCCAGCGCCTTTCTCAGGCCGCTGCCGCCGGCAGCGCGACGCCGCAAAAAGCGATCTTTGCTCCCTTCAAAGCGGCGGGCACCGCAACCACTTCCGCTCCTCCGTCCCCCGATATCTTGACGCTCAGTAATACGGCTCTGCCTGCCGACCTTTCGGGCTCGCGCTCCGCTTCGTTCTCAGGCTCGACCGTTGAGTCCCGATCGTGGTTCGCCGCCAACAAGTACATAATCGGAGCGCTGCTGGTCGTCGCCGTCGTTGTCGCCGCGATCGTTTGGCTGCGCTAGGATTCTCCGCTTTTACCTCAGCTTTCCCGTTCCGTGCATCTTTTCTATAAAGCCTGCGCCCGCGACCGATTACAATTCCTTTCCTGACTTTTGAGTTCGATCTGACAAAGTTCGGCCTGAGAAAGATCGACCTTAGAAAGTTGATCTGGGAGGCTTGATCGTGCCATCAACCATGCGCAGACTACTCCGCCGGTGCCTGCTGCTTCTGCTGCTGACTGCGGCCGCCGCTGCCCAGACTTCCGAACAGCGCACGTCCCGGTATCTGGAATCCGTGCGCAAGCAGCCGCCGTTGTTGCTGGCCTTTCTACGCGACCTGCCCAAGGGCGGAGATCTGCACAATCATCTGGATGGCGCGATTTATGCCGAAGATCTGGTGGACTTCGCGGCCTCTGGCGGACTATGCGTGGACCGCACGTCTTCGCGGCTGCTGGCCCCGCCCTGCGATTCCTGCGAAAACTACACCGCCAAGCCCGCGGCGCGCTGCAGTTACGGCGATCACGTGCTCTACAACCAGATGATCGACGCCTGGTCGATGCGGAACTGGAAGCCGGGCGACGAATCAGGCCACGACCATTTCTTCGCCAGCTTCGACAAATTCGGACTGGCCGCGGACACTCACGTGCCAGAGGCAATCGCCGCCGCTACCAATCGCGCGGGCATGGATCATCTGCAATACGTCGAGCTTCATGCACACCGCCGACGGGGGCGCAGCGGCGCGAACTGGCGGAAAAAGTCGACTGGAATCCGGATTACGCAAAGATGCGTGACGCGCTGCTCAGCGCCGGCATGAAAGATGTGGCTGCGGAGACCAGCAAGCGGCTCGCCGCCGACGATGCCCGCGCCAAAGAGATTCTCAAGTGCGGAACCGCGGACGCCGCTCCCGGATGCGACGTGACCGTCCGCTATCTTTATCAGGTGCTGCGCGGACTGCCGCATGAAATCGTGTTCGCGCAGATTTTGCTGGGCTTCGAACTGGCGTCGTCCGACCCGCGATTCGTCGGCCTGAATCTGGTGATGCCCGAGGACTGGTACGTTCCGCTCCACGACTTCAACGAGCACATGGCCATGATGGATTATCTGCACAGCGTTTATCCCAAGGTGCACATCACGCTGCACGCCGGCGAACTCGCCATGGGACTGGTGCCGCCTGAGGATTTAACGTTCCACATTCGCGCGTCGATCAAGCGCGGGCATGCGGAGCGCATCGGCCACGGAGTTTCCGTGATGAACGAAAAAGATCCCATCGGCTTGCTCCATGAAATGGCGGAGCGCAATGTGCTGGTCGAAATCGCGCTGACTTCGAATGACATGATCCTGGGCGTGAGCGGGGACGACCATCCCCTGCCGATTTATATGAAGTATGGCGTTCCCGTGGCGCTGGCTACCGACGACGAGGGTGTGTCGCGCAGTGACATGACGTATGAATATTTGCGCGCGGTCGAGAGTTACCACCTGTCCTACGTGGATTTGAAGCGCCTGGCACGCCAAAGTCTGGAGCACAGCTTCCTGCCCGGCCAGAGCCTGTGGACTGATACGAAACTCGTGTTTCGCATGGCGCCGGCGTGCGTTGGGCGATGCGGCAGGCTCGGAGAAACCGTCGGCGGCCTGCGAGCAGTTCCTCGCAGCGAACGAACGCGCGCGCGATGCAGTGGAAACTCGAGGGCGAGTTCGCGAAGTTCGAGAAGAAATACTAAGAGTCTACCGGCATGACTAACGACCCTTACTCGACCGCCGAGTCCGCTGCGCAATTCATCCTCGGAAAGAGTTCCCTGCGGCCGCGCATTGGGCTCGTTCTCGGTTCCGGCCTCGGCGGCTTCGCCGATTCTCTCACCGACGCAACACGAATTCCCTACTCCGAAATTCCCGCGTTCCCGCGATCGACCGCGATCGGCCACGCCGGACAAATGGTGATCGGCAAGTCCGGCGCCGTCCCGGTCGCCACAATGCAGGGCCGCGTTCATCTCTATGAAGGATATTCCGCGCAGCAAGTCGCCTTCCCCATGCGCGTGTTCGGCCGCATGGGAATTCGCGCAGTCATCCTCACCAACGCCGCGGGCGGAATCAATCTGAATTACCAGCAGGGCGCGCTGGTGCTGATCCGCGACCACATCAACCTGCAGGGAACGAATCCTCTGGTCGGCCCCAACGACGACCGTTTCGGCGTGCGCTTTCCCGACATGACGCAGGCTTATGCGAAATCGTATCGCGAGCTGGCGCGGGAAGAAGCCGGCAAGCTGGGAATGACGCTGCACGAAGGGGTTTACGCGGCCCTGCTCGGTCCCAGCTACGAAACGCCTGCCGAGATCAAGTATCTGCGAACCATCGGCGCCGACCTGGTCGGCATGTCGACCGCGTTCGAAGTGATCGCCGCGCGTCACATGGGAATCAAAGTGCTCGCCATCTCGTGCGTCACCAACATGGCCGCCGGGATTCTCGACCAGCCGCTCTCGCATCAGGAAGTGATGGAAACCGGAGAGCGCGTCAAGACAAGTTTCGAAGCGCTGCTGCGCGCCGTGCTGCCGCGCATTCAGAACGATTTGGACGACCGGGCAATAATTGTTGTCGCCCAGCCTAATTATTGTCATCCCGAGCGAAGCGAGGGATCCTGGTGTTTGCTCGCAGCGACAACACCGGTAGCGCTGGCAGAAACCAAGTCCTCGCTTGCTCGGGATGACAAATGTCGCCGCGGTGACAAGCTCTTAATTCGGCGTTACTTCCCGCCCGCGGAATAAACAATTCCACCGGCGGCTTCACCCCATACACCGCGGCAAAACTCCCCTGATTCACAGCCATGGCGAAATGTCCGCGCGAATCGATATATAACAGCGGTTGCCCCAGCGCCACATCGCTGAAGGTCCGCACGAACTTGATCTTCATCTCCTTGTCGCCCAGCTTCACCGGAACCTCCTGACCGCGCTGGTAGCCGAGCTTTAAGAAAACCTCGGCATCGACGTTGGTCACAAGATTGCCGAATGGACCGTCCGTCGCAATCACTTCCGCCGTCAGTCCCCGGTCATCGAGCTTGGCTATCTGCAAATTCAGGCGCACGAGATCTTTGACCGGCACCTCCGGACCAGCCGTGGTCCAATCGTCACCGCGCGCCACGTGCGCTCCCGCGGGAGAAAAAATGTCGCGCCCATGAAATGTCGACGACATCTTGGTGCCAATCATCCAATCCGGATTTGTGATCTCGTGCACGCCCTCGATGCCGTCGCGTTGTTCCACCAGCGTGAGCAGGCCGTTATCGGGCAGCACAAAATATTGTCCGCGCTTCGACTTGGCGACGATCGCCTTGCGCGTGCTCCCCACGGTGGGATCGATCACCACCACAAAAACCGTTCCCGCCGGAAAATAAGGCGTCGCGCCATAAAGAAAGCGCGCGCCATCGAGAATGGAAAATGGCGTCACCTGATGCGTAAGGTCGACGATGCGAACGTCCGGCATGATCGAATACATCACGCCCCGGCAGAGCGCGACGGAATCGTCGACCACGCCGAAGTCGGTCATGAAGACGATAGTCTGCGGATACTTGCTGGTCTGCGCGCCGAGCCAGCGCCGAAAGCAGAAAAATCATCGCCCCCAGCAAGAGCGAACGTCGATCTGCGACGCTGCTTTGAGCTGGCGCGACATTCCGGTCGCGCCGTAAAACCGATGCGATGCGAACTGCGGCTATCAGTCGCATCCGGTCTCCTCCGCTTGAGTTAGAATTTGTGGCTGCAAGAATACTCGGGGTTGCGCCGCGCAGCAAATCAGCGCAGTCCCGGCCGCTCCCGTCTATAATGTGCTTTCGATTCCACGGCACGACCGCAAGGAGGTCCTAATGTCGCAAGTCATCCCCGAGAAATATCGCGATCTATTCCAGAAGCGCGCCTTCGCCAGCCTCGGCACGCTCATGCCCAACGGCAGTCCGCAAGTCACGCCCGTGTGGTGCGACTTTGACGGCGAACACATCATTTTCAACTCCGCCAAAGGACGCCAGAAAGATAAGAACGTCCGCCGCGATCCGCGCGTAGCCATGACTTTGATGGACCCGGAAAATCCCTACCGCTATCTCGAAATTCGCGGCCGCGTGGTCGAAATCACCGAAGACGGCGCCAGCGCCCACATCGACAAGATGGCCAAGAAATATCTCGGCGTCGACAAATATCCCTACGGCCAGCCCGGCGAAGTGCGCGTGATCTACAAAGTAAAACCCGAGCACACCACGGTGATGGGCTAGGCGCGCGTTCACCGAGCACGTTCCGAGGGCGTCTCGCCCGGTCCGCCACAACGTCGCGTTGAGGCGATCCAATTCACACCTACAACCTCTGCTTCCTCGGCTTCGGCAACGTCAACCGCACACTTGCGCAATTGCTCGAAGACCGCGAGCCCGAACTCCGCGAGCGCCACGGAATTTCCTTCCGCATCACCGGAATCGCAACCCGCCGTCTGGGATGGATCGCCGACCCAGAAGGTCTGGATTCGGCGAGTGTGGAAAGGGCCTGTGTGGAGCGGGCGCCCTCGCCCGCTGACAGCCGGGAATCTGATCAGAAGTCAACCAACGTCCAAGACTGGCTGAAAGCCGCCCAAGCCGACGTCCTCTTCGAAGCCACCTCGCTAAACGTCGAAACCGGCCAGCCCGCCATCGATCACATCCGCGCCGCGCTCGAGCACGGAGCCCACGCCATCACCGCCAACAAAGGACCAATCGTCCACGCCTACCGCGAACTCCGCGACCTGGCCGCCGCGCAAGGCAAGCGCTTCCTCTTCGAATCCACGGTGATGGATGGCGTCCCCATCTTTTCTTTGTTCGACCAACTGCCCGCGATTCATCTGCAGGGATTTCACGGCATCCTGAATTCCACGACGAACGTGATCCTGAGCGAAATGGAAAACGGCCTAAGCTTTGACGAGTCGCTTGAAGAAGGCGCAAGCGCTGGGCGTAGCCGAAACCGACGCCACCCACGACATCGACGGCTGGGACGCCGCCGTAAAAACCGCCGCGCTGATCACCGTGCTGATGGATGTTCCGATGCGCCTGGAAGATATCCATCGCGAAGGAATTCGCGAACTGACCACCAACGCCGTTCGCGACGGCCGGCGCGATGGCTGGCCGTTCAAACTCGTCTGCCGGGCGCAGCGCGTAGGGGACGGCGTAAAGGCGAGCGTCGCGCCCGAAAAAGTGTTAAGCAGCAGCCCGATGGGAAAGATCTCCGGCACGTCGTCTTACATCTATTTCGAAACCGACATCTTCCCCGGCCTCGCCATCACCGAAGAAAATCCCGGCCTGTACGCGACCGCGTACGGCATGCTGGCGGATTTCGTGCGAGCCGTTGCGTCGTAGACAATGCATCGCAGGTGCCGGTACTGAAGGAGTCGAAGCCTTTCCATCTACCGTGTGGTTAAAGACTACTCCCGGATTATCGTGCTTTTCGCCGGAGCAATTGCCTGCGCAGCACTGAACTTTCGGCTGAATCATGACGGGCCACTATCGAATGCCGTTGTTTATCTTCGATCAGTTACATCGTCGCGGTACCGCTTATGCTCCGGAAGCTGCCCGTTCCGACCAGGGTCCCGAACGGATAACTCGCGACTCCTGAAGGCGTCGTCTTCTGACTCGCCGCCAGGGCTTCCTGTACATTTTCTGCTGTCGCCATGGCGATCCTCGCTTGTTTCCGGCGAGAATTCAAACAGGTCCCGCCTGGGGCGTTGTACCTCATGTTCCTCGGGGCGTCTTCTGATATGGATCGCTTTCTGACGCTCGAAATGCGTACAAGGACAAAGCTAGCGCAGCAGTGCAAGCCACCCGTGAAGAATCAAAGTAGTCCTGCCCCTTGACGTTCCAAAAGCGCGCGATTCGCCGTCATGATAAAAATAAATGACTCACCATGCCAACCACTGAAACCGCCGCCTCCGCCGCCCTCGACCTCACCTACATCCGCGCCCAATTCCCCTCCCTCGCCCAAACCGTCAACGGACATCCCGCCGTCTTCCTCGACGGCCCCGGCGGAACGCAAGTCCCGCAGCGCGTCATCGACGCCATCTCCGAACTACCTGCGCCGCGACAACGCCAACACCGGCGGAGCCTACGCCACCAGCCGCAACACCGACGCCATGCTCGCCGAAGCCCGCGCCGCCATGGCCGACTTCCTCAACTGCGCCGCCGATGAAATCGTCTTCGGCCCCAACATGACCACGCTGACCTACGCCATGTCCCGCGCCATTGGCCGCGACCTCGGCCCCGGCGACGAAATCCTGGTCACGCGCCTCGATCACGACGCCAACGTCTCGCCCTGGCTCGCGCTCGAAGAAAAAGGCGTGACCATTCGCTGGGCAGAAATTCACCCAGAAGACTGCACCCTCGACGTCGAAGATCTCGCGGCGAAGCTCAATTCCAAAACCAGACTCGTCGCGATCGGCTACGCCTCGAACGCGGTCGGCACCATCAATCCCGTCAAAGAGATCGTCCGCCTGGCCCACGCCGCAGGCGCGCTCGCCTACGTCGACGCCGTCCACTACGGCCCGCATGGCCTGATCGACGTGGCCGCGCTCGATTGCGACTTTCTCGTCTGCTCCACCTACAAATTCTTCGGCCCGCACATGGGAGTTCTCTTCGGCAAGCGCGAGCACCTGCAGCGCCTGCGTCCCTACAAAGTGCGTCCGCTCACCGACGCCATCCCCAACCGCTGGGAGTGGGGCACGCTCAACCACGAATGCATCGCCGGCATCACGGCCTGCGTCGAGTACATCGCTGATCTCGGCCGCCGCGCAAATCCTGAATCCGCACACCCGCCGCGCCGCCATCGTCGCCGCTTTCGAAGCGATCCACCGCCACGAACACGCACTGATGAATCGCCTGATCGCCGGACTTTCGGAAATTCCGCGGCTGAAGATCTACGGGATCACCGATCCCTCGTGCTTCGCCTGGCGGTGCCCCACGCTGCGGTGCGTGTCGATCAATCAAACCGCGCAGCAAACTCCGCTGGCCCTCGCCACCAAACTAGGCGACCGCGGCTTCTTCACCTGGGATGGAAACTACTACGCCCTGAACCTGACCGAGCGCCTGGACGTGGAAAAATCCGGCGGCTTCCTGCGCATCGGCCTCGTCCATTACAACACTGCGGAAGAAGTGGATCGCCTACTGGCCGCGCTAGGAGAAATCGTGACAGTAGCGCCGCCGTCCCGGCAGGCTGTCAGAGCGGGAGCGTCCCAGCCCGTCTTGCCGTTTGAAGCAGATACTGGCCGCGCGCAGATGTTGAACTCGAATCGGGCAGGCCGGCAAAGCTAGGCCGAGCGCTACAAACGCTGCTTACGGCCAGCGCTTGGCAGTATCGTCCCAGCCGGCAGCACGCACCGGCTGCGCCGCCGCTACCACGGAGGCGCCGGGATGCGGATCGGCTGCTGCGGTCCGTTCACGGCCGTAGGCAGAGCCGCCTTCGCCATGTCGGAGTTCATTTCCATTCCTTCGGACAGCAACGGAGCCACCAGCCGCAGCGCTTCCACTTCCTTCTCCAGCCGGGTCAACTCCATCTCTTTCTGCCGCAAAACCTCGTAAACGTTCTTCATAGACAGGGCACCTGTGAGGCCAATCGTATTCAGCCGCTTTTCTCGAACTTTAGCAGAGTTACCCATGTTGTCAAGGAATTAAGCCCTAAACCTTAGTATTCAGCCAAACACGCCCGGCTTAGCCCATGGAACTTGCTCTTTTTACGGGATGCCGGACCTGCCAGATCGCCGGCCCAGCAAGGCTTTCGCCCGATTTTCACAACCGCTGAAACGCTTCGAAACCCCGCAATTCCCACTCGCCTCCAGTCCGGAATCGCGAAAACCCGCGCCCCGCCCTGCCTTTGCGCGAAACCGCCCCATCCGGCTGCACAAAATCCGGTCACCCGCCTGTGGACGGCTTGCACTCCATTGAAAACACAGCAGATAAAGCCGCACACTTTCGATTGACTGCAAAACTAGAAAGAGTACAAAGGAAATCGTTCTTTGACAGTTTCTTAAGTTTTTCCGGTTGGTGCGGCGTCCGGGGCTCAAGCGATGTCACCCTCAACGTTGCAAAACGTAGAGGGAAGGCAAGCAAGGGTCTATAGCAAAGCGCTGGTCGAGAAGAACGGGAAACCCAGTTAAAGGCAAGACAGAGTTCCGAGGCGTTGGGTAGGTTTGTCCGGTTGGCGGTAAGCCCGGAGCCCAAGCGAAGATCGCGCGCAGCGGCCCGCAAGGGAAGCAGCGACAGCAGGTCAAGCAAGGGTCTAAAAGCGAGCTACTGGCCGAGAGGAATGGACCCAACACCACCTCGGAACTCTTAATTTTTTTGAGGCAGTTCTCAGTTCCCCACTCCCTAATCCACGTGCTCTCCTACGTCGAATGCTTCTTCAGAATGGGGCAGCACGTCGCGCTCGCCAGCTACCCACACGTAGAGAGTGGGCAGCAGGAAGACGCTCATGATGAGCGCCGCGATAAGACCTCCGACAATGACGATGGCAAACGGGCGCTGAGAATCGGAACCAATGGCGTGCGACAGCGCGGCAGGCAGCAAGCCAAGAGTTGCCACCAGCATCGTCATCATGATCGGGCGCAACCTCAACACCGCGCCCTCCACGGCAGCATCTTCGATGGAGTAGCGCCGAGCACGAAGCTGGTTAATGTATTCCAGCATGATGACTCCGGTTTGTACGCATACCCCGAACAGCGCCAGAAAGCCTACCCCGGAAGAGACACTGAAATTCGTACCGGTAATCAGAAGAGCCAGCAACCCGCCAATCGGCGCGATGGCAATGTTCGCCATAATCAGCACTGCCCACTTGAAGGACTTGAACATCGTGTAAAGCAAGATGAAGATGATGAGGATCGTGATCGGAAGCACGATGAGCAGCCGCGCGTTGGCCCGCTTCTGACTCGCATATTCTCCCGCCCAATCGATGTGATATCCGGTCGGCAGCTTCACCTGGTCGTTCACTTTCTTCATCGCCTCTTCTACCGCGCCGCCCAGATCGCGGCCCCGGACGCTGTACTTGATGGCAACATAACGCTGATTCCCTTCGCGGTAGATTTCCGAGCCGCCGTCGGCCTCGCTGATCTTGCACAGCTGAGCCAGCGACACCCGTTCTCCGGAGGGCGACAACAGACGGATGTTCTCGATCGCTTCCTGCGTGCTGCGGTATTGCGGTAAATAGCGCAGTGTAAGGTCGTACCGGGCTTCCCCCTTCAGAACCTGGGTGAGCGCATTCCCTCCCACCGCGGTCTGCACCGCATCCTGCACGTCGGCGACGTTGATCTGGTAACGCGCCGCCGCATCGCGGTCCACCGTCACGTTCAAATTAGGCTGGCCCAGTACGTGAAAGACGCCCAGGTCCTCGACGCCCCTGACCGTTCCCATAATACCGGCGATTTCGGCGCTCTTTTCTTCCAGCGTCTTCAAGTCATCGCCGTAGACCTTGATGGCCAACTCGCCTTTTACTCCGCTGACGGCCTCCTCCATGTTGTCTTCGATGGGCTGAGAAAATCCCCAGACCACCCCCGGAATCTTGTTGTTGAGTTCGCGGTTCATAGCGGCGATCAATTCGTCTTTGTTCTGATGAAAGACCGGACGCCAATCTTCTTTCGGCTTCAGATCGACGAAGTACTCGGTATTAAAAAAGCTGGTCGTATCGGTGCCGTCGTCTGGTCGCCCGGTTTGACTGGTGCACTGCGGGACCTCGGGAAAAGAACAAAGGATAATTCGCGCCTGGTTCGATACCCGGATGCCTTCGTCTGGCCCCGCGCTCGGAGCCAGCGTACCCCGTACCCAGAGCGCGCCTTCGTCCAGGTGGGGAAGAAACTCAGAGCCAATCGCACCACCAAAGGCGAGGTAAATCCCCACGCCCACCATGAACAACACCACGCCGACAGTAACCGCGCGATGGCGAATTGCCCACCGCACCGCGACGCGATATCGGTCGATCACGAACAGCATGACCGGGTTATGCCATTCCTTTGCTCCCTTGCGGAACGCAAAACTCGCCAGCACCGGCGCGATCACTATCGAGAACAGCAATGCCCCCAGCAGCGCAAAGGCCACTGTCCAGGCCATGGGATGAAAAAGCCGTCCCTCCACACGTTGCAGCGTGAAGATCGGCAAGTAAGCCGTAATAATGATGGCGATCGCATAAAAAACCGGCCGCTGCACTTCGTGCGAGGCCTCGCTGATTTTTTCGTTTGGAGTTTTCGTATCGCCGTTCTTGTGGCCCAGGTGGCGCACGATGTTTTCGATCATCACCACCGCGCCATCGACCACCATGCCGAAATCAAGCGCACCGAGAGAGAGCAGATTCGCGGGAATGTGCCGCAAGTCCAGACAGATCGACGCAAACAGCAGTGAAAATGGAATCGTCGCCGCCACGATCAACGCGCCGCGCACATTACCCAAAAACAAGAAAAGAATGATCGAGACCAGGATCATTCCTTCCGTCAGGTTGTGCAGCACCGTGTGGCTGGTGAAGTGCACCAGGGTACTGCGGTCGATGAACGGAACGACCTTCACCCCCGGCGGCAGAATGTGACTGTTCAGTTCCTCCACTTTCTTGTGGATGCCTTGCAGCGCAGTATCCGCCGCCGCTCCTTTCCGCAACAGCACGATGCCCGAAACCACATCGTCGTTATCGACAATCTTCCCGTCATCGCGGTGAATGCCTTTGGCAAACTGCCCCAGCCGGATCTTCGGTCCCTGCGAAACCACGGCAATGTCCTTCACCCGGATCGGCGTGCCATTCTTGGTCAAGATGACCGTCTGTTCAATGTCGTGCACCCGGTCGACCAGTCCCACCTCCCGCACATTAATCTGCTGCAGGCCTTCCTGAATGAAGCTGCCGCCTGCGTTCGTATTGTTGTTCGTGAGTTGCTGCTCGACCTGCGCCAGGCTCAGGCCATAGGCCACGAGCTTGTTGGGATCGACGCGAACCTGGTATTCGCGCGTGGGCCCACCGAAGCTGGAGACGTCGACAATGTCGGGCACCGCCTTGAAATTCTTTTCGACGACCCAGTCTTCAATCGACTTCAGTTCCATAGGGTCGTAGGCGGGGTTGGTGCTGCGCAGCGTGAAGAAATAAATCTGTCCGACCGGGCTCCAGTCCGTACCCATCTGTGGCACCACGTTCGGTGGGAGCGTCACCTCGCTCAGCCTCTCCAGCACTCGCTCGCGGTTCCAGTCGTTGTCTGATTCGTCGTCGAAAATCAGCTTCAGGTCGGAAAGTCCGAACAGCGAGAACGAACGAAGGTGCACCACATGCGGAATTCCGTTCATCACCACTTCCAGAGGAATCGTGACCTGCTGTTCGATCTGCTCCGCCGCAATCCCCGGCCACTGCGTGATCATTTCAACATAGTTGTCCGCTACGTCGGGATAAGCTTCAATCGGCAGCCGCTCGAACGAGACGATTCCTGCGGCAAAAAGAATCAGCGCCAGCGCCAGCACCAGCAGGCGATTGTTCAGCGCGAAATCGACGAGGCGGCGAATCATTGATTGCTCACCTTATTGCTCCACCGTGTTCTGCAGCGCCAGAGCGTTTGAAACCACCCGATCTCCTGGCTTAAGCCCCGAAACCACCTCCTGCTGTTTGCCGGGAAGCATGCTCCCTGCGGTAACCTCGAGCCGCTTGAAATGTCCCGCACTGATCGGCACGTAAACCCACTCCCGATCATGCAAGTGCAGAATCGCTGTCGCTGGAATCACGACGTGCGTTTCCGGCGTTCCGCCGTAAAACGTTGCCGTGGCGAACATGCCCACCCGCATCATCCCGGGATTCGCTACTTCCAGCCGAACCTTCGCCGTGCGGATACTGGGATCGAGAACCGGCAGGATGTTATCGATCCGAGCCTTCAAAACCTTGTCGGGATAAGCATTGAGCCGGATATCGGCATACTCCCCGACATGCACCGCGTCGAGATCATTTTCGTAAACGTCACAGATGATCCAGACATAAGAAAGATCGGAGATGGTAAAAGGATTCGGTCCCGACCAACCCCTGCACGCCCGCCGCATTCGTAACTTGCTGGTCGGTAATCACGCCAGAGATCGGAGCTGATAATGTCGACGATCCCAGAGGGATGGTCCTTATCGATGCCGAGTAGCCGCAACTGTTCGGTAGCCGCATTCAGGTCGGCCTTGGCGTCGCCTTCGGTATCATCGGCTTGTTCCAGAGCACTCTTGGCGACCGCGCCCTTGTCGTAGAGAATCTGCGCCCGCTCAAACTGCAAACGCGCCAGGCGCTCATCGTTCGCGGCTTTCAGATAAGTGTGGTAAGCTCCCGACACATCGTTGCTGCGAACTTTCAGCAACAACTGGCCTTTCTCCACCGTGTCGCCCAGCCTGGCTTTGATCTCGACCACTCGTCCCGCGGCCAGCGAGATCACCGGCACTGCGCGGTTGATATCGGGCTGCACCACGCCGGTGACATTCAGCTGCGGCGCAGCTTTATGCTCAGCCGCAGTCACCAGCGGAAATTGTTCCGGATGGTCCACCTTGAAATTGTTGGCATCCAGATCAGGCACCACCGTCGCCGCAGGCGGAGCCTCGGCCTTCGCGTCGGCTTTGCCGTCGTTGCAGCCGGCCAAGGCAAGAGCCAGAGCCATACACAAGGCCAGCCCGGCCAGACGCGCGGTTCCGGACAGCGGCGCAAGTCGCGAAGCGACGAAATTCATTAGCCCCGGACGTAAGTCCGGGGACAGCCAGCCAGAGGAGCGAGTCCCTTCAGGGACGGCACCCCCCCGCCGCGCACCTCTCCTCCAACCCCATTCCACCTTCATTGCATAACCTCGCGCCCCACGGCCAGATTCAGCTGCGCCGCGGCCATCAAATACGAACCCACCAGATTCACGTAATTCAATTGCACCGCGCGGTAATCGCTCTCCGCATTCAGAAAATCCAGCAGCGCCGCGCCGCCATGCTGGTAGGAAAAGAAAATCGTGTCGCGCACCCGCACCGCCTGCGCCAGATATTTCGCTTTGTAAGGCCGCAGCAGAATCACGTTGCTGTTCAGCGTGGCGTAAGCCGAATCCACGTCGCTGAACACCTGCGCCTTGGCCGCGTCGCGCAGCCTTTCATTGCGCGTGATGTCGATCTTCGTGCGCAGCTTCTCGCCCTGGTTCCGGTCAAAAATCCGCAGCGGAATACTCACGTCGACGCCAATGTAAGCGTCAATCGGAGGATTCCGCCCCACATCGAAGCTGAACGTCGGATCCGTCGACCCGTTCGCCTCCGCCAGCTTGTAATTGGTCTGCGCCATCTCCACCGACTGCACCGCCGCCTTCAAATCCGGACGCGTATCCAGCGCCATCTGCCGGTAAGCATCGAGCGCCTCAATCTGATCGCTGAAATCGAACACGCCCACCACATCAAACTGCTCGACCGGCGTGCGATCATTCAGCAACGTCAGCAACTGGATCTTCGCCGTCCGCAAATTCACGTCCGCCGTCTGCAGATCAGACTCATACTGCACCCGCTGCAACTCCAGCCGGTCCAGATCGATCTGCGCAATATCCCCCGCCTGAAACCGGTCGCGGCTGATCTGCAGCACGTGGTCGTAATATTCCAGATTGTCTTTCGCGAACCGCAGCACAGCCTTGGCCTGCAGCGTCCCCACAAACGCTCCCCGCAAATTGAACAGCAGATTTCTTTCCAGGTCCTGTTGCTGCGACACCCCAATCGCTGTCGCCTTCTTCGCAGTCTCGGTGCGCAGTTCCCGCTTGTGCGCCCGCTCGTGCAGATAAGTCACCGTGGCCGAAGGCAGCCAGTAGGCAAACGGTCCATGCGCCGGCCCTCCTGGAAACGGATCAATCTGGTCGGCCAGCAGCGTCAACTGCGGATTCGGCCGCAAATGCGCCGTGATCTCTTGCGCCTGCAGTTCGCTGATGTTCAGCTTCCCCGCCAGCAGCGTGGGATTATTCAGCTCCAACCGGTCTTTCACCTGCTCCCAAGTCCAGATCTGGGAAGGCAAGGCCTGGAGGCCTGCGGCGCAGCCTGCGCCGAGGCCGACCCCGCACGCAGCGTTGCTAGCAATAAAATTCCCAAGAATGTTCTAAGCATCAACTACTCCGTCCCAACTCGTTCGGACTCCCTGAACTCCCGAGAGGCGCAGCTTGCCGCGTCTTTCCGGCACAATCGCCGCGGCCAATGAGAATTTCTCTAGTATCTGGCTTCCCTCATAAGGATTTCCTAAAAAGCGAGGGACAATCGCCGCGGATTTATTGCTTCAACCCATCAGCGATACGCAACAGACGCAACCAGAATGATTCGGCGAACTAACCAAGGAGGGAAAAAGGAGGCGCCCGGCCGCCATGGAAAACGCAAGGCCTCGCCAGCGGCGACACGCATGCAACGGAAACTTCAAGCGGCCTGACTTCCGGAGCAACCAGCCCACCGCACTCGCCGCCACAGCCGGAGGCCCTTGCAGCCGGTTGACCCAGGCCGAATTCTTGTCGCTTCCGGCCTGCCGCACCGTGCGCTTGCTGATGGAGGAATCTTCCATCTCGGCCCGCATCGCGTGCAGATCATCCGAAGCCGAGATCACGGGAAACAGCAGAACCAGCACGCATCCCAGAGCCAGCAGACACTGCAGCGAACTCACCCAGCGCGCCGCCCGCAATCCCGCGTCCCGCCGCCACAGCCAGTAAGCCGGCAGCGCCAGCAACACCCACGCCAGATTGAGCAGCAGTTCCATAACATCACTTCGCAACTTCAAGTCGCAGCAAAAGAAGACGCGAAAAAATGCCGGATACCAACCCGTGCCTATTTTTCCAGAAACCTCAAACCCAAGTCAACGTGACCACAGTACCGCAGCCGATAAATCGCCGCAAGCCGAAACGCCGAAAGCTGAAGACTGATAACTGACCACTGAGCCACTGCTCTTAAGGCCCCACCACCACCTGCAGCGGCCCCGGCGTCTGCATGCGTTGCCGGTAAATCGCATTCAGCTTCGCCACCTCGCCCACCACGTTGACGTAGATGACATACCCGCCGTGCGGCAGCGTCTCGCCAAACGGCAGCGCCATGCCCACCGTTCCTTTCTTCAACGGAAAATGCTGATACCCGATCTCAGTTGCCCGTCCGTTCTCCGCCACCGCCTTCACATCAAACGTCAAATCCATATCGTCGCGTGTCGTGTTCGAAACCTCCACGCTGCCATCGATCCGGTTCGCGGTCACGTGCGCCGGAACCTTCCACTCCAGCTTCAGCGCCTCCACCACTTTAATCACGAATACTTTCTGCACTGCCTGCTGCGGTTTGCCGCCATCCCGCACCGCCACCACAAACTCGAATTCGCCCGCCCGCTCGGCCGCTCCCCGCAGCTCTCCGTTTTCCTCCAGCTTGATCCCCGGCGGCAACGCGCCACTCTGCACGCGCCATTGCAGCACCGGCACGTAATCGCCCTTGGCATAAAGCCTCACCGAGTAAGGCTCCTGCGGATACGTATCCGGCAACTTCTCCGGCTCAATCAACAGTCCATTGCCCTCATCCGCAGAAGCGTGGCCCGGCGACGGCGCCTGCCCCAGAGAAGTGCCCAGCGCCACCACAAGCACACACGCCAGCCCAGCCAGATATCTTTTCTGCTCGTATCTCAATCTCACCTCATGCTCGCCAAGAAATCTCGCCAGCGTGAACTGCCAAAACTACCAGTATCTGCACGGTCCGGCGGGGTATAGCTTAGTTTAGGCTACGGGAGTGTCCTGCCGCATCCCAAAGGGACATCACCTCAGGAATGTAAAGATATGTAACATCTTGCACTTCCCCCGGATTTCTTCCTGCCGCGCGCTACTTATTTTCGTGGTTCGGGTTTGATGCAACTGAATTCACCTGTGCTAACCTCAAACCACAAGGTGGCCGGCTCCACGATCGATTCGCTCCCACGGAGGAAGTTTATGTCAGTCCGCAACGCCCTCGTCCTGTTTCTCGCGCTCTCCACAATGTCACTTCTAGTAGGCTGCGGCAGCAGTGGCAACTCCGCTACGCCGCCCCCAACCGGCGGCTTCGACACCGGCAGCCTGAGCGGCACCTACGTCTTTTCATTTTCCGGCCTCGACATCACTAACCAGAACCTAAGCAACTTTGCGGTCGCCGGCACCCTCGTTGCTAACGGCAGCGGTAGCTTCTCGAGTGGCAGTCTCATCGACATCAACGACCCAGCCCTGGCTACCGCCGCGGGCGCCAATAGCAGCGTACAGACGAGTCTGCCGGCTACCGGAAATTACGTCGTTGGCGCGGACGGCCGAGGCAACGGCACCATCAACGTCACCATCAACAGCGTGAATGTCGCAGCTCGGCATCGACTTCGTTCTGTCTTCCCCCTCGAGCGGGCTCATCACCCGGTTTGACAACAACGGAACAGGCAGCGGCACCATTAATCTGCAGACCGCAGGCGTCGGCCAGAGCGCACTCGTGGGTTCCTACTCCTTCGGATTAAACGGGGCAGATCCCGACGCCAACCCGCTGGGCGCCGTGGGCTCGTTCACTCTCGACGCGAACGGCAACGCCACCGGCACAGAGGACTTCAACGACAACGGCAACTCCGCCAACCTTACAGACATTTCCTTGGTAAGCCCCAGCGCTGTTCTCGCCGGATCACCCGGAACCGCCCAGCTTGATGGCGATGCCGGCCTGCTCGGCGCGCTGACCTTCGATGTCTGGATCGTTAATTCGAACCAACTCGTGTTGATTGAAACGGATTCGTCAGGCAACATCCTCGCAGGTAACGCCTTCGCCTCCACCGGGCAAACTGCATTTCCATCCGGCCAGCTCGTTTTCACCATGACCGGTGGCGCCCTCGGTGCCAACATTGACAGCGAGAGCCCTACCCAGGTGCCGCTCTACACTGGGGGCTTGTTTACCGCCCAGGGAGGCGTCATTAGCAACGGCGTTCAGGACGCCAACGTCGGTGGTTCGCTCGCAACCGCGGAAAACGTAGGCGGCGGCTACAGCTCCGTCGGCGCACGTACTTCGCTCACACTAAGCGGTATCTACAACGTCATAACGAGCGACGCAACGCCGGTTACCGGCAGCTTTGGTTTCGCGGCGTATCCCTTCAACGGCGGCGTCTTTCTTCTGGAAGCTGACGATCTGGGTGGACTCGAGGCAGGCGTTGCCTATCCGCAGACCTCCACTTCCCTAGCGGCATCGCAAGGCTATGCGCTGAACCTTTCGGGTGCCAACGCCAATGGCGAAGTCGATATGATCGCCGAGTTCGTCACCAACTCCAGCGGTGGTTTCTCCAGCGGCCTATACGATGGAAACAATAACGGCTCCATCGGCGGTCTCATTTCCAACGCGCAACTCAATGGCAACAACAATACCCCGCCTACGTACGCCAACAACACTAACGGGCGCGGCACCATTTTGTTCCCAGCTCTGCAGGTAAACAACAACACGAGCGGCGTCCCTAATCTCTCTCTCATCTTCTATGCCGTGAACGACTCAACCCTTGTCTTCATGGAGAACGATGCCGACCAGGGCAGCGTCGGGGTGCTCCAACTGCAGAGCGCTACCGGGTCCGCGAGCGCGATCCGGCCGGCCTTCTCCATGGTGCGGCCAGCCATCCCGGCGCACGGGGCTCTGCGCAAGAAGAAATAGCTCGCCGAGCGTCGTAAGCGAACGTCGTAAACGAACCAAGGGCGCGGCCTCTGGCCGCGCCCTTCGTCCTTGACAGCACCCTTCTAGCGAGTTGCCCACCAGGCCGCCGCGTCTCGTGACCTTAGTTACCTTTAATCATTGCCCACCCTTCGCGCACAATCACTCTACAGGTCTGTGTCTTTAGGAGACGAAGATTGCTCTGCCAACGCGTTCTGCGTGGTTCCGTATTCGTATTCGTACTCATCAGCGCCTCGCTGGCGTCGGCGCGGGATCTCGCCCTGGTTGCCAACAAAGCAAATGGCGAGCGAGCCGTCAGCCTCGCTGACCTGGCCAAGGTTTGTAAAGCTCAGACCAGCCGCTGGCCCGACGGCAGATCGGTCACCTTCATCCTGCGCGCGCCGTCCGCTCCTGAAATGAAGATTGTCCTCGAAAAGGTTTACAGCATGTCCGCGAGCGAGGTCGATGGTCTGATCGTTGCCTCGAATCAGTCGCACCCCAGCCATCCTCCATTCGTGATCGTCACCTCCGATGAAGACCTGGTCAACAAGGTGGCATCGATCCCGGGAGCCGTTGGCTTCGTGGATGTGTATTCGATCAACAGCAGTGTCGCGGTCGTCAAGGTCGCAGGCAAACTCCCGCTGGAGCCCGGCTACCTGCTACACGGAAACTGAAGAAAGTGGCCAGTGATCAGGGGTCAGTGGCCAGTTAAAAGAATCTCGGTTTAGCTGGCCACTGACCCCTAGCCACTGACCCCTGACTTTATGTCTGCTCCGGGCAAAAAACTCGAACCCAAGCCGGCCACGCCGACCGGCGCGCACGCTCGCCGCTTCCCGCGCTTTGTCCTCGATGTCCGCATGCAGGTCCGCATGTTTCAGGATGGCGAATTCCGCTCCTGCTGGGGACGCTCCACCGAGCTCGGTCAGGATGGCATCGGCGCCACACTCACCGGCGAACTCGAAAGCGGCGAAATCGTTTCCCTCGAAATTCCTCTGCCCCTCAGTCCCTATCCCTTGAAGGTCCGAGCCATCGTGCGTTACCGCCAGGGCCTGCGCTACGGTTTCGAATTCCTTACCCTCAACGACATCCAGCGCCAAATGATCCGCCGCGTCTGCGAAATGCTAGCCAGCAAGGCCTGAACCCAGTGGCCAGTGGTCAGTGATCAGGGCCAGTGAACTCAACCCCTTGCGGTTTTACTGGCCACTGTCCACCGATCACTGACCGCTGCCCGTTTCGGGAAATCCACAGAGTTCAGTGACACATATCACACTCGGGAGGCCTGCCCACGATGCAGAGTAGTTTGATGGAGTGCTCCATAAGGCCGATCGTCCGGTCATATCGCGATCTGGTCGTCTGGAAGAAGTCGATGGCGTTGGTCTTGAACGTCTATCGCTGCACCCAGGCGTTCCCAAAGATCGAGACCTACGGTTTGACTTCGCAATTGCGACGTGCGGTAATTTCCGTGCCCAGCAACATCGCGGAAGGGCAAGGCAGGCTCTCGACGGGGGAATTCAGGCAGTTTCTGGGAAACGCGCGGGGCTCCCTGATGGAAGTCGAGACCCAGATTCTAGTCGCTCAAGATCTAGGCTATTTTGACCAGAATCAAAGCGAAGCTCTGTTGAGCGCCACAGCCGAAGTAGGCCGAATTCTAAACGGTCTCCTGGCGTCCCTTCCAAAACGCAGTCGGTATTGATCAGCGGCGGTGTTACTGGCCACTGACCACTGATCACTGGCCACTGCTCCAATTACCCCAGTAACTTTCCCGTAACTCTCCCCGCGTTCTACCATGCCCATGGCTGGGTTCTAGAGGGGGGAGCTTCGAGATGGGTGATCGTGTCACCCGTGTGCCGCAGTCGCGGGAACTGGTGCGTGCCAAGCGTCTGCGTCAGGCGCTTGAGCGCGGAGCCCCGCCTGCATTCGTTCCACCCGCGGTGCCCAACCCCGTCACGCCGCCATCTTCTCTTTCCTGGAATACACCGGAAACCGGTTCCGTAGAAAAAGCTCCCGCCGAGAAGAGCCCCGCAGAAAATTCCGGGAAAACGATTTCCAAGGGAAAAAATTCGAAGAGAACCAGTCCTGAAGAAACCAATACCCGCCGCCAGTATCTCGAACAACTCTTTCAGAATTCGCCAGACCCGCTCGTCATCACCGACCGTTCCTTCCGCGTGCAGTGCGTCAATCAGGAATTTCAGCGCTTGTTCGGCTATTCCCCGGCGCAGATTCTGGGCAAATCCATCAACCAGCTCATCTTCCCTCCTGATCGCGCCGCCGAAGCCGATTGGATCGCGCAATGCCTCGAGCGCGGCGAGTCCATCACTCTCGAAACCCAGCGCCTTGCGAAAGACGGCGCCCTGCTCGATGTTTCCGTCTCCTGCGCTCCCTTGATCATCGATGGCCAGACCACCGCCTTCTCCGCCATCTATCGCGACATCTCTGAGCGCAAACGCGCCGAAGCTCTCAGCTCCGCCCTCTATCGCATCGCCGAAAAGGCCAGCGCCACACAAGACCTGCAACAGTTCTTCGCCGCCATCCACGGCATTGTCGATGAACTCATGTGCGCCCGCAACTTCTCCATCGCCATTCTCGATCCGGAATCGCAACTCCTCAGCTTCCCCTACTTCGTCGACGAGCAGGAGTCCGCTCCCGCTCCCGCAAAACAAGCCTCGGGCCTCGTCGAATACGTACTGCGAACTGGCGAGCCCCTGCTCTGCACTCCTCAGCTCGCGCACGAAATGCAGCAGCGTGGGAAAATAAAACTCAACGCGGCTGCTCCTCTCCACTGGTTGGGCGTCCCGCTAAAAGTCAACCATCACATTCTGGGCGCGGTCGTGCTCAAGAGCCATTCCAAGAACACTCATTTCCGCGAGCGCGATCAGGATGTCCTCGCCCTCATCTCCCAGCAACTGGCCGCCGCCATCGATCGCAAGCGCAACGAGCAGGCCCTGCGCCGCTCCGAAACCTGCTACCGCTCCCTGGTGCAAACCGCCGTCTACGGAATCTACCGTGCCAGCCTCGAAGGCCATTTTCTCGACGTCAACCCCGCTCTAATCGGAATGCTCGGCTACAACTCCGCCCTTGAAGTCCTGTCGCTCGATCCGCAAAAAGACGTCTTCGTCGACCCCGGTGACCATACCCGCCTGGTCGACGAATTCCGCCGCACCGGACGCATGGACGGCTTCGAAGTCCGCTGGAAACGCAAAGACGCGGCCATCATCACCGTCCGCATCAGCGGACGTGCCGTCGCCGGCGACGAACCCACCGACGTTCTCGAAGGCATCGCCGAAGACATCACCGAGCGCCGCGTTCTCGAAGACCAATTCCGCCAGGCCCAGAAAATGGAAGCCGTCGGCCGCCTCGCCGGCGGCATCGCCCACGACTTCAACAATCTCCTCATGGTCATCAGCGGATACACCGAGGTCATGCTCGACCAGCTCACTCTCGGCCATCCCCTGCATGCCAAAGCCGAAGCGATCCAGCAGGCCTCCGACCGCGCCACCACTCTAACCCGGCAGCTGCTGGCCTTCAGCCGCAAACAACTTCTCGAACTCAAGGTCATCGACGTCAACGCCATCGTCGCCGACATGGAGCGTCTCCTCCGCCCCCTCATCGGAGAAGATATCGAACTCACCACCAGCCTCGCTCCCGCCGTCGGCTGCACTCGCGCCGATGCCGGCCAGCTCGAACAAGTCATCATGAATCTCGTCGTCAACGCCAAAGACGCCATGCGCAACGGCGGCAAAATCTCCATCCGCACCGCCAGCGTCACCCTCGACGATTCCTACCGTCCCGAAAACACTTTCATCAAGAACGGCCCTTACGTCATGATCTCCGTCAGCGACAACGGCGAAGGCATGGACCGCGAAACCCAGGCCCGCATCTTCGAACCATTCTTCACCACCAAAGAAAAAGGCAAAGGCACGGGCCTCGGACTCTCCACCGTCTACGGCATCATCAAACAAAGCGGCGGCTACGTCTTCGTGCAGAGCGAACTCGGCCGCGGCACCGTCTTCACCATTTATTTCCCGCGAGTCGACGAACCCTCCGAGGCCATCGGCGCCACTCCTGTAGCTCTAGCCGCAGTCGGTGGAACCGAAACCGTTCTTCTCGTCGAAGATGAAGATTCCGTCCGCCAGCTAGTCCGCGAAACTCTAGAATCCCGCGGCTACCGCGTCCTCGAAGCCGCGAACGGCGCAGACGCGCTCACCCTCGCCGCCGCTCACTCCGACCCCATCCACCTAGTCATCACCGACGTTGTCATGCCGGGCCTCAGCGGCCACGAACTCGTCCAGCAGCTCAAGCCCGCGCGCCCCGGCCTGAAAGTCCTCTTCCTCTCCGGCTACGCCCAGGACGCCTTCCCCAGCACCGCCGCCGCCGACAGCCAGAAAACCTTCCTGCAAAAACCCTTCACCCTGCAAAACCTGACCCGCAAAGTCCGCGAAATCCTCGGCCCGCCCACCAACTAAAAGATTGTCCGACAAAAGGTTCGGGAAGGGCACGACTTCAGCCGTGCCGCACGAAATGAAAAGATTCGCGGCTTTAGCCGCTGAGGCTCCCGTCCGCACCTCCCGGGTGTAAAATCTCTTCGCAACCACAACCGCCATCCCGTCATCAGTACAATAAGAATCAGGAGGAAAAATCATGGCTTTCGAACTACCGCCCCTGCCTTATGATTACGCAGCCCTCGAACCGGTCATCGACAAGCAGACGATGACCCTGCACCACGACATGCATCACGGCGCTTATGTAAAAAATCTCAACGCCGCCATCGAAAAGCATCCCGAGCTATCCAAGAAAACCGCTGAAGACCTTATCCGCGACTACAACGCCATCCCCGAAGACATTCGCGCCGCAGTCCGCAACAACGGCGGCGGCCACGTCAACCACTCCATGTTCTGGAAAATCATGAAGCCCAAAGGCGGAGGCGACCCGACCGGCCCCATCGCCCAGGCCATCACCAAAACCTTCGGCAACTTCAAAGATTTCCAAACCAAGTTCAACGACGCCGGCGTAAAACAGTTCGGCTCTGGATGGGTCTGGCTCGCCAGCAAAGGCGGCGACGATCTGCACATCATGACCACGCCCAACCAGGACAACCCGATCTCCGTCGGCCACTATCCCATCTTCGGCAACGACGTCTGGGAGCACGCCTACTACCTGAAATACAACAACCGCCGTCCGGAATATTTAGCCGCCTGGTGGAACGTAATCAACTGGGACGAAGTCAACGCCCGCTACGAAGCCTTCAAGAGCGGCAAAGCAGTCCAAGAACCAGCTCTTGCCGGACGCTAACCAGATCCGTCATCCCGAGGATCTGTCATCCTGAGCGCAGTGGCCGCTTCGCGAAAGCGAAGCGGCCACACAGTCGAAGGACCCCTACACTTCCCATCCTCTCTCAGCGGTCTCAAGGCGCCCTCTCTGAGGCCTGGACGGTTTCATAGCGGAACCGCACTCGCCGCCCTCCCGTACCATCCTTAAGACCGAATGCGCCTATCCAGAAAATCCCGCCGCCTCCTGCTCTTCCTCGCCTTGTACTTAGCATTCTCCGCCATCGCAGGAATCTTCGTAGCCGACGGCACTTTGCATCCCGCCCGCCGTCCTCTAACGCAAGAAGACGAATCCACCATGCGTGACATCGCTCGCGAACTGAACTCCGATCTCGCAGACGTCTCCATCACCACGCCCGATGCCATCACCCTCCGTGCCTGGACCATCCATCCCCACAGCGGCAACGGCGACGCAGTAATTCTCCTCCACGGCCTGGCCGACAACCGCGTCGGCATGACCGGATACGCGCAACTCCTTCTCGCAAACGGATTCACGGTCCTTCTCCCTGACGCCCGTGCGCACGGCACCAGCGGAGGTCAGCTCGCCACCTATGGCCTTCTCGAACGGAACGACATCCACCAGTGGTTCGACTTCCTCGCCGCGCAAGATCACCCTCGCTGCATCTTTGGATTCGGAGAATCGATGGGCGCCGCCGAGCTCTTGCAATCTCTAAGCGTCGAACCACGATTCTGCGCGGTGGCCGCCGAATCTTCCTTCTCCAGCTTCCGCGAGATCGCCTACGACCGCATGGGCCAGCCCTTTCACTTCGGTCCCTGGTTCGGGCGCACCATCTTCCGCCCCCTCGTCGAATCCGCGTTCTTCTACACCCGCTGGAAGTACAGCCTCGACATGCAGCAAGCCTCGCCCGAAGATTCGGTTGCGGCCACCAGAGTTCCTGTCTTCCTGATTCACGGCGAGATCGACAGTAACATTCCCCTTCGCCACTCCCGCCGCCTACAAGCCCGCAATCCCAACGTGGTCCTGTGGGAAGTTCCCGACGCCGACCACTGCGGAGCCATAAGCGCAGATCCACTAGAATTCAGCCGACGCCTCCTGGCATGGTTCGCCGCACGGCCGGGAAGCAAGGACTCGTCACTGACCACTGGCCACTCATCACTGACCACTGCTTTCTGCATTTCCTGTGCAACCCCTGTGCACAATCAACTTCCTCACTCTCAAGAATTTTTTTCCCAAGCCCCTCCCATAAACAGAACCCAAGCCCTCTATGCGGCTTAGCGACACATCTCTGTCGGGGTCCTTGATCCGTGCCCATCCGCGAAAACCCGTGGCCAACATTTTCCTCAACTGCACCAAAAATACTGAATTGACCGCGCGCCCTTTCGCTCGTACATTCACTCTCGCCTTCTCAATAAAAATGAATCAGAAAATCGGTCGAAGACAAGAACCGGCCGATCATCATCCATCACATTCATAATCGAGAACTGAGAACCGAGAACTGAACTAAGACCCGCATGAAAGCATCGAACCCATGGATCACCTATCGCACCCGCTTTCTGGTCAAAGCCAAACAGCTCACCACCAGCCTCACCTTCGCCGACGTTCTCGGACGACAGCACTCGGGACGCAAAGGCGACTATCTCGTCGAATCCTCCGACGGCGTTCTCCGCATAGCACCCCGCCAGATCTTCGAGGACATCTACGTACCCTTGCTCTCGGGCGAGACAACGGAGCAACCCGAAACTGCCGAAAGCCCGTCGCTCCCAGTCCATCTGATACGCAAATCACCCCAACCCTACCGCAACGGCCGCAGCCCCAGCATGCGCTCGCTGTAAGCAACCGTCCCAGCCGCCAGTTTCCGTGGGGTCTTACTGGCCCCTGGCCCCTGACCACTGGCCACTGCCTTTGTAAACGCCAGATGAATTCCCTTTGTGGAAAACAAATCCCGAACCAATCCCTCAACCCCGCACCAAGGCCGTCATTGTTGAGGATACAACCTGTGGTGTTTCCCTCTTGACAGGCACAATAAGCGGGAGTAACTTTGCATTCCCATAGCCCTTTAAAATCGGTCTCGCGGGAACGGGGCCGGCGAAAGATGAGGGGCGCTGTCAGGAAGGATTTACGGGTCGGCGCCAGGCCAGAGGTGACCGGGCGCCACCCGTAAACGTAAGATAACAAAGCGTTAAGTGCGGTGGCCGTTCCCCCGATCCTCCCCCGGGGGGCCGACTGAATCAATCAGTAGAACTCGTCTCGCACCGGACCGTAGTTCAACTTCTGGCCGAAGCCCGAAAGCCAAAGCCCGAAGCCGATTTTAGGAGCCCAGGATGGAAGCTTTAACTCGACTCGTCGCCGATTCCCTAGCCCGGCACGGCTTCGACCGCCCCGTGGACCCACGCCGCCTGCAATGGTCGCGCTGGTTCCGTTGCGATTCCACCCATAGCCTCCTCGTAGTCCCCAGCAAGCCCGGCATCTTCGCCCTGGCCGAAGACATCATGGACCTGGGCACGGGCAATACTTCGGAGGCTAGCAAGACCCATGTGGGGACAGCCGCCCTCGGCTGTCCAGCCGAGCAAAGCTCGGCAGATGCGTCCACCACTCCGACTCTTGGGGGGAGCACAGATCGGGAAGGGCACGACTTCAGTTCTGAGCCTGCCCTGAGCAAGCGAAGCGCGCCGAAGGGTGCCGTTACATCGCCAAAAAACTCGCCGGCTTTAGCCGCTGAGGCATCCCAACGCCGCATGCTAGCCGTCCTCCAGTTTTCCGAGGACGACGACATGGCGTTCACCCTCGACCGCATGTTCACCTGCGCCAATCCCATGCGCGCACGACTGGCCTCCGGGCGCTGCTTCCTGCGCTTCGTAGTCATCGAAGACCAGACCCAGCGCCGCAATATCTGCAACGCCCTCAACCAGTGGATGCATTCGTCCGCCGAAAAAGCCTCAGGCATGGGCGACTTCCAGTCATCCCTGGAGTTCACAGATGGCGCAGGCATAACTCGTGTGGGTCGGACACTCTTGTCCGACAACGCCGACAGCACCACAACGCCAGCCCAAACAGCAAGGGCACAAGCATCGGATGCAGCATCCCAGGCCCCGAATCTGGATTCCGGAGCCAACAAAAATCTTCACTGTCCTCACCCGCTCCCCTCCGGTTTCTAAACCGAAGGGTAAGCAAGGCCCCGGAGTTCGCAAGGCCCGGGAAGGGCACGGCTTCAGCCGTGCCGTCAGAAGCAGCTATGAACGGGGCTTTAGCCCCTGAGGTTTAGAAGTATCGAGCACCACCGGCGCATGTAGCGCCGCGACTAGATGATTTCGAGCCGCCAAGGGCGGCGGCATTCATTAGCCCCGGACGTAAGTCCGGGGAAGAAAGATTGAGAAAGAACGAGTCCCCGAAGGGGACGGCACCCCACCAGACGAGGGCGCCAAAGCTCTTTAACAAGAACTGCGACACCCCGAACAAATTCCCGTTCGGGCACAACCCAATTCCCGCATCCACCCCCAGGGACGCCGAATCGGGCCAAGATAGATAGAATCTAACTAATAATGGAGAGAGCAATGCCCGAGGTCAAAACCACTACCGTCAACGCCCCTGCGGCCACCCCCGCAAACCCTGTCAACGTCGCGAACCGACAAAGAAGACCGCCCCCGGCCTGTCCTTCCGCCGCCTCTTCACCAAGCCCGGCGTCTCCCCCTACGACGAACTCGAATGGGATCTCCGCCTCGCCCAGATCACCGACGCCCAAGGCAACGTGATCTTCGAACAAAAAGACGTCGAAGTCCCCAAAGACTGGTCCATGACCGCCACCAACATCGTGGCCTCGAAATACTTGCACGGCAAGGTAGGCACGCCCGAGCGCGAAACCGGAGTCCGCCAGTTAGTCACCCGCGTAGCCGAAACCATCCGCAACTGGGGACTAGCTCAAGGCTATTTCAAAACCCCGGAAGACGGCGCGACTTTCCACGACGAGTTAGTCCACATCCTCGTCCGCCAGTACGCCGCCTTCAACTCGCCGGTCTGGTTCAACGTAGGCTGCGATCGCATCGAGCCCAATTCCGACGCCCGCAACTGGCACTGGAATCCCCAGACCCAGCAAGTCGAGTTCGGCATCACCGGCTACAGCAAGCCGCAATGCTCGGCCTGCTTCATCAACTCAGTAAAAGACTCGCTCGATTCCATCCTCACTCTAGCGAAAACCGAAGGCATGCTCTTCAAGTGGGGATCAGGCACCGGAACCAATCTCTCCCCGCTGCGCTCCTCCACCGAAGGTCTAAGCGGAGGAGGCACAGCCAGCGGCCCGCTAAGCTTCATGAAAGGTTTCGACGCCTTCGCCGGAGTAATCAAGTCCGGAGGCAAAACCCGCCGCGCCGCCAAGATGGTCATCCTCAACGTAGACCATCCCGACATCGTAGAGTTCATCGAGTGCAAACAAAAAGAAGAAGCCAAGGCGCACGCTCTGGTAGCCCAGGGATACGACGGCTCCCATCCCGACTCCGACGCCTACTCCTCCATCTTCTTCCAGAACGCAAATAACTCCGTCCGCGTAACCGACGACTTCATGTACGCCGTAGTCCGCGACACCGACTTCTCCACCAAAAAGGTGCAGGACGGCAGCGTAATGAAAACCTACAAAGCCAAAGATCTGCTCAAGAAACTTTCCGAAGCCACCTGGCACTGCGGCGATCCCGGCATGCAATACGACACCACCACAAATCGCTGGCACACCTCGAAGAACACCGCAAGAATCAACGCCAGCAATCCGTGCAGCGAATACATGTTCCTGGACGATTCAGCCTGCAACTTAGCCAGCTTGAACCTGCTGAAGTTCGCTCCGAACGGAACGTTCGACGTAGAAGCCTATCGCCACGCAGTAGATGTCTTAATCACCGCGCAGGAAATTCTCGTAGACAACGCGGGATATCCCACAGAAGCGATCATGCGCAACTCCCACGACTACCGCCCGCTAGGCCTGGGCTACGCAAATCTAGGCGCACTGTTAATGGCCGCAGGCCTGCCCTACGACAGCGACGCCGGCCGCGACTACGCCGCCTGCGTAACCGCAATCATGTGCGGCGAAGCCTACCTGCAATCAAGCAAGATAGCCGAACAATGCCAACCATTAACCCCAGCCACCGACACAGTAGCAACGCGTCTAGGCATAACCGAAGCCGCAAACATGCCCGGCGCAGCCTGCCCCGGCTGGTACATAAACCGCGAACCATTCCTAGACGTAATCCGAATGCACCGCGCCAGCGTAAACAACATAAACAAAAATAACGTCCCAAGCACTCTCTACGAATCCAGCAAACAATGCTGGGACGAAGCCCTGGCCCAAGGCGAAAAACACGGCTACCGGAATTCCCAAGTAACAGTCCTGGCCCCCACAGGCACCATAGGCTTCATGATGGACTGTGACACTACTGGTGTGGAGCCGGATTTGGCGCTGGTTAAGTACAAGAAGCTGGTTGGTGGAGGCATGATCAAAATCGTGAACAGACTGTGCCTACTGCGCTTGTTCAAGCTTGGGTACGATCACGATCAGGCTAACGCGATTGTTAGCTACATCGATGCTACGGGGACCATCGAAGGGGCGCCGCATGTTAAGGACGAGCATCTGGCTGTGTTTGATTGCTCGTTCAAGCCGGCTAAGGGGACTCGGTCGATTGCTTACATGGGGCATTTGCGGATGATGGCTGCTGCGCAGCCTTTTATCTCGGGGGCTATATCGAAGACGGTCAATCTTCCGGAGAATGCTTCGGTCGAAGACATCATGGAGGCTTATCTTCAGGCCTGGAAGCTTGGCCTGAAGGCTGTCGCGGTTTATCGGGATGGGTGCAAGAAGTCGCAGCCGCTTTCGGCGGCTGGGACTAAGACTGCCAACTCTTCGAAGGAAGACTCGCGGACTGCGTCCGCTCCACAGGAAGACAATCTGAATGCGCCTCCTCGCGCGGTGCGGCACAAGCTGCAGGAGGAACGCGCTTCGATCACGCACAAGTTCAATATCGGTGGGCATGAGGGTTACATCACCGTCGGGCTCTATCCGGATGGGGAGCCGGGCGAACTGTTCATCACCATGGCCAAGGAAGGCTCGACGGTCTCGGGGCTGATGGATAGCTTTGCGCTGGCCACGTCCATTGCGCTGCAGCATGGCGTGCCGCTGAAGCTGCTGTGCGAGAAGTTTGCGCACACGCGGTTTGAGCCTAGCGGGTGGACCAGCAATCCCGACATCGGGTTTGCCAAGTCGATCATGGACTACATCTTCCGCTGGCTGCAGTTGCGTTTTCTGACCGGGCAGCAGCAGTTCTTGTTCGAGAATCTGCGGCCGAAGACGAGTCAGCGGTCACGGGCCCGGGATCCGCGAGGGAATGGGATCATCAGGGATCGCTCGCGGCTCGCGATCCTCAGGACTCAGGACTCGGCTCGGTGCACGCGGCCGACGCAACTGGCCGGCATCATCGACCTGGGCGACGCTCCTACGTGCAGCTTCTGCGGCAGCATCATGACGCGGAATGGGTCGTGTTATCGGTGCGGGAGTTGCGGGAGTACGAGCGGGTGCAGCTAGATGCCTCGGTGGTAAAGCGTTGTTGGATTCTCTAATCTGGATAGAGGGGTCACTTTAATGTGGCCCTTTTTCCTTTTGTCCAAGCGACACCGAGGCAGCTGGTGCCGGATTGGCAGGCTTTGGCGTCGGCCCACTGCGGCTTGGGGTGGGAGAGAGTTCAACAGTCTTCAGCGGAACCGAGAGTGTCTTCGGAGCAGGAGGGAGGTATGGTAGGGGCAGAGTTTGCGAAAACGCCAGCAAAAATGCTGGTTACGGCGATATCGTCCCCGGGGGTCGGTTGGCGTGCGGCTGGGTGCCCGTTCGGCGGCTGCCGAATCGGGCGGGCGGCGCCCTTTGCTTTGGATGCGGGAAAAACGATATCGAACGCTGATAAGCACGACAAAGCGGGGCAAATGTGCGAAAATATAGCCACAAATGGCCGGAAAACAGGTAAAGCAAGCTTTCGTGAGCGCAGCTGGTGCCGGATTGGCAGGCTTTGGCGTCGGCCCACTGCGGCTTGGGGTGGGAGAGAGTTCAACAGTCTTCAGCGGAACCGAGAGTGTCTTCGGAGCAGGAGGGAGGTATGGTGAGGGGCAGAGTTTGCGAAAACGCCAGCAAAAATGCTGGTTACGGCGATATCGTCCCCGGGGGTCGGTTGGCGTGCGGCTGGGTGCCCGTTCGGCGGCTGCCGAATCGGGCGGGCGGCGCCCTTTGCTTTGGATGCGGGAAAAACGATATCGAACGCTGATAAGCACGACAAAGCGGGGCAAATGTGCCAAAATATAGCCACAAATGGCCGGAAAACAGGTAAAGCAAGCTTTCGTGAGCGCAGCTGGTGCCGGATTGGCAGGCTTTGGCGTCGGCCCACTGCGGCTTGGGGTGGGAGAGAGTTCAACAGTCTTCAGCGGAACCGAGAGTGTCTTCGGAGCAGGAGGGAGGTATGGTAGGGGCAGAGTTTGCGAAAACGCCAGCAAAAATGCTGGTTACGGCGATATCGTCCCCGGGGGTCGGTTGGCGTGCGGCTGGGTGCCCGTTCGGCGGCTGCCGAATCGCGCTAGCGTCGTCACCTGGGTCCAGTGCGAATATCCACGATAGAGCGTAATATGGCGGAATCTAGCCAGTGGCGATATCGGCACAATATTTAGGTAATGTCGATGCGACGGGAAAGTGTTTGACTACATTCGCCTATCGGTGTAGTCTGACTTCATTTGCCGGGGGTTTCGATGGCAGCTTCAGGCGAGCACAAAAGATTGCCGAGAGGTACGCGCCCGCCTCTTCTGGCCTTGGGAGAGGCCGCGGATCTCTGCGTACGACTTTACGAGCATGCGGGCGGAACGGCCGGCTTCGACCTGCTTTCGCAGCTCGCCAATAACTCGGTCAGTAGTAGCACCTTCATCAAGAAACTTTCCTCTCTAAAAGCGTATGGCCTTGTCTCGGAGCAGAACAAGCTCATTACGCTGACCGATCTCGGGCTTGCCATCGCAGCGCCCACCGACTCGGAAGGTTCGGCGGCAGCGATGAAGGTGGCGCTGCTGAAGGTGGACGTCTTCGGTCGAATCTATGAACGCCATCGCGGGAAGCTGCTTCCCGCGGACGAGTTCCTGCGAAACATAATTCAGGGCGAATTCGGGATTCCGCGGAGCGTAGCGGATTCGTGGGTGCGTTCGTTCAAGGACGGCGCTCGCGCCGCCGGCCTTCTTCTCGAAAGGGCAGACGGCAAGACGCAGGTTCGCGAGGCGGCGGCCGTGGAGGCGAGCAGGGAGGGCCCGTCGTCTGCCTCAGTTCCGATGGTCGAATCGCCTGCGGCGCCACGCTCTGATCTCATGGATGTGACCGTGCCGCAGTCAGCGAGTGGGCAGAGTTCGCGCCTGGAGGTATCCGGGGGGAGATTCGCGAGCTTCTACGTTCCGGACAAAATCACTAAGCGCGATGCTGAGAAGTTGAAGGGTGCATTGGCGGGGCTGAGCGCGATCATTGACTCGCTGGTAACCAACGACAGCGGCAGTGCTTGAATGGGATCCCTAGAAGCAAGGTTCAGTAGGGAAATTTAGAGGAACGTTATCCGTCCTCGGGAAGCTCATCATGGCGAAGTCCAAGGGAACATCGTTCCGCCGCACGTTCACGCACTGGCGTAGCGGTAAGAAGTATGACGCCCGCGACTACGGCCACAAGGCGTGGCCGATTGGTGGCAAGACAAAGTAACTCCAACCGAGGGCGTCAGCAGCGCCCTCTTAGCCGCGGGGAGTCCGTTAAAGACTCCCCGCGATTATGCAAGCGAGAAGAGCAAATTTCAAGCCCCGAATCGGGGCGGAATCGAGAATCGAAAATGTCCAAGCCGAAGAACCTTCCTCCGGGGAGCAAAGCTCCAGCCTCCGGGGAATATCAGCAGATTGGGCCGCGCGGCGGAAAGGGTAAGGAAGTGACGGTCCCCAAGGGGCACGTGCTGCCTCCTGGCCCTGCCGGAACAACATACGACCTGGTGCGGCCTGCGCACAACAAGTCGGGTCGCGGGTAAATCACCACGTTGGCCCTCGGTTCCATTTGTTGGTGCTGGCGGCACGGCTGAAGTCGTGGCCTTCCCGGTCGTGGCGCTTTCCAAATCCTCAGAGGGATGAGGTTGTGGAGTCCCACTCTTCGCAAAGCGCGCGGAGAATGGGCACCCCTGGGGCTGAAGCCCGGTTCCTTTTTGGTGGCTTTACGCGGCGCTTAAGCGCCGCTCTTCCACGGCACTGCACGGGTTTGCGGTGATCGGCTTGCGGCGACTGAAGTCGTGGCCTTCCCGGTCGTGGCGCTTCCCGAATCCTTAGAGGGATGGGGTTGTGGAATCCCACCCTTCGCAAAGTGCGCGAAGAATGGGGCAGCTCTTCGGTTCGGGGTGGTGCCGACTCGCAACAGCGTTTTGGTTTTCTTCCGCCCCTTCGGAGACTAAGTTATCGTCCCCTGCTCTTTTACCCACGGTGTTGCGCAGTGGAAGCTGTCCATTCTATCCGCCGCTTCGCGGCTGAGTCATCCAGTTTGCGGGATGTCTTCGGGGGATTGGTCGTCGCTGCTGGCTTGGATGGTCAGGCCGGGGTTGGGTTGCAGCAGGTGCCAGGCTTCGCGGTAGGGGCCGTATTTTTGGCGCTTGCTGGCGGGGGTGAAGTGGAGGCTGCTGTTCTTTCTTCCTATTACGTCGAAGGGGATTATGTACCAGTCGTCGATGGGGATTAGTAAGATGGCGAAGAAATCTACTGTGCCGGGTTGATACTTTTTGCGTTGCGGTCCCATTACGTTGAGGCTGTAGCCTTCTCCGCGGCGCTTGTAGATGGTGGACTTTACCTGGACTCGGAGGACTCGGCCTTGGTTGCGTTCCTGTACACTCTCATGTGGCTCGCGGATATTACTTTCGCGGATGTGGCTTTCTACTCCTACGTCGTATCTGCCGGAATCGCCGAAGGGCTTGGAGACTTTCATGCCCAGGCCGGCGGCCATCATCATGAAATAGAGTTCGGCCCATTCGCCTCGTTCTTTGCAGTGCTTCAGTTGGGCTCCTGCTAGACGGTTGGCTTTTCTCCACATTGTCCCTCACCCCTGATTACTTTTACGGACACTTCACCCAGTATTTCGAGGTTTACCACTTGAGTCACGGTCGTTCGTCACAGGGGTTGGGGTTTTGGCTGTGGAAAACGCCTATGGACTTCGGGAGCGGAGATGGCGGAGGGGACAGCAGATTCCTCGCTTCGCTCTCGGAATGACAAGGTCCAACTCGGAATGACAACCTTTCATTCGACTTCATTTCAGGGGCGGGGTTTGCGGAGGGCGTTTAGGACTATTACGCCGCTGATGGCGAAGGAGATTACGGCGGCGAGGGCGGTGATCAGCGTCAGGGCTGGGTTCAGGTGGAGGACGTCGGCGAAGACGGCGGCTATGGCGAAGAGTACGCCTGCGGCGTTCAGGCGGAGTGGGGCGCGCGACGGGGAATCTTGCGGGGACGAAGATTGCGCCGCGGGGCCGGCGTCGGGACCGAGGTCTGAATGAAGATCGGGACGAAGATCGGGACGGAGGCGGCGTTGCAGTAGGAGGGCGGCTAGTCCGATAGCGGCTACTACTACCATGGCTACCGGGCTTAGGAAGGCTCGGCGGCTGGTGTAGATGACTACCACGGCTAGAGCGGCTAGAAGCAGACCGGCGGCGATTATGGTGGGGCCGCGGGGTTGGGGAGTGGGGGCGGGAGTTGGAGGGGTGTCGGGCACTTGGTCCGTAGGGAGATTTATACAGGGGTTGGGGGAGGTTTTCAAATGTTCGTGTTACCTCAGGGGCTGAAGCCCTTGCTGTTCTGGCGCGCTTTTGACGCAGGCCTTAAGGCCTGCTCCACCCTTGTACCTCTTTGATCTGATCCTGGCGCTGCGGCAGTTGGGTGGTGCGGCGCCTCGCTTTGCTCGGCTGGACAGCCGAAGGCGGCTGTCCCCACATGTGCATTTCAGAATTCCATCTTCGCTGAAAACTGTTTAGGAATCCTGTGGGGCGTGGGTTGCTCCGGCTAGCCATTCGGCTTGGAGAGGGTCGCCGTGGTTTACGGCGTAGAGGACTAGCTCGACTCGGGACGAGATGCCTAGCTTGTCGAAGATGCGGAAGAGATACTTTTTGATGGTGTGCTCGCTCAGGTTTAGTTCGCGGGCGGTCTCGCGGTTGCTTAGGCCTTCGGCGACCAGGGCTACGACTTGTTCTTCGCGCGGGGTCAGGAGTTGGTCGCCTACGGAGTTTAGGACTCGGAGCGAGGGGACTTCGGAGACTAGATCGAGGAGGAACGTCATCTGTTCGGTGTTGGCCCAGATTTGTCCGCTGGCTACGCGCTGGATGCAGCGGCAGAGCAGGCGGAAATGCGTGTCGGAGATGCAGAAGATGCCGCGGGCGCCGGAGCGGAAGGCGCTGACTACCAGGGCGCGGTCGTAGGACTCGACTAGAAGAACTTTTGCGATTGCGGGATGAGAAAGATGAACGCGGCGCATGGACGCCATCTGGTTGTCGATGCTGACGGAGTGATTCAGGGAGAGCACGACTACTTTGGCTGGCGTGCTGGCGACGGCGTGCAGGATCGAGGCTATGTCGATGGGGCAGGTGGAGATGTGGAACTCGGAGCGGCGGCGCAGGGCGCTGGTGAGAAGCTGCGCCTGCATGCGGTTGGAATCGGCGATTAGGACTGCGATGGCGGCGGCTGGGGACGAAGTCATTAAGAAGAGCTCCGATGGGAGCGGGATTACGGGACGTTTTGATCTTAGGGGTGAAAGGCGAGGGACTCAAGGAAACATGTCACTTTATTCGGAGGAGGCTTTCAATTCGGGAAATTGGGTTGCGGTGTTGTGGAAAATATCCGACGAGCCAGATTGGGATGAGGAATGTTCCGGTTGTTTGAGGGAGGAATGTTGCGGGGCGTGGCTTCGCGGCGCGGGATCGAGTGGCGTTTCATCGCGCGGGTGTGATGTCGTGAACATGCAAGTCTACTTTTGGGGGTAGGCCGCGAGGGAACACTCTTTCGGCTCTATCGGAAGTGATCGGCGAGTGTGAAAAGCCGCGGCTGGCTTGGTTCGGCGCACTCTTGCGATTAAAGCTGGCGTGACCACGCTGGTAGACAGCACTTCCCATGTCTTGCTGCGAAATCCGCGTGGGCATAACTTGCACAAAGAGAGCCGCCGGAAGCTGAGCGGATCTCAGAATCTGAGTTTGGGAAACCAGGGAAAATAGAGCTCATCACGCAATGAAGCCCTTCGTTGGCTGGACAAAAGTTGCGGTGATGGGCGTGTTGTCGTTACAGCTTTGCGTGGCCGCATTCGCCCAGGAGGAAAAGAGGGAGCAGGACCTGGGAGCAAGTCCACAGTCTTCTCCAACCGGCCAAACCGGGGCTGGGACGGGAAGCACAGGAATGGCGGCCGCAAAACCGGGGCAAGCGGACGGCACGGGAAACCCCAAGCTCGGAGGGGAACGCCGTCCGCTTTACCGGCTCACGCGCAGCGACGTGGTGACATTGAGCTTTACGTTATCGCCGGAGCTCGACCAGATACTCACCGTACAACCAGATGGATACGTCGCACTAAAAGACGCAGGGATGTTGTTCGCCCAGGGACTTACTCTGGACGAGTTTCGTGAGGCGGTACGGCGGGCTTACACGGGATATCTGCACGATCCGCAGGTGGCGGTGGCGCTGAAGGACTTTGAGCGTCCTTATTTCGTGGCGGGCGGGGAGGTTGGAAAGCCCGGCAAGTACGAGCTGCGCGGGGACACGACCATCATGGAAGCGGTCGAGATTGCGGGCGGGTTTACCCACGAGGCGAAGCACTCGCAGGTGCTTTTGTTTCGCCGGGTGAATGATGATCTGGTGGAGGCGCACGTTTTCAACCTGAAGAAGATGTTGAAGGAAAGAAGCCTGGGCGAGGCGGCGGAGTTGCGCCCGGGCGATCTGGTGTTTGTTCCGCAAAATTCCATTTCGAAGATCGAGCCGTTCCTGACCAAACCGGCCTTAAGCATGTACGTGAGTCCCACACAGTTTTAGCAAGCGACTTTATCAGACGAGCTTTATCAGAGCAACCCAGGTCAATCCGCATGCGAGATCAGGATTTAGCGCGCAGAGAAGAAGTGCCGGAATCGCCGACGATGCGGGAGTTGGCGATGGTTCTGTTCCGGCAGCGGAAACTGTTTGTCGGGGTCGCGGGGTTGATCTTCGTCCTGGCGGTGGTGTATGCGTTCGCCGGAGCCAATTATCGGGCGCACTTGCGCGTGCTGGTGCGTCGAGGACGAGCCGACCCTCCTGTGGCCGCGCAGGAGAATGCTCCTCCTGATTTCTCGCGGGTAGAAGTAACGGAAGAAGAACTGAATTCGGAAGTGGAACTGCTGAAGGACGACGACGTTTTGCGACGCGTGGCGGAGGTCAACGACCTGGCTGCGCATGATTGGCTGCGATGGCTGCGGCCGCACGAAGCGCAAGCGGCGCGGGTGGAGCGAGCCGCGAAGAAATTGGCCGGCAAGTTGGAAGTGGAACCGATCAAGAAAACCAACCTGATCGCGGTAAGTTATGGCGCGCCCGATCCGCAACTGGCGGCCCGTGTGCTGCAGTCGCTGGCCAGCGTTTATCTGGAGAAACACATGGAAGTCCACCGGCCTGCGGGACAACAGCAGTTTTTCGATCAGCAGACCGCAGAGTCGCGGCGACAACTGGAAGAGGCCGAGGGAAAGCTGGCGGCCTTCACAAAGAGTCACGACGTGGTGATGGCCGCGCAGCAACGCGATCTGATGTTGACACGGCTCAACGACCTGGAGGCGAGCTACCAGCAAACTGAGGCACAAATGTCTGACACAAAACATCGAGTTCGCGAACTCGATACGCAGCTGGCGAATTTGCCGGCGCGAAACGTTACCCAGGTTCGGACGGCGGATAATCCCGAGCTGTTGCGGGCGCTGAAGGCAAGCCTGCTGGATCTGGAGCTAAAGAAGACACAACTGCTGACCAAGTTTGAGCCGAGCCATCGCCTGGTGCAGGAGGTCGAGCAGCAGATTGCTCAGGCCAAAGAGGCCATTGCAGCGGAGAAGCAGAGTCCGGTGCGCGACCAGACGACCGACCTGGATGTGAACTATGAGTGGGCCAAGGCGGAGTTGCAGAAGGCCCAGGTTGAGATGAAGGGATTGGCAGCACGCGAGGCGACGACGACCGCAGAGTTGGCGGAATATCGCCGCGTGGCCCGGCAACTCGGCGACGACGCGATTGCCCAAGATGATCTGACGAACAGCGAGAAGGCTGCGCAGGAGAACTACCTGCTCTATGTGAAGAAACGGGAAGAAGCGCGTATGGGGGATGCTTTAGATGAGGGCGGCATTGTCAACGTAGCGATCGCCGAGCAACCAGTGGTGCCGGCGCTGCCGGTGTGGCCGGCTGGCGTGGTCCTGCTGGTGGGGTTCGCTGCGGCGCTGACTTCGGGGACTGGGGCCGCGTTCGCGGCGGACTATCTGGACCCTGCGCTGCGCACTCCTGAAGAGGTTTTGAGGTGTTTGGAAATTCCGGTACTGGCTTCGATACCGGAAGAAATGGACCAAAGGTTATCCGCCTAAGGAGATGAGATGAGTGCTAATGCGGACGTGCTGCGAAGTGACGATTTTATTGGGTCAGCGGCGCAGGAGTCTCCACTGCGGCAGGTCGAGGTCTTTCGTGAACCGGAGGTTTGGAATCCGGAAGATTTCGCACGCGAACAGATCCGTGGCTTGGTGCAGCGTGTGTTTTTTGCCAGCGGGGGCCGGCCTGTAACTCAGGTCGTGTTCAGCGGGGCGGAGCCGCATACGGATGTGGCCGGTCTCTGCGACCAGGTGGGACAGGCTCTGGCGCTGGAGACGAGTGCGCATATCGCCGTCGTGGGCCGGGAGATGACGGCGGAGTTGGCGTCCTGGTGCGGAGGTAGAGCTGCGATCAAGTCGTGGTCCAGGCAGACGGCGGTCAACTTGTGGCGAGTGCCGGGGTTCGGGCTGCGCGAATGCGGCGAGGAATCAGGGACGGGACGTTACTGGATTTCGCGTCTGGCGGAGCTGCGAAAAGAGTTCGAGTATGCGGTGATCGAGGGGCCTGCGGCTGGGATTTCGAGCGAGGCTGCATTACTGGGACAGCTCACGGATGGAATCATCCTGGTGCTGGGGGCTCATAACACGAGGAGAGCTACTGCGCGCAAGATCAAGGAAACGCTCGAAGCAGCGCAATCGCGAATCCTGGGAACGGTGTTGCGAGAGAGACGGTTTCCAGTTCCGGAGCGAATTTATCGGCGGTTGTAGAGGTGTGCGGTAGCGGGAAGGTTGTTCTGACGAGTCACGGTTGCCTGTCGCAAGTACTGTGGCGTGGCCAAAGTTGAAAGACGCAGTGCAAAAAAAACCAAGAATAGGCTGTGGGACTCAATGAGCGGTAGCTATGGAGTCCCGGCCGCAAGCCTGGCCGGCTCGATGGATGCGCGGCCGCTGACGGCGGTGGTAGCGGCGGCACAGTGGTTTGCGGTGCAGACCCGGTATCGTTTCGAGAAGACGAGTGGTCGCCCAGCTCAACTACAAAAGCTGCGAAGTCTACCTGCCATTGTTGACCGAAAATCACACCTGGAGCGACCGGCAGAAAGTGGTAACGGTTCCTCTGTTTCCGGGATATGCGTTCGTGCATATTGATCAGTCTGCGGTTGCGCGGCAGGCGGTGTTGCAAACTGCCGGACTGATCGGCTTCGTGAGCTTTGGAGGGATCGTGGCGGCGGTCCCGGTAAAGCAGATTGAAGACCTGCAATTGCTGTTGCAAGGGAAGGGGCTGTTTGCCCTGCACCCGTTCGTGCATACCGGACAGCGGGTGCGGATCCGGGGTGGTTGCCTGCAGGGATTGGAAGGCGTGCTGGTGCAGCACGAAGAGGGAAAGCTGGTCATCTCGATTGAATCGATCCAGCGCTCGCTGGCGATTGAGATCAAGGGGTACGAGTTGGAACTGGTCTGAAGTGTCTTCTCCTTTTTTACATCAAGGTCAGCAGAAGCCTCAGGGAACCGAGTGGGCTGCGCGGTTGATTCCAGGAGCGGCATGGGGCGGTGTCCGAAAGAAACCGCAGCGGGAAGTGCGGGCGAGGGGCGGGACGCGAAATGTTCTGATCGTGGGAGCGGGCGGACTGGGTCAACGGATCGCGAACTATTTAGAGAAGCATCCCGAGATGGGGCGGTCGGTTTGCGGATTTCTGGACGACCGGAAGCTGCCGGGAAAAAGAGTGATGGGACGCACGACCGACCTGGCGGAACTGGCGCGCGCGGCATTCGTGGATGAAGTGATTCTGGCCGCGCCTCATGATCGGGAGTTGACGCTGCGGGTACTACGCACGGCGCAGCAACTGCGGCTGGACGTGAAGATGGCGCCAGATCTATTCGGGTGCGAGCCCATGCGGGAAACGGAACGGATTGGAGACATGCCGCTGATTTCCCTGCACGAGGAGCCGCTGCCGGTGGCGGGATTGCTGCTGAAACGCGTGCTGGATGTGGTGGGTGCGGGGCTGGCGCTGATTCTGCTGGGGCCGGTGCTGGCGGTGCTGGGGATTCTTGTCCGATTGGATTCGCCGGGGCCCGCGCTTTATGCGGCGCTGCGCGCGGGACGCAAGGGCAGAGCGTTTCGCTGCTACAAGTTCCGCACCATGGTGAGAGATGCGGAGGGTCTGAAAGAGAAACTGCGGGAGCGAAATGAGAGGCAGGGGCCGTTTTTCAAAATCACGCGACGATCCGCGGATTACGCGGGTAGGACGATGGCTGCGGCGCTACAGTCTGGATGAACTTCCGCAGCTGTGGAATGTGTTGCGCGGGGAGATGAGCCTGGTGGGGCCGCGACCGCATCCCCTGGACGATTTTTCCGGCTATGCGATTGAACACTTGCCGCGGCTCGATGTGATGCCGGGGATGACGGGACTCTGGCAGGTGACAGCGCGGCGGGAGCCGTCGTTTCAGGCGGGGATGAAGCTGGATATTGAGTACATCCGGCGCTGGAGCCTGGGGATGGATTTGCGGATTCTGCTGAAGACGGCGGCGGTGGTGCTGCGAGGGAGCGGGGAATGACGTCGCCGAGTGCAGGGAGAATGCGGTCGCCGATCGTGTGGGCGGGTGAGGCTGCCTGGGGCGGTCTGGGAATGGGGTTGCGTCCGTTGCAGGCGATGGTGGCGGCGCCGACTGCGCTGTTTCTTGTGGCGCTGACGGCGATGCTGCTGCGGCATCCGGATGTGCCTTTTTACGAGATCGATCGCGTCGCATTCGTACTGTTGGTGGTGGGAGTGGCGGTGCGGGCGGTCGTGATGCGGGAGCGGTTGCTGGTGGTGGAGCGGGCGACGTGGCCGATGATTGGGCTGACGCTTCTGGCGGTGGCGAGCGTGATCGCACAACCGTTCGACAACGAGACCTGGTGCTTGCTGGCGGCAAAATTTATTGTGCCGTTCGCACTGTTTCATGTGGCGGGGCTGGTGTTTCGGGAAGAGCGGCGGTTGCGGCAGTTCGAGATGTTTTCCCTGGTGGTGCTGGCTTATCTCTGTTTCACGGCAATCGCGTTCCTGGTGGGCGCGAAGTCGCTGATCTTTCCGCGCTTTATTTTGGATGAAAGTTTGGGTTATCACGTTGACCGGGCGCGAGGACCGCTGCTGCAGGCGGTGGCAAACGGGGTGTCTTTGAATATGCTTGGGGTGCTGGCGCTGCACGCGTTTCTGCGGGGAAGAATCCGCGGGTTGAGCGCCGCGGTGCTGCTGAGCTCGCTTCCGGTCGCAATTTTGGCGACGATGACGCGAGCGGTGTGGCTGTCGTTTGCGGTCAGCGTGATGGTGTTGATTTTTCGCGCGCACAACCGGAGGCTGCGGCTTATCTGCGTCGGGGTGGCGATCGTGGGAACTCTGGGCTTGCTGATCGCTTTGAGCTTTGATGATCAGCGGCGGGCGCTGACGGAGCGGCTGAAGGAATCGGGGCCGCTTGATTTTCGACGGGCGGTTTATACCGCAGGCTGGGAGATGTTTCTGGAGAAACCTCTCACGGGATGGGGTATCAACCAGATGCCTGCGGAGTTGGCGCGGCACGTGAGCGGCTACAAGGAGAAGGAATTGTATCCGCACAATACTTATCTGGAGTTGCTGGTGGAGCATGGCGTCTTCGGTTTAGCGCTTTATGTGTGGCTGATGTGGGAGCTTTGGCGGCTGGCGACGGGGGCAGGTTCCTCGGGCCGAGCGCGGGGGGTTTCTGAATCGGCAGTTTCATGCCATGTGGCCGGTGATGCTTGGCATCTATTGGGTGAATGCGGCTCTGGTGGTGATGAATTACCAGTTCGTGAATGGGCTTCTGTTTTCCATGGCGGGAATGCTGGCGGCGCAGCAGCGGCGCGCCGCTCACGAATTGGAACCTAGAGCTAAGTCCGTCTGCGCGGGGCGTTCGCGGGTCCGCTGCGTAGATCTGGTTCTCCGTAGATCTCGATCCGCGTAGATTTCGTTCGATCTAATTCTCCAACTCTTAATTCTGCGACTTCTTCTTCTGCAAATCTGGATTCCGTGTTGACGGTTGCTTATCTCGCTAATCAATTTCCTGCGGCCGTCGAGCCCTATGTGGGCGAGGAAATCCAGGAACTGCGGCGGCGGGGAGTTCGGGTCATACCGGGCAGCGTGCGCAGACCGGATGCGGCGCAGAGCGCGTCCAACGATGCGGCTTTGGAGCCGGAGATTCGTGTGTCTGCAACCGGTTCGAGTTGTGACTCTGCTGCGGGCGCTCGGGCTCGTCGTGCGGCGTTGGGAACGGATTGCCGGCCTGGTCGCGCGGGTGCTCCTGCAGGGGAAACGAATCGCCGAAGCGGCGGGTGAAAGCCCTGTTGCATACCTGGCTGGGGGCTTATTACGCCGTGCTGCTCCGAGATCGAGAGATGGATCGCGGGGTGGATCACGTCCACGTGCATCACGGATATTTCGGGTCGTGGATCGGAATGGTGGCGGCGCGGCTGCTGGATGTGAATTTCAGCATGACGCTGCATGGGTCAGACCTGCTGCTCAAGGGTGCTTATCTCGACGTGAAGCTGAAGCATTGCCGGTTTTGCATGACGATTTCGGAATACAACCGGCGCCATATTTTGAAAAACTTTCCGGCAGTAGATCCGCACAAAATCATCGTGTCCCGCCTGGGTGTGGACGTGCCGGAACGGGCGGAATCGCGGAGGGTTGCTCGGGGAACACGCCGCATCTTCACCTTGCTGGCTGTGGGACGACTGCATGCGGTGAAGGATCACGGATTTCTGGTTCGCGCCTGCGCTCGACTGCGCGATGGTGGACTCGATTTTGAGTGTTGGATTGCAGGGGAAGGACCAGAGCGGCAACGCCTGGAGTGGTTGATCCGGAAGAACCGATTGCAAGATCAACTCAAGCTGCTCGGCCACGTTGGACACCGGCAACTGGAGGGTCTGTACGGTCGAGCCGACGTGGTTGTGCTCACCAGCCGAAGTGAGGGGATTCCTCTGGTGCTGATGGAGGCGATGGTGCGGGGCAGGATCGTTCTGGCGCCGGCGATCACTGGGGTCCCGGAGATTGTCATCCCTGGAAAAACCGGTTTTCTCTATGCGCCGGGAGCACTGCAGGATTTCGTGTCCAAGATTCTCTTCCTCGAGAGATCGATGTGCAGGGAGGATCGTTCAGCGGTGAGCCGGCTGGACTGGGTCCGGCACGCCGCGCAGATGCAAGTGGTTCACAACTTTAGTCGCGGAAAAAATCTAACTCGATTTGGCAGCTGGTTTCTGCAGAGGATCGCTGCGCCGGATTCTCACCCAACTCAGGATTTTGTAACTCAAGACTGGAGCGCGCCTCGTGAGAATCTTGTTTTGCAACAAATATAACTATCCCTTTAGTGGCACCGAGGTCTACCTGTTCGAAGCCATGGAACTGCTGCGATCCCGGGGACATGAGGTAGCGCTGTTTTCCATGGCCGATCCGCGAGGCAGCGCTACGCCGTACGATCGCCATTTCGTGTCCCACGTCGACTTCAAGCAGCAGAGTGGATGGTTCGAGAAGGTGAGGCTGGCCGGGCGTGCGATTTACTCGCGCGAGGCGCGGCGGCGGATTCAGGGGATGATCGCGGATTTCCGGCCGGATGTGGCACACGTGCGGAATATTTATCACCATTTGTCGCCGTCGATCTTGTGGGAGTTGAAGGCGCAGAAGGTTCCGGTCGTCTACCACTTGAACGACTTCAAGGTGCTGTGTGCAAGTTACAACCTGGTGTTGCGAGGAGAAGCTTGCGAGGCTTGCAAGGGCGGCGAATTCTGGCATGCGCTGAAGGAAAAGTGCTATCCGGGATGGGGCGCGCGGATGACTCTGGTGGCAGAGGCATACCTCCACAAATGGGTGGGGACGTATGAAAAATGCGTGGACCGCTTTCTTGCACCCAGCCAATTTGTGCGGGACAAGTTTGTCGAACATGGATGGGATCCGGAGAGGTTCGAGGTGCTTCCCCACTTTCAGCCGGTAAGGGCTGCGACGGAGCGCGACGCGGAGAATGCTCCGCTGCTTTATTTCGGAAGGTTGTCGGCGGAAAAGGGCGTAGACGACTTGCTGCATGCCATGCAGCGACTGCCACATCTTCGGCTGATGATCGCGGGGGATGGACCGGAGCGCGGCCGGTTGGAGCAACTGGCTGGCGAGCTGGGATTGGCCAACGTCGAGTTTGCCGGCCACATGCGGGGAGCGGAACTGGAGCGCGCGATTGCCGGGTCGCGCTTCACCGTGCTGCCGTCGCACGCCTATGAAACCTTGGGCAAGACGATTCTGGAATCTTATGCGCAGGCGCGCGCCGTGGTGGCCACGGACCTGGGGTCGCGGCGGGAGCTGGTGCAGGCCGGCAAGACAGGGCTCTTGTACCGGACCGGTGATGTAGAGCAGCTGGCGTCGGCTGTCCGGTTTCTCAGCTCACAGCCCGACACTGGCGGATCAAATGGGACGGGCAGGTTGGGAGCGAGTGCGGCGAGGGTATACGCCGGAGGCTCACTACGAGGCGCTGGTTGGATTGTATGAGCGCGTGATTCACGCGAAAAAACAATTCGCAGGAGGGTCGACGCTGAGAAGGCCTCGAAGGACGGCCCTCGTGAAGTCAAGGGCTGGAGACCGGGCGCCGCGACTGGAGAGGAGCGGCTTCGTTCCGCTCCAGCGGCTCGTCTTTAGTCCAGCTGTCGGGGGCGACGTAGTCGATATCCCCGTGGCAACGTTTAAGAAACGCACGGTCCGCGTGGCATTCATTGGCGGGCGGGGTGTGGTTTCGAAGTACAGCGGCATTGAAACCTATTACGAAGAGATTGGAGAACGGCTGACTGGGATGGGACACCAGGTGACAGCATATTGCCGGAGCTACTTCACGCCGCCGGTGAGACAACGTAACGGCATGCAACTGGTGCGGCTGCCCACCATCCGATCCAAGCATCTGGAAACTCTGGTGCATACGCTTCTGAGCACGCTCCATGTTCTGGTTCAGCCTTGCGACGTGGTGCACTACCATGCGCTGGGGCCGGCGTTGTTCTCGTTTATTCCCCGGCTGGCGGGGAAAAAAACCGTGGTTACGGTGCAGGGGCTCGACTGGCAGCGGAAAAAATGGGGGCGCTTTGCGGCGGCGGTCCTGCGGCTGGGAGAGCGGGCGGCGGTGAGTTTGCCCAGCCACACGATGGTGGTCTCGCAAGCGTTGCAGAAGCACTACCGGGCGGGCTATGGAGCGGAGACTTCTTACGTGCCGAATGGGGGTGTGCTGCGGGAGTGGCGCTTGCCTAACAAGATTTTTGATTGGGGACTGGAGCCGGGAAGATACATTCTATTTCTGGGCAGGTTTTCGCCGGAAAAGGGATGCCATCTGCTCGTGGAGGCGTATGAGAAGTTGGAGACTGATGTGAAGCTCGTCATGGCCGGAGGGGCGAGCTACTGCGACAATTACTCACGCGAGTTGCAGACTCACGCGGGTCCGCGGATCAAAATGCTGGAATGGGTCTCAGGCGAGGCTCTCGACGAATTGCTAACCAACGCCATGATGTTTGTCCTGCCATCGGATCTGGAAGGACTGTCGCTAGCTCTGCTGGATGCGATGGGCGCCGGGCTTTGCGTGCTCAGCAGCGACGTGGCGGAAAATCGGGAAGCCGTGGAGGATGCGGGATTCACGTTCCGGCGCGGCGACGCCGCAGGACCTGGCGGACCGGCTGCGATTTCTGATTGCGAATCCGGCGGTGCGCGAGGCCGCGGGACAGGCTGCGAAACAACGCATCCGGGAACATTATCAGTGGCCGCAGATCGCTCGGGAGATCGAACGCGTGTATTTCGAGATGATGGGTTGGGAATTGGCTGAGACCGGGGCTAGAAGGCCGGTTGGCCGGGCTGCAGCCGCTGCGTCCGTGGGGCAGCGACGGGCGGGATGAGAGAGAGCTAGTTGGCGGCTGGAAACATACTCCAGTGAACATGTAGCTGTCACACAAAATCGAACGCAGCAACAAGAGGACGGGGTGAATCCCGTCCTTTTTGTTTACAATTGGAGTTCGTTCGCTGGCGACGGCGCGGCGGGCTGGCTCGGCGCTAGTGAATCGGAAGTTCGATGATATGGAAAACACGATCCTCGTCACAGGTGGGGCAGGATTTATCGGATCCAACTTCATTCTGCAGAGGATGGAGCGGGATTCGGCTTCGATCGTAAACCTGGACAAACTGACCTACGCGGGGAATCTGCACAACCTGGAAGCCGTTTCGAACGAACGGCGATACGAGTTTGTGCATGGCGATGTTGCCGACCGGAGCCTGGTGCGCGGGCTGCTGGAACGCAGCCGGCCACGGGCGATTGTACATTTTGCCGCCGAGAGCCATGTGGATCGCTCGATCCGCGGGCCGGATGATTTCATCCGCACGAATGTGGATGGGACTTTCGCGCTGCTGGAGGAAGTGCGGGCATATTGGGGCAGTCTCGGGGGACAGGAGAAAGTCGATTTTCGATTTTTGCATGTTTCCACGGATGAGGTGTATGGCTCGCTGGAGCCTGACGATGCCCCTTTTTCTGAGACAACTGCCTATGCCCCCAATAGTCCCTACGCGGCGTCGAAGGCGGCGTCCGACCATTTTGTGCGGGCTTACCATCACACCTATGGGCTGCCGGTTTTGACTACGAATTGCTCGAATAATTATGGGCGATTTCAGTTCCCAGAAAAATTAATACCGCTGGTGATCCTGAACGCGCGCGATGGCAAGCCGCTGCCAGTTTATGGAGACGGGCAAAACGTTCGCGACTGGCTTTATGTGGAGGACCACTGCGAAGCGATTGCACAAGTGCTCGCACGGGGACGAGTTGGGCAGACATACAACGTTGGTGGCTGGAATGAGAAGCGGAACATCGAGATCGTGGAGACGATCTGCGACATTGTGGATGAGATGGCTGGAAGCCGCGCGACGCCGCGCCGCGGGCTGATTACATTTGTGAAGGACCGTCCGGGACACGACCGGCGCTACGCCATGGACGCGACTAAGATTGAGCGCGAACTGGGGTGGCGTCCACTGGAAACATTTGAGAGTGGAATTCGCAAGACGGTTCGGTGGTATCTGGAAAATGAAGAGTGGGTCCGCGATGTGACCAGCGGCGGCTACCGGAAATGGATTGAGACGCATTACTCTTCCTGAGTTGCTGCTATGAACTTCTTTAGCAGAATCATTTTATGACGCAAGCGTCGAGTGCGAGTTACAAGGGAATCATTCTGGCGGGAGGAGCGGGGACACGCCTGTATCCGGTGACTCATGCCATGGGGAAGAGTCTGCTGCCGGTTTACAACAAGCCGATGATTTATTACCCGCTGTGCACGCTGATGCTGGCGGGGATTCGCGACATTCTTCTTATTACTACACCGGAGGACATGAGCAAGTTTGAGGCGCTGCTGGGGGATGGCAGTCAGTTTGGAATTCGTCTGCAATACAAAGTGCAGCCCAAGCCGGAAGGAATTGCGCAGGCTTTTCTGGTGGGGGAAGAATTTATTAAAGGCAGCGCTTGCGCCCTGGTGCTGGGCGACAACATTTTTTATGGGCACGATTTGGGTAAGGACTTACGGCACGCTGCGGGTAAAAAGCGAGGGGCATGCGTGTTTGCTTATCCGGTGCACGATCCGGAACGCTACGGAGTTGTGGAATTTGATGCAACCGGGCGAGCTCTCAGCATCGAGGAAAAACCTCGGCAGCCGAAATCGCGTTACGCGGTGACCGGACTTTATTTCTACGATGATCAGGTGGTGAAGATCGCGAAGTCGCTTAAGCCCAGTGCGCGGGGCGAGTTGGAGATTACCGATGTGAACAAGGTGTATTTGGAGCGCGGAGAGTTGGAAGTGGTGGTGATGGGACGCGGCATGGCGTGGCTGGACACGGGCACGCATGAATCTTTGATGGATGCGGCGCTCTACATTCAGGCGATCGAGAAGAGGCAGGGACTGATGGTGGCTTGTCCGGAAGAGATCGCGCTGCGCTCCGGCTACATCACGGCGGATCAGGTGGAAAGAATTGGCAATGCGATGAAGAATAATAGTTACGGCGCCTACCTGCTGCAGCTTCTGCGGGAGAAGGTATTCTGATGGATGCAGTTCAGACGGCTCGACCGGCAATGGATGCGCTCAAGAAAATCCCGACTTCACTGCCTGGCGTATTTGCGCTCGAGCCAAGAGTATTTGGAGACGAACGCGGATTTTTTTTCGAGAGCTACAACCAGCGAATCATGGCAGAGGTGGGGATTGTTGAAAGATTTGTGCAGGACAACCACTCCTGCTCGTCGCGAAATGTTTTGCGGGGATTGCATTATCAGTTGAAGCATCCACAGGGCAAGCTGGTGCGTGTGGTTGAGGGGGAAATTCTGGACGTTGCGGTGGATATGCGCCGGAGTTCTCCGACTTTTGGTGGCTGGGAGGGAGTGCATCTTGTCGGGCGAGAACAAGCGCATGTTGTGGATTCCCGCAGGTCTTGCGCATGGATTCCGCGTGCTTTCGGAAAAGGCTCACGTGCTTTACAAAGCGACCGATTTTTACGCACCCGAATACGAACGCACAGTTGCGTGGAATGATGCTCAACTCAAGATCAACTGGGAACTGGATGGCGAGCCGATTGTTTCGGCGAAGGACCAGCGCGGCGCCGCGTTCCGCGACGCTGAGTATTTCGACTAAATCCCGATGAGAGTCACAATTTTTGGCGCCTCCGGCTTACTAGGCAAGGCGCTCATGCGCGAGTGGAGCGGAGATACCGTTACCGGGCTCACCTCGCACGCTGCAGACATTCGAGACGCGAAGCGTGTGCTGGAAGTGGTGCAGGAAGCGCGTCCGGAGTGGATTGTGCTGGCAGCGGCTTATACCGATGTGGACGGATGTGAGAGCAAGCCGGAGTTGGCTTTCGGAGTGAACCGCGATGGGGCGGTGAACGTTGCCGCTGCGGCTAAGGAAGTTGGAGCGCGGCTGGTTTTTCTTAGCTCCGACTACGTGTTCGATGGAAAAAAGACGACACCGTACGAAACCGGAGATGCACGGAATCCGCAGAGCGTGTATGGACGCACCAAGGCTGAGGCGGAGATCAGGTTGCTCGAGTTGATGCCGGATTGCTGCATCGCAAGAACGTCGTGGCTGTTTGGGGTTGGCGGAAAATGCTTTCCGGATACGATTTTGAAACTGGCCGCGAGCCGTCCGGCGCTCGATGTGGTGAACGATCAGCGCGGTTCTCCAACTTATGCGGAGGATCTCGCGCGGGCAATTATTCAATTGTGCCGGAAGAATGCGACTGGGATTGTGCACGCGACCAACGCCGGCGATTGCACCTGGTTTGAGTTTGCGGAAGAGATCGTGAGCAGGGCTGGGCTTGGAACAGCCGTGCGACCGGTGAGCAGCCAGCAGATGGCGCGGCCTGCGCCTCGGCCGGCATATTCGGTGTTGTCGCTGGCGCGTCTGCGGGATCTCGGAATTGAGATGCCATCCTGGCGCGATGCATTGCGCCGCTATCTGGAACAGCGGCGGCTTACGAGCTAGCGTGGAGATTGCTTCGCTTCCTGCTGCCCTGCTACGATTGCCGGGACCTGCCTGGGGATTTCGTGAAATTAATCCAGAATTACATTGATGGAAGGTTCGTGTCCGGGGAGCGCGAGTTTGCGGATGTGAATCCGGCGGACGGGACGGTAATCGCGCAGGTCACCGAAGCCGGCGAGTCGCAAGTAGGCGAGGCTGTGCACGCTGCTCGGCGGGCTTTGGGTGGAGAATGGGGACGAATTGGAGTCCGCGAGCGGGCGGCGCGATTGCACCGGGTCGCGGACGCGATTGAGAAGCGGTTTGACTGCTTCGTGCAGGCGGAAGTTGCGGACACGGGCAAACCGGTCTCCCTGGCCTCGAGGCTCGATGTTCCTCGCGCTGCGGCGAATTTTCGCGTGTTTGCCGATTTGGTGAAAATGTCTGGACTGGAATCTTTTCAGACGGAAACTCCCGACGGCACAAACGCCTTGAACTATGCGGTCCGCAAGCCTTTGGGCGTGATCGGAGTCATCACGCCGTGGAACCTTCCCTTGCTGCTGCTCACCTGGAAAGTTGCGCCTGCGCTGGCTTGCGGAAACTCGGTGGTAGTGAAACCTTCCGAAGAAACTCCGGCTACGGCGGCGCTTCTGGCCGAGGCGATGCAAGAGGCGGGGATTCCAAATGGCGTTTATAACGTTGTGCATGGCTTCGGGCCGGGGTCTGCGGGAGAATTCCTGACGCAACACGCTGATGTGGATGCGATCACATTCACCGGCGAATCGCGAACCGGGGCAGCCATTATGAAGGCGGTGGCGCCCACCGTGAAGCCGGTTTCATTTGAACTGGGCGGGAAGAATGCGGCGATCGTCTTCGCCGATTGCAATCTGGAAGAAGCGGTGAACGGTTTAGCGGAGGCAGTGTTTCTTAATACCGGGCAGGTGTGCCTGTGCGCTGAACGGATTTATGTGGAGCGGAAAGTCTTCAGTGAATTTGTGGAGGCACTGAAACAAAAGGCGGAGAAGTTGCATGCGGGTTGGCCGAATGACGCGAAGACGGATCTGGGGCCGCTGATTTCTGCGCAACATCGAGAGAAGGTGCTGTCGTATTACCGTCTGGCAGAGGAAGAAGGCGCAACCGTTATTGCGGGCGGCGGAGTTCAGAAGTTTGGCGACAATCGCGATCACGGCTTCTACGTGGAACCAACCATCTATACTGGGCTGCCGGAATCGGCGCGTTGCGTGAAGGAGGAAATCTTCGGTCCGGTGTGCCACATCGCGCCGTTTGATTCGGAGGAGGAAGCCGTCGCTATGGCCAACGATACGAAGTATGGTCTAGCGGCCTCGATCTGGACCAGCAACTTGAAACGGGGGCATCGTGTGGCGCAACAGATGAAGGTGGGCATCACGTGGGTGAATTGCTGGTTCTTGCGAGACCTGCGAACGCCCTTTGGTGGAGCGGGGCTTTCCGGCATTGGGCGCGAAGGCGGGATGCATTCATTGAATTTTTATTCTGAACTGAACAACATTTGCATCCGGCTGTGATGTTTTGGTTGGCGCGAATAATGCGATGAGCGGGACAGAGAGCAAAGTCGTTGAGGGGAAAGCGGCGCCGCGCGGTAAGTATCCGCATGTGAAGCGGGCTGGAGATTTTCTGTTTGTATCGGGGACCAGCGCGCGTCGCGCGGATAACACGATTGCCGGAGCGGACGTTGATCGATTGGGGACGACGCAGCTCGACATCCGGGTGCAGACGCGCGCGGTGATCGAGAATATCCGCGACATTCTACAGAGTGCGGGAGCGCAACTGCAGGATGTTGTGGAGGTTTCTACGTATCTGGTGAACATGAACGATTTCGGCGGCTACAACGAAGTGTACGGAGACTTTTTCGGATACGATGGCCCGGCGCGAACGACCGTGGCCGTACATCAGTTGCCGCATCCGCACTTGCTGATTGAGATGACGGCGAGGGCTTACAAACCGGCGAGACAGGAGGCGTGATGGCATCCATCAAGAATCTGAAAGCCTTCAATTTTCAGGGCTGGATCGAAGCGAACAAAGAGAAGCTGAAGCCTCCGGTGGGAAACGCGCAGGTGTGGGAAGACGGCGAGATGATGGTGACGGTGGTGGGAGGGCCGAACCAGCGGCGCGACTATCACGACGATCCCACGGAGGAATTCTTTTACCAGCTGAAGGGGAACATCTCTTTGCGCATCATGGAGGCGCCGGGCAAGCCGCCGCTGGAAGTGCAAATCAAGGAAGGCGACATTTTTCTCCTGCCGAAACACATGCGCCATTCCCCGCAACGGCCGGCTGACACCATCGGAGTCGTCGTTGAAGTGCCGCGCCCGGAGGGCTCTCTGGATGCATTTGAGTGGTACTGTCCGAACTGCCATCAGTTGATCTATCGCGCGGAAGTGAAATTGAAGAGCATCGTCAAAGATCTGCCGCCGCTGTTTGAGCAGTTCTATTCGAATGAGAGCCGACGCACGTGCAAGCATTGCGGCACGATTCATCCCGGCAAATAGCATGCCCGTCATCGACATTCATAATCATTTTTTCCCTGATTCGTGGCCAGACCTAGCCGCGCGCTACGGCACACCGGACTGGCCCTGGATCAAGCACACCGAGCCAGGGAAAGCCGACATCATGGTCGGGGACCGATTCTTCCGGCATATTTATTCGGCGTGCTGGGATCCCGGAGGTGCGGCTGCAGGAGATGGATCGGGACGGCGTTGATTTGCAGGTCATGTCTGCGACGCCGGTACTGTTCGCGTATGAGCGTCCGGTCGAGCACGCGCTGGACTGCGCGCGATTGTTCAACGATGCGGCGCTCGAGCTTTGCGGTCGCGGGAAAGGCCGATTGAAATCGCTTTGCCAGGTGCCTTTGCAAGATGTTGATGCGGCTTGCAAGGAGCTTAGCCGATGCATGCGTGACGGACACCTGGGCGTGCAGATTGGGAACCATGTTGGCGACAAGAATCTGGATGATCGCGGGATTGTGACTTTTCTGCAGCACTGCGCGGATGAGGGCGCAGCCGTGCTTGTGCATCCCTGGGAAATGTTTGGCCAGGAGCGAATGCCGAAATACATGATGCCGTGGACGGTCGGCATGCCGGCGGAGACGCAGTTATCGGTGGTGGCGATGATTTTGAGTGGAGCGTTTGACCGGCTACCGGGCACGCTCCGGATTTGTTTCGCGCACGGCGGCGGGAGTTTCGCCTTCTTACTGGGGCGGCTGGAGAATGCATGGCATCATCATCCGGTTGCGCGTGGGGAAAGTGAGCATCCGCCCAGCTATTATCTCAACGGTTTTTTCGTCGACTCCGCAGTGTTCGATCAACGCGCGTTGCAGTTTCTGGTGGGGACGATGGGACGGATCGAGTCATGCTCGGCTCCGACTATCCGTTTCCGCTGGGCGAGGAACGGGTCGGGTCGCTCGTCCGCAAAAGTGATTTATCGCGGGACGCCAAGGATAAAATTCTGGGCGGAAATGCGGAGCAATTTTTTGGACTCAACGTTGAGTTGCCAAAGGCCGCGCCTGGCGCGGCTGCCGGGTCAATTTCGCTTGCTCCTGAGCCTGGACAGCTGACATACAGTTCATATTTGAAGGTTCCGGAATTGCTGGAGCTGCAGAAGCCGCAATCTGTGCCGACGCACCATGATGAGTTGCTGTTTATTCTTGTGCACCAGACTTACGAGCTTTGGTTTAAAGAGTTGCTGCACGACCTGGATGCCGTAGTCGCTAATTTGCGAAAAGCGCGGCGAGGCGCCGCAATCGCATGATGAAGTGTATGAGGCGGCGCGTTTGTTGCGGCGCTGCACGGAGATTACGCGGGTGCTGGTGGAGCAGTTCACGATTCTGGAAACGATGCTGCCTACACATTTTCTTGCGTTTCGCGGCTTGCTGGAGCCGGCGAGTGGATTTCAGTCTGAGCAGTTTCGCGAAATCGAATTTCTGTGCGGGTTGAAGGACGAGAAAATGCTTCGCTATCACCGGCCCACGCCGGAGGCTTACGCCAGCCTGAAGCGCCGATTGGAGGAGCCTTCGCTGCGCGACGTATTCTTCGGCGCTCTGCAAGCAATGGGCAAGCTTCCGCCGGCCGGTGAGGGTGCGAGCGAGAGTGAGCGATTCGAGGCGCGAGCTCGCGCAGTGCACGAACTATACAAGGATGAACATCATCACCGCGACTGGATCGATGTGTGCGAACGACTGACGGAGTTTGACGAACTGGTGGTGAGCTGGCGGTTGCGCCACATTCAACTGGTGGAGCGAATTATTGGCATCCGCATGGGCACCGGGGGAAGCACGGGCGCGTCTTACCTGAAACTGACACTCGACAAGAAATTCTTTCCCGAATTGTGGGAGGCGAGAACGTTGTTGACCGAGTAAGAAGTTGTTCTCTTCATTGTTGTCCGTTGAAGAGAATATTCGTCGCACCTCTCAGATGAAGGCCGCACCTGAAAAAGTCACGCTGATCGGCGCCGGACTGAACGGTCCCCTCCTGGCTATTCTTTTGGCGAAAAGGGGATTCGCAGTCGAGATTTACGAGCGGCGGCCTGATATGCGGCGCGTGCGCATGAGCGCGGGGCGGTCGATCAACCTCGCGCTTTCGACCCGCGGCATTCACGCGTTGCAGCAAGCCGGGCTTTGGGAACGGATGCGCAGCATCATTATCCCGATGAAGGGGCGGATGATGCATTCGACTGGCGGGGAACTGACGTTCCAGCCCTATGGGAAGAATGAAGCGGAAGTCATCAACTCGATTTCGCGGGCTGAGCTGAACATTGCGCTCATCAACTGCGGCGGAGGAACGCGGAGCAACGATTCATTTCAATCAGCGCTGCACGGGATACGACTTGAAGACCGGCGCGACGCGATTGCGCAACGAGGAAACGGGCGCAGGAGACTACGCGGGCGACGGAGGTTGTGATCGGGTGCGATGGCTCGGCATCCGCGATTCGGGCCGAAATGCTCAAGCTCAGTCGATTTAATTTTTCGCAGCAGTATCTCGACTACGGCTACAAGGAACTGACGATTCCGGCGGGGCCCAAGGGTGAGCATCTTGCTGGAGACGCATGCACTGCACATCTGGCCGAGGGGCAACCACATGCTGATTGCCTTGCCTAACATCGACGGCACGTTTGCCTGCATTCTGTTTCTGCCGTTTGAAGGCGCGGACAGCTTTGCCGGCCTGACCACGCGAGCGCAGGTGATCGAGTTTTTCGAGTCTCGCTTCCCAGATGCAGTTCCGCTGATGCCGCAGCTGGCCGACAATTATTTCGCGAATCCAACCGGCGCGATGGTTACCATCAAGTGCTCTCCGTGGCATGTGGAAGGAAGAGCGCTGCTTCTCGGGGACGCGGTTCACGCCATCGTTCCGTTCTTCGGCCAGGGAATAAACTGCGGGTTCGAAGACTGCACTCATCTGGTTGAGTTGCTCGACCACCACGGCGCAAACTGGGCGCGCGTTTTCCCCGAGTTCGAGAAACAGCGCAAGGTGAATACCGACGCCATTGCGGACATGGCGATTGAGAATTTTACGGAAATGAGAGACCGGGTTGCGGACGCGCGATTCTTACTGCGAAAGAAGGTGGAGCTGGCGCTGGAAGCAAAGTATCCGCAACTCTTCGTGCCGAAATATGCCATGGTGACGTTTCATCGCATTCCCTACTCGGTTGCACTGGCGCGGGGCACGGTTCAGGACAGAATACTGGCGGAGCTGTGTGAATCCATCGATCGGGTGGAGGATCTCGACTGGGACAGAGCAGACCATCTGATTCGCCGCGATCTTACTCCGCTGGAGATTCGGCAGTGAGCGACCTTCAACAGCGGCCAAAGTTCGAATCCGGCGAAGATTTTGCGATTGCGATGGATGAACGCGATCCGCTGAAGGAATTCCGTGAGCGCTTCTTCCTTCCCAGCACTCCTGGCCGCGAATGCATTTATCTTTGTGGGCACTCGCTTGGACTGCAGCCTAAGACGGCGACGGCATATATCGAGCAGGAACTGAGCGAATGGGCGCGGCTTGGCGTCGAGGGACATTTCCACGCGAAGAACCCGTGGATGCCCTACCACCGGCTGCTAACAGAACAGACCGCGGAGTTGGTCGGCGCGAATCCCGCCGAAGTGGTGGTGATGAATTCGCTGACGGTGAACCTGCACCTGATGATGGTTTCGTTTTACCGTCCGACGCGAGAGAGACACAAGATTGTCGTGGAGGGCGGAGCTTTCCCCTCGGACCAGTATGCTGTGCAGTCGCAGATCCGTTTCCACGGATTTGAGCCGGCGACGTCTCTGATCGAGTTGACCCCGCGGCCCGGCGAGGCATGCCTTCGCGATGAAGACATTGAATCATTGATCGAGCGCGAAGGGGATGCCATCGCGCTGATTATGCTGGGGGGAGTGAATTATTCCACCGGCCAAGCTTATGACATGGCCCGCATCGCGGAATTGGGTCGGGCGCAGGGTTGCGTGGTCGGGTTTGATCTGGCGCATGCGGCTGGGAATTTGGAGTTAAAACTTCATGACTGGGGCCCGGATTTTGCGGTGTGGTGCAGCTACAAGTATTTGAATGGCGGGCCGGGATGTGTTGCAGGTTGTTTTGTTCATGAGCGTCATGGGCGCGACTGGGAACTGCCACGCTTTGCGGGCTGGTGGGGGCATGACGAGCAGTCGCGGTTCGAGATGGGGCCAGACTTTCGCGCCATGCCTGGCGCCGATGGCTGGCAGTTGAGCAATCCGTCGATCGTCAGCCTAGCCGTCTTGCGCGCGTCGATGGCTATCTTCCACGAAGCGGCAATGGAGCGTTTGCGGGCGAAGAGCGTGTCGCTAACCGGGTATCTGGAGTTTCTGTTGAATCAAAAGGCCTCTCCGGCTTTTTCAATCATCACGCCGCGTGAAGAAGACCGGCGGGGCGCGCAGCTGTCGATCCGAATTTCACAAAACGGGCGGGCTTTGTGCAAAAAGCTGGCCCAGGAGGGCATCGTGGGCGACTGGCGGGAACCTGACGTTTTCCGGGTTGCACCAGTGCCGCTTTACAACTCCTATCACGATGTTTTCCGGTTTGTGCGGCGATTTGTTAGCCGCGATCGGCTAGAGACTGGGTTGCACGCCTGGGTCACGCAGGCTATTACTTCAGTAACACACACGCTACCCTGACCCCGCCATACACTCTTAGCGTGGGTCTCATCTCGGTGCGAAAACCCGGCAAGTGGACGGGAATCGTGTGCGCAGTGGTGTGCGTTCACGTATTAGTGTCTCTGTTGGTTCCACGCAGTGTTGGACTGACCGCCTTCGGCGATCTGATGCAGTCTGCACTGCTTTTCTGCGGGATGGTCGCCATCCTCCTGAACCTCAAGACAAGCTATAAAAAGGCCAAGCTTTTCTGGGCGCTTATGGCGCTTGGATGCGGGATGTGGCTGTGCACGCAGATCCTCTGGACTTACTTTGAGGTCTTCCTGCGGCAGGAAGTACCGAACCCGTTTGTGGGAGACGTGGTTCTGTTCCTCCATGTGGTTCCCATGATGGCTGCCCTGGTGGTGCAGCCGCAAGTTCAGCGGAAGGACAATTCTCTGCGGCTGGTGTCGCTCGACTTTTTTCTGCTGCTCACCTGGTGGCTCTATCTTTATTTATTTATCGTGATCCCGTGGCAGTACGTCTCGCCGAACGAAGCGGTTTATGGTCACAGCTTCGATGTGCTCTACGTATGCGAACAGATCGTTCTGATTGTAGGGGTGGGCCTGGTTTGGAAGCGCAGTCACGGGTCGTGGCGGCTAATTTACCGGCAACTATTTGTTGCTGCCTTGTTTTACAGCGTGGGGTCGCTTCTGGCGGGTGTAGCGATCGACTATCACCAGTACTACACGGGCAGTCTTTTTGACGTTCCGCTGGTGGCTGCGATGGCATGGTTCGCATCTGTGGGGTTCATCGCACGCGGATCGTCGTCCGACCAGCCGACTGGCCAGGAACCGCGCCACGACCACAGCATGTGGACCGCGCGCCTGGCGATGATTGCTGTCTTCTCGACGCCGCTGATGGTGGCATGGGCTGAGTTCGGGGGTGGTGCGCCACCGCGAGTGCGATCCTACAGGCTGTTCCTGACTGTGGCGGCGATGGTCTTCATGGGTGGGCTGGTTTTCGCGAAGCAGCACTACATGGACCGCGAACTGCTCCACCTGCTGCGTTTGTCGCGCGAAAATCTCGACGAAACGTGCAAGCTGAAGGACGAGTTGGAGAGCAAGGAACAGTCGCTGCGGTGGCATAGCCTGGAACTGCAGCGCAAGAATCTTGAGCTCCAGGAAATTTCCTTTACTGATCCGTTAACCGGAGTATGGAACCGGCGCTATCTCGAAGAAATTCTTACGGCGGAAGCTGGGCAGGTTCTTCGAAATTACGAGAGAGCGCGCGGCAGCGATATTCGAAAGCTGGATCATCGCGATCTGGTCTTCATCATGGTGGATGTGGACTTTTTCAAAGAAGTGAACGATCGTCATGGGCATCCTGCCGGCGATCGCTTGTTGCAGCGAGTGGCGGAGCGTCTGAGCGGTGTAGTCCGTAAGTCGGACGTGCTGGTGCGCTGGGGCGGAGAGGAATTTCTGATTATGTCGCGCTCGGCGGATCCGTCGGGCACGCCAGCCTTTTGCGAACGCGTTCTTGAAATCATGTCATCAGAAGCGTTTGATCTCGGACACGGGGTTCGAGTGCGGAAAACCTGCTCCGTGGGATGGGCTCCCTTCCCCTGGAGCCGCGGGAGCATACGAGGCGGTTTGTGCGGAAGAGATTATTGAACTCGCGGACACGGCGCTCTATCGCGCCAAGGCCGGAGGGCGGAATCAGGGTGTGGGAATTCTCCCCGGTGATGGCGCGGCTTCAACTCCGCACGCCATTACGCTGCAGGCTCTGCAAAAGGATACCGGTGTACTGACACGAACTGTGCGAGTGCAGAGTGGCGGCGGCAGGGACCAGACTATCGTCGTGGATCTGATGTCGAGCGAACACCGCGACGTCTGATTCTATCCAGTTGTTCGATTCCCATCTCGCGAATTGCACTTCATCGAGGCGTTGCCGCTTGACCTCTGACTCTGCCTTGAATACAGTGGGAAGCCGTTATTTTGCGAGGTACGCGCAACGATGAATTCAAAAGTTCCTTCCCGCAAGACGGGTCTGCGCCAGAAGGCGCAGCTCATGTCGGCATCAGAAATCGAACGCACGCTAGTGCGACTGGCGTATGAGATTGTCGAAAAAAACGGCGGCATCGAAGGCTTGGGATTAGTTGGGATTCGCCGCCGCGGGGTTCCGATCGCGGAGCGACTGGGCAAAATCATTACGCGCATCGAGAATGCAAAGGTCCCAGTCGGCACGCTGGACATTACTTTCTATCGCGACGATCTTTCTACGCTTGGACCCAAGCCGGTGGTGCAGGAAAAAGAGATTGGGTTCTCCATTGAGGATAAGAACATTGTGCTGGTCGACGATGTTCTTTTTACCGGGCGGACGACGCGGGCCGCACTCGACGCACTGTTTTCGCACGGCAGACCGCGGCGGGTGCAGTTGTGCGTGCTGATCGATCGCGGACACCGGGAATTGCCTGTCGAGGCCAGTTTTGTGGGCCGCAATGTTCAGACCACGATGAACGAGGTGATCGAGGTAAAGTTGACCGAGATTGATAATGCGGAGAAGGTTCTGCTGATGGAAAAGTAACAGCAGCAGGTCGAGCACTCGAAAATGATAAGGACGGCGGTGAATCCGCCGTCCTTTTTTGTTAGAGAAGCGATCAGCTACGCCAACTTGGTGCAGATCGCCTTGGTTTGCGTGTAATTGTTTAGAACGTCGTGCCCCATCTCGCGGCCCCATCCGGATTGTTTGTATCCACCGAACGGTAGAGATGCGTCGAAGATGTTGTAGCAGTTGATCCAAACCGTACCGGCGCGCAGAAGTTCGGCGGTGCGGTGAGCCTTGCTGATGTCCCGCGTCCAGACGGCGGCAGCCAGGCCGTATTCGCTGTTGTTGGCACGCGGCATGAGTTCCTCAGGATCATCGAACGGCATCGCCGTCACGACCGGTCCGAAGATTTCTTCCCGCACCACTTTCATGTCTTCGCGAGTGTTCACGAGAACAGTGGGCTCGACGAAATAACCTTTGTCACCTTTCTTGTGGCCACCCGTGACGGCTTTGGCGCCTTCCGAGAAGCCGGCCTCGAGATAACCGCAGACGCGGCTTAGTTGTTCTTCGGAGACGAGTGGTCCCATGCTCGTCTCAGGGTCGAGACCGGAGCCGACATTGATTTTCTTCGCCTGTTCGGCAACACCTTCCACAACGCGGTCGAAGATCGGCTTCTCGATGTAGAGACGCGATCCGGCACAGCAACATTGACCGTGATTGAAGAAGATCGCGCTCGCCGCCCCGGGGATTGCAGCGTCGAGATCAGCATCCTTGTAGATGACATTAGGAGACTTGCCGCCAAGCTCGAGCGACACTTTCTTCAAGTTGCCGGTCGCGGCGTGAACGATCAACTTGCCAACTTCTGTCGAACCGGTGAACGCTATTTTGTCCACGTCGGGATGAGCCGCCAGTGCAGCGCCTGCCGTCTCGCCGTAGCCTGGGACGATGTTCACCACACCCTCAGGGAAGCCAGCTTCCGCGACCAGTTCGCCGAGACGCAGCGCCGAAAGCGGCGTTTGCTCTGCTGGCTTCAACACCACCGTGCAGCCGCAAGCGAGCGCCGGGCCCAGCTTCCACGCGGCCATCAGCAGAGGGAAGTTCCAGGGAATGATTTGGCCTGCGACTCCGACGGGCTCGCGCAAAGTGTAGGCGAGGTACTTCGCTCCCGGCGTGTATGGAACCGAGATCGGAATCGTGTTGCCTTCAATCTTTGTGGTCCAGCCCGCCATGTAGCGGAACAAATCGACGGCCAGCGGGACATCAGCGGCACGCGCGATAGTGAGAGGCTTGCCGTTATCAAGGCTCTCGAGGTACGCGAACTCTTCGGTGTGCTGTTCCAATAAATCGGCCAGCTTCCAGATCATGCGTCCGCGTTCGGATGAGGTCAGTCGCCTCCATGGGCCCTGGTCAAAGGCTTTTCGTGCGGCCTTCACGGCTTGTTCAATATCCTCACGATCGCCTTCCGCGACCTGCGCCAGGACTTCGCCGGTGGAAGGATTGTAGGTAGGAAAAGTCTTGCCAGAAATGGAGCTTACCCATTGGCCATTGATCAACATTTTGCGCGGCTTTTCGAGGAACTCCGCGACTTTGGGATGAATCTGTGGTGACACCGCGATACCCATACTTCCTCCTTAGATCAACACATAGGTCGAACATGAATGGCATGACAAGATGCCGGGCGGAGAAGTGATGACGGAAGTATGCTAGTCCGCAGGCGGAACAAAAGCAATTCCGATCCCAGCTTATTCTCCGAAGATCATTCTGCGCAGATTATTCGCCGTACGGAACCCAGATATTCTTTACCTGAGTGGCATGCTCGAGAAACCAACGTCCTTCAGCCAGCTTTCGATTGAACCAGTCGATGGCCCGGCCCTCGTTGGTCCAGACCTGCTTTAGATTGCCGACCGACAGGGCTTTCGCGGCAGTGGCGCCAGCTTCATCGACGAACGACCAGATGGCATCGACATCGTCGTGTTCCGCAAGAGTTTTCAGAAGCTGGGAGGCATATCCCGTGACGATGTTCACCACGCCGCCGGGTAGATCGCTGGTGTCAAAGAGCTGATAGAGGTCAGCAGCGATGAGGGGGTATGCCTCGGAAGGAACTGCGGCCACGGTATTGCCCATCGCCACCGCCGGCAGCACGAGCGAAAGAAAACCGAGGAGCGGCGCCTCTGTGGGGCAGACGATCCCGACAGTTCCGAGCGGTTCGTTCATCGCAAGTGCGATATTGCGGAACGGAGGATTGTGAACCGCTCCGTCGAACTTGTCGGCCCAGGCAGCGTAAGAAAAAATGCGTTCGATACTAAGATCGAGTTCCGCCGCAGCTTGCTTTCCGCCGACGACCGCGGTCAAACCGCGGATCATTTCGTCGCGGCGCTGGGAGAGATTCTCGGCGCAGTAGTAGAGGACCTGCGCTCGATTGTGCGCAGTCGCTTTCGCCCATGACTCCGCCTTGCGGGCCGCCTCGACCGCGTTGCGAATGTCTTTGCGGTTGCCGAGCGAGGCTTCGCCCAGCAAACGGCCATCGGCGGAACGCACCTCCATGCTGTAGCCCGAATCTGGGCGCGTCTGCTTGCCGCCAATGTAGAGCTTAACGGTACGATCGATGGCGGGAGCACCCGTCGCCGGCGCTGGTCCTGCGGGATCGAGGTGCCGAGCAGCGGGCAATTTAGGAGCGTTCTTGAACCATGACGGCTGCAGATATTCCAGCAGGCCTTCCTTGCCGCCTTCGCGTCCGTATCCGCTCTCGCGGTAGCCGCCGAAGCCGCAGGAAGCGTCGAAGAGGTTCGTGCAGTTCACCCAGACCACGCCGGCTTTCAGTTGCGCGGCCACGTGCAACGCGACGTTGATGTTCTCGCTCCAAATGCACGGCGGCCAGGCCGTAGACCGTGTTGTTAGCCAGTTCGACCGCTTCTTTTGGAGTACGGAATGTCATTGCGGCGAGCACGGGCCCGAAGATCTCCTGTTGCGCAACGATCGACGTGGGATGCACATTGCTCAGAAGCGTGGGCGGATAATAAAACCCCCGCGCCGGCAATTCGACCTGCGGCTGCCAGCAGGTTGCGCCTTCGGCGATTCCCTGCCCGACCATGCGCTCGATGCGATCCAGTTGCACGCGCGCGACGATCGGACCGATGTCGATTGCTTTATCCAGAGGAAGGCCGACGCGCAGAGTGCTCATGCGGTCCCGGATCTTCGCGATTAAATTCTCAGCAATGCTTTCCTGCATCAAGAGGCGCGAGCCCGCACAGCATACCTGCCCTTGATTGAGCCAGATTCCATCGACTAATCCCTCGACGGCACTATCGAGGTCAGCATCGTCGAAGACGATGAACGGAGATTTCCCTCCCAACTCAAGAGACAGGCGCTTATGGGTCGCGGCCGTCGCGCTGCGAATCGCGCGCCCGACTTCGGTGGAACCGGTGAATGCAATTTTGTCTACGTCGGGATGTTTGACCAGAGCCTCGCCGGTTGAGCCGTCTCCGGTGACGATGTTGACGACTCCGGCGGGCAACCCCGCTTCCTGACAAAGTTCAGCGAAAGCGAGCGCAGTCAGAGGAGTGAATTCTGCGGGCTTCAACACAACCGTGTTTCCGGTGGCGAGGGCTGGAGCAATTTTCCAAGCCGCCATCAGCAAAGGAAAATTCCACGGTATGATCTGCCCTACGACGCCGCAAGGCTCGTACTCAGGAAATTCCTGATCGAGAAGTTGCGCCCAGCCGGCGTGGTAGTAGAAATGCCGCGCCACCAGCGGAATGTCGATGTCACGGCTCTCGCGGATGGGCTTGCCGTTGTCCATGGTTTCGAGAACGGCGAGCAGACGCGAGTGTTTCTGCACGAGCCGCGCCAAAGCATAAAGGTGACGGGCCCGGATGTGCGGAGTGAGCGCTTGCCATTTCGGAAACGCCGCCCGCGCAGCTTGCACAGCGGAGTCGATGTCCGCAGGGGAACCTTGAGCGACAGAAGCTAGTTTCTCACCGTTGGAAGGATCGATCGTGTCGAAATATTCTCCGGCGGCGGGGGCCTGCCACGTGCCGTTGATGAAATGCTCGAAACGATGGCCGTGGCGCTCCAGCCAGGCTTGCGCCTCTTTGGGATCTTCGGGAGCGGGACCATACTCCATCGTCAGAAACTTTTCAGCGATGCTCATTTTCGATCGACTCGATTCCGCTTTCCTAAAAACAACAGCAGTCGGCACCTACGCTATGGGATGACGATATTCCGCCGAATAACGTCCGGTCGCGTAGTGCTCGAGTTGCCGCTCGATGTCTCCCAACAACCCACTCGCGCCGAACCGAAACAGCTCGGCGCGCATCCACGGCTGCCCGAGTTCTTCTTTCATCATGGCCAGCCAGTCGGTCGACTGCTTGGCAGTGCGAATGCCGCCAGCGGCTTTGAAACCCACAGCCATGCCGGTTTGCTGAGCGTATTCGCGGATGGCGCGAGTCATCACCAAGCCCACCGGCAGCGTGGCGTTGGTAGGCTCTTTGCCGGTTGAGGTCTTGATGAAGTCGGCGCCCGCCATCATGGCTACGACACTGGCGCGCGCAACGTTCCGCAGAGTGAGCAGGTCGCCCGCGCCGAGGATGACTTTCATGTGAGCGGCGCCGCAAGCTTCTTTGAAGGCCGCAATTTCGTCATAAAGCGCCTGCCATCGCCCGCCGAACACCAGGGCGCGAGTGATCACAACGTCAATCTCATGGGCACCAGCCTCGACCGATCGGTGAATTTCCGCGACCCGCTCAGCGAGCGGCGATAGGCCGGCGGGAAAACCTGTGGACACGGCGACGACGCGGATACCGCTGCCTTCCAGGGCGTGCACCGCGGTTTCAACGAAGACGTGATAGACGCAGACGGCGGCGACCTTCACGTCGAGTTCTTCGATTTCAAGCTTGCGCACGAGATCCTGCTGCAGCGGTTGGCGCGCTTTCGCGCACAGACGGCGCACGCGGTCGTCGGTGTCATCGCCCGAAAGTGTGGTCAGGTCCATGCAGGAGATTGCGCGCAGAAGCCAGGCGGCCTGCCATTCCTTCTTCACCGTCCTGCGCGCTACCTCGCTCTGGGCGCGGCGTTCCACCGCGCTTGTGTTCACACGAACTTCCTGGAGCCAATTCAGGTCGAGAGGAATTCCGGAGTTTGGCTGGAGGGGACGTCCGCCGAGAATCGCAATGGAAGATTCCCCATTAGGCTGGTGGCTACCAGTCTTGTGCGCGATCTCTTGAGCTGCCCGGGATGGTTGTGATCGAGCGGCACGGGAATTCGCCTTGGTTAGCGGCACGGGACCGGGGCCGCGAACGGGTTGTCGCGCTGTAATTGTACGGCAGGAAATCTTACAACGCGAGTCTCGGGCTGTTGGGTATCCGGGAGTCGCTCGAACCTGTCGTAGAAAAACCAGTGAATTGTTGGGCCAGGGTTTACAATGACCCTCGCTTTCGCCGCTCCGCCGCGAAAGCTTTCCCCTATGCGCGAGAAGAAGCTGCGCCCTGACGTAGCGCCAAGGCTGCTGCGGTCCGCGACGAGAGTCATGAAGAACGCTTATGCGCCCTACTCGAAATTCCGGGTTGGGGCCGCGATCCTGCTTTCGAACGGGAAAATCTTTTCCGGGTGCAATGTGGAGAACGCCTCCTACGGAATGACCAACTGCGCCGAACGCACCGCGATTTTTTCGGCGGTCGCGCAGCTTGGACCCAGGATCGAGATCCGCGCGGTCTCGGTAGTCAACGACCAGGGAGTGCCCTGCTCGCCGTGCGGCGCATGCCGTCAGGTGATTTATGAATTCGGCCCTGACGCGACGATCTTCTTCCAGGGCGCTAACGGCCGTAAACAGGCTCACATCACCCAACTGCTTCCGGAGGGATTCCGCCTCCAGTGAACCCAGCCCCAGCTCTGACTCAGACTTTCCGCGCCATCGATGTGATTCGCAAGAAGCGGGATGGCGGCGAATTGTCACGGTGCGAAATCGAATCGATGGTGAACACTTACACGCGCGGCGATATTCCCGACTATCAGGTTTCCGCATGGCTGATGGCGGTGGTGTTGCAGGGGATGACGCGGGCTGAGACTGCTGCGCTGACGGATGCGATGCTGCGGTCCGGCGAGGTGCTCGATCTTTCTTCGCTGCCCGCAAAGAAAGTCGACAAACACTCGACTGGCGGCGTGGGCGATAAGACTTCACTTGTGCTGGCGCCGCTTGCAGCTGCTGCCGGCGTGGTGGTTCCCATGATCAGCGGACGCGGCCTGGGGCATACCGGAGGTACGCTGGACAAGCTTGAGTCGATTCCCGGCTTCAATGTGAATCTTCCTGTGGAGAAATTTCTCCGCGTCCTCGAAACCTGTGGGTGCGCCATGATTGGGCAGACGGCCGAGATCGCCCCGGCTGATCGCAAGCTTTACGCGCTGCGCGATGTGACCGGCACGGTCGAAAGTCCCTATCTCATCTGCGCATCCATCATGAGCAAGAAACTTGCCGAGGGCATTGACGCACTCGTGCTCGACGTGAAGACCGGCTCCGGGGCCTTCATGAAGAGTGAAAAGGATGCGGCGTTTCTCGCGGAACTCATGGTTGAAACCGGGGAGCGGATGGGGAAACAAGTGGTCGCGCTGATCACGGACATGGATCAGCCGCTGGGGTGCATGATCGGCAATGCGTTCGAAGTCGTCGAGGTGGTGGAACTTCTTCGTGGGGAAGGACCGGAAGATTTGCGGGAGCTTTGTCTCGAGCTTGCGGGTTGGATGCTGTATTTGGGCGGAGTCGCCGACACGGTCGCGGCGAGGGAAAAAAGCACAGCGAGAAATTGATCTCTTCGGGCAAGGCGCTCGACAAGTTTCGCGAGATGGTTGAATTGCAGGGGGGAGATCCGCGGGCGATCGACGATCCGAAGAAGCTGCCCCAGGCTCGGCATACGATGACCGTTTCGAGCCCGAGGAATGGATATCTCGTATCTCTGCAGTGCGAGCAGGTGGGAACAGCGTGCGTGATTCTCGGTGGCGGCCGCGAACGCAAGGAGGATTCGATCGATCCTGCGGTGGGAATCGTGCTGCATAAAAAAGTTGGAGACGCGGTTTCCTCAGGCGAGGCGCTGGCGACGATCTACTACAATGCGGAGGCGCCCGCGGTTCGTGCCCGGCAGTTGCTGGAAGAGAGTTATCAGATTGCCGATTCTCCTGTGCGCGACAAACGGCCTTTGATTCATCGTGTGATGACCCAGCGCGTAATCGGAAAACCGGGAGAGAAGAACTGATGGGACGCTACACTGGAATTCTCGGCCTTGTGACCATGCTGGTGCTGGCTTACGCGTTCTCCACAAATCGCCGCGCGATTCGGCTGAAAACGGTCATATGGGGACTTGGCCTGCAAATCGTTTTCGCGATTTTTGTGCTGCGCGTGGACCTTGGCCGGCGCATGTTCCAGGCCGCAGGCGATGCCGCCAACCGCGTTTTAAGTTACGCGTTCGTGGGATCGGAGTTTGTCTTTGGCCCGCTCGGCAAACAGGGTTCGAACATCGGCTTTATCTTCGCCTTTCAGGTGTTGCCCACGGTGATCTTCATCTGCGCATTGTTCGCCATCCTATATCACTACGGAATCATGCAGATGGTCATCCGTGTTGCTGCGTGGGTCATGATTCGCATCATGGGCACCAGCGGCGCCGAATCTCTAAATGTTGCCGCCAGCATATTCATGGGGCAGACTGAGGCGCCGGTGACTATCCGCCCATTTCTGCCCGAACTCACGCACTCGGAACTGATGACCGTGATGACGAGCGGCATGGCGCACGTTTCGGGATCGATCATGGCTGCATATTTCGCTTTTGGGGCGGAGCCGCGGCACGTGCTGAGTGCCGTCATCATGACCGCGCCGGGGACCATCCTGGTCTCGAAGATGTTGGTGCCTGAAACCGAGCAGCCGAAGACCGCGGGGCGGGTGGTGATGAGCGAGGAAGAGACCAAGAAAGAACACCGGGAAAATCTGCTTGGCGCCATTGCCCGGGGCACGGGAGACGGCCTTCACATGGCGCTCAATATTGGTGCGATGCTGATCGCTTTTCTCGCGCTGGTGGCCTTGCTCGACGGAATTTTCGGAGGCATTCACCACCATGTTTCCTGGTTTCCCACGAGCCTTGAAAGCGTTCTGGGAGTGCTGTTCTCGCCGGTGGCATGGGTGATCGGAATTCCCTGGCGCGACTGTGCGGCCATCGGAAACCTGCTCGGCACCCGCATGGTGCTGAACGAACTGGTCGCATTCTCCATGCTTGGGCCGATGAAAGCGGGGCTTGATCCGCGCTCATTCACTATTGCCACATTTGCGTTGTGCGGATTCGCAAATCTCAGCTCCATTGGAATTCAGATCGGCGGGATTGGAGCGCTGGCGCCCAACAAGAAGAGCGAACTGGCGCGCCTGGGGATTCGCGCGATGCTGGCGGGGACGATGGCCAACCTGATGTCGGCATCAATCGCGGGCATGCTGCTATAGACCGCGCCAGCTTTCGAAAGAGGACCTTCCTGTGAAACGACTCAACGCTGCATCCATCCTGATTTCATTCTTCGTTCTTGCTTCGATGACCAATGTGTTTTCGCAGGCTGCGCCGAGGCGCGTGATTATTGACACCGATCCGGGCACTGACGATGCCATGGCCATCATCCTCGCGTTGAATTCTCCAGAGTTCAAGGTGGAAGCGCTGACGGTCGTGCCTGGCAACGTGGAGGCGCGGCAGGGACTGGAGAATGCACTGAAGATTGTTTCGCTGGCGGGGCGCTGCGATGTTGTGGTCGCCGGTGGCGCGCAGCATCCGCTGAATCAGAAACTGATCACTGCGCAATTCTGGCACGGCAAGAATGGTCTCGCCGACGTCGAGTTGCCGGCTTCGAAATGTAAAGCGGATCCCCGGTTTGGTCCGGATCTGATTATCGAGATGATCCATAAATATCCGCATGGGATAACTCTGATTCCGGTGGGTCCACTCACCAATATTGCGCTTGCAGTTTCGAAGGATCCCTCGATTGCGGCTCTGGTCAAGGATATCGTCATCATGGGCGGTTCGATCTCGGGTGGCAATGTGAACGGGGCGGCGGAGGCGAATGTCTATAACGATCCCGAGGCGGCGCAGATTGTGTTTAATGCCGGCTGGATGGTGACGATGGTCGGGTCTGATGTAGGCGAGCGAACCTTGATCACGCGGAAATATTTGGCGGAGCTGCAGTCGTCACACGGACCACAGAGCGACTTTATTTCGAGGATTGCCGATTTCTATTTGACCCGCAGCGAGAAGAGCGGATATGCCGGCGCTGCGATGTACGATCCGCTGGCGGTGGGGATTGCTCTGGATCCAACGCTCGGCACGCTCAAAGAAATGCATGTCGATGTGGAAACCAAGGGTGAGTTCACGCGCGGAGAAACCTTGGCGAACCGCATGGGATCAGACGAGAAAAACGTGCTGCATGGCGACCACTACGAGATCGAGGGTGTTATCGATCTGAAGCCGAATGCGCGCGTCTGCATGGCTTCCGACGCCGACCGTTTCCTGGAACTGTTTGTCAGCCGGATCAAAGGGAAGTAAGGCCTAACCGTTCGCGCGTGCGACCAGGAAAATCGCCAGACCATAGAAGATGAACATCAAGCAGAGATACACTTTAGCCCGAGGTCCTGAGTTTTCGAATTCCTTCCACGCGAGAATTCCCCAGAGCGCCGCAACCATGGGAGCAGATTGGCCGATGGCGTAGGAGATGGCAACGCCGGTGAAGCTTGCAGCCACGAGATTGAAAACCGTGCCGACGCCCCAGATGAATCCGCCGAGAAGCCCCAGCAGATGACCCGAAGCAGGGCCGCTGAAAAATCCCGTGAAGCTTACAGGCTCCCCCACCAGCGGATGCTTCATGAAGTAAATGTTCCAGATAAAACAAGAGAGGAGTGCTCCCAGGGTCAGGAACACGGCGGCGCTGTAGGGTCCCAACGGGTTGCCACGAGTCATGGCGTGAGTCATGAACGGAGCCCACAAGCCCATCAGAACCCCTGACACGACGCATGTGATCACGCTCTTCTTCGAGACGGAACGTCCCGCAGAAGCGAGACTGCCATAGGCCTTGCCATCCAAAAGCACAGCGATAAACGCGCATGCCACGCCGAGGGCCAGGGAAACGGCGTTCCCCCTCGGTTGAAGTGCATAACTCAATACAGTTCCCACCACCAGGGCGATGCCAATGGAAATGGGAAACGCGACGGCGAGGCCAGCCATATCGATTGCGGCCACAAGCAAAAGATTGGCGAGATTGAACAACGCGCCTCCGATGAGTGCATTCACAATGTTCGAAGTGTCTGCCGCGCGGACGTTGTTCAGGAAGCTGGCGGAATCGTGCCCGGCGCTGCCCATGGTGAAGGCGAGTACGAGTGAGATTACGAAGATGCCGACCGCGTAGTCCCAGTAGAAGAGTTCGAAACGATAGCCTTTGACGCCTTTATAGGTGTTGGCCCACGAGCCCCAGCAAACGGCACTAGTGATCATCATCAGCAGCGCAATGCTCAAACTCGAAGGCGTGAACATCGGTTCTCCTTAGGGGTGTTGTGACGAGCGCAAAGTGTGTAACTGTACTCTTCTTTATACGCGCGCGACAAGTGAGGCAGGCAGTCCCTGTTCGTAGGCATTGCGGTTCCGTTGACACAATCGGAGGCGCCAAATAGACTCGGCGTTCTCAGGTTATCTCAAGAAATCATGCCCCGGCGCCCTCGCATTGCGGTGGTTGGAAGTGCCAACATCGATCTGACTACATTCACGGACCGGTTTCCGAAGCCGGGGGAGACCATCTTCGGCCAGAAATTCGATCTTGGATTCGGGGGCAAAGGCGCGAATCAGGCAGTGGCCGCTCGGCTTTGCGGCGCAGATGTGTCTATGGTGGCGCGAGTTGGGGACGACCTGTTCGGTCCGGCTACCATCGACAACTTTAAGAAGCTTGGCATCGACGCAACCCATGTGAAGAAGGTTGAGGGATTGTCCAGCGGCGTGGCGCCGATCTTCGTCGAGCCCAACGGACAAAACCGAATTCTGGTGGTGAAAGGGGCCAACGACGCGTTGAAACCGGCGGATGTTGAGGCGTCGGCAGAGATGTTGAAAGCCGTCGATTGCATTGTCCTGCAGTTTGAAATCCCGCTCGAAACTGTCTACTACACGGTCGCGTTTGCGCGCAGGCATGGCATTCGATGCATCTTGAACCCGGCGCCCGGTCAGCCTGTCGACATGCGGGCCCTGGCCGACCTCGATTATTTCGTTCCGAATGAGAGTGAGGCGGAAACGATTACCGGGGTCGTAATACGGAGTGTCGAAGACGCGCGCAAGTGCGCAGAGAACCTGGTGGCGGGCGGCATTCGCCGAGTCATCATCACCCTGGGAGCGAACGGATCAATGCTCGCAGCTCGCGGAGTGAGCGAGCATGTGCCTCCGTTTGTGGTGAAAAGCGTCGACAGCACAGGCGCAGGAGACGCATTCATCGGGAGTTTCTCCGTATTTCTGGCAGAGGGAGTGCCGGAGCAAGAAGCGGTGCGGCGCGCCAATCTGTACGCTGGATTGTCGACGACGGGCATCGGAACGCAAAAATCCTTTTATGAGCGCGCGCGTTTTGATGAGGAGTGGACGGCTCGCGCCTGACACGGGCTCGCTGTCTTGTTGTCATCTCAAACATCGGTGGCATGTTCATCTGTCTCGCGGTCATCTGTGCAAAAAAGGTAAAGAAGTCGGCTGCCAATCTTCTTCTACGGCTGAAAAGTCTTGACTTCGGAAGAGGATGCCGTTTATAAGGCGGTTCTACGGTTCACGACCTCCCGGTTTATCGCCACGGAAAGTCACTTTCGTCATTCGGCGCAGGTCCGCCGAAAAAGGGGTAGGAATGCTGAATAAGAGGGCGCTGCTGATCGCAGTTGTGTTATCAGTTGCGGTTTCGGCCTGTCCGGTCCTGTACGGCCAGGCAAGCGGTAGTTTTTCGGGCACTGTTTCCGACAAGGCGGGTGCGCTGGTCGCAGGTGCGACGGTCAAGGTCACCTCGCAAGGCACAGGCATTTCCCGCGAGGCCAAAACCAACGACGCGGGATATTACCTGATTCCGCTGCTGCCGGTCGCGTTCTACACGATTCACGTGGAGTCACCGGGATTCCAGCCCGCCGAGCAGAAAGACATCCGGCTGCAAGTCGACGAGCATCGCGAATTGGATTTCAGCCTTCTTCCGGCGTCTGTCTCCTCGACCGTTATGGTCAGCGCCACGGAAGTAGCTATAGAGACTGCGAATCCGACGCTGGGGCAGGTCATCACCTCCGAAGAAGTCGCCGACCTTCCGTTGAATGGCCGCAACTTCGTGCAATTGGCCACGCTTACGCCCGGCACGACGGCATCGACGAACCCGCAAAGCTTTTTCAACGGCGCGCCCAGCAGCGAAGCTTCCACTCGCGGATCGTTTTCGCTTTCGGTGGGAGGCTCTCGCGAACAGGAGACCGACTGGCTGCTCGACGGCAACGATAACAATCAGTTGGATGAAGGCGGAATTGCGATCTTCTCGTCGATCGACGACATCCAGGAATTCAAGGTCTTGACCTATACGTACTCCGCCGAATACGGTGAGCGCGCCGGTCCGACTGTTCTGGTTACGACCAAGTCAGGATCGAACCAATGGCACGGATCGTTGTTTGAGTTCTTCCGCAACACCAAGCTCAATACGGATCAATACTTCACGCAGGCGCCGCAAAAGTTCAATCTGAACCAGTTTGGCGGGTCGCTGGGTGGCCCGATCCAGAAGGACAAGACGTTTTTCTTCCTGGATTATCAGGCCAAGATGCAACGCCAGGGGGTGACGTATCCGGGGTTCGTCCCAACTACTGCCATGGTGACACCGGATGCGAATGGCGATTACGACTATAGCCTCGATCCCTCCGGTAACCCGCGTCCCGGTTTCGCGCCTGGGGCGCCGCAATTCAACCAGGACGGATTCTCCAATCTTCGCAACCCATTCGACTTCACACCCACATCGTTGCAGTGCGATGCTTCGGGAAACGGAATCGTGCCGAATAGCGATGGCTCTCAGACCGGCGGCACTCCTTGCAACGTCATTCCGGCAGCGATGGTCAATCCGATTGGTGCGAAGGTCGTTGCACTCTACCCCACGCCTAACGCAATTGGTTCAGCCGGTTTCAACTACGCTGATCAGCTCACCAGGAAGCTCAACGAAGGCACATGGGATGTACGTCTCGACCATAATTTCTCGAGCGCAGATTCGGTCTTCGCGCGCTTCAGCTACGACCAGGCAACCAACTTCATCCCGGGTGGTTCGCCGACGTGGTCGGAGGCTACGGCCTTCGGCAGCAATCAGTTCATCAACAATCACGGGCGCAACCTGGCGCTTTCAGAAACGCACGTGTTTTCGCCGAACACCATCAACCAGTTCAACGCGGGCTTCAGCCGGATTTTCAACCATATTCTTTCCTATGGTACTGGGACCTGCGAAGCCTCGATCATCGGAATTCCCGGCGCCAATCTGGGCAGCAAGTGCGACGCCTATACCGACTATCCTGCCAGCCTGAACCAGGCGAGCAACGACTGCGTCGGCTGCGGCTTGACGTCTTTTTCCATGTCGTCGTACTTTTCGGTCGGCGACCGCGGCTATGCTCCCTACCAGGGTGGAACGAACGTATACTCGGTTTCCGACACATTGGATCTGATTCGCGGCAAGCATGAAATCCGCTTCGGCGTCGTCTATCGCGCCAATGAAATGAATGTCCGCAATAACGCTTCGCAGGACGGTTTTATCTCGGAAACAGGAGCTTTCACCGGTGACGATGTGGCTGATGTACTGGTGGGCGAAATCGGATCTTTTGCCGCGCACGACCAGACTTTCCTGGGCGCGACGGTTGGCCGGCGCTGGAAACTCGTTCGCCCGTTCGTGCAGGATAATTGGCGCGTCACCAATAACCTCACGGTCAACTTAGGATTAGCCTGGGCGCTAGTTACACCCGAAACGGAAGTCGAGAACCGGCAGGCGAACTTCGATATTCCCTCCCTGACGTGGTTCGTCCCAAAAGGCAGCCCCGGAGGTTGCGCCCCGGCGATTCTACCTTTCGGATGCACCGCTTCGGATGGACGCCTAGGCATTCAGTTTGACAAAACCGCATTCGAGCCGCGCATCGGCCTCGCCTGGAAGCCGATGGGTAGCCAGAGCACGGCCATTCGCCTCGGTTATGCGATCTTCCACGACTCCGCGTGGAACCAGGGCGGCCAGGGATTGTGGCAAAATCCGCCGTACTATGCGGAAGTTGATCCGACGACCTTCTCTTATGCTTACGGCAACCCATTCGGATCGCTCTCCGATGGCTTCCTGCTAAACGCGGCCCAGCCGCCTTCCACTTTGGCTGTGCCGGGCGGATTTATTTATAACGCGCCAGTGAACCCCGACAACTACACCGGCACGCTGCAGTCGATGAACCGCAATTTTGTGCAGGGCATGGTGCAACAGTTCAACCTGAATGTGGAGCAGCAGATACCGGGCAACATAGTTCTGACGGCAGGTTACGCGGGCTCCCGCAGCGCGCACATTCTGGTCAGTCAAGTTAACGAAAATATAGGATCGCCCTACGCATGTGACCCCGTCATTCCAGATGGAACCGGTCCCAATCCGATATATAACCCAACGTACACTTTGGGATGCGGCCGCAATCTGATTATTCCCGGCAACCCGTTTCAGATAGTCAATAGCAACAACAGCGTGGGGGCAGCGCGCTACGATTCGCTGCAAATCAAAGCGGAAACCAAGAGTGTTCGCCACGGTCTCTACGCGCTTTTGGGCTATACCTGGGCTCGCAACTTCGACTCTGGCTTGACCGACGGGCTGGGCACCAATGCGGGCGCGATCTTTTGGCCTCTGCCGGGAACCCAGAAGCTGGATTGGGGACTCTCGCAACTGAACCTGAATGACACCTTTACCGCCAGCGTTCTTTACGAACTGCCCTTCGGGAAAGGCAAGCGCTTCGGCAGCGACTGGAGCACCGCCACCAATACGCTTCTGGGGCATTGGCAGATCAACGTGATCGAGCGCGCTGAGTCCGGCTTCCCGTTATTCGTGGTGGACAGTGCAAACACCGGCCCAACCTTCGGTGGGGCCCCGGGACCAGGCAATACCGGACAATACTTGAACTACGACTTCCTGAGCCTCAATCGCCCGGTTCTGGTCGGCGACCCCAACAGACCCGGCAACGAAGGCGGCCAGACGGGATGCCCCACCCAGGTTCACACCATTCAGGCCTGGTTGAATCCGTGCGCGTTCGCCCATGCACCGGCAGGAGAGATCGGCACTGCTCCCCGCGCTCCGGCGTACGGGCCGCGTTTCGTGAACACGGATTTCTCGATCATCAAAGACTTCCCGCTCTCGTTCCGCGAAGCCACGAACCTGCAATTCCGGGCGGAATTCTTCAATCTGTTCAACCATCCCCAGTTCTTTATCGGTGGCCTTACAGGTGTCGGACTGCAGGACATCAATTCACCATCGAGTTTCGGGGTGCTCAACCAGCAGGTGAACAATCCGCGGCTGATTCAATTTGCCCTGCGACTGAACTTCTGAAGCCGAACAGCATTTTGCCTAGGGCGGTGATGTTCGGTCTGCTCTTTGTTTGCCGCTGGAATCGCGAAGGCTCGATAAGATCGAAGGACGCCCGATCGTCGGGCGCAGCTTTAGAATTCCTGAGAGCGACGATGAAATCATTTCTCCTCCGTTGCATGGCCGCCGTTCTTTTCCTCAGTGCGTTTGTCGCTTGGGCTCAAACGAGTCGCAAGATTATCATCGACCAGGATGCCGCTGGTCCTGCCGGGACCGATCAGCAGTCGATGCTGTTGCTGATCCAGTCGCCGCAGACGGAAGTCCTCGGGCATCACCGTGGTGACGGGCGATCAGTGGCTTCGCGAGGAAGTGGCGCACACTTTGCGGATGCTTGAGCTTATTGGACGAACTGACATTGCGGTGGTGCCGGGAGCGGAGTATCCGCTGGTTCGGCGGAAAGAAGAGACGGAACGATGGGAACGGGAATACGGCGAGGTAGCGTGGCTGGGAGCGTGGACTCCGAAGTTCTATCATCCGGCGGATCAGTTGGGAGAGATGCCGGAGGGTAAACCGACGACCAAGCCGGCCGATGAGGACGCGGCGCACTTTCTGCTGCGCATGGTGCATAAGTTTCCGAACCAAGTCACCATTTACGAAGGCGGCCCTATGACCAATCTGGCCCTTGCCATTTCGCTCGACCCCGAGTTCGCAGGGTTGGCTAAAGAGCTGGTGTTCATGGGAGGCAGCTTCAATCCGCGGACTGACGACCCTGAGTTCGCCAACACTCCAACGCACGAATTCAACCTTTGGTTCGATCCGGAAGCGGCTCACGTGGTGCTGCGCGCGCCGTGGAAGAGAATCGTTTGCACGACGGTGGATATTTCGGTGAAGACGAGACTGACTGCGGACCTGATCAATCGCATCAAGGCGGCAGATGCGCCGGTGGCGCGCTATGTCGGCAAGTATGCGCGTCTGCGTGGCAACTACAATTACCTGTGGGATGAACTGGCGGCAGCGGCGTGGCTCGATCCGAGCTTGATCACGAAGAAGGAAACTCTCTTCATGGACGTGGATCTCGATCGCGGCGCCGGCTATGGCAATACCTTGAGCTGGACAGACCGGAATAAGCCTAAGATCGAAATGCAGCCAGTCGAAGTGCAGGATGATGTAGACCTTGAGAAGTTTTACACGACGTTTGTCAATCTGCTGACCGCACCCACGAATCGAAAGAACTGAAGCCGCACTGGCTCCGCAACGGACCATTTTCGGAATCCGCACGGGACCTTCCCGCCGCGGGAAACACTATCCCGTCAAGACAGGCTTTCCCCTTGACCTCATGTTTACTCGGAAGCTAGCGTGGAGAAGTGATCCGCGACAATGCAGCACGGCAGCTACAGTGGGGAGTTTTCGGCCAGAGCGAAGAGTGCGAAGCGGGATTGGTCAGCAGATGGGAACTGTAGTTTCAGGAGTTTCGGGAACGGTTGCCGGAGTTTTTCTGCTGGCCGAGAATCGGCTGCTGCGCGAAGCATTGTTGCGCATTCTTTCGAAGAAAGACGACATCCGCGTGCTCGGGGCGGGCTCCTATGGCCCCGGGACATTGGAGCAGATTGTGTCGACACGAGCCAGCGTGGTGGTGCTCGATTCAGTGTCTCCGGTTCTGGCGGAACGCGGGTGTCGTGCGCGAACTGCATCGATTGAACCCCGCCATCCGAGTAGTAATGGTCGGCATGGAAGCCGAAGAGGCGGTTTTTCTTCGCGCGGTGCAAGCCGGCGTTGTAGGTTACGTGCTAAAGGACGCTTCCGCGGTGGAAGTCGCACGCACCATTCGAGCGGTTGCTACCGGCGAAGCAGTTTGCCCGGCGGCGCTCTCCGTCGCGCTGTTTCAGTGGGTGGCGCGGCATCGGCCAGCCGTTCCGAGCTTGCACCTCAAGACTAGTCTGGGTCTAAGCCGCAGAGAGCAGGAATTGGTGGGGTTGATTCAGCAGGGGCTCACGAATAAGGAAATTGCCAGCCGCTTGAACCTCTCCGAACAAACGGTGAAGAACCACGTGCATCGCATGCTACGCAAGGTGGGAGCGCAGGACCGGCTCTCGATCGTGGAAGTGTGCCGCAACCAGGGTCTTAGCGTTTAGCCGCTGCCCGCCGCGGCAGCCTGGCGCGGGATCGGATCGCGACGGAGCAGAATGCATTCCAGTTCCTGCAGCGACACAGCCTCGAAGTCCCGCACCACATGAGCCGCACCCGCAGTGGTGAGCTTTTCCGGCGTCTCATGCAACGCCACCCCGACGCAACGCAAGCCGGCAGCGATTGCCGCCCGAATTCCTGAAATGGCGTCTTCGACCGCGAGCAGACGTTCGGATGCAATCCCCATGCGCTTGCAGGCCAGCCGGTAGATACGCGGGATCGGGTTTACCCAAGAGCACATCTTCCCCGGTCACGACTTCCGCGAAACAGTTCAGCAATCCCAACTCTGCCAGCGTCGAGCGCGCCCGGCCGCGGCTGGCGGAGGTCGCCAGGGCCAGAGTGGCGCCACTGCGGCGAAGCTCGCGTACAAAGCCGACCACGCCCGGAACGGGGGCGATCTCGAGCCGCATTTGGCGGAAGATGCAATCCTTGCGCCGGCCGAATTCCTCAAGCTCGGGATCGGGACAGTTTCCGAGAAAATGCCGCAGGATTTCACCGCGCTTGCGCCCATCAAGGATGAAATCCAGTTCAGACTCGGGGACGTCGCGTCCTAGCGTCTGGAAAAACAAGCGCCAGGCCCGGCGATGCACGCCATGACTGTCGACCAGCACGCCATCCATATCAAAAATGACACCCCGTAGTTGCCCGGCGCTCATAAGGTCTCCCCGGGCAGCATGCGATGCGTCGAAAGCATGCGGCTTGCTGGTTGCTCGGCGGGGGAGCCTGGCTTCTTATTTTGCTGTTGCCGCTCTGAATCGGTGCGGTCGCCGGGCCATGTCACCTGCGCCTTCTGGTAGTTGGACATCGTGCCTATGTCGAGCAAGTAGTCTTCGATGGGATAGCCGCGCATTTCGCCGACCAGGCGCGGCAAGACGTGAAATGCGAGATCCGCCGGAATGTCGGGTGGGATCACATCGAAGAGCCGGCAATCAGCGATGATGAGTCCCGAGAACACCCAATTGCTGTGCGGAGCTTGCGGCTTTTCTTCGAAGTCGATGATGACTCCCTTTTGGTCCATAACGGCAACACCGCAGCGCGAAGGATCGGGCACCTGGTAAAGGCCGAGCGTCGCGACTGCTCCGTGGCGGGAATGGAATTCGTTCATGCGATTCAGGTTGGTGTTGGTGAGAACGTCGGAATACAGGATCCAGAACGGGGGATCGGAGGTGACCCAGGCGCGATTCGCGGCGACCGTTCCCGCCGAGCCCAGCAGATGTTCTTCGCGAACGAGGCGAACATCCACTGGCGAGCCCGCTCTGCTGAAGATGCCGATCAATGGTCTCGGAGTGAGCATGCAGGTTGATGAGGACTTCCGTGATGCCGGAGCGGGCGCAGAGATCAAGCCAGATATCGAGCAGCGGGCGGCCGCGAATCGGCACCAGGCACTTGGGAACGGAGTCGGTGAGAGGGCGCAGGCGGGTGCCATGACCGCCAGCCAGCAAGAAGGCTTTCAATGTGTGGCCTCGTGCACGAAATATTTTGTGGATCTCAGACCGTTGCCGCCTGAGAAAGAGGCAGGAAAGTCCATCGTGTTCCCGCGTGTTCGTCACAGTCGATGAAAGGATCGTTTACGATGACTTGGGCGCCCTGGCCGTCCATGGCGATGATCAGAACATCGGGCTGCACCTGCTCTACGATGTCGGCCAGCTCCGTCTCGTTCTGCACCTCGCCCACAACCTCGATGTCGGGCTGGTCGGCAATCGTCGCCATCACCAATTCCCTCATCAGGCGCGGATGATTTGCCACCAATACGCGGACTCGTTTCACGGAGCGACCCCAGCGCAGAGCATAGGTGGCGCAGCTTGCAGGCACAAGGTTCAAAAGAGATCTATGCAGAATTGGAGCGGCCGGGAGTGGGCGGTACTGAGGGGACCAATAAGCGCTGTACTAATGCAGGTTCAACGAGTACTAAAGCCGGTACTAATTGGGAAGGATATCGTGGCTGGATGGTGATTTGACGACAGCGGAGCCCGCGAATATGCTGTTGACCTTCGCGGAAGTTGGGGGTCGAGGGGCACATGCCCGAATCCGAGTCCGGTCAGGTCACCGAGCTCTTACGGCACTGGAAGCGGGGAGACGAGCGAGCCCTCGATACTTTGCTGCCTCTGCTCTACCAGGAGTTGCGACGGCTCGCGCATTACCATCTGCAATCGGAACGGCCAGATCACACCCTCCAGACCACCGCCTTAGTTCATGAGGCTTATCTTCGGATGGTAGGCAGCCAATCGGTCGATTTGCAGAACCGGGCGCATTTCATCGCCGTGGCTTCCCGGCTCATGCGCCAGATCCTCGTGGACTATGCTCGCGAACGCCGGGCCTCCAAACGCGATGGGGGATGCAGGATCGCCGTCGAATATCTCGACGCCTTGCCAGTCAACGGAGACGCCGAGCTCCTGGCCTTGGACGATGCCTTGAACCAGCTGGCCGGCATCGATGAACGCCAGGGAAAGATTGTAGAAATGAAGTTCTTCGGGGGGTTGTCCGCTCCGGAGATATCGCAAGTGCTGGGAATCTCGCGCGCAACCGTCGACCGCGACTGGGCTACCGCTCGCGTCTGGTTGCATCGACAGATGAGCAGGACGGGACGGCCATGACCATCCAGGCGTGGGAGCACGTCAAAGAACTGCTGCACCAAGCCATGCAACTTGATCCCGAGCAGCGCGCGCCGTTTCTCGACAAGGCGTGCTCGTCCGACGTTGCACTCCGTGCCGAAGTCGAGTCGCTTCTGTTGGCCGGCGAAGGCATCCCTGCCGGTTTTCTGCAATCGTCACCGCCGGGAGCGGAGCCAGATCCGATCGATGCAGCGGGTGGCTTGGACGCAGGACAGATCTTCGCCCAGCATTTTCAACTTGTACGCAAACTTGGTGAAGGAGGAATGGGGCAAATCTGGCTGGCCGAACAGACTTCTCCAGTGCGACGGCAAGTCGCGCTCAAGCTCATCAAAGCCGGGATGTACGACCAGGCGGTCCTGCAACGCTTCCAGGCAGAGCGGCAATCGCTCGCGATCATGGATCACCCGGCCATCGCCAAAGTATTCGATGCGGGCTCGACTCCCGCGGGGCAGCCCTATTTTGTCATGGAGTATGTGCCCGGATTGCCCATCACCAACTACTGTGACCAGAAGCGCCTGTCGGCCCGCGAGCGGCTCGCGCTGCTGGTCAAGGTTTGTGAGGGCGTGCAACATGCGCATCAGAAAGCCATCATTCACCGCGATCTGAAACCTTCAAACATCTTAGTGGTGGAAGTCGATGGCAAGCCTGTGCCGCGGATTATCGACTTCGGCATTGCCAAGGCCATTTCGCAGCAGTCTGTGGACCAGACGTTCATGACACGCGCCGGAGGAATGGTGGGGACTCCGGGTTATATGAGCCCGGAACAAGCCGATCCCAGCGTCGCAGACATAGACACCCGCACTGACGTTTATTCGCTCGGCGTGGTGCTATATGAATTGCTCACCGGGGTTCTGCCCTTCGATGTGAAGCGGTGGAAGACGAAGCCGTTCCACGAAGTTCTGCGCCAGTTGCACGAAGACGATCCGCCGAGTCCGAGCACAAGAATCAGCCGCGAGCCAGTCTCCACCGCGGCCGCAGCTAACAGGACAACGGATCCGCGGCAACTGGCCAGTCTGCTGCGCGGTGATCTGGACTGCATCACCCTGAAAGCTTTGGAGAAAGACCGCAGCCGCCGATATGGCACACCTTCCGAGCTGAGCGCCGATATTGGCCGCTATCTGCGAAACGAACCCGTAACCGCGCGCCCGGCAAGCGCGGCTTATCGTGCAAAGAAGTATGTGCAGCGTCATAAATTCGGCGTAGCCGCGGTAGGCGCCATGGCGCTGCTGCTGATCGCGTTCGGAGTTATGCAGGCAGTCCAGTTGCGCCGGATCACTCGGGAGCGCGACCGCGCCAACCGCGAGCGGGATCGCGCCACCCGCGTCACCGATTTCATGACCGGCATGTTCAAAGTGTCCGATCCCAGCGAAGCTCGGGGCAACAGCATTACCGCCCGTGAGATTCTCGACAAAGCCTCGAAAGATATGGGAACGGGTCTGGCGAAGGACCCTGAGGTTCAATCGCAGATGATGGAGGTTATGGCACGAACCTACACCAACCTGGGGCTGTTCGCCCGTGCCCATGAACTGGCAAAGAGCGCCTTGGACGTTCAAATGCGTCTCCTCGGACCAGATGATCCGAAGACGTTGGAATCAATGTCTCAGTTGGGTTGGGTTCTAGATCGTGAGGGACATTATCCCGAAGCGGAGAAACTCGAGCGCCAGGCGCTGGCGGACGAGCGCCGTGTTCTTGGACCCGAGGCTCCGCTCACGCTCGAAACCACGGACCGCCTCGCTTTCGTCCTGCTGCACGAGGGCCACTATGACGCTACGGAGAAACTGGAGCACGAGGCAATCGAAATCGCGACTCGCACCCTCGGTCCGGAGAGTGCCCAGACTCTGCAGTCGATGCAGAACCTGGGTAGTGCGCTGTGGAGCCAGTCCCGCTATACCGACGCCGAACAAGAGTATCGTCAGCTGCTCGATGTCTCACGCCGGGTGAACGGACCAGATTACCCTCAAACGTTGGCGGCCATGAACAATCTGGCATTGTCCGTCGAAGCTCAGGGTCGCCTGGCCGAGGCGGAACCGTTGTATCGCGAGGTGTTGGGTGCCGACCAGCGTGTGTTGGGACCCGAACATCAGAACACACTCCTCGCGATGGAAAACTTTGCGGAACTTCTCGCCAATGAAGGCCGCCTGGCCGAAGCCGAGAAGCTCGACCGCGAGGCATTGGGCCTTTGGGTGCGAACCGCCGGACCCGAACACCCCGGAACATTGTGGTCGCAATCGAACCTGGCGGGCGTGCTTCTCAAGGAAGGCCATGTCCACGAGGCGGAAAAATTGCAGCGCGAAACGCTCGCGACTCAGCTTCGTGTCTTCGGACCGCAACACCGCGGTACCTTGTTGTCGCAAGCAAGCCTGGCTGGGATTTTGAACAGGGAGGGACATTACGCGGAAGCCGAAAAGATCGCCAGACAGGCTTTCGAAATCCAGCTTCGCACTCTAGGCCCTCTCCATACCGAAACACTGGATTCGCTCCAGCGACTCGGTACGGCGCTTGCGTACAGTCATCACTATGCCGAAGCCAGCCAACTGTTTCGTGACGTGATCGAAAAGGGGAGCAATTCCCCGGCACAAGGGAACCCGTTTTCAGTGTGGTATTCCTTCGCCTGCGTGGCAGCTGCCGCCAACCAGGCCGACGACGCCCTGCAGTATCTGAACGAGGCCGTCAATCGCGGATATAAGGATGTCGACGGTCTCATGTCGGACGATGATCTGAAGAATCTCCATCCCAACCCAAAGTTCCAGCAACTCGTCGCTACACTCAAACACCCGCCTGCGACTGTTCAAACTCAGTAGTTGTCAACTAAGGCCGGTGCTCGCCAAGTAGATCAGCGAGAATCCATGCTGCTCCGGCAATCCCGAGGGTCTCGGCATTTTCGCTCCAATTCGTGTGACTGAAGGGATGGGAAAGAGTCAACGGTATCCACACGAGTACGCCAAAGCTCACGAGCATCACGGTCAGCAGACGAGCCGCAAGAAGCGCCTTTCGATTCGCGAGAAAAGCCACAGCCGCGAGTGCGAACAAAACCGTCGTCGTTACCGCCCAGAACATCTGACTTGGCGGAATCCACTTCGGAACAAGACTGACGGTACCGCGAAGATAAATTGCCTGTTCGAGGGTAAAAGAAGCCACACAGATGCCAAAAAGAATCCGGACGGTCCGAGCAACCGTTTCCGGTGACCGTGACCATGCCGATGACCAGCGCGCACAAACCATCGCCGCTCCGGTCGCAAGAGAGAACTGCTCGAAGAAGTTGCCCCAGCTATTGTAGGTTCGCGGCGCAGCGAAGATTTGCGGCAAGCACAGTAAGGCAAAGGCAAGATAAGCCGCAGCAAGGAGGACTGCGCCCGCTTTCGCTATCCGACGGAACTGAATCGCTGCGCCGCCGAAGATCAGGGCAGCGCTGCAGGCATACACAACATACAGTTGATGCCAGCCGTTGTAGTCGTGCCAGCCCAGTGTGATGAGGCCAGAGGCAATAGCCGCCACTCCAAACACATGACGACCGAGATCTAAGTTACGCTTTGATACGGTCATTTCTTTTCAGCGTTCCAACTATACCCTTTCGATGGCGTTCCAGAAGCAGGAAGAAACACCTTGTGGTCCGACGGCCAGATTAGCCGGATCTTCGTCAGATATAATAGAAGTTAACCCCACAAAGTCTTTGAAAGTATCAGGCGTCTCAGGAATTCGGCAGGATTTAAACCATTGTCATTCAGATCACAGCTACACTTTAAGGCAGCGCAGCCAGGAACGATGGGCTCGGCGATCCGCCACTGCAGTTCTTGGCTGATCGTTCTTTTGCTGATTGCACCGTTTGGGCAAACTTCAGAATCGGCGGCCACGTCTGCGCGCGAATACCGGCTCCGCTTCTACCACACACACACCGGCGAGCGACTCGACATCGTTTACCGGCGTGGCGATACATACGTGCCGGAGGCATCGGATGCCCTCGACCATTTTCTCCGCGACCATCGCACCGGCGATGTACATCATTTCGATCCTCGCCTGTTCGATCTGCTCCACGACCTGACCGCATCTCTCAACGATTCCGGTGGCGAGATCGACGTGATCTGTGGATACCGCACGCCCCGGAGCAACGAATTCCTGCGTACCCGCAGCCCGCACACGGGCGTGGCGCAGCACAGCCTGCATATGCAGGCTGAGGCAATCGACATTCGCTTGCCGGGAATTCCAACAACTGCGGTGCGGGATGCGGCGCTGCGCCTGCATCGCGGTGGAGTCGGCTTCTATCGCGTTTCAGACTTCGTGCACGTCGACGTGGGACGCGTTCGCCAGTGGTAGTGACTCCTCACCAGGGATACGGATAGCCCTTCGCAAGAACCTTGTCGAGAGCGGCGTCGTGTCCGTAGATGTCATCGAAGAAATGCACGACTCCGTCATCCAGCACGATCACAGTGGCGTAGAGGATCAACACTGGAATCGGATGGGCGAGATTCACTTGCTGGGTCGTGGTGCCGTCCATGGCTGCGCGAATCCGCTCCCGTTTGCGTTTTTCCGTCGGACAGGAACTGACTTTCGAGTCCGGTGAACCTATTCCGCGAGCTCGGTCGTGGTCACTTCGCGATCGGGTTTTGTCGCAGACCAGGTGTCAGAATCGTCATCTCGCCGACCTGCTCCCTTTTGGCGGTGGCCCCGAGTTGGGCATGGTCCATCATCCAGATCTCGGGAATGATCTCGCCAACCAGCCGTCCATGGCAGAAAAGTCGCACCACAGAACTCTCGGAAACCACAATACCCACAGTGCTGGTGACAGCGCTCATGTTGGCGGCGGCGATGTGACGGCTGCCGAGTCCAAGCGGGACGTCGACTTGTGCGGCCACGGCGTCGAGGTATCGGCAGGCGGAAAGGAAAATTCCTTCGCGACTCACCACGAAGGCGCCATCCAGTTGTGCCAATTCTTTAATTGTGCCGCGGAGATTGGGATTGGTGACGTGGAGTGATGACTCGGGATGCCCAGACAGCGGATCCAAAATCAACGGTCTGGATCTTGCGAGCACAGCATCCTCATCCCCAAGGGTAAATAGCGTGCCTACGCGTCTTCCCTCGCGGCCTTCGCGAGCAATTTCGACTGCGAGCCCGATCAGGGACTCTAGAACGTCGGGATCATATTCCGTGACTTGGCAGAGAATGCTCTCAAACATCCATCAAATCCCATCTCTTGGGGTAGATGTCATCTAGTGGAGCAAGACGCACTGTGTTTTGGATGAAGGGACCACCAGGAAGATTCAGGCGCTCAATGACAAGTGTATGAATGGACAGCCAGAGCTATCTGTTCTTTTGCCGAGACTGGCTCTGGAAGTCTGCCTGATTTTGCAGTTCTCATTGGAGCCAAAATGAAGCCAACCTATACAAACCTGACGGTGCCGAGATTTGCCTCAATTCGACACGGCTTCGACGTGCCAGCACATCTAAAATGATCTTACCTGGATCGTCCGGTAACGTCTCCCGACCGATTCATGTGGCCAGCCCACTTATCCTTTTTGGTAAGCGTTTACCCAATCTCAGCTGACCTCCTCGATTGTCTTTCCGGCGCACCCCCGATGCTAGAGGCAGTGGTTTGGAGAGACCGGCAAGGAGATCCCTGATTGGACCCCCTTGACGGGGCAAACGTTTGCGGGAATACCGAGTCGCGTCCGAAGCCCTGGAACAGCTATGGTAAAATGCGGTTCATCGAAGGGTTCTTCCGCCAATCGACCCATGGATATCCGTGAGATTGCCCGGAGAGCGAAGGTTTCCACCGCCACCGTATCCCGAGCGATTAACCGTGTTCCCACGGTCGATCCTCAACTTGCCAAGCGAGTTTGGAAGGTGGTCGACGAACTGGGATATTATCCCAATACTCAGGCTCGTGCCCTGGTCTTGGGACGGAGTCGCATTTTTGGCCTGATCGTTTCTGAAATCACCAACCCATTTTTCCCGGAGATCGTCCAGACCTTCGAGAATCTCGCGGTCGAGAACAACTACGAGATCCTGCTGACCTCCACCGTGCACGATCCAAAGCGGATGGAATCGTCGGTCCGCCGCATGATCGAACGCCGGGTGGATGGTGTGGCGATCTCTGACGTTCGGCATGGAAGAAACGCTGATCGAGCATCTTCGCTTCCGTAAGGTGCCGTTGGTCTTCATCGATGTGGGGCCCGATGTCCCGGGAATCGCCAATATCCGGATCAACTATCAAAATGGAATCCGTCAGGCTGTGCAGCATCTGGCTGCGCTCCGGCACACTCGCATCGCCTTTATCGCTGGCCCTTTGCATTTGAAGTCCGCCCTGGCGAGGCGAGACGCTTTCAAGGCGGCCATGACGGAAATCGGGCTTTCTCCTGACTTGATCGTAGTTGGGGATCACCGGATGGAGGGCGGGATGCAGGCGCTGCTGGAGCTTAACGGCTGAGCAATCGTCCAACCGCGGTGCTGTGCTCGAACGACATGACCGCCATCGGAGTGATGCGGGAAGCATACGACCACGATATCAAGATACCGGATGATCTTTCTGTAGTCGGGTTCGACGATATCCGCCTGGCTGAGTTTACAATTCCTCCGCTTACGACGGTGCAGATGTCTCAACATGAGCTGGCCAAGATTGCTTTCCAGGCCCTGTTGAATGAGGTCGAGAGTGAGCCGCGATCCTCGGCGCACCATAGATACGAACTGACCACAAGTTTGGTGCTGAGGCGTTCTACCGCTCTGGCCCCGGCTGCAAAGTACTCGATGCTGACTCCAAAAGGAAACCGGGCCAGGCGTATCCCGCAAAACCCCGGTCGCGGCCTTGCGTTAGAATGGTGCCTCCGGTTTGCCTTCTGCAAAATTCCCGACGGGCCGATGCCTTTCCGGAAAATCCCTATCTTCCAGAAGAAGGTTGCAATTGACAGGACATGGGAATAATCTAGTTTGCGCCTCATTCTGAGTAAACGATTACTGTATTCTACCAGCCGAGATTGGGGTGAAAAGACAGGAGCCATGCTGCAGCGTTTGCGGGAACAAGTCCTGGAGGCCAACCTGGAACTGGTGCGCAGAGACCTGGTTCTTTACACCTTTGGCAATGCCAGCGGGATCTCGCGCGAGGAGGGCCTGGTGGTGATCAAGCCCAGCGGAGTTCCCTACGAGCAAATGAAACCAGAGCACCTGGTGGTGACCGACCTCGCCGGCAAGATCGTGGAAGGCAGCCTGCGGCCTTCGTCCGATCTTCCCACTCATCTGGTGCTATATAAGGAGTTTGCCGAAATTGGCGGTGTCGCCCACACTCATTCTGAGTATGCGACCGCCTGGGCTCAGGCCCGCCGGCCGATCCCATGTTTCGGCACAACCCATGCGGATTACTTTCACGGCCCGGTGCCGGTAACCTCTCAAATGACGGATCAGGAGATTGCCGAAGACTACGAGAAGAACACAGGCCACGCCATCGTTCGCAGTCTGCCGCAAACAGATCCGTCGGCAACCCCGGGCGTGCTGGTCGCTAACCACGGACCTTTCGCCTGGGGAGAGGATGCCGCAGCAGCTGCCCATAACGCGGTCATTCTGGAGGCCATCGCGCGGATGGCATATTTTACGCTGGGCATCAATTCAGCCGCGCAACCGGTTCGGAAGCGCGCTGCATGACAAGCATTACCTCAGAAAACATGGCAAGAACGCATATTACGGGCAGGCCGAGGAACAAAAAGATGACGCCACTGCTGGCGACCGATAGTGCCAACCCGTCTCGTCCATCTTTCCTCTGTCGATGTCGTCATTGTCGTTTTTTATTTTGCCCTGGTGCTCTCCATCGGCTGGTATTTAAAAGGCCGCGCCAATACCGGCGAAGATTTCTTCATGGCGGGCCGCGAGATGACGGCATGGGTGGCCGGCCTCAGTTTTCTCTCGGCCAATCTGGGCGCGCTCGAATTGATGGGCTGGGCGGGTTCGGCCTACCAGTACGGCATTCTGGCGACGCACTGGTATTGGATCGGCGCCATTCCGGCGATGCTATTCCTGGCGCTGGTCATGATGCCGTTCTACTACATTTCCAAGACCCACTCGGTGCCGGGATATTTGCAACTGCGTTTCGGCGAGCCCAGCCGCGCCCTCTCTGCGATTTCATTCGCCTTCATGACCGTGCTGATGAGCGGCGTCAACATGTTTGCCATGGCCAAGGTCATGCAGATTGTTCTGGGATGGGACATTAATTTCAGCATCTGGGTCTCGTCGCTGACGGTCGCCATCTATGTAACGCTGGGCGGGCTACGCTCGGCAATCTTCAATGAAGTGCTGCAGTTCTTCCTCATCTGGGCGGGCGCTCTGCTGATTCCGATCCTTGGACTCTACGAAGCTGGCGGCTGGACCAACCTCAAACTGCAGATCGCGCACCGAGCCTCGGAACAGTATGTTCACTGTGGTCGGGTCTGGGGTCATTCAGCAACAATCCCATGGGAATCAATTGGGTCGGCATTGTGTTCGGACTGGGCGCGGTCATCTCGATGGGATACTGGACCACGGACTTCCTGGTGGTGCAGCGCATTCTGGCTGCGAAAGATATTCGCAGCGCGGAAATGGCGCCGATCATCGGCGCCGGATTCAAGATGATGGTCCCGATCATCGTGATCCTGCCCGGGCTGCTGGGCCTGGCCGTGCTGCCGGAGAAATTGGTTCCGGAGTCGGTGGCGGCGGTAACTGGAGGCCACAGCTATAACGACGTTCTCCCGCTCATGCTGGCCCGCTATTGTGGCCCCGGGTTGCTCGGCCTCGGAGTTACGGCGTTGATTGCGGGCTTCATGTCAGGAATGGCGGGGAACGTCAGCGCGTTCACCACCGTCTGGACCTATGACATTTACCGCCCGCTGATCAACAGCAAGGGCAGCGATCATCATTACGTGAACATGGGGCGTTGGACCACGATTATCGGCGTTTTGATCAGCGTAGGCACGGCGTATCTAGTGATGCAGTTTGCCAGCATCATGGATTACGTGCAGGCGTTGTTCAGTTTCTTCATCGCCCCTCTGTTCGGCACGGTCGTACTCGGGATGCTCTGGAAGCGGGCGACCGGCGCTGGCGGATTCTTGGGATTGCTGTGCGGGACGCTTTCTTCGATCAGCATGTGGACGTGGGTAAAAGTCGATCCCTCCGCGCTGCGTTATGTGGCGCTCTCGCCCCACGCCAAAGGCTTGGCCCAGGATTATGTTTCAGGCGCTCTGGTCTTTTATTGTTTGCGTAGTCGTGACCGTGGTCGTAAGTCTGGCGACAAAACCGATGCCTGACAGCGAATTAACTGGTTTGGTTTATGGGCTGACGGAAGTTCCCTCCATAGGGGACGTTCCTCTGTACCAGAAGCCTCTTTTCTGGGCCGGTGTGGTGGCGGTGGTTTTCGTCGCACTAAACATTATTTTCTGGTAACCGGATTTTCTGGTCGACGGATCTTCTGGTAAGTGGAGGCGCACACGTGGTTTCCATCTGGTTTTTCATCGGCATCTCGCTGGCGGTAAACGGCGCGCTGATCCTGGGTGCGGGAATTTACCAGCTGGTAAATCCTCCCGTTGCATCCCGGCGTGGTCCTCTTCAACTTGCACGCCAACGTGTGGTGGGGTGCGCTGTTGCTGGTGATCGGTCTGCTTTATTGTTTCAAATTCGCGCCAGGGCGACAGTCCTAGAGAGGGCGTTTTTCGAGAGGGAGTTTTATGGCGGCGAAAAAATGACGATGGGCTTGATCGTGGGTAACCGGGGATTTTTCCCCGATCATTTGGCCAAGAGCGGACGGGAGGAAATGCTTCGGGTGCTGCAAGCGGCTGGCATCGAGGTGGTGGCTCTCACTCCGGAAGAGAGCAAGTACGGGGCGGTGGAGACGCGGGAAGAATCGCGGCGTTGCGCCGAACTGTTCAAGCGAAATCGCGAGCGAATCGACGGAGTCATTGTGACGCTGCCCAACTTCGGCGAAGAACGAGCCATTGCCGATGCCTTGCGTCTGGCTGATCTGCGCGTGCCGGTGTTGATTCAGGCCACGCCCGACGATCCCAAGAAGATGACCATCGCTTCCCGCCGCGACAGCTTCTGCGGCAAGATGTCGGCCTGCAATAACCTTCGGCAGTACGGCATTCCCTATTCCATCACGACGCTGCACACCGAGAGTCCTGACTCGCCCGAGTTTGCCAAAGACCTGGCATGGTTCGCCGCGGTATGCCGGGTGGTGAAGGGATTTCGCAATTTGCGAGTGGGCGCCATCGGCGCGCGTCCTGCCGCATTCAACACCGTGCGCTATAGCGAGAAAATTCTGGAATCGCAGGGCATCTCGATCGAAACGCTCGATCTTTCCGAAGTGCTGGGCCGCATCGAGCGCATGAAAGACAACGACGATCACGCGCAGGCCAAGCTGGCCGCAATCAAGAAGTACGTGGATGCCAGCAGCGTGCCCGCGCCCGCCTTATTGAAGATGGCAAAGCTAGGGGCGGTCGTCGACCAGTGGATGGCGGCAACCGAGGTCACCATCAGCGCGGTGCAGTGCTGGACTTCGATTGAAGAAAACCTGGGCGTCGTGCCCTGCACCGTCATGAGCATGATGAGCAACGAACTGCTCTCCAGCGCCTGCGAAGTGGATATTTGCGGCGTGCTGGGAATGCACGCTCTGCAGCTCGCTTCCGGAACTCCCTCGGCGCTTCTCGATTGGAATAACAACTATGGATCGGACCCGAACAAGGCAGTCTGCTTCCACTGCTCGAACCTGCCCAAACATTTCTTCCGCTCGGTGAAGATGGATTTTCAGGAGATCATCGCCGGCACAGTGGGCAAAGAGAATACGTTCGGAACCTGCGTGGGGCTGATCAAGCCGGAGAAAATGAGCTTCGCGCGCTTCTCGACCGACGACACCTCCGGCAAGATGCGCGGATACGTGGGCGAAGGCAGATTCACCGACGATCCGCTGAACACCTTCGGCGGCGCGGGCGTGGTGGAAATCCAGAACATGCAGAGACTGCTGCATTTCATCTGCGAGAACGGCTTTGAGCATCACGTGGCCGCCAATCTTTCAACCGTTGCTTCCGCGGTGCATGAAGCCACTACCCGCTATCTGGGCTGGGAGATGCATTATCACGGTTGCGATAACGGAGCCTGCTGATGGCGATCGTGGCGGGAGTCGACTTCGGAACCCTGAGCGTTCGCGTCTCTCTGGTCGACAGCGAACGCGGCCTGATCGAATCCGCCATCGCCGAGTATCCGCTGCACCGCAAGCGCGAAGATCCGGAATACGCCACGCAATCCCATGACGATCACATGCGGGCGCTGGCTTCCGCGACGCGCGAAGCCCTGAAGAAGGCCGGCATCGCCGGCGATCAGGTGCAGGCGATCGCGCTCGATACCACCGGCTCATCCGTGATTCCGGTCGGCAAAGATCTTCAGCCACTCGGCGAGTATTACCTGTGGTGCGATCATCGCGCCAAAGGCGAAGCGGCCGAGATCACCGAAGCGGCGCACCGCGAGGGTCTGGAAGCGATCAAGTGGTGCGGCGGAGTCTATTCCTCGGAGTGGGGATTTTCCAAGCTGCTGCACTGGCTCCGGCATAACCCCGATAAGCGATCAGAGTTTGTCTCCGCCTTCGAGCATTGCGACATGGTGGCGGCCACGCTGTGCGGCATCACCGATCCGAAGAAAGTGAAGCGCAGCGTCTGCGCCATGGGACACAAGTGGCTGTGGAACCCGCAACTGGGTGGCCTTCCGCCGGAGAGCTTTCTGGTCAAGGTGGATCCGCTGTTGAAGGGAGTCCGCGAGAAACTGGATGGCGAGTACGCCACCTCCGATCAAATCGCCGGCAGGCTCTCTCCGTTCTGGGCGGAAAAACTGGGACTCAAGGCAGGGATTCCGATTCCGGTCGGAGCCTTCGACGCGCATTGGGATGCGATTGGCGCCGGTTGCCGAACCGACGACATGGTGAACGTCGTCGGCACTTCGACTTGCATCATTGGAATCACTCCCTCGGTGAATCTGGTGCCCGGAGTTTGCGGCGTCGTGCAGGGCAGTGTGCATCCTCTGCGCACGGGAATCGAAGCCGGACTTTCCGCCGTGGGCGACATATTCAATGCGATCGCTTCCCGCGCCGGCACCGATGTAAAGACACTGAGCGCCGGCCTGGAGAACTATCGCGCCGGCCAGACCGGCTTACTGCGCATGACGTGGGACAACGGCGACCGCACCGTGCTGGTGAACCCCAACCTGCGCGGCGTCACGCTGGGATGGAATCTGCAGAGCACGGCCCAGGATGAACTCTTCGCCGCGATCGAAGGGACGGCGTTTCATACCCGCGTAATCCTGGATCGCATGGCTGGGCATGGCGTGCACATCAAGCGCGTGATCAACGCCGGCGGCATTCCGCAGAAGAATGACGTCCTGAACCAGGTCTATGCCAATGTGCTTGGGCGTCCGGTGCTGGTTCCGAGCAAGAGCGTGGTCAGCCTGGGATCTGCAATCTTTGCTTTTCTGGCTGCTGGCACTTTCAAGACCATCGAGGAAGCGCAGGATAAGATTTGCCCTTCCCACCGGACGTTTCTTGCCGGATGGCTCGGCCCAGCGCACTTATGAGGAGCTATATCCTCTTATACAGCAAGTTGTATTTCACGTTGGGCCAGCGGGGCAGCGATGGCCTGGGAGACATTTTGCCAACATTAATCGCAGTGGCAGAACTCCGCCGCAGGCCAGGCAACGTAGCAATAGAACAAACCTGAGGAGCAGCGATGAGAGTGCAGACAGATCCTGCGAACGATCGTGATCGGCGGGTTGTGGTTGGCGCTGTTTTCCATGACGATGGAGGCGAAGACGAAGGTGACAAGCCAGCCCTTTGGAAAGATGCCGGACGGAACTCCGGTAGAGATTTTCACGCTGAGCGACGGCGCGTACGAAGCTCGAATCGCAACCTACGGCGGGATTGTGGTTTCCCTGAAAGCTCCCGACCGGAACGGCAAGATCGGCCGACGTAGTGCTTGGGTTTCGACGATGCTCGACGGCTACGTGGCCAACTTTAACGGCCCTTCGAACGCATTCTTCGGAGCCATCATTGGCCGCTATGCGAATCGCATCGCGCACGGCAGCTTTACGCTCGATGGCAAGAAATACTCCCTGCCGCTGAACAACGGCGAGAACACTCTTCACGGCGGCCCGCACGGCTTCAACAACGTGGTCTGGAAAGCGAAGCCGGTCGCGGACGGAGTGGAACTGACTTATCTGAGCAAAGACGGCGAGGCGGGATTTCCCGGCAATCTTGTCGGCTGTAGTTCGCTACACGCTGGTGAAAGGGGATTTGCGAATCGAGTATTCGGCCACGACGGACAAAGACACCGTCGTCAATCTGACGAATCACTCTTATTTCAATCTCGCCGGGCAAGGCGACATCCTGAATCATGAACTCACTCTGCATGCCTCCCGCTTCACTCCCGTGGATGCCGGCCTGATTCCGACCGGTGAGTTGAAATCCGTGGAATCGACTCCCTTTGATTTTCGTAAAGCAACCGCGGTTGGAGCGCGAATCAACGCCGACGACGAACAACTTCATCTGGGCCACGGCTACGACCACAACTGGGTGCTCGATAGCGGCGGCGGAAAATTGGCGGAAGCTGCCGAAGTCTACGATCCCGGCAGCGGACGCGTGCTGAAAGTTCTGACCGATCAGCCGGGAATCCAGTTCTACAGCGGAAATTTCCTGGATGGCTCGATCAAAGGCAAGGGCGGAAAACCGTACGGAGTTGCATGCGGCGTTGTGCCTGGAGACGCAGCATTTTCCCGACTCACCGAATCATCCGGATTTCCCAACCACCGAGTTGAAGCCCGGTCAGCGCTATCACACGGTCACCGTTTACAGCTTCTCTACTCGCTAAGGAATGCCCCGAACGTATGCGTGATGGCTCTCCGTGCGCTAGCAACAGTTCGCCACTGAGACAGACGTATCCGAATGCGCAATCGGTGCTCCAGCGAACGGGCGGCGCCGTACTCTTCTCCGTCGTTCTTCTTTTTTCTGATCGCTCAATTGTGCTGGTCCCAGCAAGCACAACCGAGCACGAGCGTCAGCATCCAGGTGCAGGCCGATCAGTCGCGACGGGCCGATCTCGCCGGTCTGGAACTATTTCGGCTACGACGAACCCAATTACACCTACGCTCCGAACGGCAAGAAGCTGCTCGGTGAATTGGCCGCGCTGGACGCCGCTCCGGTATACGTGCGGGTTCACAATCTGCTGACGACCGGCGACGGATCCGCCTCCCTGAAGTGGGGATCGACGAACGTCTATTCGGAAGATGCCTCCGGACATCCGATTTATAGTTGGGCGATTCTGGACCAGATTTTCGACACTTTTCGGGCCGCGGACGTCAAGCCTCTGGTCGAAATTGGCTTCATGCCCAAAGCGCTTTCCACCCATCCCGAGCCCTATCGTCACGACTTTCCGCGAACTCCCGTCAGCGACATTTACACGGGATGGGCCTATCCGCCGAAGGACTATCAGAAGTGGTCCGAACTTGTTTTCCAGTTCGTTCACCATCTCCGCGAGCGCTATGGTGACGCTGAAACGAAGACCTGGCTGTGGGAAGTATGGAACGAGCCAGACATCGGCTATTGGCAAGGAACGCGAGAAGAGTATTTCAAACTTTACGACTTCACCGTCGATGCGGTTCTGCGGGCGTTTCCCGAGGCGCGGATCGGAGGGCCCGGAGACAACAGGCCCAGGCAATGCGAAAGCAGCAGATTTTCTCCGCGCATTTCTCGAGCATTGCGCGCACCAGAAGAATTACGCAAACGGCCGGGTCGGATCACGTCTCGACTTCATCAGCTTTCATCCCAAAGGATCTCCGACGTGGCAAGGCGACCACGTGCAGATGGGGATTAGCCATCAGCTGGCCGCGATCGAGCAGGGATTCAAGATCATAGCGTCCTTTCCCGAGTGGCAAAACACTCCGATCATTCTGGGAGAGTCGGATCCGGAAGGCTGTGCGGCCTGTTCCGCCAAGGAAAATCCGCAGAACTCGTATCGCAACGGACCGTTGTACGGCGCCTACACCGTCGAGGCTCTGAATGCGATTCTGGACTTAGCCCGCAACGAGCACGTCAATTTTCTCGGAGCGGTTACCTGGGCGTTCGAATTTGAGGACCAGCCTTACTTCGCCGGGTTTCGGGAACTCGCGACCAACGGCGTGGATAAGCCCGTCTTGAACGCCTTTCGCATGCTGGGGTTATTGGGCAACGAGCGCGTGAAGGTAACCAGTTCAGGAGCACTGGCAACCGAAGACATTGTGCGCAACGGGGTTCGAGCGCAGCCCGACATCAACGCGATCGCTTCTCGCAAGGAGCGGGAGATCGAGATTCTGGTCTGGAACTACCACGACGACGATGTTCCTTCGCCCGCGGCGTCCATCGATCTGGTGATTTCTGGTTTGCCTGAAGATGCAAAACGCGGCCTGCTCGAACACTTCCGAGTGGACTCCGATCACAGCAACGCATTCACTGCGTGGAAAGAGATGGGCTCGCCGCAATCGCCGTCTGCAGCCGAGTACACGCGTCTGGAGAGTGCTGGCCAACTGCAGCTGCTAACCTCACCGGCATGGATAGAAATTCCGCACGGCGACGTCCATCTGCAATTCACACTGCCTCGACAAGGTCTTTCCCTGTTGCGCCTGGCGTGGTGAGTCTTCGACTCGGGCAAGCTTGCCTTTTCCCAGAAGTTTCTTCGCCTTCTTCTACATCGACCACTGAATGACGGTATAAGAGCGCGCCGGCACGTCGAATTTGGTCTTGCCACCGGCCGCAGCCGGAGCCCGGAACGATTGCGGGGCCACTCGTTGCGGCGCCGCAAAGCTGTTCGAGGCCTTCAGGTCGTCGCCAGTCAGCACAGACGCTGAACTCACGCGGGCAGGAGCAGCATCTTCCCACACCACCTCTACGTCATGGGCCTTCGACAGATCGCGGTTCAGAATGAAGAGCGCGACTTTGCCATCGCTGCGATCCAATGATCCGGAAACATCGAGATGCGCGACCTGGTCAAAACCGGGAACTTCATAGCCCGAAGATTCAACCAGCAAATCCAGCACCGCACCCTTAGCAAACTGCAGAGCCCAACTGTATGGGTAGTAAATCGTCTGCCGAAATAAACCACTGGCGTCCGTCATGATTGGAGCGATAACGTTGATCAACTGGGCGAGGCAAGCGAGCTTCACTCGATCTGCATTGCGCAACAGGGAGTTAATCAGTCCCCCAACCAGAAGCGCGTCTTCCAGGTTGTAGACTTCTTCCAGCAGATGCGGCGCTTGCTGCCGGTGGCCATCGACAGCATCGCCTTTCGTCGTGCGATACCAGACGTTCCATTCGTCAAAAGAAAGCCACAGCTTCTTCGGCGACCTTTTGTGCCCGCGCACCTGATCGCAGACCGCGACCGTCTCGGCAATCTGCCGCTCCATGCTCAGATTCATGGCGAGATACTTCGAAGTATCGCCGCCGGTGTCGCGCTCATTGTTGCCAAAGTAGCGGTGCAGCGACAGTCCATCGACATAGTCGTAGCATTGCTCGAGCACCTCGCGATCCCATTCCAGATAAGTCGGCATGAAGGGTCCGCTGGACCCGCAAGCGATGAGCTTCAGCGAAGGATCCACATCGCGCATCTGCCGGGCAGCATCTGCAGCCTTCAGACCATATTCCGTCGCCAACATGTGCCCGATCTGCCAAGGGCCATCCATCTCGTTACCCAGGCACCAGTGGTCAACCTTCCAGGGGTCGGCCACGCCATGCTGCCGCCGCAGATCACTCCATTTGGTGCCCTTGTCGATGTTGCAGTATTCCACCAGAGCAGTGGCTTCTTCTGGCGTTCCCGTCCCAAGATTCAGCCCCATCAGCGGCTGCGTGCCTGCGGCTTTGCACCAGGCAAGGAATTCGTTGGTGCCGAACTGGTTCGACTCGATCGTGTCCCAAGCCTTGTCAAGCGTGCGCGGCCGGTTTTGCTTCGGCCCGACGCCATCCAGCCAGTTGTATCCGGAGACAAAATTCCCTCCCGGATAGCGAATGATCGGAACTCCAAGCTGGCGGATTTCGTTCAGCACATCCTTACGAAATCCGTTGGCATCGGAAAGTTTCGACCCGGGATCATAAACGCCCTCATAGATAGCGCGTCCCAGATGTTCAAGAAAGGAGCCGAACAGATTGCGGTCGAGCGGCGCGATCGTTCGCCGGGTGTCGACGTAAACTTTGGCGGCAGTTGTTGCGGCTGATGGAGCGGTCTGACCCCGGCTTTCGGCCACAAGCCCATGCGCGATGGTGGGGATAAAGGCGGTGGCGGAACAGGCCATGCCCGCGTTAGCGGCCTGCTTCAAGAACAAGCGTCTGGAGGAAGAAAATCGATTCATGGATTCCTGGGATGGATCGGCCTTCTAATTTAACCCAGAGAACATGGCAGCTGCAAGCGCCAGGGGGAAAGCTACACTTCGAAATCCCCGGAAGCAATGTAGCGCGTCTCGCCGGCAAAAAACTAGCGAGCCGAAGTTCGCACTCCGGCTCGCCGCACAACACCCCCTCAGGACAGGCTAGAACGACACCCTCAGCCCCAACTGCAACTGCCGCGCCGAGGATGGAGGGTGCTAGACTTTGCCGAAGCCCATCGCCCATGTTGGGATCCACCAAGCCCAGATTCGGATGATTGAACACGTTGATGAAATCGAAGCGAAGTTGTAGATTGCCTTGCTCGCCAAACCAGGGGATGCGGTTGTTTTTCAGCACGCTGGCATCCCACTGGAACATGCCCGGATTGCGATAGATGTTCCTGGGTTCGTTGCCTTCTGTGCCTGAGCGGGTTGCGGAAAGTCGCGGCGGTGAACAGCCCGTTGATGTAGGCCGACTTGCTGTGCGAGCCGGTGAAGTTTTGGGTGGAGGATTCGGAACGTCGTAGTGACGTCCCGTCCAAGTTGTAATCACCGCTGTTCGGCGCAAGGAGATAGCCGTTCGGTTCACACGCTCGGCGACTGGCGATCACGGGTTCCAGGGTCGAGCACCCGAACATGCCGTCGGACGCATCCAGCTCCGTTATCTGCACATGATGTTCAGCGCGGCGATTGTCGAACGACCCAGAAGGGAGTGCCGGTCTGGATGGCAATAATGCTGGAAGCCTCCCACCCCGACGTTAATACCCTGGCAATCCCGCCGCCACCCCGGGTAACGTATACGATCCCGAGAACGAGAAACGCTGACGCACATCGTAATTGGCATCTCCGTAATAGTTGAAGTAGGAACTGGGTTGCGGGATGTTGAACTCCATCATCCTGATCGAAGCGCGTGTTCGCTTCCGGATAATCCTTGGCATGGGACAGGGTGTACGAACCCTGGAAAGCGCCGCGATGTCCCGCCTTGCCGCGGAGGAACAGAATCATCGAGTTGTAAGTCGCTTGATTCGCATTGTTGACGTAGATGATCGATCCAAAGTTAGGGCTGAGCGTGCCGATGCTCTCCACCGCGCTTCCGCTGGCGGTTGAGAACGTGGCGCCACCGGGAAAGTAGTTTACGTTGGCGCCGTTGAGTCCGTTATAGCTCTTCGATCCGGAATAGTTGGCACCGGCCACAAGATTCCCCATCAACTGGTGCTCGACGCCAATGACGTAATTGACCGCCAGCGGCGCCACCAGGCTCTGGGACAAGGGGCCGTAACGGCGGTGGGCAATCCAGCAATCCCTCCGTGGGAATTCAGGCTTCCCGCGGGGATTGTGGGCAATGGAAAATCCCACGGGTAAGACCCGGTCGGGGCAATCGCAAAATAATCACTCAGCGGGTGACCGGCAGCCGTTACCGGAGCCACGTTGGTGAAGGTTTCGCTCAACACACCCGGAGGGTTATTTCGCGTCTGATCGACGCTTTGGCCCAGCACCACCCAATCGTGGTAAACGCCAATTCCGCCACGCACCGCCCACCTGCCGGTCTTTGTTGGATCCCAGGAGAAGCCAATGCGGGGGCTGAAGAGATTCTTCATGTCGTTGAGGAACACCTGAGGAACGACTCCCACCGACGCGTTGGCTACCTGGCCATTGAAATTGCCTCCGGGCCGAGAGAATCAGCGTGCTGAACTGAAAACCGCTGTTGCCCCACGCGGTATGGTTCGTCAAATCGTCCCAACGCAGCGAGAGAGTCACCGAGAGGTTCGGCTTCATCTTCCAGTCATCTTGCACAAAGAAGCCAAACGGATTCGTCTGCCCGCCAAAGATCACCGTGCCTGCCTCTCCGGTGAGCGGATTGTAGGCGCCCACCGATTCCTGGAAGACATTATCCTCGACCAAATTCAGCAGGTTCGTGAAAGTGAAACCAGGACGCACGTTCACTGGCGTGAAGTCGCCGTGCTCAATGGCATGGTCGCCATCGTAGCCAAAGCGCAGCGTGTGTTTGCCATGGACCCAGCTCAGAACGCCGCGCCAGTTGTAAATCGGTCCACGATACTCTCCCGGGCCCCATCCTCCGCCTACGGGAAAGCCTACAAGGCCGCCGCTGGTGTTCGCAGTCGCCAAGACGCTGACATTCGGCACGGCCAAATTTGCATCCTGCCCGTTAGCGCCACCAACGCTGGCGAAAGCAAACCCGCCTTCAACCAGCAGGTTCGAGTTGAAGGTGTGGGTGAAGTCGATCTGCCCATACCGGTTCCGCATTATATCGAGGGCTCCCAGTAGAGGCCGCGGAGAAAGTTGCTGCTGATCGAACGAATCGTTGTAGTAGCTAGATAGAGCCGGTCATTTGGCGTGAAGTAATGATCGACCCGGAAATTGTATTGCAGAGCGTTGTAGTAAGGGCTGGCGGCAAAAGTGCCGGAGTCGATCATGTTCAGGGCACAAGGTGGCGTCAGCGGTGTGGTCGTGCCGCAATTGCCGGTGCCAAGATACTGCTGCGCGGTCTCGTAAGCGCTGCCCCTGATGTTGCTGGCGGGCCATCCGGCGAGAATCTGCGTGCCCACATTGCCGGGGAAGTTGGACTGCGCCCAAGCCACAAACGCGGGGTCTTCGTAATACAGGGTGCCCGTGTTCGCCGCCCCAGATGTCGTGGCCCACAGTTTTTCGAAATCTGCGAAAAAGAAAGTTTTTCCCTTCTGGACAGGGCCTCCGAGCGTTCCCACTAAGTCCTTGCGCGCGAACGGAAGAAAAGCGCTGGCCGTGGTAAACTCCGGCGTCGCCTGCAGATCTTGATTGGTAAAAAACAGGCTGCCGGTGCCGTGAAATTGGTTTGTACCCGACTTCGTGGTGACCTGGATAAGAATCGAACTGCCCAGATTATCCTCCGCGTCCCAGGAGTTGGTTTGCAGGGTAGCTTCCTGCACGGCGTCAGGAATGGGCGCAAGGACTGATGTTTCCGTTCTGTACTGGACTGGTGACGTTCAAACCGTCAACCATCACGACGTTCCCGGTGTAGCTGCGGCCGTTGGCGCTGATCTGGGGAGTCTGGGTTCCGAAGTTATCGGCAAAGCCGCCCGGGGATTCTCCTGTGGCTCGCGTGCCCGTTCCCACTACGCCCGGCGCGACCGCAAGGATATCCCAAAGATTGCGATTGGCCTCGGGAAGGTCACGAACCGTATTCGACGAGAGCGTCGTTTCCAATCGGCTGTCATCGGTGTCGACTACGGGAGCGGTGACCTCGACAGTTACGGTCTGCTGCGCTGCCGCAAGTGGCAGGGCCACGTTGATGCCCTTAGTTTCGTCCGTGCTAAGCGTGAAACTCGATTCTGCTTTTCTGAAGCCCTTGGCCTCGGCCGTCAGCACATAATTACCGGGGGGAAGGCTGTTGAAGCGATAGTTGCCAGAACCAGTCGTAATGACCGCAGCCGTCACTGCGGTATCGACGTTACGCAATTGAACCGAAGCGCCATTGATCGCCGCGCCAGCCGGATCAGAAACCACGCCCTGAACATTGCCGCTGTATTGGGCAAGCGCCGGGAGACAGGAGAGCAACAAAATCAGAAGGGACCACAGAGGCAGGGAAAGGCGGGACTCCTTGTTAGTCACTAGTTTCCTCCCACTTCGCGGTGCGAGTCTTCAAATAGAGCATTCAAGTAAACGATTTCTCAGCTAATCGAAACAGGTTATATCGCCACGGGGCGCTGACTGTCAAGGAGTTTCTTGATGGCTTCATGCTGAGTTTGCGGAAGCCTGATGGCGAAGCTGGTACCGTCAGGCGTGAAACAAGACGAAGCGCATCGATATGTGTTGCGACCGTCCCGCCATTGTCTGATCGCACCGCGTCAGAACGTCCTTGTCGCAAGATAAGCGATCGCCATTATCTTTCTTATAATCATTAGCTTACCGTAGACGCCGCCAGTTGCGTTTTCTCACCAACATACCCCAGTAAGGCGACCGCTCATCGCTGTGCCCGGGGAAAGTCGCTCTTGGCCGCCAGTGTGGCGGGAGCTCCCGCGCTTCGTCGCTCTGGAGATTAAGTTGGGGGTGTGGATTTCTCTAAAATGAGATCTCGGCGCGTTACATACGGTGTTCCGACTTCTCAATTTTCCTGAAGCGCCAAACCTCGATTTCCGTTAGTATGAGCAAGCGATTTCACAGAGGTTTCCGGCAGCTTGGGAGCAGCAGAGTTTTCGGCTGCTCCCGAGCGACAAGCGAGGCCTTGCCGCTTGAGCACGGGGTAGTCAATCGCTATGAACAGAAGGATCTTTCTCCACTTGAGGCAAGAACGTGAAGAAACTCCGTTTCGTTGTCTCTCTGATTACCGACGATAACGACTATCAGCGCCAGCAAGCCTCCGCGGCGAAGGAAGCCGCGATCCGCCTGGGAGTGGACTTGCAGACGCTTTTTGCCGGGAATGACCCCGTTCATCAGAGCCAACAGCTTCTGGACATAATTCAGGCTCGCGACGCCAGCGTCGACGGTATCCTTGTGGAACCCGCCAGTCGAACCGCATTCCCCAAGGTTGCGCACGCAGCGCTGACATCGGGCATCGCCTGGGTCGTGCTCAATTGCGAAGCCGACTACTTGAAGCAACTCCGCTCTACTGGCGCGGTTCCGGCTTTTGCGGTGAGTGCAGACAATCATGAGATCGGCAGGATTCAAGGGCGCCAACTTGCCGCCCTTCTGCCCGGGGGTGGCTCAGCCCTCTACCTTCAGGGCCCTACCCTCAGCAGCGTGACGGGGCAACGCACGGAAGGCATGCTGGAAACGAAACCGAACAATGTCAGCGTTAGAGTTTTGAAGAGCGCAAACTGGACGGAAGATGCCGGCTTTCATACGGTCGGCTCTTGGTTGCGGCTCTCGACCGCGAATCAAGAGCAAATTCATGTGGTGCAGGCTCAAAATGATGTCCTTGCCCTGGGTGCACGGCGTGCGATCGAGGAACGAGCAACGGGACTGAAGCAGGATTACAAATCGGCCTTGTCATTTCTCGGCGTCGACGGCCTTCCACTGACGGGGCAAGCCTGGGTACGGCAGGGTATTTTGGCCGCAACAGTCATCGTGCCTGCAACCACTTCGCACGCTCTCGACGCTTTGGTGGCAACAATACAGGGCCGATTGCAACGGACGGAGCGCACCTTGGTGGCACCGGAATCCTTTCCCGGACTCGATGTGCTGGCAGCCAAGGCCGGCCTCTGAGCGCCTCGCCGGAGAGGACAGAAAGCAGTTGACAAACGTCCGGCGCAAGGACGAAGCTGGAAGCGGTAAACGTTTGCTATCATCGTTTCTTCATTGTGCAGGAGACCCCGCATGGATTCCCCCGTCAGCCGGAGAATGTTTCTCAAAACCGCCACCGCTGCCACCGCAGCCTCCTATGCCGGCCGGGCGTTACCCGCTTGGGCGGTCGCCGAGCGAGGGGCTGCCGTTGATCGAGGCGCCATCGCGATTAATACTCCACTCACGACCTTTTCTTATTCTGAAGTGGAGTTGTTCGACGGACCGATGAAACGGCAGTTCGAAGAGAACCACGCCCGATTCCTAAACCTCGAAGATGATCGCCTCCTGAAAGTCTTTCGACAGAATGCCGGATTGCCTGCCCCGGGTGAAGACATGGGCGGCTGGTACGACGGCACTGGCTTCAGTCTGGTGCGCAATGATTTTCATGCGTTTATCCCCGGCCATAGCTTTGGACAATATCTTTCTGGACTTGCCCGGGCCTGCGCCGTCACTGGATCGGAGCCGACTCGCGCGAAAGTCAATCGCCTGGTAAAAGGCTATGCTGAAACACTCGATCCCCAAGCCAAGTTCTTCGTGGATTATCGGCTTCCGGCCTACACCTACGACAAGCTCTCCTGCGGCCTGATTGACGCGCATGAGTTCGCCCACGATCCTCTAGCGATGGATGTTCACGAAAAGCTCACCCATGCCATCGTCGCCTATCTGCCGGAAAAGGCCCTCTCCCGGCAAGAACAACGTTCCCGCCCGCATAAAGACACGTCCTACACTTGGGACGAGACCTATACTCTGCCGGAAAATCTTTTCCTCGCGTATCAGCGCAGCGGCGACACCTTTTATCGCGACATGGCGAAAAGATATCTCGAGGATGACACTTACTTCGATCCGCTTTCCCAGGGCAACAACGTATTGCCGTTCGAACACGCCTACAGTCACGTAAATGCGTTCAGCTCCGCCATGCAGGCCTACATCACGCTGGGAAGCGAGAAGCACCTACGGGCCGCGAAGAACGGATTCGAGATGCTGCAGACCACGCAAAGCTTCGCCACCGGAGGCTGGGGCCCTGACGAAGCGTTTGGAGAACCGCAACGTGGTCAACTGGGCGACAGCCTTGCGTCCACTCACGCCAGCTTTGAAACACCGTGCGGCGCCTACGGGCATTTTAAGATCACGCGCTATTTGCTTCGGGTCACCAAAGATTCGCGATACAGCGACAGCATGGAGCGCGTGCTTTACAACACGATCCTCGGCGCCTGGCCGATTCAGGCCGACGGAACCTCGTTCTACTACTCGGACTATGCTGCCACAGGCAAGAAAGTTTGGTACGGACAGAAGTGGCCGTGCTGCTCGGGAACCTTCCCCCAACTCGCCGCGGACTACCACATCAGCACCTATCTGCGTTCAGCCGACGGCGTATACGTAAATCTCTTCACGCCATCCAGGGTGCAGTGGAATGACGCCGGCGGCCGCTACGCACTGAAGCAGGAGACCAAATATCCGTTCGACAATAAAATTCAGATCCAGGTGTCAGGTTCCCAGCCCAAGGACTATACGATCTACATCCGCATTCCCAGTTGGGCAGCGCCGGAGCCGGTGCTTTCCGTAAACGGCAACCGAGTCTCCGATCCTGTACAGCCGGGAACGTTCGCTGCTATCCGGCGCACCTGGAAAGATGATGATCGCGTCGAGCTTGAACTGCCGATGCCTTTGCGGCTTGAAGCTGTGGATGCGAATCATCCGAACTTCGTGGCCTTGATGCAAGGCCCACTTGTCCTATTTGCTGTAGCCGATTCTCAGCCCAGCTTCGATAGAAATGCCTTGTTACAAGCTAAGCCGGCAAACAATGCCAAGGGAGACTGGCGGGCAAGTTCGACCGACGGAACCAGCATGACCATGCGGCCGTTCATGAATATCGACAAGGAAAGCTACAGCGCCTACGTCTTACTGAAGTCTTAGGCCGAACCACCGCGCGGGCAATCCACTACCTACCCCATCCTTTGTTGCTCACAATTCCAGATCCTTCGCGCAACGTGATGAGTTGGTTCGCTGGAATGCTCTTGTACTGTTCGCGCAAACCGTTGGGCCAGTAGATATCGAGGTCGACCGAACTAAATCCACCCAGACCAAAGTGCAGACGGGAATCGTTACAGGAATAAAAGCTTGACTGGCTCAATACGGCCTGCGCTTGCACCTTGCCACCGTAATGCGCCAACACCCGCGCTCCAATTGCGCTGCGGTTTGACTTGACTCCCTCGAGCTTGACCTTGATCCAGTTTTGTTTTTGCTTCATGTCATTCCGCAACAGGGAGGGAGGTTCATTCAAATTGACAATCAGAATGTCGATATCTCCGTCGTTATCGAAATCTCCGAACGCGCAGCCGCGGCTGCAGTGAGCATCGGTCACGCCCGGGCCGGCTTCTTCCCCCAGTTGTTCGAATGTGCGGTTGCCCAGGTTGCGAAACACGGCGCGCGGTGTCTTGTTGGCATATTGTGGCAACTTGCGCTCGACTTCCGGATACACATTGCCCGTAACCATGAACAGGTCCGGGTAGCCATCGTTATCGAGATCGACGATCCCCGCACCCCAGCAGATGTAACGAGTTTCCACGGCAAGACGCGAGGATCGCGTCATATCATCGAAATTTCCCTTGCCGTCGTTGTGGTAGAGGCCGTTCGCATCGTCGGCGAAGTGAGTCTTGAACAGGTCCAGGTGACCGTCGAGATTATAGTCGCCCACCCCCACACCCATCCCTGCCTGCTCCATGCCGTCGTCGCTAAGCGCAACTCCGCGCAGCACACCTTCTTCACGGAACGTTCCATCGTGGTTATTCATGAAGAGCAAACTCGGCGTCGAATCGCATGCCACAAGGATGTCCGTCCACCCATCCTCGTCGAGATCCGCGGCGACCACCGTCATTCCGTAGGACTCGGTTGCGCTCGCGATCCCCGCCTTCTGACTCACATCGGTGAACGTACCGTCACCATTGTTGTGATATAGCGAATGTCTTCCCGTGGGCAGCCCGCGCGGCCCGCACTCAACCGGGACACCTTTCCAGTTGCAATTTACGTTCTCTCCCGGTACTGGGGCATACTCGAGAGAGAAGCGTACGTAGTTGGAGACGAAGAGATCGAGATGTCCATCCCTGTCGTAGTCAAGAAAACTACAGCCCGCTCCCCAGCGTGTTTCATCTTTCCCGTGATCGTTCCGCTGATCATGCCAAAGCCCGGCAGCCTTGGTCACATCGGTAAACGTTCCATCCCCGTTGTTGCGATACAGGCGGTTTTGCCCGAAGTAGGTACAGAAGATGTCCTCAAATCCGTCGTTGTTGTAATCGCCGATGCAAACACCGGACGCCCATCCCACCGCCTTCAGCCCAGCCTTTTCGGTGACATCCGAAAAAGTACCATCGCGATTGTTCTTGTAAAGGCGGTTCGTCGCTTCAGGCGGATCGCCGGTTAACCGCGTGCCCGACAGCAGAAAAATGTCCATCCAACCGTCATTGTCGTAGTCGATGAAGGCACATCCACAACCGACAGATTCCAGAATATATTTCTTGCTTTCCACACCGCCGTAGACCACCGGAGCATGCAAACCTGCTGCCGCGGCGACGTCCACAAAATGCGCATAGAACGGGCGGCCCGAAGGCGCCGGCCGGGCTTCCGGTTTGACCGTGTGCGCGGCAACCCCCTGGCCCAGGAGTCGTTGAGTTGCCGCCAATGCGGCCGAGCCGAGGGAAAATCGCACAAAGTCGCGGCGGGTAAAAGTCACGGTTGCCGATTCTCCGCCGCCGGGGATTTTGCTTCGACCAGTTTGTAACGATTGTGTATAGCTTCCTCTTTGGTTCCTTCCATCCGGAGATCGGCAAGACGCTTGAGCAAGTTGGGAATATCTTCCGTTCGCCCGCTTCTACGCAAGGCCTGAATCAAATGATAGATAGCCGTCTGGTCTTTGGGGTCGGAGCTCAAAGCTTTGCGGCTTTGTACGATGGCTGCCTCGTTCTCGCCCGCCTGCAAGTAAAGTTTCGCCAGGATGTCGCGTGCAGAGCCTAAAGATGGACGAAGCGCGATCGCCTTCTTGGCGGACTCCATGGCTTCACGAAATTCCGCAGTACCTGGATCGGGACCCTTTTGCGCAAGAATCTCCGCTTGTAAATAAAGCAGGAACGCATCCTTGGGCGTTTTCGCTAATTTCTCTCGCACAGTCGCGAGGGCCCGGTCGGGATCGTTCTCTTGCTCGGCAGCCAATCCCTCCGCAGCCGATCCCATGGACTGCCGCGGATCGAGCGTATCGGCCTTCTCGAAATCCGCCTCTGCTTTATCAAATTGTCCTAGCTGCACGTAGAGTACTCCTCGCGTCACATAAAGCGGCGCTGACTTCGGTTCTGCATGCAGGCCGGCACTGATCATATCCACGCCGACTCGATACGACTGATGGTCAAGAGAAAGATTGGCAAAGTCGACGTACAGGTTGATGTTGTGAGGGTCCAAAACAATAGCCTGGCGAAGGATGCGGACCGCCTCCGGAGTATTCTCATCTGCTTCGTAGGCAGACGCTGCGAGTTCGAGAATGTCGGTATCCGAGGTGTTTGCTTCGAGCAACGGCTGCAGGGTCGCGATTGCGTCCTTAGGACGCTGCGCCATCATCTGTACGGATGCAAGCCGATAGCGCGCCCCAGGATCGGCATTCGACTGAGCCAGCGCCCGACTGAATATCGTAATTGCCTTCTCCGTTTGCTTCAGCTTCACCAGGCACTCGCCGTACTCCTGCAATGCTCCGGGTTGGGAATCGAGGAGCGAACCGCTTTGCTCAAAGTGCCGAACCGCGCTGGCGCAGTCTCCCCGCCGGTAGGCCAATACCGCCAGCATGGCATGGCTGGTTGGATCCTGAGGACGCACCTGGAGGATATGTTGCAACAGCATAGCCGCGTCCTTGCCACCACTCTCGTACTCGATCTGAGCGGCTCCCTCCAGCGCAGGTAGATAATCCGGTGAAATACTCAGGGCATGGCGGAACGCACCCAGCTGCCTCTTTTTTATCTCCTTTGCCGGCATTGGCCATACCGCGCAGGGTCCACAGTTGCGGACTCTGTGGGCTCTGCTCCAGATCCTGTTGCAGAAGTTTCAGCGCGTCGTCATATTCTCCCGCTCGCAAAGCGGAAGTAATGGGACCGATCTGGTCTGCAGTCGCCTGAGCAACAGTAAAGGAGCACGCGGAAAGAACGGCAACCAGCACGCCAAGCCGGATGAGCAAGCTCATGGCTCCTATTATCTCTCGCCCTCGGTGCTGAAAAGATCGGAAAATGTTTACCCGCATATCCCGCGCAGCATGTATTTCACGCAGCCATCGAGCACTTCTGCTATCTTGTTTGGGCGTTGACATCGCCGCGATGTGCTTTCCGCTCGAATGAACGGAAGCTTCGATTTTCAATTCCACACCAGGCCGCCGGCGCAGGCCAATCTACAACCGGTCGGGATGCAGGATAAGGTGGAGGATAACATGGACGGGAAGAGAAAGCGTTTGCTCAAACGTGCCCTAGCGCTCCTATCGGTTGGGATTCTCGTTTTAATGGTTGCAGCCACGGATTCATCAGTCCGATCCCGCTATCCGGAAGACGACATGGGAAGAGATTCGCTTGCTGCGCGTAAGAAGGCCCAACTGGAGGCGGCCAAGCAGTTTAAGGTTTTTCATCAATTTGAGTTCACCGACAAGCTGAAAGAAAGCGGAATCACCTTCGTCTACCACTCGGTCGATGACATCACCAAACACATGCGGATGGGCCACTACGATCACGGCAGCGCCGTTGCGGTTGCCGACGTGGACGGCGACGGCCTTTACGACATCTACTTCGCCAATCAGGTCGGTGGAAACGAACTCTGGAAAAACCTTGGCGGCGGCAAATTCAAGAACATCACGCAGGAAGCTGGCGTCGGACTGCCCGGCCGCATCAGTGTGGGCGCCGCTTTCGCCGACATCGACAACGACGGCAGCGAGGATCTGTTCGTCACCACAGTTCGCGGCGGCAACGTTTTATTCAAGAACGATGGCCACGGACACTTCAAAGATATTACCCAGGAAGCCGGCCTGGGCCTGGTCGCTCACTCCTCGGGAGCATTTTTCTTCGATTACGATAACGACGGCCTGGTCGATCTTCTGGTCTGCAATGTCGGCAAGTACACCTACGACGAAAAAGGACCGGATGGCGAGTACGTCGGCATACCCAACGCCTTCGACGGCCACCTGCACCCGGAACGCTACGAATATCCCGTTCTGTACAAAAACATGGGGCACCACCGCTTCAAGGACGTTACCGCCGAAGTGGGGTTAAACCCGCATGGGTGGTGCGGCGATGCCAGTTTCAGTGACTTAAACGGCGATGGCTGGCCCGATATCTTCTTTCTTAACATGCAGGGACACAGCCACTATTACGAGAACGAGGGTGGCAAGAAGTTTGTCGAGAAGACGGGGCAGTATTTCCCCAAGACTCCCTGGGGCGCCATGGGAATCAAATTCTTCGACTACGACAACGACGGCCGCATGGATCTCTTCATTGCCGACATGCACTCTGACATGAGCCAGGAACCCGGACCGGAGAATGAAAAGCTGAAATCCGATGTCACCTGGCCAGATTCCTATATCCAGGGCACCAAATCCGATTTCATCTGGGGAAATGCCCTCTATCACAACCTAGGCGACGGAAAGTTCGAAGAAGTTTCCGATCGCATGGGCGTCGAAACCTACTGGCCCTGGGGACCCAGCATCGGAGATCTCAACGCGGATGGGTGGGATGATATTTTCATCGCGTCAGGCATGAGCTATCCCTACCGCTACGGCATCAACTCACTCTTGTTGAACGACCACGGGAAGAAGTTCCTGGATGCGGAGTTCGTGCTCGGGGTCGAACCGCGCAAGAACCTCTATACTCCATGGTTTGAAATCGATTGCTCCGATCCGGAAGAGAGACAAGCGCAGGAGAAACTGAATAGCAAAGTCTGTGTCGGCGAGAGTGGCAAATCAATCGTGATGGCGCCGCGCTCCAGCCGGTCATCGGTCATATTCGATCTCGATAACGACGGAGATCTCGACATCGTGACCAACGATTTCAATTCCGAGCCACAGGTGCTGGTCAGCGACCTTGCGCAACGCAAACCGATTCACTGGCTCAAGATCGTCCTCGTGGGTACCAGCTCAAATCGTAACGGCCTCGGCGCGACCGTTCGAGTGCACTCCGGCGGGCAAATCTACACCAAGTACAATGATGGCAAGTCCGGCTACCTGGCTCAAAGTGTTCTGCCGCTCTACTTCGGCCTGGGAGACGCGAAGAAGATTGATCAGGTGGAAGTCGACTGGCCGTCGCGACGCAAACAGGTCCTGACCACGGGAATTGAGGAGAATCAAACGCTCCGCATCACAGAGCCGAAGTAGCTGAGCAAGCCGGCGGGGATTCGATCTTTTCGTTGCGCGCGAACCGACAGTGGATATGCACTTCCTGGGAATCGACGTAGGCACTGGAGGCACGCGCGCTCTCGTCATCGACGAAACAGGCCACGTGGTCGCCTCCGCCACGGAAGAGCACCAGCCCTTTGCCTCGCCACAAATCGGATGGGCAGAGCAAGACCCCGGTGACTGGTGGCGAGCCTGCCGCGTGGCCGTGCCCAAGGCCCTGGCACAAGGCCATCTGCGCGCGGACCAGATTGCATGCGTCGGTTTGTCCGGACAAATGCACGGCGCGGTACTGCTCGACGAGCAAGCACACGTGGTACGGCCTGCGCTGATCTGGTGTGATGTCCGGACTGAGAGACAGGCCCGCGATCTCACCACCCAAATCGGCGCCGAACGCCTGATCCAACTCACCTGCAACCCGGCGCTCGCCAACTTCACGCTGACCAAGTGCATGTGGGTCCGCGAGAACGAGCCCGAAAATTGGAGCAAGGTTCGCTCCGCTGATGCTCCCCAAAGACTATGTAAGGTTTGAGTTGACGGGCGAGCGCGCGACCGACATGGCGGATGCATCAGGCACTCTGCTGCTCGATGTCGCTCACCGCCGCTGGTCGAAGGAGATGTTGGAGTCTGGTTCAAATCGACGAGTCGCTCTTGCCCGAGCTTGTACGAGTCGCCGGAAATCTGTGGGCGAATCTCGGCTGCCGGCAGCGCAGCCACTGGCCTGAAGAGCGGAACGCCGGTCGTGGCCGGTGCCGGAGATCAAGCCGCGGGCTCGCTTGGCATGGGTGTGGTTTCACCGGTGAGCGTCAGCGCCACCATCGGAACCTCCGGCGTAGTTCTTGCCGCAACCAGATAGTCCAGCAGCTCGACCCCGGGGGGCGCCTGCATACGTTTTGCCATGCTGTGCCCGGGCGTTGGCTGGTGATGGGTGTGACCCAAGCTGCAGGACTTTCGCTTCGTTGGTTCCGCGACCAGTTCGGCGCCGGTGCGGACGGTCAACTTGAGTCTTATGAGGAGCTCACCGCCGAGGCGGCGAAAGCGCCTCCAGGATGCGACGGCCTGCTGTGGGCTCCCTATCTGATGGGCGAGCGCACCCCTTACCTCGACCCAACCGCCCGCGCCATGCTGGTTGGCTTGACTGCGTCTCACACCCGAGCTCATATAATTCGAGCGATCTTGGAAGGAGTCGCTTTCAGCTTGCGCGATACTCTGACAATCTTTCAAGAAATCGCAGTTCCAGTGAAGGCGATCCGCCTCGGTGGGGGTGGCGCGAGGTCAGCGCTCTGGCGGCAGATCCAGGCCGACATCTATGGACACCCAGTCGAGACTGTCGAAGCGGAAGAAGGCGCCGCCTACGGAGCCGCGATCCTGGCGGCAGTAGGCGCGAAAGCCTGGCCATCGGTCGACGCTGCCTGCGCAGCTATGGTGCGCCTGGCCGGAACGACGAGCTCAAATTCCAAGGCCGCGTTGGTGATGGAGAAGGCGTATGCCTCATATCGCCGCATCTACCCCGCAATGAAGTCCATCCAAGATTGAAAACTGCTGCGTAGGTGAAGCCAGCGGTCCCTCACACCGAAACAGGCCCGGGCCTCAGCAGGTTTGAACCGCTTTGAAAAAATGGTCGGGAAGAAAGGATTTGACCCTCCGACAGTCGGGCGCTTGCTGAAGCCGGCGCTATGAATCGGCATCAGATAGACGTCCCTTTTAGCCAGAAACGGAATAAGATTGTTGGGCTTCTCTTTTCGTGTTGGCACCAAACTCGACCAGCCGAATCTAACAGTCTGGGAAGGACAATTCATGGAGAGAGCAATACAGTTTCCCGCAAAAGTCCTATCGCGGGACACGCCGTCAGAACACGAGTTAGGGCTATTTTCGACTCAGTCTGTTCTCAACCTGCAAAAATTGATTTTTGCGGGCTCTCCGCTGTCCGAGGTTCTAGCGAATATTGCTCAGTTGGTTGAATCGCAAGCCGAGGGCATGTCTTGCACGATCTGGCTTCCCGACGAAGACGGAAAGGAACTCCAATGTGCCGCTGCGCCCAGCCTTCCTGGATTCATCGCTCAGGTAGGGACCATGGCTGTTGGTCCAAAAGGCGGGTCTTGCGGCACAGCGGTTTATCGGAGGGAGCCGGTATATGTAACCGACATCCTGACCGACCCCATCTGGGAAAACTATCGCGACCGCTTATTGCCTCATGGAATTCGTTCCGTTTGGTCGCGCCCGTTGTTCACGAGCGAAGGCAAAGCTCTCGGCACATTTTCTATCAACTATCGTGAACCACGCAGGCCCAGTGCCAACGAACTCCAGTTGATCGAAAATGCCAGCCACATCACTGGGATCGCGATTGAGCGCCACATGAACGAACAAGCGCTGAAGCGCGAGCGCGATCGGCTGCGGTTGCTTCTGGAAATCACAAGCAGCGTCACGTCGAGGTTGGACCTCCGGCAAATGGTTGAGGCGCTTTCGACGAACCTATTCAGGGTAATGCAATGTGACGTGTCCGCATTGCTGCTGCCCGACTCCGAGAGTGGCGCGTTACGCGTCACTCTCTTGCACAATCCCGACATGAGAGGACCCTACCGCGAGGGATGGTTGGTCCCGATGAGTAGCTCAATTTCGGGCCAGGTATTGCGGAAAGGCAAGAGCATCCGGATTGATAGCTTCGAACAGGTCCTCGAGGACCCTGAGATTTACGGGAATCCTGATGGCCAGCTCATCTATAAGCACGTGGTCGAAGAAGGGCTCAGGACGGGGTGCTATCTTCCACTCATAGGCCGTGATCGCGTGGTTGGCGTTCTGATGCTCTGCAGGCGTTCGGACAATACTTTTGCTAAAGACGACGTCATCTTGCTTGAGCAGGTGGCCTGTCAGGTGGCGATTGCAGTTGAGAACACCTTGGAGTACGAACAGGCGACAAAGGATCGAGACAAAGAAACGAAACAAAGACGCTATCTGGAAGAGGAAATTCGCGCTGGGTTAGGAGAAATCGTCGGAGAGAGCCCGGCATTGAAGACCGCGCTGAGCATGGTATCTGTTGTTGCGCCTACGGATTCCGGCGTGCTGATCCTGGGAGAGACGGGCACCGGCAAAGAACTGGTTGCGCGCGCGATACATAAGCTGGGCAGTCGGAGCGAAAAGGCGTTCGTAAAACTGAACTGCGCTGCAATACCCCTTGGACTTCTCGAGAGTGAGCTCTTCGGGCACGAAAAAGGAGCCTTTACCGGCGCCATCGCCCAAAAAACCGGGCGCTTCGAGCTCGCCGATAAAGGCACGCTGTTTCTTGACGAGGTCGGCGATATACCTCTGGAACTTCAGGCGAAACTTCTGCGCGTGCTGCAGGAGCAAGAATTCGAGAGGCTTGGCAGCAACCGGACGCATAAGGTTGACGTCCGCCTGATTGCAGCCACGCATCGGGACTTGCCCGCCATGGTCAAACAAGGCACGTTTCGCGAGGATCTCTACTATCGTCTGAAAGTATTTCCCATCAACGTCCCGCCCCTGCGACAACGCACAGAGGATATTCCGAGATTGGTGCGGCATTTCACGGCACTCTACGCTCAGCGCATGAACAAACGAATTGACGTAATCCCTCCGGATACGATGGATGTCTTGGTGCGATATCCATGGCCCGGAAACGTCCGTGAATTGCAGAACTTTATTGAACGCGCAGTGATTCTTTCGCCACAGTCGACACTACGCGCGCCAACCTCCGAATTGGAGCCATTCCAGCCTAACAAGGAATCGAATGCCCCTATGAATCGTCTCGCGGAGGTTGAGCGCGATCATATCCTTCGTGCGCTGGAAGCGAGCGACTGGGTGATCAGTGGCGCGGCCGCGCGTTTGGGAATGAAACGAACCTCGTTGGCCTACAGAATGAAGAAGCTTCGCATTCGCCGTCCTGCCGCGGTGCCACAGAAGGGCAGCATCGGCGCGGCTCGCGACAACTGACTCTCCGAGCCGTTCAGCAAACCGCCTACCAGTAACAGTGGATCCGACGGAAATCCGTCAGCGGCGGACATCCGTCAGAGGTTTGTCAGCTTCCGTTCGGGATTCGCGGCGATCCTTCCTTACGAACTTCAACCGCCAGAATGATTTGCGTGAATGTGGCGTCTTCCACTGAGCTGTGCCTCTTTTGGTATCCCACCTGCGCTAAACGCCACAGAAGTGAGGAGAGATTTCCATGAGTGATGCGACGCCACGAACCGCGACAAAACGCCAGACGCCGCGTCAGGACGATGCCCGATTCAACATACCTGCTACATCCATCCACAAGATCGAAGCCGACGGCGTGCAGGTGTTTTATCGCGAGGCCGGCGACGTAAACGCGCCCGTCGTTCTTTTACTGCACGGATTCCCATCCTCATCTTTCATGTTCCGCGAACTCATTCCCCGCCTGGCCAATGACTACCGTGTGATCGCACCAGACCTTCCGGGTTTCGGATTCACCGAAGTTCCGTCTGAGCGGCAGTATTCGTACACCTTCGATCGACTCGCGCTCACGATCGACGCCTTCACACAGGCACTCAAGATCGACCGCTACGCAATCTATGTGTTCGACTATGGCGCTCCCACCGGATTCCGTTTGGCGATGGCACACCCTGAGCGCGTCACAGCGATTGTTTCGCAGAATGGGAACGCATACGAAGAAGGGCTTGGTGAAGCGTGGGGACCGATCAGAAAGTATTGGGCCGCACCCACTGCCGAAAATCGCGACATACTTCGCCAAAGCGTTCTGACCGCGGGCGGAACGCGCTGGCAGTACACCCACGGCGTGGCGAATCCGGAGGCTGTTCCGCCGGAGTCATACACCTTGGACACCGCACTGCTCGAACGGCCAGGGAACAAAGAGATTCAACTCGATTTGTTTCTGGATTATGCGTCGAACGTGAAGCTTTATCCAAAATTCCAGGAATATTTCCGTAAATCGAAACCGCCTTTGCTGGCGATCTGGGGCAAGAACGATCCTTTCTTCGTTCCCTGCGGGAGCAGAAGCGTTTCGAAAGGACCTGCCAATGGCGGAGGTGCAATTCCTCGATACCGGACATTTTGCGATTGAGACACACGTCATCGAAATCGCCGCCGCGATGAAAGACTTCCTCGACAAGTCGTGAGAAGAATGCTTGCTGTCTACTTATCTGTGAAAAGGATGAAAAACATGAGAAGCATTGACGGGATTATTAGTAGTGGAATCAGCCTATTCGCATGGGCTTTACTCTGCATAACGTTCGCCGCACCGGCTCAAGCCCAATTTCCGCCACCGCCGCCTTCCGTCGGCGCGACAGTGCCCGCTACCTACTTCGGACCGTCACCTTCCGACGTACAGCGGGAGTACGTCGGCCCCTACCAGCTACTCAAATCAGGCAAGATTGACTTGAGTGCTGAAACCATTACCCTGCCATTGTATCTGGGCAAAATGAAAGACGGCCGCAAGGTCTGGTACGTCCTTACCGATACTACGGACGCGGGGAATGCCGCAGCTTTGGGCTTGAACTACGCCGCAAAACTGAATTATGCCCGAGTTGGTCGAGCTGCCCGTCACGCCACTCTCGAAAAGGATACAAGCCTTACCTTCGAGAGTGGAACAGTGGACTTCTCCCCGAAGAGGCGTGTTGTACCTGGGGAGGCGCCGAATTTCTTTCCACCTAAAGTGGCAGAGCCGGGCTCAGTCGGCGATCAGGATTACTCTCCTCTAGTAACTATCGATAACGTCGGCGGGGTTATCTACAACGCGCCCATAATCGCATTCAACGTGGAAGCCAGCCAGATCGACTTCTGCCAGGGAAATCCTGACTACTCTCTGGTGCATGACAAGGTGGTTCGCATCTGTCCAAAGGCCGAGACCGTAACTCTCCAACTTACGCAGGGATTCAGTTTCGGGCGACCTGTGCTTTACCTGAGCCTGGATGCAAACGACGCGGTACCTGCCGCGCTGGAGGGGGCGACCCTGGCCCCTGCGCTGAAAGACATCACCGTGGGACACGACGATGGCGCCTTCAGCGCAATCGAGAGAATCTTTCTCTTCGCAAACGGGCCTACGGGAAAGGACAATCCACAACGTCAGGGGCTAAATAGTGCACTCAGTGACGGGCTCTCACCTTTGAACGTACTGGGTGGAATTCCCACCGTTGCCACAGACTACAGTCCGCTATGGGACTTGAACCTTGGCGTGTGGACGAAGCAGTCGATCGATAAGGGCTATCGCTCAAGATTGCTGGGAGAGTTCCAAATCCTCGACTTCGCTGAGAAAGGCTTTATCACCGGGCCGAACGGAGGCGCATTTGGATCCACAGGTCTGATTGTGAACTGTCCGATCGTTTGGCGTTTCCTGTGAGTCGTTACGCCAAATTGGGCCGATCCGGCAAAGGCTGATGCCGGATCGGCTCCGTTTCAGGCTTAGTACACAGCGACAGGGGGTTAAACAAATGATGGCACCGTCGCACAATTCTTTCTTCGGACTCGCGCTCGCTCTAGTGACGGCCTGTTACGCCATCCCGACGACGGCGCAGGCCGCCAGCGGAGCCACCCACTCGACAGCTCAGACTACTGCATCCGCGAAGAACTTAGATCCTGCTGATTGGGAGCCGATCCTACTGGAATCTGCTACAGCGAATGATGTGCCATCACCACAGCCAGTCGACTCGAGAGAGGTCCGACTCGAACTTGTACAACTCCGCGAGGCGCTGCAATCCAGCACACCACACCAGCGGGCCCTGGTTAATAAATGGGCTGTAACGAATCAGGGAAGGGTGTGGCGTCAGGTTCTCGATCAGCTGACCCTACACAATCTCGCGGGGGCTCCATCCTCTCTTCGGCTCTACGCTGCCCTGCATATTGCAATTGCCGATGCGGAGGTGGCGGCGCGAAATCGACAACGAGCCTACCGCAGACCTCATCCGGGCGAAGTTGACCCCGGCATTCATTCTCTTGTCGCCAGCTTAAGTCCGTACGCTTATCCCTCGGACCTCGCTGCGGAAACAGGGGCCGCGGAACGGATTCTGTTATTCGTCAGGCCAGAAGCTGCCGGCCAAATCGACGCTCTGGTGGATGAATCGATGCGGGCTCTTGAAAGTTCAGGGCTTTATCTGAAGAGCGATTGCGAAGCAGGCCGTCAGCTTGGCTACCGCGTTGCCGAGGAAGTGCTTTCGGTACTTGCCCAAGACCGGCGCCCGAATCAACTGGTCTTCGCGAAGGAGATGCCTTGGGAGCAGCCTGCCGCCCCGGAAACGGTACGGCTCGGCTCCCGCTATCAACTTGCGCATTCCGAATACGATGACTCGGTGAAGTGGACGGCCCCTCTCCTCCGGCAAGGCGTCACGTACGGGGATCTGCCGCCCTGGAACCAGGCTTTGCCCGTGGACCCAACTGCAGGCACTTGGCGGCCATTGATTTTGGAAAGCACCAATCTGTTTCATGCTCCGCCGCCCCCAGCGAACAGTTCCGCACAGACCATGCACGAGATGGAGGAGATTGTTGCCGCGCTGAACAACCGCAGCTGCTACACAGACTTCATCGTCTTCAAGTGGGCGAACGAACAGCCTGGTCGCTGGGCTGCCGAGATCATGGATGGGCTCATGAGCCGGTACGACTGGGATGCTCCAAAAACCGCGCGCGCGGAGGCGATTCTCTACGCCGCTATGTACGATTCGCTGCTGACGACATGGCATGAGAAGTTTCGTTATCTTCGTCCGCGGCCGGCGCTGCTGGAAACCGGCCTTCCAACCGTCATTCTGACACCGAAGCATCCTTCGTACCCGGCCGGGCACGGAACCTATGTGGGCGCGGGTTTTGCCGTTCTGCAAGAGTTTTTTCCGGATGAGCGCTCGGAATACGAATATCTAATTCCGGAGGTCAACAACGCGCGGGTGTGGGCGGGCGTCCACTTCCGCGACGACATGATTGCGGGAAACATAATCGGAGAGCAGGTTGCCAATGCAGTCATGGAAAAAGTGCATCTGGATGGCTCGCCGGGTGAGCGGTCGAAGCGAGTGCTGGGCCAACCATTAGTGACGTCTGCTTTCTTCGGCGATGGCGGGCCAAAGTATCACTGATACGAGTCAGAGGCACTACTAATTTGGAGAGGAGAAACATGGAGCGTCGGAAATTTCTTGGTTCGCTCACGGCTGCATCTTTGGGTGTAGCTCTCGATGGCTCACTCATTAAACTTGCGCGAGCGCAAAACACCGGACAGGCCAGAGCGAACCTGCAGACTTCCAAGACAAGTGGATTTCCTCCGAACTCAACCATAGTTTTGGTGCATGGGGCGTGGGCCGACGGCTCGTGTTGGCGCAACGTCATTCTGCCTCTAGAACGGCGCGGCCTCCAAGTCATCTGCGCGCCGATCCCGATGACGTCCTTAACCAACGACGCTACCGCTTTGAGTCAGGTACTGGAGCGGACCAGCGGCCCCGTGGTCCTGGTGGGACACGCCTACTCTGGCGCTGTGATCGCCGCCGTGCGGGAAGACCGAGTCAAGTCTCTGGTTTACATCGCGGCGCTCGCGCCCGATGAGGGCGAGACCGTGGCCCAGGTTTTCTATCGCGACCCAAAACCCCCGGAATCGCCAAAGTTGGCGCCGGATTCTCACGGCTTTATATGGATTCCGGACGGTGGGTTTCGCCAAGCGCGTTGCCCACAAGGCTTCTGCTGAGCAAACAAGCATTGCGCAGGCGGTGCAACGTCCAATCGCCGTTCAGTGCATTCAAGAAACAGCCCCAACACCAGGGTGGAAAACAAAGCCGTCTTGGTTCCTGATCGCCGAAGAGGATCGCATGATTAACCCGAAGACACAGCATTTCATGGCCGATCGTATGCGGGCGAAGGTTCATCCCTATCCTATGGACCACAGCCCGATGTACACGGAGCCAAAGCTTGTGATCAACATAATCCTGGAAGCGGCGCGGGAAACCCTGTCGTCCTAGCTTCTTGCCGAAACGGACACGCAATTTCCTATTGGAAGAGGCAGGGGGCATGGGCAATACAAAATCTGTCGCCATCATCACCGGCGCGAGTCAGGGCATAGGCCGAGCGACAGCCATCCGGCTCGCTCATGATTTCTCGGCCATTGTGCTGGTCGCAAGGGATGAGGGCAATCTGGAAACAGCTGCCACCGAGGTGATGTCTCTCGGGGCTGACGCAATGGCCTCCGCTCTCGACCTGCGTCAACCACAAGCAGCTAGGAGCATCATCGAAGGAACTCTCGAACGCTTTGGCAGAATCGATGCGCTGCTCAACATTGCGGGCGCTGTGCCGCAAATCGATTTGTTCCAGATGACCGACGCGCAGTGGGACGACGGCATGGCACTTAAGTTCCACGGCGCACGGCGCTTGACCATAGAGGCTTGGGACGCATTGAAGGCCTCGAATGGATCGGTCGTGTTCATGTCCGGAAACGCCGCATTCGCCCCCAAGCCCGGATATGCCGCAGTCGCTGCGATCAATGCAGCCATTAACGCACTCGCCAAGGCATTCGCAGAGCAAGGAATCAAGGACGGAGTTCAGGTCAACAGCGTATCGCCTGGAGCGGTGATGACAGGACGCCGGCAATCCTTCTTCGAAAAATGGGCGCCTGCGCACAATCTCACAGTCGAAGAAGCAATCAAAAAATTTCCCGAGCAGGCTGGCATCGCTCGTTTCGGAAAGCCGGAGGAGGTTGCCGATCTAATGGCTTACCTGGTATCCCCGGTTGCAAAGTGGATGACGGGCTCTTCTGTTCGGATGGACGGCGGCGAGATCAAGGGTGTTTAGAGCCATGGACGGAGAGCAAGCAATTGGGCCGCGTAGCTTTCTCGTCGATGATGCCGTCAAGCTGAAGCTTCGTCGTTGGAGGGAATGTCTACGTTAGGCGAACCCTTCAAGCCGAACAAAGAGAGAGGGAAGGAATATCCTATGCCAAAGTTTCAAAATGACTACTTCGCTGCTTACCACAGCCTGAAACTGACGCGAGATGCCAGCGGTGTGCTCATCGCGGAATTTCACACCAACGGTGGAGCGTTCACATTCACAGCACCAGACCATACCGAGTTCGTCGATGCCTTTTATCGTATCGCACAAGACCGAGCCAACACAGTTGTGATCCTTACCGGCGCAGGAGGGGATTTCATACCAGCTATCGATTTTTCATCTTTCGGTAACGTTGCTGATCCCGGTGTTTGGAGCCAGGTCCACGACGAGGGCGTTCAGATCCTCGAAAACATAGCCAATATACGCGTGCCAGTGATCGCCGCCATCGAGGGCCGCGCGCATGTGCATTCAGAATATGCACTACTCGCTAGTGTGATTGTGGCGGCGGAGGGGGCAACCTTCCACGATGCACCCCACTTTGCAGGCGGCATTGTGCCCGGCGACGGAATCTTTACCGCCTGGAGTTATCGCGCAGGTGCAGGGCGGGCGGAAGCATTCCTGCTCAACCCGCAGCCGCTCACTTCGCGCATCGCGCACGAATGGGGAGTCGTCTCTGAAGTTGTCCCCAACGGCAAGGCGCTGAGCCGTGCACGGGAGCTGGCCGAGCTTTACTTAAAGGCTCCCGAAGTGACCCGCCGCAACACACGCGTGCACTTCATTCATCCGTTAAAAGAGCGCATCGTGCGGGAAGTTGGCTATGGTCTGGCGCTTGAGGGAGCGTCGGCCGCCGATCTCGTCAAGTCGATGCAAGCGAATAGCGAACCTGTTGCTCCAAACAAATCTGCTTGAGAGAGAGAGCATTTAGGGCCGAGGAAGGGGAACAAGCCATGGAGCGTCGTACGTTTCTTGGCGGCCTGACGGCCGCATCTTTCGGTGCAATGATCGAGAATTCTTTCGCCGCCCCGGCAGAAACTGGAGAAAACCCAGCAGGACGAGATTCTTTTAAGACCTCTCAAGTGGAGGTTTCAGGAAACACGATTTTTGCGCGCCGCTACGGAGATGGGCCGGCGATTCTGATGGTCCACGGTTTCCCGCGCACGAGCCTGATGTGGCGATTCCTCGCGCCCAAGCTTGCGGAAACTCACACCGTGATCTGCGTAGATTTGCGAGCCTACGGTCGAAGCGGGATACCTGTATCTACAGACGATCATTTTCCTTATTCCAAGCGCGCAATGGCAAAGGAACTGGTTGAGGTGATGGACAACCTCGGCTTTCCCACTTTCACGCTGATCGGCCACGATCGGGGAGGACGCGTCAGCTACCGCATGGCCTTGGATCATCCGAAGAGCGTGGAGCGACTCGCTGTATTCGACGTGATTCCCATTTTCGAAGCATGGAGCCGGTCCGATGCGCGCTTCGCTCAGACCTACTGGCCTTGGATTTTGCTGTCACAGAAGGAACCGCTCCCGGAGAGTTATCTGCGCGGTGCGCCCGATGCCGTCTTCCATAATCCCTTCGGCGCAAGGTTCGTTCGGCCCAGAGATTCTCGAAGAATACGTTTCAACTTTTCGCGATCCAGCTCGTGTTCATGGAATCTGCGAGGAGTATCGAGCGGCAGCGACGATTGATGTCGAACACGATCGCGCGGATAAAGAAGCGTCGAAGAAGATCGAATGCCCGATGCTGCATCTATGGGCGGAAGGTGGTCCCCTCGACACTTTCTATGCGAAAGACGGAGGTCCGCTGGGCATTTGGCGGCAATGGGCACCGCGCGCGTACGGACAGGCGATGAAGGGCGGCCACTTCTTTCCGGAAGAGAATCCTGACGACACCGCTGTTCTCGTCAAGCGGTTCCTTTCCGCTTGAGGCCGGCATCGCGAAAGGAGAGGAGAAACACATGGTGGCATGGGATCGCGTGACCCGTCATGACGTGTTGCGTGCGATAAACGAGTACGACCGGCTGGGCTCTGAGCAGTTCTTCGCTGAGCACGGTTTCGCCCCTACGACGACCTATGAGTTGGTCTGGGATAAACGCCGTTACCCGCCGAAGGCAGTCCTGGGCGCTGCTTATGAGTTCGCCACGGGGCAACAGCTTGGCTCGGGTGACTTCGAGGGTGGGAAGACTGGCGCCGTAAAGGTGCTCGGCAAACTAGGATTCAGCATCGAGAAAAAGCTAAAGAAATAAAGGAGATGCGGAAATGAAAAAGTGGAAACTTGTGATTCCTATCGTCGCGGCCGCGGCTTTTCTCGCTTGGTATGCATTCCGGCCCGAACGGCTTGTGGTCAATCGGCGTGTCGATGAAGCCATGCCAGCCGCGCAAGGGAGCTCGTCGCCGCAGCCTCTTGCCTCCGGACAGTTCTACAGCATTTTGCACCCAACGGCAGGCACGGCAACCATCTACCGGATGGGAGATGGCAGTCGTGTTCTACGCTTCACGGGTTTCAGCACATCAAACGGCCCTGATGTGCACGTCTACATGGTTGCTGCCGACGACGCAAAGGACGCAGCGACCGTGCAACAGGCTGGCTTCATCGACCTGGGAGTCATCAAGGGCAATGTCGGCGACCAAAACTACACGCTTGCTGGTGACTTGGACCTGGCTAAATACCGCGCAGTATCCATATGGTGCAAGCGATTCAGCGTGAATTTCGGAGCCGCAGCCCTGAGACCGACGCAGGCATCACAGAATCACTAGGATCGTATTCCGTCGGCAAAGCGCAATGGTCACGTCCTGGCACGCTTGCAAAAGCCGACAGCGCGCTATTACGGTCGTCGCTCTTTCACGACCACCTGTGCCGTTTCGTCTCTTTTTCGTCAGGTGGATTAGCGCCGGCGAGGGAGTCTCTTTGCCGAGGCCTCGGATCCAGGTGGTTCACGGAACGGTTCCACAGAAATGCGCTCGTAACGCACTTCCAGCACGGTCAGGCATTCTGTACCGCCCGGCAATTGAAGAACTACGCTGTCACCCGCGGCCGACTTCATCAACGCGCGCCCCAGAGGTGACACCCAACTGATGTGGTTGCGGTTGAGATCGATTTCGTCTGTGCCCACGATGCTCACCACTCGCTCCACTCCCGCGGCATTGGCATAGCGCACGGTCGCTCCGAAGAATGCCCTCGGCTTTTCCGCCTGCCCCGCTCTCGGAGCTTCCGGGTCCACCACTTCCGCGGCTTCGATTCGCTTCGTGAGAAAGCGAATCCGCCCATCGATCTGCCGCAGCCGCCGCTTGCCGTACTGATAGTCGGCGTTTTCACTGCGATCGCCGTTGCTGGCAGCCCACGCCACCACCTCCGTCACGGCCGGGCGCTCCCTGGTGAGCAGAAACCGGTGCTCGTCTTTGAGGCGCTCCAGCCCGCTCGGCGTGATGTAGTTCTTGACTGGCGTCGCGGGCTCGTCCGCTTGTGGTTTTCTCGTAAAGCCTTTTCGCATCTCGTAGTCTTCGTCCTTGTAGCGCGAATCCAGTAGGTGCACCAATTGGCAACGGTGGTTGTTTTTCCGCGCTCAGGGCCGCGCGCCCTCAACAACGAGGAGAAGGATTAAACGGCGTATAATCTCGTGCGCGAAAGCTGGGGCAGAACATATGAACGTACAAGAACAAATCGAGAAGTATATTACCAGCCAGCCGGAGTCAAAACGCAGTGACATGCGAGAGTTGCATCGGCTCACACTTCAAGTGTCACCAGAATGCAAATTATGGTTCTTAGATGGTAAAGACAGCAAGAATCATACTGTTACCAACCCTACGATTGGATATGGATTTCACACAATAAAATACGCCAATGGAAAGAGTAGAGAATTTTTTCAAATTGGTGTGAGCGGAAACAAAACCGGAATCTCTGTCTATATTCTTGGTCTCAAAGATAAGAAGTACCTAGCCAAAACGTATGGAAAAAAACTAGGCAGGGCGAGCGTGACCGGATACTGCATCCGGTTTAAAGCTCTAAAGGATATAAACATCGATACGCTTGAAGCGGCAATAAGATATGGGCTTGTGACCTGCCCCCAGAAATTAGTCCATCGAAAATGTGACTTCTCCATTTAGGATGACCCGCCCAGGGTCAGAGGAGGAGTCGTGCGAAAGAGTCGATTCAGCGAAGAACAGATCATCGCCGTGGTGAAGGAGTCAGAGGCCGGGGTGGAAACCGGAGAACTGTGCCGGCGGCACGGGATCACGCGGGCGTGTTTTTATCGTTGGAAGAGTAAGTTCGGTGGGTTGGAACTGAGCGAGGCGAAGCGGCTGCGGCAGCTGGAGGAGGAAAACCGGCAGCTGAAGCATATCGTGGCCGAACAGGCGGTGGACATCCGGGCTTTGAAGGCGGTGGTCGCAAAAAAGTGGTGAGCCCGGAGATGCGGCGAGAGGCAGTGCTGGTGATGCAAGTAGAAGTAGAGCTGAGCCAGCGACGCGCCTGCGGGCTGATGGATCTCTATCGTGCGACGTGTCGGTATCGAAGGCGGAGGGGTGAGGATCAGCGACTGCGGGTGCGGCTGCGCGAGCTGGCCGAAGCTCGGCGCCGGTTCGGCTACCGTCGTCTGCAGATCCTGCTGCAGCGCGAAGGCTGGCAGGTAAACCATAAGCGCGTGTACCGGCTGTACGTAGAAGAAAAGCTGGCACTGCGGCGAAAGCGTGGACGGAAGCGCAGCACGGTGCGCCAGCCGTTGCCGGAGGCAGTGGCAGCCAACCAGGTGTGGTCGGTAGACTTCATGACGGATGCGCTCAGCTCGGGGCGGAGGTTTCGTACCTTGAACATCGTGGATGACTACACGCGGGAGTGCCTGGCGATCGAGGTCGACACCTCGCTGGGTGGAATGCGCGTGGTGCGTGTACTGGAAGAGTTGAAGCAGAGACGCGGACTGCCGCGGCAGATCCGCAGCGACAACGGACCCGAGTTCGTGAGCCGAGCGGTCGATCAATGGGCCTACGAGCAAGGTCTGCAGTGGCACACGATCCAACCCGGACGACCGATGGAGAACGGCTACGTGGAGAGTTTCAACGGGCGCTTCCGCGATGAGTGCCTGAACGAGAACTGGTTCAGTGATCTGGCCGACGCGCGGGAGAAGATTGCACGGTGGAAGCAAGACTACAACGAAGAGCGCCCGCACAGCAGTTTGCAGTACCGTACCCCAATGGAGTTCGCAGCGCAGTCAGCAGTGAGCTTCTATACAGCTGGAGTGGGGAAAGGGGTCTCAAACGCCGACCCCTTGCCCCACACCCCCATCCCCGCTTCCGACACAGGCACGCGGGGCGAACAGAAATCGGAGAAAGTCTCATTATCCCTGGACTAAAGATGGGGGGCAGGTCACGACAACCTCCTGGCTTGGTTAGCGAAAGCTGAACCGGACGTAGTGAGTCTCCAAGAGCTCAAGGCAGAGCAGGAAGCTTTTCCTGTGAATGCCATTCGAACTCTCGGGTACGAAGCAGTCTGGCAAGGGGAGCGCTCCTGGAACGGCGTAGCCATTCTCGCGCGAAACCACGTTCCCGTGCTGACCTGCACAAGCTTGCCGGGAAATCCTGAAGATCGTAATCATGAAGATCATCAAGCTCGCTACATTGAAGCGGCGGTTCAGGGAGTCCTGATCACTTCCATCTACCTCCCCAATGGGAATCCGCAGCCTGGACCGAAATTCAATTACAAGCTGGCATGGTTTGAGCGCCTCATTGCCCACGCCGCCGAACTCATGGCGAGCGGCGCACCCGTGGTGCTGGCCGGTGACTACAATGTCGTGCCAACGCCGCAGGATATCTATCCGACTCGATCGTTGGATAACAACGCGTTGATCCAACCCGAAAGCCGACAGGCATTTGCGCGTTTGCTGGCTCAAGGCTGGACCGACGCCATGCGCAAGCTACATCCGGACGGGCCGCTGTGGACATTCTGGGATTACAAATTTGAACGGTGGCAGAAGGACAAAGGCATGCGACTCGATCATTTTCTGCTAACGCCGAATTTGTCGGCCCGGCTCGTGGACGGCGGTGTTGACCGATGGGCGCGTGGGCAGGAAAACGCGAGTGACCATGCCCCAACATGGATCATGCTTGATCTCTAAAACTTCTCTATCGCCATTTTCCCCTACCTCAAGACGTCCGGTCCGGTGCAGATCGGACCGCACGGTAGCTTCCTGTTGCGGGAAACGGCCCAAGTGGAATTTGCTTTGTCCAACTCGTTTGCTTTCTGGGGTTCTGACGTTCCGCGGACCGGACAACTAACCAAGCTGGGCAACTGAATTCTCAACCGCGCGCCGGGTGAGTACCGCCTGAATGCCGTGCCTGGGCCGGAGTGTAATGGTGGGTAACAGCTCGACCGGGTGACCTTGCGCAATCCGGATCTGAAACCTCTGCGCGATCGCCGCTAACACTAAAGCAGCTTCCATCGCGGCAAAGGAGGCGCCGATACAAGTGCGCGGTCCCCCGCCAAAAGGAAAGTAAGCAAACTTGGGGGCAGCTTTGGCTCGCTCATCCAACCAGCGGTCTGGATTGAACCTCTCGGGCTGTTCATAATATCGAGGGTCGCGGTGCATCACCCATTGGCTCACTACCACAGTTGCTCCGGCGGGCACTCGATAGCCGCCAATCTCACAGTCTTTCAAAGCGTTTCGAACAACCGCCCAGGCTGGGGGGTAAAGACGCATGGCCTCTTTCACCACTCGCTCTGTGTACGGTAGTTTCGACAGATCTTGCGTTCCTGGGCTCTTGCCGTTCAGTACTCGGTGAAGCTCTGACCACAGCTTTTTCTCCACCTCTGGATACTGCGCCAACAGATACCAGATCCACGATAACGAGACCGCAGTGGTCTCGTGGCCGGCCAAAAGCAGGGTCATCACTTCATCGCGCAACTGCTGGTCCGTCATCCCACCGCCTTCATCTTGAGCCTGCAGCAATACAGAGAGCAGGTCGTCGGCAATCTGTCCACTCGTCCGCCGCTGGCGAATAAGGCCGTACACAATGTCATCCAGTTGGCGGACTGCGCGCCGGTAACGCATGTTGTCGGGCGTCGGCAAAAGGCGAAGAATTGGAGGCAGGAGCATACGTCCCCCCGAGCCCAGCTCCATCACCGTGTTCAGCGCTTCTGCAACTCGGTCTCGCTCGGCAATGACCTCGACACCGAAGAGAACCTTGGCCACAATTTCCAGCGCGAGACGCATCATGTCCTGATGGATGTCCCGCACTTCGCCATCCTGCCAGGCCGCCATCATCCGCTCCGTGTAGGCCACCATGATGTTGCCGTAGGACGCGATTCTGTCACGGTGAAAGGCCGGTTGGATAAGGTGTCGCTGCCGCAACCACGAATCTCCTTCGTTGGTTAACAGTCCATTGCCAAAGATCCGGCGGTTGACTTGGAGAGCCTCACCCTTGATGAAACTTCGGTAGTCATTGACCAGAACCTGTTCGATAAGATCAGGGCGGTTCAGGAAATAAATGTGGCGGTTAAAGGCCCGGTAGTAGAAGATGTCGCCATATTGACGCGCCCACTGCGTATACAGTCCGAGCGGGTCTCTGCTTGCCAACGGGAAGTTTCCGATGATCCCGCGATTCCTGGGACCGGGTGGACGAACCAAAGGCATCATAAGCTCAGTGCTGCTAGCGAACGATTTTAGAACTCTTGTGGCAGACACGACTTGGGTTTCGCCACTGCCGGTAACTTTTTCTGCCGGTGAAAGCCTTTAGTGCGTGATCCGGGTGCCGGCTATCCTGACGGCCAAATCGTCCATGCATGGATTTCTCAAATTCCGTCGCGACGCCAATTGCGGCCACCTCTGCTCGCAGGCGCGTCTTTCATCCTATGAAAATAGATGAGCCGTCTCACATTCCGGCTTGAATACTCCGAATTCCTTGTGGCATGGTACTCGCACTATGGGGGTGGGGTCTCCTATGAACGAAAATCGGTGGTTGGGGCTGTCGCTGTCGTATTTAATCGTTTCAATACTGCTCCTTTGCCTCGATCGTGGCGCGCGCGGATGTGACTGGTTCGATCACGGGCGTGGTCCATGATCGTGCACAAGCGGTCGTAGCTGGCGCTAAGATCAGATCACGAACGTGCAAACCAACTTTAGCCAGGTAACCACTTCGGCTAGCGGACGGCTCGTACCACTTCCTCGCCTTGTCGGCAGGGAACTACAAGATCACTGCAACGCTCTGCTGGTTTCCGGCCCTACACGGCGACCGACATCACGGTTCAGGTGAACGATCAACTGCGCATCGATATTACGCTGCAGGTTGGCACGGTACGGAAGCGATCAGCATGTTCGCGCCGACATGGTCCACGTGGAAACCGAGAGCACGCAATTGGGCGACGTCATCGATTCGAAGAAGATGCTCGCCCTGCCGCTGAATGGCCGCAGCTATCTGGATCTGCTTGGGCTTGCAGGCCGGTGTGGCGCCCACGACGGCTGGGACAATCGGTGGCGACCGGCCGGTTTCAGGCTACATCACAAACGCTGGCAATATCTCAGTGAATGGTCAGCGCGAGACCGCCAACGCGTTTCTGGTGAACGGGGGCGACGTCAGCGAAGGGCGCAACCTGGGCGCGGGGCTGGTTCCGAATCTTGATTCCGTCGAGGAGTTTCGCCTTATCACCAACAGCTTCGACGCGGAATACGGAAAATTCAGTGGCGCGGTGATGAACGCCATCACCAAGTCGGGCACGAATGGCTTCCACGGTGATGTCTTCGAGTTCCTGCGCAACGACGCGCTGGATGCCGCGAACTTCTTCACACCCATCAAATCCGAGCTGCGACAAAATCAGTTCGGGTTCACCGCCGGAGGCCCATTCTGGAAGGACAAGCTGTTCTGGTTCACGGATTATCAGGGAACCAGACGAGTGGCAGGCGCCGAAACCGGCATCGTTAACCTGCCACCGGCTGCCGAGTTTCAGGGCAATTTTGATCCTTCAATCTTGACCGGCACAGTCGATACCGGTACCCTTCCCGGCGCCAGCAGTTGTCCCGCGTCTGCCGCGCCCTGCCTCGACTGGCCCACGACGCTTTCAAACAGATTGGGCTACACGGTCACAGCCGGCGAGCAATACAGTTTTGCAGGCTGTAGCCTCGACGTCGCAATGCGTCTTTCCTGGCGGCGTAATTCCCGAAAGCTGCGTGGTCGCCAGCGGCGATTGGGATTCTCCCGTACATTCCAATGCCCAACATCGATCCCGTCGCAGGTACGTATTCCAGACAACAGCCACAAAGATACAGATTACCGACAATAAGATTGGGGAGCGGGTCGATTTTAACAATCGCAAGACGGGCAACTGGTCGTTCTACTACCACTTCGACGACTCGACGGTTTTCAGCAACTTGCCCAGCGGCGGCGCAAGCGTGCCAGGCTTCCCCGCGCAGACGCCAACCCGCGCCCAGGAGTTCGTCATCAGTAACACCAAGGTCATCGGACCTAGCGCTGTGAACGAGGCGCGGGTCACCTTCTTCCGCACCTCGACCCATCTGGACAACCCGATGGGTGGCAAAGCGCCGCTTTCCTCTCTCGGTTTCGTGACCGGTGTCGGGTACCCTTGGCATTATTCCCGATGCGTCTCCCGGATATCCGGAGTATGTGCCCCAGCTCTATTTCAACAACTTCACCATCGGCGCCCCTTCTCTGATCACGTTCCAGCCCGAACAACACCTACACGGTGTCGGACGGGTTTTCCAAGGTGGTGGGCAGACATACGCTGAAGTTCGGGGGAGAATTCCGCTATCTGCAGGTCAACGAACGCAACCTAGCCAGCCAGGACGGGGCTTTTGTCTTCGATGGCACGGTGACCGGCGTCGATTTCGCCGACTACCTTCTCGGAGCGCCACGGGCGCCGGAGGTGGGTACACTCAGGCAGCGTTACAACTCTTGGATTCGCGCACGCGCTATGGCGGTGCGTATGTGCAAGACCATGGAAGGCAACCCCCAACCTGACGCTGAACCTCGGTCTGCGCTGGGAAGTGAGCATGCCCTGGTATGACACTCAGGGCAAGATCCAGACTTGGGTTAAAGGAGAGCAGTCAACGGTCTTTCCGCTTTCTCCCCAGGGTCTGGTATATCCGGGCGATCCAGGCATTCCCAAGACCCTGGCCCCGACCAGATACAACAACTTCGGACCGCGCATCGGCCTTGCTTACTCTCCGAGTTTTAGCGACGGGGTGTTGGGCAAGGTCTTTGGCGGGCCGGGAAAGACCAGCATCCGCGCCTCGTATGGCATGTACTACACGTCGGTCGAGGACCTGAATCTCTTCTATGAAGTGGCCGACGCTCCGTTTGGCTTGTACTGGACCAGTCCGGGTTCCGTTGACTTCTCCGAGCCTTTCCGAAATCGGCTGGACGGAGGCACCGACGGCGAGGGACAGCGCTTCCCGTTCACCGTCCCGACTCCGGGGAGCCCGGCAAATAAGACGCTCAGTTTCGCGGTTTACGAGCCGATGTCCTATTTCCCCGGATACGACATTCATAATAAGCTCCCGTACGCCGAGCACTTCAATTTCTCGATCCAGCGTGAGCTGAGCAGATCCACCGTATTGACATGTCTTATGTCGGCACGGCGGGTCATCGGCTCATCGCGCAGACCGAGGCCAACCCCGGCGATGCCGCGTTATGTATGCAGCTCACGGCGCAAGGGTATACGATGCGTCACTGAGCGGTGCGTCACAGGCTGCAGTCGGATGCGGAGCCGAACGCTTCAGCAGGACACGTATACCCTCGGCGCAAATACGGTCTACGGCACCAGGGATACTCTTTTGAATCCGAATTACTGTCCCGAGGCGCGGAGCTCTCTGTTTTGGTTTTGGCAACACCTTCACCAAGCTGGTGGCGAATTCGATCTACCACTCCGGACAGGTGACGGTCGAGCGTAAAGCGGGTGATGTAAACTTTCTCGCTGCTTATACGCTCGCGAAAGCCATCGATGATTCCTCGGCTTTCGGCGAACTGATCAACTTCTCAAATGCCAAGCTTAGCCGTGGCTTGTCGTCGACCGACGTGCACCAGAACTTCGTGGTCAGCTATATTTGGGAGATGCCGTTCAATCGGATGTTCCACGGCTTGCCAAGGCTGACGAAAGGATGGCAACTGCAGGGCATCACCCGATTCGCTGGCGGGTTCCCGGTTCAGATGGGAGAAGCGAATCCCGTGAATCAGGGGCCGTTGTGTCCCTCGGGGAACTGCCCGGGAGATGCCTCGCTGGTCGGCAGCCCGTCCACCGATATGCCCAATCTCGTGGGTCCGGTTCACAAATATAATCCCCGCGCTACTCCAGGTACATTCACATATTTCAGACCAGAGCGCATTTACCGCAACTCAGTGCGCTCTAACCCCGGCGGGGGTTTTGACCGGTCCTGATTGCGGAAGTTTCGGGACGGCGAACCGGCGATTCTTCCACGGCCCGGGCTTCAACAACACCGATTTCGGAATAACGAAGATCGTTCCAGTCAGGGAAGCCATGTCTTTCGAGATTCGCGGTGAATTCTTCAATATTTTCAACCACGCGCAATTCATGAATCCGAGCGGGGACATCAGCAGCGCCAGCTTCGGAAATGTCACGAATGCCCGCGATCCGCGCATCGGGCAGGTCAGTGCGAAGTTCGTCTGGTGATACGGGAAAGTTGACCATGCGGGCGGGGCTGAAACGCCTCGCCCGCAAGCTTTGGGTGAGGCACCGTCCGCAAACGGCAGTTACCCCTCTCGCCAGACCCAACATGCTAGGCTGTATCATGAAGGGCCGTCCCTGTTCTGCTGCTCATGCTCGGCGGCATCGTGCTTTGCGCAAACGGCGGAGACCTACCGCCGCGACGCCACCGAGTTTGCCCGCCAAAAATCCTGGGACCAGGCCATCGCGAACTATCGCAAGGCGCTGGAGCTTGAGCCGAACGATGCCCTCACCCACTACAACTTGGCCCTTGCTCTTAAATACAAAGGCGAGGCCCGGCAGGCGGTTGACGAGTTCGAGGCTGCGCTGCGCCTCAAACCGAAATGGGCCGATGCCCAATACGGATTGGGCGCCGCCTGGTACGATCTGCACGACCAATCTGCCGCCGTAAAGGAACTGCATACTGCCATAGGGCTCGCTCCTGCGAACGCCGCGGCGCATCGGCTGCTGGCCCGCATTTATCTGGAGCAGAGCGATCCTTCGTCCGCCAAGACTGAACTTCAGCGAGCGATCGCATCGAAGCCCTCAGCCGAGCTTTACACTGAGCTGGGGCTGACCGAAGGACAGCTCGGCAATCTTCCCGGTGCCGCGGCCGCGTTTCGCCGCGCCCTCCAGTTGAATCCGCAGCTTACGACGGCACACATGCTGCTGGGTGTGACCTTGCGCCGCCAAGGCGATCACGCTGGCGCTCTAGCGGAATTCCGCAAAGCGGTGGCCGCTCGATCCTAGTGATCCTCGAGCACAATTCAATCTTGGAAAGGAACTGAAAGCTGGCGGCGACTTGGCAGGCGCCATCGCGGCCTTCCAGCGCGCTATCGAGCTGAAACCTGACTTCGAAGATGCGCATTACAACCTCGGTATTGCCTTGCGTGCCCAGGGCAAGACGGAAGACGCGACAAAAGGAACTGAACGAGATCAGCGGGCTACGGCGGTTCCGTGCGCGCCTGGCGGAGGCGAAATTGCTGACCCTTCAGGGCGTAGGCGCACTGGAGGACCAAAAACTCGACGACGCTCTTGCTTTCTTTCAAAAGGCCATTGAGAAAGGCCCCGAACTGCCGACCGGCTACTACTACCTGGGCCTCACGTGGGAGCGCAAGGAACGACGCCGAGCAGGCTCTGGCAGCGTTCGAGAAAGCACTGGAGCTGAAGCCGGACTACGCACAGGCCCACTCGAGCCTCGGCCTGCTGTACTGGCGCCAGAACGATCACTCGCACGCGCTCGAGGAATTCCGGCAGGCAACCATGTCCGATCCCGATCTGGCGGAGGCGCACTATAATCTTGGTTTGGCCCTGGCGCAATCGGGCAAGTCTGGACGAAGGCATCAGCGAACTGAAAGAAGCCATCAGTCTCAATCCGAAGTACACCGATGCGCGGGTTCAACTGGGATTGGCGCTCAGCCAGAAAAATGACACTACCGCGCTGCAAATGTATTCCGTGAGCTCGTGCGCCGCGATCCGAACTTCGCGGAGGGTCACAACAATCTCGGATTAGTGCTGTTGCAGGCTGGCAACGTTCCGGCGGCGCAGAAGGAGTTTGATGATGCGGTGCGTCTTAAGCCGGGCTATGCGGAAGCGCACTACAATCTGGCGTTGGCGCTACAACAGGAAGGAAATGAAGCAGAGTCGCGCGCAGAATTCAACAAAGCCTATGAGATCAAGCCAGCGCTGAAGGATGTGCCGCGACCATGATCATGATAAGGATGTGGATGGTCGACCTTCTTCACGGTGCAAAAATCATGGTGCGACAGTCATGGTGCGACAGTCATGTATGCCACGTTCAAACGGTTCACGGCTCACCGTTTCCTAGCTTCCGATAACCTCTTCCGAGCGCGACCCAGGCCATTCCCAACAGATTTGCTTCGCCACCCAACCGGCTAACCACGACTTTCACTTTTTTCACTGCAATCGGCTGCGCTCGTTCCTTCATTGCCTTCAGCAGTGCGTCCAGAAACAAATCGCTCGCACCCGCCAATCCTCCACCAATGACTACTATTTCCGGATCAAACAAGCTCACCAGGTTTGCTACGCCATATCCGAGCAGCCTCCCCGCCTTTAGATACAACTGTATCCCCAGCATATCGCCTTGTCGGGCTACATCCGCCACTTTGTACGCGTCGATCGTGTGCGCCCGAATTTCCTTCAACAAGCCGCGCTTGCCTCGCGCCAACTCCTTTTGCGCTGCGCGCGCAATCGCCGGACCGGCCGCCAGCGATTCCAACTGGCCCAGGCGTTGCCCTTTCGGCGCAGGTTCGTCCGTGACCACCATCCACCCGGCGCACCCCGACAACTCATGCGCGCCCCGCACCAATCTCCCCCCGCTCAAAATCCCCGCGCCAATCCCAGTTCCAAGGATCAGTACGATCGCGTCCTTCCTCCCGCGTGCGGCCCCACGCCACGCTTCCCCCAGCACAGCCGCGTTCCGGTCGCTTTCTACCACCACTGTTACTCGCAGCGCGCTCTTCAGTCGCCGCGCCAACGCCATTTTCTTCCATCCCGGCAAATTCGGCGCCCAAACGCTTCCATCCCGCCGCACAAGTCCCGGTACCGCTGCTCCCAATGCCGCGACTCTTCCTCGTAAACTCTTCCCACCCGCCAATTCCCGCGCTAATTCCACGATCTGCTTCACTGGAGCCAGAGCGGAACTCCCATCCACTTGTACACTCTTCCGCGTCAACACTCTTCCATCGGGGGTTACCAGCGCCGCCGCCAGTTTCGTTCCACCCAAGTCCACCGCCAATACGCAGTTCGCCGCCACTCGATTTTTCGCTTTCTTACTGACCATCTCCCCGCTTCGCAGCCCACAAAATCCTTCCCGCCAAAACGCAAATCCCGGCCGCTCCCGCGAGCGGCACAAGCATCCCGTAGCGGACTCCCAGTCGTTGCGAAATTTGTCCCACCGCCCAAGGAAAGGACATTCCGCCCACGAGCGCAATTGCAAACAACAATCCAAACACCGTCCCCGTCGTCTTCCTGTAGGCGTCTCCGGCAATCGCCAGTACCGTCGGAAACACCCCGGCGTATGAGAAGCCCAACAACAGCACTCCCGCCACCAACATCCCTTCCAACCGGCTCGTCATCAAGATTGCCGCTCCCACCAGCGCGCCCAGTCCGCTCCCCAGCACCAGTTGCCGGTTCCCCACGAACTTCAGCATGCGCGCCACCAACAGCCTTCCCACCATCAATGCCGCCCAATATCCCGCCAGGATCAAGGTTGCGGTCCTCGCTCCCAGCCCGGTTTCCGCAACATACGTCGAGGACCATCCGCCAATGCTGGCTTCGTTCCCCGACTCGCAGAACAATAAGAAGCCCAGCACCAACACTCCGGGGAGGCGCGCGACCTGTAACGCCTCGCCCCACGAAAAACTTCGCTCCCCGCTCGCCTCCGGAAATTGCATCCCCAAAAACAGCAGCGCACAGCCTGCCGCCAACCCCGCGCAGATCAGCAGTTGCCGTGCAATCGGGAAGTGTCCAGCGATTACGGCCGCCAGCAGCGGAATACCTAGTGCGCCAATCCCATAGAAAATTCCCAGCACATTCAACATCGGTCCCCGATCCTCGCCATACAAATCGGACACCAGCGCGTTCGTCGAAGTGTTCAGCCCTCCTCCGCCTAATCCCAGCAGCACTGCTGGTATTGCGGCGCCGCCAAACGAATGGGCGTAAGCGAACCCCGCCATACCCGACGCCACCAGAGCCGCCGACAACACCAGAATGACCTTGTTCCCAATCGAATCAATCACCGGCCCGGCAACCAGCGTCGCCAGCAGAATTCCCACATAAAGCAAAAGGAACACATTCCCCTGCTGCGACAGGTCGATCTGCAATCGCTGACGCATTTCCGGCAACCCGAACAGGGTCCCCAGCACCGCCATCACTATGCCAAAGACGAAGATCCCCGTTGCCGCCCCGCCGAACAGAACCTTCCGCCGACTCGTCTTCGCCACGCTTCACCTTTCCAATCGCAGCTTAGTCAGTTGGTACGGATAAAAAACGAAGGCTTCGGGATCATGGCATCAGCAAAAGTAAGTCCTCCCGACGAGATCCCACGACAAAGCAAAATCGCGGCATGTTGCATTTCAGGAACGAAAGCCACCGAAGTGCAAAGTATCAGAGGAGCGTCGCTACCTCACTACGGCATGCGAAATATGCTGGATACGTTGCGCCGCAGGCGACATCAATGCGACTGCCTGCCTGAAATTGCTCAAACAGCCACGCGCAACAGCGAGACTGCTATAGTAATCGTTATAACGGAATCCGGTTTCGCCACGCCACATCGGAAATACGCTGCAGGCATTCAACCATCGGTCGAATACAGAACTTATATCCACATAGGTATCCGCGACGAACCCCGTTGCATCTTCCCAGTTGTCGGCGAACAGTATCTTCCTTACTTCGTGGGCCGGTTCTTTCCGAACGAGACCAGGAAGCCCGGCATAGAACACTGCGTCTTCAACGATGGCATAACAGGCCTGGTGATCCTTATGCCAGCTCCCTTTCCAGTGGGTAACGATTGTCGTGGGCTTATATTGTCGAATCAAATCACAGACCGCAAACTTTCCCTCGTCATTAACCGGAATTTCTCCATCCGGATAGTGAAGGAACAGCGCTTTTGCACCCAGCAACTCCGCAGCTTTTTGCGCCGCTTCGCGTTGAGATGATCCGTACTGTTCGGCGGGAATGGTGCGAGAACCTTTTTCCCCCAGCGAGAGACTTAGCAAGGATCCTTGCCCTCCGAAATGAGTAGCGACCGCCACGGGAGCACCCATGGCAAAAAAAACGTCGCCCGGATGTGCGGCAATCGCCATTACATTTGAAAAGTTTGCATCTTGCCAGGTAGCGGTCTCACTTGATGATTGTCCGGGCACCTGTGCGGCGTTTAACAGGTCCGCTCCCATTGAAACGGCTGCCACACTGCCACCACTTGCTATCAAGAAGTCGCGCCGTGTAGTAGAAGACATCATCCGCACTCTCCTTTCGCCAAGCCTCACCGTTTCAATCGTCGCTCATATTCCTCGTAAACCCGGTTCGTATTGTCCGCGGGAATTCCTTGCACGTTGGGTGACACAAATACGGGTGGTGTCTGCCCCTTGGCCGCCAGGTTCGCCGCCACTTGCGCGATGATCGACATTGCAATCGTAATGCACGCCACCGTCGAGCCCGCCGCCACGGGCGCTTTCCATCCCTCAATCCCCACCAACGCGTCTTCGGCCGGTGTACAGTTGTCGATCACAATGTCCGCCACGTCCGCCAGCTTCTTCCCCGAGGAATGCGTCGCCTCTCGTTTCCGGTAATTGTCCATCGACGTCACGCCTACGGTTGTCAGCCCGCGCTTATTGGCCTCCATTAATACTTCAATCCCGGCTGCGTTCAATCCTCCGTGGGAGAACACCAGCATGACGTCACCCCCGCGGATCGGTTCGTTCTCAAAAAGCACCTGTGCGTACCCCTCTCGCCGCTCCAGCCACAGCAATCCCTTCGCGCCGCCACTCCCAATCACGTTCGTCCACATCAACCGCATGTCCATCAGCGGCCGGAAACCCGGAAACGCGCCATATCGAGGAAACATGTCCTGCACCGGCAGCACCGAGTGACCGCTCCCGAACATGTGCACCAGTCCGCCCTTCGCGATTGTCTCGGCCATCACCGCGGAAGCCTTCTCAATGTTCCCTATCTGGGTTTCCCAAATTCTTCCGAGCACTGCACCAATCCGATCCCGATAAACACTGGCGCTCACAATTCCCCTCCTGTGATTTGTTCTCGCTGCTCTGCCATAAACGGTCTGGCAAATCTGCCCTGCAGGCGCCCGTACCTTTGAGATCGGCCTGTTCACCACTTCTCAATAATCAATTCTGTAAATCCTCGACGCCCGGTGCCGGCAGCGAAATATCCGGAAGCAACGCTTGTTGGCGACTCAACGACGAATGGATCAGGCGCACCAGGACAAACTGGATGGTAGCATCCCACATGACCTGTGGGAGCGGAAGATGTTGGGGTGGTCCGAAGACGAGATTGCCGATAGAGCAGTTCAAAAGCACCACGCTTCGACCTGATATGTCAGAGGATAGAAAATCAAGATTGGTCGGGAGAGAGGATTTGAACCTCCGACCCCCTGGTCCCGAACCAGGTGCTCTACCAGGCTGAGCCGAAAGCCAATGTTTACGCGGTTTTCCTCCAAATCTGAGTACATGGGTGGAGGAAAGCATGGAGCCACGGTTTGAGCAGTTCATCCGCGAGCGTCAATTCCTGACAAACGTCACACCGGCAACAATCGCGTGGTATAGAAACAGTCTGAAATGGCTGCCGAGCGAGTCCCCATCACAAGCAGACTTGCGGGACGTGGTGCTCCGTATGCGTGAGAAGGGGCTAAGGGCGAGCGGGTGCAACTCAGCTATCCAGGCAATCAATTGCTATGCCCACTGGACCAACGCCGGGCCGGACAGCAAGTGCGGGAGCGGATGCCAGCACCCGAAGGTTCCGCTGTTGAAAGTGCCTCAGCTTGTCCTGCCCACCTTCACCGCGCAACAGATCCGGCAGCTCGTAGCGTGGAAGCCCAAAGGGAAGTACCAGCGCCGGTTGCATTTGATCCTGCTGTTTCTGCTGGACACCGGCTGCCGAATCTCTGAAGCCCTCGGGCTGCGAGTGCGGGAGATTGACTTTGAGAACATGCTGGTAACCCTGGACGGCAAAGGCCGCAAGCAGCGCGTGGTCCCGTTTAGTTTTGAACTGAGGAAGGCATTGTTCCGCTACATCACGGAATTCAAGCGGAAGCTGGATGCCCTGTTGTTTGCTAATCGGTCCGAGACAAAAAGTAGGGCGTAGGAACGCCTTGCGGGACGTGAAGCTGCTTTGCAAGCGGATGGGCTTTGATCCTCCGGCGCGAACACTCCACGCCTTCCGGCACACGTTTGCAATTAACTATCTCCGGCGCGGCGGCAGCGTGTTTCACTTACAGAAGGTGCTCGGTCACTCCACGCTGGAAATGACGCGCCGGTATGCGAACCTGATGGTGGAGGATCTCCAGGCGGTGCATGAGCGGGTTTCACTTCTGACCCGCTGACTTACCTGGATTCGGAGTATGTACCATCTCAGTGGTGATGGAACAGAGCAATCGGTAGTTGTTAATGACGGCGGTATCGTGGGCTGCTTGTGATGACCCGCCGTATTCCCTCGTTTAAAAGTGCCTTGGAACTCAATAGGAAGCCCGTACAGCGAGTCACCCCGTAGGATGGCTCCTACCCCTCATTCTCCGCGGAGTTAGTCAGACGGTCCCAAATCCTTGCGGCGTTATCTCGGAGGTTTGCATTCAGAACTGTGCGGCGGAAACGTTTGATCCATTTCGTCTCCGCGGCCTGCGGTGAGTTACCGTGGCCCAACTCGTATTCGACTTCCTGGAGAATCACAAGTATGGGCTTGTCCTGGAGCGAGCTAATCCAGGCGTGGAGGGGCTTTTTCACACGGCGGCGGGCTGAGTTAAACATGCGCTGCCAGCCGCGCCCTTGGATTTCTTGCAGTTCTCCCGACATAGCGAACTTGGCTTGTGTGGGGGTCAACTAAGGCGTAAATGGTGTGTTTCACAGACAAAATACCTCACTTTAACTGTGTTAGATTTGCCATATAAGCCCGTGTTTTCAACAGCTTACGGGAGTGTCTCAAATTGAGATTTATGTTTGTGTATGTGGAAAAAAGGGTTACGGCGGCCTATAAGGCATCACCCGGCAACATTTTTACCTTGCAAACCGCATGACAATTCCTTTGATTCACTCGCGGCAGCCCCACCTGATGTCATTTTTACCCCGTAGGGGTCATACGTAAAGTGACGTAGTAGTAGTAGTATTATTATCAATAACATACAGACAATCCACCACTCCCGCGAGAGCATACAAAGTGACATCAGGTGAGCCGTAGCACCCCTAACTTATTGATTCGGCTATAGTAAGATCTGATGTCAACCTGATGTCACCTGATGTCATTTCCTCCTATCACTCTGATTTTAAAAGGATTACCCACGTCCGGCCTTTGTCGACCTTCCTCTAACCGCGTGTGACCCGTTCGGGCCTCGCCACCAGCGCGATCCCGCGGTCTAGGCGCGCTAAGATCGTGGACTCTTGTCATGCTGTCTGCTCCTCTGCGACTATCGTTTCCTGACCATTCAGCATCGCTGGCTTGCAGTCTGCGGAAGCCATCCCACACGCGGCCATCCGGCATCACGATGATTGCAGGCCGGTGTGGCGGTGTCCGATCTTGGAGTAAGCCAGACTATCTGTCTGCGCCGCTCAATCTCGGGATCGTGGTCAATCACGGTGCGGTTGTATTTGACAGCGAGCAATGCCTGGACGGTGACTTCGCGCTGTCAGGCTATCGTTTTGCATGTCTTCTAATTTTGCCGCTGTCCCTGTCAGTCTCACTACCCGAAGGGGGTGAGAGCAAAGAACTCGCAAATGGAGGGCTTGTTTGTCGGATAATAAGGTTTACTTATATAGGGACTACGACACTTTTCATGGCTCTTTTCCAAGCTAAAATAGTTTGTCCCAAAGGCCATCTCAAAGTAAGTCGCAGAAGTCCTCAATCTACAGAGACTTAGCGAGAATGGCCGTCCGTGAGATTTACTTTGAGAGCAACCTAACCGCCTTTATCTTCATAGACTTAGATAGGGTTACACTCATAATCTCTCTAAGTGTGTGTCTGTGTAGTGAATATATAGGCGGGGCACACGCTAAGACCGTTTGGGATTAATTCGCCGTGATTGACCAATTTTCTTGAATCACTCTTGGGCTTCTCCTGTCCAAGATCGTTGAAACAATCGCGCTGGAATCTCTCGATCCATTTGACTTCCGCAGGCTCCGCACTGTTGCGCCAGCCGTGTGCCCGGTGCGCCCTTAACCAGCTTGTCGCATATCTCCAGGCACACAAGCCGCGGTTGCCCCGGCAATAAAGAGCGGAGCCAATCATAGACGGGGGTCTTTTTCCCGCTCTTGGCCGCGAAAATGTGGTGCGCGAGCCGTTTGTCCATGCGTTGCGATGTCCGACCGACATATCGGACCTTGTAGTCGCGTGGGTCAACCAGACCGTAAATGTAGAATTTCCTGCCGCGCATGATGTCCTCCATCATGTTGCCGATAACCTGTCATTCCATACACACCAAAAGGGTGTAATGGAGGACGGGTTAACGGTGTACTGTCCGCCATCATCATTTACTTAGGGGCGGCGGACAGCAAAACCGGCTTTGCCTAGCGCCAACCGGCTCCATTCCGTCCAGTCCTACAGACTTCGGAGGCTGTCGCTCGGACAGGCCACAGCTCCGCATGATGCTTTTGGCAACTCGCTCCAGGACCGAATCAACTACCAGCGTGTCGTCTACCGCGGAAGGTCGCAGTGTGAATAGTCCGCAAAGGACGGGGTCACGCATCAGGACAAGCCGGGCATAGCAGGCGCGAATGTCATTCGAAGATCCGGAATCCATCCGTCTTGATGACTCCCATACGGATGTCATGCCGGATGCGCTCGGTAAGTGCGCCGATGGCGTAGTGCGTGCGGTTTTGCTCCTGTTGCAGGGACCGCGCCGCATTCGAGAACCACTCTGCCACACGGGGATTCTTTTTGTGATACTCATAGAACTTGGAGCACAGATTACGCGCCGTCTGGACTTTCCGCTTTGTGGTAAAGCGAATCTCGCCCGCGGCAAACAATTGCACAATCCCCGTCACTAACTCAGCGGGCGGCAGCGCGAGCAAAGCGGTAGTTAGTTCGCCGGACCGATGCCTGCCATACGTTTTGAAAATCTTTTTCAGCATTGCAAACCCCCAAGCCTAAGATAGTCAGCCCTATTAGTGACCGCTAATGCCTTAAGTAATTGACTTATTGATTTATCCTCCGGGCGTGATTCATAAAATGCTTCTTCACCGTATCGGCGTGCTTGGTGAGAACTTCGTCCATGCCGTCCCGGTCTAAAGCCTGAATGTGGATTGTGGGGTTGTAGTGGTAATGAGACTCCCCAGCCGCCCGAGCCATTACCCGCGGCCACGGAGCGCAGCCCATCCATGACCTTGTTACTGAGGACGCTTCGCCCGGCTCCAGCTTGGCGGGCACAATGTCACCCTTACCCACGCCGGGGACAATGCCGCCTGTTTCAAATGCCATCATTGCGGCAAACGTAGCCGCGGCCATAGCCCCGCCGAGGATTACGCCGGGCACGCCAGGGAGGGTGTGCTCTCCAGCGAGAAAGGCACCGCGGGCGGCCCTGCCTGCATCACTGCTCGCTGTCGCCTTGTTCGCCATAATAGCCTTGAGGGAATTCTCAATCAGGCTCGGCAGCCGCTTGGTCCCCCACTTGACGGAGCATCTTACCCATCGATTCCTGCCGCGTGATAACCTCGGTCAAACCTTTTGCCATGTCACCCGAGAATTTCGTGATAGGCGTCCGCGATTGCCTTGTCCGTCTGAATCTCGGCGTCCGTGCGGATCTTGGCTACTTTGTTGGCGTGCTCGCGCTCCAGCTCCGCTTCTTTATCTTGGAGTGCCTTCAACTTGTTTTGATAATCCGTTGTCGGTGCGAATCCAGGGCCGCTATCCGTTTTTCGGCTGCGTCTTTCTGAATTCTGAATTCCTCATCTTCCAGCTTGAGTGCGGATGCCATGCGATGCAGCATTAGAAGCGCGCGTAGACGGTCAGACGGAGGGCTTCGGATTCCTTGTCCGCGGCAACCTTGAGCATCGCCCATTTTTTCTGCGGCGTCCGCGGCTTCCTTGCCTGCATCCGGCATTCAGCTTATTCAGCTCATCCTGCATCTGCCGGAGCGGCGTGAACCCTGGACGGTCTTTCAATGAGCGGTAGAATCCCTCTTCCTGAAGCCCTTCGATTCCTCTTCCTTGATGGCCGCGTCAATGGCTGAGAGTCGGGCCGCGGAGCCTTGCTTAGTCGCGTCAATCTTCTCGCGTTCGTTTTCCTGCAACCCGTCCACGGCAGTCCGCCACGACTTCTCTTCCCGTCGCTTTCGGCTTCCTCATCCCACCGCCGTTGATTCTGCGCTTGGTCACGGGCAACCTTGTCCGAATCATCAGACACCTTGTCCTGTGTGGTCTGCCGGGCGTTGCCCTTGTCCGCGGCTTTGAGCGCGTCCACCTTACCCTGTACCGTCACTTGGTCATTAAGTGCCCCCACCAAGAGCTGTTGCGCTGCTATTTCCCTGTCCGTGTACCCAATGCCACTGCTGTTGCAGCTCATTGTAGGCACGCCGGAGTTGCAGTCCCCCATCGGCGGGCGCGGTTGCGCCGGACTTGCCGGAGTCCTGAATCTGCTTTTGCAGGGCTCAAGATATGCTCCGCGCTCGCTTTCGTCCCGGCGAGCAAATCAGCGGCTGCCCGCGGCATTCCCTTTATCAGAGTAATGTTCTGATAGCTCTGCTGGAATTCATCCATTGCGTGCTTGGCTCCAGCGGAGCCTTGACCCCACTGATACCACCCTGCCTTGAGCTGTGCGAAGGTTTGATCCGCGCTCTTAGCCAAGGTGTCAAACGACTCTTACTAATTCCTTGAGGCTCGCATGGTCAATCTGTTGCAGCGTCTTATTGAGCGCACCAAGGTGGTCACCATTCAGCTCATCCGCCCGGATACCCGCCTGGAGTAACTTCTCATCCAGACCGTTGAGGACAGTGGCAACCGTGTGCCCGAAGTTCGCTTGTGATGCGGTTAGCTTCTCCCCGGCTTCTTTCAGCTTGGCAAGATGTTGCAGGAGCAGCGTGGCTCCCACGATGATTGCCAAGAACGGGAAGGCCGCTTCCATTGCCGCGCCCACCGGCCCAAGGCTGGACAGGAACATTGTCAGACCGCGGGGAAGGTGGACTCCGAATTCCTCACCCAACAGCATGACACCGTGCCTACTCTCCATCATGGAGCCGGAGGTTGACTTCGCCATGTCCGCCGCGCCGGACTTGATGTCTGTGAAGCTGCCGCGGGCAGCCTTAGCCGCGTCCGCCATTCCGGTTTGGAATGTGGCCGTCTTCGTTTGTAAGTCAACGCTAAGTGTCCAGACCGGCTGCGCCATGATGACTACCTCGGGAGAAAAGAATTTTTAGAGGACCACCTGCCCCTTCCCCGGACAAGTGGTCCCCGAATTGTTACGGCGGTTTTCAGAACTGGTACGCCCTAGACCAGTCCGGCTATTTCTGCCACGAGCTATTCGAGTCGGCGGGACTCGTGACAGATCCGTCCGGCGCGGTGGTAATGATTCCCCGCCCAAGTTAAGCAGCGTCTCACGAAGCTGCAATCTGGTACTGCTGCAACGCTTCCGACCGGCGTACCCTGCCGTCCGTTCTGCGGTAAGCCAAGAGCTGAATTATGCCCTGTGAAGCTAGGGGCTGGTCCAGGACCTTGACATTGATGCCGCTGCCGCCACGGTCGCCAATGATATAACCGCGCTTGAAGTCCCCGAAGATGATCGGAGCATTCCCGCGGCTAGCCGCTGGCATGTACGCCGAGTAATTCACGGGGTAGCCAAACAGATAGTCTTGGTTGCCCACGCGAGAGAACGCCGGGAAGAAGAGGTTACTTTCCATCTGCGCCTTGCGGAGCACGATGGAGGTAGCCCTCTGCATCAGGAAACTGGCGTTGGCATGGTAAGTTTCGTTCAACGTGCCAATCAGGTTGAGAATGCCCGCGATGGTCACAAGGTTGCCGTTGGTATCTGCTTCCTGTGGTCCAAAGCCCAAGCCTACATTTCCGGTCAAGCCTTGCGCTTGGCCGGAGCCGTTGCCGTTGACGTAGAGGTTTTCCTCATACATCGCCTGTGCGAGCAGCATGTCATCCACGGCGAAAGCCTGGAATGCCGGAACGTCTTGCGCCAACTCCCAGCTAATTTCCTGGAGCACGCCCGCCATGTACGCGGACAGCGTGAACTGTCCGATGGTTGGCTCACTCTCGGTGAAGCTGGACGTTTCCGCCTTGGCAGCCGCGGTGGAGAAGGCCGACTTGGTTGGGATTTTGATGTCCATCGTGGTGGGGATGACCATTGCAACCTTGCGAACCGACATTTCCTGCGCAGCAAGGGGAACGATCTGGTCAGAGACAACGAGCGGAACTGCGTACCCTCCGGCAGTGTCGGAGCCTTCGTACAAAGCGGCGGAAAACCCGCTCAGTCTAAAGCCTCCAAAGCCATCAGCGATTTCCGCCAATTCGGGAGCCATTTCAATGCCACGGCTGGCGATGAAGTGGTGCAACGCCCGAGCCTGGGGCGGCGTCATGGGACGCCGTCCGCTGCTTGGACGCGGGCCGTCACCTCCAGGAAGGATTACTCCGTCCTTTACCATCCCGCGGATGCTGTTGTCGCGCTCGATAACCGCGGCTTGCTTTTGGAGATTGTCCACGAATGTCATCTGTTGGGCGTAACCAGCATGGTCGCCTTTAGACATGCACTCGCGGGCATCAGCCAATCGCGCTTGGATGTTGCCGTTGATTTCAAATAACTGCATAAAAATTCCTCAATTCTTTTGTGAAATACCGGCGCACTCCCCTACGTCCGGGTGATGCATCACGCCTGATGGTCCGGGCTGTGCCGGTATCTTCGTGCGACTCCCCGACCCTGTTTGGCCGGGGTAGCTCATTGCCTTTCGCTTCTACCGCTCACGTCTCGGATGGAAGCTGTGTTCCATCCCCACCGTGTTGGCCCGCGGCGTTTCCCGCGGACCGAAAAATCACGGGTGGTGAAAAAGGGCACCACCCTGCCTTGGCCGACTATCACGAAGCCGCGGCAAAACTTGTGGATCAAAATTCTTCGTCCCCCACGATCATCCGAGCACCCAGGCGTCCCCGCGGCATAAATGAAATTCTGCGGCTCGCCAAAGTTGATTCAATCGCCTCCGCGCAAAACAGCGTGGGGTGGACGCGGCATTCCCGTGCGGCTTTGTCTAATTCCTCAATCAGCGGGAGCGGAAGATCCAGGGACAATTCGATTCGCATTAGTTTTCCTTTCGAGGATCTGGGAGTGCGGCCAACTGTTTCAGCCACGCAATGCTGTCGTCCGCGGTTAATTTCCGTCTTAGAAAATCCGCGGTGTCCTCCGCGGGCAGAGCGGGCGCGAGACATCGGAGCATCCGAGAGGCTTGGCCCATGCAGAACATGCACGCCACGTCCAACGGGTCATTAGCGGCTGTTTCGACTCGCCCGTCCACAATCCCCGCAACGCCGTGGAGTCGAAAGCCCGCGTGCGTGAGCATCGTGCCCTGGACCACGCAATCCGGCAAGCCGGTTAGTTCAAGCAGCACAATCTGGCCGCCGCGTTCTAAACACGCACGCCGCGATTGATGAGCTGCGAATAAGTTCTTCTTGGGCTGTGTCCATGTTCCTGCTCCCTTTGCTACAATAAAAATGGCTCAACCGTGTTGCGTTAGCGCGTGACCGATTCAGCTACCCGGCTCCGGCGTGCTCGAACACCCGGAGCCTTCGTCTTTCGATTCTGGATTGTCACCTGTCGGCTGGAGTAAACACAAACGGAAAATGTCCACTTACCGCGCCGCGTTACTGTGCCAACTTAGCACGGCATTTTTAATTTTCTGGGAGTGAGCGGGAGTCTAAGTACCAAAAGGTACTGTGACGGTCTTGCGGTGGGAACGGCTTAGGGGCGCGGGTTTAGCACAAACTAAGGCAAAGTAGCACAAAAATATTTTTTCAAAATGCTTGACACGTTTTCGGAATTTGACTCGAAAATTCCCTACTGCCCCGAAGGTAATAGCCCGTAACTACCCGGCTGGAATCTGGAGCCGCCGCAGTCCGCCTGCCACTCTGGACCATGAGCCTACGTAAGTTCAACCTGGAAACGGGCGAGACGCTATACGAAGATGACCGCGCCAAGCCCTATGTGCTCAGACATCCTAAAGGGTTGCTGCCAGAGCACGCGCCCATCCGCCGATTCTCGCGGGGCAAGCCGCGGTATCGGCGGTATCGTGGGCTGCTTGTGATGGGCCGTCCCGCGCTATAATCTCCATCGCCAATCCGGGGACGCCGGAGCGCGAGGGGTGAGTGCGGTCCCGGTCCGGCGTTCCCGGTTGGCGTTAGCCTAATCGCGGAAACCTGTCGTACCAGTCCAAGTATCGGTTCCTTTTTTGCTCATCGTCTATGCTTGTCCACCAATACTTAACATCGGGGGGCAAAGGAAGGTCGGTATGTTCCCCATGTTTCTGTGTGTGCGAATCGTAAATCATCCTGATAATCCGCTTCCCGTTTTCTTCATAAATGAAAACCACAACGCGGGGTTGACCTGGTTCTAATGCAACCATTCGCTTCCCGAGGATTTTGACCTTCGTTTCGTTGTCAGTCCAACTGTCCTCGTAGAGCATCAAATGCGTTCCATCGGGCAAACGCAATTCGGCATCAGGTATTTTTTCTTTCTGTTGGGGCATGATGTCTCAAAAATCCTTGCGCTGATTGACCCCTTGGGTTAGGATTCCGGCCTGGATGGAATCCCGCGTAACTGATTGGTTTTAAAAATGGTCGGGGAGAGAGGATTTGAACCTCCGACCCCCTGGTCCCGAACCAGGTGCTCTACCAGGCTGAGCCACTCCCCGACGGTAACGCGGGCGGCAACAAGGAAGGCCATCCACCCGCGCGATTTGCTGCTCGATGGCTCTGCCATTATAACATCGCAACTGCAGACGGTTCCCTCCGCTCGCCCGATCCGCCTTTCGCGCTACACTTGATGACGCACATTGTTGACGGACTGTGATCGAACCGGCAAGGCTGCAACGCCAGTCGATACGAACCCAATATGATCGTCCTCTCCGCTAATCGTCTCTATACGCCGCAAGAAGAAATAAAAGACCCGCTCCTTTTTATTGAGGACGGCCTCATCTCCGCCGTCTCCTCGCGTGCTGAGCGGGAAATTCCGAAGAATGCGACGGTGATCGATCTTGCGAAGGACGGCCTTGCCGAGGCCATCCTGGCGCCTGGTTTCGTCGACATTCATATGCACGGCGGCGCCGGCGTCGATCTCATGCGGGCCGCGCCCGGCGAGTTGCCGCGTCTGAACAAGTTCCTGACCACCCACGGCGTCACTGGATACTTTCCTACCACCGTCGCCGCGCCGCTCGATCAGACCTGCGCCGCTCTGGCACGATTAGCCGACGCCATCGAAGCCGCTCAAAATTCCCGCGCTGAAGGCGACGCGATCGCAGGCTCGGCCACTCGGAATCCATCTCGAAGGTCCGTTTCTCAGCCACAAGCGCCGCGGCGTGCATCCCCCGGAATACCTCGTCGAGCCCACGCTGGAAATCTTTGAGCGTCTGTGGCAGGCCGCGCGCGGCCACGTGCGCATGATGACCATCGCACCCGAGCTTCCCGGCGCTCTCGAGGTCATCACCGAAGCGGCCCGGCGCAAAGTTTGTGTGAGCATCGGCCACTCTGACGCCACGATCGAAGCCGCCCGCGCCGGAGTCCGCGCCGGCGCCCGCCACGCCACCCACACTTTCAACGCCATGCGGCCGCTGGATCATCGCGATCCCGGCATCCTCGGCGAAGTGCTTACCGACCGCCTGTTGAGCGCCGACATTATCGCGGATGGAATTCACGTCGCACCCGAGGTCATTCAGATTTTCCTGCGGTCGGTAGGCTTTGAACGCTCGGTGCTGATTACCGACGCCATGGCCGCGGCAGGCATGCCCGACGGCACCTACCAACTCGGCCCGATTCAGGTGGAAGTGAAGGATGGAAAGTGCACGAGCAACGGAAGCCTCGCCGGCAGCGTCCTGACCATGGACCGCGCAGTTCGCAACATAACCCGCTTCTCTCACTGGACCCTGCGCGAAGCAGTGCGCGCCGCAACCCTGAATGCCACACGCGCCGTCGGCCTCGCGCAACTCGGCGAGCTCGCTCCCGGCGCGGAAGCCAACATTATTGTGTTGAGTCCGGACGGAGAAGTCCGCAGAACGATCGTCCGCGGCCACTGCTGAACCCAAACATCCAAAAGAAGGTGAGGATTTTGTTTTCGGATCCGCGTAAATCCGCGTAGATCCGTGGCAAATGGTTTCTTGTTAATTCGGCTTGCGTTCTTTCGCGTCCACCAGGTAGCGCAGCAGCACGGCCTCATCGGCCCGCGTGAGTTGATCGAGGAAGGAAGTATCCACCTTGCTCTCTTCGACGGGCTTCGCGGCGTTCGACTGGCGGAGCTTATCTCCCAGTTCGGGCTCATTGCTCATCACCTGGGTGTAGAACCACAGAAAGTGCCGCATCTGGTCGAGTGCCTTGCACAGAACCTGGATGGCTTCGGTCTCGGGCAGCGCACTCAGGGCTTCCATCAATTCCGGATCGCTGGGCGCCTGCATGGCCGCGTAGTTCAGCTCTCGCTGAATCGCGCGCAAATCTTCGGTAACTCGCACCATCCGCGTGTGAAGATCGTCCATCTGAGTGTCGTTCCCCATATGTCGAAGCGACTTTCGAAGCGATGTCAAAGTGATGTTCGCGTGCCTTTCAACATCTCATCGCGAGCCCCGAGCGGATAGATGTCCCACGATCATGCGCTTTCGTAATTCAAGCCATTACTTTAGTCGGGAGACTCATGCCCAGCGCCCGATCACGCTGAAACCCGCTACTAGCAAGGCTTTTCGCGTTATCAAGGAGCATGCCGCGCTGCTCACCAATTCATTTCCGCGCGTCGATTCTTCCCTTGCTCGAAGGTCACCACCCATAGTTACTGAAGCCATCGTTATGGGAAACTCGACGGGAAATTCACTGTCGGGAAGTCCACCACATGTGATACAAACGCGCGGATGGAATCGTCTTCGGCAAACCCGCCTCGCCATGACCTGGTCCGCGCCATCGGCCGCTGGAGCCTGGTTGCACTGGTTGTGAATTCCATCATCGGCAGCGGAGTCTTCGGACTGCCCTCTACCGTGGCCGCGCTCATCGGCAACTACAGCCCCTATGCCGTGCTCGCCGCCGGGGCCGGAATGAGCGTGATCATGGGCTGCTTTGCCGAGGTTGCGTCGCGCTTTCAGCAAGCCGGCGGTCCTTATCTTTACGCGCGCGTTGCCTTCGGGCGTCTCATGGGCATTCAAACCGCCTGGATGCTCTGGCTGGGGCAAGTGGCTGCACCCGCGGCGAACGCTAACCTGTTTGTGATTTACGTGGGAGAGTTCTTCCCGCACGCCAAAGACCCGCTGCCCCGCGCCATCATTCTCACCGCGCTGGTGGGCTTGTTGACTTTTATCAATATTCGCGGCGTGCGTGCCGGGACGCAGGTGAGCAATTTGTTCACGGCAGCGAAGCTGGTGCCGCTGTTCGCGGTGATTGTGCTGGGTTTGCTTGTGCTTCAACACCAGCACTGGGCCATCGCCTCTGCGCCGGTCGCATCCGCCAGCACCAACCAGTGGCTGAAAGCCCTGCTGCTTCTGGTGTTTGCCTACGGTGGATTCGAGACTGCGCTCGCGCCCATGAGCGAAGCGAAAAATCCGCGACGCGACGCTCCTTTCGCACTCTTCACCGCTCTTCTGCTTTGCACCGTAGTCTACGCGCTGATTCAATGGGTGATCGTCGGGGCCCTGCCCGACGCGGCCCACAGCCAGCGTCCCTTGGCCGACGTCGCGCGGCTGGCGGCCGGTCCCGTTGGCGCAGCGCTGGTTGCGATCGGCGCGCTGATTTCTTTCTACGGATACCTCAGTGCAAAGATTCTGGCCATGCCGCGCGTTGTGTTCGCCCTCGCTGAACAAGGAGACTTCCCCAAGGTCTTCGCCGCTGTTCATCGCCGTTTTCATACTCCCTACATCTCGATCCTGGTGTTCGCGGCAATGATCTGGGGATTGGCGCTGGTCGGCGACTTTAAATGGAATGTAACGCTTTCCGCCGTAGCCCGGCTTCTCTACTACGGCGTGGCCTGTGCCGCGCTGATCATCCTCCGCCGCAAACAGCCGGAAGGAGCAGGCGCAATGTTCCAGTTGCCCGCGGGAAATTTCTTCGCAGTGCTGGGGATCATCCTGTGCGCGATCCTGGTCACGCGCGTGGATTTTGGCCAGTCCCTGATCGTGCTTGCGACCATTACGCTGGCGCTTGTGAATTGGGCCGTGGTCGCGCGCAAGACGGTCGCCGGTTGATAGTCGGCGAGCCCGTTCCGCGCTTTTGCAGCTCTGCTGGCCTTTCCAAAATGCCGCAGCAACGGCTTCAGTTTGTAACGATCGGTTCATCCAGCGCTCTTGCCATTTCCCCGGCTTGACCTTTCTCTGACTGACTGTGCGGCGGCGATTTCGGGGAGCGCTTTTCTGATTTGGGCGGTGATCTGCTTTTTGACTTCGTCCATGCTCACGTTGGCTGAGGGGCGTTTGGCGGGTGGTGGCGCGGTTGGTGGCAGGACGGCGCGTCCGGCGGGGGTTACGGCTGGGGCCGGAGTTGTTTCTTTCGGCGCGGTTGCGGCGGCGCGTTCTTCTGCTTCTTCTTTGATCTCTGCCTTCCGTTCGGCTTCGCGCTGGCGGGCGCCGATGGCGGCGAGGCGGTTGGCTTCGGCTTCGGCCCAGCGGTCGAGTTCGGTCTTCTTCCTAGCTTTGCGCTGGGCTTCTTCGAGGGCTTGCACACTCAGGTTTCTTCATCGTCGTCGTCATCTTCGTTTTGGGCGCTCTCGAAATCGGAGTCTTCCCAGATGTGGGCGCTGAGCGGGGTTTCGTTCACGGTTTTCGGGTCGAGGACTACGTCGTGGATAAAGGGGTCGAAGCGCAGGCGGGGGAGGACGGCGCTGGCGGTTTGCAGGGCGTAGAGGAGGAGGCCGGCGCTTCTGTGGTCGATCTGGCCGGCTACGATGAGGCGCATGATCTGCATCAGCGAGACCTGGATTGAGTTGGCGTCCTCGAGGACGGGGAGATCGATGGTGACGGGGCGGCTGCGGCGGGCGGTTTTCAGGCGGTCGAGATTCAGTTCGACGCGTTCTTCGTGGTGGAGTTTGTGGAAATAGCAGAAGCGGTTGCGGCGCAGGGCGGGCGATCCGCACTGGGTGCCGTTTACTTTGAGGTGCTGACAGCGATTTGGGTAGTTGGGCATTGTGGTCTCCTTGGATGGTTCAACGTTTCAGGGTTTCAGGGTTTCAGGGTTTCAAGGTTTCAAAGAGAAAACCCAGAGACCTTGAGACCTTGAAACTTTGAAACCTGGAACCTGCTCCCTCCCCCCTCCCCCCACGGTCTATTGGAATCATGGAGTTGGCGGGATTTTTCGATTTGATCTCTTGGTTGCAATGAGTTAGGGGCAAAATCTTGAGCCTCGGCGAGTTAGGGCTGGCGTGCATTATTGGCTATGCTGGCAGTATTGGATATTGCGGGGAGGGAGTAAAGGTTAGGTGAACATGGTAGGTGTGGAAAACGGCTCGATGCTATCCTGGCGATTCAACGGCGGCGAAGACCCGGTTTCTGGTCCGCGATACGATGCTGAAACTTATTCACTTTGACAACCTCGAATACAAGGAACTAACCAAGGCCGCGTAAACGTCTCGCAATTTGTTCCGCGAGCGGTTTCTGTCCCGATGTTTCCTGTGGTTCTTTTTTTTCCTGCATTGAGCCGATTGAAAACGGGAGGGTCTCCTTGCCGCTGATGGTTTTTTCACCCCTAAATGTATTCCCGAAAACATCTGAGCAAATCACAATCACGGTGCCCTTTTTTGCGATGATTTCCTTCTTTGTCACTCCCCTGAATTTCGCCATCAACCATCCATCGCACGGACTGAATTTAGGAATCGGAGATTGACGCGCGGTCCGTCCCCAGTAACTGGCTCCTAGGAGTGACATATCATTGCCATCCGCACTTTTGCCGATCAATATCTTCTCGTCTGCGTTCGGAGGGTTCGCGAATTCGGCTTGTATGGTTCGTCCACCTATTTCTAATTCCATCCGAAACTCTGCGACAGCACCAGCACCTCCTAGATTTTCAATCGTGCCTAAAGCGAAAACAATCGCATCGCTCTCACCTGATGGCGCTACGATGAACCACGCCACAGTCACTTTGAAATTAGGTTTATCGGCTCGCGATTCAGCGCGCAATCGTTCTACTTCGGTGGTTAGCGTCGCTATCTCCCGGCGTTGCGCTTCTTCGCCTTCTCGATGATGCCGAAAACTCTTTTCGAACAGGCTTACAAGCATCAAAAAAAGCAGAACGACGAGCCATGCCTCCCAGCGCTTTGGCAGATGGGTCGTATGCCCATCCCACCACAGTTTCAAGGCCGGACTGCCCCACTTGGCGATGCACCCGTCCGCCGTCCAGAAAAGAGACCATATAGCTGGAAGCAACCACCACCACGTTTTTCCGATGGCCCTAGCGTGCTGCCATCTTGCCAATGCTGCAGTTTTCATGACCGGGATTATATAGTATTACCTTGCGTTAGCTACACAGTCCCGTTTATATTCTCCTTGTTTTCTTATATTTACATGGATTCCGGCTGGTGGTCGATCTGTAGATGTCGGCGAACATGTGGCGAATCCGTGTCGCCTTAGCGGCTGAAGCCGAGTTCCTTTCTTTGGCTTTTTGCGGCACGACTGAAGTCGTGCCCTTCCCGGACTCTTTCCCGGGCTTGTTGCGGGTCGGAATGGCAACGGGTTTCGGGCCGGGTTGCTTGCGTTGGACTTCGCGGGCGAGGGCGCCCGCGCCACATTTTCGGGATGGGGACCTCTTATAGTCCCCGCTGTTCCATCTCCAGCAGCGCCTTCTTGCGTTCCATGCCCCAACGATAGCCGCTGGTGTCGCCATCTTTGCGCACTACGCGATGGCAGGGAATCGCGACTGCGACTGGATTTGTGGCGCAGGCTCGGGCCACGGCTCGGCTCGCGCTCGGCCGGCCAATCGCTTTTGCTACCTGGCTGTAGGACAGTGTCTCGCCGAACGGGATCGATTGCAGATACGTCCAAACGCGGCGCTGAAATGCAGTGGCTCGAATATCCAAAGGCAGAGCGGCATTCGACTCGTGGCCGGTCATCGTTGCGAGCAAGGTTTCAACCCAGGCTTGCAATCCGCCCTGGTCGGGCTTGCGCACGGCAAAGGGAAATTCGCGCTTGAGGCCTTCAATCAATTCGCCGTCCGATCTTGCGAACTGGATGGCGCAAACGCCCTTTTCGGTGGCCGCGACCAGCATGCGTCCGAGCGGCGAATCGGCGATGGCATAGCGAACGGTGGCAGCGATCGCGCCACGACGATACTTGTCGGGCGTCATGCCGAGTTGCGATGCAGTCTTTTCATATAAGCGGCTGCTCGAGCCGTAACCGGCCTCATACATGGCGCGAGTCACGTTGTCTCCCGCTTGCAGATTGCGCTTGAGCTGGCGCAGGCGGCAGGAATCGGCGTACTCGCGCGGCGTGATTCCGAGCGCGGCTTTGAAGCGCCGCTGCAAATGGAAAGGGCTCTGGCGAAACACTTTGCCGAGGCGCTCAAGAGTGACCGGTTCATCGAGATGCTGCTCGATATAGCGGCACACCTCTTTCGCCCAGTCGGATTGCAGATTACCGCTGACCGACCGCGGCCGGCAGCGCAGGCAGGCGCGAAAACCGGCTTTCTCCGCTTGCTCGGGGTGCGAGAAGAATGCCACGTTCTCGCGCCGCGGACGACGCGCCGCGCACGAAGGCCGGCAATAGACTCCGGTGCTGGAGACAGCGAAAACGAACTCTCCATCGCGAGCAGCATCGCGGGCGACGACTGCATTCCAGCGCTGGGCTTCGCTTGATAGGGCTTTGCCTGATTGGGCCTGGCTGAGGTTCGCCGAATTGGAGCGCGCCGGCATTTCGCTCAAGGTTTCCTTTGTGAGTATGGCATTCGCGGTCAGCATTGGGAAAGTCAGGTTGGTGGACGTCATGATAGGAACAGCGTATGGCGAAGTGGACGGAGCGGACTATCCGAATCTTGCGGGCAAAGCGAAATCGCGTGGCAGGCGAGTTATGTCGACCCCGCCAGGAACTCAGTGAATTGCGCGCGGAGTCGTAAAAGACTAGATTCATTAGCGTTTTCTTACTCTGATAGCGAATCGAGGACAATTCCATGAAGAACATTCGTTTAGCCGCGGTTGGAACTTTTGTGAGCCTCCTCCTCACTTCAGGCCTGGCACAAAAGGCTGCACAACACCTTCTCAGTAACGATGAACTCAAGAAAGCGGTTCCATCAGAGTTTTTCTTCCGCGGACAGAAAGCGCCGACGCAGTTTCGAAACTCGGGAGGATTTCAAACGGCCGAGGGGAAGATCACTTTCGGAGCGCTGGTCGATTCCTCTGGATATTCCACGGCTATCCAGCAGAAATATCAGGGCATGCTCGTGACCGAGTCCAAGCTGAATATCGGCGGGTCGGAGCTGGCACCGGGAGAATATGGCTTCGGGTTTGTGGCCGACAAGTTCGTGGTCATGAACGTGGACAACGAAGACCTACTCAGTGTGCCCTGCCAGACCGATGCAGATTTGAAGCGGCCGGTGCCGTTGAAAATGATTGAGGACGGCGCCGGATACAAGCTATACGCGGGAAGAAAATGGGTGACCGTGAAACCGGAGTAGAGTCTGTCCCCACATCGCTTCCGCTGGGAACAGCACGCAGAAAGTTCAATTGCCCCGCGGATGGAAGGGGCCGAGCACGCTGGAAACTCCGGAGCGTTTGCGCAATTCGCTGAGCAGGGCGCTGGCAGCGTTGGTGTAAGTCTTGCTGGGATCGGAGGGATCGGCCCAGACCGCGTCGTAAATAATCTGCGCCGCTTCTTTCAGATCCATGTGCAGCGCGGCTTCGAATACATCGACACGTTGCTGCAGGCGCTCGTAACACGATTTGCAAATCGAGGCAGGGTCGTCGTCTTGAGCGCGGTGATTTTCCAGGCTGCAAATAGCAATTGAGCTGGCGACCTCCTCGGGGGTTGCGCAAACTTCTCGACTCAAGCTCTTTCAGGAATGCCTCTCTCTCCTGCTCGACCACGGCAATGTCGGGTGAAGACTCGGCAGCAACTTGCACCTTGGGAATGGGAGGAACAGCGCCGGGTAAGACCCGCGCTCGGCTGTTGCAAGCAGGGCATACGTCGAGGTTGGCGGGATAATAGAGACGGCAATTGGAACAAGGCAGGCCAAAGCCCGAAGGCTGTTGGCCCTTGGCATCGTGGCGGACAGCGTTCCGCAGATCGTTCCTGACGTTACTGTGTGCATTACTCTGCACGTTACTCTGCACGTTATTCTGCGCGTCGCTCCGAACATCCTTCCGTAGGTCGCTTCGAACGCTGCTTTCGGGCGGCGGGGTGGTCTGTGCCGGCTTGGCGGCGGCCGCTGTGGATCTTGTCAGGTCCATGATCAATCACTTGAGAAACGTGGGGAGCGCGTGGCTTCATCTTTTTGCATGAGCCAGTAGCTCTGGCGCAACCCTTTCATTCCAGTGTAAGCAGTCTCGCGCCAGGACGAACATGCCGGGAGTACACTTCCAGGTACTGTCCCTGCGGAGCGATTACCGGGAATTTGTGTCCTTCATCTGCATTAGTTTCAGAAGTTCGTCACGGCGCGCGCGATAGAGTTGGCGTTCGGGATCAAGCCGCGCCGCCGTCTCCAGTTCCGACAAAGCTTCCTCATAGCGGTCCATGGTCATGAGGCAGGCTGCAAGAGCGTAGTGGTTGTCGGGGGATGCGTTGAGGCGCAGGGCCTCGCGGAATTCCTTTTCCGCGGCTTGCAGCTGCCGCTGCTGGAACAGCGCCGTGCCGAGAAAATGGTGCGCCGAGTCGGAGTCGGGATTGAGCGCAACCGCAAGGCGCAATTCGCGGATGCCGTCTTCCAGCTTGTCATCCAGCAAAAGAGCTTCGCCGAGGACGCGGTGTTCGGCAGAACCGGTTGGATTCTCGCGAACTGCCAGCTCCAATTCATTAATGGCGTCGGCGTAATCCTTCTTTGCCATGTAGGCGTGGGCCAGGCAACCGTGCCCTTGCTCCCATTCGGGATGCTGGCGGTAAAGCTCGCGTAGTTCGAGCATGGCAGCATCGAAGTCGCCTTTGTCGCAATAAGTGTTGCCCAGATTGTTTCGCACCGAAGCTTCTTCAGGCGCGAGCTTCTTGGCTTCGCGATATTCGGCGATGGCTTCATCCAGTTTGTTTTGCTCGTGCAAGATCAGCGCCAGATTGGAGTGAGCCTGCCAGAAACGCGAGTTCAAGCGGATAGCATGACGATAGGCGGTGATGGCGGCGGGCAGGTTTCCATCGGCATGCAGAGTGATGCCCAAATCGTAATAGGTATCGGGGTTATCGGCGTCGCGGGCTAGCGACTCAGCGAAAGCGTTAACCGAAGCGCCGTATTGTCCGTCGGAGAAAAAGGCGAGACCGAGGAACTGGTAGGCCTCGGCGTTCTGCGGATCCATGCTGAGGGCAGTGCGTGCCTCCGCGATTGAGTCGGAAGGATCATCGAGGCGATAGAAGATATACGCCAGACTGCTGTGGTTCTCAGGGAAATCCGGCATAAGCTGCGCGGAGAGCGTGATCTCGTCGATGGCATCGTCCCAGAGTTCCTGCTGCCGCAGCATTGTGCCCAGGGCGAAGTGCAATGCGGCATTTTGAGGATCGGCGATTAAGGCCTGGCGCAGAGCGAGTTCGGCTTCGTGGAAGCGTTGAGCCCGGGCATGGGTGGCGGCCTGCACCAGCGCCGCAGGAATCTGGGTCGCGGGAATCTCAGAGGTTGAGGAATCAGCGGGCGCGGACCGCTTCAAGTTCTTCAGGGCGTGTATCAGATTGGCATCCGCGCCGGCGGCTTCGAGCTGATGAATTAGTTCTTTGCCCGGGACGTTGGCGATTCCCCGCTCCTGAACGATGCGGACGAGGCGGTTGCCGGGCACACCAGCCATCAGCCACGCCATCAACTGGGTAGAGTTCACCGGCTGACGCTCGCTGGACTGGGCATTTAAAATTGCCCCAAAAAGCAACAAAAGAACTGACAGGCCCTTGCGCTTCACTCGACTCTCCGGTGGACGGTCTGGCTTGCTGGTGGCGCTGATTGCGGCGCGGGGCAAGGTGTTCGGCCCGTACCACACATTCCACTCTAGCCCCCGGGCAGAACCGAAGGTAAGGTCACGGAAGTAATAGGCAGGGTTTGCAGGGGCGTGGTTTGACTTCCCCCTACCCCTCCGGTACCGTATAGGGGAAGAGGTTGTTCCAGTGTTTTCTCAGGAGGTTCCCCGTGGAAGGCTTGTTCCAACCGTGGCACCTGATCATCATTTTTGCCATCGCCCTGCTGATTTTTGGCCCTAAGAAGTTGCCTGAGCTGGGCAAAGGGCTGGGCGAAGGATATCGTGCCCTGAAAGAGGGGATGAAGGATACCCCTGCATCCCCGGCTTCGACTGAAGCGAGCAAGACCACCGAATCCAAGGAAACCAAGGCCTGACCGAGTTCCCTTCGCGGGCAGTAATCCTCTTTGTTTCCACGCCGCTTTGTTGCCGTTTTCTGTTCCGTTCCGCGTAGTTCCGGGCCCTAGATCGCATTTAAATCGTGAAATTGACTCTGAAATCTGGAGGTAGGTAGTGTTGCGTAAAGTGGAAGTTGTTGCTCTCATACTGTTCCTGGGATTAGCCCCGGCAGTTTTCGCCGATCAGATCACGCTTAAAGAATGGTGACCGCCTGACCGGCACCGTCGTGAAATCTGACGGCAAGGTTCTGGTGCTGCACACCGAGTTCGCCGGAGACGTTACTCTGCAGTTTGCTGCGATCACGCAGATCACGACCGAGAAGGCGCTGCACGTTGCATTGAAGAACGGCCAAACCGTCGTGGGACCGATCACCACCAGTGACGGCAATCTGGAGGTTGCGGGCAAGAACGGGGCTCCGGTAGAGGCACCAAAAGACAGCGTGGTGGCGATCCGCAACGATGCCGATCAGTTGGCTTATGAGAAGGCTCTGCATCCCAGCCTGTTGGAAGGCTGGAATGGCGGGGCGAATGTGGGCTTTTCTCTGACCCGCGGCAATAGCCAGACTGAAAATCTTTCACTGGCTTTCACCGCCGCCCGAGCCACCAAGAACGACAAGCTGAGCCTCTATACGAACGCGGTCTATAGGGACGAACCAACTGGCGACTCCCAGCACGACAGCCAACACTGAAAATGGAGGCATTCGCTACGACCGCAATATCAACCCACGGGCGTTTGGGTTTGTGGCCGCGGATTTCTCGAGCAATGCGCTGCAGGACTTGAATCTGCGTTCGGTGGGGACCGTTGGTCTTGGATACCACGCCATCAAGAACGACCGAACTACGCTGGACTTTCTTGCCGGCGGAAACTTCACAGACGAGAACTACTCGGAACCGGCGGTACCGGCGAACCCGACCGGAACTCCGCCAACTCTGGCAATCCCGGCTATGAAGCTTATTCACAACTACGGCGCTCTTACCCTGGGCGAGGAGCTGACGCATAAGCTGGGCAAGAGCACGGTGCTGACCGAGAAGCTGTATCTTTATCCGAACCTGACGGACACGGGCCAGTACCGCGGGACGTTTGACCTGGGCTGGGTCACGAAGATCAGCAAGTGGCTGGGCTGGCAGAACGCGTTCAGCGATATCTACGTCTCGAACCCGCCCGAGAGCACAAAGCAGAATGACATTGTGATTACGACCGGGCTGAATTTCACGTTCAGTCACTAGCGAATGTGCGCGACCGTGGAAGAGCGGCCTGACGCGGCGCTGAAGCGCCGGTCTTCCACGTCACGCCGGATAACTGCTTTCCCCGCACCACCCCCCGCTCACCAAAACTTGAAAGATGCGTCTACTACCGAGTACAGTACTGTTTCTCGTTTTCCGGGTTCTTAAAAGTCCCACATCAACAGGAGTCTGCTCGATGCGTCACGCCTTGACTGTGCTGATTGCTGTCTGCTGCTTCGGTGTATTTTCCTTCTCGCAAACCGCGGACGAACTGATTGCCAAGAACATCCAGGCCCGGGGCGGGATCGAGAAAATGAAGGCCATCAAGAACCTCCGCGTGACAGGCAAGTTCGAAGGGGGCGACGGCTTCACCGCGTCCGTGGGCCAGGAGAATGAGCGACCCGACCTGGTTCGAGAGACATTCTCACTGCAGGGGATGACGGCGGTGCAGGCTTATGACGGGGCGACTGGCTGGCAGATCCAGCCCTTCGGTGGGAAAAAGGATCCGCAGTTGATGGGCGAGGACGACGTGCGCGACCTGCTGCTGGACGCCGACTTTGACGGACCTTTGGTCGACTACAAAGAAAAAGGCAGCACGGTGGAATATCTGGGACACGACGTGGTCGATGGAGACGATGCGCTGCGGCTGAAGGTCACACTGAAAAACGGCGACATTATTTACGACTACCTTGACCCGGATACCTTTATCGAGATTCGCAGGGAGATCCAGCAGTTTATTCGAGGCTCGGTGCGCGATCGCGTGGTGGGCCTGGGATCGTACAAGCCGGTGAACGGAGTGATGTATCCCTTCTCGATCTCGCAAGGGCCGAAGAATAATCCCGACGCGCAAACCACCACGATACAGAAGATGGAAGCGAATGTGACCATCGATCCGGCGGACTTCATGCTTCCGCCTTCGTTGAAGACTGAGGAAAAGAAGTCTGGGCTGGTCGGAATTCACTGATTTCTTGCATTGACGATTCGCTGGGATGATTCGACGGGATGAAGACAGCAACGAAAATCATGGGCGTGGAAAAAGGACTCGTAAACATGAAAGCATCCGCTCGCAATTATTGGGCAGTGATCGTAATTGTATCGATCGCCTCGCTGTTCGCATCTTTGCCGGCCGCGGCGCAAGCGCCATATCGCTTCGACGCGGCGACGGTTTCAGGATTGCCGGCGCGAAACATCGGCTCGGCGACCATGAGCGGACGCATTGCTGCGCTCGACGCGGTCGAGGAGGACGGCCGCATCACCGTGTTCGTGGGCGCGGCCAGCGGTGGAGTCTGGAAGTCGGTAAACGGCGGCACGACCTACAAGCCGGTGTTCGACCGCGAAGATGTGCAGTCGATTGGAGCGGTCGCGATTGATCCGTCGAACTCGAAAATTGTTTGGGTCGGCACGGGCGAAGCGTGGACGCGCAACAGCGTATCGGTGGGCGACGGCGTGTACAAGTCGACCGATGGCGGCGAGAACTGGACCAACGTCGGATTGAAGGACAGCGAGCACATCGCGAAGATTCTGGTGAATCCAAGCGACAGCAACGACGTGCTGGCCTGCGCCACCGGGCATTTGTGGGACGACAACGACGAGCGCGGAGTCTTTCAGACGACCGACGGGGGTAAGACCTGGAACAAGATTCTGGCGGGCGCGAATGGTTCGAGCGGCTGCGCCATGATTGCGCGCAGCACGCAGGATCCGAAGACGGTCTACGCAGCGATGTGGGATTTCCGGCGGCAGGGCTGGACATTCCGCTCGGGGGGCCCGGGCAGCGGGTTATTCAAATCCACTGACGGTGGCGCGCACTGGAACGAAGTCAGCAGTAACAAGGGTCTGCCGCCGAAACCCTGGGGCCGCGTCGCCGTGCAGGTGGCGCCGTCAAAGCCGCAGGTGGTGTATGCCAACGTTGAAGCGGAAAAAGGAAGAGGACTCTACCGGTCTGACGACAGCGGCGCGACCTGGACCAAGCTGGATGCCAGCAACTACATGGTGTGGCGTCCATTTTATTTTGGCAACCTGATCGTCGATCCCAAGAATGAAAACAAGATTTTCAAACCCGATCTCATTCTGCTGCTCAGCAACGATGGCGGAAAAACCTTCAACGTGGTTTCGAGCGCGGCGCATGGCGACTTCCACGACGTGTGGATTAATCCGAAGAATCCGAACATCGTAATTGCCGGCGACGATGGCGGCTTGTGGCGCAGCGAAGACGGGGGCAACCGCTGGAAGCACCAGCTAAACCTGCCGGTTTCGCAGTTCTATCACGTGAGCACCGACAATTCGGACCCTTATCACGTCTACGGCGGCCTGCAGGACAACAGTTCGTGGGTGGGCGATTCGTCTTATCCGGGCGGAATCGCCAACTCGCAGTGGGAGAACATGTTCGGCGGCGACGGCTTCTGGATGTTCGAAGACACATCCGATCCCGACTACATCTATGCCGAGGCGCAGGGCGGCGAGATCGGGCGGGTGAATCGCCATACGCATGAGATTCGCGATATCCATCCCTTGCCGAACTATGGCGAGAAGAAGCTGCGCTTCAACTGGAACACTCCGATTCATATGAGTCCGAACGAGAAGGGCACGATTTATATCGGAGCGCAGTACCTGTTTCGCTCGCGCGATCACGGGCAGTCCTGGGACCGCATTTCTCCGGACCTGACGACGAACGATCCGGAAAAGCAGAAGCAGGAAGAATCCGGCGGCGTGACGATCGATAACTCTTCGGCGGAGATGCACACCACCATCTATTCGATTTCGGAGTCGCCGAAGAATGGTCAGATCATCTGGGTCGGCACCGATGACGGAAATGTGCAGATCACGCGCGATGGAGCGAAGACCTGGACGAATGTGGTGGGGAATGTCAGCGGGCTGGGAAAGAATTCCTGGGTGACGACCATCGAAGCCAGCCGTTTCGACGAAGCTACCGCGTATGCCACGTTTGACCGGCACACGTTCGGCGATATGAAACCGTACGTTTACAGGACCACCGACTACGGCCAGACCTGGACCGCAGCTTCCGGCGCAGGAGAGCGGCGTGCGTGGGTTTGCCCACGTGATCAAGGAAGACACAGTCAACCGGAATGTTCTTTTCCTGGGCACGGAGTTCGGGCTCTGGATTTCGGTAGACGGCGGGCAGCGCTGGGCGCAATACAAAGGAACGGACTTTCCGGCGGTGCCAGTGGATGACATTGTGGTGCAGGCGCGGGAATCGGATCTGGTGCTGGCCACGCACGGGCGCGGCATCTGGATCGTGGACGATATTTCGCCGCTGCGCTTGCTCACGCCAGAAGTGATGAGCAAGGAGGCGACGCTGCTTCCGGGCCGGCCGTCGATCCAGTATTTTGATGTGTTCGGAGGATGGCCGGAAGGCGACGAAAGCTTCCATGGGCGCAGCCGGCCCGGAGATGCGCAGATCACTTATTACCAGAAAGGCCGCCACATCTTTGGCGATTTGAAGATTGAGATTTTCGATCAGGACGGCAAGTTGGTTGACACGGTAGCCGGCAGCAAGCATCGGGGATTGAATCGCGCCAGCTGGGGAATGCGAGTGCGGCCGCCAGCGGTTGCTCCGGCCGCGTCCGCTCTGTTCGAAGCGGCGCAGGGACCGCGAGTTCTGCCGGGCGCTTACACGGTGAAACTCACCAAAGGGGATAAAACTTACACCGAGCCGCTGAATATTGCGATCGATCCGCGGGCCAAGTACTCGCTGGAAGAGCGCAAGGCACAATTCGATCTTTCGATGAAGGTCTACAAAGAACTCGAGCACATGACGTATGGAGTGGAGGCGATCGAAGGGGTGCGCGACGGCGCCAACGCGCGGGCGGCGAAGGTGGCGGAGAAAGATCCGCTCCGCAAGCAACTGCAGAGTCTCGCCGCGGAGTGTGATGCGCTGCGCTCGAAGATCGTAGCCACCAAGGAAGGTGGAATGATTACAGGCGAAGAGCGCATCCGCGAACTGCTGGGACAACTATACGGCGCGGTGACCGGATACGACGGCAAACCCACGGATTACCAGGTGGCGCGGACCGAGTCGCTGGGTCATGAACTGCAAGACGTGATCGACGACTTCCAGAAAGCTGACGCAGAAAGAGCTGCCGGGCAATCAACGCAGGCCTGAAAAAGAAGAAACTGGAAGCAATCACGGTGCTGGCTGAGGCAGACTGGCAGAAGAAGGCAGGCAACGTCAGCGGCCGCGGCCGGCGCAGGAATGCGGGCGGAGGAAGGTCAGATGCGGGAGAGGGATTAAGAAGCGAAAGGGTCGCCCGCAATCCATATTCAGATCTTCTCAGCGTTCTTCTTTATAGCGCTGGTAGAGTTCAGGCCGAAAAATGTTGTCGATCTCCCCCGTAGCCGAAACGGTCAGAGTTTTTTCAGAGCGGCACGCCATCGATTCCTTCGGCAGTTAAGTGGATTGTGAAATTACCGGCGTGCGTGTAGGCGTGCGTGACGGAAGAGCCTTCAGCGCCGGTTCCATCGCCAAAATCCCAACGATAAGAGAGCACAGGCGCGCTGTCTGCGGCATCCTGGGCCGAGAAGGTCGCCGGCTTCCCGGTTTCGATCTTTTCCGGAGCCTGCACGTTCACCGAGGGCGCAGATGCGGTGATCGACGTATCGATGATCTTCATCATCCGCACGGAATGCGGCGGCAGGTTTAGCGAAAGTGAAGCCTGATTCTGAGAGAGTGCTTCGCCGCGTGCCAAAGACATCCGAAACGGTGTTATGGGTGGCGAGTGCTGGACTGGAAAAGAGATCGGAAAACAAAAATTTGTGTTCCCGTTCTTTCTCCGTCCAGTTAAATACCACCAGAATTGATTGCCGCTTGCTCTCACGCAGCAGGAACACGCTCGGCAACTCGTCCTCAGGCGCGTAAGTCATCAGGTCGAGGGGCTTCGCCGCATGACCGTATCGCACCATGTTGAGGAGATCGCGATTCTTCAGCAGGGCCATGCGGTCTGGCTCCTGAAACAGCGTAGGGAGATCGTCGCCAATCTCGAACATGCCGCCGGAGACGGCCGCCAGCGCGACCGCAACTTGCGCCTCTGAGAGCGTGAGCGGCTTCGGTCCTCCGTGATCGCTTTCTCCCGGCCCCGTTCGAGAGATCGAGAATGCGTCAGGATCGCTGATGAAGAAGTTCCGGTTCATGTAGTAACGGGCGGCGATACCGGTAAGCGAGTCCCGGCTGGCCCCGAACGTGTGACCGGTGTCGCAGGAGGTGCGCCCGGCATCCACAATGCCCACGGGAAGCAGCATGGGGCTGCCGTCCTTATCGAGCAGCACGCCATCTCCTACGGTGTCGCGAATAATCTGCAATCCAATGCGCATCGCCTGCAGCGCGGTGGTATGGGGAGTGTAGTAGTAACCCTCGATAACGCTGTCATCCATGAAGTCGAGCTTGATGTAGCGAATCCCCCAGTCTTTGGTCAGCTTGGAATAGGTCTCGCGCAGGTATTGCTGTGCGCCCGGGTTGGTGGGATCGAGCGCGTAAAGCTGGTCGAGATTGGTTGCGGTGTCTGGCGGTTCCGTCACCCAGCCGGCGTGGATCGGCTGCCCTTTCGCATTGTGCACCAGCCAGTCCTTGTGATTCACGTATACCCACGAGCGCTCGGAGACCTCGAAAGGCGCCGTCCAGATTCCCGGAGTCAGGCCGAGGGCCTGCACTTTGTCCTCAAGCGCTTTCAGTCCGTGAGGATATTTGTAGGCGACTATCGAGGTGAAGTCGCCTCGCGCGAATTGGTAACCTTCGTCGATGTGAAAGAAGTTGTAGCCGTAGTCTTTCAGATGAGAAGACAGAAATTCCGCGTTGGTAAGCGCCGGCCCCTCGGTGAGGCCGAAGTAGTATGCAGTCCAACTCCACCAGCCGATGGGCGTTGGGGCGCTGACCCTCGCCGCGTGCAAGCTGCGGATGGCTTCGCCGTACGATTCCAGTTGCGCATGGTAGTCGGAGGAAAAGCTGGCCACGATGCGTTCTGATGCGAGACTCTGGCCTGGCTCGACGGGCAGGCTCAGTTCGATCTGGTCTTCCTCCGCCGAATCTTTTAACGAATTCTCTTTCGCGAGTTCCGTAGTGCCGGTGGAATCCACTTCGTAGCCGGTGATGCCGTCTTTTTTCTCGTTCACCTGTTTCTCATTTCACATGGAGCCGCAACACGGTCAGCCATTTATCTGAAGTCAGCGCGCCGAGAAAAAGACTCTGCCGGCTTTGCCGGTTGTAAATCAACTGGCTGCCGACGGCGCGATGCATCCCGTCAGTGGGCTGCGCAAGATCATAGATCTTCATGTCAGGCCGGTTTTCGCTGAAGCTGTCGGAGAGCACGCGGTCGGCAGATTCTGGCCCATCAAGATTGAGCACGGGATTCCGCGCCTCGAGTACGCGAATGGTCTGCACCGTGACCTGCTCCCCTGTGCTATTGCGGACCTGCACATCAATCTCCGCGAAAATCGACTGCGGGTGCACTCGCAGGTTGCAGATCAGGTCTGGTTGGCCCGACGATCCCGCGTAAGTCATCGTGATTTGGGATCCTGCGCCCTGGTCGTCTGTAAAAGTCGATTCTTTTATTTCATGCTGCGCGTAATCGCCGGCGCGGAGCCAGCGATGATTCACCTGTGCCGCCACCGCGGCGGTGAACGAAACCCGCGGATTCTCCTTCGAGCGAATCGTGTACGTACCAGCCTTCTGGTTTGCTTCGATCACCAGCTTCGCGTTTTCAATCTTCGCATCGCCCGGGAAGCGCCGGAGCGGGAGCGGCCGCTTCTCCGATCAGCATGGAGAGAGAACACATCACAAATATCGATATCAAAATCAAAGAGCGCGACAATGGTTTCGTCCACATGGCAGATTCATCCTCGGTGTTCTCGACTTGTTGCGGCGTGGTTCGCGTCAGGAACAGGTCGTACCAAAGCGAAAGAAAAAGTAATGTTTCGTAATATACCTGCGAGCCCGCGGCTGTCAACAGCCGCTGTCAACAACGACGAGCGCTAAATGCCGAGTATCTTGCAGGAAGGGCGTCAGCAAGAGCAGGACAGACTCGAGGATGGCAAGTGTTTGCTTGGGCTTGCAGATCAGCGCGACTAACTAGCTAGCTCTAATTCAATCTTCTTCAGTGGCCGCATCCACTTTCACGATGCGAAACTTGCGAATCTGTCCGGCGCGGACGGCTTCTGGCTTGGCCTCGCCCGCGGCGCGCCACCCTTCCAGCGCGCCTGCAGCATTGAGCCGAGCGAAGACAAATCGGGCTTCGCGCTGGGTTTCGAGTTGACGTTCGAGCTAACGTTCGAAGATGACGCATCCAGTTTGCCCTGCGTGCTTTTTTCCGCACCGGCGCCTGCCGCATCCATGCGGCACCTGGCCTGGATACCCTCGCCGAGTTCCACGCGCGCATGTCCATCCGAAACTTCTATCATGCGGCCGGTGACCACATCTCCTTCTTTATGTTCCGCGATGTATTCATCCAGTCCGCTGGGGGCCAACTGCTTCATGCTCAGCCGCAACTGCCGCTTCTCGGTATCGACCGCGAGCACCTGAGCCCTGACCGTTTGTCCAACCTTCAACACTTCCTGGGGATGGTTAATGCGCTTATCGGCGCTCATCTCGCTGATGTGAATCATGCCCTCAACGCCTTCGGAAAGCTGCACGAAAGCGCCGAACTTGGTGATGCTGACGACCGGACCCTCGATCACCGAGCCTGCGGCGAAGCGCTGTGCCACCTCGGCCCACGGATCGCCCAGCGCCTGCTTCAGTCCCAAAGAGATGCGGCGCTCGCCAACATTCACACCGAGAATCACCGCGTCAACAATCTCTCCGGGCTTCACTAACGTGCTTGCGCTTCGCAACTTCTTTCCCCACGACATCTCCGAAACGTGGATCAGTCCTTCGATTCCGGGTTCCAGTTCCACGAAGGCTCCGAACTCGAGCACGCGCGTAACCGAGCCGCGCACTCGTTCCCCGACCTTATATTTTCCCGCGCCCGCATCCCAGGGATGCGCTTGCAACTGCTTCATGCCCACGGAAATTCGTCGTTTGCCGGAATCATTCGTGATCTTTAGAACTTTGGCTTCGATCTGCTGCCCTACCGAAAGCACATCAGCCGGTTTCGCGACGCGGCTCCAGGCGAGATCGCTCACATGCAACAATGCGTCCACGCCGCCCAGATCGACAAACGCACCGTAGTCAGTGATAGTGCGAACCGTCCCGCTCACGATGTCGCCTTCTTTCATCTCCGAATAGCGGCGCTCTTTCACCGAGCGCTCTTCTTCTTCGGCCACAGCGCGCCGATCGACTACGACGTCTTCCTCGGTCACGTCGAGCTTGATAATGCGGCAGAGGATCTCCTGCTCCACCAACTTCTCCATTTCAGCGGCGTCGTGCGCGCCGCTGCGCGAGGCCGGCATGAAGGCTCGTACTCCCACATCCACGCTGAGCCCGCCTTTGATCACGCCGGTGACCGTGCCCACAATCGTCGCCTTATCGGCGAAGGCCTTCTCCAGCGCCGACCAGTCCTTCGGTCGCTCGACTTTCGCGCGCGTGAGCTGGTAGTAGCCCTCCGGATCGCGGCCTTTCACCGAGACGGATAGCTTGTCACCCGGCTTCACCGTTTCCCCATCGCCCTGCAAAACCGCGAGCGGCAGAATGCCTTCGCTCTTGAATCCGATGTCGAGAAACACCGAGTCCCCGGTGACAACAATCACGGTACCCAGGAGTTGCTTGCCGCCGTCTGCACTCTTGCGCGAATGGCTCTTGTCATATTGAGAAAGGAGGTCGCCGAACGACTCGCCGGTTTCCGCGACCGATTCAGCACTGAATTGGGATTCTGGAACGCCAGGGTTGGACATGATCAAGTCGGGAAGCAGTCAAGAATCAAGGTTTAGTTTAGCAGAACTGATTGAGATTCAACGGCACTGGGAGCCACCTCAAGCCGATTTGTCATTACACTCCTACGTCGCTCGCTAAGCCGAGGCAGGCCGTGATTAAAGCGTTCCTTTGTGACCAGATTCGTCAGCCTCGTCTGGTTAGACTCGTTTAATGGTCACGCCTGCAAACGGGAACCCTCGCTGATTCCCAGAGGCCATTTAGAGTTCCTGATTGAACGATTTCTATCGATTGTCGATGAATTTAGAAAGGAAGTCTTGAAAACAAAGTCCAAGGTATCATCTCGCTCAATCAAGATTGGCATTGTCTTGGCGCTGGTTGTGATCGGCGGCGCAGCCGTGTTGCTGCTAAGCCGCTGGCCGTTCACTCGTGACGTCGTCGTCAGGGCGCTACAGGAAAAGTTCTCCAGCACGGTCGAGGTGAAAGCGTTTCGCGGGACATATTTCCCACCCGGGGGCATTGCCGAAGGAGTAACTTTCCGGCGCAACAGCGATCGAGCCGAGCCGCCGATCGCCACCATCGAAAAACTCACCATCCAGGGCGCTTACTGGGAGTTTTTCAGGACTCCTAAGCGCGTTCGACTTGTCAGGATCGAAGGTTTGCGCATGTTCCTGTCATCCGGCAGCGAACGTATCGAGAACGCAGCACGGCCCGGGAGCCCGGAGCAGACTGCGTTGATTATCGACCAGATCATCGCGGACGGTGCCGTCGTGGAGTTTGCTTCCGGCCAACCCGGGAAAGAAGCGCTCAAGTTCGAAATTCACACATTAACGCTGAACTCCGTAGCCGGTGACCGGCCCATGTCGTTCCATGCCGCGCTGCTGAATGCGAAGCCTCCAGGAGAAATTCGCACGGACGGGCAATTCGGCCCCCTGCTCCCGCAGGACATGGGTCAAACCCGTCTCTCCGGCTCGTACGACTTTGAACATGCGGACCTCAGCGGATTTTCAGGCATTGGAGGGACGCTAGCCTCCACCGGCAAATTCAATGGTGTGCTCGAACACATCGAGATCGAAGGCAGTACCGACGCGCCCGATTTCAAAGTAACCAGAAGCGATCATGCGGTGCACCTGAAAACGCAATTCCATGGGGTTGTGAACGGGCTCGAAGGCGACGTCTCTCTATCGTCAGTGCAGGCGCAATTTGAGCGGACGTCACTAGTGTCGCAAGTGGAAGTGGTAAAGAAGGCAGCCCCGGAAGGTGCGGGAGGAAAGACCATTTCGCTGGGCACGACCGAACTGCAGGGACAGATACAGGACTGGCTACGCCTCCTCGGCAAATCAGATCATCCCGCTTTGACCGGAGCCATGAACTTCAGAACACAAGTCCTGGTTCCCCCTGGGAAGCAGCCTTTTATTCAAAGGGTGAACCTGCAGGGAGACTTTGGAATCGATGCAGCGAGTTTCGTGCGCTCGACGACGCAGGAAAAAGTTGACAAGCTGAGTCAGTTGGCTGAGGGCGAGAAAAAGAACGACGACCCGGCCAGCGTCGTCGAAAATCTGAAGGGACATGTCGTGCTCAACCACGCCATCGCTACTTTCTCAGATCTCTCTTTCAGCGTACCGGGAGCGCTTGCTCATTTGCATGGTACCTACGCTCTGTTGACGGGGCGGGTTAACCTTCATGGAACCTTGCAGCTCGATAAGAAGCTCTCCAAGGGATCGACGGGAGTGAGATCAGTTCTGCTCAAATCCGTCGAGCCATTGTTCAAGAAGAAAAATGCCGGAGAAATCGTGCCCATCAAGATCGGCGGAACCTTCAGCCACGCCTCTTATGGACTCGATGTCGCCCCGTAGCGGAGCACCGGCGAGAGTCGGCGTCGTGCGTAGAACGGCCTGGCAATGTGTTGGAATATTGTCTGTCTCCAGTGTGGAATGTTGCATTGTCTGGCGTGAAAATCCCACACCGGAAATTGGCGTTGACCCGGTGTCGAATCCGAGGCCCACTGGCTGGAAGAGTTCCTTAACCGAAAGCTTCTCGAAAACACACGCGCGAACAAGTTTCATTTCACTCACTGAACGGCAAGCTAGAGTCAATGAGTAACGGTGCCCGTGAGTTTTACTTTTTGGGCTCGAATCCCCGGCCGATCCGGAACACGTGCCCATCCGGATGTCGAAGGTGCATCTCACGGACGTTCCACGGCATATCGGTGGGCGGGAATGTGACCTCCAGCCCGATGGCCACACACTGCTTGTGCATTTCATCCACGTCGTCCACCCACACTGACATCCAAACGCCCGTGTCTCCCTCTTCGTCTCCCTCTTGCTGAAACGTCGTGGTGTTGGCGCCGCGGCCGCGACCTCCCTGCGCCCCCTGACACAGAAAAATGCAGGTTTCTTTACCCGATCCAACTGCGCCAAAGGTCGGAGGCGTTCCCCAGTCCCACAGTTTCTTCCATCCCCACTTCTCAAACCACGCGACCGTGCTGGCGATGTCGGACACGTTCAATATCGGAGTTAAACCTTTGACTTCCATAACCGAAGCAGGATAACACCGGAGGTCCGAGGGTATTTGGCCTACTGTTGAAAAATCGCAATTACGCCTGGTTACAGCAGTTGACTTGCTCCCACGATGGCATTCAGTCGTTTGTTCTCGGTGAGCCTGAGTTACTGTCCATCCATCGTCAAGTGGATCTCTTTCATTTCCTTAATTTCCGTGATCACAATCGCATGCGTCCCTGTCCGCTCGAATACGGTTCCGCTAGCCCGCACGTATTTGCCGACGAATGGCATCAGTTCCTGGCGCTGATCCGTGTCAGGCATTTTGTCGGAGATGGGGAAATACAAGTAACCGTCCTTGGTCAGAATAACCAGCGGCGAACCACCCCTCACGCATTCCCTCACACATTTGAGGCTTAGGTTCGTCGCAGTTCCATCCAGGTTCTGAATGGGACAGGCAACATCCCGAACCAGGCCCTCGATTGTTGCTTGGGAAGCGTTAGCCCGGTCGCCTGCCATCGAAGTTCTCTGCGGAGAGTGAGACGCCGTCAGGACCGAGACTATCGCGCAGGCTGCCAGCAAGGAAACAATCAAGAATCGACTCATCGGATCTCCTTTTCAATGGCATTGCACACCCTGCGGTCAGCGTCGTCAAGATACAGGATTTCGCAATCCCGCCCGGTCAATTGGCGTAACATCGCGGTAGCACTCAAATCCTCCGTTGCCGGAACTTGAGCGCTGACGCCCTGATCGCGAGGCATGGCTATGGCAAGAGTGTCCACGAAGAGAAAATCGAATGCCCGCAAGAAAGCGAAGAAATCACCGGCGAGAAAGCAGAAGTCTGCGCTGCGTCCGGCAAAAAGAATACCTGCGCCGCGGCGAGCAGCGGAGGTCGGCGGCGAGAAGCTCACCTTCAACCATGCAATGGTCTATGCTGCGGACGTGCGACGCGCACTAAGTTTTTATCGTGACCTGCTGGGATTCAAACTGGTGGACGAATTCCGCCACGACGGTATACCCGTCTATGCGCGGCTGCGCGCGCCAGGAGGCGACGGCACGATCGCACTGCACTTGGCGGGGCCGGGCACGCCGCTTGCCAGTGACGGTGTGCGCTTGTACTTCGAGATTCGCGAAGTTGACGAGTTCTGCCGCAAACTGCAGGCCAAGGGCTTCTACATAACACAGATGCCGCGCATGATGCCATGGGGTTGGTCTCACGCTTATCTGAACGATCCCGATGGCCACGAGATCAGCATCTACTGGGCCGGTGAGAACCGCATGAAGAGGAGCGTCATGCGCGTGGGAAAGGAAGCTGAGCAGGCGCCTGCCGCGAAAAAGCGATGACGGTCGCCGCCCGTTTGGCAGGCTGCGCAGACCCCGGATTCTGCCTTGTGAAACTGCTAAAGCGGCGACAGTTCATCTTCTTTTCCTTCCCCCTTCCTTTCTTGACCAAACCTCCTCTCTAGAAATTGCTGCGCCAGATCCTTGCCGCCCATCCCGAATGCGATTGCCAACCCCAGCATCAAAGCTCCAAAAGCGATTCCGAAAGCAACAAGGACGGTTTGTTCCGCTACTCCCACTTCCTCAAAGACCATGGACAACACAAAGATAATGATGATCGTGCGGACGGAAACACTGAGCAAGCGCGGGGAAGGCAGGTTGGCATTGACCGCCGCTAGCAACGCGGCTCGGGAAAAGAAACCAGCGCCGAGTAAACCGAAAAACATGGTAACTAGCGCTGCAAATAGACGGGGCAGGAAAAGGAAGAACTTGGCGATTTGTTCCTGAAACCCAAAAACGCCCAGCACGCTTATACCCAGCAGAATGAAGCCCAGCCAAGCCACCCAGAAGACAAACCGGCTTAACAGTTCCGTCGCCGATGGTAGCGCGGCTTTGCTGAGCAGTTGGGACGCGCCCGCACTTTCCGAGAGCTTGTCGAACTTAATGAGCCGCAGGAAGCTGCGTAACAACACTTTTAAAAGGTAAGCGACAACCCAGCCGGCAAATGCGACGATCACCAGCACGATGATCCGAGGAAGGATGTGGGCAAAGCTCCGGCTCAGCTGCTGCATGGCCTGCGTTAATTCGCTGATTATCATTTCCCGCATGATGACCTCACTCTCTACTGTTCGTTAGCTCGACCAGATATGGTTTCATTCGCTCGAATTCAAGACAAAGGCCTTCGATATTGTTTTCGACGTCGGCGGCGGAACCGTTGCGATTTTCCGTCAGGAAGGTGAGGGCTCGGCCGCGGAAAAGCGGGGCCAGCGCTTGGATGATGTGATCCCGGCTGATGACCGATTTGTGATACGCCGCCGCAAACTCGTAAACCGTCTTGACCCACAACTCCGCGGGATAACGAAAGCGCACTTCTTCCAGCCCAGCGATTCGCTGGAGCTCTGCCAGCGTTGACGGGGAAAGAATTGACTGGAATACAGTTTCCAACTCGGTGACTCCGGTCAGGAACATTTCTCGCAGCCGTTTGCGGTTAATTCGCAGGGGATCCACAGTGAACTCCTGCTCAACGCCGGTCGTCGGAATTGGCTGGGAACCTGTTTTGGCGTTCCACAACGCAAAGTTCGGCTCCAGCGAAGAGAACAATACGCCGACGGTTTGCCGCATGGCTGGAACCAAGTCGGCCGAATGCCTCTCAACATGCTCCTTGGTTCCCAGGAAGGACTGGCAGATACGGTACCCTCCGGCAATCGCAGCCAGGGTGAATTGAACCTCCGAACCTGCCCGCGCAGTTTCCTCGTGCCATGAGTTCTGGGCAAGAAATTGGCTCCCGAGGCGGCCCGAGAATGCGAACTCCAAGGCGTAGGGCTCGCGGATTTTCGACCCATAAAGCGCGCGAGTCATGGGATAGACGAGGTTGGTCAAAAGGATTCCATCAAACCTGTGCCTTCGATATGTGGGTAATACGAGATCGAATGTTTCTGCGTAAACGGGCTTCAGAAGAGCTGCTACCCAGTCTGCTGTGACTTGAGTGGATTCGGGAGAAATCACCGCGCACGCTTTGGCGCGCAACAACTCGGCGGCCGCCAAAATAGTTCGCAACGCTGTTCCGTTGGCAGGGCTGCTCGCATACTGCGTGCTGATCGAAGGCAGTGTACGGAGGGCATGCAGCTTGGAGCCAGGCTGCGCATCGCCGATCGCCGCACGCACAACCAATTCGGGCGTGCCATCCCGCGAACCTCCGTCGGCGTTAATGATGGCAGCTCTTTCCCGAGGAAAGAACGTCAGGATACCGGCTTGAATCGTTTCGACGATCGAGCTGATGGTCTCGGCGTTGTTGTGGGTGGGCACGCCCACGAGGATGTCTACCTCACCGACACTGATTAGCTGGCCGAGAAAATGATCCGTGAGAAAACTCTCCTCTGCCAATCTAACCTCCTTCATCTTGTCGCGTCGTTTCCCTGCCTGCAAACCTCAGACTCTTCGCAATCGAAACCAGAAAAAATTGTAAGGGCCCAGGGTGAGTAGATAGGGGGCTTCGCCCACCCGTGGAAAGATATTTTTGCCGAACATCTCGATCAGAATATTCCCTTTGTAACGGCGCAAATCCAGCTCGACAGCCTGTGCGGCATTGGAAAGATTATTGACGACGAGAATCGCCTCGTCTCCGAACTGTCGCACGTAGGCCAGTATTCTGTGATTGGCCGGATAGAGAAACTCAATCGATCCGCTACCGAACGCACTGGTCGTTTTGCGAACTGCAATGAGGCGTCCCATCCAGTTAAGAAGAGAGTGTTGGGCCTTTTTTTGGGAAAATACGTTAACTGCCGGATAGCCATAGACCGGATCCTGGATCAACGGCGCATATAGTTTCTCTGGATCGGCGACAGAAAATCCGCCATTCCAGCCTCCGCTCCACTGCATGGGAGTTCTCACTCCGTTGCGGTCGCCCAAATTGATGTTGTCCCCCATTCCGATTTCGTCGCCATAATAAATAATTGGGGTTCCTGGTAGAGACATCAGCATTCCGTTCATCAACTCGATGCGCCGTCGATCGTTGTCGAGCAAAGGAGCCAGCCGGCGGCGGATTCCGCGGTTCAAGCGCATTGTCTTGTCTTGGGCGTAGCTGTCGTTCATGTAGTCCCGTTCGATGTCCGACACCATTTCGAGCGTCAGCTCATCGTGGTTGCGCAGGAAAAGGCACCACTGGCATGAAGGTGGAATTTCCGGGGTTTGTTGCAAGATCTCAGTGATGGGTTTGCGGTCTTCTAATTTCACTCCCATGAACATCCTTGGCATCAAGGGGAAGTGAAATGCCATGTGGAATTCATTTCCGTCGGCAAAGTAGGGTCGAAGATCCGCAGGCCATTGATTGGCTTCTGCCAGCAGCATCTTGCCGGGAAATTGTTCATCGAGCTTCCGGCGGAGCTCCTTCAGAATTGCGTGCGTCTCGGGCAAGTTTTCACAATTTGTGCCGTCGCGTTCCACCAGAAACGGGACCGCATCCAGCCGGAAGCCGTCGACACCCATCTCCAGCCAAAACTTCATGACCGTCCACATTTCCTCCCGCACGGCAGGATTGTCATAGTTGAGGTCGGGCTGGTGACTGAAGAAACGATGCCAATAGTAGGATTTCGAAACCGGATCCCATGCCCAATTCGAGAGTTCAGTGTCGAGAAAATTGATTCCAGCTTCGGGATACCGGGTGTCGGTACTACTCCAGACATACCAATCGCGGCGCGGGTTTTCCTGCGAACTGCGCGATTGCTGAAACCATGGGTGCTGATCCGATGTGTGATTCAGCACCATTTCGATGATCACCCTTATCCGACGCTTGTGAGCCGAGCCCAGGAATCCTTTGAAATCCTCCAGGGTTCCGTAGCTGGAATGGACCGAATAGTAATCCGCAATATCGTAGCCGTCGTCGCGCAGAGGTGAGGGAAAGAACGGCATCAACCAGATTGTGTTGATCCCCAATTCCTCCAGGTAGTCCAGCTTTTGATCGAGGCCCGGAAAGTCGCCGACGCCATCTCCGTTGCTGTCGCAGAAAGTGCGGACGTGAGCCTGGTAGATGATCGCGCGTTTGTACCAAAGCACGTCCTGCTCTAAAGGCAAACTTCCTCCTCGCTTAATGCAGCACTCTTCGTCAGTACATTATTGTCGCATCCGTTTAACCAGGTGTCAGGCAGTTCCGGTTGTGACCGCGTGATGGCGTTTATTATGGTATGAACGGCAGAAACGATGCGATTTCGAGCGATAGCCTCGGATTACGATGGGACTCTGGCTCGTAATGGGCGGGTCGGCCGCAATACGTTGGCTGGGCTCGAACGGGCTCGACGGTCGGGAAGAAAGTTGATATTGGTCACCGGTCGCGAACTCGCCAGCTTGCGTGATGTATTTTCGAGCTTCCATCTCTTTGACTGGATTGTCGCCGAGAACGGCGCTCTGCTTCATAACCCGGCGACGGGCGAGGAGCGACTCTTGTGCCCGGCCGCCTCCTCCAGAATCGTGTCCCGTCTGCGGAGGCAGGGGGTACCGCTTTCCGTGGGAAAGTGCATTGTGGCGACGGTGAAACCTCATGAAGCAGCCGTCCTTCAGGCGATCCAGGAGCTGAACCTCAGCCTGCAAGTAATCCTTAACAAAGAAGCGGTGATGATCTTGCCCCGCGGGATCGACAAGAGCACAGGCCTTTCCGCCGTGTTGTCTGAGCTGGGGATTTCGCGTCAGAATGTCGTAGCGATCGGGGATGCAGAAAACGATCATGAGTTCTTAAGCGGCTGTGGCTGCTCAGTCGCCGTGGCCAACGCTCTGCTTACGCTCAAGCAACGCGCCGACCTGGTCACCAGTCGCAGTTACGGGGCTGGCGTGACGGAAGTCATCAACCGATTGATCGACACGGATCGCCTCAGCTGACTGCTCACCAGGTGAGAACTTCGACTGCGTTTCCAACCTGTTGGCTGCCTCATCGAGCCGCACTTCGCAAAGTTCTGCAATCAACGCGCCCGCCCAGCGATAAATGTTGTGTTCTCTCACGACCCGGCGCATGCGTTGCATCCTGATCTTCCGTTCCCCGGTGTCCATCTCAAGGGCAAAACGCAGGGCTTCTGCCGTTTGCTCGATGTCGTAGGGGTTTACCAGCAGCGCGTCCGGCAATTCGCGGGCAGCGCCGGTGAAGCGGCTCAGGACGAGCACTCCTTGTTCATCCTGGCGTGCGGCTACGAATTCCTTAGCCACGAGATTCATTCCGTCGTGCAGAGAAGTAACCAGGCAAAGATCTGCAGTCCGGTAAAACCGCTGGATTTCATGGTGGCTGTGCTGCCGTTTCATGAAGACGATGGGCTTCCATTTGCCCGTCTGGAAACGCCAGTTAATGCGTTCTGCTTCGGACTCTACCTCCGCCAGCAAATCCTGGTAACGCTTGATGTGGGTGCGGCTGGGTGCTCCGATCTCCAAGAACGTAAATTTCTCCCGATAAGCCGGATACTTTTCCAGGAGCCGTTCGATGGCGAGGAAACGCTCCGGAATGCCTTTGGTGTAGTCCACGCGATCCACGCCGACCCCCAGGAATACCGCTTCGATCCCTAGTTCTCGCATCAATGCCACCCGTTCCATGTAGACGGATTCCCCGGCTTCAGCGGGAGGATTCTCCGGAAATTCGACACTGATGGGAAACGGTTTTACCACGGTGCGGTGTTCCTCGCGATTCACCGTGCAATGTTCCCAATCGATGCGCGATTCCAGCGTGCGATCTACTGTTTGCAAGAAGTTCGTGCAGTGGGCTTGAATGTGGAAGCCAATCAAGTCTGCTCCCAACAATCCATCCACAAGTTCTCTTTGCCACGGACAAATGCCGAACGCCTCGGGGTTCGGCCAAGGGATATGCCAGAAGATAGCCACTCGCGCATCCGGGCGCGCCTTCTTGATCATCCGCGGCAGAAGCGCGAAATGGTAATCCTGTGCCAGCAGCACCGGACGGTCCAAGCCCTCCATCTCTTTCAACACCGCGTCTGCGAACCGGCGGTTGGCCCTTTCATAATGCTCCCAGTCGGAGACGCGAAACATGGGACGCGTGTGGGCAATATGACAGAGCGGCCAGAGCCCCTCGTTGGCAAACCCGTAGTAGTATCCTTCCTCTTCTTCCTTGCTCAGCCAGACGCGGCGCAACGTATAGCGGGGATCGTCGGGCGGAACGCGCAGGCGGTCGTGCTTATCGACCGTCTCTCGATCTGCATCCCCGCCCCCGTGCGCGACCCATGTTCCATCACAAGCGTACAAGACGGGACCGAGAGCGGTCACCAGTCCACTGGCGGGAACGATTGCCTCCACACCTTTGCCCTGGTGTCGATGCATGTAAGGCTCGCGATTCGCCACTACGAACAGGCGGCTGTTTCCCAGTCTGTCGCGAACGTGGACCGAGAGTCGTTCCGGAGTCCAGAAAGTGTCGGCCGTCTGGCGCAACTGGGCCTCCTTCTCCGCTGCGGAACGAGCCGCCGTCAGACTCGCGGCGAAGTTTGCCATTTCGTTGGCGAGGGGGCGGAACAAATCCAGATCCGGCACAGCCGGCCTGAAAGAAGTTTTGCCCGTGCGCAGTGCCTGCATCCACTGCGCCGCCCGGGCAATGGGACCCGTGATGCTCCAGCGCACAATCAGCAGGGTGGTGAGCGTGATCAGGAAAACGAGAACGAGCACGCGCAGGAATGTTTCCCGCCATATCCTCCTGCTTTGGGCATTGATGTAGCTGGCGTCGAGAACAATCGCCAGCCCGCCCTCGACCGCTTCATCCTGATGCAGAGGGACGGCATAAACATAGACGGGAGTCTCTCCCAGCCGGATGAATTGACCTGCGCTTTGGCCGTTCGTTGCCGCCTGCTGAACCACCTCAGGTTCGCTTGTAAGTCGTGCCACAAGTTCGGGGGTTGTAGCGATGGACTTGCCTTGCGCGTTATAAATGACCACTCCGGCTAGATGTTCCCGCTTGCCGAACTGGTCAACGATTGCCTGAAGTTCCTTCCGCGAGCCCTTCTTGAGATAAGGTTCGACTTTGTCCGCAAGACTATCTCCCAATACTTCCGCTCGGTGCTCCAGATCGCGGCGCAGCCCCAGCTTTTGAAACCGTACTTCATAGTAAGACGACAATAGCGAGATCAGCGTGATCCCGACGATCAATGAGACGGTAAGGCGAAGTGTTAGAAGGCGCACAAATCACCTAGGGGCAAATCGAGTACCGTGGGCTGTGCAAAATCGAATGATTTGTTATGAGCAGTTTATACCCACCTCGGTCACCGGAACGAATCTGAGCGCGTAAATAAGAACCACCCCCTTCAGAGTCCGTATCGGATCCTTGAGGTGTGGCGGCCTGGAATTTCACCTGGGATTTGCTATTGCCTCCGATCATTACGCAAAACTATCGCGCGTCGCGCACGGATCGAGCATCCGGCCTGGGAAACTGGGGCCTCCGGGGTGGAACAGCACAAACTCTATCGGGCATACACTTGATCGTCTGTTCAATTAGGCTCACATTTCGCTTACCTGCAGATGTGATTCGTCAAGCTTCGATCGCAAAAGCCGTATCGCAACAACGAGATTGGGAGCTAGCCATTCCTAACGCCATGAGTGGAAATCAAAGAGGTACAGGCTTCGCGAGGCCTCCACGGGAGCGATTCTGGAAATTTCCTCGAAGTGGACTCGCCAAGGTCAATGAGTGTAATGATTCCATAACAATGTCGGGATTTAACGTCAACCATGCCAGATGGGGCACCCTGACGGGAAGCAAGTTGGTAAAATGCTCGCTTGACTGGGGTACGTCCGCAGCCTGTTTAGGGGGACGAGACATGCGTTACTTCACCTGCCTGTTGGTTGTGCTGTGCGTCTCTGCCAGCACCCTCTTCGCCGCTGACCCGAACGGCCAACAACTCAGCACGTCAGAAAAGCAACAGCTCGGTAAACAGGGCACGCAAAATCCAGAGGCCTATGCGTTGTACTTGAAGGGGCGCTCCTGTTTTGACAAACAGACTCTTCGGGACCTTAAAACGGCAGTCTCCTATTTCAATCAAGCCATTGCCAAAGACCCCAAATACGCTTTGGCGTATGCAAGTCTGGCCCGTACCTATGCCGCATTGCCCGACTACGGTGATAGTCCCACCGAAGACATCCCGAAGTCGATTTCCCTCGCCCGCAAGGCGCTGGAGTTGGATCCCACCTTGGCCAGTCCTCACATCTCTCTGGGCGGCACCATGATGGCGCACGAATGGGATTTTGCCGGGGGAGAGGCTGAGTTCAAGAAGGGTTTAGAACTCGACCCCAATGATGCGCATGCACACGAGATATATGCCGACAACCTGAGTACGCTGGGGGGCAGGGAGCAGGAAGCCCTGGCTGAAGTCAATCGTGCCCATCAGCTTGACCCGCAGTCGCTAGCCATCAGCGTTGAGGTAGGAACCGTTTACATCGATGCGCGACGGTTTGACGAGGCCATTGTTGTGTGCAAGAAAGTGGCAAATGAGAACCCGACATTCGCCCCAGCGCACGCCTGTTTAACCGACGCGTACCGGGGAAAAAAGATGTACCCGCAGGTCATTGAAGAACAGAAGGTCTATGCTCAGATCTCCGGCGACCGGGACGATTTTGAATACGCCTCCGCCATGGAACAAGGATTCCGTTCGGGAGGCTGGAAGGGCGCGCTCAACAAGAGTATCGACACCCTGCAAGCACAGCGCAGGACTGAGTACTCGTCTGCCTACTTTACCGCTCAAGCGTATGCCGACTTGGGAGAAAAAGATCAGGCCTTTCAGTGGCTCAACAGAGCGTTTCAGGAGCACGATGAACATCTAATGTGGTTAAAGACCGACTTCGTACTCGACCCCATACGTTCTGACCCACGGTTTGCCGTGTTGGTGCAGAAGGTTGGACTGCCGCAGTAGGGAACAAGTTCGTCCAGCCGAGCCTACTTGATTGGTGGTTTTCGGCAACTGTTGTAATCAGGCGTTAGCACTCAAAACCCGCATCGTTCGCTCCCAAGATTTTTCCACAGCTTCCGTGTGACATCTGACCTTGTGCCGTCATCGAAATCGCGTAATCACAGTCGAGGCCGTGACGGTCGGGTAAACCCGCGTCGTCGCACCTCTAAGTCCTTTCTTTCACGGATTTTAGTATCTAAGTTCTTTGACATCCGGATTTTGCGGGGAATTTCCTGCTAACGTGCTGATTCCAGTAAAGGGAGGGGGGAGGGGGAAAGGGGGATACCTCGATTCTGGTCCGAAACGCACGCCAAGGAACCCGAATCCGTCAGCCTCGTCGGAATTTATTTTGACAAGGAATCCACAAGGGACAACCTGTTGACCGCCAATGATTCTCAATCATGCTTACGTCACGGCAGCCGAGAAAAACCTAGGCGGAGCGGAGACGAGCGCGCAAGAAGCGCCGGCCCAAGCGCGCAAACTTGGTCTTTTTCGATTGCAACTGGAGGCCTCTCTCGCCCTGGGCGAGGTTCAGATGCAAAGGAAAAACCCCGACGTGGGCCGCAAACGCCTTGAGGAAACGGCGCAAACGGCACGTTCAAAAGGTTTCGAGCTTATCGCACGGAGGGCAATTGCTGCGCGACAGGCAACGCACCCCTTAAATACAACTGGTTAGAAATCTACCCATTCCTAACCCCAGGAGTGGAGGCCGAGAACTGCAATCTTTACGGGGGTTCGACGGGGGTTCGACGGGAGCTTGAATCGGGCGCAACGGCTATGTTTGCATTGGCATAAAAGGCACGATATTGTCTCCTTGGCCAAAGCAGTCCCCTGCCAGAGCAGTATGGTCCACGCTGTCTTCCGCCGCTCTGGGCTTACCCCTAGTCGTTGTCAGGCGCTTCCGGCGGTCTGGTGTCATTGACGAAGTCGGCTGCGCTCTTAGGAGCGGCAACGGTCGCAAATCGACGAACCTCGCGAGCCGATGCTGCCATGTGGAAGAAAGAGCTGAAATCGGTGGTGGCACGGCTATCCGCGAAACCTAACTCCCCCTCCTGAAGACCGAGACCAGCAAAATTGCGCTCGATGAAGCGCAGAAGACTGCCAAAATCATATCGTTCATTGCTCACAAAGCCCGGAGGGGTATATGCAGAACAACAATCATGGGAACTCGAAACCCGTATTGATAATCGCCTTGTACGCCGTCCAGAATCGTCGGCGGTTCGTGGTCGTACCATCCTCCCCAGTCATCCCAGGTGATAAAAATTGCGGTGTCCTGCCAATAAGTAAGAGTCCTGTATCCCACGACGTCGGTGCAGCCGCTGTTACCGATGGCATTAACAATGGAAGCCACCCATGAGGGCCCACCGCCGTCGTTGACGCTGGCATGATCGGAGTTTGCCGCGGTCGGAGTGATCCAGGTCAGATCGTGCAGCTCGCAGTTGCCCAGATCGGTCAGCACCTGCGACGGGTTATTGGGAACGACGTGCGTGCCCCAGCCGGTGCACGTTCCATTGCTTGGTACACAGATGTGGTCAATTGCGTTAGGAGCGGTCCGAGGCCCTCTGCGCCTGCCGCATAGTACTTCCAGTCGGTCACGAGGTCGGCCATCGTCTGATGTTCTGAGCATTGGGAGCTTCGCGAATCTTCGACGCCATAAGGGGGTGGAGCGGAATTGGGGGAAATGAGTGCGACAGTCGTTCCCGAAGGAGCGATGCACCCTCCGCTCGCAGTCCCGTTTTCCGCCATGAAAATCCCAAGGGCGTCATCCAAAGCACTGGGCGCCGAAGTTCCGCCAAAAAGAAATTGATGCGCCGGGAAGCTCGGACCCTGATTGGTTTGAAACATGTAGTTTGCCCAGCCGTACTGGGTCGCGAGAGTGAGATATGGATTCACGATCCCGGTTGAATTGTCGACATACTTGAACGCCGGGTCGGCGGGGCACGTGGTACCCGCGTTCGGACTGCAACTGACCCCGGCGGCGCCATCCATTCGGCATGTCGGAGGAGTGCCGGCTACAATGTTGCACATCGCGTTGAACCCAGCGTGCAAGTGGTTCAGATCGTAGGTGCCAGCCAGAGCATCGGGCGAAGGCTGAATCGTTCCCGTCTTGGTCGTCCAGTTCGAGGTTTGAATGTCGTAAGGCGCGCGGAAGGTCGGCGGCACGGCACAAGCTCCATAAGGAGCGGCGCACAAGCCTTGAAAAAGATTGTCTGGAGTGCGGTTTTCCTGCACGATAACGACCACGTGCTTGAAGGCTGAAATCTGGGCTTGGGCCGATACAGCTGCCAACCCCGCTACCAGCAAAAGCCATCTGGACACAAGCCTCATGAACATCTCGTTCCTCTAGCTACTAAGCAGTAACAAACTACGGATGTAAAATGCCTTCCGGACGCGAACACGGCCAGGATATCCAAACAGCACCAAATGCTACTACTCCGGGCGCAGGGGCAGAAGGTGTAGTTCGTACAGAGTCGATGGACCCCTCTAATGTCCGTGATGGTTCTGGCAAAGTCTAATCCGGGTGCCAACCCAGGCGGACTAGTCTGTCGCATCGGGTCGCATGGGGACCCGAGCAGGTCCATATTGACCTGGAGGATGTGCCGCGTCCTTGCACGCCCGAAAGGGAGTCGGCCCAGACACTGCTAGGCAGTGGCCTTATGACGTGCTCAGCAAAGGCCTGTAGCGCGTTCTGGTACGTCGTCAAAGGGTGCTGTGAGAGGGTTGGACTACAGCACGTCGCGCCGCATGATTTGCGCCGGACCTGTGCGAAACTGTGCCACACGAACGGTGGTGCAATCGCAAATTTTCCCTCGTCTGCCAGAGTAACTGGTCCTGCTGCGTCCTTCACCATCGAGCCTCTCCCGTTCCGGGCCACCGGCATGAGTACGCAAAGAAGTGATCGGAAAAATGCAAGATTGCGATACGACTCTCGATCGGGAAAGACGGAATGGACAGCCAAGTCTCTCTTTCTAATAGGAGTTGGGGCGCTATATTGAGGCATGTCAATGCGGCAGCAAGCGGCGAATCGAACAGTGTTTGATTTCTTCCGCTGCGCGATTGTGAAATTCGATTGACGCAGAAATACTGACCGTCCTAGTATTGGCTTTGTCATGACCTCGTTGACCTACCGCCGTCACCATCATCATCCTCATCATGCGATGAGCGTGTCGGCGGAGGACTACGGATAACCAGCCTAAAAGAGCACTGATAGGAAATCCAAGCCCGCTGACGCGAACTGCGCAGCGGGCTTTTTGTTTCTGCTGCGGGCATCGAGGCACCGGGACAGATGGGGGACAGGAATCCAATGGAGATTGACTTCGACAAAATGCAGGGCTTGGCGCCCGCGGTGATTCAGGATGCAGGCACTGGAGAGTTGCTTATGGTGGGCTTCATGAACCGCGAAGCGCTGGAGACAACCATGCGGACGGGCTTCGTCACGTTTTATAGCCGCACGCGGAAAAGCTTGTGGACCAAAGGAGAAACCTCCGGCAATCGGCTGGCAGTCACCGCAGCTTGGACGGACTGCGACCGCGACACGGTGCTGTTCCGCGTCCGCGTGTTGGGCGAGGGCAAGGTTTGCCATACGGGGTCGAGGTCCTGCTTCACGGAGGAGCTGCAGCTGGATGCGGCGGCCATCGCTGCCGCAAAGGAGACGCAGTGATGAAGCTTCGTCTGGGCATCCCCAAAGGAAGTTTGCAGGAAGCAACGCTCAGCCTGTTCACCCGCGCCGGGCTGCGCGTCTATACCAGCGCGCGCTCCTACTTCGCCGCCACCGACGATCCAGAAATTGAATGCCTGCTCATTCGTGCGCAGGAAATGGCGCGCTATGTCGAACACGGTGCGCTGGATGCCGGACTGACTGGTCTCGATTGGGTGGCGGAGAGCGGCCTTGACGTGGTCCGCGTTACCGACCTGATCTATGCGAAACAGAGCATGGGCAAAGTGAAATGGGTGCTGGCTGTGCCGGAGGATTCAGACTTTCAGAAACCTCAGGACCTCGAGGGCCGGATCGTAGCCACCGAGCTGGTGAATTTCACGCGAAACTACTTTGCCCGTCGGAACGTGCCTGTGCGGGTTGAATTCTCCTGGGGCGCGACTGAAGTGAAGCCGCCGTTGCTGGCGGACGCGATCGTCGAAGTCACAGAGACTGGGAGTTCGCTGCGCGCCAACCATCTGAGAATTATCGAAACAGTGCTGGAATCGAATACGCAACTGATCGCGAACAAAGCAGCCTGGGCCGATCCCGAGCGGCGGCGCAAGATCGAAAACCTGGAGGTGATGCTATCTGGGGCCATGGCAGCGCAGGGTCGCGTCGGCCTGATGCTTAACGTCCGTAAACCGGATCTGGCCGGGGTTCTTGGCCTGCTGCCCGCGTTGAAGAATCCGACCGTCGCACCGTTGGCGGACGGCGAATGGGTCGCGGTCAATACCATCATCGAGGAGCAGACTGCCTGGACTCTGATTCCGAAGCTCAAGGAAGCGAATGCACAAGGGATCGTCGAGTATCCGCTGAACAAGGTGGTGATGTGATGAGCGCCGTTCTGCGCATTCTTGAAGGAGTTAAGAAGGACCGGTTCGTGCGCGCGTTGGAGCAGCGCGGCGCGAGCGATCTGGCTGCGGTTGAGCCGGCAGTGCGGCGAATCGTGAGTAATGTCCGGCGCAACGGCGATCGAGCTTTGCGCCGCTATGCGGCGCGGTGGGACGGGTTCGGTAGGGACGAACCTGTGCGCGTGTCGCGAGGCTGATCTGCTTGAGGCCTGGCGAAGAACCCCTTCGGAGTTGAGGGAGGCCATCACCCAGGCCGCCGACAACATTCGCCGCTACTGCGAGTGGCAGAAACCGCAGGAGTGGCGGCGCGAAATTCATCCCGGAGTTTGCGTGGGGCAGTTGGTGCGGCCTCTGGAATCGGTGGGATGCTATGTTCCCGGCGGACGTTATCCGTTGCCTTCCACATTGCTGATGACCGTGATTCCGGCGCAGGTTGCGGGCGTGCCGCAGATTCGTGTGGTGTCACCGCGTCCGGCCCAGGCAACTTTGGCCGCTGCGGCATTTCTCGGCGTGCGCGAATTTTATCGCGTGGGTGGAGCGCAGGCGATTGCTGCTCTGGCGTATGGAACGGAGAGCATCCCGCGCTGTCAACAAGATCGTCGGTCCGGGCAACCGGTATGTGACCGCGGCCAAGAAGATGGTTGCGTTCGATTGTGCCATTGAGTTCCTGGCCGGTCCTACTGAAGCCGTGTTCATCAGCGAGGAGGGTGACCCAGTTTTCATCGCGATGTGACCTGGTCGCGCAAGCGGAGCATGATCCCGATGCCTTGTGCGTCTTGATCACAAGTTCGCGCGGATTGGCAAAAGCTGTGCAGGCCGAAGTGCAGGTGCGCACGCGGGCAAATCCAATTGCTGCGAAATCACTTTCTCGTCGCGGGGCGATCCTGTTGGTTGCTTCTCTCGATCAGGCAGTCGAGACCGCGAACCGTATTGCGCCCGAGCATCTCACGCTTCCGGCAGCTCTGGCGCACGTCCGTTCAAAACGCCGGTTCGATTTTCCTGAACGACTTCACGCCCCAGTCAGCGGGTGATTACATCTCGGGTCCGAATCACGTGTTGCCGACTGGAGCGATGGCACGCGTGCGCGGCGGCCTGAACGTTCTGGATTACGTTCGCATCATCTCGTGCCAGGAAGTCTCCCGCGAAGGCATTCGCCGAATCGCCCCAGCGGCCATTGTGCTTGCCGAAGCCGAGGGTTTGCGCGGACACGCCGAATCGTTGCGGGTGAGGTGTGCGAATGCTTGAGGCCCGCGCCGCGGTCAAGAATTTGCATGCTTATCGGCCACCCCTGGCCGGCCGTCAAGGGCTGCGTCTCGATTTCAACGAGAGCACGATCGGTTGCTCGCCGCGCGTATTGGCACGGCTGCGCTCACTGGATGCCGAAGCGCTGGCCCGCTATCCGGAGCGCGAACCGGTCGAAGCCGAAGTCGCAGGCTTTCTCGGACTCGATTCGCCTCAGGTGCTGCTCACGAATGGTGTGGATGAGGCGATTCATCTGCTTTGCTCAACCTATCTCGAACCCGGGGACGAAGCGATCATCGTCGTGCCTACTTTTGCGATGTATGCGATCTTCGCTCAAGCCGAGGGTGCTCGCGTCGTCCAGGTTCCTTCCAGCGAGAACTTCACCTTTCCTCTTGGAAGATCTGCTCTCGCGGATCGGCCGACGCACCCGGCTGATCGCCGTGGCGAATCCTAACAATCCGACAGGAACGGCCGTCCCATGCGACGTACTGCTGCGAGTCGCTCGCGCCGCGCCCCATGCCGCGGTTCTGGTGGACGAAGCCTACTTCGAGTTTCACGGAGAGACGATCCTTCACGCTCACGGCAGCGGCCGGCGAATCTCTTCGTGGCGCGAACATTCTCGAAGGCTTATGGATTAGCAGGTCTTCGCATCGGCATTCTCGCCGGGGATGCGGCCCAGATGGCAATGGTGCGCCGCGTCGCTTCGCCCTACAACGTGAATGCGGTTGCGCTGGCGGTGTTGCCCGAGGCGCTTCGAGATCAGGAGTACGTCGAACATTATGTCAGCGAGGTGCAGCGCGGCCGCGAACTATTGCAGCAGGAGCTTAGAGCTCTTGGCCTGCGCTACTGGCCGAGCCGCGCCAACTTTGTGCTGGTACGTGTCGGTCCCGCCTATGCGGAATTCATTCAAGCTTTGCGCACCCGCGGAATCCTGGTCCGCGACCGGAACACTGATCCAGCGATGCGATGGTTGCGTGCGCCTGACCGTCGGATCTCTCGAACATACGCAGACTCTGATCGTCGCCCTGCGCGAAGTGGTCGGGAAACTCAGGGAGCATCGTGAGGTGAACGTGTGAGAAAAGCCAGGCTGCATCGCGCGACCGCCGAAACTGAGATTCGGATTGCGCTCACCATCGAGGGACGTGGAAAGTACGACGTTTCTACTGGAATCCACTTTCTGGACCACATGCTGGAGCTGTTTGCGCGGCACGGCGGATTCGATCTGAAGCTCAAAGCCGTGGGCGACCTGGAGGTGGATCAGCACCACACCGTCGAAGACGTTGGCATTGCTCTGGGCGAAGTCTTCGACCGCGCGTTGGGAAATCGTCGCGGCATTTTGCGGGCTGGATACTTTGTCATGCCCATGGACGAAACTCTCGGCTTGGCAGCCGTCGATTTCGGTGGACGGGCGGCCGCGGTGGTCGATACCAGGGTCCGCGCGGCGCGAGTCGGAGATTTACAAGTGGAACTGGTGTGCGATTTCTTCGAAGGCTTTGCCCGCGGCGCTCGCGCCAATGTTCACGCCCGCGTGCTATACGGACGCTCCAGCCACCACAAGATCGAAGCGCTCTTCAAAGCATTCGCACGAGCCCTGCGCGTGGCATGCTCCCGCGACCGTCGCCTGGGCCGAATGCTCCCGAGCACCAAGGGGCTTCTATGATCGCCATCGTGGATTATGGCGCGGGCAATCTGAATTCGGTGAAGAAGGCGTTTGACTACCTCGGAGCTGATGTTGTGGTGACAGACCAGTCTCAGACCCTGACGGCGGCGGACAAGATCGTATTGCCCGGAGTGGGCCATTTTTCCTCTCTGCGAGCTTTGAACCGCTCGGGCCTGCGCGACGGCTTGCTGCAAGCAGCTTCCGCGGGAAAACCTTTTCTTGGGATTTGTCTGGGAATGCAGTGGCTTTTCGACGGCAGTGAGGAGTGCAGTGAGGTTGCGGGGGCGGGCATTTTTCCTGGCAAATGCCGGCAGTTTCCGTCTTCGGTAAAGTCGCCGCACGTTGGCTGGAATTCTTTGACAGTGCAGAAGGGTTCGCGGCTACTGCGAGGCGTCGCGCAAGATTCGTTTGTCTACTACACGCACTCTTTTCATGCGCCTGTGCTTGCCGCAACGAGTGCGGCGAGTGAATACGGGCTGCAGTTTACCGCCGCCGTCGAGCAATCGAACATTTTCGGAGTGCAGTTTCACCCCGAGAAATCAGGAGACGTGGGGCTCGCGATCCTGAAGAATTTCTGCGAGGTCTGATGTGTTGACCAAGCGCATCATCGCCTGCCTCGACGTGGATGGTGGCCGCGTCGTGAAGGGCGTGCGTTTCAAGAATTTACGGGACGCCGGCGATCCCGCGGAGTGTGCCACGGCCCACGCGCGCAGCGGTGCGGACGAAATCGTGCTGCTCGACATTACCGCGACCAGCGGCAACCGGCGCACTCTGCTGGACGTGGTCCGCGCCGCGGCGCGCTCGCTGTTTGTTCCGTTCACCGTGGGAGGCGGAATTCGCCAGCTCGACGATGCTGCCGCGGTCTTCGATGCGGGCGCAGACAAGATCGCGATCAACTCGGCCGCAGTTCGCGACCCCACGTTGATCGGCAAGATCGCAGGGCGCTTCGGTTCGCAAGCAGTTGTGGTCGCCATCGACGCCAGAAAGGTCAACGGACGCTCTGCCAACCCAGGCTATGAAGTGTTCACCGCAGGTGGACGCGTGCCCACAGGCCGGGATGCAATTCAATGGGCGCGGGAAGCGGCGGCTTGCGGAGCAGGCGAGATCCTGCTGACTTCGATGGACCGGGACGGAACTCAATCGGGATTCGACTGCGAATTAGTGCGCGACGTGGCAGAGGCAGTCTCGATCCCTGTTATCGCTTCCGGGGGCGCGGGATCCGCGCTCGACTTCATCCAGGTGTTTCGCGAAGGACGCGCAGACGCAGCTCTGGCCGCCTCGATCTTTCACTTCGGTATCGAGAATATCGCGCAACTGAAAGCACGAACTGCACCATGCCAGCGTACCGGTGAGGTGGCCATGCTGATTCCGTCGATCGACCTGATGGGCGGCAAGATTGTGCAGTTGGTTCAGGGCGAGAAGAAAGCGCTGGAGTTCGACAATTTCGGCTATTGGATCGAGCGCTTCTCCAGGTATCCGTTGGTGCAGGTGATTGACCTTGACGCCGCTCGGGGTGTGGGGAGTAACCGGCCGCTGGTGAACCAAATTATGCAACGGCTCAATTGCCAGGTGGGTGGCGGGATTCGCACGCTCTCAACTGCGCGAGAGCTCTTGGAAGCGGGCGCACACAGGGTCATCCTCGGTTCCGCGTTGTTGCAGAATGGCAAGGTCAACACCCAGTACGCGGCTACGCTGGAAAGCGCACTCGGCGCCGCGGCGCTCGTCTTTGCCCTTGATTCGCGAGGCGGCCGGGTTGCGATCGACGGCTGGCGCCAACAGACTGCCGTTACCGCGTTTGACATGATTCGGGCACTGGAACCCTTCTGCGGCACTTTTCTCTACACGCACATCGATACCGAAGGCTTGATGGGTGGAATCCCGATGCAGACTGTGAATGCAATACGGCAGGCCACTTTGCGGCGGCTGGCGGTCGCTGGCGGCATCACGACGCAGCAAGAAATCGATCAGCTCGACGCGCTGCGGATGGACGCCGTTGTCGGAATGGCCTTGTATTCAGGCAGGATCTCGGCGTAGGGCAACTCAAACCATCGAGAAACGGGCTTGTAGTACGGTCAGCCGAGTATTTCAAGTCGTTATCCCGGCTGACTTGCGTTTTCTTGGTCCCGAAGAGACTCAAGTCTGCCGCATTTCGAGTCAATGAGTGTAATCGCCTTATAGCGTCAGTTGAACTGAGCTCAGTTTCTGGAACTGCGGAAGTCAACTTTAATGGTCGTCTCGACCTCGGCGGCTTTGTCATCGTTCATCATCTCAACGCGGTATTGCCACCACCGCACGGCATCCATCGCTGCCTGTACCAGCTGCGTAGGCCCGGATATGTAATCGAGTTCGCGCGGCCGGCCACTGGTATCGATGATTGCGTGAAGCAGGACCGTGCCGCGTACATTCGCTGCATCTGCATCCGGAGGAAGCTCCGGAGCCACTCGATAGACCAACGACTTTGCCTGGGTCTCACCATCGACAAAAACGCGGAGAGACGCGGCCTCTGAGGAACGGGGCTGCTCCTGAGTTTCTGGCAACGACGGGTCCACGGTCCGCTCCTCGGCGGAGGGTGCGACCCAAATAGTGAACGTCAAGTCGGCATCCTTGTAGTGTCCGTTGATCCTCCAACAGCCGAACACCGGAATCTCAATGCCGCCCATGATCCCTTCGCCGGAATAATCCGGCCCGAAACCGCTGCTCTCCTCAGTCTCGGTGAACACCGGGGCAGGGCCGTCGAGTCGTTTGCCTGTAACGGTAAGCGGATCGTCCCTTTGGCGAAACGGTGGATTCGTACGGCCCCACGGAAGCTTGTTGTGGTAGGCGAAATCGTGCGGCCCTGCCGGACCTGATCCTCTCCATACTCCGTCACGGGGCAAAACCGTCCACAGCTTGTCTGTGCCGTACCAGACCGCACCGCCAAACTCCCCGCCAAACCGGGCTCCGCCCGAAGACAGCTCGCGGTGAGCCGATGGCGAAAGCTTCGGAGCGAATTTCCCGTCCGGCAGCGTGACGTGACATGAAGCCGGAGGTTCGCCGCCAGAGCCACGCTGACCCGTTTTTGGAGTCGGTTCCTGTCCCGAGGCGAGCAGTGCGGTGGAGGCGAGAACAACGATCGTTGCGCGTTTGGCGAGGAGCATGAGTGCCCCTTGGGAAAAATCGAAGATACAACTATAGATGATCAGGACAGTCGTTCGTTAGCAGGCGAAACTGATTCCGCCGCATCCGATGGTGTCACTGTCGACTGTAACGGCAACTCGACGAAAAAGGTTGACCCGATCCCGATCGAGCTTTGAACCGCCATCGATCCACGGTGCTGCTGCACAATCCAATCGGCAATAGCGAGGCCGATGCCAGCTCCGCCAAGTTCGCGGCTTCTGGCTTTGTCTACACGATAAAAGCGTTCGAAGATTCTGGTTTGATCTTGCTCCGCAATTCCGATTCCTGAGTCGCGCACAGCAATAATAGCCTTGTCGTCGCGCGCCTCCAGATCGAAGTTCGATAACCCCGGGCGACGGCGTGTACTTGACGGCGTTGTCGAGCAGGATGGCCAGCAATCGTTGCAAGGCGCTGCGGTCGCCAATACCGGAAACTCGCAATTCGCGAACTGCTGCTGTGAACTGCAGGTCGCGGGTCTCCAGCAGTTGACGCCATTCGTCCGCGGTTTCCGTGATCGCCGCGCGCAGGTCGAAGGAAGCCAGGTGCAAGCTTTCGCCGGCCGGAATCAGCACGCGCGAGCGATAGCAGTTCTTCAACCAGGGACGAAGTTCTTTCCGCCTCCAAGAAGAATGTGGCGCAACGCCTCGCGATATTCCGCATCTCCCTCTCGACTTTCGGAGGGCGATTTCTGCTTCGGTGCGGATTAAAGAGATAGGCGTTCGCAGCTCGTGCGAAGCATCCGCGGTGAACTGGGTCACGCGGAGAAAAGCGCTTTCGATGCGCGCCAGCATTTCGTTCAACGTGTCCGACAACCGTTGGAGCTCATCGCCGGTCGTGAGCTTTTCCAGCCGTTCGCCTAAATTGTTGCCGCTGATGCTGCGCGCAGTTCGAGTGAGCGCATCGACCGGAGACAAAGCTTTGCGGCTGAGCCAGTATCCTCCGGAGGCGGCGGCGAGCAGCAACAGCGGGGCGAACATCACAAGATAACGCCTAAACAAAGACAGCGTGGCAACGATCTGATCGGCGGGAACGCCCGTTTGCACCGTGTAGAAGCGGCCATTCACTTCGAATTCTTTGCGTAATGAAACGAAAAGGCTGGTTCGCGAGCTGCACATTTTGAAACGAGCGGCCTTTGATGGCTGCGGCTGCTGCCGGTGCGAATTGGTTCTTCTCCAGTGAAGGAGCGCGGAAGATCCAGTTTCCATCCTGGTCGTAAATTTGCAAAAAGTCGCCGGAGTGCTCCAGATCGTAAGCTTCGGAGGCTTCTTCCCGAAGCTTGGTTACGGTCATATTTTTTTTCTTCTGCGATTTCAGGAAATTCGTGAGATCTTCGATCTGAGCTTTCAATGCATCGTCGGCGACGCTATAAAGTTCTTGTCGCAGGGCAACCCACATGGTCACGCCAAACAAAAGCTGCGCCGCGGCAAAGATTGCCAGGTACCAAAAGGTGAGCCGGGAGCCGATAGAGAGTTTTTTCACGATTGCCAATCCGAATCGATAACGTAGCCGACGCCGCGCACGGTGTGAATCAGCTTTCGCCGATGATCACAGTCGATTTTGTGTCGCAGCAGCCGCACGAAAGCGTCCAAAGAATTGCTCCCCATTTCGCGCCCAGAAGACGCAATCAGCAGTCTCCCGCGGAACGACTTCGCCCGGCGTGGAGCATGAGCCGTTCCAATAACTGGTATTCGGTGCGCGTCAGGCTGATGCGTCTTCCGTCGCGATTAACTTTGCGGGTGGAGACATTCAACAACAAATCGCCGACCTGAAGTTGAGTTTTCCGCGGAGCACCGCGGCCTCGACGCACCGCGCGCAGTCGCAGCAGCAATTCGTCAAAGGAGAACGGCTTGGTCATGTAGTCATCGGCGCCGAGGTCCAGGCCATGCACGACGTCGGGAACGGAATCTCTCGCGGTAAGCATCAATACAGGCGTGAAATTGTTCTCGACTCGCATGCTCCTGGCCAGCTCGAATCCGTCCATCTTGGGCATCATCACATCGAGAATGACCACATCGAAATCGTGATCCCGCAGCACCTGCAGTCCTTCGCTAGCCGTCAGCGGCGCACGAAACGGTGTGCCCTTCTTCACTCAGCCCTCTGTGAAGCAATTCCAGCATTCGCCGTTCATCTTCCACACCAGCAGTTTCATCGAAGACCTACTGATTGTGATGGTTCGCGAGAACTGACATAAGTGTAAACCGCGAAAAGCGTAAGCGCGAAATGAATCTGAAAAAAAATTTAACCGTCCTTTAATAATGGCTTCACACCCGCAACCTACGATCGCTCTTCACCTCAATCGACTGGAATAGTCTGTTCGGCGAGCGCAGATTCCTGAGTCGAGTCGCATTACATCCGGAAGATGCCGCTCCTCCGAGTCTTGAACGAGCGAAAGTTTAAAGGAGCTAAAATCATGAAGCCAAAGCAATCCTATCGCGACTTCTTCTTTCACCTTGAGAATCTCGATGCTTGCTGGCACTTTTGCGCGGTTTTGGCCAACTCGGCCTTCGCTCAGACGGGGAAAGGCACCCTCGTCGGCCGTGCCGCCGACACCGTCGGCGCCGTGCTGCCGGGCGCGAAAGTGCGAGTCGAACCGGGCGATGTTTCCGCTGCGACGAATCAGCTGGGCGAGTTCACCGTGATCAACCTCGCGCCCGGCGACTACAAAGTCACAATTTCTTACGTTGGCTTTCTTGCCGTACACAACGGATGTGAAGGTGGTCGCCGGCCAAGCCACTCGCGTGGATGCCGTGCTTAAGGTCGAGGCCAAAGGAGAAGAAGTCACAGTTGTGGCGGACGCGCTCGGCGTAGCCGAGGACATCAACGAGCAGCGCACTTCCGACAATATCCTGGATGTAATGTCGGAGGGCGTCATTCAGAGCCTGCCGAACGAAAACATCGCCGACGTCGTTGGCCGAATGCCGGGCGTAAGCCTGGAGCGCGATGAGGGTGAAGGCAAGTACGTGCAGATTCGCGGCACAGAACCTCGGCTTAACAACACGACCGTCGATGGCGTTGAACTTCCCGCTCCGGAAGACAACGTGCGCCAGTTCAAACTGGACACCATTCCGTCCGGACATCGTCGAGTCAGTCGAAGTGAACAAGACCCTGGCCGCCAATCAGGACGCCGACGCCATCGGCGGAACGGTGAATCTGGTGACCAAGAAAGCTGGCGATCTGCCGACCCTGAAATTCGAGGGAATCGGCGGATTCACTCCCATCGTAAACACCCGTTACATCGGCCTGGTGAGCGGCACGGTCGGGCAAGCGATTTGGGCACGACAAGACGATTCGGCGCGCTGTTTTCCGGCAGCTACGATTACAACGGCCGCGGAATCGACGACATCGAACCGCAACCCGACCCCTACTATTCGACTCCCTGTCTACGACAGCATGGACATCCGGGAGTACCGGTATCAACGAAAGCGCTATGGCTTTGGCGGTTCGCTCGATTACAAACTGAAAGATCCAGCCTCCGGCCTCTACCTGCACTACTTCGATTCCGATTTCAAAGACTACGGCAACAAGTGGGTTTACACGTTGAATGACGACGTCTCCAGAATCCCGCCGGACCTTCGGCGCCTCCAATCATTGCCGGCGACGTCCCTCAGTTCACGACCTCCCAGCGCGTGCCGGATTACGGCCGGCAGCGTAGCGATCGGCGGAAAGCATGTGTTCACCAGTTCCTGGTTAAGCTGGGAGCTTTCGGCGGCGACGATCCCGCGAATGGGCGCGGCGGGCAATCCCGGCGCGACTTTCAAGCCGGTCATCCGGCAGCCCTCTTAGCAATCTCGCTACTTGCGTCAATCTGCCACGGGTCCAAATTTCCACCTGCCGCAGTGGGATCCCCTGCCTTGCTTCGGGTTCCCCGACCTACGATCCAACCCAATACAACATGACCGAGTACGACGGCACTCCGGGGACACCTCGCAAGTGAATCTGCAGGGCGCCTTGTCATACGCTAGGAACTACCATCTGGGTTCGCACTTCTCCACATTTGAGTTCGGCTTCAAGATGCGCAATGCGCACAAAGGGCAGGACGCCTATTCACCGACCTACGACCAAGCGTTTCCTGGCGAACCCGGCCACGGCATTGATGTCTCAATATCTGAGCGGGTTCACCAACCCCCACTACTACTTCAAGGCTTACCCGCTACGGACCGGTCACTAACTACAACACCATCTCGGGCGATCTGGACAATCTGATCAGCCAGGGAGTCCTCTCGCTGGACGAGCCCGCCACGTCTTCGGTTCGGATGCGAGCAACTTCGATCTGACCGAACGTATTTCGGCTGGCCTACGCGATGAACACGATCGAGTTCGGACGTTTCCGCCTGCAGACGGGCCTGCGCATCGAAGCCACGCAGTTGGACATTCTGGGCTTCAACGATAGTCCAATAACGCGACCAGCACTGCAGACAACTGTGACCCCACAACCGGCGAACTCATGGTATTGGGATCCTTTGCCCAGCGTGCAGCTTCGCTACCGGATTACCGATGACTCCGATATTCGCGCGGTTTACGCGCGCGCCATCTCCCGTCCGAATCCTTACGACATGGTGCCCTACATAACGCTGGATAACAGCACGCAACCCGCTTACCGTCTGCCGTCGGAAACCCGAATCTGAAGCCGGAACATGCCAACGACTACGATGTGCTCTACGAGCACTACCTGAAGCCGTATGGCCTGCTCCAGGCCGGCTTCTTCTACAAACAGTTGAGCCAGCCCATTTACTATCTTGCCGATCCCAACTACCAGGGAACGCAATATCCGCAGTATGCAGGGCGACATATTTGACTACATCGCAAACGGAGTCAACGCCAAGCTGTATGGCGTAGAGTTCTCCTACATCCAACACCTCGGATTCCTGCCCGGCGCCTGGAGCGGTTTCGGCATCATGGCGAACTTCAGCAAGACTGGTTCGAGCGCCGGCACGCTGCCGCTTCGAACCGACAATCCGGCATTGCAACGTCAGACCCCGACCATGTGGAATCTCAGTCCCAGCTACGACCGGGGCCGTTTCTCGGCCCGGCTCGGCGCCACTTACAACAGCGCGAGCATCTATCAGTATCAGTGGGAGCAATGCACCACGGCAGCAGGCCGCTGGCGGCGGTTGCGAAGATCCCGGCTAACCTTGGTCCAAAGGGACCGGTGGGAGACAACTACCTCTATGCTCACCTGCAGGTCGATGCCCAGGCCAGCTTCCGCGTGCAGCGGACTCTGACCGTGCTCTGGCAGGGCCTGAACCTCACCGACCAGGTCTTCGGCTTCTACAACGGCAGCCCGTGGTACGTCACGCAACGCGAATACTACCGGCCGACCTATTCGTTCGGCCTGCGCTGGGAGCCGCGAAGAGAAAACTGAGGAATAGCGTCTGGCTTTCGTCCGATTTTCTTCGAGACAGGAAGGCCGTTTTTTGATTCGATCCTTGCGAACTGGATGCGCCCTGAATTCATACATTCTTATGCGCGTATTCATGGAACTTTAAGATGTGCTGCGTAGAATGTTGCGTGAACACCGATGGGAGGTCGTCTGAATGAATAGGTGGTGCGAAGTTGTTGTGGTTCTTGTTCTGGCGTCGTGCTCGATAGCAGGCGCTTCCGGAGCGCAGAAAGAATCCGCAAGTAAGAAATCCGAGGGGAAAACCGGCGAAGTGAAGACCTCTGACCCGGTGCTCGTGGGAGCGGGTGATATTTCTAGCTGCGATGATCTTGCGGGTGCAGAGGCAACGGCCAAGCTGATCGAGAAGATTCCGGGCACAGTTTTTGCGGTAGGGGATTTGGCGTACCCCGACGGTTCCGACGAGCAGTTCGCGAAATGTTATGCCCCGACCTGGGGGCGATTTAAGGACCGCACACGGCCAGTGCCAGGAAATCACGAATATCACAGCGACGGCGCATCCGGATACGCGCGCTATTTCGGCGCCGCGGCGGGCGACCCTAAGAAGGGATATTACAGCTACGATTTAGGCGCCTGGCACATCGTCGCCTTGAACAGCGAGTGCGACGAGGTGGGAGGATGCGGCGCCGGATCCCCGCAGGGAGAATGGTTGCGGCAGGATCTCGCACAGCATCCCACACCATGCACGCTTGCCTATTTTCACAAACCGCTCTTCAGTTCCGGTGCGAGCCATGGTAATGACCCCAAGATGAAGCCCCTTTGGCAGACGCTGTACGCTGCAAATGCCGATGTTGTGATCAACGGTCACGATCACGACTACGAACGCTTTGCCCCACAGGATCCGGAGGGCAACGCGGATCCGAAACGCGGCATTCGCGAATTCGTGGTCGGTACGGGCGGGAAAAATTCACACCGGACATTCGCGACATGAGGGCCAATAGTGAAGCGCATCAGGCAGATACGTTCGGCGTACTGAAGCTGACCCTGCACGCGTCGGGTTATGACTGGGAGTTCGTGCCAGAAGCCGGAAAAAGCTTCCACGATTCGGGCAGCGGGTCGTGCCACTAGCATTTAAGTCAGGAGGAAACTTTGAAGCGAGCAGCCATTTTTCTATTCGTGTGTCTCGTCGCGTCGGCCACCGCGCTGGATTATCAGATCACCAGGAAGATCCCAATCCCCGGCAAAGGTAGCTGGGATTATCTCGTCGTTGATGAGGGCGGACGCCGGTTGTACGTATCCCACGGAACCCAAGTCGAAGTGCTCGACGTAGATTCGGGCACAATTGTCGGCAAGGTCGAGAATACTCCCGGTGTGCATGGCATCGCCATCGCTCCGGAACTGGGCCGGGGATTCGCGAGCAACGGACAGTCTTCGACCGTCACGATTTTCGATTTGAAGACTCTGAAGACAATTGCGGAAGTGCCGGTTGGCAAGAAGCCTGATGCAATTATTTACGATCCCGCGACTTCGAGAGTCTTTGCTTTCAATGGCGACAGCAATAGCGCCTCCGCGATTGATGCCGCAAACGGCAAAGTCGTTGGGACGGTTGATCTCGGCGGCGGTCCTGAATATGCGGTGGCCGATGGTTCCGGCTACATCTACAATAATATTGAGGATGCGAGCGTGGTCCTGAAGATTAATGCTCGTTCTTTGAAAGTCGAGCAGCGCTGGCCGACTGCTCCTTGTGCTTCGCCGTCCAGCATGGCGATGGACCGTCCGAATCGACGTCTATTCATCGGTTGCCGAAACAAACTTATGGCCGTTGTGAATGCGGACACAGGACAAGTGATCACAACGCTACCGATCGGAGACCACGTAGACGCGACCGCCTTCGATCCCGAGTCTCGCCTTATCTTCAATTCCAATGGGGAGGGTACGATCACGGTGATTCACCAGGACAGCCCGGATAAGTACTCAGTTGTTGAGAATGTGAGAACATTACCCAAGGCGAAGACTATGGCGCTCGATCCCAGAACGCACCGCCTCTTCCTCTCAACTGCCGAAGCAGGACAATTTGAAGTGCTGGTTGTCAGCCAATAGTTGCAGGTCGCGCCGTGAAACTTTGCCCGGCGGCGAGTTCGGCAGGCATGGTCATTAGACAAGCAAAACTGAATCTGCCAGTGGCTTGATCTTCTTAACTCACAAAGGAGTTGCACGTTTCCGAAAACGATTGAGCATATGTCAGTCCGCACGTTTGCTTTGCTGCTGCTGATGACAGTGGTCGCGCTCGCACCACGAACTGCGGCGCAGGGCGGTCCGCCTTATTACACCAACGATCCAGGAACGCCGGGCAAACTCAACTGGGAAATCAATCTCGGCTATATGCCATTTTTCTATAGCAATCAGTCCGTCTCGCACGTGCCCGATCTCGACATCAATTTCGGCGTTGGCGACCGCATCCAGCTCACATATGAAAACGCCTGGCTGAGAGTTCAAAATCCCTCTTCTGGGACGAGGTTCGGGCTAGGTCAATCTAATCCCGGCGTCAAATGGCGTTTCTACGATGCCGGGGAGTCCGGACTCAACATCTCGGTTTTCCCTCAGCTTTTCCTTAACAACCCGAACGACGCCGTCCGCCGCGGGATCACGCCCGCGAGCCAGGTTTTCCTTTTGCCCTTCGAGTTCTCCAGGAAATTTGGCCCCATCGATGTGGATTATGAAATCGGTTATCAGTTTGTCCACAAGGGACCGGATGGATGGATTACCGGCCTTGTACTCGGCCATGATTTCACCCCAAAGCTCGAAGCGGACATCGAATTCTATTCCCAAGGAACCTTCCATCCCTCGGAGACCCAACCCACCATCGACTTTGGAGCTCGCTATAAAATTCACAGCCCCGTGATCTTCCTTTTCATGGTCGGACGCAGCCTGGAACCTACGCGCAGCAACCAGTCCTACTTCCTGGGTTATTTCGGGTTTCAATTCCTGCTTCCACCAAAATCGTACAAATCGGATTGAACCCAGACTCCGCTCGGAGGACCGTGCTGGCACCAGTCCGGCTCGCGCCCGGATCACCCTCAGATCCGCCTGCGCTTTCGCGCTGCGATGCTTCACCGGACAGAGCAACTGCGGAAGCGAGGGTTACGACACAAACCACGACACAAAGAAGAGTGCGCCGAGCATACCAGCGCCAGAAGTGATTGAAAATATGGTAGGCACGAGGAGACTCGAACTCCTGACCTCTACCGTGTCAAGGTAGCGCTCTAACCAACTGAGCTACGCGCCTACGCTTCACTTATTCTAATGTCGCGGGCGCGCTTCCCGCAATCTCGGGCGTGCTGGGATTCCGTTCGAAGTGACGGTGAACCGCGATTGCCAGTTGCAAAATTTTGCCTGCGGCGTTGACAATCGTTCCATGGCGAAACAGTCCCGGCAAGTCGATGCGGGTTCGGCCGCCCAGACGCCCGCCCGGGTTCCTTTTTCGCCTGGAGCCATGGTGGTCGTAACCTTGGGCAATCCGCGGGACAAATTCTGGGGCATGATTCTGGCGCTGGCTCCCGAAGGCCTCAGCATGACTGGGATCGAGCTGGCTTCATTCGAAGATTTCGTTGTCATGGTGAAAGACGGCGAACCTTTCAGCCCGGCGGTTGTGTTCTTCCCGATGCACCGCATCGAACGCATCGAACTCGACCTTCCCGACGGCAGTTTGCCTTCGCTCTCGCAGCGTTTCTCGTCTAAGACCGGACTCGACCCTGCCGTGCTGCTGGGCGGCCCCCAGGCGGGTAGGCGCAGATCAGCGTAGACCTCTTCGCGTTCCGCAACGTCGTCCGACTGAGGACCCGGCATGAAGCTGTCGCAAATCTTCACCGCTCCGAATCAGCTCACGCTGCTGCGGATGGTCTTTGTTCCGTTTATCGTGATCGAGCTCGTTGAAGGCCGCTATTTCTGGGCTTTAGTTCTCTTCGTGATTGCCGGATTCAGCGATGGCCTGGATGGGTTGCTGGCCCGCAAGCTGCACCAGCAGACTCTGCTCGGCCAGTATCTCGATCCCATCGCCGACAAGCTTTTGCTGAGCACAATGTTTCTCGTGCTCTCTATCCTCCACAAGATTCCGTGGAAGTTTACCGTGCTGGTGTTCAGCCGCGATATTTCCATCCTCGCCGCCAGTGCTGTGCTTTTTGCAATCGCCGGGCTGCGTAATTTCCGCCCCAGCATCTTCGGGAAGGCGAACACCTTTTCACAGATCGCCGCCGTGTTCTTTGTGCTGCTGTTTTCAATCAGGCCGGCGCGCTGGGTATGGATCACGCGCACGGTTTTTTTGCGCGCCACATTCGCTTTTACGATTCTCTCCGCTCTGCATTATGTTCTCCTCGTGCAACAGCGTCTGCGCTCGCATTCTCACGCTCTGCCGGCGCATACTCCCGCAGATATCTCCGCCAGTTGACCCTCTTTCCGGCGTACCCCTAGAATTGAGGGTTCGTGTCTGAACGCGACCGTCGCCTATGGCCTTTCGCCTTTACAACACCATGTCCTCGCAGGTCGAGGAATTCCATTCGCTCCGCGATAAGGAAGTTCGGATGTATGCTTGCGGCCCGACCGTCTACGATTACGGCCACATTGGCAACTTCCGAACCTTCATTGCGGTCGACCTGCTACAGCGATTCTTGCGTCAGTCCGGCTACGCCGTGCGCTACGTGATGAACATCACGGACCTGGATGACAAGATCATCCGCAACGCGGCGCGCGACGGAGTGAGCGTTCAGCAGTACACCGAGAAGTACGAGAAAGCGTTTCTGGAAGACGCTGCCATGATTGGCATTGAGCAGCCAATGCTGGTGCGCGCCACCGAACACATCCCGGAAATGGCGGACTTCGTAGCCAGGCTGGTCGAGCGAGGGATCGCCTACCGCACCGACGATGGATCGTATTACTTTCGCATCGCAAAGTTTCCGCGCTACGGCAAACTTTCGAAAAAAGATTTCAGCGGAATGCTCGACGGAGCTCGCGTCGATCTAGACGAATATGACAAAGACAGCGCGCGCGACTTTGCGCTGTGGAAAGCGCCGAAGCCCGGCGAAGCTTCCTGGGAAAGCTCAATTGGGCCGGGACGCCCCGGCTGGCACCTGGAGTGCTCCGTCATGTCGATGGAGGAACTGGGCGAGAGCTTCGACCTGCACGCTGGTGGAGAAGACTTGGTCTTCCCCCACCACGAAAACGAGATCGCACAATCGGAGTCGCTCACCGGAAAGATGTTTGCCCGCTTCTGGTTCCACGTTCGCTTTCTGCTGGTCGAAGGCGAGAAGATGTCGAAGAGCTTGGGAAACTTCTACACCCTGCGCGATCTGGTGCTGAAAGGTCACAAACCATCGTCGATCCGGTATTTGCTCGCGTCGGTTCCCTATCGTAACCAGTTGAATTTTACTTTTGACGGGCTGAAGCAGGCTGCGGTTTCCGTGGAACGCCTGCGCAATTTCCGCCAGCGTTTGACTGCGGGGAATTTTCCTTCTGGCTCCAACCCGGAAATGCAAACGCTCGCGACTGAAACCATCAAGCGCATGCGCGCTGCGCTCGATGACGATCTCAATACTGCGCAGGCACAGGCCGCGATCTTCGAAATGGTGCGCAGCGCCAATTCCACGTTAGACGCGGGTGGGATGAAGAAAGCCGATGCCGAGCCGCTGCTCGCGGCGCTCGAGAAGTTCGACGAGATTTTCGCCGTTCTCAAAGACGACGATGGCCCGAAGATGAAGCGGGTGTTCGATTGGGCTCCGACTGAAGGCCGCGAGAAAGACATCAGTCCTGAATTGAGGGAGGCTGTGCAGGCCGGTCAATTCTCAGATGCCGACATCGAGAAGAAAATCGCAGAGATGGAGCAGGCCCGCCGGGCTCGCGATTTCAAGGTGTCCGACGCCGTACGTGCGGAGTTAACCGCTGCCGGCATCGTCATCGAGAATACAAAGGACGGCGTGCGCTGGCACAGGAAGTAAGGAAGGATTTGTAATTTGGTAATGTCGTAAGCTGGTAATTCGTAGGCTCGTCGAATTTTGTGTGGTGCTTTGGAATTTCAAATTACCAATTTACAAAATTACTAAATTACATATTGCTATGAAATCCCTCGACGAATATCTTCGCGACGCCGAGCAAGCTCACGGACATCTCTGCGCTGGACAAGTCCTGGGCGTGCGGTTGGCGATGCTGGGCCTCGAGAAACTCGGCATCGAAGATCCGCGCGGGAAAGACCGCAAGCGGCTCGTCACTTTCGTCGAAATCGACCGCTGTGCCACCGATGCCGTGGCCGTAGTCACAGGATGCCGCCTGGGCAAGCGCGCGCTGAAGTTTCGCGACTGGGGAAAAGTTGCGGCGACTTTTGTCGACGTCAGCACGGGCAAAGCCATCCGCATCGCGGCCAGGGAATCTTCGAAGGCTCTCGCTCGCCAGATGCATCCTGAGATCGCCGACAAGAATCAGCAGCAGATGCTGGCCTACCGCGAAATCACGGATGACGACCTGTTCACGACACAATGGGTAAAGGTGGATTTACCGCCCGAAGAATTCCCCGGATACAAAGGCGAGCGCGTGGTGTGTGAAGCGTGCGGGGAAGGCATCAACTTCCGCAGAGAAGTCCGAACAAAAGATAAGGATAGAGACGAAGAGAAGGTGCTTTGCCGCGCCTGCGCCGGGGAAAGCTATTACGAGCCAATCTAGGCGGCCTGTTCGTAGCCGTGAGCAACGCGCAGGATCGTCGCCTCATCAAAGTGTTTTCCAAGAATCTGCAGTCCGATCGGCAGTTTCTCCTTCGTCTCGCCGCACGGAATCGAAATGCCCGGAATCCCCGCCAAATCTGCCGTCACCGTATAGATGTCAGCCAGATACATTGCTAGCGGATCATTCGACTTCTCGCCCAGTCGAAATGCCGCTGTCGGGCTCGTCGGAGTGACGATGGCATCTACCTTGCGGAACGCTTCTTCGAAATCGCGCGTCAGCAGCGTGCGCACTTTCTGTGCTTTCAAGTAATACGCGTCATAGTATCCTGCGCTCAGCGCGTAGGTGCCGAGCATGATGCGGCGCTTCACTTCGGCGCCAAAGCCCTCATCCCGGCTGCGCCGGTACATCTCCGAAAGTGTTTTCACTCCCGCGGCGCGATAGCCGTAGCGCACGCCGTCGTAGCGCGCCAGGTTCGAAGACGCCTCGGCGGTTGCGATCAAATAATAAGCAGGAATGGCATACGGCGTGTGCGGCAACGAAACTGGCACAATCTCGCAGCCCAGGCTTTTCAGTTTGTCGATGGCCGACTCAACCGCATGGCGTACTTCACCGTCGAGTCCTTCGCCGAAATACTCTTTGGCTACGCCGAGCCGGAGTCCTCGCACGGGCTTCTCGATTTCAGCAACGTAGTCTGGCACCGGCAGATCGGCCGAGGTCGCATCCATGGGGTCACGTCCGGCAATGGTACGCAACACAATCGCCGCATCCTTCACCGTCTTCGCCAGCGGTCCAATGTGATCGAGTGAGGATGCAAACGCGATCAGACCATAACGCGACACGCGACCGTAAGTCGGCATCAATCCCACCACGCCACAGAACGACGCCGGCTGGCGGATCGAGCCTCCGGTGTCTGAACCCAGCGCGACCACCGCCATATCGGCCGCGACCGCAGCCGCCGAACCGCCGGAAGATCCTCCGGGCACGCGGCTCAAATCGCCCGGATTGTGCACCGGACGAAATGCCGAATTCTCATTCGACGAACCCATGGCAAACTCGTCACAGTTCGTCTTGCCCAGAACCATCGCGCCCGCCGCTTCCATGCGCGCCACCGCGGTGCAATCATAGGGCGGGATGTAGTGGCCGAGTATCTTCGAGCCCGCGGTCGTACGCACTCCGCGGGTCGACATTACATCCTTGATCCCAACCGGCACGCCGCCCAGCGGCGGCAATGGCTTGCCTTCGGCAGCCATGCGGTCAATGCGATCCGCCTGCTCCAGCGCGCGCTCTTTGCAGAGAGTGAGATACGCTCCGATTTGCTCATCTTCGTTCTGGATTCGCGCGTAGTGCGCCTCGGCCAGCGCAAGCGCAGTCGTCTTGCGCTCCTGAACGGCGGAGCGAGCCGCGTCGATGGTTAGAAAATCTAGGCTCACTTTAGCTGGTCGTCTGCCTGAAACACCTTTCCTTCGAATCCCAGAACACTTCGCCCTTGTACTTGTTCCAAACTCGGAGCCACCTTACTTGAAGGGCACCGCTTCCGTGCTTCTTGATGAAACCGTGCAGTTGTTCCCACGACGCGCCAATATTGCCCGGCCCCAGCAGGTCGTTCCAATCCGCCCCCCGCACCGTCGTCCGGCCGGCCGTGTCCGTAAACAGATCGGTAAGCACGCAAAAAGCTATGTCACCGATGGCCATACCGGGCCAGTAGCAAATTAGCGGCTCCCTTGTATTTGCCATACGCCTGTCGGAGATCATTCGGATCAAAACAGGCACGGCTTTTGGCCCTGCCGCGATGATCTGGTCCATCCCCGACGTGGAAAAATCCTGGAACCGGCTCCGGGAGTCGTTGCATATCTGTTCTCCGTTGATCACCATGCCAAGTTTCGACAGATCGAACTGGAGCGACCTCGTGGTCGTTACTTGCGCGTGCAACGAAGGCACACTTAGAAGGTACAACGCAGTGAGCCATACCTTATTCAAGTCTGAGCCTAATCTCTCAACTATCTCTCAATCACCTTCGGCACGCGGAAGAACGTTCCATCCGCATCCGGAGCGTTAGCCAGCGCGACGTCTTCTGGCAACGACTTCCGCAGCCCCTCGACCACATCTTCGCGACTGGCGTAAGCAAACCTCTCGCTGCCCTGTTTGGACTCGTCGACGCCGTAGCGGTCCGATACCTGCGCCATCGGTTCGACGTTCGACGTATCCAGTTCGTTGAGCCTCTCGATGTAATCGAGAATCGAGTTCAAATCCCGAACCATACCCGCGCGTTCCTGCACGGAAAGCTCCAGGTTGGCCAAGTCCGCAACGTAGGCAACATCCTTTTCTGTAACTTTCATGTTCTGCGACTCATGATTGCTGGAGAATGCTCTCTGAAAGAATGGATCGACTCAGCCTTGCCGGATCACAAACTCGATCCTCTCCACCTTTTGTCCAGCGTAGCGATTCAACGCCGCGAGATACCGCGGCGCCAGAGCCTGCATCTCACGTTTCCATCCGGCATCTGGAACTTCGACGCGCAACACTGCGTCCGCAAACTCCAGAGCTCGCGTGCGCTCGGCAACGACCGATCCGCAAACCAGCGGCCAGGCAAGCGATGGCGCTTCTTCTGGCGGCACACGCCGCAGTGAGCCCGCCACAATTTTTTCCAGCCCAGCTCCGGCTTGCTCCAATGTAGCTCCTGGTAAAAGCAAGTTCTCGCGACGGGTTCCTCCCGTCGGAGATTTCGATTCTAGCACTCCGGGCAGCCCGCAAGGAGTTCAGGCAAACAGCAAGCTCAGAGAGGAAATTGCCGCTTCACGAACTCAAGTGCGGTGTCGTGCGAAAGCAACCGTCCATCGAGTTGCGCATCTTCCACAGCCTCGAGAATCTCACGGAACCTGGGCCCTGGAGGATATCCGGCAGCAATCAAGTCGTCACCTGTGACCAACGCCGCCGGGCGAATCTTCTCTGGCGGAATTTCGGCCAGCTTCGCGCGGATCAATTCATACGTACTCAGATTGCCGTGACTGGCCAGGCTGTCGGCGCGATGCAACGCAAGATGCTCGTCGAACCTGGGCAGGCGAAGGAATTTCTTCAGGGTCGACTCCTTCATGCGCGTGACATGCCCGAAGCGCATGTGATTGTCGACCAGCGCTAGCACTTGGTCTGTATCGTGATTCGAGAACCGCAAGCGCGCGCAGATTTCCTCGGCAATCTTGACGCCCACGTCCACATGGTCATCGAAACGGATCCGGTCGGGCGCCACGCGAAAAGTCGCGGGCTTGCCCACGTCGTGCAGCAGCGCGCCCCACGCCAGCGTGGGCGGGCAAGGACGCGGCAGGTTCTCCAGCAGCAGCAGCGTATGAACAAACACATCGCCCTCAGGATGAAACTCAGGCGGCTGCTGGACGCCCTTCATGGCTGAAATCTCCGGCAACACTTCTTTCAGCAGCCCACTCTCATCCAGCAAGAGAAACGCGCGCCGACCGTGGCCATCGGTCAACATCTTCGTGAGCTCGTCGCGAACCCGCTCGCGCGACACCACCTTAATTTCGTGAGCCAGCCGCTCGATTGCAGCCAGCGTCTGCGCTTCGATCCCATACTCGAATCGCGCGGCGAAACGCACCGCGCGGAGCATGCGCAATTTGTCTTCCGCAAAACGCAGAACTGGATCACCGATCGCGCGAACAATCCCGGCTTCGAGATCTCTGCGCCCGCCCACAAAGTCGAGCACCTCGCCGCTCACCGGATCGAGCATCATGCCGTTGATCGTGAAATCGCGGCGCGCAACGTCTTCGCGCGGATCCTGGCTGAAACGCACTTCATCCGGACGCCGTCCGTCGGAGTAGCCGAGATCGCTGCGGAAGGTCGCCACCTCGATGGCTCGGGATCTCGGCAAGGCGCCTTCGTCTCCGGAAGTGCGCCGATGCTCGGGCAATGGCACCAGCACGACGCCAAACTGAACGCCTACAGCGTAGGTGTCAGGAAAGATCTCCATAACTTGCGAGGGCGTGGCGCTGGTCGCGACGTCGTAATCCGCGGGCTCACGATTCAGCAGAAGATCGCGCACACATCCACCTGCCAGGTAGGCCAGAAAGCCTCGCTGGCGCAGAGTCTGGATGATCGAGATGGCGAACTTTCTCAACATCAAACCGTCGACCTCGGGCAATTGAACCGGCGCGACACGTTTTGCATTAAGCTAGAACAGACCTTGAAACGCGAAATGATTATGCCAGACGCCTACATCCTGGGCATCGAAAGTTCCTGCGACGAAACCGCCGCGGCGGTGGTGCGATCCGGCGAGCAGCTCATTTCAAACATCGTTGCGTCACAGATCGCCACGCATCAGCCTTATGGGGGCGTTGTGCCCGAGTTGGCGTCGCGCGAGCATTTGAAGGCAATCGTTCCGGTGGTCCGGCAAGCGCTGGCCAGCGCCAATCAGACTTTGAACTCGGTCGATGCAATCGCAGTCACGCAGGGCCCCGGCCTTGCCGGAGCATTGCTGGTAGGCATCAGCTATGCCAAGGCTCTGGCCTTCGCCCTCGATAAGCCGCTGATTGCGGTTAACCATCTCGAAGGCCACATCCACGCCGTGCTGCTTGAAGAGCGGCAAAAGGGCAATCACGAGCTGCAATTTCCCGTGCTTGCGTTGGTTGTCTCCGGAGGACACACACACCTGTATCTGGCCGCGCAGCACAGTCAAGGTTGGACTTACGAAAACATCGGCCACACTCGTGACGACGCCGCCGGCGAGGCTTTCGACAAAGTCGCAAAATTGCTCGGCCTGGGTTATCCCGGAGGCCCGATCATCGACCGGCTCGCGCCTCATGGCGACCCCACAGCCGTGAAGTTCCTGCCCGCGCAGATTAAGCATCGCGATCGCCGCGACCGGAAGGAACAGAAGGAACTGACGACAACGAAGACCGACGGCTTGCGTTTTGACTTCTCCTACAGCGGCATCAAGACTGCCATGCTGCGCTACGTGGAGGTTCACGACATGCATCGTTCGATCGAGATCCGCCGGCAGGCTCTGGCAAAACTTTCCAGGCCGAAGCTCGAGGATTACCTTGCCAATTGCGATCGGCAGACGCTCGACCTGGTCGCTTCATTTCAGCGTGCGATGGTGGAAGATCTGGTGAGCAAGACTTTGGCAGCGGCTCGCGCTTACGATGTGGCGACGCTTTTCGTCACCGGCGGAGTGGCGGCGAACAACGAGTTACGCAGCACTTTCGAGCGCGACGGCGCCCAAGACGGCCTGCCCGTGTATTTCCCCTCGCGGCCGCTTTCTACCGACAATGCGGCCATGATCGCGGCCGCTGCCTATCCCAAGTTTCTGGCGAAAGATTTTGCAGCCATCGATTTTTCTGCTGAAGCTGGAATGGTTTTGCGTTGAGCGGATCAAGAAGACTTCAGCAGGTAGTCGCGGCTTACAGCCCAGACACGTTTGTTCGCGGCCGCGCCCGGTAAAGAACGACTGCCGCACCGCAAGAGGCGGCGAGATAACCGAGAGCCAGGTAGTGGAGGAATCGCTGATCCCCATTTGTCGGCGGAGAATACGAATCCCGGATCACGGCAAACAGCGAAGCTGCAAGGAACAGTGCGTCAGCTACACAAAAAAACGACCAAAACTGCCTCTTCGTGATCTGCCTGCGCACGGGGATTCCTGTCGCCGCAGCGTAGTGTTTCCGATCCTGTCGTGAAAGCATAAAGAGCGAGAGGACGCCGATGGCAAAAAGCGCCGCACAGAACATCGGCGCGATGCCGAAGACTACCAGGCACCACGCGGTCCAGGTGAGCGCGGAAACTAGTTTGCTCCGACGCGACAGCGGGGCGCGGTTCCCTCCTTTCCAAACAACAGTCTTCTTCGGAAAGAATACTGGGGCCCAGCAGAACCACATTCCAAAAACTCCAAGTGCCCTCAGAAAGTAGTCGCCGAGGATCGAAGACTCCCTGCCAATCACTTTTTGCCCGCTCCGTGCCCGTTGCTTTTTCCCATCACGGCATCCAGCGCCTTTTCCAGCTGGGCTTGGATATCGATGTCTTTGTAGATGGCGAAGTTGGCGCGTTTTTCCTGTTCGTCGAAGCCGCTGGCGCGGCCCGCAACAATAATGATCGGGATTTTGGCAGTCTCGGGGTTCTTCTTCACGGCCGTGATCAGTTCGGTGCCCGACATCTTTGGCATCTGCATGTCGGTGACGATCAAGTCAGGACGCACGCGCTCGAGAATCTGCAACGCCTCCAGGCCGTTGGTGGCAGACTCCACCGCAAAGCCGCGTTCTTCCAGAAAGCGGCAGACGGTATACCGGATCAGCATGGAGTCGTCGACCACCAGCGCTACGCCAGGCATTAGTTTGCAACGTGCGGAATGCACGCCCCCGGCTCGCACATTAGCAGAGCCGATTCGCCAGGAACAAGGCGAAACGCGGCACGCCGGTTACTATGGTGATCACAGGTTGTGCTGTCGCGCCTTCGCTGGTCTGGTTCTTAGGAATCCGGCTTACGACGCGTGGTCTGTGAGGAGTGATCTACGAGGCGTGATCTACGAGGCGTGGTCTATGATTCCTGGGCTTCGCCTTCGGTGTTTTCCTCGATGCTCATATCTTTGAGTTCGCTCGACTCGAAGACTTCGCGGCACTCGAGGCACTCCACGAACTCGGCATCTTCTTCGCGGCTGACGATTTGCACGCGCGGATGTTTGCAAGGTTCCTTGCCCGCGTTTTGAGGATGAGAGAACGGCTTTGAGGTCATAAATCCGGACGCCCCGCCCTCGTCAAACGCCGGAGGGGCGGATTCGCGGGAATTTCCCGGTATTTTAGACCTGCTTCGCCAGTTGTCAAGTCCCTCGCCATTACGCCGCGGTGAATTTCTCCTCCTGAATCTGCTGAGCCGGTCATATCAGCTGTTTTCGCGATTTCGGGAATTCCGACCAAAATCGTCGCCAACCACTAAACCATTCAATCGCCGATAGTTACCGTTGAATGCGGACTCCGACGGTCGGCTGGAAGAGCTTGCATAATTTTGGGATATCGACGTAGAATGAATTACGACAGAAAAGGTCGGATTTCCGGTTTGTCCTCATCGATCGGATTCTCGGCTCTTTCAGGCATCGAATGCTCAAGCTAACCAAAAAAGCGGACTACGCGCTTATGGCCATGAAGCACTTGGCCGACCACGCGCACGAGGGAACTCGCAGTGCCAGTGCAAAGGACGTTGCCGATTCCTTCGGCATTCCGCCCGAGGCCCTGGCCAAGATTCTGCAGCGCCTCGTCAAGGCTGGCCTGTTGCATTCGCAGCACGGCACCAACGGCGGTTACAGGCTGGCCCGCGCCGCCCATACGATTTCGGCCTTCGAAGTAATTCAGGCCATCGACGGACCTCTGTTCATCACATCCTGTGTCACCGTTCGCGGCGAGTGCGGCCAGAGCGACCGCTGCAACATCCGCGAGCCGTTGCGCAAGGTAAATGAGAGCATCGAAGCCGTGCTGAAACGCATCAAGATCTCTCATATGCGGGAAGAGCCGGAAGCGGCCGCAAGCGCCACCGTCAAGCCGGCCGAACTGGTCACGATCGTTTAGCGAGAGGCTCGAGAAGAAGATTAGGCATTGAACAAACCAGGTAGGAGAAAGCAATTATGAGCACGGATGTAAAGATCCCCCAGCAGCTTCCAGTCACACAGCACGCCGTTCCTCAGGGAGTGAAGCTTCCCATTTATATGGACAACCACGCCACCACGCCGATGGATCCCCGCGTGTTGGAGGAGATGCTGCCCTATTTCATGGAGAAGTTCGGCAACGCCGCCAGCCGCAATCACTCTTTCGGCTGGGCCGGCGAAGAAGGCGTGGAGACGGCTCGGGAGCGCATCGCGAAGCTGATCGGCGCGACCACCAAAGAAATCATCTTCACCTCAGGCGCCACCGAGAGCGACAACCTCGCCATCAAGGGCGTGGCCGAGATGTACCGCGAGAAGGGCAACCACATCATTACCGCGGTCACCGAGCATAAAGCCGTGCTCGACACCTGCAAGCGCCTCGAGAAATATGGCTTCCGCGTGACTTACCTGCCGGTGCAAAAAGACGGCTTGATCGATCTCGAAGAACTCAAGCGCGCCATGGACGATAAAACCATCCTGGTAAGCATCATGGCCGCCAATAACGAAATCGGCGTAGTGCAGCCCATCGCCGAAATTGGCAAGCTTTGCCGCGAGCGCGGCATTATCTTCCACACCGACGCCACGCAGGCGATCGGAAAGATTCCCATCGACGTGAACAAGCAGAACATAGACGTGATGTCGATCTCGGCTCATAAAATGTACGGCCCCAAAGGTGTCGGTGCTTTATATGTTCGCCGCAAGAATCCGCGCGTACAGATTTCTGCCATCATCGACGGCGGAGGCCACGAGCGGGGCATGCGCTCCGGCACGCTCAACGTCGCCGGCATCGTTGGCTTGGGCAAGGCCTGCGCTATCGCGTCGGAAGAAATGTCTCGCGAGGCAGTCCAGTTAGGCGCACTGCGCGATCGCCTGCGCGATCGCATCATGAACCGTCTCGATGAAACCTACATCAACGGCTCCATGGAGCATCGCCTGCCCGGCAACCTGAACATCAGCTTTGCCTACGTGGAAGGCGAATCGCTGCTGATGGGCATCAACGACATCGCAGTTTCGAGCGGTTCAGCCTGCACCTCCGCGACGCTTGAACCATCTTATGTATTGAAGGCTCTAGGCACCGGCGACGATCTGGCGCATAGTTCGATCCGTTTCGGCATCGGCCGCTTCAACACCGCTGCCGAAGTCGATTACGTGGCCGACCGCGTCATCGAAACCGTCGAGCGCCTCCGCGAACTTTCTCCGCTCTACGAAATGGCGAAGGAAGGCATCAATCTGAAGGACGTGAAGTGGGCAGGAGAGTAAGAAGCAGGTTTCAGAGTTTCAAGGTTTCGCGTGGGACCGTGGAGCTGAGAGTCCTTGAAACATTGAAACCTTCGAAACCTTGAAACTTTGAATTTGGAAACCTGGAGAAAAAAATGTCATATAGCGATAAAGTAATCGATCACTACAACCATCCCCGCAACGTCGGCTCGATGGACAAGAGCAGCGCTGACGTGGGCACCGGCCTGGTCGGCGCACCCGAGTGCGGCGACGTCATGAAGCTGCAGATCAAGGTCAACCGCGACACCAACGTCATTGAAGAAGCCAAGTTCAAAACGTTCGGCTGCGGCTCCGCGATCGCTTCGTCCTCGTTAGCCACGGAGTGGGTCAAGGGTAAGACGGTGGAGGAAGCCCTCGCCATCAAGAACATGGATATCGTGAAGGAGCTGTCGCTTCCTCCGGTGAAGATCCATTGTTCCGTGTTGGCCGAGGACGCCATCCGCGCCGCGATCAGCGACTGGAAGAAAAAGCAGGAGAGCGCCAAGCCGGTCGCGTCCACGGTCGCGCAGTAAGCTTCGCGTGGTCGTCTGGACGCGGCTGAGTTTTGAAAGGGCGCGGCTTCAGCCGCGCCGAAAGGGTCGGGAAGGGCACGACTTTAGTCGTGCCGTTAGCGTCGCGTTTCATGGCGGCTTTAGCCGCCGAGGGACTGCGTCGGGAACCAGAATGACAACGACAACCGAACAAACCGCGCAACCTTCGCAAACCGCGCCAGCAAAGGGCATTCTCGTCACCGAGAAGGCCCTCGCTAAAGTGCGCACTGCGATGGCCAAGGAAGGCATCTCGCCCGAGCAGGGCGGCTTGCGCCTGGGCGTGCAGGGCGGCGGCTGTTCCGGTCTAAGCTATAACATCCGCTTCGACACTCAGCCGCGCGAACGTGATCGCATTTTTCAGTACGGCGATGTGCGCGTGTTCGTCGATCCCAAGTCATTCATCTACCTGCACGGCATGACCCTCGACTACCAGGAAACGCTGATGCAGCAGGGATTCGTCTTCGTGAATCCTCAGGCCACGAAGTCGTGCGGTTGCGGAACATCGTTCTCCGCGTGATCGAGCGGATTGTGTGGAACGGTGGAGCGGGCGTCCCGCCCGCGAACGTCCATGGCGTTACCCCTCGCCCAGCGCAGCGGTCCCCTGGGCTTGCGCAGTTGCCACATTGTGTTGCATTAGAAACGGACAAGTATGAGCAACCCGGGTTTAACCAACATCACCGCAAAGCCCGCACCAGAGGAAACTCAATCCTGCTGGTCGTGCGGAACCATGCGGGCCGTCCACTTCTGCCAGGCCTGCGGCAAGGTGCAGCCTCCGGCGCCAGTCGACTACTTCGCATTTTTCGGTTTGCCCCGCAAATTGGATCTCGACGTCGCCATTCTGGAAAAAGACTTCTACGAATTGAGCCGCAAGCTGCATCCCGACCTCAACGCCCAGGTCGGCAGTCAGGAGCAGGAATGGAGCTTGCAACAGAGTTCCCTGCTCAACGACGCGCATCGCACGTTGAAAGACCCGATCAAGCGCACCGAGTATCTTTTGAAGCTGGAAGGCGTGGAACTGGAAGAGCAGTCGAAGACCGCGACGGAAAAGGCGCGATCGACCGGAGAAATAAAAAAACAGATCGTGCCGCCTGAGCTGCTCGCAGAGGTGTTCGATCTGAACATGCAGCTCGAGGAACTGCGCACGCAGAAAAAGATGGGCGAGGACGATCCGGCTCTGATCGAAGAAATTGGCAACCAGAAACACGATTTGGAAGAAAAGCAGGAAGCGCTTCTGCACGAGCTTCAGCGGCGTTGGAAGGTTTGGGATGGAATGATCCAGCGTGAATCGAACGGTCAGCCTGTCTCAGACGAGGAACGCAGGCAGGAACGCGACAAAATGGTCGACGTGCTGAACCGCCGCAACTACATCAGGAACTTGGTTCGAGACGTTAACGAAGTGCTGGAGAGTTGAGCAAAAGGATTTTGCAATCTGGTAATGGGGTAATTTTGTAATTTGAGACCTGCGGGCCATTAATTTACCAAATTACCCGATTACAACATTACAAATGTCTACTGATCGCATCGTCGGCATCGACCTGGGCACCACGAATTCTCTCGTGGCCTTCATGCAAGGGGAGAGCCCTGTCGTCATCCCGGGCGACGACGGCTCGAATCTCGTCCCGTCGGTCGTCGCGCTCGACGAGAACAATCAGCCCGTCATAGGTAACGCTGCACGCAAGTATCTCACCGAAACGCCGGAGCGTGCCGTCTACTCAATCAAACGCCTGATGGGACGCGGCGTTGACGACGTTCAGGAAGAATTGAAGTTCTTCCCCTTTCGCCTGGCAGAAGACCTGCAAGCGGGCGAAGTTCTTCGCATCAAACTGGGCGACAAGAAGCTCGGCGAAAAGACCTTTACCCCGCCGGAAATCTCGGCGCTGATCCTCCGCCAACTCAAGCGCAATGCCGAGCGCTTCTTCGGAGCCCCGGTCACCAAAGCCGTTATCACCGTACCCGCCTATTTCAACGACGCGCAGCGCCAGGCCACAAAAGACGCCGGTCGCATCGCCGGCCTTGAGGTTCTACGCCTGGTCAACGAACCCACGGCGGCGTCTCTGGCCTATGGCCTCGACAAGAAGCAGAACGGAATCGTAGCCGTCTACGATCTTGGCGGCGGCACCTTCGACATTTCCATTCTCAAGCTGCACGACGGCATCTTCGAAGTCATCTCAACCAACGGCGACACGCATCTCGGCGGCGACGACATCGACAATCTGCTGATCACCATCGCCCTCGACGACACTCTCGGCGATCTCGGGCTAGACCTACGGCGCAACGCCGAAGCCGTTCAAGCCATTCGCAATGCGGTAATCGAAGCCAAGATTGTGCTTTCCTCAGAGCAATCAGTGAAGCTCGATGTTGAGCTTCCGGGCGGCAAGCGCTACCTGCGCGAGATCACGCGCGAACAGTTCGAACAGCTCATCCAGCCCATCATCGACCGCACCATCGGCCCCTGTAAGCAAGCGCTGAAAGACGCCCGCCTCAAGCCTGAACAAATTGACGAGGTGGTTCTAGTCGGCGGATCCACGCGCATCCCCAAAGTTCGCGCTCTCGTGAAAGAACTTTTCCACCGCGAGCCGCATACCGACCTGAATCCTGATGAAGTGGTCGCTCTCGGCGCGGCCGTGCAAGCCAACATTCTCGGCGGAGGCTCCGAAGCGACCGAGAACATGCTGCTGCTCGATGTCACGCCGTTGTCGCTCGGCATCGAAGTCGCAGGCGGTGTCACCGACAAAATCATTTTGCGCAATTCAACGATCCCCGCGTCGGCCACGCAGTTCTATACCACGCAAGTCGACGGCCAGGCCAACGTCGCCATTCATGTTTTGCAAGGCGAGCGAGAACTGGCAAAAGACTGCCGCTCCCTGGCGCGTTTCGATTTGAAAGGCATCCCACCGATGGCTGCAGGAATGGCGCGGATCGAAGTGAAGTTTCTCATCGACGCGAACGGCATCCTCAACGTCTCCGCCCGCGAACAGCGTAGCGGCAAAGAAGCCGAAATTCAGGTCCAGCCCAGCTACGGCCTGACCGACGAGCAAGTCGAAAGCATGATCCTCGACTCTTTTGATAGCGCCGAAGAAGATTTCCGCCAGCGCCAGGTCATCGAAGCGCGCAACGAAGCAGATACCATCCTGTCGGCGCTCGAAAAGGGCAAGAAGAGCCCGGCCTGGGGCCACCTGACCACAGACGAGAAGAAAAAGATTGCGAAAATGGAGAAAACCTTAATCGCGGTCAAGGCCGAAGATGATTACCAGGCGATCCGCAAAGCCATCGACGCACTGAATCAGGGCACCACGCGTCTGGCCGAGTTGATGATGGACAGCGCCGTCTCCACCGCGCTAAAAGGAAAAACCATGGACGAGGCCGACATGGGTGAAGGCCCCACAGCCCCGCATCCCATGGCGAAGGCAGAGTTCGAGTAATTGTCATCCTGAGCGGAGTAAGGCTTCGCGAAGGCGAAGTCTTACGGAGTCGAAGGATCCCTGCAGTCGCTTAAATTTCGCGGGGAAGGGTAGTTGGTGGGCGTAGAGATCCTTCGGCTTCGTTCATTTCACGCGTTGCGCGAAATGAACTGCGCTCAGGATGACAGGAAAAGAATGGGTGAGGAGCAGTCAATGTCAGAAGAAAAATCACAATCCGCCGGCACAGCCACCGAAGAAGCTCCCGGCGAAAATACGATCGGCGAGAATACCGTGCAGCTCACGTTCCTGCCCGAGGGCAAGACAGTCCAGTTCGAACATGGCAAGCTGCCCTACGAAGATCATGGCAAGGAAGAGTCGATTCTCGACGTCGCGCTCAACTTTGGAGTCCCGCTCGACCACGCCTGCGGCGGCAACTGCGCCTGCACCACTTGCCATGTCTGGATCAAAGAAGGTGCCGAAGATCTTTCTCCCATGGAAGACGACGAAGCCGACCGTCTGGACATGGCCGCCGACTTGCAGTTAAACTCGCGTCTCGGCTGCCAGGTGCAGATCACGAAGCCAGGTAAAGTAGTCGTCGAGATCCCTGCCTGGAATCGGAACTATATTTCGGAAGAGCATCATTAGACGCAAGGTTTCAAGGTTTCAGAGTGTCAAGGTTTCAAAAGCGCGGCTTTCTCTCGCCAGCTTGCGCGCGATGACAGTATGAGCGAACAAGGCTTCAGCTTCCGTCTTCAGAACGCCCGTCAGTCTCGCCTGAAGGTATTTCTCGAGCCTTGGGGCAACCTCTATCTGGTGGAACCGGGCAAGCAACTAAGAGTCGAAGTTCGAGGACCGACCGGCACCGTCCCCAATAACGCGCTTGAGATTCACGCTAGCGAGGAGAGCATCACTCTGTGGGGGTGGTCAGGCTCTGGCATCACCGTGGACAAGCTGTGATTCGGGAACAAACGCGCTCTTAGGAGACTCTCGATGCCCAAACCTCTAACCTGGGACGACGCCGAAGACATCGGCATCCTGCTCTCCGAAGTTCATCCCGATCTCGATCCCCTAACCGTCCGCTTCACCGACCTGCACCGTTACGTCACCGAGTTGCCAGATTTCAAGGGCGACCCTAAGACTTCCAACGAGGGCAAGCTCGAAGCCATCCAGATGGCGTGGCACGAAGAATTCCAGGATCGCACGCAAGGGTAAGCCAAAGGCAAGGATTAGGAAACAAAGATAAGCAGCAGAACGACATAGCGGGTCCACGCGCCAAGATTTTACAAATCCGTGACAATTAGACCTTAGTCGCAGCCCTAACATAGCAATGAAACGGTTGTGGCAGGGCTCCCAAATGTTCGTCCCTGGCCATCAACTTCTCTCTCCGTCCAACTGCAAAGGGCACGGCTCTCGCCGTGCCCTCTTTTTATTGCTTGGATTTTCCTGGACTAGCCGACCCAAGCCCAGCCGAACCTACCCCACTGTCACCGGAACCGGCTCTTCCACGCTGGCTTCCCGCAGAAACTTAGCCGCTTCCTCCGGCGGCGTCGGATTAATGTAGAAGCCCGTGCCCCACTCAAAGCCCGCCGTCTTGGTCAGCTTCGGCATGAACTCGATGTGCCAGTGATAGTGATCGTTAGTCGGATCCTGCGCCGGCGAAGTGTGAATCACCAGATTGTAAGGCGGATTATCCAGCACCCGGTCCGCCTTGATCAGCAAGGTCTTCAAAGCCTTCGCCAGATTCTCAAACATCGACGACGACGAATTCTCGAACGCCGACTCATGCTGCTTCGGCAGAATCCATGTCTCAAACGGAAAGCGCGGCGCATAAGGCGCAATAGTCAAAAAGTTCTCGTTCTCCGCCACCACCCGCGTTCCATTTTCCGTTTCCTGCCGGATAATGTCACAAAACACGCACCGCTCTTTGTATAGATAATATTGTTTTGCGCCTTCCAGTTCCTGGGTTACGTTGATGGGCAGGATTGGCAGGGCGATCAGTTGCGAGTGGGCGTGCTCGAGCGATGCTCCGGCAGCTTCGCCGTGGTTCTTAAAGAGCAGGATGTACTTGAAGCGGCGGTCTTTTTTCAGATCGAGGATGCGGTCGCGAAAGGTCCAGAGTACGTCTTCGATTCGCTTCGGAGGCAGTGTGGCCAGGCTGGCGTTGTGGTCGGGCGTCTCGATGATTACTTCGTGAGCGCCGATTCCGTTCATGCGGTCGAACATGCCCTCGGCCTGTCGGCTCAGGTTACCTTCGATCCCCAGCGCCGGAAACTTGTTTGGCACCACGCGCACCGTCCAACCCGGTGTATCCCGCTGCGAAGCAGGTCCGCCGTTCGATCCCGGACGGTAAGCTTGAATCTCCGGCGGCGTCTTGCCTTCGTTCCCATAGCAGAAGGGGCAGAACCCGCCCTTCAGCTTCACGTTCTCCCGGGCGAAGTCGGTGGGGCGCTTCGCGCGGTCCGTGGAAATAATCACCCAGCGGCCAACAATAGGATCTTTTCTAAGCTCAGGCACTAATAAACCCCTTTTATTAGGATAGGCGAATCTTCAATTTTAAGCCGTGAGGGAGGAATTCCGAAACACTTCTATCTGCGGACGGCTGGCCCTCGAATCTAGATAGTATACGCTGACTACGTCGAATCTCCACTGGCAAGACGGTGGAAATCGCCGAAGGTAATCACGCACCACGGCCGCCACCAGACGCCGTTTGTGCCGGTCCACAGCCGCTTCGCCGGGTTTCACGTCGCGCGTGGTGCGCGTCTTAACTTCCACGAAGCAAAGAACATCGTGGTCCCAGCCGATCAGGTCAATCTCGCCGCGGCTGCGCGGCGAGCGGAAGTTGCGCGCTACCATGGTGTAGCCCAGCATGCGCAGGTGAAAGTAGGCTGCCTCTTCGCCGCGGCGTCCGGTGCGATGATGCGAGGCGATCTTTTCCGGTGGCAGAGTGAGCTCGGCCAGCCAATCGAGGAAACGAAGCGCTGTTCGCGTCGTCTGCGGGAAAAGACGTGTCCAGAAAAAACGCCTCCGGAAAACATAAACAGACCCTCAAACTTTACTGTACCTGTCTGAACCGCTACCGGATAATATCTCCCTGACAAATTCGGGCGAAGATTGTCGTTCGTTCCAAACCGGGAAAGCGCAAATTGCGAACTTGCAGTAGGCAGGGAAGAATTCAGGAGAAGATAAATGAGCGACTCGCAGGCAAACGGTGATCCAGGAAGCATCGACCGCAGAACATTTCTGAGCAAGTCCGCCGCCGCCCTCGCCGGAGGGACCGTTCTCGCGACCACCGCTCTTTCCTACGCCAACATCCTGGGCGCGAATGATCGAATTTCGTTATGCCACATCGGCATCGGCGGCCGCGGCCGCGAACTGGATTGGATCGCCGCCCAACTGAAGACCAGCCACAACGCGGAGATGACGACCGTTTGCGATCTGTGGAGCGCTGAATCGCGAAAAGGCGGTCGCCGCTAATACGAAATATTATGGCCGCGCCCCGCGAGCGTTTCAGTATCTCGAAGACGCGCTCGCGCTCAAAGACGTAGATGCTGTGCTCATCTCCACACCCGAGCACTCTCATTCACCCATTCTGAAAATGGCAGTCGAAGCCGGCAAGGACGCCTACGTCGAAAAGCCCATGGGCAACGTACTGGAAGAGGCGAAGGCCGCCCGCGACGCCACCCTCGAGCACAAACGGATCGTGCAGGTAGGAACCCAGCATCGCAGTGAGCCTTATCCCAGAGCCGCGCACGACCTGGTGCAGACCGGCGTCCTTGGAGACGTCAGCAAGGTAGAAATCGAATGGAATTATCATGGCCCCCGATGGCGCGGGCGGCCGGAAAGCAAGCTCGTTCGCGAAGCTGACACGGACTGGCGCAAATGGCTGCTGACCAAGCCCTACCGTCCCTTCGACCCGCAGGTCTATTGCGAATTTCGCCTGTACAAAGAATTCTCGAGCGGCATCCCCGATCAATGGATCAGTCATGGCATCGATCTGGTGCACTGGTTCATGAACGACAGCTATCCTCGTTCCGTCATGGCTCACGGAGGCGTTTTTGCCTGGCACGATGGCCGCGAGAATGCCGACACATTTCAGGCGCTGCTCGAATATCCGAAAGGTTTTCTGGTCAGCTACTCGACCAGCTTTGGCAACGACTCGCCCGGCTTCACGCGCTACATGGGAAAGAAAGCCACGCTGTTCAACATCGGAGGCGAGGGCAGCCCGCGCTACCAACTGGTCGAAGAAAAAGGAACCCACGAAGACAATGCCGACATCGACCGGGAGAGAGCGTCCCACTACATTCTGTTGCCCGGAGAAACCAAGCTTCCGCCCATGGGCATCGACGATCTCTCACTCGAGCACATGGCCAACTGGTTCGAGTGCATGCGTTCACGCCAGCAGCCCCACTGCACAGTGCACGACGGCTTCGCCCATTCTGTGGCCTGCATGATGTCGACCCAATCGTACTGGTCGGGGAAAAAGCAGTATTGGGATGCAGCTAGCGAGACCATCGTGGAGCAGCCTCCTGCAAGCTGAGTCCTGCAACGTTGCCGCATGTTTAATTTTGGGAAACCGAAAACGCTTGAAGATTGGATTGTTCACATCGCGGGGGCCATCGTCGCGATATTCCTGGTCTGGTGGATGCTTCGGATGTATGCGCTCTGAATGCGCTCAAGACGCTGAACTAGGCAGCGTCGCCCTTCTTGCCTTTTCACGGTACGACCGGCAAGACCAGATGCGATGGCATCGTGGTCGAGCAATAGATTCTCTGTGTCGCCGGAACGAAGTCAGACGCCGCGGCTTTATAGATACTGGGCACGAACTTCTGCGGATTGCGGTCGATCACCGGAAACCACGTGGATTGAATCTGGACCATGATGCGGTGTCCTTTGAGGAAAACATGGTCGTGGTCGCGCAGCGGGATGTTCCATTCCATGGGCTGGTTCGGCTTGAGGGCGTGCGGTTTCTCGTAGCTCGCGAGATAGCGGCCGCGGCGCACCTCCATGGCAATGGGTAGCTCGTAGCCGTTCAGCGACTGCGCGTATTGTCCGGGCTTTGGGCCTTCGTCGGGATTCCAGTCGTTTTTCTGCGCGTTGTCGGGATAAACGTCGATCAGCTTGACGATGAAATCGCTGTCGGTGCCGGAAGTTGAGGCGAACAGATTGGCGGCGAGCGGTCCGGTGACGGTCAGATCGTGGTCGAGCGGATCGCTGACGAAGGAAAGCACGTCGGGACGGTGATCGACGAAGCGCTGGTCGGCAACTTCCCAGGTGCGCCAGTCGCCGGCGGGATACGTCGGCGAGATCGGGCGCTGGCGATAGGGCACGGGATTGGCGGGATCGGAAACGTACTCGCGATAGGCCTTTCCGTTCTTCGACTCTTCCGGCGATTCCTCCGGCGCGGCAAACGAAAGTTTTCCGTCGGCATGCAGGTAGAGATTGGTGGGCTTCGCATTCTTCGGAGGCCACTGCGGGTAGGTGTGCCAGGTATTCGATCCGCTTTGAAATGTGCTGGCCTGCCACGCCGGCTTCTCGCCCTTGCCGTGCAGGTAATAACGGAAGAATGGGGCTTCGATGTTCTCGCGGAACTCGCGGGCGGTTTCGTGTCCGGCGAAAGGAACGAGGCCGATGCTGTCGCCCTTGGGAGTCTGCCACTCGCCGTGATACCACGGGCCCGGCGACGATGAAGTTGGTGTGTTGCGGGTCGTTCTCCTCCGCGTGGCGGAAGATTTGCCACGGTCCCCAGGGATCTTCCTGGTCCCAGAATCCGGCAACGTTGAGATTGGGAACGGTGGAGGCGTGCAAGCTGGTTCACCCAGGCTTCTTTTTTCCAGAAGTCGTCGTAGTCGGGATGGTCGACGCTCGCATTCCAGTAAGGAATGGATCCGTGAAGATACTTCGCGTTGATGTTCGAGAGCGGCCCGAGATCGAGATACCACTGGTAAGTGTCGTAAGTCTCGAAATCGAAATGAGTGTTCTTGTTCTTGTCGGCCTGCTCCATCACGGCATATTCAAAGTCGTAACTCTCGCGCAGGGCGCCGTAGCGGTGGTCATCGTCGTTCATCCATTGATCCACGGGCGAGGCCTGCTCGCTGATGGCTTTCAGCGCCGGGTGCGGGTGAAGAAGGGTGAGCGCGGTCGTCAGTCCGTCGTAGGAAACACCGTACATGCCGACGTTCCCGTTGTTGTTCGGCACGTTTTTCACGAGCCAGTCGATCGAGTCGTAGGCGTCGGTAGTCTCGTTGGTGGCCTTGGGATCGCTGAGGTCGACCCAGGAGGAAAGATTGAACGTGCCTTCGGATTTGAAGCGTCCGCGAAGATTCTGGATGACGAAGATGTAGCCGTCCTGGGCCAGCTCTTTTATGGAGGCCGGCATCTGTTCAGGCGGCTTCTCGGGGACGCCGTAGGGCGTGCGGCGAAACAGAATGGGGAGCGGGCCGGTTTGATCGACCGGAGTGAGGATGACGGTCTGGAGGCGAACGCCGTCGCGCACCGGAATCATGACTTCCTCAAGCTTGAAGATCGGCTTCGTCGGCGCCGTCGGTTGCGCCGGAGTCTGCTGCGCTGCAGCAGAGATCGCAAACAAAAATAATAGAACGAACCGTGGGATTGATGAGCGCAGCACTGGTCCTCCGATGTTCCTGTTCTCACGGGAACTGACCGCGAAGTATATCAACCCTCGGATTGTCTCGGCGAGTCGTTCTATAGAACTGCCCACTCGAGCCAAAAGACGGCTTGAATGGGCCACTCATACTCCCGATCTTGATTACTGGCTTGCTTCTACTTGCCCACTTCCTGGATGCACTCTTCCAGCACGTCCATGGCGACGTCGGCTTCTTCTTTGGTGACGACCAGCGGCGGGCATAGGCGGACTGAGCTGGGGCCGCAGCCGAGGAACAGGACGCCGTGTTCGAAGGCCTTTTCGACGATCAGGTCGCGCTCGGCGGCGGCGTACTCCTTGGTCGACTTGTCCTTGACGATGTCGACGCCGATCATCAGGCCGCGGCCGCGGACGTCGCCTACCAGCTTCAGCTTCGTGGGCCAGCTGGCCATGCGCTTCAGCATGTGCGCGCCTACTTCGGCCGAGTGCTCGAGCAGATGTTCTTTCTCGATCACGTCGAGCGTGGCCAGCGCAGCGGCGATGCACACGGGATTGCCGCCGAAAGTTGAGGCGTGCGAACCGGGCACCCAGTCCATGATTTCGGAGCGGGTCATCACGACGCCGAGCGGCATGCCCGAGGCGATGCCTTTCGCGATGAGAACCATGTCGGGCTCGACGCCGGTGTGCTCGACGGCCCACCACTTGCCGGTGCGGCCGATGCCGCTCTGCACTTCGTCCAGCACCAGGAGAATGCCGTGACGATCGCAGATGCGGCGCAGCTCCTGCATGAAGATGGTGGGCGCGACCACGTATCCGCCCTCGCCCTGCACGGGCTCGATGAAGACCGCAGCAACTTCCTCAGGAGGCAGCGTGGTCTTGAACAGCTTCTCTTCGATGAAGCGAGCGCAGCTCAGCGCGAACGCGTCAGGATCCTGCGCGGCATCTTTGCGTCCGCGATAAAGATCGGGATAAGGGACATGCGTCACGCCGCCGAGAAGCGGCGAAAAGCGGCGCCGCTGCTGGGGTTTCGAGGCGGTAAGGGAAAGCGCACCCATGGTGCGTCCGTGAAACGCGCCGAAGAACGCGATGATGTTCGGCCTCTTCGTGTGATATCTAGCGAGCTTGAGGGCGCACTCGACGGCCTCGGCGCCGGAGTTGCCGTAGTAGATCTTGTGCGGGCCGGGCATGGGCGCGATCTTCGACAGGCGCTCGGCCAGCGTGACCATGCTCTCGTAATAAAAATCAGTGCCGGACATGTGGATGAGTTCGGCGGCCTGCTTCTGCATGGCGGCGACTACGTGGGGATGGCAGTGGCCGGTTGAAGTCGACGGCGATGCCGGCGGAGAAGTCGTAGAACTCGTTGCCGTCGACGTCGGTGATGACGATGCCGCGTCCGCTCTTGGCTACTAGCGGGTAGGAGCGGGTGTAGGACGGCGAAATATATTTCTCGTCGCCGGCGAGAACGCGCTTGGCGTTGGGTCCGGGCAGGGCGGTCTTGAGCTTTGGTCCGTCAGCGGTCGGCAGTCATGGTTTTCGTGGTCATTGGAATCCTCCGTAAGGCAGTGGCCAGTGGTTAGTGGCCAGTGGTCAGTGAAAGGCAGTCGGAACACGCGGCTCTGGTTCGAGCACACGTGGAACCGAGAAAAATCAGGCGGAGGATTTGTTAGTCGCTACCGAAGAGGCTGGGACGCAGGCGCGACGGCAGATTGGCCCGATAGCGCCTGGGACAGACGAGACAGTGCAGCCAGCACTCGGGCAGATGCGAATTGGGCAGACACGAATTGGAACGTTGCGCAGCATCGCTGACCGTCGACATCACTATCACTAACGGCATTATAGCTTGAGGCGATGCGCGGCGTAACCCCCTAAAAATCAGTGGCCAGTAACCAGCGGTCAGTGGCCAGTCAAAAGCAGCCGGGGGCGGTTGTCCGCACAGTTTTTCATTTTCACTTCTTCGGCACCTTCAATCTCCGGCTGCACGGTAAGTTTAGAATCTTAGTTCTGTCTCGAACTCGTCTGATATGTTTTAGCTTCCCCCTGCTTTCTCACTGACATGTCCAGAGACTCAGAGCCCAAGCCGGTTTGCGGTGATTCTTGCCTTTGGGCTGGTGTATTTGTTTTGGGGCTCTACCTATCTTGCGATCGATATTGCGGTGCAGACGATTCCTCCGGCGCTGATGTGCGGGGTACGGTTTTCGATTGCCGGGGTGGTGATGCTGGCGGTGAGCGCGGCAACGGGACGGCGGATCTGGTATTCGGCGCGGCAGATTGCGCTGGCTTCGGTGGTGGGGATTTTGCTGCTGATGGGTGGGAACCTGACGCTGTCGTGGGCGGAGCTTTCGGTGCCTTCGGGGCTGGCGGCTTTGATTATTGCGATCACGCCGTTGTGGTTTCTGGTGCTGGATTCGCTGCTGCTGGGCGACCATCACATTTCGTGGCGGGGCAAGGCTGGGCTGGGGCTGGGGATGGTGGGGCTGCTGGTGTTGTTCTGGCCGGAGTTGCACTCGACCTCGGCGCTGGGGCGGCGCGAGTTTTGGGCTTCGGTCTCGCTGCTGGGCGGATCGTTTTCCTGGGCGCTGGGATCGGTGCTGTCGAAGCGCTGGCAGTCGGGCATGGACGTGTTCAGCGCAACCGGATGGCAGGTGACGGCGGCAGGCGCGGGGAGCTTTTTGTTTGCGTTCGTCGTGGGAGATTTCCCGCAGGTTACGCTGGACGGCGCGCGGGGTGGGCGCGGTGCTTTATCTGGTGGTGTGCGGATCGTGGATCGGGTATACGGCTTACATCTGGCTGCTGGAGCATGTGCCTACTTCGAAAGTTTCGACTTACGCTTATGTGAATCCAGTGGTCGCGGTGTTTCTGGGCTGGCTGGTTCTGCACGAGCGCGTGGACCGCTTCATTGTTATGGGGAGTGTGATCGTGGTGGTGTCGGTGATTCTGGTGACGAGCGCGAAGGTGAAAGAGAAGACGGTCGCGGAGGAACTGCCGGCGGTGGAGGCGATATAGCAGTGGTCAGTGGTCAGTGGCCAGTGATCAGCGATCAGCGATCAGGTTTCTCAGGTAGGTCTCGATCTATTTTGAGGCTTCTTCGTCTTCTTCTTCGCTTTCATTCAACAAATCCACTGCGTGGCCGCGGATGGCGAAGGTTTGTTTGGGCGAGCCTGCGGGCTCGAAGGTTACGCGGGCGGGAGCTCGTTGCCAGGCTGGTGTGGGGCAGGCGGAATCGGCGGAGGCATCTTTCGATTTCTTTGTCGGCGACGTTCTCTGCCTTCGATGGGCTTCTTGAGAATTGGCTTGCGGCGGTTGATTTGGGCTACGACTGCGTAAATTTTCTTGCCGTCATCGGAGACTCCGCAATAGGCAGCGTAGTCGCGGTACCAACTGGCGGCGGAGTAGAAGACGTCAAACTCGGGAAGATTGATGGAGGAGATGTGGCCGGTGGTGCGGTCGACGAGAAGCCATCCGCCGCGCTGCCATTGCCAGTGCGGCGGGGAGGTGGATTCCTGGGGAAGGCTGTCATTGACGCGGAAGGCGCGGCGGACGACGAACAGGCGGTCGGTTACATCGTGAGCGGGGCCTAGAGTGAATTCCTTGACGTGGGCGTCGACGAGAAGAGGGCGGACTTTCAGAGTGAGTGGCTTGTCGTCGGCTGCGCCGGTGCCGGACTCGGGGAACCACTGGACTGTGGTCCATTTACCGAAAGTAATGATGTGAGTTTTGGTCGCGGCGGCGGCGCTCGCTTGAATGAGAAGGATGGAGAGCGGCAGTGCTATGTGGAGGCGGCGATTGGAAGATGCGGGCCATGGCCGAGGTTAAGCAGGAAACAGGCTGGAGGACAAGGTTAGAGGTCACAAATCGCGAACTGGTTTCGAGGTGAGGTTCCGAAGTGGGACAGAGCCGGATTTGGTTGGAGGCACGAATTGACGGCGGTGTGTCACCATGCGCACCAGCGCGGTTGAGGGTTGAGATTGCAGTAGAATTACCGGGAAGAGCAGTGCGCGATGAGTTTCCCTCACGATTTCCGTCCGGCTGTGAGCGGGGAGGTCCGGACAACTTCCCAGCGAGAAGCGGCTTCTGATCAAGACATGAGCGGGTTATCGACAGGGCGGCGTGTGCCCCGGATTCTGGTGGTGGACGACCATCCCAGTATTGCCGGGCTGATGAGCCAGTTGCTGACGCCTGCGCGGCTATGACGTGGTGACGGCGGCCGATGCGGAAGAGGCCGAGGCGGAGGTGCGGCGGCAGGCGCCGGACTTGATTCTGTCGGATGTGAGGATGCCGGGGAAGTCGGGCTATGAATTGTGCCGTGAACTCAAAGGCGATCCGGCGACGCGTCTGATTCCGTTCGTGCTGATCACGGGATTGAGCGACAGCGCGGACAAGCTGCAGGGAATTGAAGCTGGCGCGGACGACTTTCTGAACAAGCCGGTGCTGGCGGAGGAGTTGACGGCGCGGGTGAAGTCGCTGCTGCGAGTGAAGGAATTTACCGACGAGCTGGAGACGGCGGATTCCGTGCTGTGCACGCTGGGTCTGATTGTGGAGGGGCGCGACCCTTATACCGAGGGGCACTGCGAGCGGCTGGCGGCGCGGGCTGCGGATTTGGGACGGCATCTGGGGCTGGACGAAGATTCGATTGTGGCGCTGCGGCGCGGGGGATTTCTGCACGACCTGGGTAAGATCGCGGTGCCGGATGAGATTCTGAAAAAAGGCAGCGACCTGACGCTGCAGGAGTGGGACGATCATGAAGCAGCATCCGGTGACCGGGGAAAATATCTGCAAGCCGCTGAAGTCGTTGCGGCTGGTGCTGCCGATCATCCGGCATCATCATGAGCATGCGGATGGGTCGGGCTATCCGGATGGATTGCGGGCGGGCGAGATTCCGCTGCTGCCGCGGGTTTTGCAGGTGGTGGATGTATACGATGCGCTGCGCACGGCGCGGCCTTACAAGCCGGCGCTGTCGCATGATGACGCCGCGCAAACCATGCGCGAAGAAGCCCGCCAGGGCTTGTGGGACGCTGAACTGGTGAATGAGTTTTTCAGCATGCTGGTGGAAAAACGCAGCGTAGCGTGAGGACCAGTTCGCAGTTCTCAGTTCTCAGTTCTCAGTTCTCAGTTCTCAGTTCTCAGTTCTCAGTTCTCAGTAATTGGACGCTGGATTCCGGTTCTCTGTTTCCTCGGCCGGCTCTTTCCGACGTACAATTGCGCAGCCTTTTTTGCGGCTTCCACAGATCGATGGACATTACTTACAGCATCGTTATTCCTGCCTATAACGAAGGCGCGCGGCTGGGGGCGACTCTGGAGAAGGTGCTGGGATATGTGCGCGCAGCAGGGATGGAGTGCGGAAGTGATTGTGGTGAACGATGGATCGCGCGATAACACGGCGGACCTGGTGCGCGGGTTTGCGGAGAAAGAATCCTATGTTGCGGCTGGTGGAGAATCCGGGCAACCGCGGCAAAGGCTATGCGGTGCGCAATGGGATGCTGAATGCGCGGGGCGAGGTGGTGGTGTTCAGCGACGCGGATCTGTCTTCGCCGATTGAAGAGATGCCGAAATTGTTGGCGGCATTGGCTGCGGGGGCGGATATCGCCATCGGTTCGCGATGGCTGCGGGCGGAATTGCAGACGCGGCGGCAATCGCTGCACCGGCAACTTTTTGGAAGGGTATTTAATTTGTTGCTGCGGATAATTCTGGGGCTGCGGTTCAAGGACACGCAGTGCGGCTTCAAAGCTTTCACGCGGCGGGCGGCACAGACGATTTTGCCGCTGCAGCGCATCGAGCGCTGGGGCTTCGATCCGGAGATTCTTTTTCTGGCGCGCAAGTTTGGGTTTCGCGTGGAAGAAGTGGCGGTGCTTTGGGGACACAGCGGAGACACGCGGATTCATCCGCTGGTGGATGGGGCGCGCATGTTTTGGGAGATGTTGCGCATCCGTTGGTATGACCTGACGGGCAAGTATGATGGCGGTTCCGCGGCGGGTGCGGAGCCCGCTAAGACCGCTGCCTGGAGGACCTGCGCCGAGAGTTTGAATCGCTTCATCGGCTGACTTGCGTTTCGCAGCCGCAGCCAATTCCTTCACTGCTTCAACCACTTGATGTCCCATCTCGGAAGTTGGCGTCGGCGTTCTCCCCGGCTCTCACAAGGTCGGCGGTGCGAGAGCCTTGATTCAGCACGGCGCTGACTGCGTTCTCGATGCAGGCCGCTTCCTGATCAAGCTGAAAAGAATGGCGCAGCAGCAACGCGGCGGAAAGAATCGCGCCGAGAGGATTCGCGATTCCCTTTCCGGCGATATCGGGTGCTGAGCCATGGACCGGCTCGTACACGCCGACCGGGCCGCCGATGCTGGCTGAGGCCAGCAGGCCTAGCGAGCCTACTACTCCACCAGCCTGGTCGGAGAGAATGTCGCCGAACATGTTTTCGGTGAGCATCACGTCGAAATCTTTCGGACGCTGCACCAGCGACATGGCGGCGGAATCCACATACATGTGGGAGAGTTGCACGCCGGGATAATCTTTGGCGCAGCGGGTGACGACTTCGCGCCACAGGCGGGAACACTCGAGAACATTGGCTTTGTCGACGGAGAGAACTTTCTGGCGGCGCTTCATGGCGAGGTCGAAGGCGACGCGGGCGATGCGCTCGATGGCCGGCTCGCCGTACGTCATGGTGTTGGTGGCGACGCGGGAGCCGGGCTCGCCTGCGATGGAACGTGGTTCTCCGAAATAGAGGCCTCCGAGCAATTCGCGGACGATCATTATGTCGGTGCCGCGAACTAGATCGGGGCGCAGCGGGGAACAATCTTCGAGGGCGGGAAAACAGATGGCGGGACGCAGGTTGGCGTAGGCGCCCAGTTCGCGGCGCAGGCGGAGGAGTCCGGCTTCGGGGCGAAGGTGGTGGGGATAGTGATCGAAGGCGGGGCTTCCTACGGCGCCGAGCAGGACTGCGGAGGACGACAGGCACGCCTGAATCGTGTCGGCGGGCAGAGGATCATTCACGGCGGACAGTGCCGCGCCGCCAATGTTTTTTCTTTGGAGCTGGAGCTGGTGGCCGAATGCGTCGGCAACGGCTTGCAGAACTCGGACGGCTTGCTCGGTGACTTCGGGGCCGATGCCGTCGCCGGGGAGGATGGTTAGGTTCAGGAGCATGCGGGGATTAGTTTAATGGAAAGTAGTTTCGCGGTGTTGCAGATTCCGATTAGAGACGGCAGAGCCCGAGGGACCAAGCCGAGAGCCGGGCTGTCGCCCGCGACAGGACTTAGCCGACGGACGGCTGTCCCCACACAGATCAGCTGCTACACGCCCCAGAGATAGTCTTCGTCTGCTGCTGATCGTGGTGGTGATCGGCGAGCGACGGGGCACACCGAAGGCGTTGGGTTGCGGCGCCATCGGAAATGGCCGGGCTGGTTCGGGGTTGGCGGCGCTGGCAGCGGCCGCGACCGGCGCTTGAAGCGGCTCGAACAGCGGAGTCGCCGATCCGGCCGGCTTGTGCGTGTCGCGGATCAATTCGAGCAGGTGATGATCCTCGACGTGCTTGATCTTATCGGCGAGGCGCACGAAGCGGCGATAGATGTCATCGAGGGCGCGGCGGTCGAACTGGTAGCCGAGTTGTTCGCAGCGAATGGCGAGGGCGTGACGGCCGGAGTGCTTGCCCAGCACGAGTTTGGAATCGGGCACGCCGACGGATTGCGGCGTCATGATTTCGTAGGTCAACGGATTCTTGAGAACGCCATCCTGGTGGATGCCGGCTTCGTGGGCGAAGGCGTTGCGTCCGATGATGGCCTTGTTGGGCTGCACGGGCACGCCGGTGATCTCGCTGAGCAACTGGCTGGCGGGGAACAGATGTTCGGCGGCGATGGCCGTCTCGTAAGGATAGCGATCGCGACGAACCCGCATGGCCATGACGATCTCTTCGAGCGAGGCGTTGCCGGCGCGCTCGCCAATGCCATTGATGGTGCACTCGACCTGGCGGGCTCCGGCGGCGACGGCCGCCATGGTGTTGGCGACGGCCATGCCGAGATCGTTGTGGCAGTGGGCGGAGATGGTGACGTTCTCGATTCCTTTGACGCGGCGGCGGATGGTTGCGATCAGGTCGCCGAACTCGGCGGGCACGGTGTAGCCGACGGTGTCGGGGATATTGAGCGTGGTGGCGCCCGCTGCGACGACCGCATCGAGCACCTGGCAGAGAAATTCAGGGTCGGTGCGCGTGGCGTCTTCGGGGGAAAATTCGACGTCAGGGCAGAGCGACTTGGCGAAGGCTACGGCTTCGCGGGCTTGCGCGAGGCACTCTTCGCGCGTGATGCGCAGCTTGTACTTCAGGTGAATGTCAGAAGTGGCTAGGAAGACATGGATGCGCGGGTGGGCGGCGTCTTGCAGAGCTTCCCAGGCGCGCTCGATATCGGGGCGGCAGGCGCGGCACAGTCCCGCAATGATGGGGCGGCGGATGACGGCGGCGATGGCCTTCACGGCTTCAAAGTCGCCGTCGGAGGCGATGGGAAATCCGGCTTCGATCACGTCGACACCGAGACGGTCGAGCTGGTGCGCCAGGCGCAATTTTTCCTGGTGGTTCATGCTGCAGCCCGGCGACTGTTCTCCGTCGCGCAGGGTGGTGTCGAAAACTCTGATGTGGACCTGGTCTGTGGCCATGGGCTTCGTTATACGCGCTGTGAGTCTTTATGGTACGGGGAAATCAGGTTGAAGCAAAACTTATAATTCTTCAGTGATCATTAGATTGTCCTTCTATGATAAGATTTGCTAATGATTGTTGAAGTTTACATAAGGGGATGGTAAATGGAACTTTCGCAGCTGGAAGTCTTTCTGGCGGTGGCGCGCGAGCACCGGTTCTCGCGGGCGGCGGAGAAGCTGCACCGCACCCAGTCGGCGGTGAGCCAGACCATCCGCAAGCTGGAGGATGAACTGGGCGAGGCTCTGCTCGACCGCTCGTCGCGGGAAGGAGTTCTGACTGACGCCGGGCAAGTGCTCTACGAATACGCCGAGAAACTGCTGAATCTGCGGCACGACGCGCATGAATCTCTGGCTTCGCTGCGGGAGTTGCAGAAGGGCAAGCTGGTGATCGCGGCGAATGAATTCACGGCGCTTTATCTGCTGCCGGTGCTGGCGGAGTTCCGGCGGCTGCATCCCATGATCAAGATCACGGTGCAGCGGGCGCTGGGCAGCCGCATTCCGGACGATGTGTTGCAGCACAGCGCAGAGCTCGGCGTGCTGTCGTACAAGCCGGAGGAGCCGCGGCTGCACTCGGTGGTGACTTATCTGGATGAACTGGTGCTGGTGGTGCCGCCGAAGCATCCGCTGGCCTCGGCGCGGGAGGTGAGCATCCGGCAACTGGGGGCGGAATCGTTTGTGGCGCATATTGTTTCGTCGCCCTACCGCGAGAAAGTTCTGCAGACATTCGAAAAGCACAAAACGCCGCTGCACATGGGGCTTGAACTGCCGACGTTGCAGGCGATCAAGCAATTCGTGGCTATGGGAAACGGAGTCGCGTTCATGCCGGAGATCAGCGTGGAGGCGGAACTGGCGCGGGGAGAGCTGGTGCGGATTCCGGTGCGGGAACTGCGGGTGCAACGCAAGCTGCGTCTGATCTACCGCAAGGAAGCGGGACTTTCGCATGCGGCGCGGGCGTTTCTGAAAGTAGCCGAGGCGGTGGCGCTGGAGCGGGCAGGGCGGTATCGATTTCAGCGGGAGAGTTAGCGCAAGCAGTCTGCCATAAGGAAGCGAGCCAAACGCGGCTCGCCCAGATTCCCTCGGCAGGCTCGGGACAGGCTCCTCAGGCCGCGCAAAGAACGCCTGTTCAGGATGACACTCAAGGAACCCAAGAAGCGAATCAGCAGTCGGCGCAGGCTTCGGCGGGCTGGAACGCCGCCAGAGCTTCGGGCACGCTGGGGTGAATTTCGAGGACTGAATCCAGGTTGGTAAGATCCAGAAGTTCGCGCACGAGTGGGCTGGGACTGGCACACTTCAGGTCCGCGTTCTGGGATCGCGCCCAGGTGTAGAGGAAAGCCAATTCGCCGATGCCGGCACTGTCGATGGAGCTGACACCGCTGAGATCGAGAACGACTTTGCCGCCGTTTTCGAGGATTTCACCAACCAGGCGCGACAGGGCTGCGGCCTCGTCACGATAGACGATGCGGCCCTGGCAGTGAACGATCATCACATCGCCGCGATTGCGAGTTTCCAAACTGAGTTTCAACGTCAACTCCTTATCTTGCGTTCCAAAGGCAGCCAAAGAGTACGGCTGCGGCCATGTTTGCCAATTGCTGTTCGTGGGTTCCATGCTAATAGATAGACGTGCGCCGAGAGGTTTCGGAATCATGAAAAGAGTGTAATTTTTGAGCAAAACGTCCCAGTCCTGCACCGCAGAATTTTGAGGGACGGGGCATCCTAGGTCTCCGTTACACAGCATCTAAGGAGGGGCCTAACGAATTTCGCGCATTCAGGTAGAATTTGCTGCTGGCATAATTGCCTTGGAGGACTCATTTTCGTGTCAAAAACCGCAGCCGTGGTTCTGGCGTTCCTGAGCTTGATGCTGTTCACAACCCTATCGAGAGCACAACAGCCGGGCGGAGATCAGGCGGGGGCGGGGGGTTGCTTCCGAGCGGAAACGTGTATGTCGGAGCTGCTTATGCCGACAACGTGGATGTGGTAAACCGCTTAACATTCCGGGGATGGAATGCGTCCTTTGAAGACTTCGCGCTCCGCCGCTTCTCCTACCTCAGCTTTGTGGTGGATGGCAGCGGCTTCTATCGGCAGGGAGTGCAGCAATATAACCTTCTGATTGGGCCGCGAGTTTCGATGCATTACGGAAAGTGGCGCCCGTTCGTGCATCTGCTGGGCGGGATACAACGAACCTCTTCGGGCGGCACGACGCGTTACCCGATCGAGGAGGACCTTGGCGGCGGCGTGGATCGCAAGTTTCAGTTGCTGTTCCTTAAGAACTTTTCCTGGCGGCTGCAGTTCGATTACAGCCGTACCCACTTCCTAAGCGCGACGCAGAACAACTTTCGGGGATCGGCCGGACTGGTTTGGCGCTTCTGAGAGAGAATGCGCGCGCTGGCCCTGCAGACCTGTAGTTGACGATTTTCCATTCGCTGGCATCTAACTTTTCGCGACTTTGTAATTCAGCCGGGGTTATAAGGCTGAGGTTAGGATGGCTATGCGAAAAATCGGATTGATTGTTCTTGCACTGCTACTGTTCGCTGGTCTGGCAAGCGCTCAGGTTCCGACCAGCGTGAATGTTTTCTTCGGATATTCCTACTACAATGCGAGCGCTTTGCCGGTTGAGACAGGCCGCTCGAATCTGAATGGGTGGGAAGGGACCTTTGAGGGCAAGATCATACCCTGGGTCGGCATGGTGGCTGACTGTCAGCGAACACTACTATGGTGGCGTTTCCAGCTGTCCCCCACCTGTACAGCCGGCGGGTTCTGGACCGGGGCAGAGTAGCTGTTCGAACGTGATCGAGCACGAGCAGAACTTTCTCTTTGGCCCGCGAGTGTCCTTCTCTGTCGGAAATTCCGGCCTTTCGCCGAGGCACTGTTCGGAGGCGGGCATGTGAATACCAACGGCGTCGGCTCCGATACGTCGTTTGCCACCGCGCTGGGCGGCGGGCTCGACTACAAAATCATTCGCCCCGTCGCGTGGCGATTTCAGGGAGACTACGTGCAGACGCGTTTCTTTGGAGCGACGCAAAACAATGTGCGGCTATCGACGGGAATTGTGCTTCGCTTCTGAAGAAAAGCCGGAAGCGCCGTCAGGGCGAACGCGAAAACAGGATCCAGCTGGTTGGCTGGATCCTGCTTTGTGTGGCCACCAAGAAACGCTGTGACCAAAATCCGTGAGTGCCCGGCCTAGGTCTGCCAGTACTTGTGGTCGCGCAGGAAGTAGTTTTCGTTCCAGTAGTTCATCGCGGTTTTCAGGAACAGCCAGCCCACGCGCCAATGTCCCATCTTCTGGAAGCGGCGGTTGGTGGTGTAGACGCCGCCGCGGACGATGCCGAAGCGCTTCCGCTCGACCTGCTGGCTGAGCAGGTAGTCCTCGGCGAAGAGAACCTGCTCGTGGAATCCGCCGAGTTCGTGGAATTTTTTCAGGTCGAACAGCATGAACATGCCGGTGGCGAAGGGATGATGGAGTTGCGAGAGGTACTGGAAGAAATCGTTGCCCGCGTAAAACAGCTTGTCGATCCAGCTGCCGCCGCGGCAGAGGATGTTCGTAGTCACACAATGAAGCTGCTTGCGCTGGGCCAGTTCGACGGCGCGGCGCACCACCGAAGGATGCGCGAGATCGATATCGGCATCGAGAAAGAGAACGTAGGTGCTCTCGGCCCGGGCTGCGCCGAGGTTGCGGCCGACTGAGGGCATTCCGCCGCGGATCACGCTGACGTTCAGGCGGTCGCGGAAGCCGAGAACAATTTCGGGAGTGCCGTCGGTTGAGTTGGCGTCAGCGACCAACACTCTCGTACTCGACATCTTCGAGTAGTCCTGCTTCGTCAGCGAAGTCAGCAGATTCGGAATCAGCTTCGCTTCGTTCTTGGCTGGAATCACGATCGTCAGCTCGCTCTGTGTATTCATGCTCGTTAAACTCATGCTCGTTAAATTCATGGATGCGAACCCCCTGTTCGTCAACGGTGAGATAAGTCAGGCGGGAATCGACCCAGCCGCCTGAGTTGTAGTAGTGAATGCCGTCCTGTTCGACGTGGACGGCCTGGTGAGTGTGGCCGCAGAAAATGCGGTCGGCCTCGTGCTGGCGCGCGTAGTGCAGCGCTCCTGCGGACACTTTCGACGACATGCGGAGCCAGCGCGTGTTCAGCCGGTCAATCAGCCGCACGATGGGCTTGCTCTTGAAATCGAGTTTCTGCAGTTGCAGATAAAGCGACGTGCCTAGCGTGCTGAGCTTGACATTGCTTACCTGGAAGCCGTCGAACTGATGGCCGTGGATCGCGATGTGGCGAAGTCCGGCGTACTGCCAGGTGTAGTGCTGGTAGACGCGGACGCCCACCAGGTGCGACATGATGTTGGTGAGCCCGTGATCGTGATTGCCTTCCACCCACACGACTTCGATGTTGCGCTTGGGATTCGAGAGCTTGCGAATGTAGCCGAGGAACTTCCAGTGGTCTTTGGTGAGGCGGGCGAAGTTGAGGTCGGCAAAGATGTCGCCCAGCAGGATCAGGCGCTGAAAGCGGTTTTCCTTGAGCACGCGCGTGGCTTCGCGGGCATGGCTGGTCTCTGCACCGAGGTGCAGGTCGGAAAGGATCAGCGTGTTGTAGCCATGCAGATCCACAATTTAGTTGTAGCAAGGGAATGTTACGGGGTGATGAAATATGCATCAAAATCGGTGCAGTCGTCACTCAAAGGTAACGCGTGAGTAAACAAAGGGTTTAGCGGGGAATGGCCGCGAAATGTTTCAGTCGTGTGAATGACGGAGCGAGTTTTCACGTAGACTGAATTCCTTTGAAAACCATCGGACACATTCTGGCGAAGTACACGGCATGGATTCTGCAACTGCTCGGACCGCTGGGAATTTGGGGCGTGTTCGCGATCGCTTTTGCGGATTCCGCTCTGCTGGGCATGCCGGTCGACGCGATTGTGGCGTTCTATGTGTACAAGGATCACCGGCAATTGCTGTTCTACGTGGTCATGGCTTCGCTTGGTTCGGCGCTGGGCAGCATTCCGCTTTATGTCATTGGGTATCTCGGCGGCGAGAAGGTTTTGCGCAAACGGATTTCAGAAGAGCGCTTTCAGCAGATTCACCGCTCGTTTGAGCGGCACGAATTCTGGGCGCTGATGTTTCCTGGAATGCTGCCGCCGCCCATGCCGTTCAAGATTTTCGTGCTGGGGGCGGCGGTGTTTGAGATGCGGTTCCGCGACTTTATGGCGGCCATCTTCGCAGGAAGATTTGTGCGCTTTCTCGTGCTTTCGTTGCTGACACTGTGGTTCGGGCCGCAGATCGTTGGACTGGTGGGGAGCGGTGTTCCGGCGGCACTTTTATTGGGTGCTGGCGGTGGTTGTCCTGGGAGGGTTGATTTGGCTGCTGTGGTGGAGAAGAAAACGCATCGCGAGCGCCGGCTAGAACCGCGATCTCGCTGCGCTCGCTGGACCCTTCGGCTTCGCTCAGGGAAGGCTAGCCGAGGCGGCTGTCCCCACATTATTCTTGCCAGACTTCTACGCCGCGGCGATGTGGTCGCTGGAAGTTTTGTGCATCCAGCCGGAGAGCGCGTGCAGGAAAACTGGAGTTCCGAAAAACGCGATCGAGAAGAACAGGTCGCTCTCGACTGTGCCGCGGAAGAATGGGAGCCCGGCAGCGTAGGACATCATCACGCCGTGGAAAGTTCTGGGATACATATCGGTATAGGCCGCCCATGCTGCGAAATTACTGATCAGGAAGAACGAAACTGAGCTGGTGAGCGCGGCGCCTACCACGCGGACCGGGCCGGACTTCTCGCGCAGATTGGTGCCGAGCCACAGGATCGCCGCGTACCAGGCCAAGGTGACGAGTTGGTCCCAGGTCAACGGGTACGAATAGATGAACTTGGTAAGGACCACGTCAGTCGCCGCCAGCAGCACCAGCGGAATCCACATCTGACGCCGCGAACCACGGGCCCCGAAGAACAGCAGCGATGCCGCCAGCGGTGTGAAGTGCCAGGCATGGGGCAGGAAATTCAACGGACCCATGAAGGGCAGGAAGCGGACGCGATCGCGAGTAGGACGAATAGATAGGGCAGCATGAGCACCTCGGAATCATTATTCTGGGCGCGGGAAGGCGGGTACGTCAAGCGCCTGCTGGCAGCGCCTCACGCATCGCCCGAAGAAGCTTCGCTGCGCGAAGCGGACAGCCGAGGGCGGCTGTCCCCACATGAGCGCGCTGGATTCCGCACACTTAGTGCGGTTCGGGGACGATCACGCGATTCTTGCCGGAGCCGTAGACATCCCCGACGACGCGGAGATTCCGGTCAATCTGGACGCCGGCGCCGAGCGGACGGCCGCGCCTCCGTCCCCGCGGTTTAGCAGGCGGGGCAACTGCACGAAGCGCAAATCCTGGAAGAACACGATGTAGCCGCCTTGCGGCGAATCGAGCGCCTCGGTCTCGGTGATTGGGTACTGCGCCCAGTCGAGGTACACGCGCCCGAGATAAGATTTTTTCGCAGCTAATGTGACCGGCGTTTCTTCCGGCTTGTAGCGGATGTCGAGATGGTCGTCGGGATCGACTTCCGGTCCCCGAGAATTCACGGGAGCGAGCGCGAAAAAAGCTGGAGTCTCCACCACGCCGTACCAATGAAACGGATCAGCCAGCGAAGGATAGGCGGAAACGCGCAGCGGGTCCGCGCCTTCATAAGTGCGGGCGGCGAGGGCATTGACCGCGCGGCGATGCTCGAAGTCGCGCAGGCCCCAGAGCAGGACTACGCCCGCCAGCGCGAGGGTTGCTGCGACGCGGCCTCTTGGTCCGCGGGTCCGCGCTCCGATTTCCTGATCGATCAGTGAGAAGAACGATGGAACGATCAGGCCGAGGAGCAAGCACTGCGAACATGATGGGCTCGAAGATGAAGACAATATCCCAGGAGTACCACTTCTCGGAAAACGGCCAGAAGGGGCGCACGCCGTAGTTATTGGTGAAGTCGAGCAGAATGTGGCTGAGCCCGGCAAGGCAGGCGTAGAGGTAAAGCAATCCCCAGCGCGGCGGGAGATTGGGATCTTTTAGTTTGCGCCCGCGCAAGCGCCAGATCAGATAAACAAAGCCGACTACCACGGCGGCGTCGAGCGGAACTCCGAGGAAGGAGTGAGTGAAGCCGCGATGATGCGCGAAGCCGAAGGCTGGGCCGCCGAAGCGGCTGAGAACATCCAGATCGGGAGCCTCTGCGGCGAGCGTCAACACCGCCGTGGCCAGCGCCGTCTTGCGGTTGAGGCCGGCGCGGCCCATGCATGCGCCGGTCAGGAAATGGGTGATCGGTTCCAATCGAGTCTTTCCAAGCGGTCTAAGGATTCTATTTGGCTGGGCTGGCAAATGCCAGCCCGCAGTGAGACCTAGCGCGACGGCGCCAACAAAGTGAGAGCGTCTGGAACCACGGTGATTTCGGCGGGCAGCGTGCCTACTAGTTCGCCGTCGGCCTCGACATAGACCTTCGGCCGCGCCACGTTATCCGTGGAGGCTGAGGCAGGCAGGTACTGGCACGAAACTCGACCGCTGTGAGCCAGGTCAATGCCTGGAACCTTCCAATTGCTTCGCAGCAGCCCGCGCGTTACATAGAGAAGATAGGCAAGGCGGCTGGCGGTGCGGCAGAAGACTAGTCGCAGATCGTCGCGATCGAGAGAAGCTCCCGGGAGCCAGTTCCTGCAGCACTCCACCAAAATTGCGGATGCGGACGGCCATCAACTCGGTGACGTCGGCTCGCCGGGGCTGGTCCAAACTTGGCTGGTTTGAACCGGGATGTCCGAGCCGGTCTCGGCGAACTCCACCAGAAAGCGGGTCATGGGATGCGTGAACCAAAGCTGCCAGGCTTTGGAGTAGTAGGCGGTCATGCCCATGCGCTGCTTGGCGCCGGCATGGAGTTTGTAGAAGAGGTGAGCGTCCACGCCTGCGCCGGCGGCGACGATGAAGAAGCGAGAGCCGGGCTTGCCTTCGAGATCGAGAAACTGTACGCGACCGAGCGCAATCCTGCGGGGAACGCCATGCAGAGCGGCCTGCGCTGCCGCTGAGATATTCATGGGCAGGCCGAGATCGTGAGCGAGCGCGTTGGCGGTGCCCATGGGCAAAATCGCCAGAGCAACCTTGGTGTTCGCAAGCACCTGGATCATGTTGTGGATGGTGCCGTCTCCACCGCAGGCAAAAATCGTGTCACAACCTGCGAGACGGCTTGCCGCGCTTTCTCCTCGGCGTGGGCGCGAGAGTCGGTGAGGACAAGGTGGGCCTCGACGTTTGCGCCGCGGAGCAACGCCAGCACGGACTCCAGCTCGGTTTGCCGCCGTGCGCGGCTGCCGCCGGAATCAGGGTTATAGAGTAATGCCGCCTTGCGCATGACTGGATCGAAGATCGAAGCTGGATTGTACTTTGAAGCCTGCAGATTTGCTGTGAATTGACAGCAACGCTGTCTCTATCCGTCACCTTTATCCGCCGGCCGTCTGTCCTCTGTCGGATCTTGTAAACCAGGTGGGGGATGCCTTTCCTTATGGTTTGTTTCCAAATGGTCATGCCATTTTTTTCAGCCACGCGGCGCGAGGGCAGGTTCTCGGGACGAATGAGAGAAATAATATGATCGACGGGAAGACGGGCGAATCCGTAGTCGCGGCAAGCGCGGGCAGCTTCCGTCGCCAAGCCTTGCCCCCAGTGATCGCGGCGCACGTGGTAGCCGATCTCGATCTCGTCTGTGCCGTCCACGGGCTGAACGGTCAGGCCGCAATCCCCGATCAGTTCGCCATTCGCTTTCAAAATCATTGCCCAGAGCCCATGGCCGTCTTTGGCGTAGCGTCGCAGGTTGCGGGCGATCCATTCTTCGACTCCGGCGCGATCGAGCGGCGCGGGATAGAAACGCATGGTTTCAGGGTCGGAGAGAACGCTTCCTAGTGCGTCGGCATCGTCCGCGGAGAACTCGCGCAGGATCAGGCGTGGTGTCTCGAGGATTTGCGGGGACTTCGTCACGGTTTTTTCCTCAGGACTCTTTTTTGTGAATTCCTTCCGCGGCGCAAGCTCCGACTATAATCTGCGCGATGGCTTCCCCGAGTAAAGACGTCGAAAAAAAGATCGAGGCGCTGCGCGAGAAGATCCGGCACCACGAATACTTGTACTACGTTGTAGACAATCCTGAGATCAGCGACCTTGAGTTCGACAAGCTGATGCGGCAGTTGAAGGATCTGGAGGCGGAGCATCCGGAGCTGATCACGGCGGATTCGCCCACGCAGCGCGTCGGAGGCAAGCCGCGCGAGGGATTTGTCAAAGTGCCGCACTCTTCGCCCATGTTGTCGCTCGACAACACTTACAGCGAAGAGGAATTGCGGGACTGGGAACGCCGGGTACACGAACTGAGCGGGCGCAGCGAGGTGGATTACGTTTGCGAACTCAAGCTCGATGGCATGTCGCTGGCTTTGATTTATGAAGACGGGAAACTGGTGCGGGGAATTACCCGGGGCGATGGAAGCGTGGGTGAAGACGTTACGCTCAACGTGCGCACGGTGCGCTCGGTGCCGCTTTCGATTCCGAAAGAGAAGTTGAAGAAGGCTGGCATTCCGGTGGATTTTGAAGTGCGGGGCGAGTTGCTCATGCCGACTGGCGTCTTTCAAGAAAATGAATGAGGAGCGGGAGCGCAAGGGGCTTCCGACATTTGCTAATCCGCGGAATTCCACGGCTGGCACGGTCCGGCAGCTTGAATCGAAAGTTACGGCGGAGAGGCGGCTGGATTATTTCCCTTACATGCTTTTGCAGGATGGGCGAACTTATTTTGATCGTCACTGGAAGACTCTGGAGGCGCTCGACGCCGCTGGGTTCAAGGTCAATCAGAACCGCAAGCTGGTGCACGATATGGACGAAGCCTGGGCAGTTCATCCAGCAGTGGGAGGCGAAACGCGACTCACTGCCTTATGAGATTGACGGCATCGTTATCAAAGTCGATCGCACTTCGTTGCAGGACGAGCTTGGGTTTACGGGAAAAGCTCCGCGGTGGGCGATTGCCTATAAATATGCGGCGCGTGGCGCTGTCACCAAGCTTGAGAATGTGCGCTGGCAGGTTGGCCGAACTGGCAAGCTCACTCCTGTCGCGGAGTTGGCGCCGGTGGCGATCGGCGGAACCACCGTTCGCAACGCGACCCTGCACAACATGGATGAGATCGAGCGCCTGGGCGTGAAGATCGGCGACTGGGTGCGAGTAGAGCGCGGCGGCGATGTCATTCCAAAAGTAGTGGAAGTCGATAAAGAGCACCCGCGCGGCAAGAAAGAAATTGAGGCCCCGGAGAAGTGTCCCGTGTGCGGCACGAAGGTGGTCCGCACCGAAGGCGAGGTAGATTATCGCTGCGTCAATGCGAATTGTCCGGCCAAGCTAGTCGGCACGATTCTGCATTTTGCTTCACGCGGAGTGATGAATATCGACGGAATGGGAGATGCGCTTGTGAATCAGCTCACAGAGCGCGGGCTGGTGAAGAACGTGGCGGATATCTACAAGCTGACGAAGGATGATCTGCTCAGCTTGGAGCGCATGGGGGACAAATCGGCGCAGAACATTCTGGATGAGATCGAGAACTCGAAGAAGCTGCCGCTGGAGCGGGTCATCTACGGTCTTGGCATTCGGATGGTTGGCGAGCGGACGGCGCAATTTCTGGCGGAGCATTTTGGATCGATGGAAGCGCTCGAAAGCGCTGGCGTGGAAGAACTGCAGGATGTGAATGAAGTGGGCCCGCGGATCGCCGAGAGTATTGTCGAGTTCTTTAGCATCGCGGCGAATCGTAAGCTGGTCGAACGGCTGCGCGAGGCTGGGCTCACGTTAACGGGGCAGAAAAAGCAGCGCGGGACGAAGCTCGCGGGGAAGACATTTGTGTTGACTGGAACGCTGGCGCATTTCACGCGGGATGAAGCTAAGAAGATGATCGAAGATGCTGGTGGGAAGGTCACGGGATCCGTCAGCAAGAAGACGGATTATGTGGTGGCAGGAGCGGATGCGGGGTCGAAGCTGGATAAGGCCAAAGAACTCGGCGTTCAGGTTATTGATGAGAAAGAGATGCAAAGAATCGTCGGGTAATTAGAATGTTATCCCTTCATCACCGCCGTCATCCTCTTCCACGTCTCCTCCAGCGTCTCCGGCAGAATCCTCGTTTCGCCGACCACTGACATGAAATTCGCATCGGCGACCCAGCGCGGCAGGACATGCATGTGGATGTGTCCCGCGACGCCGGCTCCGGCGGCTTTGCCGATGTTCATGCCCAGGTTGATGCCGTCGGGGTGGTAGAGTTCGCGCAGGACATGCTCCATGCGCTGCGAGAGTTGCATCATTTCGCTGGCGGCTTGTGACGGGAGCTTCTGCAGTTCGTCGACATGCGCATAAGGGACGATCATCACGTGGCCGGGCGTGTAGGGATATGCATTCAGGATCACGAAGCAGTGCTGGCCGCGATAGACGATGAGCGCCTTCGCGTCGTCGCCCGCTTTCATTGCGTCGCAGAAGATGCAACCGCTGGTCTTTTCCGTGCTGGTGACGTAGGCGTAGCGCCACGGGGTCCAGAGGTAGTCCATAGCAAAGGCAGGGTAGCAGATGGGGCGCGCGGGGCAAAACTGGGTGAGCCGACGCCTCGCTGCGCTCGGCTGGACCTTTCGGCTTCGCTCAGGGCAGGCTCACGAGGCGGCCGTCCCCACATGCGGCTCCACGCTGAGGGCAGCCTCACGAGTAGGCTGTCCCATATGGCCTGCAACACTGCCGTAACATGCACCTTTTGCGTTTGACACTGTTTGCGCGGCGTTGCTATAGTCGAAGAGTTCCCTTTGGACGCGGGTTTCTGTGAAACGTCCGGCAGCTGGGATTGTCCAAGCTCACTCGCCAGGGTGAGCCCACCACAACCAAACGACTCACTCCAGCAGTCCGCCAAGCAGGCCCGTATCCTCCCCGCACCGAGTGCGAGGCACAGACGAGAGGCATGACCTTGTTCGACGAAACCACCACTCACCATTCCGACTCCGCCATCGCAACCGAAACAGAACCGATGGCTAACGAAAATACCTCGACCGAGCACGACACCCCAGTCGCAACCGCGGCTTCGACGGACGCTTCCTCAGCGAAGGCGTCGCATCCGGCCCCCGCTGCCGATGACAAGCACGCTGGCGAAGACTTCGCTTCCGCGCTGGAGAACTTCACCACCGAGACCGAAGAGGCCGTAGGAGAAGACCGCGTCATCAAAGGCACGGTGCTGAAGCTCACTGCGACGCATGTGGTGGTCGACATCGGCACCAAGTCGGAAGGCATGTTGCCGCTTTCGGAGGTGCTCGATCACGAGGGCAAGCCGAAGGTAAAGCCGGGTGACGAGATTGAGGTGATGCGGGAGAAGGGACAAACCGAGGAAGGCTACGTCAACCTCTCGCACCAGAAGGCAGCCCGCATTCACGCCTGGGAGGAAATAGAAAAAGCTCATCACGAGAAGCGGCCGGTAAAAGCCACCGTGATTGAGCGCACCAAGGGCGGCCTGACGGTTGACATTCTGGGAGCACGGGCGTTTCTCCCGGGATCGCAGGTAGATCTGCGACCTATCCGCAATCTCGACGGCATGAAGGGCCAGACCCTTGAAGTGACGGTGATCAAGGTCAACAAGAAGCGCGGCAACATCGTGGTCTCGCGCAAGGAGTTGCTCGAGGGAGAGCAGAACGAGAAGCGCAGCAAGACTCTCGAACATCTGGAAGAGGGCTCGATCCTCACCGGAGTTGTGAAGAACCTGACCGAGTACGGCGCGTTCGTCGATCTCGGCGGCCTCGACGGGCTGCTGCACATCACCGACATGTCGTGGGGAAGGCTCACGCACCCGCGTGACCTGGTGAACGTCGGCGACCAGATTCAGGTGAAGGTGCTGAAGTATGACAAAGAGAAGCAGCGCGTTTCCCTGGGATTCAAGCAGCTGACGCCCGATCCCTGGCTTGATGCCGAACATCGCTATCCCGTGGGCGCGCACGTCTCCGGCCGCGTGATCAGCGTGACCGACTACGGCGCGTTCGTTGAGCTTGAGCAGGGCATCGAAGGCCTGGTACACGTCAGCGAAATGACCTGGTCGAAGCGCATGAAGCATCCTTCCAAACTGGTGAATGTGGGCGATCAGGTCGAGTGTGTGGTGTTGAATGTGAATCCCGGCGAGCGCCGCATCTCTCTAGGCATGCGGCAACTGGCGGAGAATCCCTGGGATGCGCTGCACGACAAATATCCCGTGGGCATGACGGTCGAGGGCCGGGTGCGCAATCTGACCGACTTCGGCGCTTTTATCGAAATCGAGGATGGTATCGACGGCCTGGTGCACGTCAGCAACCTGAGCTGGACCAAGCGGGTGAAGCATCCTTCTGAGGTGCTGAAAAAGGGCGACCGCGTAAAAGCCGTGGTGCTGGCCATTGAACCCGACAAGCGGCGCCTGTCGCTCGGCGTGAAGCAGCTCCAGCCGGACGTCTGGGAAACTTTCTTCGCGGCGCATCACGTCGGCGATGTGATTCACGGTAAAGTGCTGCGGGTAGCCGCGTTTGGTGCCTTTGTCGAGATCGCTGAAGGAGTCGAGGGTCTGTGCCACAAGTCGGAAGCGGTGGATGGAAACGGCCAGCCTCTGCATCTGGAACCGGGCGTGGAGCATGACTTTAAGATCATCAAGATGAGTCCCGAAGATAAGAAAGTCGGACTCAGCATCCGCGCCGTCGGCGAAGAAGCTTCGCGCTCCGAGGTCGAGGCTTACAAGCAGCCGGTATCGAGCACCAGTTCGACCATCGGCGAACTGATCTCGTGGAAGCGCGCCAGCAACGAGAACAACTAGACCTTTGTCATCCTCAGGGAATGTCATCCTGAGCGGAGTAGCAACTTCGCGATAGCGAAGCTGCTGCGGAGTCGAAGGATCCCTTGTCCTCTGCACCGCCTCGAACCCTTCAGGGAGTTTCTCTCCCTCAATTCGGTTTGGTCCCTTCCCACACCCTGTTCTAGAATCATTCGTTTGCCTTTAGTCATCTGTTCCTACTGAGGAGCGCTTACTTTGCCTGAAACTATTTATGACGTCGCCATCATTGGCAGCGGACCTGCCGGCTACACAGCCGCCATCCGCGCCGGCCAGTGGGGCCTGAAAACCGCACTCATTGAGAAGGACGGCTTCCTCGGCGGCACCTGCCTGCACGTCGGCTGCATTCCGACCAAAGCTCTGCTGTTCAACGCCGAACTCTGGGATCACCTCAAAGACGCCAAGGAGTTCGGCATCGAGGGCGTAGATTCGCGCAAACTGAACTGGGCCGCGGTGCAGGATCGCAAGTCGAAGATCGTGGCCAAGCATGCCAAAGGCCTCGAGTTCCTGATGAAAAAGAATAAGGTTGAGACCGTGAAGGGCTATGGCAAGCTGACTGGCCCCGCGCAGAACGGCTTGCTGACAGTTGAAGTGGTGAATGACAACAAGGCCAGCCATCTCAAGGCGAAGAACCTGATTCTCGCCACTGGATCGGAGGCGCGCATGCTTCCTGGTCTCGATGCTAGCGACCGCATTCTCACCAACATCGAGATTCTCAGTCTGAAGGATCTTCCAAAGTCGCTCGTCATCGTGGGTGCGGGGGCGGTCGGAGTGGAGTTCGCGTCGATTTATCGCTCATTCGATTGCGAGGTCACGATAGTCGAGATGCTGCCGCGCCTGGTTCCCGTGGAAGATGAAGAAATCTCGAAAGAGCTGGCTCGCGTCTTCCGCAAGCGCGGCATCAATTTCCACACTAGCGCGAAGGTCGACAAAGTCGAGAAGACGAAGTCTGGGGTTGCCGTCACCATTACAGTCGACGGCAAACAGCAGAAGATCGACGCCGAGAAAATCCTGATCGCAGTGGGCCGCAAACCGCGCACGGAAAATGTCGGCCTGGAACGCACGAAGATCAAGCCCGACCGCGGTTTCATCAAGACTGATTCCTGGATGCAGACCGCCGAGCCAGGCGTGTACGCTGTCGGCGACATTGTGCTGGGCACGCCGCAACTGGCCCACGTCGGCGCCATGGAGGCGATCGTCGCTGTTGCCAAGATCGCAGGCAAACCGGGCAAGCCGATTAATCCTGAACACATCCCGGGCGCGACCTATTGCCATCCGGAAATCGGCAGCGTTGGCCTCACTGAGACCCGGGCCCGAGAGGCAGGCTACAACGTGAAGATTGGCAAGTTCCCTTTCACCGCGAACTCGCGCGCCTCAATCGTTGGCCAGCATGAAGGCTTCATCAAGATTGTCTCGGACGCCGACTACGGAGAGATTCTCGGTGTGCACATCATCGGCCCGCAGGCGACAGAATTAATTGCCGAGGCCGTCGTCGCTATAGAACTGGAAGCCACCGTCGAAGACTTGATGTGGACGATCCACGCGCATCCGACTTTGGCAGAAGCCATGCTGGATGCGGCAAACAGCGTGTACGGGATCGCGATCAACGCGTGATTTCACCCGGAGGCACTGATCCACGGAGAAGATCAAGAAATAACCCAGGTTTTCTCCGTGCCTCTGTGTCTCCGTGGTGAGATGGTTTGAATTTGATTTCTCTAGTCCAACTCGGCACCGTCGACTACGCCACAGGCCTGCGCCTGCAGCAGCAGCTCGTCGCTCTCCGCAAAGAAGAGAAAATCGGCGACGTCCTGCTCCTGCTCGAACACAAGCCCGTCATCACGCTGGGTCGCAATGCGAAGGCCGCCAACATAATCGCTTCGCCCGAACTTCTTGCCCAGCGCGGCGTTGAGCTTTTCGAGTGCGACCGCGGTGGCGATGTCACTTTCCACGGCCCCGGCCAGATTATCGGCTATCCGATCTTCGACCTGCGCGGATTCGCCACGCCCGACGGCAAGCGCAAGACTCTGGGCGCAGTCGAATTCGTCCGCCGCCTGGAAGAAGTTCTGATCCGCACCTGCGCTGACTTCGCCATCCCGACTATGCGAGTGCCAGGCTTGACCGGCGTGTGGACGAATCCCGAGGCCACGACGAACCATGTGGTGACGGCCGCCTCGGCCCTTTCGCGAAGCGAAGCGAGCGCGTCCGACCACGCGTCTGAAGCCAAACTAGCCGCCATCGGCGTCCATATCTCCCGCTCCGTCACCTCGCATGGTTTCGCCCTCAACGTGAACACCGACCTCAGCTTCTTCGATCTGATCGTCCCCTGCGGCATCACGGCAAAACCGGTAACGTCGATGAAGCGGGAACTCAGCGGGCCACTAGACCTGAAGACGGTCGCTGAGTCCATCTCCCGCAACTTCGGCACGGTGTTTTCCAGCCAGATGCTATGGGTCGAAACTCTCGACGCGCTTTTGGGACGGGCAGTCGGTGTCCCGATGAAGCCGCCTACAGAACTTCGCCAGCTTCACAAAGAGGACGACAAAGCATGGGCTTAGCGTTTGAGGATGCGGACACGGGCAAGCCACGTCTCGATGAATCTAAAGCCTCGAAATATATTGGGAAGACAGTCCTGATAGGTCTTACGTATCTGGATCACAACGAGGAACTGATTGAGCAGCGTCAATGCGTTGGAACGATACTCACGTTCTCCAACGAGCAAGGTATTCGGATAAGACTTCAGGGTTCCAATGAAATGTTCGACCTTCCTCCTGACCCGCGCGGGGTTCGGATGGCAAAGCCTGGAACCTATCGACTTCGATCAACGGGCCAGGAAGTCGTCAATCCGGATTTCTTGGCGACCTGGACCATTACCAAGCCTCCGCCGAAAGAATAAGGTCGCAGCCGGGTATTGGCTAGCCCTTACGCCCACCTCCGCGATACCATCAAGTAGCGCGTATGCGATCTTCCATGGCAATCAAGAAAAAGAAATCCAACTCCAGACACGGCTCCAACGGCAACCGTCCCCGCAACGGGGCGTCTCCGTCAAAGTCCCCACTTCTCGCAAAAGGCGCGAGAAATGGGGCACCCAGCTCCGATCCGAGCCTTCGCACCTACTCCATCCCCGACAGCCGCTTAGAGCACCCCGACCTCTCAGTCCGCCAGTCGATAGAGAAAGACAAAGACGGCACCGAGCACGTTCGCTACGAAGTCACCGGCAACCTCAACGCGCCGGTTCCGCCCATCCGCGACTCGAAGTATCTCGACAAGAAGCAGTGCATCGAGATCTACCGCTACATGCTGCTGAACCGCAGGATGGAGGTCGCGCTCGAAAATCTCTACAAGCAGGGCAAGGTGGTCGGCGGAGTTTATTTCGGACTCGGCCAGGAAGCCTGCTCCTGCGCCTCCGCCTACGCGCTCGATAAGGACGACTGGTTCGCACCCATGATCCGCAACCAGGGCTCGCTGCTGGTGCGCGGCTTTCGAGCCTCGGACACCATGATGCAGTACATGGCCAAAGCCGATTCGCCCACGCGCGGCCGCGACGGCACTTCGCACTTCGGAGATATCGAAAAGCGCAACATGGTCTCGCCCATCTCCATGCTCGGCGATTTAATTCCCGTGCTCTCGGGCGTAGCTCTCGGCGCGCGTCTGCAGGAACGCAACATCGCCGTCATGACGTACATCGGCGATGGCGGCCAATCCACCGGCGTCACCTACGAAGGCATCAACTTCGCCGCCGTGCAGAACCTCGGCCTCGTGCTTTTCGTCGAGAGCAACGAGTGGGCTTATTCCACGCCGTCGGAAATGCAGTATCGCTGCAAAGACCTCGCCGAACGCGCCATCGGATACGGCATCCCCAGCGTGATCGTCGATGGCACCGACGCCTGTCAGGTCTACGACGCCGCTCGCGACGCCGTCGAGCGTGCCCATCGCGGCGAGGGCCCTACCCTGATCGAAGCCAAAATGATGCGCATGAAAGGCCACGCCATCCACGACGCGGCAGCGTACGTGCCCAAGCCGATGTTCGAGTTCTGGAAGAAGCGCGACCCGATCGCACGCTTTGAGAATTATCTGGTGAAAGAAAAGAAGTGGCTGACGTCGAAAGAAAATGCTGAATTGATCTCGGAAGTGGAGCGCGTGATTGAGGCCGAGCGCGAGATTGCGGTGAACTCCCCGATGCCGACGCCGGAATCGGCCGAGGGCGGCGTGTTCTGCGAAGACGGATGTCATGAAATCAAGCCGAAGTATGGGATGCCAAAGGTAAAGAAGGGAACGACCGGCTACAAGCAGACCGAAGCAGCCGGGCATTTGAAATAGAAAAATCCGTGTCGATCCGCGCCAATTCGTGGCAAAGAATTTTATGCAACTAACCTACCTCGAAGCCATCCGCCAGGGAATCTGGGAAGAAATGGACCGCGACCCCTCCGTCTTCTGCCTCGGCGAAGACATCGGCATCTACGGCGGCGCCTTCAAAGTCACCGACGGCTTCATCGACCGCTTCGGCCCCGAGCGCGTCATCGACACGCCCATCGCCGAGTCCGCCATCGTGGGCGCGGCCTTCGGGGCATCGCTCACCGGCATGCGCCCCGTCGCCGAATTTCAATTCATGGATTTCATCGGCTGCGCCTTCAACCAGATCAGCAACATGGTCGCGAAAACGCATTACCTCTGGGGCGCGCCCGCTCCGCTAGTCCTGCGCGGACCCAGCGGCGGCTACGTTCACGGCGGTCCGTTCCACTCGCAGAATCCCGAGATGTGGTTCGTTCACAATCCCGGCCTGAAAGTAATCTGTCCTGCCACGCCCTACGACGCCAAAGGCCTGATTAAAGCGGCGATCCGCGACAACAACCCGTGCATCTTCTTCGAACACAAGTATCTCTACCGCCGCATCAAAGGCGAAGTTCCCGCGGAAGATTACGTAGTCCCCATTGGTAAAGCCAACATCGTCCGCGAGGGCAGCGACCTGAGCATCATTACTTATGCGGCGATGGTTCATGCCGCCTTAGAAGCCGCCGAGGTTCTGAAAAACGACGGGATCGATATCGAGATCCTCGACCTGCGCACCGTCTCGCCGCTCGACCGCGAAGCCATCGCGCAAACTGTGAAGAGGACAAACAAAGTAATCATCCTCCACGAGCACTCCCGCACCGGAGGTCTCGCCGGCGAAATCGCAGCTATCATCAACGAAGAAGCCTTCGACGATCTCGACGGCCCGATCGTCCGCATCGCAGGCCTGGATTCAGCAATCCCGTTCTCTCCCCCGCAGGAAGAGCACTACCTGCCGAAAGTGGAAGATATTGTCCGTGAAGCCCGCCGCCTCAAGGCGTTCTGAAACGCTCGAAAAGGAACAAAACGTGTGGCAACGGGCTCCTTCGTGAGCCTGCCCTGTTTTGCCGAGGCCCCGAGCGAAGCCGAGGGGGAAGCCGAAGGGTTCAGCCGAACGAAGCGAGGCGTAGGTAAGCTGCCCGAACCCTAGCTGCCCCAAAACTAGCGCCCCACCCACTTCATCTGCCACAATAGTCGGTCCGGAGGAATTCATGCGTAAATTTATTCTCGGCGTAATCGTTACTCTTCTCGCACTCATTCTCGGAGGACTCGGCTATGCCACGCTCGGGTTCCTTCCAACCCACGCCAACGTCGCGCCGCCCCGCTGGGAGCATCGTCTGGCCAACGCCGCCGTCGACGCTTCTATGGAGCGCCACGCTCCTCACGTCACCAATCCCCTGCCGCCCAGTGATCAGAATCTTGAAGATGGCATGAAGCTCTACACCATGAACTGCGCCGTCTGCCATGGCGGACTCGATCGCAAGCCCGCCTCTCTCGCAAACTCCTTCTACCCGCCTCCTCCGAATCTCGTCTCCGACCCGCCTGACGACCCCGAGTGGCACGTCTTCTACTGCATCCGCACCGGCATCCGTTACACGGGCATGCCCTCCTGGGAAAAAACTTTGAGCGAGCAGGATATGTGGAAGATCACCACCCTCTTATCGCACCTCGACAAACTCCCGCCCGCCGTTCAGGACTACTGGAAGACCAGCTTCGGCGTAGCCGCCCCGAGCGGTGAAGACAACAAGAAGTAAGTGGGAGGAAACCCAACCCGTTATAATAGCCATTTGCGCCCGGCCCTCCGTCCGAACCGTGGGCCGCGTGGAAGGAAATCATGCCGACTGACATCATCATGCCTCAGATGGGTGAATCCATCGTCGAAGGCACCATTACCAAGTGGCTGAAGAAGCCCGGCGACAAAGTTCAGCGTGACGAGCCACTCTTCGAAATTTCCACCGATAAGGTCGACGCCGAAATTCCCGCGCCCGCCTCGGGCGTTTTGCAGGAGATTAAAGTCACCGAAGGTACAACGGTGGGAGTTAACACAGTAGTAGGAGTCATCGCCGTGGATGGCGAAGCTGCAGCCAAACCCGCGAAAGCCGCCCCGACGGCCCCGCCGCCAGCGAAGGAAGAAAAGAAAGAAGAGAAGAAACCGGCCGCTACTGCGCCAGCGGTCGGCGCCACGCCCGCGCAAGAGTCGGAGGACGAAGAAGCCCGTTCCTCACCTCTCGTCCGCAAGATCGCCCGCGAGCACAGCGTCAATCTTTCCCAAGTCCCCGGCACCGGACTCGGCGGCCGAATCACCAAGCAGGACATAACAGCCTTCATAGAAAGCCAGGCTCGTGTGGGGACGGACGCATTCGCCCGTCCCGCCGAGCGAAGCGAGGCGTCACAGTCACCGGCGCCAGCAGCGCCCCGTCCCGCCGCTCCCGCAGCCTATCCCGGCGACCTAGTCCCCATGACCAACATGCGGAAGATCATCGCACAGCGCATGATCGAGTCGCGCCGCACCAGCGCTCACGTCCACTGCATGTATGAAGTGGATTTCACTCGCATCGTAACCCTGCGCGCCAAGAACAAGAACGCCTTCGAGCAGCGCCACGGCGTCCGCCTCACCTTCATGCCGTTCTTCGTGCGCGCGGCCATCATCGCGATACAACAGTGGCCAATCATCAACGCCTCGCTCGAAGGCGATAACATCCGCTACCACCGCAACATTAATGTAGGCATTGCCGTCGCCCTCGACTGGGGACTCATCGTCCCCGTCCTCAAGAATGCCGGCGACCTCAACTTCCTCGGCCTGCAGCGCGGTATCACCGACCTCGGCGAACGCGCCCGCAGCAAGAAGCTCAAGCCCGAAGACGTTGAGGGTTCCACCTTCACCGTCACCAACCCCGGCCAGTTCGGCGCCGTCTTCGGCCTGCCCATCATCAATCAGCCTAACGCCGCCATCATGGGCGTGGGCGGCATCACCAAGCAGCCCCTCGTCGTCACCGACAAAGAAGGCAACGATTCCATCGCCATCCGCTCCGTCGTTCACCTCACGCTCGGCTACGACCACCGCCTCATCGACGGCGCCGTAGCCGACCAGTTCATGGCTCTGGTGAAGAAGAATCTGGAAACGTGGAACGAAGAGATCGGCTAAATCGTGTCTAAGCGGTAGGCTGACTGCTTTGAGCCGGCGGATGCTTACACCAGGTGGATGCGTTAAGGCATTCGACTGTGCCATCAATTATTTTAGAGATCCCATTTTTAAAATTTTCGGGATTGATGATCTCCCGCGTGGCCACCGCGTCTGTCATTGCCAGCGCATTCTGTAAGAATGACATCGCCGCATCTTTTTTCTCGGACCCCGGCTTGTCGCCAAAAAGCCCCTCAATCCCGCTCACTAGGGCGGGAACGAACGCAATACCCCGCAGCAGCTGAGACAGAAAGTCCATAACCTTCCTCCTTAAGATATTCTTCCGCCAAACTTCGTGTCAGTGAAAGCCGCCCACGTCGTGCGGCCGGGATTGCCGCATTTCGTCAGGTAAGACTGGCCAAAATGTCGTCGAGCACAGTCAGGTTAGCGTCTGCGCTGTCGGTGGATCTGACAATCAGCGCCAGACAAACCTTCAGTTCGGCGGCTTTGGTCAACGCCAGGGCCAGCATTCCTGCCATGTCAATTCCTCCTGCGCCCGCGCTCTTCAGCGTGTTCGCAGTGGACAAGGCTACGCCCCTCAGATTGGTGATGATCGTCGTGCTCGGTGTCGTAGTCATAGCTCTCCTCTTTGTTCTGAATTTATGAGTCTTACTTCAGCCAATACTTATGCAGCGCGATTGCGATGCTGACCGCCGCGCTGATCGCCCCATTCACGATCCGGTTGTGGACGCTGTTCCTCAAATCGTTCCGTTCCAGGACTGCCACTTTATCCTCCGCCGTCTTCATACGTCCCGGCTGCCCGTTGCCCACCAGCGCGTCCATCTTGGTCTCCAGCCGCACCAGCTTGTCGAGCACTTCGCGCTGGAACTCGATGTCAATTGCCTTTAACATCAATTCTCTATCGTTGACTCCCATACTCGTATCCCTTCATCGCGAGATCCTCACAGCGGATAGTCCACATGCAATGCCGCCGAGTATCTTGAATATTTCGGCGGCGAAGAACTGTCAACCAGCGCCCCATCCCGGTTTGCATAGCCCTTGTCATTCACCATCGTGATCGCAGTCGCAGCCCCATCAAATCGAAAACCGTCATAATTCAGGTGCGCCTCCGCGTTATAGATCTTGATATCCCCCGGCCCCGGTGCGCTCTCATTTACATAAAATCCCAGCGGCTGCGTGCCCTGCGGAATCATCGAGTCCGCTTCCATGTTCGCGAACACCAGATGATCGCTCGTTCCCTGCACATAAACCCCGTACTGATCGAACCAGTTCACCAGGAAGTGCTGAAACGTCAGCCACGTTTGTCCATTGACATTAATCACCGGCACATTGCTCAACGCCATCGGCACAATCGGACCGCTGTAATAGCTCGCGGGATTCTCGGTTGCATAAACGTAGACATAACCATTCGCCAGATAAAAATCACCCCGAGCCGTCAAGTTCGACGAAACCGCCGCCACCTTCTGACCCCACACCGATCCAAACAGACAAAAATTGATCGCCGAATAAGTCGACGGAACCGGCGCCTTCCAGGCATTGCCCGTCACCAGCACCCACGCTGAAGGCGGCTCAGCGTAATACCCCGTCAAGTTCGGCGCCGGCCCGGTCCCATACGCGTCAAACGCAATCGGATTTCCCGAACTCCCCGAAGAAGCAGGCGCCAGACTCTCATTCCAAACATCCCCCCGTTTGAACAGAACCGAATCCCCCGGCGAAAACGTCTGCCCATTCACATGCCCAACTGTTTGCCACGGCGTAGCCGCGGAGGTCCCATTGTTCGAGTCGCTTCCCGCACTCGAGCTGACGTAGTAAGTCGTGGCCCAGGCCTTAGCGCCGAAAACCATCAGCAAGAGAGCTACTGCGCATGCGCCCACTTCCGACCCTGTCATCCTGAGCGGAGCACGACGATTCGCAAAGCGAATCGTCGTGCGGAGTCGAAGGACCCCTTGCCTCTTCGCGCTGTCACCGGCTTCGATAGGAACTTTCGCGTTCATCTCTCTCCCGCTTCATTTGCCTTTTCCAATAGAAGAGGCCATCAGCTCTAGCCGATGGCCTCAAGAACCGTGCCCTCGCAAGCACATGTGGGGACAGCCGCCCCGGCGATGCCTCACTCCCGCATCAGCTTTCCCGTTCTGCCTCGTCCTGCACCTGGTCGGCACTGTCCGCCGTGTTGTAATTAGTCAGCCCAGCGTCCGCCGATGGCACTGGGCCAGGCTCAGTCACGCGGCTTTCCGAATCAGCCGGAGTCGGCAACTGCCCGCCCCCGGCATCTGTCCCACCGAATTCTGTAACCGGCGGATTTCGATCACTCTGCTCAAACGCCTGTGGAACCGATGGTGTCGCCGCTTCCGGATCGATCGCACTGCTCATAACTCTCCTCCAGAAAAAATATTTGTAAAACTAACGCTTAACTAAATGTGGGAACAAAATGTGGGAACAACTGTCCTCGGCTGTCCGTCGAGCGCAGCTCGACGCTTTTCGCTGACAGCTGATAGCCAACAGCCACCAACACCCACTCCCTCCCAACAAAAAAGGCCACCGGCTCACGCCGATGGCCCTCGAGGCCCCGCTCCCAACTCTAATGAATCTCCCAACTCATGATCGTCGCCTCCGTCGGATTGTCCGCCGGAATCGTGATCCCATTATTCAACGTCCCGCCCGCCGACACGCTCTCCGCCGTCCCACTGCTACCCCCTAGAAACGTGAACCCCGCCGAACTCCCGCCGTAAATCTGCGCGCACCCGCTCGTGCAATTGCTCGTAATCGCCAGATAATATTTTCCCGGCTGCAGCGTCGCGCTCGCGGTCCAGCTTAAAGTCTTGTACCCCGTGCTCGGTGCAAACGTCGTCCCTGCCGTGCTCCCAATATGCGCCACCACCGTGCCTGAGCTGTTCAGCACTCCAATATCATAGGTGTTGCTCGTGTTGTCCGCCGTCGAAACGTCATACGTCACCTGGGTCGTGGTCAGCGGAAACGTCAGCACCACGCCCCACAGCTCCGCCTTGCTCGCCGTGCTCGAAAAGCTGATCGCCGTCCCCGTCGTATTCGTCGTAAACCACGGAATCGAATACGAAACGCTGCTGCTAACATTCGACCCCGGCATGTCGAGAAACATCTGCACCGTCGCGCTGCCCGAACTCGCCTGCAGCACCCGGCCCAGGATCTGCGTCGCCGTCGGCCGCGCCGCACCGGCGTCATGACAAAAAGGATAAACAGCGGGGCTGCCGGTCGCCGTGCTCGAAGGCACAACGTAATCCCCAATCACTGTCGCCGTCCCATCAAAGCTGCAAAATACGGACCCCTCACGCGCCAGAGTAACCACTCCAGACGTTCCGGCGTTCCATATCACCACCCCGATCGCTCCACTAGTCAGCGCGCTGGATGAAGCCGCCGCACAGCCCGCGGTAGTAAGCACTGCCAACCCATTAATGACTGTGCCTGCCGTGTCATTGCAAAGTTCATAACTCTCGCTGGCAAACTTTCCCAGCTCAAAGCCGCTTCCACTCGTGGCGTTTCCCGCCGCATAAACCGTCCCCGGCCGCAACCCGCTGCCGCTCGTACTGTTGAACGTTCCGACATTGAATGTCTGATCCGTCCAGGGCTTGAAATTCCCGCTCGCATCCACTACCCACTTCAATCCGTTGTTAATCCAGAAGCCCAATCCCGGTGCCGGTGCCGTTCCCGGTGCCGAACTCTCGCTGCGCACCACTGCATAGTTATCCGTCCCGTCATATCCCAGCGAGGTCCGCAGCCAGGTCGAGCTGTTCGTGTAACTCGAGTACACATGCAGATTCTGCGCCGTCCCTCCGACCACGTATTCACCCAGGTCATTCCCATCTTCCTGGAAAAGATTCGAAAAGTAGGAACTCGTCGCCGTCGTCGCCACCTTCTGCGGAGCACCTGCGTTGGCCGAAATATAAAAGTTCCCGTCGTTCGAGATCCCCAGCGCCGAAGTGCCCGCGCCCGCCGCCACCATCGCCGTCCCCGGAACCGGCGAACTCACCGTCCACGGCCCCGCTACCAGCAGTTGCCCATTTACCATCACATTCCCGCTGAACGTTCCCCCCGCAGCCATAATCCCGTTGCTTCCCGAATAGTTCAGCGTCGACCCTGTATCCGTAAGCGCGCTGTCTCCGCTCACCGCCGCGCCGTTCGCCGAGTACAGCGCCACCTGCGACGCCGTCCCGCTGTTCACCACCCCGGAACCGCATCCCGTGCAGGTTCCCGTCACCGTCAGGTTTCCGTTGACCTTCACCGGCACATTGAACGTCTTCAGCGAGGCGGTCAGCCGTTCCAGAAAACTGACGTTGTCTCCCGCATTGCCGATGTAATTCGAAATCGCGATCGGCGCCCCAAATGCCAGTTGCGCATTCGAGGCGGAACTCTGCGATGCGTTATCCAGTCCCACGTAGGTGTCACTGGCATCGTAGGCAGGCCGCATTCCAGCTGTACTCAAGGTCTTCGCGGGATTCGAGTCGACCAGCGTAATCTTGTGCCCACCATTTATCTCCCCATATAACCCTTCCTCAAAATTTAACCGTCCTTTCGACCCGGAAACATCTGAAGCATTGCTGGCCCCGGCCAGTAGAAGAGTTCCCCCGGCGGTGGTTCCGAATGTGTTTTCAAGACAGGTGACCCACGTTCCGCCATAGACTCCGTTGCAATCCAGTGCGAAGAACTTTGGGATCAAAGCCCCGAAACTGCTCACCACCTGGCTTACGGGATTCTGTGCTGAGTTCGCCACATTGTCCCCGAAGCGATCAAAATACACGCCGCCTGGAGTCGGACCAGAGCTCACAATATCCCCCGCCGGCGTGTAGATCACCGAACCATTCCAGAAAGGCAACGCCGGCCAGTAGTTGCTAGGGCTCGTCACCGTGTAACTCGTTGTGCTGGTGGAGGCCGTGTCGCTGAAGCTGCAAATGTTAGTCGAGCCCACTGCCGCGCAAGCCGATGCCACAGTTAATCCCGTTGCCACTGAGCCGCAGCTTGTCGTCGTGCCGCCCGTACAAATCGCCGTGTACGGTGCGGGATTATTTGCTTGCCCGGAGGTGCGGATTACATCGTAGGTGACCGTTCCCGTAGTCCCGAACTGTGGCCAGACCACAGAAATGCTTCCTGTCTGATTCGTGAGCGCGATCCCCGCGAGGAATGGAGCGCTGGCTCCGTTCGCGGAACTGCGGGCGACGACATAGTAGTTGTATTGCGTTGATCCCGTATTCGCAAATACTGGAGCCGACCCTACAGGCCCCACAGAGTTCTTCACCGAAGCGAATCCGCCCTCCACAATCAACCCCGCTTCGCCCAGACCGAGAGGATTGCTGCCGGCGCAGCCCGCGACCTCGCCGTAAACGTTGTCTAACTCCACGTTGGGAACATTCGAGTAGACCCCAACCGACCGCACGGCGAACTGCGCCTGACCTTGAATCACTGAATCTGAGATTCGCAGCGTGTTCGCATCCTGATTGTCGACCCCGTTCGCCCCGCAGTTGAGGCTCAAATTGCTGTTCTTGATGTAAAGCACTCCGGCATTGTCGCTCCCGCCGGCTCCTTTCACCGCTACTGAGCAGAACGCTGACGTGCAGTGATACCACCGCGCTTGGTAGGTCGACAGCCCTTCGATAATTGCCGCCTGGTCGTTATCCACTTGAATCAGCGACCCGAATGAACTCCCGCTGGTGCCACTGCCCTCGGGAAACGGATTCGCCGATGCAATGTCAGTCAGATGAGTTTTCTGGGCTTGATCCTCGATCATCGGGTAGTTGCAATTGTTGCAGGCCGCCTCCCCCACAAAATGTTCCACGGTGACGTCCCACACATACGTAGCATGCGCATTACTCCCGATGAACAGGCATGTATCGGCCATCGCACAGGTTATGACCGAGCCCGAGAAATCCAACACCATGTTCGGGGCGCTAACCGTCACCCGCGCCTGCCACGTGTATTGTGCTGGCGAAATTACAACCAACCCCAGCGCCGCAGTGCCACCACCGTAAGTCGGCGGGAACGATGCAGCGTTGATTGCTTCCTGCACTCCCTGCGAAGCCGATCCAACCGTATATCCGGAGCCATGAACGTTAGCCGCAGTAAACGTTATAGCTCCGCCTGCTCCTCCCGCCTGCACGCAAGTGGTTGAGGAGATCAATACAGCTTCCGGTGTCCCCACTCCCGAGATATAAACAAACGTCTGCGCTCCAGCCGGACTGTTGACCGTTAGTCCGATGGGGCACGGACTTAGCGTGACCGTGTTCGATCCCACCGCGATCGTTCCGCTGGGATTCTGTGACCAGTTGTAGCTGGGAACCGAATAAGTGATGTTGTTGAAATTGTTCGCCGTGAGCGCCGTGCCGCCCGGTTGCACCACGTTCTGGCTAACCGACGGACTCACCGACACGCCGCCCGCACCCCCGCTCGGCGTCGCCGGCGCATATTGCCCTGACGATGAGGAATACGTCAGCACCTGCCCGTTAGCCGGCGACGTCGATCCCACCGGCACGCTCTGAATCTCCGTTGCGTTTGCGCTCGACCCGCACGATCCCCACGCTCCGCTTCCCAGCAGACAATTCAGCGACGAAGCCGTTCCACTCCCCAACTCGTTTGTCGGCACCAGCCCACTCACCAGGTTCGCCTTTGATGCCGCCGTGAGATCCACGTATTGTTTTGGAGCCGCCTGCAGAGGCGCCGTCGGACTTGCGCTCAGCGTCAGTGGCCCAGTCATCGCTCCGCCCGCCGTGGGCAAATAATTCCCCGCCCCCACATTTGCGACCGCCGCATCCACATACGCCTTGTTCGTCACATCGCCCGTACCCACTGGCGTGGGCACATTCGGTGGAGTAGAAAAACTTTTGGTCCCCGTAACCGTCTCCGTCCCGGCCAAATGCACCACTGCGTTGTCGTTCGCTTTCGCCGCCAGTACTGAATTTACGTACTGCATCGATACCGGCTGCGCCGCCGTTCCCGATCCCGGCGTAGTCCGCACCTGCGCCAGGGTTGCGGGAGAGCTCGTCGGCACCACCCAATATTCCGTTCGCACTTCGCTGGGCTGCAACTGATAGACGACGGTGTAGTAAACGCCCGCAGGAGTCGCGGCCGCGTTGGTCGCCAGCGCTACGTTTAACGCGCCATTCGACCCCAACGTCACATTCAACGACCCCGCCGCTACCGCCGACCCGCTCGCCGCCACAAACGCCGGCCACGTAATTACGAGCGTGCCTTGCGCCTCACTCCCATCTGCCATGTAGACAGTGTCGATCACGCTCGTAAGCGCCGGCCCGCTCTGCGGAGCCGCGTCCAGTCGGATGCCGGTCGCCGCAACCACCACCGTCAGCACCAAATAAAAAATCCGTCCCGCAGGACGGCGTGTTCGAAACATACTTCCTCCTCAAACTCACTCTTGTCATCCTGAACGGAGCACGTGCTTGCGCGCAGAGCGCAAGCACGTGAGTAGTCGAAGGCCCCTTGCCCGCCCGCACCAGCACAAGGCCGCCAGGACACTTCTACCACTGCCCGCTTTTGTTCTTAGAGCACCTTCCCGCTCGACAACCCCAAGCCTCGCTCTCTATCTCCGCCCCTTCAAAAACTCTTCCACACTCCGCACGTAAACCTCTGCGAAATCAGCCACGGGCCGTTTTACCTGGATCAAATCCATCGCATCATCCACCGTCCAGCCCATCACGCCCAACAACGCCAGCGTCATCATCGGCGCCCGGTGCACTCCAGCCGCGCAGTGGATAAATAGTTTCGCCCTCGGATCTTTCAGCGCCCCCAACGCAAACTCCACTCCGCACGTAAACACCTCCGGAGGCTTCAACTCGAAGTCATCGTCCACCGGATTCCAGAGCACCTCGATCCCGTAAGGTTGCGCAATCTGTGTGTCGTCGAATTCAATCTGCATGTCGATGATATGCGTGATCCCGGCGAGCGACACTTTCGCCATATTCTGCGCCGACCAGATTCCGCCTCCGACCGCGATCCGGTCGTCCAACCACGTTATATCCATCCCAACCCTGCGTCGTGCCAGACTTCCATAATTGCCTGCGTTCGGCCGAACATCCCGGGGATCCTCCACCGTCAGGACGCCGTCGATCACCACCGCCCCGCTCCCCCAACCATCCAACCACGGATCAACATCCCGCAGCTTTCTCCCGCGAGATCCCACCCGTGGAGAAACCGACAGCGCGTCCCGCCCGTCCATTTCTCTCGAATTCAAACTCCCGCGCTTCATTTTACGGCATCCTCTCAGTCCTCATCTCTGCGCACCCAACTATTCTTCGCCGCCCTCCGTCAGTGCCGCAGGCTCTTCCTCGCCTTCTCCCTCCGCGACGTCCCCGTCAGCATTTTCCTTCGCGTCCTCGGGCATGACGGCCTCGTCGCTCATGTCCTTTGTATCGCTCGGCAATACAACCAGGGTCGGCTCCTCGTCGCAAATTACCGGATCTAACGGCAATCCCATCCGCCTAAGCAACGTATGAGCCAGTGAGCGTTCAATCGGATTCGTGGTTGCCTGTTCGGTCGCCGGATATATCCCCGCAGCCTCGAACAAATATTTCGCCGACGCCAGCTGCCCCGTCTTCGCGACTTTAATCACCTCGGTCGCAATATCCTTCGCCGAGTCCTTCACCAGTTCGTTGATATTCTCCCGTACCTGGACAATGTCCTTCCCCTTCTTTTTCGAAGAAGATCTCCTCTTCGCCGGAGCCTCCTTCGCCACAGCTCTTTTCGTCTTCCCCTTGCTTTTTCCCTTTGCCTTCTTCTTCATGCCCATGACTCGCCCTCCCGAAACTGTCGGCGTCGTCCGAATCCCGGCTTCAGCCGCTTCAGGCAATCTCATGAGTTAACAGCGACTTAACCCGCAGATTCCACGCCGCCAGTGCGCGGAGCTGCGATGCAAACTGGGCTCTTCAGCCCAAAAAATGAAAGGCGCGCTTTTCAGCGCGCCCGGAAAGATTGCTAGAGCATTTCTTTTTTTCTTTACTCTATATATCCAGAATAGCATTTTGCAATGGGTGTTTGTGTCACATTTTGCAAATTTATATTTGCCATGTCATCAACAACTTGCGCGTTTTTCGATCGAATTCCCCTCTTGACAAGATTTTTGTCATCGCGAAAACTCCCTTCTCGAAGGCAGCCCGGCCAGCAACCCCACCCTGAGAAAGTCTTCACTCAACAGATCCAGCACCTCCGGCAATCTGCGCGCAACCGAGCTGCGGCTACATTGCAGAATCCGTGCGGTTTGCTCCTGACCATGCTCCTGCAGGATGATGCGCGCGATCAATTGCTGGTCCGAGTACTCCAGTCGATTCATGCACTTCTCCACGTCGCGCACGAAGATCACCCGGTCCTCAAACGTAGTCGCGGTATAGTACGTCACCTTCGCGCGGAAGAATTCCCTCCCTACAAACGACGGCAACCGCCCGGTCTCTAATGAAAAGCGCATGTAGCGCCGCAACAAGCCCACCGTGCGCTTTCGATAAAGCCACAGATCAGGATTGCGATCCAGAGGATCATCCTCCAGTCGCGCATCTCCCGGTCGAGCCTCTTCGAGCTGAGGATCGTCCCCAACATTCAATCCCGCCGGAAAGTGGTGCGCCGGCAACTCCTCACACGGTGCGCCCCCGTGCGAAGGTTCTTCGAGAGCCCGCTCATCCTCGGGCGCCAGCGGTGAGCCCGATGTAAGCTCATCTTCGGGGGCAGAGTCGTCCGCCTCTGCCCCAATCCAATCCACCAAGCCGTTCATGCCACACCTGCCGACGCATCAAGATCCCCGTCCTCATCTCCCTCAAAGCCTTCGCCGTCATTCGCGCCCCATCGCGGTCCACGCGGCAGCTGCGCAGTTTCCGGTTCCCGCGAAGCCGCCGGCAGTTGAGCCATCTCCCGCCCGCAGCCCACGCAATAAATTTGCCCACTATCCACAGGGCGCAGCCACAACCCGCCACAGCGTTCGCAATATTTCAGTTCAAGCCTCTCCTCTTGCCGAGACTTGTAATCCCCTTTTGCTTTTGCTCTCATCACTCCTCCTGGGCTCCGGGCTCGCCTTGCGAACCGGGGCGGTTGCCGTTGAAGCGCATTTACCGAAGCCCGAAGGCCGCAGCCGAAAAAAAAGCCCTGCGCCGGCTGCCGCTCCTTGAGCGGGAACCGAACGCAGGGCTCGTTTCTCTTACGATGACCTGCTTGAGCTATTTACTTGTCCGACTTGCTACTTGATCCTGCTTGCTAAACGTACACATCCGGCAAAACGAGTAACCCTCTTGCTGGGAACCTTTTATGGTTCGATCGTCACTCCCGGCTCCAGCCCGGAACCAGGTTCGTGCTGGCGAAAAAATCCTTCCTCATACCCCGACTTCAACACTCGGCCATTTTGCAAAACCACACTGACTCGTCCACTGAACTGCAGCAGCTTCAGCAGGTTTTGCATGGAGCCGGAAAGCACCTCGGCCGCGCGCACTTTCCGGCGAAATTCGACAAAGTTCTTTGCTTCGTTGCAGTTATCTAAACCGGTCATGACGGAAGGTCCCTGAGGGAGAAGTTGGGTTATACAATATCGCGATCGTATAGCTGCGAATTTTCCGAGTCAAGGTCGCTCGACCAAAGGGTCTGTGGAAATCCGTGGCGGTGGTGCAGTTTGATTGTCATCCTGAGCAAGGTTCTCTGCGCAGTGAAAGTCTCCTAGCGACGGCGAAGGGGATCCGGGCGAGCCGGCGCGATGTGTCGCGCTGCTCCTAATAAGTAATGCCGCGACACATTAATCGCGCGTTTGGCTCGCTTCCTTACCAAACTGCACCAGCGCCAAATCCCTCCACTTAGCATGGTGCTATACCTCACCGTGCTATACTCGCTGCCATGAAATTCCGAGTTCTACAAGACAATCTGCGCGAAACGCTTTGGGAGCGCATTGAGGAAGGCGACCTGACCGGCCTCCGGCTGGCGCAACAGACCGGCTTTAAACAGGCTCACATCTCGAACTTCCTGAATCGCAAGCGCGGCTTGAGCCTCGAGGGCATGGACCGGGTCCTGGCCGTCCAGCATCTTTCCGTGCTCGATTTGCTCGATCCCTCCGAGGTCAACAAGCGCGCTTCCATCCTGCCTCCCAGCAACGATGAATTCCAGAACGTCCTCCTCACCGACGGAACCGTGGCCGCCACTCATCCCCTCATCACCAGCATGAACGTCAAAGAAATCCTGAAATTTAAGAAAACTTTTCTTAAGAAGCTGAAACCCGAGACCGAAGGCGATCGCCAGCAGTGGGAACGCTTTGTGCTCATCAAGGTAGACAACCGCGAAGCCATGAGCATGTATCCCCGCCTGTTGCCCGGAGCCACACTCCTGATCGACCGCCATTACAACTCACTCAAGCCTTATCGCAAGGGCGAGTTCAATATGTACGCCGTTCTCAAGAACGACAATTGCACAGTGAAATTCGTGGAAACCGCCGGCAATCATCTGATTCTGCGTCCCCACAATCAGGATTTTCCCATCGAAGTCATTGCCATGGAAGATGGCAAGTCCGCCTCCGACTACCTGGTCGGCCGCGTCTGCCACGTGGGCATCGAAACCTAACTACCGATGACGCGAGGCACAGGTATTTGCCGTTGCGCTTTTCCTCAGCTTAACCGCAACCCTCGCCGCAGCTCAGGCTGGGCAAAGCTCGGCTACGACGGTGCTCCCGTCCGACGCTGAGATTCGCAAAATACTCGCCGACCGGGTCGATACTCTCGCTGGCCACCAGGATGGCATCGGCATCGTTGTCGGCGTAATCGGACCGCAAGGTAGAAGAGTTATCCCGTACGGCCATTTCAGCCAGGCAGATCCGCGGCCCTCGGTGGCGACACTGTCTGTTCGAGATTGGTTCCGTCAGCAAAGTGTTTACCGCTCTCTTGCTCGCCGACATGGTCCGAAAAGGTGAAGTCGCGCTTGCCGATCCGGTCGCGAAGTATCTGCCCGCGGGCGTCAATATCCCTGAACACAATGGCCGCTCCATCACTTTAGTGGACCTGGCAACTCATACCTCAGGCCTCCCGTTTATGCCGGACGAGTTGCCCGCGTTCAGGACTTCCGCCACCCCAGACAATTCGGACGCTCAGCTCTACAAGTTTCTAGCCCGCTACCAACTGACACGCGACCCAGGCGCTGAGTGGGACTACTCGAACGTCGGTTACTGGCTTCTGGGACAAGCCCTCGCGACCCGCGCCGGCATGGATTACGAGACCCTGCTGCGGACGCGCATCCTCGCTCCCTTGAAGATGAAAAATACCTCGATCACGCTCACTGCAAAACTCAAAGCCCGGCTAGTGATCGGCCACAACGCGGTTTTGCAACCCGCGGCGTCTTTCTCCTCCGTTTCCATCTATTCAGCCATGCCAGCTGCGGGCGGCCTGGTTTCAACCGTCAATGACCTGCTGACTTTCCTTTCGGTGGCCATGGGGTACGAACCTTCGCCGTTGGCCCCAAGCATGGCGGCGATGCTAACGACGCGGCGTCCCATTGATGGAGATGGTAGCGAGCAGGCGCTGGGATGGGTGGTGACTGGGAAGGGTGACGACCAGCTGGTCATGCACGACGGCTTCACCTGGGGATATGCGAGTTATGTTGCCTGGGATCCCGCGACTCGCACCGGAGTTGTCGTGCTCTCGAATCAACTGACAAGCGTTGGCGACATTGGGCGTCACCTGCTGCAGCCGAACACGCCGTTAGAACCGCCGACCGTCACCAAGCACACTGAGATCAAACTAGGTTCGGCCGTCCTCGACACCTACGCGGGTCGGTACGAGACAGAGGGCGTGGGAATGTTCAACATCGCTCGGGACGACGACTTCCTGACCATCCAACTGCCAGCAGACTGGGGGCTTCCGAAATTGCGACTTCGCCCAGAAACCCAGCACGACTTTTTTGTCGCCGAGCTGCCGGTTCGGGTCACCTTTCAAACCGACAGCGAGGGACATGTCAACGGACTCCTGCTTTACCCGCCGCGCGGACAACACCCGCTACCCGCGAACCGGATACGCTCGGAAAAGTGATCTCCGCTAACCCGGGCCCAGACTGTCGAACATCTTGAAGAGTTTGTCTGCGCCCGCCCGATAGATCACATACCCTTTGCCGGCGTCCGTGGTTTCGCGGAACAACAACTCGCCCCGCCCGTCTCCGTCCGCATCCACAACATCAATCAGTTCCATCCGCGGGGTCACGTCGAGGTGAAACTTGTCGGTCACTCCCGAATACAGCTTGCGCAGCTCGCCGTAGATATCAGTTCGCGTCACCAGCGTAATCGAATATTGTTCCGGCGCCGCGGTCGCTCCGGGCGCGGGAGGAAAGTGCGCTTCCGCGGTCAGGATCATCACGATCTGGTTGTTGGTCCACACATCGAAAGCGCGGAACTGAACATTCTCCAGCACCGGCTGAATCGGCTTGGCCGGAGCTTTGTGGCGCGCGGGAGCCGCCTTTGCCGGAGGGTTCGCCGGAATTTGATTCCTGGCCAGCGCCTTTACGTAAGCCTGAACTTCAGCTCCCGCCAGGGCAAGCATCTGATTGCGCCGCTCTTCCTCTTCGCCTGTCTTCCAGAAAAACTTGTACGACTTCGGTTCCGGCCCACCCGCATCGGAAATTGCCGGCACAAGTTGCACCGGCACCGCGGCCGGCAGCGGCGACGCTTGCCGGCGAGTCAGGCTTGCCGGCCTTCGGCGCCACTTCGACGTCCTCATCCGGCGGCGGCCCCTGCGTAGGCTTCCCGCGTCGCAGCGTGGGGCGATAGTAGTCCGTCGGACTTTGCGCTGCCTGTCCCTGTGATGCCTGGGAACCCGGCGAGGTCTGACTGGAAGTCGGTGGAGCGGAAGTCGTTTGACCGGCACTCGTCTGCCCTGGCGCGTTTGACCTGGCGGGGCTTGTGCCGCGAAGTCTGCCCCGCCGAACTCTGCCCTGCCGTCGGCGCCGGCGCTTGCTGCTTGGCGCTTTGATCCGCAGGTTTGTCCGATGCTGGCGGAACTCCCGGCGTCTGCCCAGGAGACGCGCCCCTTCCAGAAGAACCACTCGCAGGTTGCGAAGTCTCCGCCGGCTGCGATGACTTTCCTCTACTCAGGCGCGGCGGCGCATCGCTATCGCCGCTGTTCAGTCCCACCGGAACATTTTCCGCTTTGTGCGGCGCATTGGCCGGTTCGGTTCCGTTGAGCATGTAAGAACCCGCGCCCACCCACGGTTGCGCAGCGCCCGCAGTCTTGCTGTGCAGCGCTCCACTCACCGTAAATAGTCCCAGCGAATCCCCCGACTCCTCCGCCTCATAGACCGTTCCGGAATCCAGCGCCATCGGCACCGGATCCGCTTTATATTCGCTGGCGTCGTAAAATTTGCCATCGACCAGAATTGCGATCGGGATCAACGTCGCCTTCCCGCCGCTCGATAGCTGCAAAAGCGCCACCGCCCGCGGCCCTTTGACCGGTTTTTTCTTGGCTTCCGGAGGCTTCTGTTGGGGAACGTCGGGCTCCGGGCGCTTAAGCTCAGGCCTTCCCTGCGCCGAGCCTCGCGGAACCATCACGGCGAAAAACGCCAGAACGACAACAACGATGACGGCGAACCCCAATCTGCGGTATAAGAACCTTCTGGACATAAGTCGTTCGGCCCTCGGCCGGAATGAGGCGATCATGAGCATCCATGTCAATGATAAGGCTCCCGAGTTTACTTTGCAGGACGAGAACGGAAAGGAAGTCTCGCTGAAAGGTCTGCGCGGCAAAGTTGTCGTGCTTTATTTCTATCCTCGCGCGGACACTCCCGGCTGCACCATCGAGGCCTGCGAGTTCCGCGACACCTTCAAACAGATGCAGAAAACCGGCGCCGTGTTACTTGGCATCTCGCCCGACACACCCAAGGCACAGAAGAAGTTTCAGGAGAAATTCCAGCTGCCCTTCTCTCTGCTGGCCGATGCCGACAAGAAAGTCGCCGACGCCTTCGGCGTGCTTCAGGAAAAGAACATGTACGGCAAGAAGGTCATGGGCATCGTCCGGACCACGTTTGTCATCGGGCCAGACGGCAAGATCCAGCACATTTTTCCCAAGGTGAAGGCAGAAGGCCACGCGGGAGATGTGCTGGCGTACCTGAAAGAATCGGCCAAAGGTGCGGCGTAGAGCAACCACGCGTGGAACAAACTTGCGCCTGTGAGCGTACCATCATCCAGGAAGCAACTGTTCGTGCTCCTTGCAGACTCCGTGGGGGAACAAGCATGCGCAAAACCGTGAAAGCTGTCTCGATTCTCGCCATACTCGTGCTTGCCGCCACCACCCTTGCCGGGACCGCTGCCGCAGCCGACAACTCTGGGTCGATCGCTATCGTTTTCAAGGACGGGCACCGCCAAACCCTTGACATCGCGGACATTGCGCGCATCGACTTCAAGTCTCCCGTAGTGATCGTCTTCAAAGATGGACACCAAGAGAACCTTCCTGCCACCGTCGCTCGCATTGATTTCGAACCCGCCGACAGTGCTTCCTTACCCAGCCGGAACCACTTCGTGGGCAAGTGGGAGGTGGGCATGGGAGGAGACGGCGGCAATTTCTACATCACACTCGAATCCGACGGCCAAGCCCAGAAGACGCATGGCGAGAGCCACGGCACGTGGGTCTTGGTTAATGGAGAGGCTCGCATCAGCTGGGACGACGGCTGGCATGACGTCATAAGGAAAGTTGGCTCGAAGCACGAAAAATTGGCCTATGAACCCGGCAAATCGTTCGACGATTCGCCGTCCAACATCACGGCCGCCAGGAATACGGAGCCCAGGCCAATTTAGCCGCGCAAAAGCCCCGTCTTGCGTTTAAGATTCCGCTGGCATGGGCACACTGCCAGATAAAGTCGATCGGGAAAAATTTCAGCCTCTCCATCGAGCCTTCTTCGCGCGCAAGCCGCGGCCCGTGGCTCGCGAACTCCTCGGCAAGGTGCTGGTGCGCCAGAGCGGCGGGCAGTTTCTGGCGGCTCGCATCGTCGAAGTCGAAGCTTATCTCGGAAAAAACGATCCCGCCTCCCACTCCGCCGCCGGCAACACCGCTCGCACGGCAGTCCTCTTCGGACCTCCTGGCTACGCCTACGTTTATTTCATCTATGGCAATCATTACTGCCTGAATGTGTCATGCGAGCGTGACGGCAAGGCCGGAGGCGTGCTGTTCCGGGCTGTCGAGCCTTTGCGGGGCATCGAAGAGATGGCGCATGCGAGAAAGATCGAAGTTCGTGGACCGCGGGATCTGATTCTCCTCACCAGCGGCCCCGGACGCCTGGCCGAAGCGTTCGGCATCACCCGCACCCGCGACAACGGCGGCGATTTGACCTCGCCTCATTCGGGCTTGTGGATCGGGGACGACGGCTTCCGCGCCAGAAACATCAAAACCACCCCCCGCATCGGCATCACCAAGGCAGCCGACAAGCGGCTGCGCTACATCCTCGCAGGAAACGCCTTCGTTTCTGGACGAAAAGCACCTTCCCGAAGCTGAAGATCGCCAGAAATTTGACAAACGGGTGTAGACTGTTCGTCGGGTTAAATGTGCGAAAAGCCGCTCTGCTCAAGGCATTTCGCTGAAACGCCCGCCCATGCTCCGTCCAGGTCGGTTTTTCGGCATCCTCCGAACGGAACAGATCATCTGATTGCGTAGGAACCTGCATGCGCCGGTTCAGTCTATTTCGCGCTTCGCTCGTCACTCTCACGATTCTGGCTGCAACTGCGCCGCAATTCTCCCGCGCCGTGGATGCAGTCCGGCCCCAGCCAACGGTCGCTCCATCGAATATTGTGATCGGCTTCGTCGGCGGATTTGTCCGGCATGACAACACGAGCCAGGGTCCGGTTCAGTTCGCGCAGCAGATGCAACGAACCGTTTCCAAAGATACTTATGTCCGGGTTTTTGAGAACCGCCGCAGGAAGCAAGCCTACGACGCTATCCTCCGCCTTCTCGATACCAATCGCGACGGCGTTCTTTCCGCGGAAGAAAAGGCTCGGGCCCGCATCATTCTCTTCGGCCACAGCTGGGGAGCGTCCGCGGCCGTGACGCTGGCCCGCGACCTGCAGCGCCTGGGGGTGCCGGTTCTGCTGACCGTGCAGGTCGATAGCGTCGCAAAAGTCTGGCAGAACGATTCCGTCATTCCTGCTAACGTTGCCGAGGCCATCAACTTTTACCAGCCGCACGGCATCATCCACGGCCGCCCCAAGATCGTCGCCGCCGATCCGGATAGAACTGCGATCCTGGGAAACTATCTTGTGGATTACCGAAAGAATCCAGTACCGTGCCCCGGCGCCTCCTGGGCGGATCACGTCTTCATCCCCGACCATATGCAGAGCGAATGCGATCCTCACCTTTGGTCGCAAATCGAAACCATGGTGCGGCAGCGACTGGTGCGCGACAAGCAGACTCCTTCTTACGCCTCTTCGGCTACCGCGCAGTCAGTTTCTGACGCCGCCCAACCGCAGCAGTAATCAGGCACGTTTCGGAAGCAAAATGTTGTCGAGCAGCCGCGTCGTGCCCACGAATGCCGCAACCGCGACCAGCGCCCCGGCGGCGAGGTTCTTGACCGGATCGAGGTTCTCCGGATCGACGATCTCGAAGTAGTCGAGGCGCACCGATTTTTCTCCTGCAATCTCTTCGCGGCCAGCACCTATGAGTGTCACCGCATCGCGCTCGCCGGCTTCCCACGCCTTTTTCACTCTCAGTAGCGCACGATGCAGCACCACCGCCTCTTTTCTCTGCGCCGAGTCGAGATAGGCGTTGCGCGAGCTCAGGGCCAGTCCATCCGCCTCCCGCACGATCGCGCCCGAGACAATCTCCACGGGAAACTTCAGGTCGCGCACCATGCGGCGAATGATTGCCAACTGCGCCGCATCCTTCTGCCCGAAAAAAGCCGCATCCGGCTCGACAATGTGAAACAGCTTGGCTACTACGGTCGTGACCCCGCGAAAATGTCCAGGCCGCGAACGCCCGTCCAGCTTGCCGCTCAGCTCCTCCACCGTAACCCAGGTCACCGCGCCCGCCGGATACATCTCCTCAACAGACGGAGCGAAAAGCAATTCCACTCCTTCCTTCGCCAGCAAGTCGCGGTCGCGGTCGAAATCTCGCGGATATCTCGCCAGATCTTCGTTCGGCCCAAACTGCGTGGGATTTACAAAAATCGAAGCCGCCACAACATCGCAATCAGCCTTGGCGGCCCGAACTAAAGACAAGTGCCCTTCATGCAGCGCTCCCATGGTGGGCACAAATCCCAATCGCTGGCCGCCGCGCCGCGCTCCACGGCACGCCGTCCGCATCTCTTCAATGGTCTCGTAGATCTTCATCGCTGGGAAAGTTGCTTCAGGGGGTGGAGATCCAATCGATCGCGACGTGCGCGCCCTCGAGGTCGCCCGCCACAATGCCGCGGTTTCGTCGAATCGCAATTTTGTCGGCCTCGGAAGCGGTAGGTTTCTCATCCACCAGGATCGCGACTGCGCGCCCGTAAGGCCAAGCGGATGCGGGCAACCGCGCCAGCGCATCCAACACTTCTTCCGGTTTCAAAATCCGTTCTTCATTAGCGGTGATGCTGGTGAGCAGGCCCACCGCCTCGGGACGGATGACGAGATAGGGATTGCTCCAATGTCTCGTTTCTTGCAGCGACGGATACTTCGCGGGATCGGCGGCCGCAACGGCCTGCAGAAGAGTCGCCGCATCCGGAGGAGCCGGCCCGTTCTGCCGCGAACAGGCAAGCCCGAAGCTCACCATCAAAACAGATACCAGGCCGGTTCGCCCGAGTCGGCGCGAGACGGCAAAAAAACTCACCGCACCACCGCAGGAACGTCCGTCTTCACCGCCCAGACCAACGCGACCACCCATCCGATCATCGTCCAGCCTAGAAGCAAATTCAGCAGCACAATCGCAGTCCTATCTCGCTTATTGCGCGCACAGGCAAGGATCGAAGGCAGAAAATACATCACAAACCCAAAACCAAGAAATGGCAGAAAAAACCCAGGCAAGAAGTGAGTCATAGCGACCTCCTGACAAACATAGCCTAGCACTAACCCAGCCCACGATGCTCGAAGCCCATCCCAGATCGATCCGTGGGATCCGCGTAAATCCGTGGCCAAGTGTTTCCTACCGCCGCAGTGCCCGTTTCCGCGCGAGCACAGTGTCCAGCCCGGCTTTCGTCTCCCGGGGCAGATGATAGGACTCCTCATCCGACGGATACTGCAGCGACTTCACATCCGCCCGAAACGCGCGCACCGCGTTGCTGATCAGACCGGACGCGTCGCCGTAGCGGCGCACAAATTTCGCGGCCGCTGTAAATGTCAGATTGACAAGGTCGTGGAACACCAGCACCTGCCCGTCGCACTCCGGACCGGCGCCAATCCCAATGGTCGGCGTGCCCACCTCTGCCGTAATCATGGCCGCCACTTCGCGCGGAATTCCCTCCAGCACAATGCAGCATACGCCCGCGCGCTCGAGCGCCACAGCATCCCGCATGAGTTGCTCAATCCCGCTGAGATATTTCCCCTGCACCTTGTACCCGCCCATCACGTTAACCGATTGCGGCGTCAGCCCAATATGGCCGGCCACGGGAATCTCGGCGTCAATGATGCGGCGAATCAGGTCGGCACGCTTTTCGCCGCCTTCGATCTTCACCACTTCCGCACCACCCTCTTTTACAAAGCGCGTAGCGTTACGTAGAGCGTCGTTGGGGTCAACCTGATAAGACCCGTAAGGCATGTCGGCCAGCAGCAGCGCGTGTTTCACGCCCCGCCGCACCGCCTTCACGTGATGCAGCATCTCGTCCATTGTGACCGAGAGCGTGTTTTCGTAGCCGAGAATAGTTTGGGCAAGAGAATCGCCCACCAGAATCATCTCGATGCCGGCTTCATCCACCAGGCGCGCTGTGGCGTAATCGTAGGCGGTAAGACAGGTGATCGGTTCGTGGCGGAGTTTGCATTCCCGCAGAGAAGCGGTGGTGATTTTCTCGCGGGTCTTACCCGAACTAGGAAAGTCGGGACGCCCGCCGATCGGGGTGAGACTCATCATGGCCTCCAGTGCCCCTCCGGCTCGGCCGGATAGAGCCTGTTCAGCATCTTCGTGGATGCTGAAAACAATTCTACCCCCAGTAACCAGGAATGACCAGCCGCGACTTAGGAGCCGCCGACTAGCCGATAAACATATTTATATTCAATAAGTTACACAGTCGATCTGCAACCCTACGAAACTTACCCCACTTTTAATGCGTCGCCACCATGGTCTCCGCCAGCTTATGCAACGAGTCCGAATTCACGGTGCGCGTGTAAAACATGTGGCCGCCGGGAAACTCGTGGATCTGTACGCGGTTCGCATCGCCCATGATCGGCATCTGGTCTACGCTGAGTACCGATCCCATGAATGGGCACGAGAGGTCATTCCATCCATGCACGATCAGCACGCGCAGCTTGGGATCAGCAGCAACCGATTCGCGCAGGTCCCGCACTGCACCCTTACGCAGGTCTTCGTTGCGATCCCATTGCCGGTTGACGTCTTCCGACAAGGCCTCATAGCGCGCATCGGTTTTCCATCCAACCGTTCGCGTGATGAAGTCGACCATAGCCGTGGTCGTAGGTGCGATGATGCTCTCGAGAATCGGATCGCCGGTCTGTTGCGTCGGGGCGTAGGGGAACGGGTCGGGCGCGGTCACGTTCGAGTCGTACACGCTGCCGATTAATCCTTGCGTGCGGTGCACCTCGCGGAGATAGGCTCGAATGTCCAGCCGGCCACCGGCAAACTTCACGAACTTCGCGTCAAGCCCCGTCATCTCGGTTACATGCGCAATCATTGCGTCGGTTGCGGCCGGGTCGCTGCGGCCTTTCAGCAGCGCCTCTGCATAGTCTCCGCGCGTGTACGCGATCACCTGCTGCATGGCCGCGTCAGTCAGCTTTCCTTCAGACTCCAGATGCGCGGCCGTGATCGACGGCAGGTCGATCATCCAGGGAATCGGCGACAGGTCACCATCGCCTTTCTCCGGGTTCAGATAGGGACTCACCAGCACCAGGCCGTTCATAGCAACGCCCAGCGTCGATTGCAGATAATGCGTCATCAGTGGCCCGCGATATCCGCCATAGCTCTCGCCCACCAGATATTTTTTATCCAGCAAGCGATCGTTCTGCACCAGCCACTTGTAGATCACGAGCGAGAGATATTCGATGTCCGGCTTCGGTGCATAGAAAAGCTTCTTCGTCTCCGCCTCGTCCACTAGAGAACGCGAAAATCCCGTGCCGATCGGGTCGATGAAGACCATGTCCGTAAAGTCGAGCCAGGTGCCGGGATTGTCGGTCAGCGTCGCGGGATCTGAAGGCGAGTCACCGTCATTCGCAAACGCAACATGCTTCGGCCCGATCGCTCCCAGATTCAGATAGACGGACGAGGCCCCCGGCCCACCATTGAGCGCAAACGTGACCGGCCGGTGCGAACCGCTGTCCCTTGGTCTTTCGCCTTTCGGTTCGTCCAGCGTGAATGCCGTGTACATCACCACGCCGGTGGGCTTGTCGTCCTTGCCTTTCAGCGTGACTGTTGCCGACCGTCGCCGTGTAGTGAAGCGTCTTGCCGTTCACGGTGATCGTCTGCGGCACAGACTTGTCGGCGGGCAGAGGATTCTTCATGGGCTCACTGGATTTCGACTCGGCGGATTTCGACTCGGCGGATTTCGAGTCGCCAGATTTCTCTGCCGCAGGAGTTGCGCTGGCATCCGCCGCCGGCTTAGAAGATTGGCCACGCTGGGCGAATGCAGGAAGAGCGAACAGCACGAGTGCGATAACAAAATTGGTGCGAGTCATTCTGAAGTGGAATCTCCTTTTCCTTCAAAAACAGCACCGATTACCAACGACGCCTGCAACAACGCTTCCCTACGCCCCCACGGCTTCCTGCCCGCCCAGCGGCAAGAAGTATTGCGTACCCTTGATCGGCTCGCTCACCTTGCGCAGCAACTCCTGCAAATCCTCATTGCGATCGACGAAATCAATGTCGGACGTGTTTACGATCAGCAAATCCGACGACGTGTAGTGAAAAAAGAAGTGTTCGTATGCCTTGACCACTTCCTCCAGATATTCATCGCTCACCGCGCGCTCCCCGGGAGCATTCTTTTTCTTCAGCCGCTTCTTCAGCACCTCGGGCGTGGCCTGCAGATAGATGACAAGGTCCGGCGTAGGCAACTGTCCGCGGAAGTGGTTGTAATAGCGGTTGTAGGTATCGAGTTCCTGGTCAGTAAGGGTAAGGCAGGCAAAGAGTTTGTCTTTTTCGATGATGTAGTCGGCGACCACCGTCTTCTGCGACCGCGGACCCAGATCGAGCGCCTGCAACTGCTCGAACCGCCGCACCAGAAAAGCAAACTGCGCCTGAAACGCCGCGCCGCGCTCGCCCTCGTAGAACGCGCCGAGAAAGGGATTGGATTCAGGCTCCATCACCCGCTGCGCATTCAGCCGCTCCGCCAGAATGCGCGCCAGCGTGCTTTTGCCGACTCGGATTGGACCTTCCACTGCAATGTAACGGGGCAGCTCGAAGAGATTAGCCATGGGCTCGGAATAATTCGGAAGTTGCAGGATAGCTCGGATGGAGCCGAGTGGCAATTGAGGGAAGAGTTAACAGCGAGAATTGTGCGATTGTGCACGGCGATTGTGCGATTTGTTGATTGTGAATTTCAACAGGATAGTACGATCTTCAATCGCCCGATCACGCAATCGCCCAATCACTCAATGAAATACAATCCCTGCATGCTGGTCCCAGCCCTAGCGGGCGCCGCTTCCGCCGCAGCCGCGATGACCGCCTACCAGTCGATGGCTCCGACGGCGCAATGGTATGGACGAACCTTCACCGGGCTCGGCCCTGGCTCGCGCCAAATCGCGCTGACGCTACGACGACGGCCCCAACGACCCGCACACCCTGCGCTTGCTGGAAGTCCTCGCAAAGCACAACGTGCACGCCACTTTTTTCCTGATTGGACGCTACGTCCAGCAGCAGCCCCAGATTGCCCGCGAGATCGTCCAGGCCGGCCACGTTGTCGGTAACCACACCTTCACTCATCCTCTTTTGATCTTCAAGAGCGAAGCCGAAATCCGGCAGGAACTCACCCAATGCCGCGATGCTTTGCAGGATGCGATCGGCCGACCCTCCAATCTCTTTCGTCCTCCCTTCGGGGGACGCCGCCCCGCCGTGCTTCGCGTAGCCCGAGAACTGGGCCTGGAGCCAGTCATGTGGAACGTTACGGGTTACGACTGGAACGCGCCGCCAGCCGCGGCGATCGAACACAAGGTCGCGAAACAGATTCGCGGCGGTGATGTGATCCTGCTGCACGATGGCGGGCATAAGCAAATGGGCGCCGACCGCTCCCAAACGGTGATCGCCACTGATCATCTGATTGCTCGCTACAAGGCGGAGGGATATGAATTCGTAACAATTCCGCAGATGATGGAAAAGCCAGCCGCTACGTCAGGTCAATAGCTAGAGTCGTCTTGGTCTCTTGGAATTTCTCTGTGCCTCTGTGACTCAGTGGTGATTATCCTTTCATCGCCGCAAACGCCAGCTTTCGCCGCCGCAATCGTTCGCTGAACATCTTCGTCACTATGCGTCGAACCCAGAAACGCCGCCTCGAACTGCGACGGCGGCAGATACACTCCACTATCAAGCATGGCGCGGAAAAACTTGCCGAACGCCTCGGCGTTCGACTTCGATGCAGAATCCCAATCCGTCACCGGTCCCGGCGTGAAAAACCACGTAAACATCGACCCCACGCGGTTGTGGGACAGGGGGATGCCCGCATCTTTCGCAGCCGCCGCCACGCCCTCGACCAACTCTCCGCTCAACTTCTCGATGCGCGGATAAATTTCCTGCTTGTGATCCCGCAGATTCTTCAACATCGCACAGCCCGCGGCCATCGCCAGCGGATTTCCTGAAAGCGTGCCCGCCTGATACATCGGCCCCAGCGGCGCCACCAGATTCATAATCTCGCTCGAACCTCCATAAGCCCCAACCGGCAAGCCTCCGCCAATGATCTTTCCCAGAGTCGTCAGATCCGGGCGAATGTTATAAAGTTCCTGCGCTCCTCCGAAAGCCACGCGAAATCCAGTCATCACTTCATCGAAAATCAGCACCGACCTCTCGCGTTCCGTAATCAGTCGCAGAGCCACCAGATAATCGTCGGCGCCGGGAACGCATCCCATGTTTCCCACCACCGGTTCCACGATCACGCACGCAATCTGATGCTTGAATTTTTGAAAAGCGTATTCCACCGCCTTGATGTCGTTGAAGGGCAAGGCCAGCGTGAACTGAATGAACTCCTCGGGAACGCCTGCCGATCCTGGAATACCGAGCGTCGCCACGCCGGACCCCGCCTTCACCAGCAGGGAATCCGAATGCCCGTGGTAGCAACCCTCAAATTTCATGATGTACTTGCGCTTGGTGTAGGCGCGGGCCAGACGGATCGCCGACATGGTCGCTTCAGTTCCGGAACTCACGAAGCGAATTTTCTGCATGGAGGGAATCGCCGCCAGCACCAACTCAGCGAGATCCGCCTCGGCCGGCGTCGAAGCTCCAAAACTCGTACCGTTGCACGCAGCTCCGACAATCGCGTCGAGCACGTCCGGCGCGGCATGACCAAGAATCAGCGGCCCCCAGGAGCCAACATAGTCGATGTATTCATTTTCGTCAGCGTCCCAAATGTGCGAACCCTTGCCGCGCACAATAAACGGCGGATCACCGCCCACCGCACCAAACGCGCGCACCGGCGAGTTCACTCCGCCAGGAATCATGCTCTCGGCACGTTGCTGCAAGCGGCGCGACTGTTCGACTTTTCGAGACGTTGTGGAAGGCATGAGCTCTCGCAGGAGAGATCGAGTAAGCCTTGCGAGCGGGACCCGGAGCTGCCCTGAGCAGCGCAGCGACCGAAGGCGGCTCGAACAAGACTGACTACTATAGCAGCGCCTGCGGAAAAATAATTAATCAGATATTCATGATTTCGCCATCATCGTGCAACATCGCGGAGCTAACTTCGTTTCATCACGTTGCCCTTCTAACCGGGAGGGTTCAAGGACAGCTTCGGGGGCTCCGGGCTGTCCTTATTGATTTATCGCCGCCAATTCCGCCGATCTCACTTAAGATACGAGCGCACGATCTCCATCAATTCATCCGCCGCAATCGCCTGCTCAGAAGTAGTTTTGCGCGATGGATCCAGCACATGGAATCTGACATGATCTTCCAGCAACTCGGCCATCAGCCCGTTCATCGCGCCGCGTGCAGCCGTGATGAGTTGCAATATGTCGCCACAGTCTTTGCCTTCATCAAGCGCCCGCTCCATGGCGTCGATCTGTCCGCGGATGCGCCTCACCCGCAGCATTAGTTTTTCTTTTTCTCGTAGCGTGTGGGCCATGTCAGCTCCCAAGTTTAACTTTCCACTTGACTATACTATACGGGGGTATGCTACAAAACAAGAAAGCGTGCGAGAGCATCGGGAACGGCCTGTAACATTCCTTTAATTCGCCCTGCGTAGGCTCAGTGATCGGCGGCATTCCCGGCCCAGATCGTCGGACGGCGCATCCACCGACGGATCGCAAGGGTAACCGTGTTAACCGTAGTTAACTGCTCATGGTATATCAAGGTTAAGCACCCGCGCCAAAGGAAGAAGGGGATTCCGCTTGGTTCTATGCTGGTTATGGAATGTCTTGAAATAATGAAAGGCCCTGTTCAATTCGCAACGCGCAGCACGTGCTGGCTGCTCGTGCTCTGCGCCACCCTCGCTCTTGGCCCTGCGCTCCCGTCGTGGGCACAACAACCGCAAGCACTCTCCGCCGCCAGGCCAGATGCTGCGCCCCAAAGCGACACGACCCCCGCAGCGAACGCGCCTGGCTCCCCGCCCGACGAAAACCCCGAGACGATGTTCCCCCATTTTAAGGACACACGCTTCTGGCTTTCCGGTCAGGCAAACTTCATCTTCCAGACCCATCCTTCATTTCACGCCGACTACAGCGGCAAGAACAGCCTCAGTCCCAACTTCGAAGAGGCTACGTCTCGCGTGTTAACGCTCTACACGGGCGTGCGGCTCGATAATTCCACCGAACTTCTGGTCGACATTGAAGAGGCCGGAGGAGCCGCACTCAGCGCGGGCCTCGGCCTCGCCGGTAATACCGATCTCGATATTGTGCGCAATCCTCTCTTGAGCAAAGCACCCTATCTCGGCCGGGGCATGATTCACAAGGTATTTGCGTTGAGCAAAGATAAAGTCGAAAACCAGCGCAGCTGGCTTTCTCTCTTCGACGAACTCCCGCGCCGCCGCCTGGAGATCCGCTTCGGCAAATTCAGCATGCCGGATTTCTTCGACATAAATTCCGTGGGCTCCGATACCCATTTTCAATTCATCAACTGGACCACCGACAACAACGGCGCCTGGGACTACGCCGCAGACACCCGCGGCTACACCGTCGGAGCCACCGCCGACTTCGAAGACCGCAACTGGGGATTTCGTTTTGCCGAAGCCCTGATGCCGAAAATCGCCAACGGAATTGATCTGGTGTGGAAGCCATGGCAAGCCCATGCGGAAAACTTTGAGTACGAATTGCGTCGCGGCTTGATTCCGAAAAAGGCGGGGGTGGTCCGCCTTCTGGCGTACACCAACTACGCCAACATGGGCATCTATCGCGACGCGGTCGCCAACTTTGAAGCCGGCCTCACACCCATTCCAGAGATCACCGCCCATCCCTGGCACATCACGCGCAAGTACGGTTTTGGAATCAACCTCGAGCAGAATCTCCTGCCCAACCTCACCGCTTTCGCCCGCTTCGGCTGGGATAACGGCAAGACCGAATCCTTCGCGTATACCGAAGTCGATCAAACTTTCGCCGAGGGACTTGGCGCAAACGGCGCCTGGTGGCATCGCAAGCAGGACCGCGCCGGCATTGCTTTCATCTCAAATGCAATTAAGAAGGATCACCAAACCTACCTCGCCGATGGTGGCCTCGGCTTCCTGCTCGGCGACGGAGCTCTCAATTACGACCGCGAAAACATCGTGGAGTCTTACTACACAGTGCATGCATGGCGCGGCATTTATCTCGCGCCAGGCCTGCAGCACATCGTCAACCCCGGCTACAACCGCGACCGCGGTCCGGTACTCGTGCCTTCGTTCCGCGCCCACGTCGAGTTCTAGCAGGCTCCCGGCACCTCTCGCTCCTACCGGCCGGGAAGGGCACGACTTCAGTCGTGCCGTAAGTCTGGCGAGGTCTAGTGCGGCTTCAGCCGCTGCGGTTTAGATCTCGACCGTGCTCGCGCGCCTTCAGCAAAAGTCTCGATCGCGATTACTTTTCCACCTGCACGCCCTTCCAGAACGCCACATACCCCGTAATCTGCTTCGCCGCCGCCTTGGGCTCCGGATAAAACCAAGCCGCCCCAGCGTTCCGTTTGCCTTTCACTTCGACATCGTAGTAGCTAGCCGTGCCCTTCCACGGACACACCGTGTGCGCGTCGCTAGGCTTGAAATATTCCTTGCGGATCGCATCCGGCGGAAAATATTGATTCCCCTCCACCTCGACCGTCGCATCGCTTTCTGCCAGTACCGCACCTTCCCAGGTTGCTTTTGCCATAATGCCCATATAGATTCCTACCAGGCGCAGCCGGTTCAGAACGTTACAGGACAAAAATGCCCGAGACAGCCACAAGAACGCGTTTCAACGGACATTCCATGACCGGCACTCCGGAGCGTGTCCTCGTCTGTTCTCCCCGCGCCGCCGGCTGGAACCAGCCGCATCGCGCGGCCCGCTGGCAGGAACTGGGCTTCCACCATGAGCCTGACTTTGCCACAGCCCAGTCCCAGCACGAAGCACTGTGCCGCGAGTTGGAAACTGCCGGAGCCGAAGTTGTCGAGATGCCGCCCGCGCCGGATCTTTCACTCGACGCCGTCTACGCACACGACGCATCCCTTCCCACGGATTACGGATTGATCGTGCTCCGTCCCGGCAAACCCAACCGCGTAGCCGAAGGCCCGCACCACGCCGCGTTCCTTGAGACCCTGGACATCCCGACGCTCGGCACAATCGCACCTCCCGGCACCGCCGAAGCCGGAGACATGGTCTGGCTCGACGCGAAAACTCTGCTCATCGGCCACGGCTACCGCACCAATGCAGCGGGCATTCAGCAGATCCGCGACCTGCTCGCGCCTAAACAAATGCAAGTTTTTTCCGCGCCCTTGCCCTACGGCCCGGGTCCGTCCGCCTGCCTCCACCTGATGTCGCTGATCAGCCTGCTCGATGAACACACGGCACTGGTCGATCTCCCATGGCTGGCGGTCGAGACCGTCCAACTGCTCCAGTCCAGCGGATACAAATTCATCGAAATCGATCCCTCCGAGCGTGACACCCTGGCGTGCAACGTCCTGGCGCTAGGCAACAAGCGCCTCCTGGCAATTGAAGAAAATAAAAAAACAAACACCCGCCTCCGCCAAGCCGGATTCGACGTCCGCACCTTCGCGGGCAGCGAACTCTGCATCAACGGCAGCGGCGGCCCAACCTGCCTGACCCGCCCGCTGCTGCGGTCGTGAAAAAGAACCATGTGGGAACGGGCGCCATCGGGAGGCCTGCCCTGAGCGAAGCCGAAGGGTTCCGCCGAGCGCGGCGAAGCGGGAGCCACCACCGCCCCTCGGGACCTGCGCCGCCACCTGTCTCCTGTTAAAATTCAAATGCATGCTTCTTCCCTTCGTCCGCGAACTCTTCACGGACGTAGAAATGCTTCCCGCCTTCACGCGTGTAGCCTCCCACCTAAAGGAGGGCACGGGGCGGCTTCGTGTTTCCGGCCTCACGCCCACTGCAAAAGCCTTGCTGCTCGTGCTCTTCCAGCGCGCCGCCGCACGCCCGCTGATCTTTGTTGTCAACGACAACCGCGCCGTCGAAGATTTCGTCCCAGTCCTCCGCAGCTTCTGTGAACTCACGTCCGCCTGCGATCCGGATTCCGTAATCTCTCTCCCGGCCCGCGACGTGCTCCCTTTCCAGAATCTTTCGCCGCATCCCGAACTCCAGGAAGAACGCGCCACAGCTTTATGGAAGATTGCGACCGGCTCCGCCTCCATCGTCGTCTCGCCAGTAGCAGCCACGGCGATCCGCCTGCGCTCCAGCGACTATTACGCCGACCTCGCCCGCACCATCCGCCGCGGCGAATCCTTCGATCTCGAGGCCCTGCTCGCCCACCTCAACACCGTCGGCTACACCGCGACCGACGTAGTCGAGATGCCCGGCCAATACGCCGTGCGCGGCGGCATCCTCGACGTTTACTCACCCGAAGCCGACCGTCCCCTGCGCATCGAATTCTTCGGCGACGAAGCCGATTCCATCCGCAAATTCGACCCCACCTCGCAACGTTCGTCGAACCCGGTAGACGAGGCCCTGCTCCTACCGCTCACCGAAACCCCGGTCAGCGACCATCTGCTTGGCGCAATTCACACCCGCCTGAGCGGCAAGCGAATCATCGGCAACGAAGAAATCGTCGAAGCTGCAGTCCGCGCCGGTGGCGTCAACGTTTTCCCCGGCTGGGAGTTCTACTCGCCCGTAGCGGGCGCCGACAACACCATCTTCGACTTGATTCCCCGCGCCTCGGTTCTGCTCGACGAGACCGATCAGCTCCAGCAGGAATTCGACCGCTTCTGGACCCGTGTTCAGGAAGCCCACGAGCGCAGCGGAGTCGGCAACCTGGTTCGCCCCGAGGATCTTTACTTGCCGCCGCAAGACTGGCAGCAAAAAACCGCGAATCTCCCCGGCGCCGATATCGAACACCTAGGCATTACCCGCAGCCTGGAAGAAGATGCAGTCACTTTCCTCACCCAGTCCTCGCCGCGCTTCCACGGCGCGGTTCCCGCGATGCTCGCCGAAGTGCAGAAGCTCAACGCAGACGGCAAACGCGTGCTCTTCGCCGTCCCCAACACCGGTGAAGTCGAGCGCCTCGCAGACGTTTTCACCGAATACAATGTCTCGTTTCGTTTAGGAAGCCGCACCCGCGGCGGCGAAAGCTATGCCGACGAGACCAGCTATTTCGCCGGCGAAGTCCTCACCACCACGCTGGCAACGGCGTACATCCCCGAAGGCGTCCTGCTCCCTGAAGCCAATCTCGCTGTCTTCGGCGCGCGCGATCTCTTCGACGAATCCGACACGGTGGCCTCGCGTCCGCAGCGCTCAAAATCCAAAGTCTCCGCCTTCCTCTCCGACTTCCGCGATCTCCAGGTCGGCGATTACGTAGTCCACGTCGAACATGGCATCGGCCAGTACCAGGGCCTGAAAGAGATCAATCACGGCGACGGCCCCGCCGAATTTATGCTGCTGGAATTCGCCGAAGGCGCGCGTCTCTACGTTCCGCTCACGCGCTTAGATCTGGTGCAGAAATATCGCTCCTCCGAAGGCGCGAAGCCCGTCCTGAGTCATCTCGGCACCGCCGCGTGGTCAAAGACAAAGTCTCGCGTGCGCAAGGCCATGAAAGACATGGCCGACGAACTTCTCAAACTCTACGCCGAGCGTAAAACCGCCGTCGGACACGCCTTTCCGCCAGGCAACGAATGGTTCCGCGAGTTCGAAGACGCCTTCGAATTCAACGAGACCGAAGACCAGGGCCAGGCCATCAAAGACGTAATCCGCGACATGGAATCCCCGCAGCCCATGGACCGCCTGCTCTGCGGCGACGTAGGCTACGGCAAAACCGAAGTGGCCATGCGCGCCGCCTTCAAAGCCATCAGCGACAACAAACAAGTCGCGGTGCTGGCGCCCACCACGGTTCTAGCCTTCCAGCACTTCGAAACTTTCAAGCAGCGCTTCGCCCCGTTCCCCGTCACCGTAGAAATGATCAGCCGCTTCCGCACCCCGAAGCAGCAAAAAGAAATCCTGCAAAAAACCGAAGCCGGCAAAATCGACATCCTCATCGGCACTCACCGCATACTTTCCAAAGACATCAAGTTCTCCGACCTCGGCCTGCTAATCGTCGACGAAGAACAGCGCTTCGGCGTCCGCCACAAAGAGCGCATCAAGCAAATGCGCAAGCAGGTGGACGTGCTAACCATGTCAGCCACGCCCATCCCGCGCACCCTGCACATGTCGCTGGTAGGCCTGCGCGACATGAGCGTGATCGAAACTCCGCCCAAAGATCGCATGGCAATCCAGACGGTAGTCGCCAGTTGGGATGAAAAACTAATTCAGTCCGCGATTGAGCAAGAACTCGAGCGCGGCGGCCAGGTCTATTTCGTGCACAACCGCGTCGACACCATCTGGGAAATCGCCGCGAAACTTCAGGCGCTGGTTCCCTCAGCGAAAATCATCGTAGGCCACGGACAAATGTCGGAAGGCGAACTGGAAAAAGTGATGCTGAAGTTCATGCATCACGAAGCCGACATCCTGGTTTCAACCACGATCATCGAAAACGGTCTCGACATCCCGCTCTGCAACACAATCCTGATCAACCGCGCCGATCGCCTGGGTCTTTCCGAACTGTATCAACTACGCGGCCGAGTAGGCCGTTCCAGCCGCCGCGCCTACGCCTATCTAATGCTCCCACCAGAAATCGAGCTGACGCCGATAGCGCGCCGCCGACTGGCAGCACTCAAAGAATTTTCAGATCTAGGAGCCGGATTCAAAATCGCCGCCCTAGACCTCGAACTCCGCGGTGCCGGCAACATGCTGGGAGGCGAGCAAAGCGGCCACATCGAGGCCATCGGCTTCGAACTCTACACCCAGATGCTCGAGCGCGCCGTCCGCGAGATGAAAGGCGAAGCCGCCCCCGACGAAGCCGAAACCCAGCTCAATCTGGGCTTAAACATTCGCATCCCCGCTGATTACGTCCCCGAAGAAAACCAGCGCCTGCAGATGTACAAGCGAGTAGCGAGAGTAGAAACCGAATCGCAACTAACCGACGTATCGGCCGAACTGCAAGACCGCTACGGCCCACCCCCGCCCGCAGTCCGCAACCTCCTCGACTACGCCTCGCTGAAACTCTTGTGCATGAAAGTAGGCGTGAACGCGATCGAGCGCAAACGCGATTTCGTGACATTAAAATTCCGCCAGGACGCCACCGTCGACCCCGAACAGCTAGCCCGCTTCGTCTCCGCCCAACGCGGCGCGCAGTTCACCCCCGACGGAATGCTGAAATTTGCTTTAAAAGCAACGGCTGCGGAAGAAGTTCTGCGAGCCCTGCGAACCGTATTGGAGCAACTGGCGAATGCGGAAGCGGCATCAGAGGTCGGTTTCGAATGCGGTCAGGAACGCGCCGGAATAATCTAAAGGTAGTGCATCTGACGACTTCTCGCTTAGACTATGTCCGTGAGATGGTCAAGAAACTTTGGATGGAAGACCCAGACTCGATCCAAGAACCCAGCACCTAAGACCGAACACCCGCCCTATGCCCATGAAAGTCCGCAAAGCCGTTTTCCCCGCAGCCGGCCTCGGCACCCGCTTCCTGCCCGCCACTAAAGCCCAGCCCAAAGAAATGCTCCCGCTGGTCGATAAGCCCATCATTCAATACGGAGTCGAGGAAGCCATGGCCTCGGGCTGCGACCAGATCGTCATCATCACCGGCCGCGGCAAGCAATCCATCGAAGACCACTTCGACGTCAGCTACGAACTCGAACGAATGCTCGAAGATCGCAAGAAGCTCGACCTGCTGAAGATCGTCCGCTCCATCTCCGACATGATTCACGTAGCCTACGTCCGCCAGAAAGAAGCGCTGGGCCTCGGCCACGCTGTCTTGATGGCCCGCGAGCTGGTAGGCAACGAGCCTTTCGCGGTACTCCTCGCCGATGATGTCATCGACGCCGAAGTCCCCTGCCTCAAGCAAATGGTTGAGGTCTTCAATCAAACTCAGTGCTCGGTTCTAGCGACCCAGATCGTCGAAGGAAAAATGATTTCGTCCTATGGCGTGCTGGATGTAAAGCCCGCCGACCCCCGCTTCGGCGGCCGCCTCTACGAAATCAAGAATATGGTGGAGAAACCCAAGCCCGAGGATGCCCCGTCAAACCTCGCCATCATCGGCCGCTACATTCTCACGCCCGCAATTTTCGATTGCCTCGCCAAAACTCCAACCGGCGCCGGCGGCGAACTCCAGCTAACCGACGGCATGCGCCTCCTCCTGCAAAAAGAGAAAATGTACGCCTACGTCTACGAAGGCCGCCGCCACGACGCCGGAGACAAACTAGGCTTCCTGAAAGCCACAGTGGAGTTCGCCCTAAAACGCGAAGACCTGGGCCAGCCATTCCGCGAATACCTAAAGGGATTGAAGCTCTAAGGTGTATGTGGGGACGGCCGCCTTCGGCCGTCCAGCCAAGCGCAGCGAAGCGCAGGCATCATCACAACTCTAGACGCCCCGCAACTTCCTGGACTTCTCCTCCACTCCACGAGCCAGCTTCTCCTTATGCGCCACAAGCTTCTCACCGACCGAAGCATCCCGAAGCGCAATCATCTGCGCCGCAAGAATCCCCGCATTCGTAGCCCCAGGCTTGCCGATAGCGACAGTCGCCACCGGAATCCCCGCCGGCATCTGCACCGTCGCCAGCAGCGAATCCATCCCCTGCAGCGCCGTCGAAGGAATCGGCACGCCAATCACAGGAAGAGTCGTGTGCGCCGCAATCACCCCCGCCAGATGCGCCGCCCCACCAGCCCCGGCGATGATCACGCAAATCCCGCGCCCAGCGGCCTTCCGCGCAAAGTCGGCGGTACGATCCGGCGACCGGTGCGCCGAAGTAACATCAATCTCATAACCGATCCCAAACTCGTCCAAAGCTTTCCCGGCCTCGCGCATAATCTCAAGGTCAGAATCACTCCCCATCACAATAGAAACCAGAGTCTTACTCATTTATCTCCTCTAATATGTTTCAAAAGAATCTGTCATCCTGAGCGAAGGTTGTGCTTCACGAAGTGAAGCACAACCGCAGTCGAAGGATCCCTTTCACCGCGCGCTACCCTCGGCTCCGAATGGGTATTCCCATCTCGGCTGCGAACTCTGCATACATCTACTTCTTCAGCGCCCGCCCCGCAATGTCCTTCCGGTAATGTGCCCCATCAAACCGAATCTTCTCGCAAGCCTCATAAGCCCGCGACACCGCAGTCCCCAAATCCGCCCCCCGCGCCGAAACCCCCAGCACCCGCCCGCCCGCCGTATAAAACGCTCCATCGCGCTTCGAAGTCCCGGCGTGAAACACTTTAACTCCCTCAACCGCCGCTGCCTCATCAAGCCCCGTAATTTTCTTCCCCACCTCAAACGTTCCCGGATATCCTCCCGAAGCCATCACCACGCACACCGACGCATCGCGCGACCAGGTAAAATCGCCCTCGCTGACCCGCCCGCAATCGAAGCTTCCAGCGCATCCGCCAGATCGCTCTCCAGGCGCATCAGAATCGGCTGCGTCTCCGGATCGCCAAACCGGCAATTAAACTCCAGCACCATCGGACCGCGAGCCGTCATCATCAGCCCGCAATAAAGCACGCCTTTGAACTCCGCACCCTCAGCCTTCATGCCCTCGACCACCGGACGCGCAATGTGATTCACCAGCCAGTCGCGCATCTTGTCGTCAACAATGTCTGCGGTCGAATACGCGCCCATCCCGCCGGTATTCGGCCCAGTGTCGCCATCGCCCACGCGCTTGTGATCCTGCGCCGCCACCAGCGGAGCAACCCGCTCTCCATCGCTCAACACCAGAAACGAAAGCTCTTCACCCTTCAAACATTCTTCCAGCACCACCCGCAATCCCGCCTGTCCCACCATCTTGCCGCTCAACATTTCCGCCGCCGCGCGCGCCGCCTCTTCTTTGCTCGCCGCGATCACCACGCCCTTGCCCGCCGCCAATCCATCCGCCTTCACCACCACGGGCACGTGAAAGTGTGCCAGAGCCACGCGCACTTCCTCCACCGAATCGCAGATCGCATAATGCGCCGTGGGAATGCGATGCCGCTGCAGGAATTCTTTGGCAAAGCTCTTGCTCGCCTCCAGTTGCGCCGCCGCCTTCGTCGGCCCAAACACCGGCCAGCCACGGCGCGTAAACTCGTCCACCACTCCCAAAGTCAGCGGCAGTTCAGGACCCACCACAGTAAGGTCCGGCCGCACCTGCTCGCCCAGAGCGACCATCGACTCCACGCTCTTCAAGTCCACCGGCAGCAATTCCGCGTCATCCGCAATGCCGCCGTTGCCCGGCGCGCAATAAAGCTTCGAAATCCGCGGCGACTGCCGCAGCTTCCACACCAAAGCATGCTCGCGTCCGCCGCTGCCGAAAACCAGAACTTTCATAGCCAGAGAATCAAGGTTAGGTGCAGAGAAGGAACGCTGTCAAACCGAGACTCGCACTACCCTGTGTTCCTCCGTGTCCTCTGTGGTAAAGCGTTTTTTCTCCCCGCCAAATTAACCATGCTTAACAACCCATCGTATAATCTCCCCAGATGATCACCGTCTCCAAAGAAGACTATCTAAAAGCCATCCTCGAAGCCGAGAGCGAAGGCGAATCCGTAATCTCCGCCCGCCTGGCCGACTGGCTGAAAGTCTCCGCCCCCGCCGTCACCATGGCCGTGCGCCGCCTGAAAAAAGACGGCCTCGTCCGCGTCCAGGCCGACGGCCACGTCCGCCTCACCGCCGCCGGCCGCAAAATCGCCCGCAAACTCACCCTCCGCCATCACCTGATCGAACGCATGCTGTCCGAACTCTTCGGCATGGAGTGGTGGAAGGTCCACGACGAAGCCGAGCGCCTCGAGCACGCCGTCTCCCCCGACTTCGAAGCCAAACTCCTGGCCAAACTGGGCAAGACAGGCGCCTGTCCCCACGGCAACCTCAGCGAGATGGAAAGCCCCGCCAGCCGCCGCCATCGCGGACTGCTCCTGCTCTCCGACGCCGCACCCGGAGCCGCCTACGCCGTCAGTGGAATCTATGAGCGCGACCGCCGCCTGCTCGAGTTCCTCGAAGCCCGCGGCATTCGTCCCGGAGCCAAGCTGCGCCTCCTCGAACGCAACTACGATCAGACCCTCGCTCTCTCCACCGCCGCCGGCAACGTCTCCCTGGGCCGCGCCGCCGCCGAGCGCGTCTGGGTCTCCCCCGCCAACCACCACCCCGCCCGCTAATGGCCGTCTCATAAAGCTTGTCATCCTGAGCGGAGGTTGTGCTTCACGAAGTGAAGCACAACCGCAGTCGAAGGACCCCTTGCATCTTTGCGGAACCTCAGCCACGCAAGGCATTTCCATAACGCTCCGATCCGCCGAAACTTCAGTTAACCATGGTTTATTCCATAGTGTATACTTACGCTAATCTCCGCTGAAGAAAGTCCCCGGACACATCGGCAGAGATTACCCGCATACCAATCCAACCGATGAAGCCTGCCCTCACCCAAGCCGAAGAGGAAGTAGTAATCACTCACGAAGACGTCGACCGCGCTCACGATCGCGTCCGCGTCTCCACCGCCCGCGCCCAGCGCGGCTTTTCCTCGCGCGCGCGCCTTCTGTGGTTGCTGGTCGGCCCCGGTGTCCTCGTCATGTTAGGAGAAAACGACGGCCCCAGCATGCTCTCCTACGCCGCCACCGGCGCAAAATTCGGCATCGGATTCTTCCTCCCCTTCGTCGCCCTCACCTTTTGCATGGCCATCGTAGTCCAGGAAATGACCGTCCGCCTCGGCGCCGCCACCCATCGCGGACACGCCGAACTCATCTTCGAGCGCTTCGGTCCCTTCTGGGGATGGTTCTCCATGCTCGACCTCGGCATCGGCAACTTCCTCACTCTGATCACCGAGTTCATCGCCATCCGCGCCGGCCTCGGCTTCTTCGGCGTCCCTCCCTGGATCGCGGTCCTCATCGCGCTTGTAATCCTCTACGCCGCGCTCATGAGTCACCGCTATTGGACCTGGGAACGCATCACCCTGGCCGCAGCCGCATTCAATCTGATCTTCATTCCAGTCGCACTCATGACTCACCCCGCGCTGGCACTCCGTCGGCCACGCATTTCTCACCTGGCAACCGCTCCCCGGCTTCAACAAAGACACCGTGCTCCTCATGCTCGCCGATATCGGAGCCACCGTTACCCCGTGGATGCTTTTCTTCCAGCAGAGCGCGACCGTCGACAAAGGAATGACCACAAAAGATATTCGCTTCGGCCGCATCGACACCGTCTTAGGCGCAGCCCTGGCGACCGCCGCCGCCATCGCCACGATTCTGGCGACTGCCCCGCTCCTCGCCCATCACATGACCGCCGAGAATTACCAGGCCGCCGAGTTCGCCCAGGCTCTCCAGCCCATCATCGGCCGCTTCGGCGCATCGCTCTTCGCCCTCGGCATGGTCGAGGCCGGCATCGTCGCCGCCATCACCATTTCAGCTTCCTCGGCCTACGCCTTCGGAGAGGTCACTCACAAACCCCACAGCCTCAACCTCCCCATGGGAGAAGGCAAATCGTTTTACGCGGTCCTCACTCTATGTGCCGTCGCCGCCGCGGCCATCGTCCTGATCCCAGGCCTGCCGCTGGTCTACGTGGTTCTGGTGGTAAACGTAGTCGCAGTTCTGGCCATGCCCCCGGCGCTGGTATTCCTATTCATGCTGGTCAACGACAAAGAAATCATGGGCGACCTGGTCAGTCCCTGGTGGGCAAACATTCTGTCCAGCGCGGTGGTATTTATCCTCACCGCCGCCGGCATACTCTTCGGCGTCAGCATAATCGCCCCCAACATCTTCGCCGCCCTGGGAGGAACGTAGCAGGGGAAGTGGATGCCAGATTTTAAGGATGGTCGAGCAGGCCTTCCAGGCCTGCGTTAGAGACGGTAGGATTTAGAAGCGGCGCTTTAGCCGCCCGAAGTACTTCTGAATTAACGACAGGCTTAAGCCCTTTCTGAAGCGGGAGAACAAATCTCGATGGTGAAAAAAAGAACAACCCTCAGCCTCCGATCAAACCTGGGTCCTCTCGTCCCTCGAACACGATCAACTGGTCAAAGCCAAGAAGCACCCCATCCCGCGCCGTCACCTCAAAGGCCCCGAACTCCTGGTCCTCTGGGCGCTTCGACTCTACCTTCTATTCATGATGGCAGTAGTCGCCTACCAGGTCTGGACTCGCCGCGCACTAATCGCGACCGCAGAATTACTTCGTCTTCTGCCCGCTCGGCCGTCTCCTCCGGCTGCTCTTCAGCTTTCTGCCAGCTGGAATTGGGATCGTATTCCTTCATAGCCTTGGCGATAACGTCGGTCTTCTTCCCGAGATCCTTCTGATACACCACCCCATCCTGCCCAACGATGAAAGTCATCACCCCCGACGATCGGTATTCCGCCGGATACGCTACAAACGCGAATCCCGCAGTCATCTTTCCGTCGACCAGGTAACTCTTGGCTCCGCCCGGCGCATTTTTCCCCTGACGCGTCAGAATGTGATAGTAATACCCGCGATACGGAGTCGGAGCGCTGTCCCGGCTCTTGGCATAGCTCTCCGTAACCGCCGCTGCCACCAGCGGTCCAACCGGGCTCAGAGGTTCGCCCGCTGCAGCTTTCCAATAAAGGCCATCGCGCTGCCCTTCATCACTGAAGATTTTCTGCGCGTACTCGTTGTGCTGTCCCGAGTATTCTTTTTGCGCCGCCACCAGCTCCTGGCAAACCTTGATCGTCGACATTTCATTCCGGCCAACTCGCCGGTACAAAATCTCCTTCTTCCCCGCTTCCGTGTCGAAATACCACGAACCGCCTTTGTTCACCAGCGGTATTGGCGTCGGCCAATTCTCTGCGCCGATATACAGAACCGTGGTTCCGTCTGGCTCTTTCACCAGACGATGCATTTCTTTATATTTCGCCACGAAATTCGCCCGGCTCTGTGCGTCCTCGGCCTCGTCTCCGGACGAAACGACTTCTTTCCCGCTCGCTCCCAGAATGCCCAGCATCATTTTCTCGTCGTTACTCTGCGCTGCCGTGAACAGCGCGTTGCTCGCCTCTTCTGCGGAAGAAAAAGTTTTCTGACCCGCCTGCTGCGCCACCGCTGGGAAAGTAAAGCACCCCATCACAAGAACCACAACCGCGGCCGCCGCAAGAAGATCCGCCTGATGAGTTTTGTAGAAATTCAACTTCGCTCGCTGCATATGGCTTCTCCATATTTAAAAGTCTTCGAACTACTCGAAAGCATCCCGCGACCGATTAGCGCCGCCCGCCACCTCCGCCTCCGTGGAACCCGCCGCCGCCATGGAACCCGCCACCAAAGCTGGCGCTTCCACGCGAGGAGAAGCTCCGGGTTTCTCCGCCACGGTCGTAGCCGCTGAAGGCGCCGGAGCGCACGCCGCTCTGGCCACGCGGTGAAGCGTATCCCCGCGCCGCCTGCCGGTCTCCATCAAATGGTCCTGGCTCCGCCGCGGTAGAAACCACCGCCCCGGGCAAATCCACCGCGAGCATACGCGCCCCGGTTATAGAACGTCCGGCTCCCGGAGTAATACCTCCCACCGTTGAACCTCGCGTAATGGTTATGCCAATCGAATCCCCAATGTCCCCATCCCCATCCAAAGCCGCCCCACCATCCGATACCAAAGCCAAGTCCGAATGAGAGATAAGGTCCGCCAAACCAGATTCCAGGGTACGGATACCACCCCGGCCACGCCACGATGGGATATCCATAAACCAGCCACGGATCATACGCAGGAACGTAAACCACATCCGGATCGGCAGGCGCAATCTCGATATCCGAATCCTGCTCGGTAACCGTTTGCTGCGGCGTGCTCTTCAGATTGCCGGCCGCTTCCGCTTTCCGCCGCATCACCTGCACCGCATCCATCACTTCCGCTTGCTGGTTGTAGTAAGCGTCGCCCAGCGATGACGTCCACGAAAGGTTCTTGTCCATATTTCCCAGCACCGAAGGAAATGCCGTCAGCGCCTTCACGCTCGGATCCCAGGGCTGCTGGTCCACAGCGTTACCCAAATCGGTGCCCTTTAAATCAGGATGCGCTTGCACCAATCGGTCAGCCTCGACCACCTGCTCGGGAAACGTCGACGCCGCCAGAATCTGCGCCACCAGCGAATCCGGATACAACGCAATCGGCGCCACTAACTCGCTGCAACTCCTCCGGAGTCTGCTGTGTGTACGGCACCGGCGCTGGTGCGCCCTGCGCCGGGGCGCTCTGATCTGCTGCACCTTGATCCGCCGCAGCTTGAACAGGAGCAGCCTGAGCCGGCGCGCCTTGATCTTGCGCCCATACATTCTGCGGCAAGGTCGCGAGCACCAGAACCACCGACAACAGGCAACCCAGACTCCGCTGGCCCAATCGATGCTCTGAAAAACTTCCGCTCTGTCCGAAAATGTTCATATGCTTGAACCTCCCCTGCACTTTCATCGCCTGAATCTTTGCTTAGTTCAACCTCTACTCAGTTAGATAGATGACCAAGCCGCGATTTAGGTTTCATAAGGCACGATGCTACTTTCCATCGAGAACGCAGTATGTAATTTTCTGTAAACCCCCACGTCAGACCCCGCACACCAAGACGACCACGGTTTATCCTTCACCAACCCCTTGTCATCCTGAGGAAGCGGAGTCGCACGCGAAAGCAGGCGACTCCCGACGAAGAGCCTGCCCTGAGCCTGCCGAAGGGACCTATGTACTTCTTGTAAAGCGCCACGCCTGACTCGCTCACACCACGATTAAGACCGCGCCCTAGGCCCGAGCCTTCGGTTCGCCGCGCCCCACCTCGTTGACTTGTCCCCACCCCCAAACCTAAGATGTGACATTCAGTAGACGCACTCCCCGCGTGCCAAGTGAAATGAGCGATTCGTCCTCACTCGTCGGACAGACCATCTCCCATTACCGCGTGATCGAAAAGCTCGGCGGCGGCGGTATGGGAATCGTCTACAAGGCTCAGGACACGCGCCTTGATCGCTTCGTAGCTCTGAAATTTCTTCCTGACGACCTCGCCCAGGATCCCCAATCCCTCACTCGCTTCCGCCGCGAAGCCAAAGCCGCGTCCGCTCTCAACCATCCCAACATCTGCACCATCCATGACATTGGCGAAGAAAACGGACGGACTTTCATCGCCATGGAATGTCTCGAGGGCCAGACTCTCAAGTATCTGATCGCCGGCCGTCCCCTGGACACAGAACGCCTCCTCGACCTCGCCATCGAAATATCTGATGCCCTCGATGCCGCCCACGCCCAGGGCATCGTTCACCGCGACATCAAGCCCGCCAACATCTTCATCACCAAACGCGGCCACGCCAAGATTCTCGATTTTGGCCTTGCCAAAGTCACTCACCCGCGCCCTGAAGCCGAACCCTCCGCCACTTTCGGCGTCGACTCCGACCATCTCACCAGCCCGGGCTCAGCCCTCGGCACCATGGCTTACATGTCCCCCGAACAGGTTCGCGGCAAGGAACTCGACGCCCGCTCCGATCTGTTCTCCTTCGGCGCCGTGCTCTACGAAATGGCTACCGGATCGCTCCCCTTCCGCGGCGAAACCTCCGGCGTAATCTTCGAAGCCATCCTCAATCGCGCACCTCTTTCCCCCGCGCGCTTGCACTCCGACGTTCCCCCCGAGCTCGAACGCATCATTGGCAAAGCCCTCGAAAAAGATCGCGACCTCCGCTACCAGAACGCCGCCGAACTTCGCGCCGATCTTAAACGCCTGCGCCGCGATACCAGTTCCGGACGTGTCTCCAGCGGCTCAGTCCCTGCCGCATTCGCTTCTTCTTCGCACTCGGGATTTTCCGCCTCCCCGCCAACCCTCCCTTCAGGTTCAGCCGCCGCTCCTTCAGAAGCGTCCGCCGCCCATCCTTCCGACAGTTCGATCATCGCCTCAGCCGCGTCCCGCAACAAAGGCAAGGTTCTTTCCCTTGGCGTGTTGCTCCTTCTTCTCGTTCTCGCCGCCGGCTATGGCGTCTACCGCTTTGCTCTGAATCGCCAGCCCTCCGAAGGTCCGGCCACCGTCACAAAAATCAGCCAGTGGAACAAGTCGATGGACTATCCCAGTCTTTCCCCCGACGGCCGCACCATCGCTTTCACTTCTCCCGTCGAAGGTTACGATCAGGTCTTCGTCATGCTCACTTCCGGCGGCGATCCGCTCCAGCTCACTAAAGATGAAGGCAACAAAACGATCCTGAATTTTTCCTCCGACGGCACGGAAATCTATTTCGGCCAAACTCTCGGCGATCCCGATATCTGGAGCATCCCCACTCTTGGTGGCTCTCCCAAACACTTGGCGACTGGCAGGGCCGTCGTCCCATCGGCCGATGGCCAGTCGCTATTCCTTCAAAAGACGGATGGTCGTATCGTTCGCACTCCGAAATCCGGATCCAGTGAAGAACTTCTTTATACCTTGCCCTCGACCGGAGTCTTCTTCGGCGTCGACCTCAAGGCCTACCCGGACGGGAAAAATCTCCTCATCACCACAACCACAGACTCCGGGGCAGTCGCTTTCCGCCGGCTGGATCTATCCACCCACCAACTCGCGAACCTCGCCGAACTCACCTCCGCCTCCGCTTTTACATCCTGGGCCACTCCCGGCAAAAGCCTCTACGTCACCCGCAAGATCAAAGGCATCTCCAACCTGTGGGAATTCTCCCTCGCCGATCAGTCCCTCCGGCAGATCACTTTCGGCCCCGGTCCAGATCATTCCCCCATGTCCGATCCCAACGGGAAGGGCCTCTATTTCATCAACGGCAGAAGCGCCGGAACCCTCACTCTCTACCGCGTCCCAACCAGACAGTTCTCCGATATCGTCAATGAAGATGCCACCCAGCCCACTCTATCTGCAGATGGCCTCCACCTCGCTTACATCACCATCCGGAAGCCGGGAAGGCGGAAATGTGGGTCTCCGATCTCACCGGCAACCATCGCTTGAAACTGATTTCCTCCGGCGGCCACCTGGAAACCTTGGCCTGGTCCAACGACGCAAGCAAGTTCCTTTTCTCCGACGGAGATGGGGCTCATAAGAGGGGAACCGATAGATCACTCTTTGTCATCGACGCCGATGGCAAGAACCTTCGTCAGTTACCCTGGCGCGGCAGTTTCGTCGGCTTCTCGGTTTGGGAACCGGGAGATCAATCCATTATCTTGGGCGGACTCGACACCAACAATCGCACCCCACAGAAGCTGGAGAATCTTCCTCAACAATGCGCCGCCCGTTCACCTTGTCGACGATTGCGGCATGGCCGTCGATCTCTCTCCCGACCAGCAATTCATCATCGGCTCCTCCATCTGGGGAGAAAACTCCGGCCTCTTCCAGTACTCCTTCGCCAGCAAAAAATGCACCACCCTCAAGTCCGGCATCGCGACGTACCTGGCCATGTATTCCCACGACGGCAAATCCTATCTCTACTCCCTGGCGTCCCACGGCGAAACCACCATCTTCCGCCAGCCTTGGCACAACGGCACTCCCATCGGTTCTCCCGTCCCCGCCCTGAAACTCCCCTTCGTTCTTCGCGAAGACTACAACGGCAACGCCTTCATGGTCTCCCGCGATCTCACCTCCATCGTCTACGCCCGCCCCGGCGGCCACGACGACCTCTACCTCCTCTCCCAAAAATAATCAGGCACCACCCAAGCAGAGAGTCGCGAAGCGACGGAATTCACTAGCCCCGCACGTAAGTGCGGGGTAGACCCAACAGAGAAGAACCAAGTCGCGAAAGCGACGGAATTCATTAGCCCCGCACGTAAGTGCGGGGTAAGCAAAGAGGAGGGAACCGAGTCGCGAAGCGACGCCACTCACGCCGCAAATAACCGTTCCGCGTCATAAGCCACACCAGACTTCCTAAGCAGCGCCACAAACTCCTCCTCAAAACTCCGCTTCCGATGATGTTCCTCCTGATTACGAATGTACCTCTGCACTGTGTCCAACAACGAAGGACTAACACTGAACGCTCCATACCCCTTCTGCCATTCAAATCCTGCACCAAACCAGCGTGAGGAATTGGCCTTCAACTTCTGCATCACCTCAGCCAAAGTCAAAGAAGCCGGCAACCCAATGAGCAGATGTACATGGTTAGCAGTTCCACCCGCAGCCAGAATCTTGAACCCCAAGTTGTCCGCGATCCCAATCAAGTAAGCATAAAGCTTCTCCTGCAATTCAACAGGAATCCGGTCACGCCGCTCTTTGGTACTGAAAACGCAATGTACAAAGTTTGCCGCGTGCGCATGCGACATCCCACAACCCTAAACCTCAAACGAACAGGATTGCACTTCAAACGTGACAAACTCCTCGACGAATTCCGCAAACGGGAAGGTCAGAATCGAAAGCAACCCGGACAACGCCAGCCAAAAAGTCGCGAAAGCGACGGAATTCATTAGCCCCGCACGCAAGTGCGGGGTAAACCGAAGAGAACGGAACCGAGTCGCGAAAGCGACGCCATTCACTAGCCCCGCACGTAAGTGCGGGGACAACCCGAGAAAGAAGAACCGAGCCCCTTCAGGGACGCCACCGCCTCGCGCCTCTACGCAATCCGCCCCAAAACGACTAAACTTAAAGGTTCCAGGAAGCCAATCATGTCCTTAAATACTTTCAACGCCCGCTCCACTCTAAAAGTAGGCGACAAAGAATACGAAATCTACCGCCTCGAAGCCCTCGACCAGCAAGCCATCTCCACCAAACATCTCCCCTACTGCCTCCGCATCCTGCTGGAAAACTTGCTGCGCACCGAAGACGGCCGCAACGTAAAAAAAGAAGACATCCGTTCGATGGCAGCCTGGGGCGCCCAAGGAACGACTAAAAACTCCAAGCCCGACACGGAAATCGCCTTCACTCCCAGCCGCGTCCTTCTCCAGGATTTCACCGGCGTCCCCTGCGTAGTCGATCTAGCCGCCATGCGCGACGCCATGCAACAACTAGGCGGCGATCCCGCCCTGATCAATCCTCTCCAGCCGGTAGAGCTCGTAATCGACCACTCCGTACAAGTCGACGAATTCGGCACCGCCAACGCCTTCGACGTAAACGCCCTGCTCGAATTCCAGCGCAACAAAGAGCGCTACTCTTTCCTCCGCTGGGGGCAAACCGGCTTCCACAACCTCGCAATAGTCCCCCCCGACACCGGAATCGTCCACCAGGTAAATCTCGAATATCTAGCAAGAGTAGTCTTCGTCCACGAAACAAACGGCAACCGCACAGCCTACCCCGACACCCTAGTAGGCACCGACAGTCATACAACGATGATTAACGGCTTGGGCGTGCTTGGATGGGGCGTGGGCGGCATCGAGGCTGAAGCTGCGATGCTCGGGCAGCCTGTTTCCATGCTGATTCCGCTGGTGGTCGGCGTGAAGCTTACTGGACGGTCTGCGCGAAGGCGCGACTGCTACCGATCTCGTTCTCACAATCACCGAGATGCTGCGCAAGCATGGCGTGGTGGGAAAGTTTGTTGAATATTTCGGGCCTGGACTGCGCGATCTTCCGCTTGCTGACCGCGCTACCATCGCCAACATGTCGCCGGAATACGGCGCTACGTGCGGCATCTTCCCTGTCGACAAAGAAAGTTTGAAATATCTGAAGCTGAGCGGCCGCAGCGACGAACTCATCGCTCTGGTCGAAGCCTACTGCCGCGAGCAGGGACTTTTCCACGACGACAAAACTCCCGAAGCCGAATACTCCGAACTGCTCACGCTTGATCTCGGCACGGTTGAGCCCAGTCTCGCCGGCCCCAAACGTCCGCAGGACCGCGTAATCCTCTCCCAGGCCGCGGACTCCTTCCATAAAGCGCTGCCGTCGCTGATCAAACCGAAATCGAGTGCAGCTGCCGTATCCGTGACCGCAACTCAAACCGCGAAAGCCGGAACTTCCGCAAGCTGGGAGCAGGAAGGCGGCAGCCCGGCAAACATCGGCGTCGAAGATCCCAGCGTGCACGAGCACGTCGCGCCCTGTGTGAAGGACTCACTAAAGCACGGCAGCGTCGTGATCGCCGCCATCACTTCCTGCACCAACACTTCGAACCCTTCAGTAATGATCGGCGCAGGATTGTTAGCGAAGAAGGCAGTCGAAAAAGGCTTGTCAGTTCCGCCGTGGGTAAAAACATCGCTGGCGCCGGGATCAAAAGTCGTCCGCGATTATCTGGAGAACGCAGGCCTGATGCCGTATCTCGAGAAGTTGAAATTTAACATCGTCGGTTACGGATGCACCACCTGCATCGGCAACTCCGGCCCGCTGCCGGAAGAAGTCTCGAAAGCGATCGACGAAAAAGATCTGGTGGTCGCTTCCGTGCTCTCCGGCAATCGCAACTTCGAAGGCCGCATTAACTCCGAAGTTCGCGCTAATTATCTGATGTCGCCGCCGCTGGTGGTAGCCTTCGCGCTCGCCGGACGCATCGACATCGACCTGCGCAAAGACGCCATCGGCAAGGGCAGAGACGGCAACCCCGTCTACCTTGCCGACCTCTGGCCCATGCAGCGCGAAGTCGACGAGGCCATCCAGCAGTCCGTGACCGCGGAGATGTTCTCGAAAACTTATGCCGAAGTTTTCGAGGGTGACGAGCGCTGGCGCGGCCTCAAGATTCCCAAAGGCCAGACCTACGCCTGGGAAAAAGATTCCACCTACATCCGCCGCGCTCCCTACTTCGAAGGCATGAAGATCAAACCCTCGCCGGTCGAAGACATCAAGCGCGCGCGCGTCCTCGCGGTGCTCGGCGACAGCGTCACCACCGACCACATCTCTCCCGCCGGCTCCATCAAGAAAGACAGCCCCGCCGGAAAATATCTGCAGGAGCACGGCGTCAAGCCCGCCGACTTCAACTCCTACGGCTCGCGCCGCGGCAACCACGAAGTAATGGTCCGCGGAACTTTCGCCAACGTCCGCCTGCGCAACAAACTGGTCAACGTCGAAGGCGGCTTCACCCGCCACTTGCCCAGCAACGAGGAAATGTCGATCTTCGACGCTTCCCAGAAATACATCGAAGAGGGCACGCCGCTGATTATTCTCGCGGGAAAAGAATACGGCTCCGGCTCGTCCCGCGACTGGGCCGCCAAAGGCCCGCGCTTACTGGGCGTCGAAGCGGTAATCGCCGAAAGCTACGAACGCATCCACCGCTCGAACCTGGTAGGCATGGGAGTTCTTCCCCTCCAATTTCCAGCCGGCCAAAACGCCGAATCGCTCAAGCTGACCGGCGACGAAGTCTTCGACATCACCGGAATCCGCGACGTAGTAGATAACTTCGCCGCCGGAAGCCAGGTAAAAGTCCGCGCCAAAGCCAAAGGCAAGACCATCGAGTTCGAGGCGCTGGTGCGCATCGATACGCCGCAGGAAGCGCTCTACTACGCCAACGGCGGGATTCTGCAGTATGTGCTCAGGCAGTTGCTGGCGGGGAAACCACAGGCGGTCGGAGTGTAGATCGCGCTTTCAATGTTAGGCGGACTCGGAGGCAGATGCCGCAGGCTTCGAGTCGACCTCTACGCCGTACGGTTTTACCCGACGAGCATTTATTGGTGACTCCTTTGCAATGCGGATCAGCGCCTCCTTGGCCCTCATTGAAATTTCCTTCATCTCTGAGGTCGCGTTGCCAAATCGGCCGAATTGTAGCCACGCGTTGATTAGCTTTCGTAGCTCCTTGCCTTTGCTCGCCTTGAACATCTTGTAGTAGTCGTCCACCGACAGTTCGGATAGGCATGCGATATCTTCTGGGCCCCAGCTGTTCGTGTTTGCGATGGACCAAAGCACTCTTGTCGCGTCCAGCTGATGCTTAACGCTGGCGTGCTTGTCCTTGAACGCCTTGGAGACGTCGGGATCGGTCAACTCGCCGAACTTTAGATAGTTTTGCGGGTCAAATAGCCCGGACTCGTCGCTTCTTTTTTCGACGTAATAGGCGATCATTGCTGCAGCTTGTTCCGGCCTCCCTAAGCTCTTAAAGAGAGTAATGGTGCTGTTCATATTGAGAGGCGTGATTTGCTCGACGCTGCTCATGAATGCCGCGTACATCGCATCGAGGACCTGCTCCTGATTGTTGTCGAATGACTCGTGGTACAGGTCCCATGACTGCTGGAATGAGCTATTTAATTTCAAGGCGGCGGACTGCTTATCGAGCTCCGCGGCGAGTTTAGTGATAAGTGCAGGGTCGAAATAGCCGCAACTGACCCCCTCCAAGAGAGCCTTGTCTAGGGCGTCCATTGACGTAAAACCGTACGCATCGAGAAGGGCGTTCCACGCGGCCTCGTTCTCTGGGACGGGAGGTCGGTCTTTCCCCGTATAAAGTTCCCTCCCTCGCTTGTCCCTCAGAAAATCGATTGACGGAGCTGTGTCGGGCTCATATAGGCTCCAACCCAACAGTGCAACTGACTGGACCGCCTGCGCTAGCACCTGTGGGTCAAATCCGGTCAGCATCTTTTCGACATCGCGCACCGAACGCTCTATCCGCTTCATCAGGCGAATATTCGAGATGCCGAGTTTTACGCAGCAATCCACAAGTTGCTTGGTTGCGCTGGTGTCGGCATGAAAGGCTATGTTGGCGCATTCAGCCGCTGATGGTGAGAAGTTGAGGGATGTGTCTACTACTTTTTCGTAGTATTTCCGGAACTCTTGTTGGTCGTCCTCGAGCGCGTCGGCATTGAGTATCAAGGCCAGTTTGCATCCTCTTTGCTCCTTTAGCATGGAAGCGAGGCCGAGCACTTCCCGCGTCGACAGGTTCGCGCCACGGCGCTCGATGTCGTCAACGCAAACAATGGTATTCCTGACGGTCAGGAACCAAGCCGGACCGAGGGAGCCGACGTAGCTTTTCACGAATGGCATCTGCTGAAGAAGCGAGAGCGACTTCCTGCCGAGGCGCTCCGCTGCCGCGGCCGTGTTGGATCTCAGAGTTTCAAGACTGGGTTCGATTCCTATTTCGGTAGACTTGATTGAATTTTCGAAGATCGAATACTTGAACTCCTCTAGGGAATTGATGCCGAAGAGGGAAACATACGAATATCTGCCCAGTGCGATTTGGCGCTTGCTGCTTGCGTCGCTTAGGTATTTTCTCCAGGCAAATGTCTTTCCGACGCCCCAGCGCCCGGTGATACAGGTAACCTCGGGTTCCGAAGAGGAAAGAAACCGCCGGATTTCGTTTTCTACGAGTTTGATTGACACTCGCGCCTCCCCGAGGGACAGCCTGGCAATTGTAGTTCGACAAGGTCCACGAACACGAGTCAGCGGGTTCCTCCGCTGAGCATTCGCTGGCGCTCCGGCTCCGGTCGGAATGACAAAGAGTGAGATGGATCACAGGGGGCTGAAGCCCGGGTCATTTCGGGGCGGCTTACGCGGCGCTGAAGCGCCGCTCTTCCACGGTGCTCCCCGACAGAACAGTAGATTCCTACACTGCGCCGTCGCTGGCGCTCCGGCTCCGGTCGGAATGACAAATTTTTGGTGGGCTCCGGGTTATCTTTTCCTGCTTGGGCGGAGTAATGGCCAGGCTTCGCGGTAGTGTTCGTAGCTGTAGCGATTTTTCTTTAGGGGCTGCATGGGGTAGAGCATCAGGCCTTGTTTGTTGACGTCGCCCCCCAGGAGGATGCGGGCTGGGATTATGTACCACGTGTTTTGCATGATTACGTAGGCGGCGAAGAGGTCTAGTTGGTCGAGGGTGTAGGGGTCGCTTAGATAGTTGGGCTTGAACTGGCAGAAGTATCCGGTGCCAGTGCGGCAGGAGGTGGACTTGACCTGGACTCTTACGATGCGGTTGCCGAAGGGGATGGCGACGTCGAAGGGCGAGGAGTCTCCCCAGGGCTTTAGGACTTTGAAGCCGTGGCGCAGGGCTTCGGCCATGAAACGGAGTTCGACCCACTCGCCACGCTCCTTGAAGCTCTTGAAGACTTTGAATTCGTCCATTTTGCACCCCCGGTTCGGCCCCAGAACGTTCGGTCCCAAAAGAAAAGGCGCGGCCCATGGGCCGCGCCTCATTTTGCAGAATTTTTACTCTATACTTTCAGTATAGCAGTTTGGAATGGGTGAAACCGTCATTTTTCTGGATTTATATTGTCATAGCTATGAGCAACTTAGCCTCGACTGTGTACTCTTTGGCTATTGACAGCTTTTCTGCCATTGCACCTTTCTCAGTGCCTCTGAGGTGAAAAGCTTTTTCTTGCGTCCCACCGTCGCGCGACAGGCGTCCGCAGAATGCGCCACCCTTCCCGCTGCTATAATCGCGAATTGCGCCCATGTCGACGAAGCGACTGATCCGGTCCACTACTGTTTTATCCATCCGCCGCAACGGCAGCGTCGTTCTGGCTGGTGACGGCCAGGTTACGCTGGGCGAGTCAGTCATCAAACACACGGCAAAGAAGATCCGCCGCCTCTACAACGACAAGATTCTGGCGGGATTTGCCGGCTCGACCGCCGACGCCTTTACGCTGTTCAGCCGCTTCGAATCAAAACTCGAGCAGTACCACGGCAACCTCGGGCGGGGTGCCGTAGAACTAGCTAAAGACTGGCGCACCGACAAATACTTGCGCCACCTGGAAGCGTTGCTGCTGGTGTGCGACAAAGAACAAACATTCCTGCTGAGCGGACAAGGCGACGTAATCGAGCCCGACGGCGGAGTAGCGGCCATCGGCAGCGGCGGCCCCTACGCGCAGGCCGCAGCCGAAGCCTTGGCGCGACACACGCAATTATCCGCCCGCCAAATCGCCGAAGAAGCAATGAAGATCGCCGGCAAAATGTGCATCTATACGAACGATGTGGTCACGATTGAAGAGTTGTAAGAAAGGGACCAGGGTTCAGGGCATAGTGGTCCAGGGAGAGGAATGCGGCACGACCAATCCCTGATCCCTTATCCCTGACCTCTAATTTTTTATGGCCATCTATTTACCCAGCAGCGCCGAAGAAGAGCAACTCGCACTCGACGAACTAACGCCGCGCGAGATAGTAGTCGAGCTAGACAAACACGTAATCGGCCAAAAGGACGCCAAGCGCGCCGTAGCCATCGCGCTCCGCAACCGCACCCGCCGGCAAAAACTAACCCCCGACCTAGCCGAAGAAATCATCCCCAAAAACATAATCATGATCGGGCCTACTGGGGTGGGGAAGACGGAGATTGCGCGGCGGCTGGCTAAGCTGGCTAATTCTCCGTTTCTTAAGGTTGAGGCTTCTAAATTTACTGAGGTTGGGTATGTGGGGCGGGATGTGGAGTCGATGGTGCGGGATCTGGTGGAGATTGCTATCGACAATGTGCGGGAAGAGAAGCTGGAGGATGTGGCGGACAAGGCTGAGCTGAATGCTGAGGAACGGCTGCTGGATATTCTTTTGCCGCCTTCTCCTCCGGCCCGGCCGGCTGAGCCTACTACTGCGGGCGGAGTGGTGATTGATGGGAGCGCCGCGCTTGCCGAATCTTCTTCGCGGACGCGGGAGAAACTGCGGCAGCGATTGCGCGAGGGGAAGCTTGACGACCGGCAGGTTGAGATTGATGTGCGGGAACGGAATTTCCCTTCTTTTGAAATTATGACGAACCAGGGTGTTGAGGAGATGGACATCAACATCAAGGACATGCTGCCTAATATCTTTGGGCAGCGGACCAAGAAGCGGAAGATGAAGGTGAATGAGGCATTCGAATATCTGATTCAGGAAGAAGAGCAGCGGCTGATCGATATGGATCACGTTACGCGGACGGCGATCGATCGCGTGGAGAATTCCGGGATTGTGTTTCTCGATGAGATTGACAAGATTGCGGGGCGCGAGGGCGGGCATGGTCCGGATGTTTCGCGGGAGGGGGTGCAGCGCGACATTCTTCCTATTGTTGAAGGCACTACCGTGAACACTCGTTATGGGATGGTGCGGACGGATCATATTTTGTTTATTGCTGCGGGGGCGTTTCACGTTTCTAAGCCTAGCGATTTGATCCCTGAACTGCAGGGGCGGTTTCCGATTCGGGTGGAGTTGCAGTCTTTGACCATGGAAGACTTTGTGCGGATTCTTACCGAGCCGAAATCTTCTTTGGTTAAGCAATACACGGCATTGCTGGAAACTGAGGGGGTTAAGCTGGAATTTACGCCCGAGGCGCTGTCGGAGATTGCGCACTTTGCGTTTCGGGTGAACGAGAGTACGGAGAATATTGGAGCGCGGCGGCTGCATACCATCATGGAGCGCGTGCTGGATGAGCTTAGCTTTGAGGCTCCGGAGAGAAAAGGCGATCACGTTGTGATCGACGCGGATTACGTGCGGAAGATGTTGACGGATATTGTTAAGGATCAGGATTTGTCTAGATATATTCTGTAGGGAAATCTTTAACACAGAGGGCACAGGGGAACACAGGGTAAAGCCTGGGATGCAAAGCGCGGGCCGGGCCTTGCTAACGAAAACGGATGCTGATGACGAGGAGCCCAGCGAGGGCTAGACCCGTTAGCAGAATTTGGATAAGCATCCATCGCTTGTACCGCTTATCGAGTTCATTTGTCTTGCTGTCGTGGGAGTCGAGGTCGGCTTTTGCGCCTTCATCAAGGTATTTGCCTGCAACTGTGTTCACTATGAGATCGCCGGCATCAGGAATGTGCCCAGAGAGCACCCTTGCGAGTTGTGCATTCATCAGGTTGATGGATTCACGCTCGGAGAGCATACGGGCGTTGATCAAGTGCCGCACCAGGCCGGCACCGATGATTGCAAAAGCGAGCATCGCTTGGATTGCCGCGATCAGGTACGTGCCAACTCGCGGTGGCAGCCACGACTTCTCCATGATCTGATTCGCATTCAAGAGGACGAGACCGAAGCCAGCGGTCGCGAATGCGGCGACCCATACGGAGAATTTCAGATCGTCGGAGGCAATTTCGTTTTCCATCTCGGACGCGCGCACTTTAAGTCTCGTAATTTTCTCGATAGCCTTTTGCTGGCTCTCTTCCATGGGATTTACTCCTGCAGAACGTCAGTTTCTGAACCTTATAACATGCCGTTCAACGGATTGAGCGAGCTTCTGATCTCGGGGGCTGGAAGCCCGGTTGGAAAAGTGGGGTCTTTACACGGCGCTGAGCGCCGCTCTTCCACGTTGGTGCTTGCGATATGGGATGCTGTCCATAGAGAGCGATTACCCCAGGGGCTAAAGCCCGCGCCGTTGTGGGTCTCTGGCGGCACCCTTCGACTTCGCTCAGGGCAGGCTAGAAGTCGTGCCCTTCCCGATCTCTCAGTGGGGCTAAAGCCCAATCCCCGTCGGCGCATTTGACGCAGGCCTGGAAGGCCTGCTCCACCCTTGCCTGCTCGACCCTTGCCTGCTTATTCTTGCCTCTCCGGCGTTACGAGCGGCAGTCCCCAAACGTTTCGGACAACGTGTATCGTTGAAAGAGGTCAGGAGCATGCCGGCGATATGAACAAGAAGCTGCGATTCCTGGTGTCGCTTCATACTCGTGACAACGATTTTCAGGTGGCGCAAGCGCAATCGGCGGAGGATGCTGGGCGCAGACTGGGGATTGATGTGGAGATCATTTATGCCGGTGACGATGCGGTGCATCAGAGCACGGAATTGCTGAAGGCAATCCAAAGCCGGGTGGAGGCGCGACCCGACGCGATTGTGGTGGAACCGGTTGGACGGACGGCGTTGCCTCAGGTGGCGCAGGCCGCCAGTAGCGCGAGGATGGGGTGGGCGGTGCTGAACCGGAGACCGGAATATTTGGCGGAGCTGCGGCGGACGGCGACCACTCCCATGTTCGCTGTGAGCTCCGATCACGCCGAGATTGGCCGCATCCAGGGAAGGCAATTCGCTGCGTTACTGCCGGGAGGCGGTTCGGTTCTGTACATCGAGGGGCCTTCAGACAGTCCTTCGGCACGAATGCGGACTTCCGGGATGCTGGAGACGAAACCGGCGAACATTCAAGTGACGATGCTGAAGTCAAGGTGGACCGAGGAAGCCGCCGGTCGGGCGGTGCGGTCGTGGATAAAACTGGCTACTTCACAAGGCGCGTCGATTGACCTGGTGGGAGCGCAGGATGACTCGATGGCGATGGGCGCCCGCAAAGCTTTCCAGGAGGTCAGCAGCACGGGCGAGCGTTCGCGATGGCTGAGCCTGCCTTTTACCGGATGTGACGGTCTGCCGGCGACAGGCCAGGCTTGGGTGCGCGAAAAATTGCTGGCGGCGACAATTCTCATTCCGCCGCTTACGGGACAGGCGATGGAGATTTTGGCAAAGGCCATGCAGTTGGGGAACCAGCCGGCGGAACACTCCATGACCACATCGGTTTCAATCCCTGCGATCGAATCATTGGCCCCACGAGGGCGATAGGCGGTTCTGCGAAAACCGGGCCGGCGAGTCGCCTGCTTCCAGGTGGGCCATGTTTCAAATCAGAGAAGAGTTAGAATCACGGGAGTGCGGAATTCTGGCCGAGTTTGTGGCGGCGGGTTCCGGGAATGGGAGATGTTTATGGCTGAGTCCGATGCGAGCGTCGAAGAGCGGCGCCCTGATCCGAATGAGAAGCTGGTGAAGGTTTTCGACAGCGAAGAGGAGTCGGAGGCTTTGGTGGTGAAGGGATTGCTTGATTCGGCGGGGATTGAGAGCGATCTTACGTCCGGAAGTTTCTTGCAGGATGCGTTTCCCGGGTTGGGCGGGATGCTTATTCTGGTGCGGGAAGAGGATGCGGAGAAGGCGCGGAATTTGATTGCTGAGTATCGGCGGCCGGAGGCGGAGGCTCAGGATGATGATGAGACGAAGAGTTGAGTCCCTCGGGGGCTAAAGCCCGCGTCTCTTGCGGGATCTTGGCGGCACGACTGAAGTCGTGCCCTTCCCGATCTCTCCGTGGCTAGAACCCAAAATTTATGTCGGTCTTGACGCAGGCCTGGAAGGCCTGCTCCACCCGCTTCGCGCAGTTTTACGGAAGACCTGGTAGTGAAGGAGTGACCGAATGGCCGTCCAGGTAGAAGGTGACGGCGCCGTCGAGATCGGTGCGGTAGACGCGGACTCCGGCGGCTTGCAGCCGGGCTAGCACGTCGGCCTTCGGAAAACCGAAAGAGGTTCGGAAGCCTAACGAGATTACGGCGTAGCTGGGCTGCACTGACTGCAGAATTTCTGGCGTGGTGGAAGTCGCGCTGCCGTGGTGGCCTACCTTTAACAAGTCCGCGTGAGGATGGTGCAGGGTTGCTATGCGGCGCTCGACTGCTTTTTCGGCATCGCCTTCGAGTAGTACTGAGGTCTTGCCGTAGCTTACTTGCAGGACCATGGAGTCGTTGTTTTTGGGCTCGAGGCCTACGGGCCAGTCTTGCGGTGGAAAAAGCACATCGATTTTCGCTCCGCCCAGGTTGAATTCATCTCCCTCCCAGTGGCGGACCACTTTGATTCCCAGTTGATGCGCTTCGGCGATCAGGTTGTCGAGCGCGCGGCTTGGGGGCAGCAGACCTATCCATAATTCTCTTGGACGAAAATCTTTCAGCACTGCGGGCATGCCTCCGATGTGATCGGAGTGGCCGTGGGAGATGGCGACGGCGTCGAGGCGGGAGATGCGGCGGGTCCAGAGGTAGGGCGCTACCACATCTTCTCCGTAGTCGAGTTGGGAACCGGCGCCCCAGATGGGGCCGCCGGCGTCGACTAGCAAGGTGCGGCCTTGGGGCGTCACTAACAGGATGGAGTCGCCTTCGCCTACGTCGATGGAGGTTACTTCGAGGAGTCCGGGGCGCATTTGCGGCTTTGGAGGAACGAAGGCTAAGGCTAGCGAGGCTAGAAGCAAAGCAAGCATTCCTGCCAGGGCTAGCAGTGCGCGACGGCGAGCGCACAACATTGCCAGGACCAGCGCGGCGGAGGCTGCTGCCGTCGTTATTAGAGAAGGAGTGGCTACGCGAAGATCGGCCAGGCGCAGGCCTCCCAGGCCGTGGACGGTTCCGGTGATCGATTGCAGGGCGAACGTGGTTAGGAGCGCGGGGAGTTTTGCGAGCGCGAGTGAGATGTAGCCTAGCGCGATGGTGAGGATCGCAGTCGGCATTAGAAGTTGTGTCAAAGGAACTACAGCTACGTTTGCGGGGAGGCCGATCGTGGTGGCGCGGTGGAAGTAATACGCCATGGGGAGGGCCAGGCCCATCTGCATTACTGCTGAAACCAGCAGCAACTCGAACGCGGCGAGGACAATGAGGGTGACGGTGCGTATGAGGCGCAGCGACCATTGCGTCCCGATGAAGCGCGCTAGTTGGCGCGCGAGCATGCGCAGGTCCAGGCGGAACTGGGCTACTTGGGGAGGCAGCGAGGGGCCGTAGTCGTCGGCGTCCCAGTGGGTGAGGGCCTGACGGTAGAGGCGGGAAGTGCGTTCGATGAGCGGGAGGCCGATTGCGGCGACGATGAGCACGCAGAGAAATGTCATCTGGAAGCTGGCGGTGAAGAGTTGGCGGGGATCGAAGACCAGCAGGCCTAGAGCGGCTGCTCCGAGCGCGTTGACCATGGCCCGATCGCGGTAGAGCAGGCGAGTGCCGAGATAGATGGCGCACATCAGCGTTGCGCGCCAGACCGGCGCTCCTACTTCGGTTAGAAAGGCGTAGGCGACGCAGAGAAGAATTGTGAGCGACGGTTGCGGGAACTTCGGTGAGGCGCAGGCGGCGCAGGGTCCAGAACGCGACGAAGGCGAGGATGGTTACGTTCATTCCTGAGACCACGAGAATGTGATAGGTGCTGGAGCGCTGGAAATCCACGCGGGTGTCGCGATCGATGAAGGCTTCTTCGCCGATGACCATGGCGTCGATGAGCGCGGCCTGGGGCGGAGGCCAGAGCGCATGCACTTTGGCGATGATGCTGGCGTGAATGCGGGATCGCCAGAGTTCGATCCGACTGCCCGCGAAGCCTGGGAGTAGTTGGGCGTCTTCTGCTTTTGCGGAGCCCAGGGCTGAGATGCCGTTCGCGGTGAGGTAGGCTTGATAGTCGAACGCTCCGGGATTGCGGAAATTGCGCGGGAGCTTCAGTTTGACTGGGAGGCGGAGGCGTTCGCCGTAGTGGAACGGGCGTTGTGAAACAGCTTCAGGGCGGGCGCTGTAGATTCCTAGCCGCACGCCGGAATGCACGGAGATTGGCTGGCCGTTTTCGGCGATGATCTCTTCGGTCTCGACGTCGAGGCTCTGTCTGATTTCGTTGGGAGCGCCTTCGCGGAATTTGCCGTCTCGCGTGACGTGAGCGGTCATCACGACTGGCTGGCCGTCGAACGGCTCGAGGCTCGGGTCGAGAGGGCCGGTTGGACCTCGGAGCTGGATGTGAAGGGCGCCTGCCAGGAAGAATGCTCCGAGGGCTAAGGTCACGCCGAGCCACTTGCGTCTGCTGACGAAATACAATCCCGCGGCTAAGAATGCTACGGCTGCTGCTATCCACCACGACGCCGGACGCCAGGCGTGGACTCCGGTTACGATTCCTGCGGAGTAGGATAGGGCGGCCCATAGCATTGGTTGGCGGGGGGGGTTGGGGTCGGAGTCTTGCTGGGTGGAGGGAGCTGGCGGTTTTTGGATTAGCGGTAAGGGCGGCATTGGTTGTATTGGCGCATAGATATAGACAGCGGAGGGGCAACGGGTTTACGGCTGTGCGGCTAACGGCACGACTAAAGTCGTGCCCTTCCCGATCTCTAGATTTCCCACAGTTTCGCAGGGCGTTCTGCGTCAGCGAGCCAGGTGCAGGACGGTTTCGAGGTGGTAGGTTTGCGGGAACAGATCTAGCAGGTGTGCCTCTTCGACTTGATAGCCTGCCGCCTGCAGTGGGACCAGATCGCGGGCCAGCGTCGCGGGGTCGCACGACACGTAGGTCAGCCGGGGCGCGGCCAGGCTCGCCAAGGCGCGGGCGACAGAATCTCCCAGGCCGCTGCGAGGCGGGTCTATCACTACGACATCGGGCACTACGAGATCGGGCTTGGAAGCTTTTGTCAGGTACTGCTCCGCCGTCGATTGCACCGCCTTTCCGTTGACGGGCAAATTGTAGAGAAGATCGGCAGCGGCTGTCTGTGACGACTCAACCGAAACGATGTGACGGAAGTTACAGGCCAGGGCTGTGGAAAACAGTCCGACGCCGGCGTAGAGGTCGAGGGCCAGCTCGCCGGAGCGGCCTGCCGTTACGATATTGACTAATTCATCGGTGAGGAAGCGGTTGGTTTGGAAGAAGGCACCGGCGCTCACGCGGTAGGCTGCGGTTTTTGTCTGATAGATCAATTCCGAGGCGCCGACTGTTACGAGCGGCTCCTGCACTCCTTTTTGTGGCTCGCGGAATGCTGCCACGCCTGCTATTTCAGGCATCGCTGCACATAATTCTTCGGCCCATGCTCGGACTGCGGCGCGGCGGGCCTCGGGGGCGCACAGGAACTCCAGGAGTAGCTTCGTTTCATTTCCATTCGAGTCGGCGCTGGCGAAGAATTCGATTTCGCGCACGCCTTCTACTGCCTTGCCGGCGCGGCCTGCTTGCCACAAGGCTGCGATGCCGCGGTTGATCAGGGGCGAGCTGATGGGACACTCTTCGACCGGCAGGAGTTCATGCGAGGCGAACTTGAAGTATCCCGCGGAGAAGTTGAGCTGGGTTCGAACCTGCAGGCGCGAACGGTTGCGATAGTTCCAGGGCGGCGATGGATGCAGTTGAATTTCGCATTGCAGTTCGAGCTTGGCGATGCGGCGCAGATTTTCGCGCAGGATTTCTTTCTTGATCTCTAGTTGATGCTCGTAGACGGCGTGCTGGTAGTGGCATCCGCCGCAGCGGGTGAAATGCGGGCAGGGCGGCGGAATGCGGCGCGGCGAGGGCTCAATGATTGTGCTCGCGTGGGCGCGAGCGAAGCCCGGTTTTTCTTCAGTGATTGAGGCTTCAATTTTTTCTCTGGCGAGCACGAAGGGGACGAAAACGGCCTTGCCGCGGCTGCGGTCTTTATTGTGGGGCGAAGCGTCTTTCGGTGAACCGGCGGGGAGGCGAGCTAGTCCGTCGCCGCCGTAGATGAGCTTTTCAATGTTTAGGAGCAAGAGTTGATTCTACGGCATGCGGAGGGAATGGGGCCGCGCATCGCTGTCCCGTTTTGGGCTCTCCGCATCGTCAGTGAGCTTTTTTGCTCAGATTTCGACGTCGTCGAAATGCGAGAGTCTCCGTGGAACCATTTGTCAGAGCGACGGAGTCTGCGGTCTTTGTCGCTTTGAAAATCGCCCCTCGTCCACGCAGTTGGCGTCGGTAGAGCATCACCGGGCAAGCGAGGGATCACGGGGCAGAGGAATCACAATGCATATTCGTTTTATTCGTACGCTGATGTTCTTGCTGGTGGTGCTGTCCATGGCGGCAGCATCGCTCGCGCAAATTGGCGTGGCCATTACGATTGGGCCGCCTCCGCTGCCTGTGTATGAGCAGCCTCTTTGTCCGGATGACGGCTATCTGTGGACGCCGGGCTACTGGGCCTACGATAACGACGTCAGCGATTACTACTGGGTGCCGGGCACGTGGGTGATGGCGCCGGAAGTCGGGTTTCTGTGGACTCCCGCGTATTGGGGCTGGGGCGGCGACGGATTTGTTTTCTATGACGGGTACTGGGGCCCGAACGTAGGCTTCTACGGCGGCATCAATTACGGCTTCGGCTATTTCGGCACAGGCTTTCAAGGCGGGCGGTGGGATAACGGACAATTTTTCTACAACCGTTCTGTGAGCAACGTGAATATCACCAACATTCACAACGTTTACAACACCACCGTGGTTATCAACAACGCGAGCCGCGTCAGTTACAACGGCGGGAACGGTGGAATCATCGCGCGTGCCACACCTCAAGAACAGGCTGCGGCGCGGGATCGACACGTGCCACCGCTAGCGGTTCAGACGCAACATGCGCAGGCGGCTCGAGCCAACCCGCAGCAACGCGCGTCGGCGAATATGGGCAAGCCCGGCGTGGCAGCGACGCCGAGGCCCGGGGATTTCAATGACCGCGGCGCTGTACCGACCAAAGAGGCAGGAGCGTCGCAACCCGGATCTGCTCGAACCGGATCTGCTCAAACCAGCGCGGCCGTCCATCCGCACGACCTTCCGGCTCTGGCACCGGCTGCTTCGAATACGGGCAATCCGAAGCTGGACAAGAAGTACCAGCAACAGCAGCAAAAACAAATCACGAAGCAGCAAGGAGAGCGGGACAAACTCCAGCAGCAGCAGGACCAGGAGCACCTGAATCTGGATAAACAGAAAGCGAATGACACGCAGAAGCAGCAAGTGGAGCAGCAGCACCAGCAACAGACGCAGCAGTTGCAGCAGAAACATCAACAGCAGACGCAGCAATTGCAGCTGAGACAGCAGCAGCCGGTGAACCGAACGCCGTCCAAGGGGTAAGAGCGTTCCACGACGGAAAAGCGCTAGCGGTGCAGTGGACGCGTTCGCTCCGTCGTCGATCGGCTCTTCAATGTCTAGGCAAGAGTTGATTCTACGGCACCGGTGCCCATTCGCCTGAATTAGCGGAGTCAACGATGGCATCGATTACTGCCATGTTCTTGATGGCGTCTTCGAGGGGGACGGGGACTTCGGTATTTTCCAGAACCGCTCTGGAGAAAGCATCGCCCTGCAGGGTGTATTGATTGCAGATAGGGAAGGTTTCGGTGGTGATGCCACCGCCGGATAGGTCGGTGCCGTCGTCGATGAAGAGGCGCGTGGGGCGGTCAATTGGCGCGTTGAAGGGGATTTCGATCTCGATGCGTCCGCGGGTGCCGAGGAACTGGACTCGCTGGTAGGGGACTAGCTGCGTGCTGCAGGTGAAGATGGCTTGGCCGGCGGGGAAGTCGAGAATCGCTGAGGTGAGGCGGTCGGTGTGCATCCTGGGATCGCGCTCGATGCGGGCCACGACGCGCGTGGGTTCCTGCGCGAAGGCGTAACGCGAGGCATGGATTAAGTAGCAGCCGATGTCCATGAGCGCGCCGCCGCCGGATTCCACCTGGTTGCGGATGTTGGCTGGGTCGAGGTTGAAGAAGCTGAAGAATCCAACGACGGAGCGGAGTTCACCGACGCGGCCCTGGTTGATAAGTTCGCGGAGGCGCAGCCACTGGGGATGGCTGCGGATCATGAAGGCTTCGCCGATCTTGACTCCGGTGCGGGCGCGGACGGCGAGGAGAGATTTGGCTTCCGCTTCCGTTAGGCTGAGAGGTTTTTCGCAGAGAACATGTTTGCCGGCCTCGGCGGATTTTATTGTCCAGGGAACGTGAAGCTGGTTGGGGAGAGGATTGTAGATGGCGTCGATGTTGGGGTCGGCGAGAAGTTCTTCGTAGGAGCCGTAAGCGGTGGGAATGCCGTGGGCGGCCGCGGCCTGCTTCGCTTTCGCGAGATCGCGGGACGCGATGGCTACTACGCTCGAGTATTCCCCCTGTTGCATGGCGGGGATGACTTTCCGGAGACCGATCGAAGCGGTGCTGAGAACTCCCCAGCGAAGTTTTCTTGGCATGGCGGTAATGATAAAGGAGAGATGGGAGAAGGAGAACTTTGTGCATGAGCTCGAACGATTAAACAGTGTGGGGAGTCACAGGGCGCGTCCAGCGGCGGCGCTTGACGCCCAGGCCCACTGGAAGTTGAAGCCGCCGAGATGGCCGGTCACGTCGACTACTTCGCCGATGAAGAACAGGCCGGGAACTTTTCTGGCTTCCATTGTTTTGGCGGAGAGTTCGTTGGTGTCGACGCCGCCAGCGGTTACTTCGGCTTTTTCGTAGCCTTCTGTTCCAGTTGGAGTGATCGCCCAGGCATGCGTTTGTTTCTCGAAATCAGCGAGGGCAGGATTTGTCCAGGAAGTTGGGGCGTGCGCTTCCAGCCAGCGGTCGGCGAGGCGATGGGCCAGGAGCTTTCGCGATTCGGTTCGAAGTGTGCTTAGATTTCGCGGCGTGTTGGGATCGCGAAATGCGGCCGTAACCTCGCCGCCGGGCGCGAGATCGATCAGGATTGGCTGCGATGGTTTCCAGTAGGAAGAAATTTGCAGGATTGCGGGGCCGCTCAGGCCGCGGTGCGTGATCAGCATCTTCTCGCGGAATTGCTGGCCGTTGCACGAGGCAACGACTTCGGCGGAAACTCCTGCCAGATCGCAATAGCGGTCGCAGTCTTCCTTGCTCAGGGTGAGCGGCACGAGTCCGGGCCAGGGCTCGCGGATGGCGAGGCCGAACTGCCGCGCCAGGTTGTAGCCGAAAGATGTCGCGCCAATCTTCGGGATCGAGAGGCCTCCGGTGGCAACGACGAGCGCTGGGGCTTTGAACTCTGCATTTGGCGTGCGCGCTATGAAATCGCTGGTGCGTCCGACCTTCTGGATATTTGTATTCAGGAAGATGCTTACTCCGGCTCGCTCGCATTCGGCTTCGAGCATGCCAAGGATGTCACGGGCGGAGCGGTCGCAGAAAAGCTGGCCTAGAGTTTTTTCGTGATAGGGGATGTTGTGCTTTTCGACCAGGGCGATGAAATCCTGCGGAGTGTAGCGGGCCAATGCTGATTTGGCGAAGTGCGGATTCGAGGAAATAAAGTTTTCCGGACGGCAGTGAAGGTTCGTGAAGTTGCAGCGTCCGCCGCCGGAGATCAGAATTTTCTTGCCCAGCCGGTCGGCGTGTTCGAGCACGGCGACGCGGCGGCCACGCTTGCCGGCTTCGATGGCGCACATCAGGCCGGCTGCGCCGCCGCCGAGAATGAGTGCATCGAAGGAGTGGGTCATTTTTAGCTACGGATCATGATCAAGTTCATTTAGTCTCGGAGGGGCTAAAGCCCACGTTCATCGTGGAACTCTACGGCGGCGCTGAAGCGCCGCTCTTCCACGTTACTGCAGGCGTCCGTGAAGATCATAGGTCACATGTAAAACAAGCTGAGGCGCGGCAGGCCGTATTTTTCCAGCAGGCGCTTGTGGACATATTGTTTTTGCAGTTGCTCGATCTGCGGTGCGGCCATGTTACGGCGGTAAGGGGCTAGTTCGCGATCGGCCTGGGCGCGCACGGTTACGATTTCTTCGTCGGGGGTGGCGGCCAGCAGCGCGGCGAAAAGTTTTTCCTCCAGCACCGTGAGATGGCGCTCCAAATCTTCCAGCCTTGATGATGCTTTTCTATTCTCCGTTTCCTGTGCCAGCTTGCGCAGGGTGGTGGCGGAATCTGCGGCGACCGCGTGAACGGAGATTCCTGCGCTTTGCGGCAGCTTCGCCCGCTCCAGAAGATCCGCATTGCGGCGCAGGAAGGCCGCGATCACCTCGGGCTCAAAGCCCTGTCCAGCGCCTGATTTGGCCGATGACGGCTGATCGGCGGCCGTGCCGACTGCTGCTTCCTTCATGGCTTCGGCGGCGGCCAGCACTTCCTGCGAACAATAGGCCAGGCTGTTCACCTTTTTCGTTTTCGACGGACGCTGATCGTAGCGATCGAAGGCGGCATCGATGCCACGCAGCGCGGCTTCGAGCGGGATGCCGGCGTCTTTCCAGGTTTCGATCAGTGCCCAGTCAAGCGTGGTAAGAAGTAGTCCGCCTCCGCGGCGGCGCAGGAATTGCTCCTCAATTTCGGTGAAGTAGTTGAAGTAATTGGATTGATTCTCCACGGCGGTTCAGCGAGCGGGGCGCGGAGTGGCGCGTTCGCTGCTGTTCTTGGCTTTGGGTGAGGCCTGTTGTGCGGTCTTGGGCGCCGGCCGGGCTGGCTGGTTCCGCTCCCAGATGATGCGCAGGCCTTCGAGAGTCAGAAAATCGTCGACCGTCTTGATGTATTTCGATCCGGTGCCGATCATCGGCCCGAGTCCGCCAGTGGCGATGACGCGCGTCTCTTTGCCTAACTCGCCGAGCAGAAGTTCGAGAATGCCATCGACCAAACCGAGATAACCGTAGTAGAGTCCGGACTGCAGGCTGCCGACGGTGTTGGTGCCGATGACGCGCGCGGGCTTGCGGATCTCGACCCGGGGCAGGCGCGCGGTGCGCTGAAAAAGTGCGTCGGCTGAAATGCCAATGCCGGGGCAAATCACTCCGCCGAGATACTCGCCTTTGGCGGAAACGCAGTCGAATGTGGTGGCCGTGCCGAAATCGACGATGACGCAGGGGCCACCGTACTTTTCGAACGCAGCCACGGCGTTTACGATGCGGTCTGCGCCAACTTCCGAGGGATTGTCGTATTGCACGGGCATGCCGGTTTTGATTCCCGGCTCGATCAGGAGTGGCTTGGAGTTGAAGTAGCGCTCGCAAACCTGGCGCAGCACGGGGTCGAGCGGCGGCACCACCGATGAAATCACGATGCCGTGAATGCCTGATGCCTCGAGGCTGGCCATCGAAAACAAATTGCGGAACAGGACTCCGTATTCGTCGACCGTGCTGCCTTGCCGGGTCGCGACCCGCCAGTTGGCTACGAGGCGCTCGTAGCGCGGAGCGGCGCTGGCATCTCCGCCGGGGCGCGGCTTTTCAGCGCGGGCAAAGACTCCTAAGACCGTGTTTGTGTTGCCGACATCGAGAACGAAAAGCATGATTGTGTGCCGCCCGGCAATTGGCACCGGGGCGTAACCCTCAGGGGCTAAAGCCCCGAATTCCAGAGAGCCCTGGACGGCACCCTTCGGCGCGCTTCGCTTGCTCAGGGCAGGCTAAGAACTGAAGCCGTGCCCTTCCCGAACCTCCTCGAAACCCGCCTATAAGATCCGGCCGTCTTTCACTTCTCTCTTACCGTCCCGCTCAAAACCGTCTGCAGTCCCTGCGCGGTGCGCAATTGCAGGAAGCCGCGCTGGTCCAGGCCTTCCGTGGTTCCTTCGATTCTCGAACCGTTCTCCTCGACGCGAATTTGTTTGCCTCGCACCCAGGACGACTGCTCGGCAAAACGCCGAAGAATCGATTGACGCGCGTCCGGTTGTTCGACCAACTGGCGATATTCCCGGTCGAGCGATTTTAGCAAAGCCGCGGTCAGTTCCACTCGCGACCATTCGCTGCCGGTCGCCATTCGCAGCGACGTTCCCTCGCCTTCCAATTCTTTGGGGAAACTCTGCTGATTCACGTTGATTCCGATTCCGACGACCACATAGCGCACGCGCGTGACCTCGGCGTTCATCTCGGTGAGAATGCCGCATACTTTCTTGCCCTCGATGAGAACGTCGTTGGGCCACTTCAAATCGGGGCTGACGCGAGAGTCAACGTGTTCGATTGCGGCGCGGACTGCCAAGCCTGCTGCGAGTGCGAGCACGAGCACTTCGGATGGTGGCAACGCAGGACGCAGCACGACTGAACAGTAAATTCCGGTTGAGCGCGCCGACTCCCAGGAGTGCGCTCCGCGGCCTCGTCCCGCAGTTTGCTCTTCGGCGAGAAACACGCTGCCCTCGGCGGCACCCTCCGCCGCAGCTGCCATAGCCGCGGTGTTGGTCGAGCCGATCTTGTAAAAATGATGAAGCTGAGTATCGAAGATGGTGCCGCGCAGCATGGGCTGCAACATCTCGGGCAGAAGAAGATCGGGAACCGACCTTAGGCGGTAGCCCGTTGCCGGGTGCCCCGCTACATCCACGCCTAGCCCACGCAACTGCTGAATCAGGCGCCAGACCTCAGAACGGTTGGAAGAAATCTCCTGTGCGATCTTGGTTCCGCTCGCGACCACCGTCGCATGTTCCATCAACAGGCGCACGATGCGGCCCAGGCGAACGTCTGTGGCCTGGGAGTGCGATGCGAGCGTTGCCTTCGACGGGCTTGCGGCAGATTTTCTGCGTGAAGGTTGGCTCTTCCGAATTGTTGCTGTCTTCTTGATGCAGGGATTATGCGGGAATTCGCCGGAAACAACAATCGCGAGGCTGGTAGGTCGCTTTCGATTTAAATGATGACCCAGGCCGGCACGACCCGCAGGCTCATATCGACTGCCTGGGGCGAGTGAGTCAGCAGGCCGACGGAAATGAAGTCTACGCCAGCTTCGGCGTAGGCACGCACATTTTCCAGACGAATGCCGCCGGAACACTCGAGCGGAATACGGCGTTCCAGTTTCGCGCAGCGCTCGACGGCGAGGCGCACGTCTTCCGGAGACATATTGTCGAGAAGAATTGCTTCCGCTCCGCTGGCCAGCGCCTGCTCCAATTCTTCATGAGTGCGCACTTCGACCTCGAGGATCTGCGAACCCCGCCGGTTGTGCAGCGCGCGCTCGATCGCGGGCACGATTCCACCGGCCAGCGCGATGTGGTTGTTTTTAATGAGGACTCCGTCAGAGAGGTCGAGCCGGTGATTCTGTCCGCCGCCGCAGCGCACTGCGTATTTGTCGATCACGCGCAGGCCGGGAGCGGTCTTGCGGGTGTCGAGAATGCGGGCCTTGGTGCCGGAAACGGCGTCGACGAACTTGCGGGTCAGCGTGGCGATTCCGCTCATGCGCTGCAGGAAGTTCAGGATCACGCGCTCGCACGAGAGAATCACGCGCGCGTTGTGGCGAATCACCGCGATTGATTGTCCCTTGTGCAGGCGGACGCCGTCGAAAATTTCGGGGTGCGTGGTGACCTCGTAATGAGAAGTAACTGCGCCGTCGAGTGCGGCGTAGACATCCAGGATGCGGCCGACGCAGCCGATGCCGGCGAGAATGCAGTCTTCCTTGGCCAGGATAGTGGCCGAGGCGCGTTGGTTGGGATCGATGCAGGCATAGCTGGTCGCATCGCGCGTGGCCCGGTCTTCGAGCAGCGCATTTTCCAGGATCGCGGTGATTCGTCGGGAGTTGAAGTCCATAAAGCAGTGGCCATGGGCCAGTTGTCAGTTGCCAGTTCTAGCTGCTTGCGTCTGTGCCTTTCAACTCGTCTAATTGACGGTTTATCTTCTCACGCAGGCTGATCAGTTCCTGCGCGCGGCGGCGCAAGCCCTCGACTACCTTTTCGGGGGCTTTCGCCAGGAATTGTTCATTGCCCAACTGCCGTTGATTGTTGGCGAACTCTTTTTCAATTTTATCCAGCTCTTTGGTCAAGCGCTCGCGCTCGGCGGCGACGTCGATCTTTCTTTCGTAGACCACATGGACATCGAAACGCGCGGTGCTGCGCGCGCCGGCACGCTTGGCAAGGGAGCCGTTTACAAACGTGATCTTTTCCACGTGCGCCAGCCGTTCCACCGCGCCGCGATTCTGCTCGATCATGGCGCGAATTACGGGCTCTGGCACAAAGACTTCGATCGGCACGTTTACTTTGGGCTCGACCTTCAATTCCGCGCGGACGTTCCTCACGTTTACGATCAGATCCTGCAGGATCGCCATCTCGGTCTCAGCGTTCAAATCGAACTGTTCTTCGCTGGGCTGCGGATAGGGTGCCAGCGCGATCGACTTCAGCGGCGGACGGCCTTCATACATGGCCTGCCAGATTTCTTCGGTGATGAATGGCATCACCGGATGCAGCAAGCGCAGTGACGCGTCGAACAAGTTGATGAGATTGTTGCATGCGAGGTTCGCTTGGGTGTTGTCGGCGCCTTCTTCGAAGTTCAGCCGCGGCTTGATCAGTTCGATATACCAGTCGCAGAACTCTCCCCAGAAAAAATCGTAGATGCGGTTGGCCGCTTCGTGGAAGCGGTAGGTTTCGAGGGCGACATTCACTTCGGCGGTTACGCGATTGAATCGAGAGAGAATCCAGCGGTCTTCCAGCGTTGCGGGCTGGTATGCTGCGATACCTTTTGCTCCTGGTGACATTTCGCGGGCGAGGGCGCCCGCGCCGCATTCGAGTCGATCTACATTCATGAACATGAATCTTGCCGCGTTCCAGATCTTGTTGGCGAAGGCGCGGTAGCCTTCGGTGCGGCTTTCGCTGAAGGCGATGTCGGTGCCGGGCGCGGCCATGGCGGCCAGTGTGAAGCGCGTCGCATCGGTGCCGAAGCGGTCGATGATCTCCAGGGGATCGATTACGTTGCCTTTGGTCTTCGACATCTTCTGGCGGTCAGCATCGCGTACGAGAGCGTGGATGTACACCTGCCGGAAGGGCACGCTGTCGTTCTTCTTTTCACCACCTTTTCCGTCGAGCCAGCCGCTGGCCTTCTTGATCGCGGGATCCTGCCCGTGCCCTTGCATGAAGTGGCAGCCGAACATGATCATGCGCGCCACCCAGAAGAAAAGAATTTCGTAAGCCGTGATTAGCAGCGTGGTCGGATAAAAAACTTCCAGGTCGCGCGTTTTCTCCGGCCAGCCCAAGGTCGTGAACGGCAGCAGTCCTGATGAAAACCAGGTGTCGAGGACGTCGGAAACCTGCTCAAGCTTTTTGCCGCCGCATGTTCGGACAACTTCGCCGGAGCTTCGCGCGCGACGATCACTTCCTTGCAGCCTTCACAGGTCCACGCCGGAATGCGATGGCCCCACCACAACTGGCGCGAAATGCACCAGTCGTAGATGTTGTTCATCCAGTTCAGGTAAATCTGTTTGTAGTTTTCTGGAACGATTGTGATCTCGCCGCTTTCAACGGCCTCGATTGCCTTGTCAGCCAGCGGCTGGATTTTGATGAACCATTGTTCGGACAGCCGCGGCTCGACTACGGTTCCGCAGCGGTCGCACTTGCCGAGCGATAGCGCGTAGTCTTTTTCCGCGACGAGAAACCCGCCGGCCTGCAAGTCGACGAGCACCATCTTTCGAGCTTCGTAACGGTCGAGCCCGGCATACCGGCCCGCGTTCTGGTTCATGTGGGCGTGCTCGTCCATCACGTCGATCTGGGGCAGGTTGTGGCGCTTGCCCGCCTGGAAATCGTTGGGATCGTGCGCCGGCGTTACTTTCACCGCGCCCGTCCCGAACTCGGGCTGCGCCAGCTCGTCGGTGATGATCGGAATCTCGCGATTCATCAGCGGCAGCAGAGCCTTCTTGCCGTGAAGATGCGTGTAGCGCTCGTCTTTTTCGTTCACTGCAATGGCTACGTCGCCCAGCATGGTCTCTGGCCGCGTGGTCGCCACGGTGATGAACTCGTCCGTGCCCGACGACCGGATAGCGAATCTCCCACAACTTCCCGGCGACTTCTTCGTGCTTCACTTCGAGATCGGAGATTGCCGTCTCGCAGCGCGGACACCAGTTCACGATGTACTTGCCGCGATAAATCAGCCCTTCTTCATACAGCCGGACGAAGACTTCGCGCACCGCGCGCGAAAGTTTCTCGTCCATGGTGAAGTATTCGCGGTCCCAGTCGACCGAAGCGCCCAGGCGCTTCATCTGGTCGAGGATCGCGCCGCCGTAGAGTTTCTTCCACTCCCACACGCGCTCGATGAATTTTTCGCGGCCCAGGTCGCGGCGCTTCTTGCCTTCTTTGGCGAGTTGCCGCTCGACCATCATTTGCGTAGCGATGCCGGCGTGGTCCGTCCCCGGAAGCCACAGGGTGATGAAGCCGCGCATGCGATGCCAGCGCACGATGATATCCATCTGCGTCTGGTTGAGCATGTGGCCCATGTGCAGGCGGCCGGTCACATTCGGCGGGGGCAACAGCAGCGTGAAGACGGGACGAGTTTCTCCTTCAGGCGGCGTGGGCACGGAGAAAAGTTTTTCTTTGATCCAGTACTCGGCCCAGCGCGTCTCAATCGCGCCCGGCTCGTAAGATTTGGGCAATTCGTGCGGCATGGGTGGGTGCTATCAGCCGATCAGCTGGCGGCTAAAACCTTAACCACAGGGGACACTGAGGATCACTGGGTAGATCTGCGCTTCCTCAGTGCGCCCTCTGTGCTTTCTGTAGTTAGAACTTTTGATCTTACAGGCGCAAGAAAAGAAGGGTCAAACGGGTGGAGGGGTGGGCTTGACGTCGAAGATAAGGAATGTGACGGGAGCGATCGCGAAGGAGCCGGATTCCTACTTCTTTTTCGACATTTTCCGGTTGATCTCTTCCATGAGCTTGGGGCGGAGATCGGCCAGGACGCTGTCGACGATGCTGGCGACGTTGCTCTGGTCGCCTTCGGGGGCTGCAGCAGCGGCTTCCTGCAAAAGCTGTTCGGCGCCTGCGGCCACTGCCCGGGCGGCAGTGTCGGGCGGCGCTGACTGGGGCTGGTCAACTTCTTTGTCTTTTTCTTTGGCTTCGGCTTTTTCTTTGGTTTGGGTTTCTGCTACTTCGTTGCCCTGGCTGCTGTCGTGGACTTGACGCCAGGTCGCCCATGCGGCTGCAGTATTCTTCACAGTTTCAGAGTCGAGTTTTGGCTCGGGCACGGTTTCGGCCGCCGGGTTTTCAACTGCTTCTTCCCTGCGTGGTACGGCGATTGCCTCGGCTATCGAGGGTTCCGGCTGAGGCTTGAAATCCTGCGCCGGCTCTTGCCTCGACTGAGAGGATGTTGCGGTTGTAGACGCCCCCGCGGACACCTCGACCGGAGCATTCACAGCCGCGATGGAGGTTGCGGCTCGGCTCTGATTGCGCGACCGGCCCGACTGGTACCGCTTCCACCGAAGCAATGTCTCTGGCAGGAACAGGTTCCGGAACTGGCTCAGGTGCCGAATTGGAAATTGTCGCGGGAGTTTCTGCTATGGCGGGCGCGGCCGCTGACTGCGGAATCGCAGCAACGCTGGCGGAGCCGGCAGCCGCAACTGCCGCATAGGCCTTCTGCATTTCCTGATCCAGCGAAATCGCGGACTCGCTGCCTTCCAGGGCCACCGAGACCGCCGTCCATCGCGATCCTCCCACGCTCGCCGCCACCACCGATTCGGCGGTCGCCGCCATGGTCACGGGCACGTCCTGCGCTTCTTCGGTGCGAACATCCGGCGGCCGAACATCGGGACTAACATCGCCCTTCCGGCGACGGTGTGTTTCAACCGCAGCAGGCTCACTAGCTGTGTCGGTCGGCTTTGCTTTCTTCTTTCTTGTTTTCTGCCGGCGTTTCGAGCTTCGCTTCGGTTGCTGACCGCAGGGGCGGCGTCACGCGAAACCTCAGCGGCGGACGCTAGATTGCTTTCTGTTCGATCAGGAGCCCGCTCCAAGCTTGGCTGGCTCGCGATCGCAGTACTCTGGGCATCCGTATTGCCAGTCGCAGAAGCCTGATGCTCTTGCCTGATCGCGGAGGCGACCATCTGCATCTGCGCGGCTGCGGCGGCGATGGCGGCAACTTCTTCGGGCGTTACATCCTTGGGCAGGCCGGCCGGGGCCAATGCGGCCACATCCAGGCTTGCTTCGACCGGTTTTCTCGCCTCTTGCCGCGTTTCTTCATTCGTATTCTTATTCTTATCTCGAAGCCTTCTCCGCGGGGCTAGCGGTTGAAGCTTCGTCGGCGACCTTCTCTTCCGCCTCCGTCTTTTTCTTGGGGAAGCCGATCCGGCTCTTCCATCCGTTGTCGGCGTCCGTAGCTTCGTCGCGGCCGCCGCGCCCGGATTCTTCCGCCGCCGCCATCGCGCGCGCGAAGCGCCCGGGCTTGGAGGGTTCGCTTCGAGGCACAACTTTGTCTTCCAGCTTCGACAAGGCGCCCAACAACTCGCTGGCTTCAAACGGCTTGACGATGAAGCCTTCGGCGCGCACGCGCTGCGCCTCTTCCGGCTTGAAGGGCTCGAGCTTGCCGACCGTCAGCAGCACCGGAATCCGCGCCGTTTCCGGCGATTCCTTGAGGCGCTGGCAAACCTCCAGCCCGCTGTAGCCGGGCATGTAAACATCAAGAATGACGAGGTCGGGTTTCAGTTCGCGCGATTTTCTTCAGCGCGGCGGAGCCGTTGTTGACGGCAATCACCTCATACCCCGCATCTGCGAGGATTTTGCGGCCCATGTTCTGGGCGGTCACGCTGTCGTCGGCGAGCAGTATCTTCCGGGCCAAAGGAATTCCTCTGATGAGGGGAGATAACGCGAAGGTAACCTGACCGTTGACGTAAGTCAATGATCGGACGGCATGTTACCAGGTTACTAGTGGTCAGCGCCTACCGCGTCTGGGAGGCGGTCCTGCGGGCGGTCAAAAGCGGGAAGTGAGGTCGACAACCGCTTTTAGAACGAGGGGATGACTTCTTCAATCCCTTCTTTTTCTTCTTCTTGCTGCTTGAAATATCCTTGTCGCTGGCCAGCGTGGAACTGGAACTGGCAGCGGCTGCCGCTGCTGCTGGAGAAGCTGCCGGCTGCTGGATCTCGTTGATCTGGGTTGGCGCAGGCGCCGGGACTTCGTTCGCGACGGCGCTTTGACTTTCCGTCGGCTTCAATTCATTCGGATCCGGCTTCAACTCATTCGGATCGGGCGCCGCGGCTGGCTTGAGTTCGTTCGGATCGGCTGCAGTCGCGCTATTCGGACGGGCAAAAGGATCGGCGTTCGCCACCGCAGGCGCATCGGAACGCGGAGCGGGCTCGTTCGCTCCCGGAGGTCCATTCGTCTTCACGATTTCGCTGCTCAGACCATGTTCGCCGGCGGGAAGACCCATCGCCTGCCGCATGGTGGTCGCTGCGTCACCTGCTTGGCCGCGACCGGAGTCGGGTCCACTAAAGTCGGCTCGCCCACTTTCGACGCCGCCGTCACGTCGGGCCCCTTCTTTACCACGGTCATGAGGCGGTCCAGCGTCTTGGCCTCCGACCCGGCTTTCTTCTTCGGCCTTGTTCTGCGCCACCGCTGCCTTCGTCGGTCGCGGAATCGGCTGATGCAGTGCCGCCAGCCGCTTCTTTGCGTCATCCTCGCGTTCCATCAACGGGTACCGCGTAATGATCTGCGAATACGCCGCCGACGCATCCTTGGTCAGCGCCGAAATGTAGCTGCCTTTCGCGGCTTCCCCAACGCAGCCCGGCGGAGTGTTGAACCCCTGCAAGTTGGCCTGGTCCGCAGCTGCGCGATCTGCCCTTCATAGTTCTGGCCCAGCAGAAACAGCGCCTCATCGGCTTTGCTGTACAGCGGATATTTATCCACCAGGGACTGCAGCCGCGCAATCGACGCCGGATACGACCCGCGATCGTAGTAGAACTTTCCAATCTCGAACTCTCGATCGGCCAGCACTTCCTGCACTTCCAGCAGCCGCTCCTTGCCTTCTTTCACCAGTTTCGGGTTATCCGGATACTGCATGATCAGGTTGCGGTACTCATCCTCCGCCCGCTTGGCGTGGGTGTAGTCGCGGTCCGACTTCTCCATCTGCTGGTACTGGATGTTGGCGATCTTCAACTGCGCCTCGGCCGCTTCCGGCATGTTGGGAAAGAAGGTCTCGAAGTCGCGGTATTCCTGTTCGGCCTGCTCCAGAGAAGCGGTCCCGCCCTCGGCGTACCAGGAATCGCCCACCGCCAGCTTCGCCCGGGCAATATATTCCGAGTCCGGATAAGTAATGATCAAGGTCTGCAGCGTCATGCGCGCCACGTCGAAGCGGTTGTGCTTCATCGCGTCCATGGCCTTGTCGAACAGCACCTTATCGGGCTGCTTCGATCCCCACGTTGGCCAGCGGATTGACGCTTTTCTTATTGGTGCAACCGACAGTGAGCGCCAGCAAAATGGCGAGCACCGCAATCAATGAGAATCGACGTGACATAAGACCTCGAATCAGATTATTGTCGGACTGAGCCGCTACTACGACTTTCAACAGCGCCGCTTCCGTTGCTGCCTTCAGCAGCCCCTCAGCATTCTTCTTTGGGTCATCTTTTGGATCACCACTACCGAACACGGCGTTGCCCGCCACCAGAATTTCTCCGCCCGCGCGCACCACATCGCCCACCGTGTCGTGCCCCACGCCGCCATCCACTTCGATGCGGTAAGTCAGCCGGCGTTGGCTGCGAATCTCAGCTAATTGCCGCATTTTGTGCAAAGTAGAAGGAATAAACTTCTGTGCCCCAAAGCCCGGATTCACCGACATCACCAGCACATACTCCACAATATCGAGCACTTCAGTCAGTGTATCGACCGGGGTAGCCGGATTAATCACCACCCCCGCCATGCAATCGTGGCTCTTGATCAGATGCAGCGTGCGGTTCAGATGCCGGCAAGCTTCCTGATGCACTGAAATCCAATCCGCGCCAGCCTCGGCAAACGCCGGAATGAATTCGTCCGGATTCTCGATCATCAGATGGCAATCGAGCGGCAGATCGGTCACCTGGCGCAGCGACTTCACCACCGGCGGCCCAATCGTGAGATTGGGGACGAAATGCCCATCCATAATATCCACATGGATGACGCTCGCGCCACCTTCCTCGGCGGCGCGCACCTGTTCGCCCAGACGGGCAAAGTCCGCCGAAAGAATCGAAGGTGCCAGTTCGATCAAAAGATGTCTCTTGGAACGTTGTCTCTTTCTGTTAGACCCTGGGCTTCGCGGTCGGAAAGCTCCTAGAAGTTTACCATCCAAAACGTCCCGGATACAGCAGATTGTAGCCTGGCGGAGACTGATTCGAGGCCTGGAAAGATCAGAAAATAACAGTTGGGTGCCCCATTTCTCGCGTTCTTTGCAAGAAAGCCTGCCCTGAGCGAGGCCGAAGGTGGGATTCAGCAGCCCATGTTACCCTCGTCGGACATGTCCGCCGCGCCCCAATTCACCACCGCCGCTTACGGCATGGCGCAGTCCTGGCCTGGGGCACCAGCGATTTTCTCGGTGGCTACGCCACCCGCCGCGCCAACGCCTTCCTGTTCACGGTCGTCGTGAACCTGGGCGGCCTGCTCGTGGTGGGCACGCTGGCTGCCGGCACTCATGCTCCGTTCCCTTCGGCACGAAGCGTAGCCTGGGTGCTGGCCGGCGGCATCTCTGGTGGCGCAGCGTTGGCAATCTTCTATCGCGCGCTTTCTTCGGGAAGAATGGGACTGACCGCGCCGGTCGCCGCCGTGCTCAGTGCGGCGATCCCGGCGGTTTTCTCCATGTTCACCGAAGGTGTGCCCGGCAGGATTCCCCTCCTCGGCTTCTTCATCGCCGCGGTTGGACTCTGGCTGATCACGCGCGCCGAAGATGGCAACAAGCCTGAAGGCATCGGGCTGGCGGTGCTCGCCGGCATCGGCTTCGCCAGCTTCTATCTGTGCGTCCGCCAGGCCGGCGACGGTTCGGCCTTGTGGATCGCGGCGTTGACCCGAACCGGCGGCTTGATCGTCACCTCGCTGATCGTCCTGCATGCAAAGGAATTTTCGCGACATCACCGCAGCCGGCGTGCGCTGGGGCATCCTCACCGGCTGCATCGATTCCCTCGGCACCATACTGTTCGTCCACGCCAGCCAGAGCGGGCGCCTGGACGAAGCGGTCGTCATCTCGTCGCTGTATCCCGCCGTCACTGTGCTGCTGGCCCGCCTATTCCTGAAAGAACATTTCACCCGCTGGAGGTTGGTCGGGCTGCTGGCAGCGCTGGCCGCCGTGCCGATGATCGCGTCGGGATGAGGTCAATTCATTCCATATTCTAGAATCTGGAATAAACCATGCCTCTGGTCGAAATCCGCAATCTCACCAAGATTTATCCGCAAGGCGAATCTGTGCTGGGAGGAAAGTCCAGGGGCGGAAGCGAAGTGCGCGCCGTCGACGATGTCTCGCTCGACATTCACGCCGGCGAAACTCTCGGCCTGGTCGGCGAATCGGGCTCGGGCAAGAGCACTCTCGGGCGCCTGATCCTGCGCCTCATCGAGCCTACTTCCGGCAGCATCCGCTTCGAAGGCCGCGACCTGCTCGCCGCCAGCCCCGGCGAAATGCGCCGCCTGCGCCGCGATATGCAGATCATCTTTCAGGATCCCTTCGCCTCGCTCGATCCCCGCTTCCGCGTCGAAGACATCATCGCCGAGCCGCTTCTTATCCACGAGAACGAGAAATTCGAAAGCCGGCATCCGGTCTCGCGTGGTCGAACTGCTGCGCGCCGTCGGCCTCGACGAATCGATCCTGCAGCGTTTCCCCCACGAATTCAGCGGAGGACAGCGCCAGCGCATCGGCATCGCCCGCGCCCTCGCGCTGCGCCCGAAGTTCATCGTGGCCGACGAACCGGTCTCCGCGCTCGACGTCAGCGTCGGAGCGCAGATCGTTAACCTGCTCGCGCAACTGCAGCGCGACTTCGGCCTGACTTATCTTTTCATCTCGCACTCCATGCCGGTCGTGCGCTATCTTTCGACGCGCATCGCGGTGATGTATCGCGGCAAGATTGTGGAAGTCGGCGAAACCGCGCAGATCACCGAGCGCCCGCAGCATCCCTACACCCGCAGCCTGCTCGAAGCCACGCCGGAAGTGGCAGTTTAGTTAAGAGATGGCTTGGGCAAGAGCAATGTGGCGACGGCCGCCTTCGGCAGTCCCGCCGAGCGCAGCGAAGCGGGCAGCGCCTCGAACCTGTGCCATACTTCTTCGATGTCCCCACCCAGCCGGGCCCGCGATCTCACCGAACTGATTCTCGGCTACGGAATGGTAGTCGGCATCATCTGGACGCCGGAGCACCTGCAGCGCTTCCTCTCACCGATCGCCCTGCTGTTTACATTGTCGGTAGTCCTTGCACGCCGCCAAAGCCGCGATGAACTGGGCCTGGGATGGCGCGGCCTAGTCCCGTCACTCTGGATCCTGCCCGCCGCCATCGCGCTTGCTGCCCTGAGTACGTTCGCCGCCGCGAGAATCGGCACGCTGCATCCGCTCTACAAAGCCGATTTCGCCCACGTCTCCGGCTACGTGCTCTGGACCATTTATCAGCAGTTTCTTCTGCAGGACTATTTCATGGACCGCCTGCTCCGCCTTCTCTCGAATGAAGCCGCTGCTGTGGCGCTCGCCGGAACACTCTTTGCCGCAGCGCACCTGCCCAACCTCGTGCTCACCGCAGCTACGCTGGTCTGGGGCATCCTCTCATGCGCGCTGTTCCGCCGCTATCGCAACCTCTGGGCGCTCGGCCTGGCCCAGGGACTGCTCGGCCTCTGCTTCGCCATCTGCGTACCGGATGCGCTGCATCACCACTTGCGGGTTGGTTTGGGATATTTGCGCTATCAGGGTACGCAGCCGGCTCGGTAGGTGGACCGGGTGCGAATGCCAGAGATTTCTCGTGCAATCGCCTGGTTTCGACAGTTATCATTTGAAGAGCATTCTGACCGTTCGGCGAAAATGATTGACACACCGGCCCGAATGGAGGCCTGCCATGAGTCGGATGATCACGCCGTGTATCGTAATCCTCGGCCTGCTCGCGGCCTGCACCGCTCAGACTCTCCATACGTGCAGGTTCAGCGGCACCTCCCAGGTTGGACGCAGCCAGGGCATCAGCATTCAGCGCGTTACTATAGTTGAGCCCAACAGCGAAGTGAAAGCCACACTCTTTATTCCCGACGGCAGCGAACCACTGCCTGGTATCGTCTTCTCACACTCAGCGATCCATGGTCCCAGCAACGATACCGACTTGCTGCGCTTCGCATGGGCGCTCGCCCGGGCCGGGGCGGCTTCCATCGTTCTTGACGGCGCGATTGATTGGCAATCGCCTAACGACGAATCCATCCGTCCGCCTGAATTTCAGTTTTGCGCTGGCCAATGGTTATTACAGCACGTCAATCTCGATCTGACCCGGGCGGCTGACGCTGGCAATCACAAGGTGGGCTGGATCGACAACGACGTGTCTCATTGCGGGTTGGAGTCCGGAACAGCGCGGTGTTGGCCCGGTGGCTTATGGTTGGACTTCGGGCAAACGGGGCAAGCGGAATCGCGGAACACGGATGCGATGCTGACCCTTGATGGCCAACTGCGGATGGCTCAGTTCGCACAGAAGCATCTTAAGCTGAAGGAAGTGAAGGCTGAGTGGCTTGCGGAAACGACACAAACCTTTTCAAGGTGAGTCAGTCCATCGTAGCTGTTGAGAAATCACGATTTCACCAGCCAGCCCATCTAATGTGGGCCGCACCCGGTCCCCTAAAACCACAACCCCCACAACCAATCCACGCTGGCATGAGTAATCGTCGAGGCCGGCACCCGCCGATTCTCCCGCCACGCGCGCCCGTAGAAAATTCCCGCGATCGTCGCCAGCAGCACATAGCGCCAATTGAAGTGTGCCGACCGCTTATTGAAGTGCGAGAGCCCGAACAGCACCGACGCGATCACCAGCGCCGCTCGCCGTCCCACGCGCCGCTCCAGCAGGTTCTGCACCCAGGCGCGAAAGAAGAGTTCTTCGGGCACAGCGGTAAAGAAAAATATCGCAACCCAGCGCAGCAGCGCGCTGCCAACTCCCGGCAGGTTTCGATGCGGATGGATAAACCCCAGCGCCAGTCCCAGCGCCAGCACGATGGGAGTGAAGAAGACTAGCTCCCGCAGGCCGGTTTTCCAGTCGCTCCATTTCAGGTGGAAATCGAAGCCGGTTCCGCTGAGCTGCCGGATCGCGAGGAATCCGTACAAACCCGCATCCACCAGAAGCAGTTCGTTCAAGGCTCGCAGCCCGGGCGGCCAGGCGCGGTCAAACCAGCGCAAGTCGACGGCCAGGCCCAGGACCAGCAGAATCAGTGCGTCGCGCCAGTTACCACGCTGCTCTTTATCGGCAGTAGCGGGGTCCGCCGCCGCAGCCCGCAGAAGCAACAACGCAATCACCACGGGTAGCGCCGCAAAGAGCCCAAACCAGACCCAGCGGAACATGTGCGCGGAGATCGAAACCATCCCATAGGGCGCAACCAGCAACGCCGGAAGAAGCAGGCGCACGGTGACTGGCCAGCGTCCCACGGCGCGCGCCACGCGTTCCGCGGCCAAGCCGAACAAAACCGCCGGAACCAGTTCCAGCGCCAGCGCCGCAATTGCGACCGGCGTCACATTCTGCATGGGTTCATCTTAATCGTGCGCCCGAGGCTCTCGCTTGTCTCCGAGCCTGCTCCCGGATAGAATTCCTTGGCATTCAGCAGGAGGCTAGAATATGGCTGCTGCTCCGCTCTCACCTGTACCCACACCCCCACCTGCGCCCGAACCCGGCTCACTTTCGGAAGGCGCGCGTATCCTCGACACGTTCATTGCGCCCTCGAAGACTTTCACCGACCTGCGGCGCAACGCGTCGTGGTGGGGTCCCTGGCTGCTGATCTCCATCTTCGCGCTGATTTTTGTCTACTCGATGGACCGTCAGATCGGCTTTGACCAGATCAACAGGAATGAAATTGCGCATTCCTCGCGCGCCGACCAGTTCGACAAGCTCTCGCCCGAGGATCAGGCAAAGCAACTTAGCTTTACCGACGCTTTGGTTCGCTACTTGTCCTATGGAATCCCCGTGACCATCCTTTTATTTCTTGCGATCACCACCGGGGTGCTGTGGGCAACTTTCAAGTTCGGCGCCGGCGCCGATGTTTCTTTTAAGACGGCGTACGCCATTATTTTCTACGCCAGCCTGCCCGGCATCATCGGTTCGATTTTGGGTACGATCTCGATGTTTGCCGGAGTCGACCCCGAAGGCTTCAACGTGAACAACCCCGTGGCCACGAATCCGGCGTACTTTATGGACCGTTCGGGCAGCAAATTCCTCTACGGCATGGCTTCCGGCCTTGATGTCATTGTCCTCTGGAGTATTGTGCTGATGGGCATCGGGTTTTCCTGCAATAGCAAAGTGAAACGCTCCACCGCAATTGCAATCGTCGCAGGATGGTATTTGTTCTGGAAGCTCGGTGTCTCGGCCCTGGCAGCCCGCTAGCCGCGCGGAGTGACATCGATCGTGCTCGAACGTCTAACAGACGTTAAGGAGACTTGAAATGAAACTCGTTCTGGTCACAATCTTTCGCATGTGCCTGTCTCGGTTCTCTACAAGCTCAAACCATGGCCCCGCCGTCCTCGGCGGCTCCGCAAGCTTCCGCGCCGGTGAAGGATCCGGTGACGACTGGTCTGCGCCTGCTGCTGACACGCTCGCGGAACAATACCCTCGGCGCCATTACCGCCATGCCCGCCGATAAATTCAGCTACAAGCCCACACCCGATCAGATGAGTTTCGCGCACCTCGTCGTTCACATCGTGGGCTTCAACAACGGCCTTTGCGCCAAAGCAGCCGACGTCGCCGCACCCAAAGTCGAGGAAGCCAAGGAAAGCGATTCCAAAGACAAGCTGCTCGCCGCAGCCACGGCTTCGTACGACTTTTGCGCCGACGCGCTCGGTAAGATGGACGACTCCAAGCTGGGCGACAACATTGAACTCTTTCCTGGACGCCAAGGCCCCCGCGCCCTGGCCGACCTGATCCTGGCCGGCGGATGGGCTGACCATTACGCTGCGGCTGCCAGTATTTGCGGTTGAATAACATTGTGCCGCCGAGTGCGCAGCCGAAGAAATAACTCTGGAGTGATCTTCGGGCTAATGCCCGATCTGGATGAGTTCCGTGCTTCGTGCCGTGTCTGGTGAAGACACGTTCTGCGCAGGATGCTGCGGCGCGCGCCAGCCGTCGAAGATCGACACCTGATGCACGCAGGAAACCGTGCAATGCGGCGCGCAGCCTTTTTCCGTGAGATATTCGCGGCGCATGTCGTCGCGCGTGTAGGTTGCGAGCGGCACTCCGGGATAGCCGCGCTGCTGCGAGCAGTAGTGCACCAGCCCGTCTTCGCAAATGTAGAGATAACGCGCGCCGGCGCGGCAGCGCCATTCGTTCGGCAAACCCTGCGCAATGTTGTCCTGGAAGGCGTTGATGCGGGTGAAGCTGCGCTTCTCCCACGACTTCATTTCATCGTAGATGCCGCGCTCTTCTTCGTTTAGCGGCTGCACTTGTCCACTGCCATCGTGAATGATTCCGATGGTCGAACTGAAACCGAGTGCGACGGCGCGCTTGCCGATAGTCAGCGCGTCCTGCGGATTCGAAATGCCGCCGCCGACGACGGAATTGATGTTCACGTGAAACTCGGCGTGTTCGGCCAGCAATTGCAGCTTCTTGTCGAGCACCTTCAGACTTTTCTTCGAAACTTCATCGGGATTCACGTTGTCGATCGAGATCTGCAGCCACTCGAGGCCGGCGCGGTTCAGCCGCTGAATGCGTTCCGCCACCAGAAAATATCCGTTCGTGATCAGTCCGGCAATCATGCCGTTCGCGCGAATGCGGCGGATCACATCATCGAGTTCAGGATGCAGCAGCGGCTCGCCGCCGGAAATCGTGACGACCGCCGTGCCCAGCGCGCCCAGCTTGTCGATGCGGCGGAACATTTCTTCCGTCGGCACGGGCTTCGAAAAATCGTCGAACTCGTTGCAGTAGGTGCAAGCCAGATTGCAGCGCCGCACCGGAATGATGTGCGCCAGCAGGGGATGGTCGGTCGAAGCCAGCGCACGCGCAGCCATGGCGGCTCCGCGCAGGTTGCGGTGGAGCGCCTTGGCGCGGCGGCGCAGGGTTGTGATGGCAGACGGCATGGGTTGAGCTAATTCCTTATTACAGCATGGATGCAGGATAAGTGCAGGCTTGGCAACAGCGTTCGGCGAATTTAGCGGGGCGAACGGCACCAATGCGCTGCGGGCTGAGAGCCTATTCGATCAACTTGCGCCAGGATTCGTCGCGCGGCCACAGTTCGTGGCCAGCCTCATGAAGAGCTTGCTGAGCAATCCCCGCGAATTCTTCCTGCACCAGAACGTAATCCGTGTCGTAGGTCGAGATGGCAAAGATGGGGATGCCGTTCGTCCGACAGCGGCTCGATGAAGGAAAGCAGCACTCCGGTTAGCGAAAAAGGAAACGGGCCTTCGAGCTTGAAGCAGATCCAGCGGTGCTCGGAACGCACGTCCGCCGGGAGACTGTCCGCGGGGCAGACGACGGAGAGTTCGTCGGCGGTCCGAGTAACCGAAGTGAAATCGCCTTTCGTGGCCCAGTCAGGAACAGGGGCATCCGGAGGCAGGCGCACGATAGCGTACGGGCCGGAAAGCCAGCGGAATTTAAGCCGATGGCGCTTAGGGTTGGAATGATCGGATTGGCCCGCTGCAATTGGCATGCAGAACTCTTGCTGTTCTAACCCTCCACAGCCTTGCGCAGCGCTGCTCTCGCCAGCAGCCGCGTGGAATCCAGCATGGGCAGCGGCGACTGCTCCGGCGTCATCACCAATGGAATCTCCGTGCAGCCCAGGACTACCGCGTCGCAACCCTCGTCTTTCAGGCTGCGGATCACTTCGGTGAGGTAAACCTGCGTGCGCGGCAAGAATACTCCGTTGACCAGCTCGTCGAAGATGATGCGATGGATGCGCTCGCGCTGCTCCGCGCCAGGAATGCGATGCTCGATGCCCGCAGCTTTCAATTTTTCGCGGTAGACCGGGCCCTCCATCAGCGCGCGGGTTCCCAGAATTCCCAGGCGCTTGTAGCCGTGACGCTTCGCTTCGTTCGCAACCTCGACCGCAATGTGCAGCCAGGGCCGCGGCGAACGGTGCTCCACCAGATCGAAGGCCTGATGCACGGTGTTGACCGGGCGCAATCAGAAAGTCCGCTCCAGTTTTTGCCAGCTTCTCCGCCGACGAAAGCATCAGTTCGGCCACACCTGCCCAGTCGTTGGCATCAATGCACTTCACATAGTCAGCGAAGTTGTGGCCGTGCATGGAAACTTCCGGATGGCCGTAAGGGCCAAGCAGCTCCGCGCCTTCAACACAGATAGTGCGGTAGCACAGCGCGGCGCCTTCCGCGCTGCAAGCGACGATGCCGATGTGGAGGGGCACAGTGGTCAGTGGCGAGTGATCAGTGCAACTGATCACTGGCCAGTCACTCCTCAATCGAGAATCTCTCAACTCTTGATTGTAGCTGGGCAACGGCGTACGGGCTGCTCTGGCGATATCGTTTTTCGAATTCTTCGCGGGTGCAAAGCGTCTTGATGTCGATGATGCGGTCGACGGCCAGAATGCCATCCAGGTGATCGATTTCGTGCTGCAGCAGTTCGGAAAGATTGCGATCGTCGCCGGCGGCAAGTTCGTGGGTTTCGCCCATTCATATCCTGATAACGCACCGTGATTTCGCGATGGCGTTCGACCTGCATGAAAATAGAGAGGAAGCTGAGGCAGGCGTCCCAGACGACGATCTTCTCCTCGCTGCGTTCAACGATTTCCGGATTAATCAGCGGCCACGGCTTCTCTCCGGGCAGCTGCAGGAAGATGACGCGCAGGCGCACGCCGAGTTGCGGCGCGGCAATTCCCCGGCCGTATCCGGTGGTGGCGCGCCAGTAGGCAAGCGTATCGGCAAGGTCGTTCACTAGCGCAGCGACTTCGGGAGCCGAGGGATCCTCAACCGGCAGTGCGATTTCCCGCAGGCGCGGATCGCCAAGTTGCAGGATGCTCTTGACCGCCATGGTCACCTCGCGGCTGCGGCGTCGAACAGATTCAGAAACTCCAGCTTCTTTTCTGCCGGCAGAAATGACGCTTCAAACGAATTGCGTGCCAGTTCGCGCAGGTGCTCGTCGGTGAATCCGAAGATTTGCTGGGCAAGTTGATATTCGCGCGCCAGCGTTGTGCCAAACATGGCCGGATCGTCGCTGTTGAGCGTGATCATCACGCCGTGGTCGAAATAATTCTTCACCGGATGATCGGCCAGATTGGGGCAAAGACCCGTGCGAAAGTTGCTGGTGAGGCAAATCTCGACCGGAACCTGCCGCTGGGCAAGCTCTTCGACCAGATCGGGATCATGGAAGGCAGTAAGCCCGTGCCCGATGCGCTCGACGCGCAGGTTGAGCGCGCCCCAAATGGATTCCGGCGGCCCAGTCTCGCCGGCGTGCGCGGTAAGCCGCAAGCCATGGTCCGCCGACCAGGCGTAGGCGTCGCGAAAAAGCTCAGGCGGAGCTTTCTGCTCGTCGCCGCCAATGCCAATGCCGACAACGTCGCGGTCGTGATAGCGCACCGCAAGCTCGAAGACTTTCTGCGCGGCCTCGGCGCCGAACTGCCGCACAGCATCGAAAATCCAAAGCAGCGAGACGCCGAAATCGCGCGCGCCGCGGGCGCGGCCACGATCCAGGCCTTCGAAGATGGCAGCGAAATCCTGCTTTCGCCACAGGCAGACTCCGACCGAAACGTAGACCTCGGCATGCAGCACGTTTTCTTCTTTCAGCCGCTGCATCAGGCGGTAGGTGATCAGTTCGTAATCGTCGGCAGTTCGCAGGTGCTCGGTGATGTTCTTGAAGGCAAGCAGAAAGCCAGGAAAATCTTCATAGCGGTAAAGTGCGTCGATCTCGGCCCGGGTGGCGCGTTCGCCATGGCGCTGCCGCAGTTCAAGCAGCGTGACCGGCTCGATCGCGCCCTCGAGATGCAGATGCAACTCAGCCTTGGGAAGAAGGCGCAGAAAACTATTCGGCGGCCGATCGAGTGCGGAGGAAGTCACTTCTTAATTGTAGAGTCTTGTTTAAATATTTGCGAGGAGAGCTTAGCACCGCGGAGACGCGTGTCTGCGGCTTTATGACGCCAAAATCCGCTGGGCCGTTTGTAGGTTATATTCTTCCGAGCGCTTCACAACCCAGAAAAGCTCCACAAACGCCACAAGGGACGCCGGATTGCAGAAAACAAGAAGTGCGGCTAGCAGCCACCATCCCGTTTGCCACAACGAGACCAAGTGCGGCCATAGCAAAATTAAGTAAGCGCCGCCGACAACCGTGTAGATCACTCCACGAACCCAGCTCTTCATATAATAATGGTGCGCACCGAAGACACCCAAGAAATAACATAGTAGCCACGCCACACCGGGGCTTTTTCGCTGAGCTTTGTAAATTATCCTCTGCTGCGGAAGCATACCGGCCTCAAGCTTCTTCTCGTCGGACAACAGTCCCTTGAAATCTTCGCTAGCGAACTCACTCCAGTACCTGCCCCAAGAGAGAAAAAGCACCATGCCAACCGTCAGCCAGAGCACGAATCGAATCCATGTAGTGATAGTCAGCCCGAACATGAGGCCGCCGCAGAAAAGCACCGAAATCAGCGGGAACCACGGCACAAACGGGACTCGGAACGCGCGCTTGCGATCGGGCTGCCTGCGGCGCAGGATGATCACTCCCAGCGAAACCAGAACGAAGGCAAACAGCGTCCCGATGTTGGCGAGGTCGGCGGCATCTCCAATGTCCACGAGGCCTGCGGGAATTCCCACTGCGAAACAGGCGATCCAGGTGGAAATGTACGGCGTCTTAAATTTCGGGTGCACCGCGGAGAACAGCTTCGGCAGCAAGCCGTCGCGCGACATGGCGTACCAGATGCGCGCCTGCCCGTACTGAAACACCAGCAAAGAAGAGATCATGCCCGTCAGCGCTCCGATCACGATGACCGAGCGGAACAGCGGATGCACACCCAGATACTTCATCGCGTAGGCCACGGGAGCTTCGGCAGCCGCGCCGGAGACGAAGGTGGTGTACTTCATCATGCCGAGCAGGACGACGGCAACGCCGACATAGAGCACCGTGCAGACCACCAGCGACATGATGATGCCGAAGGGCAAATCTTTTTGCGGATTGCGCGATTCCTCCGCGGCGGTCGAGACCGAATCGAATCCGATGTAGGTAAAGAAAACGATGGCCCCTCCGGTAACAATTCCGGCAAAGCCAGAAGGCGCGAAGGGCACCCAGTTCGCCGGCTTCACCAGCATTCCACCAACTACCAGGAAGGTCAGGATGGCGCCGATCTTGACCGCAACCATGATGTTATTGGTCTCCGCCGACTCCTTCACTCCGCGCACCAGCAGCAGCGTGAGAAGGAAAACAATGAGAAAGCCCGGGAGATTGAAATAGGCGCCCGTCCATTGCCCGCCGGCCCAGACCGGGCTGGCAAATTTTTCCGGCAAGTTGAGGCCGAATACCGCCAGTTGCGCTTTCGTATAGCCGGCAAAGCCAACAGCAACCGCGACGTTCGAGACCACGTATTCGAGGATGAGGTCCCAGCCGATGATCCAGGCAAAAATTTCGCCGAGCGTCGCGTAGGAGTACGTATAGGCGCTGCCCGCGATGGGAATCATCGAGGCCAGCTCGGCGTAGCACAATCCGGCAAAACTGCAGGCGATCGCGACCAGGAAAAACGAAATCGCAATCGATGGCCCGGCGGGCGGGCGTCCGTGCATCAGCGCTCCGGCCGTGCTGCCGGTGCGCAGTAGATTGATGATTACGTCAAGCGCCTGCGCATGCAGAATAGATGGGGCCTGGAAATATTCGCCCGCGGCCGCAGTGCCGGTAAGGATGAAAATTCCGGAGCCGATGATCGCGCCGATGCCCAGCGCGGTCAGCGACCAGGGGCCCAGAGTTTTTTGCAGCCGTTGTCCAGGAGCCTCGGATTCCGCGATCAGCTTGTCGATCGACTTGCAGCACAAAAGCTGGTTGTCGCTGGTGCGAACGGTCGCGGTGGGTTCCGGCGATGATGGTGACAAGAGGTGGTTGTCTCCTGACAGCGGGAGTCGGGCATGGGCGACCGCCCATGCCCGTAATTCCGAGCGCGACGCCTACCGCTTCGACTGGCCGCGAGCCAACTTCTTCACCTTGCGCTTCTTCGATCCGCGCGCGTAATCGCGGGGCTTCTTCGGTTTTTCCGCCTTCGTCTTCTTGCGCGACGGCGCGTTTTGCATTCTTGCGTTCTTCTTTGGTCAGGGTTGCTGTGTTTGCCATGATTCCTTCTTGAATTGAGTAATTTGGTAATTTTGTAATTGGGTAATTTGAAGATCAACGACAAATTACCCAATTGCTCAATTACAAAATTACCAGATTCTTTTCAAGCGCGCTCCAGCTGCGCGTACTTCTCCACCAGCTTCTTCAATCCAAAGCGAGGGAATTGTACCGTAATCTTGGCTTCTTCGCCTTCTCCTTCTCGCTGGTAGACCGTCCCTTCGCCATACTTGGGATGCCGAACCTTCTGCCCGGGGCGGAATCCGCGCTTGCCGGTAGGCGTCTTCGACAGGTGTTTTCGGGACGCTGAATTTCTTCCCCCGCGAGGCAAAGAACTCGGCAATATTCTCGATCGAGTTGTAAGGCTTGGCCGGAGCAGTGGGCTTTTGACCGGCTCGCCGGCACGTCTGCGGCCGCCTTTCCAGCTCGCACTCTGGTCTTCATCTTCGTAGGAATAGTGGACATCCGCATCGTAGCCTGCAGGGCTTCGCCCCGCAGGACGGTCAAAAGCCTGCCCTGAACTTGCCGAAGGGGTGCCCGTCCCCACACGAGCCGTGCTGCCGCGTCTGCCTAATTCTTCAATCAACGGCGCTGGCACTTCTTCCAGAAATCTTGACGGCACGCTCGCTTCGGGCAAGTCGGTGCCATATCTCCGCCGATAAACTGCGCGCGTCAGGATGAGCTGATCCATGGCGCGAGTCATACCGACATAGCACAAGCCGCCGCTCCTCTTCCACGTCGTCGGGCTGCAGCATGGTGCGCGAGTGCGGAAACAGTCCCTCTTCAAGGCCGCTGAGAAACACCAGGGGAAACTCCAGTCCCTTGGCGGCGTGCAGGCTCATCAGCGTGATCTGCGAACGCTCGTCATAATCGTCGGTGTCTGCAATGAGCGCAGCATGGTCCAGGAACTCGTCGAGCGTTTCCCCGCGGTCGCGCGAATCAGCAGCGGCGTTGACCAGTTCGCGCAGGTTTTCGATGCGCGAGAAAGCTTCCGGCGTATCCTCCTCTTCGAGCAGCTTGATGTAGCCGGTGCGATCGATCAGGAACTTGAGCAGGTCGGCGGTCGTAGCGCCAGCATCTGGCTGGCCCGGCAGTCGATTGAAGCCGCGTCCTCTTGTAAAACTGCCGGCGGGACGCCAGCGCTACTGTCAGCGGCGTTCTCGCCTCCCGCATAAGCGCCACCGAAGTCGAATGCTGTGTTCTCGAATTCGTTAGGATCAAAGGCGGCTGCGTCGTCTTCGAGAGAATCGTCAGCGGCGGCCTGCAAAGTCTGTCGCGCTTCTGACAGTTGCGAGTCGCTTTCGCTTCGGACACCTTCTTCCAATCGCTCGGCAAACGTTCCCGACAACATCGCCTGCGCGTCCACAATCAACTGTTGAAAGCTCTTCAGCGCCACCAGCGCACGCGGCGGCAGAAGTTGCCGTCGAATGGCTTCTCCAATCGCGCCCCACAGTGACAACCCAGTTTCGAGCGCAAGCCTTTCGAGCGTCTCAATGGTGCCTTTACCGATGCCGCGAGTAGGCGTGTTGATCACGCGCAGCAACGAAATCGAATCATCGGGGTTCTGGATGACCTTCAGATACGAGATCAGGTCTTTGATCTCCGCACGCTCGTAGAACGAAAACCCGCCGACCACTTTGTATTTCAGTCCATAACGGCGCATCGCTTCTTCAAACAGCCGCGACTGGGAATTCGTGCGGTAAAGAACGGCAGCCCGCGGAGTCTCGCCGCCGGAGTTTTCAGCACGACCCGCCTCGCGCAGATATTTCGCAATGTGGTCGGCGGCAAAGAGCGCTTCGTTTTCGCCGTCCGGAGCCTCGTAGTAGCCGATCTTCGTCCCGCCCTGCCGCGAAGTCCAAAGATTCTTGCCCTTGCGCCGAATATTGTTCGCCACCACCGACGACGCCGCTTCCAGGATGTTCTGCGTGGAGCGGTAATTCTGTTCAAGACGAATAATCTTCGCCTCGGGGAAATCTTTTTCGAATTCGAGAATGTTCCGGATGTCGGCCCCTCGCCAGGAATAAATCGACTGATCTTCATCGCCGACGGCGCAGACGTTATGCCGCGTTCCGGCCAGCATGCGCATCAGTTCATATTGCGGACGGTTCGTGTCCTGATATTCGTCGATCAGCAAATATTGAAAGCGGCGGTTGTAATACTCGCGCACTGGCGCAGAGGTCTTTAACAGGCGCGTCGCTTCAAGAAGAAGATCGTCGAAGTCCAGAGCGTTGGCCTTGCGCAGCTCCTTGCGGTACTCCTCGAACAGATGCGCGATCTTCTCGGTCTTCGGATCAGCCGACTGCAGGTAAAGCTCCTGCGGATCGAGCATATGATTCTTCGCCCACGAGATACGCGAGAGCACGGTGCGCGGCGTGAGTTGCTTGTCGTCAAGCCCAAGCCGCTTCATCACCGACTTGACCACCGCTTGCTGGTCGCTTTCGTCGTAGATCACGAACTTCTTCGTGTGGCCGATCGGCGGCTGGCCGGGCGTCGTCGAAGGAATCTGCAAAGCTTCAATATCGCGGCGCAGCACGCGCACGCAGAAAGAATGAAAGGTCGAAATGACGGGCTTGGCAACGCTCAATCCGCCGACGAGCTTTTCCACGCGCTCCCCCATCTCGGCGGCGGCCTTGTTGGTGAACGTCATCGCCAGAATAGATTCCGGCATCACTCCCATGTGCTCGATCAGATAGGCAATGCGGTAAGTGATGACGCGCGTCTTACCGCTCCCCGCGCCGGCGAGGATCAGCACCGGCCCCTCAGTAGTTTCGACGGCCTCGCGCTGCTGCGGATTGAGTTGATCAAGAAAAGACAATGCGGAAGTGGCTCCGGAGCTGATGATTCAATTTTACAGGGGATCGGGAACTAACGGAGGGTAGAGCCTGATTCTTCAGTTGTCATCCTGAGCGGAGTGATGCCATTCGCAACGCGAATGGCATCACGCAGTCGAAGGATCCCTACTCCAGCCACACGCCCCGTGACCGTGGGCTCTTCACCGTGAGGAACGACAGAAGTCCATGACTCTTCAATACCGCCACGACTTCAAATCAGCCCCCGGCGGCGCCGTCTTCTCCATGCGCTCAAGAATTTTCGGCAGGTACATAGTGTGGTAGTGCAGCCGCGAAAGATAGTTAGGAAGATTAGGGTCGCCGTTCCAGCAATGTTCAGCGCGGTCGCCGTATTTCACTTCTCCTCCATAGGGAGGGTTCGTCGTGGTCTTCAGAAAATCCTCGAGATAGTAGACGGCGTCAGTAAGAAAGTAAGTATCGGCGCTGCCCACATAAACATTGAGCTTGCCTTGCAGCTTCGGCCCTAGCGTGGCCCAGTCACGCTGCAGAATCGCGCTCAGGTCGTAATGCTCCTTCCAATAGGCGGCGACGGCGGGGTCAATCACGCCGGTTTCTTTGTCGAAAATCGGCTGCGGGTAGCCGTCTTTCCCGACCGGACTATAGACCGCCTGCCAGATGTCGAATTGCTCTCCCGAACGGCCCCGCGATCCCAGCGCCAGTTCGTATTGATTTACGCCCTGCATAGTGATCAGCGTGCGTCCGAGATAATCGCGCATGCCGGGCTGCGGAATATTGGCGTGCGCGCCCTGCATGTAAAAAGCATTCTTATCTTGGTAGAGATTTGCAGTAATAAACGACCGGAAGTCGACTGGGTCAGGACACGCGATGAAAGCTCCGTTGTAGTGGTCGGGATAAAACATCTGCACCGCCATCGACTCCCATCCGCCCGTCGAGCCGCCATAAGCAAAGCGCGCCCAGCCCTGCCCGATGCCGCGGAATTGTTTCTCGATCGCCGGGATCAACTCGGTCTCAATGGCATCACCGTAAGGGCCGAGGTTAGCGGAGTTCACGGCATAAGAATCGTCGTAATACGGGTTCGCGTGATTGATTTCCGCGATGAGGATGCGGGGAAATCCGGGAGCCGTCCACTGCTGATAAAACTTGTACGCCTCCTGCTGCTGGATTCGGTTGTAGCCGGAAATGTGGAAGCGCTCGCTATAGTCCGGCTTCAAATTCGGATCAGGCGGCTCGGTGCGAAATCCGGCAAAGTCGGCATTGAAGTGATCCTCGGAAATAATTACCGGGTAGTGAACCTCGGGATGTGTGTCGAATCCTTCCGGCACCAGCACGTTCGCGCTCAAATACATGGGCCGCCCCCAGAATCGAGTGAGCAACTCGCTCTGAATCTTCAGGTGGCGGATATATTTCGTGTCCTGCGGAGGAGTGATGGGCGGAATTTCCTGATCGAGCACGATCTGGATGCTGCCAGAGGTTGCGCTAACCGTAACCTTGCGAGGAATGGAATAGAGATTGCCCGGAGCGAGATTCCAATGCTGACCCTCGCCCCGATCCATCGGCAGCTTCACCGTGTGCCCGTCGGAACGGTGAAAAGTTTCGTAGCGGTGCAACACAGCCTGCACATAGTATTCGCCCGGCGGCACGTCGCGAAGACTCTTGATCGGATATCCCGCCGCGGATGCATCCACGATGCGGACCTGGCCGGGCAGCATGCCGTCAACGTCAGTGCCGAAGATGATCTGAGTCTTCGGCGTGTCGTTGATCTGCATGCGCGGTTCGTCGGAAGCATCGGTGGAAAGAATCAGCAGGATGCGGCCGTCGAGAGGGTTGTCACTCCGGGTCTTGGGAAACGAAACGGAGAAAACCGTAGCGGTCGCCGCCCCAGCCGGGCAAACCGCGCCCATGATGGCAACAATCGCAAGAATCGAGAGGATGACAGCACGCTTCCGAGCAGGCATGAGGTTTCCTTGGCAAAATAACGTTGGCAAGACAAGGGATTGTATCGCACGCTGGACATGCGGCACGTGACTTCATGCCGTCACACCCAAGCCCCCATCAAATGTCCCAACCCTCCGCGCACCAGCAGCCCATCGTCGCGATCCTTGAAGTATCGCGCGTTAAGTTCCTTGCCTTGTAAAAATTCTGTGCGCTGAAATCCCAGCCCCTTCAACTCGTCCTGCAATTTCCTGGGATCGAAGAACAGCTGAAATGGCTCTCCATACTTGGCCACGCGCTGAGACAACGCATCCAGTGCCTGTCTCTGCCCCGCATTCAGCAGCGCCGGATCAACGGCAAAATCAAAGACCACCCCGCTGCCCGCAGGCATGGTCGCAACGAAACTCAAAGTCGAAATGCAGGCGTCGCGCGTCAGATAAGGAGTCACACCCAGCCAGGAGAAAAACGCCGACGCACTCAAATCAAATCCCGCCTGCCCAAGCCCCTCCGCCAGAGTCTGCCGCTCGAAGTCAACGGGCACAAAGGTCAAAGCCGCCGGAATCGCAATGCCCGCAGCCGACAACTGCTCGCGCTTCCAGGCCTGCGTCGCGGGATGATCCACCTCAAACACCCGCAGCCCCGCATGCGGATTGCGATAAGCAAACGTATCAAGCCCCGCCCCAAGCACCACGTACTGCCTCACGCCCCGCGCGACGGCGCAAGCCAACTCGTCCTCGGCATAGCGGCTGCGCGCCGCCATGAACGCCCGAAACGCCCGCGAAAAAGCATGGTGCTCTTTCGGATTCGATCGCAGCTCTTCGGCAGCTTCAGACCCAATAATCCGCAGCGCCAAAGGATCGTCCAGCACCCTGGGATGGTCCAGCAACTGATGCGCCGCCCGGCGAATCGCCACTCGCCGCGCCGTTCTGCTGAATTTGCCTTCTTGCATGGAAGCGCGCCCGGTCCTTTACTCAGTTCCCGCCCGCGCCGCCTTGCATTCCTCACACGGACAAACCTCGCGCAGAAGTCTCCACGAATAAATCCCGAGGTCGTGATCATCGTTCCACTTGAAGCGGATCGCGTATTTCCCCATGGCTTCAGCGGAAACCGGCCTGGCAGCAGGTTTAAACATAGGCAGCGCCCCGGGCGCCAGTTTCGCGGGCTCGCCCGGCTTCCGTCGCGCCTTTTCGCGCTCTTCGTTGCACATGGCGCAAGGACACGCATCGCGGAGATATACGAACCCGTAATGCGAAACGTGGCCGTCGGCCCACTCGATGTCCACACCCGCGCCCGTCGTAAGGTTCACCTTAACCGACTTGGGGTCGGTAGCCGCACTCGGCGCCTGAAGCGGGGACTGCATAGGTCAAGTATCGCATAGCACAAAGCCGCGAATTGTCCCGAACGCCCAGAATCCGGTAGAATAAAGGTTTCCGTCAAGGCCTTTGAAAGGATCTACAGCAGTCATGGCACAACAATGTGATATCTGCGGCAAGAAGCCGCAATTCGGAAACCGCATCAGCCACGCCCATAACGTCACCAAGCGGCGCTGGAACGTCAATCTGCGTCCGGTACACGCCCGCGTAGGCGCCACCACCAAACGCATCCGCGTCTGCACCTCCTGCCTGCGCAGCGGCAAAGTCGTCAAGGCGTAAGGAACCGGTCTTAGGTCTTAGGCGCTGGGTCTTAGGTCTTGGCCTTCAGGCATCGAATCTCAGAATTTTCCTAAGACCCAAGACCCACACCCGACCTGCCTCCCTACTGCACGCCCAGCAACTGCACATCAAAGATCAGCGTAGCGTTAGCCGGAATCACTCCCGGATAACCTTCCGCGCCATAGCCAAGCGTGGGAGGAATGCGCAACTGCCGCTTGCCGCCCACCTTCATTCCGGCAACTCCTTCTTCCCATCCCTTGATGACTTCGCCATTGCCGATGGTGAAATCGAAAGGCTTCCCCGCATCCACCGAACTGTCGAACTTCTTGCCGTTAGTCAGCCAGCCTGTATAGTGCACGCGCACATGGCTGCCTTCTTTCGCCACTTCGCCGTTCCCCACCCGGATGTCCCAATAGACCAGCCCAGAGTCCGTTTTCACCCCGTCGCCCGTGACCTTGGTGGGCGCGCTGGTGTTAGGCTTCCGCGCCGCGCTCTGCGCCAGCACAAACACTGCCGTCAGTCCGAGCATGACGGCAACCACCGCAACATACTTTGTCATTCTTGTCTCTCCTTGCAATCCCACTTAAGACAGACGGCACAAAGATACATCCAGGTTGCCCGATCCACCCACCCAGGTCTACCCTGTTATCCCCTGTGCCCCCTGTGTTTAAGATTTTCTCTACGCCAGCGCGATCACATCAATCTCCACCAGCACATCCTTAGGCAGCCGCGCCACTTCCACGGTCGATCGCGCCGGCGAATCCGAACTGAAATACTGCCCGTAAACTTTGTTCATCGCGGCAAAGTCATCCATGTTCTTGAGAAACACGGTAGACCGCACAACTTTCCCCAGCCCGCTGCCCGCAGCCTCCAGAATCTCCGACAGATTGCGCAGCACGCGATCGGTCTGCGCCGCCACATCTCCCGCAACCACTTGCTGCGTAGCCGGATCAATCGCAATCTGTCCCGACGTAAATACAAATCCGTTGGCCTTGATCGCCTGCGAGTAAGGCCCAATCGCCTGAGGAGCGTCTTTGGTGGAAACAACTTCGCGCATGAACCCTCCGCTGCCAATTAACGCAGATGCGCGCGGTAAGGTCAAATCTAATAACCAGCTTGTGGGCCCCGAGTCGGAGTGTCCGCTGTTCGCGAAGAGGGCCGGGGACAGCCAGACTTTTTAGGTGCGTTGAAGTCGCCTCCGAACGAGGCGCCCAACCGATAGAAGCCACACCAAAGCAGCCACGTCGAGAACGGTTTTGCCGATCCAGTCTACCCGCAGCGCTCCACCTATTTTGAAAACGACAAAACCTCCAAGCATATTAGCTAAGACTCCCCCGAACACCACCGCGAACCGGTGAACGTCACCCCAGTCTGGGCTGGAGGACCATCGCCGCACCAGATAGAGAGTGAGAGCAGCCCATACGAGCCCGCCCGCCAGGGCTAGTCGAAACGGGAAGGCGGGGAGGACTCCGTTTCCCCATCCCAGCAAGATGAAGGCTGCCCAAGGGGTTCCCATCCCACACAGAATCACTCCGACGAGCAACGGGTGGGGGGCGGCGTGCGCAACCGCACGGGACTCCCGCAATCGGTGCGACGGTAGCAGGTACGCACTCAGGACGAGCAGCGCGACCGTTCCAATTCCCGCTACTAAGTAGAGCGGAGGCGGGCTGTATGGCGGCATGTGGAAAATCTTGATTCGGGCCCTTTGCGTCCAGCCGTACCAGGCAACGCAGGCGCCGAGTATGAAAGAAATACCGGCTATGATCAGGCCTCGAGTACGCAACCATAATTGTTCGCGTCGGTCGGGAAAAGCAGCTCCGTGAGTTGTACCGGGACCAGGACGACCCAGACACTCTCGGAGCCGAGAGCCCAGAGAAAATAGACCCAGTTCACCCCCCATACTCTTCCGTAGGCGTGCTGTGCAACAAATGGCGCGATGGATGTCTGCTGGATCACCCATTCCTCGGCCACTGCGATGGCAACGCCCATCAACAGCATGCTCTGCCAACCCTTGTGCCAGCGCCGAACGCATTCACGGATAAGCAACGCCCCACAGCCCCACGTCAAGATCTCGGGGAGCAGGACAAAGATCACGCTGACGCGAAGGGCTCCGTAAAGCAGTTCGGAAATTACGGGGGCGAGCAATAGCAACGCAAAGATGGGACCAATGCCTCTCGGCTGCAGGGTATTCAATTGCCGGGTATCCGAATGGACGGGCTGTGCCAATGTGATCCTTCTGATAAACTATTCTTACACAAGAGTATCTTAGATATAAGATATATGGCAATAAAGAAAACACCGTCTGCGCCTGCCAGCGTCTCGCACCAGGGTCTTCTGGGCCGGGAACTCAGCAATGCAATCGTTTTCTTTCATGAGACCGTGGCTTCGCACCTGGGCATGAGCGCGGCCGAGTGGAAGTGTCTGGGGCTGCTCGACCAGCATGGGCCATCAACGGCGAGCCGACTTTCGCAGTTGTCCGGCTTCACCACCGGTGCCATCACCGGCATCGTCGATCGTCTGGAGCGCGCCGGCTATGCCCGCCGCGAACCCCATCCCAAGGACCGTCGCAGCATCATCGTCCACTCGCTCCACGTGAAAGAGCTTAAAGAACGCGTGGAACCGATCTTCCGGTCTTTGGGACGCGCTATGGCCGAGCTAACGGGTCGCTACAGCGAGAAGGAACTAGCAGCCGTTGCAAGATTCTTCCGGGACACAACCGAAGTATTGCGAAACGAAACGGCGAAACTTAACCAGCGGAAGCATAAGCGCTAAATCTTCTGCGGCCTCTCCACGTGGTGCACGGCGGGCAAGGTCAAATCTCCAACGGTAGCTTGAGCCGCCACGAAAGCGCCCCACCAAATCCCCGGCCGCTCCAGCCACCCCGACACAACGCGCCACTGCTCCTAAAGTTCCCCCGCAATCAGCCGATAGACAGACCAGCAGTCTCTTATTTTCGCGAGGCGCCGAGCCCGGTTGCGAGGTTGAACCAATGGAAGACGGTATGGGGATGAAGTCGACGCTGACCAACGAACGCGTCCTGGGTAGCCGGGGAAGCCTTGCCGGCGACGCTCCGGACTCAAAATCCAGGTTCCAGGTCGGTCTGGCCACGATCAACCAGGAATTATGGCTGGTGCTTTCTCTCTTCGTGATCGCCGGCCTGTTCAACTGGCTGGTCGCTTCTCACCGCATGATTCTGGGCCTTTACACTCTGCCCACAATCTTCTCGGCCTACGTCTATGGCCGTAGACACGCCGTACTCACCGCCAGCGCCAGCATCTTCATGGTGCTGATTCTTCTTTGGAGAAATACCGGTCTCTTTGCCGGCTCGGCTCGACTGGCGCTGAATTTCGACGAGTGGTCCGAACTCGTCACCTGGGCATGCCTGCTTCTGATCACGGCCTACGCCATGGGAACCCTCTATGACAAGACAGAACGCCACATGCGCGAACTCCGCCAGACTTACTTCGGTCTGCTGACGATTCTGCAGCAGTTCATCTCGAACGATAAATACACTCACAACCACTCTTACCGGGTCGCGCTGTATGCCTCATCCATCGCCGCGCGTATGGGATTTCCCCAGGATCGTATCGACGATGTCCGGGCCGCCGCCCTGCTCCACGACGTAGGCAAGCTCGAAACCAGCCGCGACCTGCTCCACAAGGCGGCCAGCCTCACCCCGGAAGAAATGGCGGAAATGCGCAAGCATGTCGAGAAGGGAGTCGCCTTGCTCGAACCGGTCGGCGGATCGCTTCGCCGCGTGCTCCCCATCATTCTCGCCCATCATGACAAGTTCGACGGTTCCGGCTACGGTCCTTCGAAAGGCGACGAAATACCCATTGAAGCCAGAGTCCTCGCCGTCGCCGATGCCTTTGACACCCTCACCAGCGACCGCCCGTATCGCCGCGCCGTCACCCCATTCGAAGCCCGGCAAATCATCGTCTCCAGCGCCGGAACAAACTTCGACCCCACCGTAGTCGACGCATTCGTCCACGCCTTCGAGCACGGCGAGATGGAAATCCCCGAGGCCCTGGTTGTTTAAACGACGCAGTATAAGCCACGCAGTTTAAGCGACGCCGTATGAAGGACGCCCACATGAGTGACGCCGTATGACCGAGATCCTGGCCAACGCGGCTGAATCGAAACCAGCTGAAGCGCAACCAGAGGGATCGAGGAAAAGGCCCGCCCCCCAACATCGGGGTTCGGGTTCTACTGGTAAGCAGCGACATTCAGACCATCGACACTCTCTGCGAATCCATGGGAAAGATGTCGATGCACGTCGATATCTGCTCTGACTTCACCTCGGCTGCCTACAAACTTTGCCATTCCAAATTCGAATCCCTGGTAGTGGACTTCAAAGACCGGGCCGCAGCCCTTGATCTGCTCAAGAAGTTACGTCAAATGACGTCCCATAAAGCTTCCGTCGTGCTGGCCATCCTGAATTGCAACGAAGAAATGCCCAGCGCATTCCGCGCCGGCGCCAGCTTCGTGCTGGTCAAGCCGCTATCTCCGACGGTCCTGCTCCGAACTCTCCGCGTCTCCTATCCCCTCATGGTGAACGAAAAACGGCGTTCCTTCCGTTGCCCGGTGCGCGTTCCCGTCTATGTCTCGCACGGCGCCAAGCCCGAGTTCATGGCCACCTCCGCCAACATCAGCGAAGTCGGAATCGCTCTAACCAACGCCCCCGGCCTGCAGGTAGGCGACAGAATTAACCTGCGCCTCATGCTCCCCCACACCCAGGCCGACGCCAAAATCACCGCCGAAGTCTGCTGGTGCAAGCCAACCGGCTCAGCCGGATTGGAATTCGTCCAAGTCCCCGCCTCCATCAAAGAACAGCTAGTCTCCTGGCTAGCCGCCCGCCTCGAAGATTATCTCCGCGAAGAAACCGCCGCCCTAAGAGGCTGAAAGGCAGTGGGCAGTGGGCAGTGGCCAGTGGCCAGTGTTCAGTCGAGCCGTGCGCACGAGTCGGATCGGGAAGGGCACGGCTTCAGCCGTGCCGCAAGAGGCAACAAACACGGGGGCTTCAGCCCCTGAGGGACGTCCGCGGCTGAAAAAAAGTGGCAGCGGTCAGTGGCCATTATCAGCAAGTCGCGCCAGCGAGCGCGCGCGAGCCATTCACCAGCCCCGCACGTAAGTGCGGGGTAGGCTCGCCAAAGAGGAACCAAGTCCCGAAGAGCCTGCCCTGAGCGAAGCCGAAGGGGACGGCATTCCCGCGCACGATCAACTCATGAGGTCCAATGATTCATGCCGATCCCTTCCTGACCGCTGCTCCCGCCATCGCCCCACCAGATCTTTGGCTGCCCCCGGCCAGTCGGCAAACTGAAACTTAAATCCCGCCCGCAGGAGCCTTCCCGGAACGACGCGACGGCTCTTCAGAATGAGTTCGGTTTCCGTACGCAGAAACAGGGCGCCGAGTTCAAGCATGGACCGGGACGCCGGCAAGCCCACTCGCGTCCCCCACGCTTGCCTCAGTGCGCGCATGAATTCGCGATTGGGCAGCGGGTTGGGCGCGGCAAGGTTCACTGGACCATCAAGTTCTTCATGTGCCATCAGGAACTCGATGCTGCGAATGAAGTCCGCGCCATGAATCCACGAAACGAATTGGTCGCCTGAACCTGCGCTGCCTCCCAATCCCAAGCGCACAAGCCGCAGCAACTCGGCAAAAATGCCGCCTGGGTCCGGACTCATGGTCATCGCGCTGCGCAGCGTGATCTTGCGGGTCCGCGGCGTAACTGCGGAGAAAAATGCCGCCTCCCAACTAGTGGCAACGTCGATGCTGAAGCGCCAGGTCGATGGGCAATCCCGCTCGTTTCCTCCGATTTCGCCCGTGTCCTCGTCCATCGCCCGGTCCAGAGCGTGCCGATAGATCGTGGCGGTGCTGGCGTTCATCCACAGCCGAGGCGGGTGAGTCACTTGCGCGATAACCCGACCAAGCACCATCGTGCTTTGAACCCGCGACTCCTTGATTGTCCTTCGGTTTGACGAGGTATATCTACAATTGACACTACGACCCGCGAGATTGATAAGTACATCGGCATGCTCCAGTTCGCTAGCCCACGCGCCCGATGTAACCCCGTCCCATTCCGCAACTCGCCAGGGAGCCCGCTGAACTGACCGGGCGATCACCGCAACATGATCGCCGCGCTGATAAAAATGGCGAGCAAGTACTGTTCCTATCTGCCCGTCACCCCGGCGAGAACGATGCGCAGCCTTTCGGTCATTTCGTCACCCTGTCAGCCGTCGATTCTTCCTCGTCATAAACAATCTCAAACAGGTCCGTGGCCAGCTTCCGAACCGGCCGCATCAGTGGCAGGATCGAGAACTTGATGAGGTTCACCACAATCGAGAGACTCTTCTCGAACAACTGTCTGGTTCGCGTTTGTGCCGGGGAGGGGTCATACACCCAAAAGAGAAGCAGGCCCATCTGATAAAGCCACAACACCCGCGGCAGATGCATCTTCAGATCGTCAGGAATCCGGACCTTTGCCCCTTCGACCGCTGCGGAGAGAAACGCAATATCCCGCTCCCGGATGGAACGGGTCTCCTCGCTGAAAGGTGACAACGGATGTTGCGGATCGATATGCGCCGACAAAGCTCCCATCAGCTTTCGGTTCGGAGCAAAGTAGTTGAACTTCACATCCACCACCGCCCGCAATCGTTCTTCCAGGCCCTGCGTTTTCGAAAGAGCATCCTCCAGCAACGGATCGAGCTCCCGCTGCGCCCGCTCATAAAATGCCATCACCAGGGCGTCCTTCGAGTCAAAGTAGTAGTACGCAGCGCCCAAAGCTACTCCGGACTCCCGCGCAATGTCCCGCATGGTCGCCTTCTCAAAGCCGCACTTGCGGAACAATGCCAGCGCGACTTCGAGAATTCGCGCCCGAGTCTCCTCGGACTTCTTGGTCGTTGCCGTTGTAGTGATTCGCGTCACGGTTATGCCCTGGGTGCCGGATTCATCGCTGCCGGATTCATAGCCGCCGGATTCGTAAATGAAACATCCGGGCTCGAGTACGCCCGCGAGCGTTTGCGCATCCGGGAAAAGACAAACAGATTGAAGAAGTGCATCCCCCCGAGCACCAGCAGAACCACGCCGATCTTGTCACTCACCAGCTCGATGGCCGCCCGCAGTGTATCCAGATTCCCGTAGGTCCTGAGAGCCAGCGTCACATATCCGATGTTGATCAGGTAGAACCCCACCACCAGCAAGTGGTTCACCGAGTCAGCCAGTTCGGCGTTTCCGTGAAAGGCATCCACCAGAAACACCCGCCCGTTCTTATGCAGCGTCCGCGCCACCCATACGGTCACCGCCAGGCTGATCAGCAAGTAACTCACGTAGCATGCGACGATATACATTGCAACCCTCCTTAGAACTCCTTTAAACTCGCGCTTTGAACGTGTTCAAATACAGGATGCGTCAATCCCAGGCGCCTGTCAAGATAAAAATGAACGCGTTCAAATCAAAGGGGTTATCTACAGGAACTTGCCCGTGGGCGGGGTTTAACTGACCACTGGCCACTGATCACTGGTCACTGCTCTTAAATCTTCTGCAGCCTCTGCACCTCATGCACGCCTGGAATCTTCCTCAACCCAGCCATGATCTGCTCAAGATGCTTAAGGTCGGAGATATCAAGCACGATCTCCACGCTAGCCTGGCTATTCTCGGTCCGCGCCCCAATATTCCGTATATTACTCTGAGCATCTCCAATAACACTGGTAATGCTTTTAAGCATACCAAACCGGTCATCACAATAAACCGTAAGCTTCACCGGATAAGCCGTAGGCGTCGTCTCATCCCGCGCCCACTCCACATCGATGCGCCGTTCCGGTTCATACATCAGGTTGGTCACGTTCGGGCAGTTCACCGCGTGCACCGCCACGCCCTTGCCGCGCGTGATGTAGCCCACAATGCTCTCCCCGCGTATGGGATTGCAGCAGCGCGCGCGATAGACCAGCATGTCGCCCTGGCCCTTGACCATGATGGCGTTGTGGTCGCCAAACACGCGCCGCACCACGCTCGCGATCGCCCCCGGCTGGTTCGAGAGCCCCTCAGCTTCAATGTCGCCCGCCATCGAAGGCGTCGCGCCCGCCGGCAGCAGCCGCGCCAGCACCTGCCGCGCCGAATATTTTCCATACCCAATGCCGGACATGAGGTCGTCAGCTTTACCCAGCCCATATCCGCCCGCAACTTTCTGCAGGTCATCATCTTTAATTTCTTTAAGAGCGATGCGATACTTGCGCGCCTCTTTCTCAATCAGCTTGCGCCCAATTTCAATCGAGCGCTCGCGCTGGTGCACATTCAGCCAGTGCTTGATCTTGTTGCGCGACCGCGAAGACTTGACCAGCCCCAGCCAGTCGCGGCTAGGCTTGTGTCCCGCCTGTGTAAGGATCTCGACAATGTCTCCCGAATGCAGCTTGTGGCGCAGCGGCACCATGCGTCCGTTGACCTTGGCGCCGACGCAGGTGTGTCCGACTTCTGTGTGGATGGTGTAGGCAAAGTCGATCGGCGTGGCGTCGCGCGGCAGCACGACGACTTTGCCTTTGGGTGTGAAGGTGTAAACCTCTTCGGGATACAGATCGACTTTCAGCGCGGAAAGAAATTCATTGGGATCGCTGACATCGCGCTGCCACTCGACCACCTGGCGCAGCCACGCCAGCCGCTGCTCGTCCTGCGCCGACACTGGTCCGTCTTTGTATTTCCAGTGCGCGGCGATGCCTTCCTCCGCCATCTTGTGCATCTCTTCAGTGCGAATCTGGATTTCGAATGGCGTTCCATCTTCTGTGATGACTGAGGTGTGCAGTGACTGATAAAAATTCGGCCGGGGCATGGCGATGAAATCCTTGATGCGCCCCGGCACCGGCCGCCAGATGTTGTGGATGATGCCGAGCACTGCGTAGCAATCTTGCAACGATCGAGTGATGATGCGCATGGCAAACAGGTCGTAGACCTGGTCGACCGAGATGCGCTGGCGCTGCAGCTTCTTGTGGATTGAGAACAGGCGCTTGATGCGGCTCTCCACCTTGGCCTGGATGCCGGCCTCTTTCAGCTTGTCGTTGATGATGCCTTGCATCTTGGCGAGGAACGCTTCGCCTTTCTTGCGGCGCGCGTTGACAGCTTTTTCCACCTGCTCGTAACCGGCGGGATCGAGGAACAGGAAGCCCAGGTCTTCAAGCTCGCCACGAATCTTTCCCATGCCGAGGCGGTGGGCGATGGGGGCGTAGATCTCAAGCGTCTCCTGCGCGATCTTGTGCTGGCGCTCGGGCTCGAGGTGTTCGAGTGTGCGCATGTTGTGCAGGCGGTCGGCGAGCTTGATGAGCACCACGCGAATGTCGTCGACCATGGCGAGCATCATCTTGCGCAGGTTTTCGGCCTGCGCTTCTTCGCGCGTGGCGAAATCTATTTTGCTGATTTTGGTTACGCCTTCGACGATGTGGGCGACCTGCTCGCCGAATTCCTTGCGGATGTCGACGATGGTGACCGAGGTGTCTTCGACTGAGTCGTGGAGCAGGCCGGCGGCGATGGCGACCGGGTCCATCTTCATCTCAGCCAGCACCAGCGCCACTTCGAGTGGATGCACCAGGTAAGGCTCGCCCGAGGCGCGCATCTGGCCTTCGTGATATTTCAGAGAGTAGTCGTAGGCTTTCTTTACGATGGAGAGGTCGTCCTGGGGACGGTTGTCCTCGATCCGCTTCATGAGCTCGCGGTACTTGGTGAGGGTGAGAGCGGTGGTCGCGATCTGTTGGCGCAAGCTCGCCATGTAGGATTATAGCTCGCGCGTTCCCGCCGGACATCGCGTGAATGTTCCAGTCGGAACATAAGAGCAGTTTTCCGGGAACACTGTGGAAAAATCGGAAATCTCGGAAAACCACCTTAAAGCTATAGTTGGTTGGCTGCAGGTGATTGGGGTGGTTGAGTTTAGCCGGGTGCCGATATATCGGCAGCTGAATCGTGGGGCGAAGGGAAAGCGAGGAAAAGTGGCGCTCGAGGCTGGCAGTCGGGGGGGGTGAGGTGCTAATTACATGGACTTGCGAAGGGGTCTCGCATTTCCGTTCTCTGCGCGGATGAAGTTTTTCGCCGGTCCCCAATGCCATCGCCAGGGGTCCCCGCCCCCCGCCCCTGGAGGCGATACGGTCTGGGTCAACGAGCGATAACGCCCGATTGCTACAGCGGACCAGTGCCAGTTGTTGGGTCACTGCCTACCCAAGGTCATGGCAAATGTGGACCGTATGTCGGATGCTTGGTTGACCTTGGCGGTGGCTCTGCTCTACGCTCCCACTCATGAATCGCCGTAAGTGGATGGCAATGTCTGCTGGATCCTTCGCCGCGCTGGTATGCGGTCGCGCCGAAGCCTCTTCTTTGAGCAGCATTTTCGATACGCCGGCACGCGATGCAACGGATGCCTTCGATCACATCCTGCTCGGTGCACGTGACCTGGAGGCCGGCATCCGCTGGGTTGAGGATCGCACGGGCGTACGCGCGAAATTCGGTGGTAATCATCCCGGGCGTGGCACACGCAATGCCCTGCTTTCTCTGGGTATGGGCCACTACCTCGAGATCATCGCTCCCGATCCTGCACAGGACAATTCGCCCGACGAGCGCGGACTAGGAGAGCTGCCCTCACCACGCATCATTCAATGGGCGATTCACACCGAGGACCTCGCCGCAGCGAAGAGTCTGGCCGAAGCTGCCGGCATCAAGACCATTGGGCCGCAGCCCGGCTCCCGGCAGACTCCGGATGGCAAGATGCTCCGCTGGCAAGTGCTCAGCATCGAGCAGACCACGCCGCTGGTTCCATTTTTTATTCAATGGGAACCGGGCTCGCCGCATCCGTCGTCAGACTCCCCGAGCTCGGCACCGCGAAGTCACTGCGATTTGAGACTCCGCAACCCGACGAACTGCGTCGCATCCTGCACGCCGCCGCTATCACAGCCGACATACGCAAATCCAACTCCCCGCGCATCGTGCTGATGGTTCAGACGCCGAGGGGCGAGATTGAGATGAGCTAGTCACCTGTCTCAGCAGCGAGGCAGTCTATAGATCGGCATTCCGCTCATTGGCCCGGATCGGGCCGTTCTCAATGAGTGTAATTCGCCAGTTAGCAACAGTTACATTCGAGTAGCCTTGACAGCCCGTGGTCCGGGGAGGAGAATTGTCCTGCTTGGCCCGAGCCGCATCTTTCCCCGCCTGGCGGTTCCCAGCCCAGTCACGCGCGATCTCTCCCGAGGTTTGCGCCGCGATTCCTTAGTCTCGCACGATGGAGGATTCCGATGACGACCCTACGAACTCTTGGGCTATTTTCTCTTGCAACCACGCGAAGCCCGAAGCACGTCGGCGCAAGCGGCCCCTGCTTCGCGAAGGCGGCCTGCATTGCCTTTGCATTCTGTGTCGCGACGGCGATTGCCTCGCCGGCGCAGACGTTCACGAGTCTGCTTAGTTTCGATGTGACGAACGGAGCCAACCCCCAATGGGCACCCCTTGTTCAAGGCACCGACGGGAACCTCTACGGAACAGCCTCCGGAGGCGGCATTTTCAACAGCGGCTGCTTCAGAAGTCCCGACGGTTACTGTGGCACGGTTTTCAAAATTACCCCAGCGGGCACGCTGACCACGCTGCATTTCTTCACGAATGGTGAAGACGGGTCGGGCCAAGCTTCGGGACTGGTTCTGGCCACCAACGGAAACTTTTATGGAGTGAACTCCAACGGAGGGAACCTTAGCTTTTGTTTCGGAATTGGCTGCGGCGCGGCCTTCATAATCACTCCAGGAGGCACGCTGACGACGCTGCTCGATTTCACTTTCGGCGAAGGCGTCAATCCCGACTCTGCACTGGTTCAGGGGTCCGGCGGGAACCTGATCGGAACAACCGTCAACGGAGGGATCAGCGGTTGCGGGCCAACCGCAGACGGATGTGGCACGATTTTCAAAATGACTCCAGGGGGCACGCTGACCGTGTTGCATAAGTTTGATTTCACTGACGGCTGGGACCCCCAGAACACTGTGCTGACTCAAGGCGTCGACGCAAACTTCTACGGGGAAACTACCGGTGGAGGGAAGTATTCCAACTGCGCTGAGCGTTGCGGCACGGTCTTCATGATCGGTTCAGATGGCGATTTCACGCTTCTGCACAGCTTCAAGGGCACTGACGGGTACAACCCTACCGGCGGACTGGTTCAAGCCACCAACGGCAACTTTTATGGGGCAACCTACTCGGGCGGGGCGAACGGCGATGGCACCGTCTTCAAAATGACACCAGGGGGCGCGGTGACGACGCTGCACAGCTTCAACGGAACTGACGGGGTCGGCCCCTACGGTGGACTAGTGCTAGCCACCGACGGGAATTTCTACGGGACAACCTCTGCAGGCGGCGCTAGTGGAGATGGAACAGTCTTCGAAATCACCCCCGCGGGCACGCTGACGACGCTGCACAACTTCGACGGCACGGACGGTGCCGACACTGAGAGCGCACTGCTCCAAGCGACCAACGGGACCTTCTACGGGACAACGCTGGCAGGCGGGACCAGCGGCAACGGCACCATCTTCAGCCTGTCTACCGGCCTTGGCCCCTTCGTCACCTTCCTGCCTGCGGCGCGTCCGGTTGGGGGCGTGGTACAAATTCTCGGCCAAGGATTCACGGGAACGACCGGCGTTTCCTTCAACGGAACTGCCGCGTCCTTCACTGTCGAATCCGATACCTACCTGACGGCCACTGTTCCCGCCGGAGCGAGTACCGGCTCCATCATCGTGACCGAGCCAGGCGGCACGCTGACCAGCAATAAGACATTCCGGGTGGTGCCGCAGATCACGAGTTTCTCGCCGACAAGCGGGCCGGTCAGCACCAGCGTTGTCATTACTGGCGAGAGCTTCATCGGAGTTATCGATGTGCATTTTGGCAACGTCAAAGTGACGAGCTTCACGGTGGATTCCGCCACCCAGATCACGGCTACTGTGCCCGCGGCGCGGAGACCGGAAAGATCTCCGTCTGCACTTCCGGAGGGAGTGGTGATAGTGCCACCAGCTTCACAGTGACACCGTGATGCGCTAAGAGCGCTCGAAACAAGAGTGGCAAGCCGTTCCAAATTTCGCACGACGGAGGATTCCAATGACGACCCTACCGATAGCAAAGGTGGCCTGCGTCTTCTCCGCATTTTGTTTCGCGGCGGCAATCGCGTCGCCTGCACAGACGTTCAGTAATCTCTTCAATTTCGACGGGCCGGACGGGAGCTTTCCCACAGTCGATCCTCGTCCAAGGCACCGACGGGAACTTCTATGGGACGACAAGCGGTGGCTCTGGCACAGTATTCAGAATGTCCTCGGCGGGTACGCTGACGACGCTTTACAGCTTTTGCGCCCAAACTAACTGCCCCGACGGATCGCAGCCTTATGCCGGACTGGTTCAGGGCAGCGACGGAAACTTCTACGGAACCGCCGCTGGGGGCGGGACACACAACGGCGGCACGGTTTTCAAAATAACCCCAGAGGGCAAGCTGACCACGCTTTATCAGTTTTGCTCCGAAACTGATTGCAAAGACGGCGATCAGCCTTACGGGGCGCTGATCCAAGGCGTTTCCGGGAACTTTTTCGGAACAACCAGCACGGGCGGAGCCAACAACCAGGGGACCGTCTTCAAGCTGACCCCAAGCGGCACGCTGACCACGCTTTACAGCTTTTGCGCCCAAACTAACTGCCCCGACGGATCGCAGCCTTATGCCGGACTGGTTCAGGGCAGCGACGGAAACTTCTACGGAACAACCTATAGCGGCGGCGGCCTCCAGGGCATTGCCTGTGTCAACGATCTCATTGATGGCGTCGCCGGCTGTGGCACAATCTTCAAGGTCACCCCAGGGGGCGGCTAACCACGCTGCACAGATTTGACGGCGATGGTGCCCACGCTCGAGGCGGGTTGGTTCAAGGTACTAACGGAAACTTCTACGGGACAACTACCTATGGATCATCTGCGCTCGGAAACACCACCACATGGGGAACGGTCTTTGAAATCACTCCATTAGGCGCACTGAGGACGCTTTTCGTCTTTACAGGCTCTAGAGAGAACGGCGTTTCTGTGGCAACTCTGATTCAAGCCACCGACGATAACTTCTACGGGACAACTAACTTCGGCGGGGTCCACCTCAACGGCACCATCTTCAACATCAGCGCAGCGGCGCACGCTGACCACGCTGCACAGCTTCGACGGCGCTGACGGTCTTATGCCCTCTGGCCCGATAGTTCAGGCCACGGACGGGAGTTTCTACGGGACAACTCTGTGGGGCGGGAATCTCCGCTGTCCCTATTATGGCTGCGGAACAATCTTCCACCTGTCCGTGGGTCTGGGGCCCTTTGTCAGCCTCGTGCGCAGCTTCGGCACGGTGGGTCGGACCGCGCAAATTCTCGGACAGGGATTCACCGGAACCACCGCTGTTTCGTTCAATGGAACTGCCGCGTCCTTCACTGTCGAATCCGATACCTACCTGACGGCCACTGTTCCCGCCGGAGCGAGTACCGGCTCCATCATCGTGACCGAGCCAGGCGGCACGCTGACCAGCAATAAGGCATTCCGGGTGGTGCCGCAGATCACGAGTTTCTCGCCGACCAACGGGCCGGTCAGCACCAGCGTTGTCATTACTGGCGAGAGCTTCATCGGAGTTATCGATGTGCATTTTGGCAACGTCAAAGTGACGAGCTTCACGGTGGATTCCGCCACCCAGATCACGGCTACTGTGCCCGTCGGCGCGGAGACCGGAAAGATCTCCGTCTGCACTTCCGGCGGGAGTGGGGACAGTGCCACCAGCTTCACAGTGACACCGTGATGCGTTAAGAGCGCTAGCAACAAGAGTGGCAAGCCGTTCCGAATTTCGCACGACGGAGGATTCCGATGGCGAAACTAGAAGCTCTTGGGCCCTTTGCCCTTGTATCCACGAAAGGCCGGAAAGCTTGCGGCGCGGGAAAATCTAGCCTATTGAAGTTGGCTTGCATCTCCATTGTGTTTTGCGTGGTCGCCGCATCCGCTCAAACCTTCAAGGTTCTGAAGAGTTTCAATGGCTCTGATGGCGTTGCTCCCGAGGCGCCTCTCATCCAAGCGACCGACGGGAACTTCTACGGGACGACGGCTTACGGAGGCGACAGCGGCTGCAGAGTGAACAGGACGTTTAGTGGCTGCGGTACGGTCTTCAAAATCACCCCAGGCGGCACGCTGACCACGCTGCACAGCTTCGACGGCGCTGACGGCGCCTACCCTTCCGCAGGGCTGGTGCAGGCCATCGACGGCAACTTCTACGGGACGACGTCGCGACGGCGGCAGCCGACGGCAATTGGCTCGGCACGGTCTTCAAAATCACCCCCAGCGGCACACTCACAACGCTGCACAGTTTCGACGGCGCTGACGGCGACCACCCTAACGGGGCGCTGATCCAAGGCCACCGAGGGAACTTCTACGGGACAACCGAAGCCGGCGGAGCCCACGGCTTTGGTACGGTCTTCAAAGTCACCCCCAGCGGCACGCTGACCACGCTGCACAGCTTCGACGGCACCGACGGGGTAAGCCCCGTAGGGGCTGGTGCAGGCCACCGACGGGAACTTCTACGGGACAACTACGGACGGCGGAGCCAACGGCGACGGCACGGTCTTCCGGATTACCCCGGATGGCACCCTGACCACGCTGCACAGCTTCGACGGCACCGATGGCGGCAGGCCCTGTGGGGCTGTTGCAGGCCACCAACGGGAACTTCTATGGGACAACGTCTACCGGCGGGCCGTACAACGAAAACTGCAACAACAACGGGTGCGGTACGGTCTTTGAGATCACTCCGAGCGGCAAGCTGACCACGTTGCACAGCTTTGGTACGCAAGCAAACGACGGCTGGGAGCCTAACGCCGGATTGGTCCAAGCTAACGACGGAAACTTCTATGGGACGACGCTCCACGGCGGGGCATACGAAGGGCCAGACTACGCGCAGGGCACGGCCTTCAAAATCACCCCGACTGGCGTCCTGACCACGCTGGCAAGCTTCTGTCTTGAATGCTCTGCCGGCACATACCCTTGGTCGGCGCTGATGCAGGCTACCAATGGAACCTTGTACGGGACGACTCTCTTTGGCGGTTTCAAGTTTGATGGCGACGTCTTCAGCCTATCCGGGCTTGCTCCGTTCGTGGCGTTCCTGCCTGCGGCTCGTCGGGCCGGAGGCCTCGTGGAAATTCTCGGACAGGGATTCACCGGAACCACCGCTGTTTCGTTCAATGGAACTCCCGCGTCTTTCATCGTCGAATCCGATACCTACCTGACGGCGACCGTTCCCGCCGGAGCGAGTACTGGCGTTGTGACCGTCACCACACCCAGCGGCACGCTGACCAGCAATAAGGCATTCCGGGTGGTGCCGCAGATCACGAGTTTCTCGCCGACCAACGGGCCGGTCAGCACCAGCGTTGTCATTACTGGCGAGAGCTTCATCGGAGTTATCGATGTGCATTTTGGCAACGTCAAAGTGACGAGCTTCACGGTGGATTCCGCCACCCAGATCACGGCTACTGTGCCCGTCGGCGCGGAGACCGGAAAGATCTCCGTCTGCACTTCCGGCGGGAGTGGGGACAGTGCCACCAGCTTCACAGTGACCCCGTGATAGGGAAGCGCCCGATCGCATCAAGGAGGATTCCAATGACGAACCTACGATCCGTTAGGCAGTTTGCTCTTGTACCTACGCGGGGCCGGAAGGCGCGCCCTGTGGGGAAACTTAGCTTATCGAAGATGACCTGCATCGTCGCTGTGTTTTGTGTCGCGGCGACGATTGCCGCGCCCGCTCAAACCTACACCGATTTGTACAACTTCGGGACCGCGAGCGGAGACCCAAACGGTCCCTTCGAGAACGTCATAGCCCAGGGCCGCGACGGAAACATGTACAGCACCACCGAGCAATACTTCACCGGGGGACCAGGAGAAGTGTTCAGGATCACCCCCACGGGAACGCTAACGGTGCTGCATAATTTCAACGGGACGGACGGGCAGGGTCCCTTTGGCGGCCTCACCTTGGGCACCGATGGGAGATTTTACGGCACGACTGCCTACGGGGGTAAGTTTGGGTATGGGACGATCTTCAGCATGACAGCCCAGGGCAAACTGACCACCTTGTATTCGTTTACCAACGGGGCGGACGGTTCGGTCCCCATTGCACCGCCCGTCGAGGGCCTCGATGGGAACTTCTATGGGACTACGGTGGGGGCAAGCGGAAATAACGGTTCTGTGTACCAGATCACCCCAGCTGGCGCGTTCACGACACTTCACAGTTTTGATGGTACGGACGGAGCGAATCCCTACAGTCCTCTGGTGAAAGCGACGGACGGCAACTTTTACGGAACGACGCACGGTGGCGGGACCAACGGGGAGGGCACGGTTTTCAAGATCAACTCGCTCGGCGCGTTCGCTTTGCTGCACAACTTCGCCAGCGGCGATGGGCAACCATACGCCGGTTTGATCCAGGGCAGCAGTGGAAGCCTCTACGGCGTTACGTCCTACGAAGCAGGCGGCGGCGGAGACGTGTTCAAGATCAGTACTGCGGGCGGCTTCACAGTTATTCATGCCTTTACCGGCGGAAGCGACGGGGAAAATCCAATCGGAGGTTTGGTGCAAGCAACGGATGGAAACATTTACGGCACCAATGATATTGGACCGCTTGACTTCGTCGGGGGTGTTATTTTCCGCATTACTCCCAGCGAAGCATTCACCACGCTTTACGATTTTGACTATACCCAAGGCGGCAGCGCGCAGACCACGCTGTTGCAGCACACGAATGGTGTGCTGTACGGGGAAACCTGCTGCGGTGGCAACTTCAGTGGGGGAGTGTTTTACAGCATCTCTGTGGGCCTTGGCCCGTTTGTGACCTTCCTGCCTGCGGCTCGTCCGGTCGGGGGCGTGGTAGAAATTCTCGGCCAAGGATTCACGGGAACGACCGGCGTCTCCTTCAACGGGACTGCCGCGTCCTTCACTGTCGAATCCGATACCTACCTGACGGCCATCGTTCCCGCCGGAGCGAGTACCGGCTCTATCATCGTGACCGAGCCAGGCGGCACGCTGACCAGCAATAAGACATTCCGGGTGGTGCCACAGATCAAGAGTTTCTCGCCCACCAACGGGCCGGTCAGCACCAGCGTCGTCATTACGGGCGAGAGCTTCATCGGAGTTATCGATGTGCATTTTGGCAACGTGAAAGTGACCAGCTTCACGGTGGATTCCGACACCCAGATCACGGCTACTGTGCCCGCAGGCGCGGAGACCGGAAAGATCTCCGTCTGCACTCCCGGCGGGAGTGGTGATAGTGCCAGCAGCTTCACCGTGACTCCGTGATACTGTGAAACTGCTCGAAACAAGACTAGGAAGCCGCCTTTCACGAGGCGGCTTTCTTATGTTCACGGTCAGTGCATGACCGGTTAGTCGTGGGTGTCCGGGAGTGACAAGACACTGGACGTGCAGGTTACCTGGTCTGCGCTTCCGGCGGATAGACCCTGGTCTGAGCCACCGGTGAACGATCCGGTTGAGGACGTCCGGGTCAACACGATGTAATCCGATTGCGGAGTGGTACCTACGTAGTCTGGGTCGGCGCTGGAAACGCTGACCGTCAGCGTCTTGCCAGTGCTTGAAAGACATGCGGCGCCGCTTGTATTTAAGATGACCGTGGAAGCGGTCTTCGTGAAGCCCGACCACGATGTGCACTTGTTCTCCCCTGGCACAGTAAAACCTGGCTCGACGAAAGTCGTGCCACCACTGCCGAAGCCGCCGGCCGTCGCGATGCAGAAGGCGCCGCCCCCTGGAAAGGTCTGGCCGGGGGCAAAAGTGATCAGGCCCTTGCTGCTCACCTTCAGCCCCGTCTCGGTGGGCGCGGCCGTGCCCAGTCCGTAGAGAAGGTTCAGCGTGCCTGACGGGGCGGTGGTGTCGTTCGCGGCGGATTCGGCCTGCAACCGGAACGTCTGGCTCACCGCCGTAGCACCCGTGCTGTTGAAGGAAGACGCGACAAAATTCAAACCTTGCGAGACATCGCCCGCAGTAGCCGTCGCGGTACCCAGGGCAGGAAAAGTCAGCGTGCCGCGAATGGTGGTATTGCCGTTGACGTCAAGTCGTGTCGCCGGAGCGGCGGTGTTGATGCCCACGTGGGCTGTGCTTCCGCTGCCCGTCTGAAATACCGCTGAATCGATGATGGTGTTGGCCCCGCTGAAAATGGGCAGATAGTCCGCAGTGCCGCCGGTGGTGGTCACGTCGGTCGCGACTGAAGGAGAAAGGGTTTCGGAGGTGCCGCTCGGTGCGGCCGTTGCGTTCGGTGTCTGTGCCAAGGTCAGTGAGGTTAGTGAAAGAAGCAGCAGCCAGAATGCAGCCACCAAGCGAGCGATGTGGATCTTCATGAGAATCTCTCCTTCAGGGAGCCGAACTTGGGGTTTCGGCGGTGTCCGAAATGCTTAGCAAAAAGCCGGGAAGAATATGAGATTGCTGCAATAGGAACAGGGGCAGCTTGCTCAAAACTTGCGCAACATTATGTTCGCTGGTTGGGGGCTTGTCAATATCGCCATTCGCGCCGGAATATGCTGTCCACTGGTCGTTTGGCTGATATTCATGCTGCTTATCTTTATCTGGCTTGCCGCTGGCAGAGGCATCCATATCTGAACATTGCTTGCCCCGAGGCCATGCTCCAGGTCCGCTTGGTCTGCCTGGGACTGGTGCAGCAGCGAATTCCTGTTTAGTGAAGATAACGCTTTAAAACCACGGAAGCGTCGATGCCTTCCACCCCTACAATATTTGTGCCCTCCAATCGTCTACATTCCTAGATGAAGGACGCGGCTAGTCTGGAACGGATGAGCCTCGAACAGGACCGGCGGATCTCCGACGTGGTTCAGCGGGAGCGGTCCCGGCTGGGCAACTTTATTCGCCGGCGTGTGCCGGACCCGCGGCGATGCTGAGGACATTCTGCAGGAGGTGTTCTATGAACTGGTGGAGGCGAACCGGCTGCTGATGCCGATTGAGCACGTTACGGGCTGGCTGTTTCGCGTGGCGCGCAACCGCATTACCGATCTCTTCCGCAAGAAGAAGACGGAGAGCTTTAGCGATGCGGCCGTGGCGGGCGACGACGAAGAGTTGCTGCACTTTGAAGACTTGCTGCCTTCGCCCGATGCCGGCCCGGAGGCTCTGTTTCGCGCGCAATGTGCTTCTGGAGGAGCTTGAGTTCGCGCTCGACGAGTTGCCCGAGGAGCAGCGCGAGGTGTTTGTGGGGCATGAGATCGAGGGGCGCAGCTTTAAGGAGATGGCGGCCGAAAGCGGCGTGAGCATCAATACGCTGCTGGCGCGCAAACGGTATGCGGTGCTGCATCTGCGGGAGCAATTGCGAAACGTTTATGACGAGTTTACGAAAGCGTGAGGAAGCGAATATGAGAAAAAGATGGTATTTCGTGGTTCCGGCAGCAATTGTGGGGATTGCGCTGTTTATGTTCATCGGCGGCGAGCTGGTGATGCGTCTGTGGAACTGGCTGCTGCCGGCGCTGTTCGGCTGGCGCCTGATCACCTTCTGGCAGGCGATTGGGATTCTGACACTGTGCCGGATCCTGTTCGGGCGCATTGGTGGCCGGGGGTTCCGCGGTTCGCGCTTTCGCGGGCGCATGGGTCTGAGCGCTGGGGACGCATGACGCCCGAGGAGCGCGAGAAATTCCGGCAAGGTATGCGGGGACGGTGTGGGTTCGGGCCGGCGGCTGGCGAAAGCAAGAGGCCTGCTGGGGCTTTGTGAGGCCGGTCGGTGTCAGCCGCTGGGCGTCGCTTCGCTCGGCTGGGGCCGAGGTGCGGCTGTCTCCACGTGGCTTGTGGTGCTGCGGCAAACAGCAGGTTCCCTTCGGCTGCGCTCAGGGCAGCTTCCACGGCCTGGGCGGATTTCGGACTGACATGGTTCTGTAAGCGGAGGTTGCGTTGGCATCCGAGTCAACGTGAAAAGACGCGGACAGGAGTGTCCGCGCCACACAAGCCATGCCAGCCAATCGGGGTGCGGCTCACTAAATAGTGGGATTGGCGTCCTACTGGTGTTGGCCATAGCATTGCCGGGTCTTGCTTATGCGAATAAGCGGAATTGGCTTTGTGGCGCTGTTGATTTTTCTGCCTGGGTTCGCCGCTGCATTCTGATTCCCAGAACTCAGCCTTCTACAGCTACGTCCGCCAGCCAACCGGTACTGGCTTTGGTCGGGCTTTGGGGCAGTGAGCAGTCGTTCGGTCCCTTGGTTCGGGGCGAGCTTACGATTGATGCTCGCGGTGGCGAATGGCGGGCGCGCATCGCGGGATATGAGGTGCCGGTTGAGCATACGAGCTTTGATCAACGAACGGCGAGATTCATTTTGCTTTGCCCGGGGAGGCTGGAAAGTTTCGCGGGCGGCTTCATCTCAGCGCGAATGGCAAGCGCATTCTTGGACACTGGATACAGCTGACGGGCGTTGCCTTCTACAACTACTCGGGCTATGCGAGTCCGGTGGAACTGTCGGAAGTGGCGCCTTGGGTTTGGCGGGGCGAGGTGGTGCCGCTCGACGAGCGGGCGTAGTTTTTATATTTCCATTCAACAGACTCCCGAGGGCTCGCTGACGGCATTTCTTCGAAACCCGGAGGCCAATTATTTTCGGCGCCAGACTTTTGATGTGGAATTGAAGGATGGCGCCGTCACCCTTTTGCAAAAGGGTGAGGTGCAGTTGCGCGGAAGCTACGATGCGCAGGCAGATGTTCTGTCTTTGCCGGTGGTTGGTTCTTATCCGCTGGTGCAGTTCACACGCCGCGACCGGAGCAATGCGGTGGGTTTTTATCCTCGTGTTCCTTCGCCCTCCGGACCTTATGTTTACCGGAAGCCGGTGGCGGACAACGATGGATGGGCTACGGCATCGCTTGCGGATGTGGGTTTGGAGCTGGGGCCGATTGCGGAGTTGATCCAGAGAATCCTTACGACTCCGCCTTCGCTCAGCAATCCAGTGAACATTCAGAGCCTGCTGATTGCGCGCCACGGCAAGCTGGTTTTCGAGGAGTATTTTTACGGGTTCGACAAAGACCGGCCGCACGATATGCGCTCGGCGGGCAAGACCTTCGGGCCGGTGCTGGTTGGGCTGGCGCGCGAGCAGGGGGCAAAGATCGAGCTGGACTCGGCGGCCTATTCGTTCTTCCCGAATTACAAGCCTTTCGCGAACTGGGATGAACGCAAGAACAGCATCACAGTGCGGGAGCTGATGGATATGACGTCGGGGCTGGCGTGCGATGACCATGATCCGTCGTCTGCCGGTAACGAAGATACGATGCAGATGCAGACGGCGCAGAACGACTGGTACAAGTTCGCGCTGGATTTGCCGATGGCGCGCGAGCCCGGCGGGGAACATGCGGTTTATTGCTCGTCGGATATCAATCTGGTGGGAGGCATCGTCAAGAACGCTACCGGGTACTGGTTGCCGGAATTCTTTCAGCAGTATTTTGCCCGGCCGCTTCAGATCAGCTCCTATCATCTGAACCTTATGCCGACCGGGGAGTATTACCTGGGTGGAGGGATTTACCTGCGGGCTCGCGATCAGCTGAAGCTGGGGCAGCTTTATCTTTCCGGCGGAGTGTGGAATGGGAAGCGCATCTTGAGCGAGGCTTGGGTAAAGGATTCGGTGACACGGCACTCGGGGTTTCCGCCGGTTATTCCGTCGGACACGGACCATGGATATACCTACGCCTGGCACACACGGCTTCTGAAAGCGGGCGGACGCGAGTTTCGTGATTACTATGCGGCGGGAAATGGCGGGCAGTATGTGCTGGTTCTTCCGGATCTCGATATGGTGGTGGGAATTACCGGGGGAGATTACGCGGAGCGGGACAAGTTTTTTCCGTGGGAATCGCAACTCGTGCCGCAGTACATTATTCCGGCCGCGCTGGGGGGACGGTAGTCCCGAGCTAGGCTGGGTTTAGGGCGTGGGTTGGTCGTGTTTGGGGATATTCGGCGTCAGCTTGCGCCAGAGAAATTCTTCAACCACATTGGCGGCGGCGGTTGCGCCGATTCCGATTGCCGCGTTTGCGAAGGTTAGCGCGGTTCCCCGATTTTGTGCCGGATAGTAGAGATTGGAGATGCCGCCTGCGGCTAGGTTTCCGAGGATATTCGAGTAGTTTACCTGCCAGCGTCCGTTGTCGCCTTTGCAAATCACCGAATTGGCTATTGCGTACAGGAACCGCGAGTGCTTGCTGCCGGTTCCTTTGTAGAAATAACGGGGATCCTGTTTCAGGAGCGAGGGCAGGATGGCGCTTCCGATGAACGTGCCTGTGGCAAGATCGGCATAGTTGGCGCCGTAGCGCTTGGCATAGCCTTGCGCGCCTTGACCATATCCGCTGAAGGAATTTTGCGCCTGCTGAACTCCCGCGATGCCACCAACGATGACGAAGGTGACGGGATCGATGGTCGTCTTCCAGGCGAGCTCGAACTTCTGCCTCGGGGTTAGCGCAACCGGATGAGGGTCGTAGGTGACATAGAAATTAGGAAGAACGCCGAGCACACGTTGCTTCTCTTCATCCTTGACCTGGGCTTCGGCCACTTCGATGCGGGAGAGTGCGACCTGCACATCGGTGACATTGGCGGCGACTGTTAGGGCGATTTGCGGGACAAGGTGGACTTCTCCCGGAGCCAGGATTCCAGAAGAGGTTTGCGTGGCGAAGCCCGCCGACGTAATGGTGAGCTGGAAAGCGCCGGGAGCGACGTTGGCAAAGGAAAATTGTCCGTTGTCGCCGGTTAGTGTCTCGCTGGTCCGGGGATTGGGTTTGGCCGGTGCGGTAAGTTTCACCTGGGCTCCGGCGACTATGGCTCCGCTTTGGTCGACCACGGTTCCGCTGATGCTTCCCGGCGTGGGATCGGGAGCAGGCGCCGGCGGAGAGCTCTGTCCCAGGCAGAGCGAGGTCCAACCCAGAGAGGCGAACGCAAAAAGTATGAGTCCAGACTTGAATTGTAAGGCCATGAGTAAAGTGCTTTCCGCCCACGCTCACATCCAGACCCGTCTCACGGTTGGATGCGTAAATATGGATAAGCGTTGGAAGAATCCGTGCTCTGAGATTACACCAACTATTTCATCGAATTGCTGCCGCCCGAGACCATTGAGGACAGCTTAATCGAGCCTTCTCGCATTTCACCCGTTACGAAGGTTTCAAAAGCGTCTGCAGTTTGTTGGGGAGTTCCGCGGCTGGTAGAGTTGGGTCCGGATGGTTATGAATTCCAGAATCGTGGTCGGCAGAATCCTGGTCAGCGGGGTGTCGGGGCCGATTGGGGCGGCGCTGCTGCCTTCGCTTCGCGCGGAGGGATGGTCTGTGGTGCGGCTGGTGCGCGGGACGGCTGCGGGCGGATCTTCCGATAACGCGCAGATCGCTGTGGGATCCGGCGGTGCCGATCGCGCCGGAGGCGGTGTCGGGATTTGACGCGGTGATTCATCTGGCGGGCGAAAGCATTTTTGGACGATGGACCGCGGCCAAGAAGAGGAAGATTCGGGACAGCCGCGTGGCCGGGACGTTGAATCTGGCGTCGGCTCTGGCGCGGGCCGAAAAGAAACCTAAGGTTTTTGTTTGCGGATCGGCGATTGGATACTACGGCAACCGCGGCGATGAAGTGTTGTGGGAGGAAAGCTCGCCGGGCGCGGGATTTCTGGCGCGAGGTTTGCCGGGAGTGGGAGGAAGCGGCCGCACCTGCGGTGCAGGCCGGCATTCGCACCGCGCACCTGCGGACAGGGATCGTGCTTAGCCCCAAGGGTGGCGCGCTGGGGGCGATGCTCGTTCCCTTCAAGCTGGGCTTGGGCGGCCGGACCGGCGACGGGCGGCAGTGGATGAGCTGGATTGATGTGCGGGACATGGTGGGCGGGATCCACCACATTTTGAAGAACGACCTGCTGCGTGGACCGGTGAACATGGTCGCGCCTGCGCCGGTGATGAACGCGGAGTTTGCGAAGACGCTGGCCAGCGTGCTGCGGCGTCCGGCGATTTTTCCCATGCCGGCTTTTGCGGCGAGGCTGGTGTTTGGGGAGATGGGCGAAGAACTTTTGCTCGGGAGCCAGAAGGTGGAACCGGGGAAGCTGATTTCGAGCGGGTATTTGTTTCGGTATCGGGAGCTGCGAGGCTTCGCTGGAGGGGCTGGCGGGGCAACGGAAATAATTCTTAGCCACGGATTTGCACGGATAGAACAAATGTTCTTCTCCTTATCGGCGAAAATCCGTACGAATCCGTGGCCGATTTAGTTTTTCGGTTCCTCGCCTGAGCGGTTCATTTCTTCCTGTAGTTTTTGCAGAAGCTGGGTGCGCTGTTCGGTGCTCAGTTCGCGTTGCAGTTCTTCCAAAGCCAGGGCGACGATGTGGTAATGGTGCGCTCCGGCGAACTTGGGATCGGTGGTGATGTTGAGCCAGAGCTTGTGCATGAGTTCGACATCCTGCGGGCGCAGGCGCGGGGTGTGCGGGCCAATCGTGTACTCGCGAACGGTTCCGTCGGGAGCGGCGACCTCCAGGCACAGGCGCGGACGCGGCTCAGGCATGCGCTCCCAGGCGTCGCCGGTGAGCTTGGCTTGCTCGTCGGCGGTTAGTTTGTTCGAGAGGCCGCAGATTACTCGCGCGGAATCGAGCCGCTGCGCGGTCACCATGATGGCTTCGAACACGTCGGTTGCCGGGACCACCAACAGAGAAATCGGCTTGCCTTCTTTTTCGGCAACGGCCACGGCGGCGGTGAAGAGTTCCTGCTCGTAGTGGTCGAAAACCTGGCTGGCTTCCATAACCGAACTGCCGCTGAAGCTGTGCTCGCGATGGTAGAGGCGCGCGCTCATCACGACTACATCCTGCTTGGCCGTGTTGGTATGGGCCAGCACCTGGCGCAGGTAATACAGGTTGCGGGGATCGCGCACCGCAACCAGAATGTTTCCCTCGCGAACACCCATCGCTCCGCTGCCCAGTTCCTGGTTGCCGTAGACGCGGAACTGGTCGAGCTGTTCCGGCTTGCCGTGGCGCTCCCTGGCGACGTGGTGTTCGGAGAGCGTGAAGATGGTGAAGAAGACGGCGCTGAAGATTACTCCGGCGATGGTGGCTTGATACTTGGTGAACAGATTCACGAACGCGGTAATCAGCAGCACCGCGGAAATGAGAATCAAGCCCACCGGAACTTCGGTCTTGCCGAAGTGCAGGTTGCCGGGCACTTTCCATTCCCGGTTGCCGGGCTCGGTGAAGCGCAGCACGAGCACGGCGATGGACTTCATGGCGAAGCTCCAGATCACGCCGAAGGCGTAGAGCGCGGCCAGCATGTAGACGTTGCCACGGCTGAGCACGATCGTGAGCACCTGCAGGCCTACGATCAGGTTGATGATGCGGTAGCTGGTTCCGAAGCGGTGGTGCGGCTTCTGGAACCAGCTGGTGAGCACTCCGTCTTCGGCCACGCGATTCAGCACGCCATTCGCGCCTACGATGGAAGTATTCTGCGCTCCCGCCAAAATCAGCACGCCCACCAGCACCACGAAGCCATGAAACAGCAGCCTCAGGCTCTCGGGCCCGACCAGGTACATGGCGATGCCGCCGATCAGGTTGGCAAAGTAATCGGGCCGAACTTTGTCGGGGATGATCATCACCGCGAAGAACGAGACTAGAGAGGTGAACAGCAGGCTGTAGATGAAAATTACCAGCCCGGTCTTCTCCAGGTTCTTCAGCTTGGGGTGTTCAATCTCGCGATTGACCTGGGCCAGAGTCTCTTCGCCGGACATGGCGAGCACCGAGTGCCCGAAGCCGACGAACGCGATGAGAGTGGTGAGAATGCCGAGAGGCAGGTGCCTGAACCAGGTTGTATCCAACCAGCCCAGCGATTCTTTAGTCAGCGGCACCACGCCCGCGTGCAGCGGGTTGGGCGGCAGTTGCACTGGAGCACGCAGAACCGTGATGGTGCACCAGATGATCAGAATCACGACCATTACCGTGGTGATCGCCATGATCTGCAGGGCTTTCTGGCTGGACTCGTGCATGCCCTGGGTGTTCTTCCACCAGAAATACAGCACCACGATCACAGCTAAGCCCGCGGCGAAATGGTCGTCAGAGAAATGAAGCGGGCGGTGCATGTACACGCCCATGTCTTTGATGAAGCCCGCTAAATATTGGCCGGCGGAAACAGCGCTGATGGGGCCGGTCAGCACGTAATCGAAAAGCAGAGCCGAGACGGAAAACTTGGCCAGGGTGCCGCCCATGGCTTCCTTGACGACGCGGTAGACGCCGCCGCGGACGAACATGCTGCTCGATTCGATGTAGAGCGCCCGCACGCAATAGCTGAACAACATGACGGCGAGAATGAACCAGGGAGCGCTCTTGCCGATGACTTTCTCGGCGTCGCCTCCGGCGTAATAAGCCGAGGATGCGAGGTCGGATAGGACGATGGCGGAGGCCCGCCAGAACGAGATGAAGGTCAACATCACCGTGGTGGCGACGAAGACCCTTATGGCCGGTTTTGAACCTTCAACGGATGTAGCCATGCTTCAGAGGAATTGCGTGGACTGCTTATTAGGGTAAACCTATTGAAGATAGCATAGGGGAACGTGGGTCGGATGGTCGGGGTTCCGGCTACCGGCGACTAATGAGAATTCAAGCCCCGTAGTGGCTTAATCATTGGTTTCGACAGCCATCTCGTACAGACAGGTACGCGGTGTTTATCTCAACTGGCCCCGATTTTTGAAGACATTCGCCGCCCCAGGCTTATCACGGGAATTGACACATCTATACGTCCGCTGACAATGATTAGACCTATCATAAGGGCGGCCGGGATTGCGCCACGGTCCCGTGAATCTGCAGTAGCGCATCCTTCCGGCGGAGGGAAGTCATGAAAAACGCTCTCGAGCTTCTGCTTTTGGTTTGGGCGTGCACCTTCTCGGTTTCAGCGTGCGCACAAGATCTATCGGTGGCTTCCGCGCAGGCGGCGTGCGGTCCTTCAGCTACTGAATTCAGTGTCAAAATCGGTAATGAAGCTTCCCATTCGATCGAGCAGCCGCCTCCCGGGAAGGCTTTGGTTTACGTCGTCGAGGACCAGAAATACAAGGCCATGCGTGACGTGACAACCAGAGTTGGACTCGACGGCGCCTGGATCGGAGCGAACCGGGGCAATTCGTATCTGTTCTTCTCGGTGGAAGCAGGAGAACATCACGTGTGCACGGATTGGATCTCAGATTGGCTGCCCGGCGGACGGCTGGTTTCACTGTCCGTGCTCAACGCAGAGGCTGGCAAAGTCTATTTCTTCAGGGCCCGGACCACTGGCGGGCCGGGTGCGCTCGGTGACGGTCGCTGGCAGTCCGCGGATGCGGCCAGTCTTGATCTGGATCGCGTGAATAGCGACGAGGGTAAACTCCTGATCGCGTCTTCGGTGCTCAGCATTTCGCACCCGAAAAAATAGGGGCTCTCTTTTGCGCCAATGCGGGTGGGAAAGGTACCGCGGAGTGGGATTGTTCAAGCGGTGCAGGTACGGCAAGCTGGCGAAGCACCGCCATATCACTCAAGATCCCGAATCGATCCACACTGGATCGGTGACCGATTACTCGGAGATTTGCTGAGCCCGTACTGAGACTGTTGCTGCCTAGCTCTTCGGGGCTAGGTAGGTGTGCGTGATGCGGTCGTGCCAGCAGAGCGAGTCTTCATCGAGGAAGACCCAGGCGTATCCCATGCCGAGAGAAGCGGCTGAAAGAAATGAGGCGAGGACGCGCCAGCGGCGGAGACGGCGGCTGGCGGGGCTTCCGTCGAAGCGGGCCAATTCGAGGCGCGCCAGGCGCAATCCTGGCGTGGTGCCCGAGTAAACCATCAGCAGGTATTGGTAGGCGGCCCAGAACAAGCTGAAGAGCCCGCCGCTGAGACCCATGATCTCGAGGCGCGGCGGACGGATCGCGGTCAGCTTCCAGAAGATGAAGGCGAAGAGAGTGCAGGCCGCGGCGATGACGAGGCCGTCGACTGCGGCGGCGAAGATGCGCCGCGCCAGCGGCGCGCTCTGCAATGGGATATCGATCCCTGGACGTTTCTCTGTCTCCGTCCGCTGGACTGTCTCGATCGTGATTCCGCCAAGAGCCGGCGGCGGCGGGACTACTTCCGGCGCCTCGAGGATGCGAGGACGTCCGCGGTCGATGACGGGCTCGGCCAGTTCGTCGAACGGGGCGGGCGGAGGAGTCCAGGAGCGCGGGAACTCGATGAGCTTTCCGGTGACTGGCGCTGTGGCCGGGGCTTCAGCCGGGCTTGCGAGCTGAGGCGGCTCCACGGTGTGAGGGAAGGCTGCGGTCTTTTGTGCGGTTTGATACTCAGCGCCGTCGGCAAACCTATCCAAGGCCAGAGCCTGGTTGGAGGCTGGCATTCTGTGCGGGGACATGGAGAAATCGGCCGGAATGTCATGCCTGGTAGGTGTAGGATCCTTCTCCTCGAAATGCAGCTGCAGCGACGGGTAGCGCGGCGGACGAGGCTTGTGGCGAGACTGGTAACGGTTCAGCCGGGCGGCGACTTCCTGGCGCCAGACCGCAGAATCCTCAGGCGCGGGTTGGTCTTCGTCTTTACTGTTGGGTGCCGAGGCCTGGGCCGCGGGAGTCAGGCTCGCGGCATCAGCACCACGCGTCTCCGGCACGTCGTGCGGTGGGGCAGCGGCGCGGGGAGCGTCGTCATCAGCCACGTCGTTGTCGGCCAGCCAGCGCGGCGAAGCGGCGGAATGCGGGTCGGAAGAGCAGCGGCAGATGTCACCACAAAGCGGACAGGGCATGAATCACAGTCTTACGAGCAAGCCAGAACCAAGAGCCAGCCGGATAACCACAAAGACGGTGCCGGAATCCAAGAATGCGGGCGGCTTTTGCCTCCCGAGGCGCAAGCGTGCTAACTTCACCACGACTGCTGCCGGTAGAAGCGTCCGGGCGCGTTCTGCATGCGCTTCGGATGATCTTGTTCCGACGATCTTGGTTTCTGCAATCTTTGTCGCGGCAATCTTGTTCCGATGACTCTTCGCAACAGATTCCTTATCACGGCAGCGGTGCTTTGTCACCTTCTTCTCGTTCCGCCGTTAGTTACCAGCCAGTTGCCTGCAAATGCCAAAGCCTCGGCGGAAAAGTCGAAGCCTGCGCCCTCAACGCCTTGCGCACTGGCAGCCGCAGCCCAGAGGGAAAAAGGAGACGTCCGCACCATTTGCGCCATCCAGCAAGAAGAGGAAGGCTCAGTCTACAAATTGCACGGCGCGGTCGAAATCTATTACGGAACCTACATACTGCGGGCGGACGAGGCCACTTACAACTCCGACACCCGGGAAGCGACCGGTACCGGGCACTTCGCGCTCGACGGCGGTCCCAACGACGACCACATTCGCGCATCGCGTGGCACCTACAATCTGGATCTCGAAACCGGACGCTTCTACGATGTGACCGGAACCACCGGGCTGGTCTTTCGCGGCAACCAGGTGATCCTGACTTCCACGGCTCCCTTCGCCTTTACCGGCAGGATTGTCGACAAGGTCAGCCCCGATCATTACCTGGTCTACGACGGCACTATTACTACCTGCGAGTTGCCGCATCCCATGTGGCGATTCGACGCGCGCAAGGTAAATGTGGACGTGGGCGGCAACGCTCAGATCTACCGCAGCGCTTTTGTTCTGCACGGCATCCCGATGCTTTTTTTCCCTTACGCCACTCATCCCGTGCAGAGAGAGTCGCGGCAGTCGGGGTTCCTGATGCCCTCGATCGCCCGGTCTTCCACCAAAGGCAATGTGGTGGGTGACGCCTACTACTGGGCCATCAATCGCATGATGGATGCGACCCTGGGCGCAGAATACTTCTCGCTGCGTGGCTGGTCGCAGCGGGGCGAGTTTCGAGCCCGGCCCAGCGAAACTTCCTACGTTGACCTTAACTACTTTGGAGTAATTGATCGCGGTATCGGCTCACCCCCGCTAAAAGAGGGCGGAGAAAATGTGCGTTTGAACTCAGTGGGGAACTTCGAAGGGTTCCGTGCCGTGGCCAACGTCGACTACCTGAGTTCGTTTCTTTTCCGGCTGGCCTTTAATGAGGTTTTCAGTCAGGCGGTGTATTCGGAAGTTAAATCGCAAGCTTTTCTCTCGAAATCAAACGACGGCTTCAATCTGAATGGATTCGCGGAGCGCTACCAGAACTTCATGAGCACGACTCCGGGCCAAGTAATCACAATTCTGCACGCCCCGAGTTTTGATTTCTCCGGCAACGAACGTCGAGTTGGGGCGCACGCCGTTTTATTGGTCGGCTGACGCGTCGGCCACTGGATTGTCGCGCAGCGAGCCGCAGCAAGGTACGTGCCCGGGATTCTTTGACTCTTGCACGCCAGCTTTCCGCACGGGGAATCTGGTTGAACGCTTCGATCTGAACCCCGAAATCTCTCTGCCGCTGCTGTTTCGAGGATGGTCTTTGCGTCCCCAGCTGACGTTGCATGAAACCTACTACAGCGAAAGACTGGTCGGAGAAGAGCAGAATAATCCAGGGCAGGCGGTGAGTGACGCCATTAACCGCCAAGCCCTGGAAACGGCGGTGGAACTGCGGCCGCCCGCGCTGGAGCGCGTGTTCGACAAGAACTTTCTGGGGAGAAAGTGGAAGCATGTCATCGAACCGCTGGCGGTCTACCGCTTTGTGACCGGTGTGAACAACTACGCCAACGTTCTGAAGTTCGATGAACGCGACATTCTCACCGATACCCACGAAGTGGAGTACGGCTTTGTAACCCGTCTCTATGCCAAGCGCAATTCCGACAAGCCGGAGGATTGCGACCCCATCATGTCGGCCCTTATGGTGGGCGGGGCGGGGCCGGAATCGACCGTGCCCTGGCAGCATATCAACACGCTGGCCAATCGCCAGTGCCCGCCGGAACCGCCGGTGCGCGAAGTGGTGACCTGGGAACTGGGGCAGAAATACTTTCTAGATCCTACGTTCGGGGGAGCGCTGATTCCTGGCCAGCGCAACGTGTTCACCACGACGGTCGATCTTACCGGCATCGCGTTTCTCACCCAGCCGCGGCACCTTTCGCCACTGGTTTCCCGCTTGCGCGTGGAAACCAGCTCTCGCACCGACGCTGAATGGGATCTGGATTACGACTTCCAAAACAGCCGCGTCAACGCGAGCACTCTGCTCGCCAACTATCACTTTGGGCAGGTGACGGTGGGCGGTGGCGACGCATTCTTGCAGGTACCGGTGCCGGGGGTGGGTTCGCCTCCGCGCTTCAACCAATTTCGTGCCGCCCTGGGATACGGACGTCCCAACAAGCGTGGCTTTAGCGCTGCCAGCAGTTTTGGCTTTGACGCGGAAACCGGTCAGCTGCAGTTCTTCAACGCCCAGACCACTTACAACTGGGATTGCTGCGGCATGACCATGGAATATCGCAGCTACACCGTCGCTAACGTGCGCAACGAAAATCTGTTCCGCGTGTCCTTCACCCTGGCGAACATCGCGAGCTTCGGCAGTTTGCGGCCGCAGGAACGGCTGTACTAGAGCAGTGGCCAGTGATCCGTGATCAGTGGCCAGCAAAGCGGCTCATTCCTCCCCGAGCCTGACGCCCCTGCTAAGATGATGCAATGTCAGCCGCTGGACCGAACATCGACTCGAAGCTCGAATCGCTACAGGCGCGGCTTCGGGCCCTTGGCCGCACTCTCGTCGCCTATTCCGGCGGCGTAGATTCCGCGTACCTGGCGTGGGCTGCGCATGAGGTTTTGGGAAATAACATGCTGGCGATCATCGCCGACTCTCCCAGCCTGGCGCGCACCCAGCTTGCAGATGCCGTTGCGTTTGCGCGGGAGCGCGGCATTCCTCTGGAAGTGGTCGTCACCTCGGAGCTTGATCGTCCCGAATATGTGCGCAACGACGCGCAGCGCTGCTTTTTCTGTAAGGACGAACTGTTCACGCTGATGGAAGAACTGCGCGTGACGCGCGGATTCGACGCCATCGCTTACGGGGTAAATCTTGACGATCAGGGCGACTTCCGTCCCGGCCAGAAGGCGGCGACCGGGCACCAGGTTGTGGCTCCTCTGCTCGATGCCGGGCTCACCAAGGAAGAAATTCGCACTCTGGCGCGGAACGCCGGCCTGCGCATCTGGGACAAACCAGCCTCCGCCTGCCTGTCATCCCGCATTGAATATGGCCGCCCGGTTACGCGCGAGGCGCTCGACGTGGTGGAAAAAGGCGAGGATGCCCTGCGCACCCTGGGGTTCCGGCAATTCCGCGTGCGGCATCACGGGGAAATCGTTCGCATTGAAATCGCACGCGAGGAATTCGGGCGGGCTCTCGATCCTTCGATGGCTGCGGAGTTCGCCAGGATTTTCAAAGCTCTCGGTTTCAAGTTTGTGACCCTCGATCTGGAGGGCTTCCGCTCGGGATCGATGAATGCGTTGCTTCCGGCGGAGGATTTATTCCGGCAGACCGGTTGAAGGGGAAGCGCGTTCCCGGCCGCTTCGAACGCTCCATTTTCCGCCCGGTTTCTACCTACGGCATTCCTGCGTCCCACGCGGCGCTGTGAGATAATCAAGCTGCGACTTACGATGTTGAGGCGGTTTTTGGTGAATCTAATTCGACGCTCTTTTATCCTCCTGCTGGTGGTTTGTCTGGGTTGCGTGGCCCAGTCCGCTTCGCCCGATTTAGCGCGGAAGATCGAGCGCCAGGTTCGTTCCTACTATAAAATTCCCCCCGAGACGCACGTGCTGGTGGGCGTGCCCTCGCCCAGCGCCGACTTTCCTAACTACGATTCGGTGGTTGTAACCGTTGATGACGGAGGCAAGAAACAGGATCTCAAGTTTGTGGTTTCCAAAGACGGTTCGTCGCTGGTGCGCACGATCAAATTCGATCTGACCAGGGATCCGTTCGCCGAACTCATGAGCAAGATCGATGTCAATGGGCGGCCCACGCGGGGAGCGAAGGCATCTAAGGTTGTGGTGGTGAATTTTGACGATTTCGAGTGCCCATTCTGTTCACGCATGCATCAGACGTTGTTTCCGCAGATTTTCAAAGAATACGGCGACCGGGTGACTTTCATTTACAAGGATTACCCGCTGGCGGAAATCCATCCCTGGGCGGTGCACGCCGCGGTGGACGCCAATTGCCTGGCGGCGCAGAACACCGACGCCTATTGGGATTTCGCGGATTACATTCACAGCAACCAGCATGAAGTAAACGCTGAGAAGACGCCGGAAGCACGTCTGGAGGCGGTCGACCGGATCACCCTGCTGCAGGGCCAGAAACACAATCTTGACGTGGTCAAGGTGGAGTCCTGCGTCAAGGCGCAGGATGAAAGCGCTGTGAAGGCATCGATGAAAGAAGGCGACGCCATTGGGGTGGAAGCCACGCCTACGATGTTTATCAACGGACAGAAAATCGACGGCGCCGTGCCCATCAGCGAAGTGCGTGCTGCGCTGGATCGCGCCTTGAAGGATGCCAATCTGCCCGTGCCTGAGCACGCGGCCGCAGCGTCGGCGCCGGCCTCCAAGTGATATTGGGAAGTGGAGAGATGTTCGTTTCCGTGCACTTGCGGCGGGGACCGTCGGGTTGGAGGGGGAAACTCGTTTGAAAAGAAATGCTGAATTTGGCCGAATTGCGGCTCTGGTAGCGGCCGCCGTTGTGCTGGCAGCGCTGTTGGGCTGTAAATCCCAAGTGAGCGGCGACGTGATGGCCACTGTGGATGGCCGCAAGATCTTCCGCTCTGACGTTGACAAGTACTACGACAATCAGGTGGCCAGCGCACAGCAGGCGCCTGTCGGCGAACAGGCCACGATTCTCCGCCTGAACATTCTGCGCCAGCTGATTGACGACGAAATGGTGATGCGCCGTGCCGAAAAGCTCGGCCTGCTGGCCACGGAAGAGGAAGTAGACCGCAAGCTGAACGAGATCAAATCTCCTTACACGCAGGAGGAGTTCGATCAGCGGCTGAAGGAGAAAAAGATCACGCTGGAGGATTTCAAGCGCGACATCCGCCGCTCCATCACCGTCGATAAGGTAATGAACAAGGAAGTGGCGTCCAAGATCAATGTGACGGACCAGGACATTAACGAATATTTCACCGCGCACAAATCGGAATTCAATCTCATCGAACCGCAGTATCACCTGGCGCAGGTGTTCGTCACTCCCACGCCCAACCCGCAGGTGCACAACCAGAACAACAAGGCGCAGAACGAGGCCGACGCTCGCAAGAAGATCCAGATGATTTCGAATCGGCTGGACAGCGGCGACGACTTCGCCACGCTCGCCATGAATTATTCGGAGGATCCGGAGACTTCCGGCAACGGCGGAGACCTGGGAACGCTTCCCGAGTCTTCTCTGCGCAACACCGATCCGGGAACCCGCGACGCAGTGATGAAGCTGAAGCCCGGGCAGTACAGCCCGATCATCATCCTGTCGAACCCCGCGAACAAGCAGGTGGTGGGCTTCCGCATCGTGAAGCTGGTGTCGAAAGAGCCCGCGGGACAGCGCGATTTGTCGGATCCGCGCGTGCAGCAGGCCATTCGCTCGCAGCTCCATGACCGGCGTGAGCAGTTGCTGAAGGCGGCATACTACGAAGTGTTGCGCGACTCCGCCAAGGTGGATAACTACTACGCCAAAAAGATACTGGATAGTAACGGGCTGACGAACTAGGGTGAAATCACTCCACGATCGCGAGTACGTCGCCCGCGTTCACGGCCGCACCTTCGCTGACTAGAATTTTTCTGCACGGTTCCGCGCTTCGGCGATTTGATCTCGTTCTGCATCTTCATCGCCTCGACTACAGCGACGCCCCGGCCTGATTCCACTTCGTCTCCTTCGCTCACCAGCAGGCGCACGACTTTGCCGGGCATGGGGGCGACGATCTTCTTCGGTCCCTGATCGTCTCCGGCGCGGGTGCGGCCGCGCAGCGAGCGGGGATCGCGGACTTCAACCGCGAAGCGCGTGCTCCCCACCCACAAATGCAAATCGTTCGCCACGCGCTCCGACTTCACCTCATAAGCCGAATTTCCGATGCGCAGCGAGAGCACATCCGGGCGAACCAGGACGGCATCGACCTCAAAGTCGCGGCCGTTGAGGCGGCAGGACCAGCGTCCGTCGGCGCGGTTGAGGTCAAGCCGATAATTCTTTCCGTCGATGGTTACGTCGTAGAGCATGAGAAAAACCAGTGGTCAGTGGCCAGTGATTAGTAGCCAGTTATTTCATAGCCTGCATTTTCATCAACGAAGTGCTTCCCGGCGGCTCGCGCTCTTCCACTTGGAGTCTGCGTTTTCGTTCGCACGCGCGCCGACGCCAACGCCGTTTCTCGCGCCTTGCTCGGTTACGCCGAGCGCTGCGAACAAGCCTGCGGCGATCGCGGCCACTTCCGCAGCTTTTGAATCGGCCGGCTTGTCCTCGGCGCGCTTCACCATGCGGTCAAGGAATCCCGTATCGAGTTTGGCAGCGCGAAAATCTGCATCGCGCAGGATGCGGCGAAACAACGAAATATTGGTCTTGATGCCGCCGACAAAGTATTCGCCGAGAGCCCGCGTCAGCCGCGCGATGGCTTGCTCGCGGTCACTGCCATAACCGATCAGCTTGGCCAGCAGCGGATCGTAGTCGATGGGAACGTTCCAGCCTTCATACATGCCGCTATCGATGCGGATTCCCGGACCGGAAGGCTCCTGTAACAGAGTGATCTTGCCGGGGCTGGGAAAGTAATTGTTGTCGGGGTCTTCCGCGTAGATGCGGCATTCGATGGCGTGGCCGCGGATGCGTACGTCGTCTTGTTTGAAGGGCAGCTTTTCTCCAGCTGCGATGCGAATCTGCAGGTGGACCAGATCGAGTCCGGTGATCAGTTCTGTCACCGGATGCTCCACCTGCAAGCGCGTGTTCATCTCCAGGAAATAGAAATTCTTCTGCTGATCGTTTCCCGGTTGATCAACCAGAAACTCGACCGTGCCGGCGTTGGTGTAGTTCGCGGCTCGCGCCACGCGGACCGCAACCTCGCCCATCCGGCGCCGCATGTCGGCGTCGACAATCGGCGACGGCGCCTCTTCCAGAACCTTCTGATGACGGCGTTGCAGCGAGCATTCGCGTTCGCCGAGGTAGACCGTGTTGCCGTGCTCGTCGGCGAGCACCTGCATCTCGATGTGCCGCGGATTGACGATCGCCTTCTCGATGTAAACTTCGCTGTCGCCGAAAGAGCGCTCCGCCTCGCTGCGCGCCGCTTCCAGGGAAGATTTCAGTTCCTCCGGAGCATGCACCAGCCGCATGCCTTTACCACCGCCGCCCGCGGCTGCTTTCAACATGACCGGATAACCGATTCTTGCGGCCACCTGCTCCGCTTCGTCTGAATGACTCGACGCCGCGCGACGTTCCCGGCACGAAGGGAACACCCGCTTTCTCCATGGCCTGGCGGGCGCGGGTCTTCGATCCCATGGCTTCCATGGCGGCTGCGGTTGGGCCGATGAATTTCACTCCCGCATCGGCGCAGGCTTGGGCGAACTTCGCGTTCTCGGAGAGGAAGCCATAACCGGGATGGATGGCGTCGGCGCCGGAGCGCTCGGCGACGTCGAGAATTTTGTGAATGTTGAGATAAGACTCGGAGGCCGCGGCAGCGCCAATGGGATAGGCTTCGTCAGCCTTGCGCACATGCAGCGCGGCGCGGTCCACGTCAGAATAAACGACGACCGCGGCGATACCCATTTCGTGGCACGCGCGCAGCACACGCACCGCGATCTCGCCTCGATTGGCTATGAGAATTTTCTTGAACATCGCATTTTCGCGTGACCGCACTGGGCCGGCGGACTCAAGATTCTACCGGAAACGTGGCCGTGAGTTGGCGACCTACCTCGCTAACGCTTTTCCGGCTGTGAGTAGAGCGCCCACGCAGTTGCCAAATCCTGAACGACGTGACCGAGCGACTTGTAGACCGTGATTTCCTCCGGCGAGCGGCGGCCTTCGATTTCGCCCGCCAACACCTGGCCAATCTCAGCGACGATGTGGTCGTCACCGATTAACCCGGCAGCTTTGGCCCGCAGAAACTCCGCGCCCTGGGTTAGAACACCCTCGCGGCTGTCGGCAATGAAGCGCGAGCGGACGACCAAATCATTGTCCACCTCCGTCGGCCCCGCATGGCCCGAGCCGACAAGATTCACATGCGTACCGGGCCGCACCCACGCGCCCTTCAGGATTGGCTCGGTCGCGGAGGTGACGGTGCAGATAATGTCGGCTTCCGCGACTGCCTCTTCCACATTTCCGGCGCTGTCGACGGGCACGGCAAGTTCCGCTTGCATCCGGTCCGCGAAGGATCGGGCGCGGTCGGGCGAACGTCCCCAGATTGAAATGGATTCAAGGCTGCGCACTTTGCTGATGGCGCGAGCATGGGTCGCGGCCTGTTCGCCATAGCCCAGGATCGCCAGCCGGCGGGCGTCCTTGCGCGCCAGCGCGTCCGTGGCGACCGCGCTGGCCGCTGCCGTGCGAATGGCTGTGATCTCGCCGGCATGCAGGACGCAAACTGGCGCGCCGGTTTCGGGATCGAACAGAATGACCAGACCCTGATGCGACTGTATTCCCAGAGCGAAGTTTTCCGGGAAGACGCTGATCAACTTCGCGCCGAAGGTCGCGCGCTGCGCCCATCGCACCGGGCATGACGCCGAATAGGCGGCCTTCGCCGAGCGGAATGATCGACCGCAGAAGCTGCCGGGTTTCGCCGCGCGAGAACGCGATCATCGCATCGCGCACGATAGGAATGCACACATCGTAGGTGAGCCGGCGGGCGACTTCCTCGCGGTCTATGAATCGCATCCCAGCTTTCCTTGTCGGATATCTTTCACTCCGGCGATGCGGGAAAAGCTCACCGCGAACGGCGCGGCGGCCAGCGAGATGTTCTCGTCCAGCGGGCGCGGCGGAATGAAGCGGTAGCGGAGCAGGGTCCAGATGGCTGACCAGCCATCCGCGTGGCGAATCTTCTTGCCTTCTCCGGCCGTGCGCGGGGCGTAGGCGATGGGCACTTCCGCGATCTTCTCGCCCATACGGCAGAGCTTGGCCGTCACTTCGGGGCAGAATTCAAAACGCTGGCATTCCAAATCAACTTGCGCGATCAGCGAGCGCCGGAAAACTTTGTAACAGGTGGCTTCGTCGTGGATTCCCGCGCCGTAGAGCAAATTGGTCAGATGAGTCAGAAGCTTTGCTCCCAGAAAAAAGCGGAGTCCGCGCTCGGGCCGGTCCGGGCGCACGCCGTAGACTACATTCGCCTGGCGCTGTTCGAGCGGCTGCAGCAACGCGGGATAATCCTGTGGGTCGTATTCCAGGTCGGAATCCTGAATCAGGATATATTCTCCGCGGGCATAGGCGAGCGCAGTGCGGATGGCCGCACCCTTGCCGCAGTTTTTTTCGTGGAAGACGACGGTGACGTCGTCGGCGAGCGGCATAGCCCGGAGCTTCTCGCGGGTGCCGTCGGTGGAACCATCATCGACGATAATGATTTCCTTCTTGACCGGCGAGGCATGGATGGCTCGCAGCAGTTCGTCGACGTGCGCAACTTCGTTGTAGACGGGAACGATCACGGACACACATCCCGCCCACCGGTCGTTGGCTGGTAATTTGCCCGGTGATGCGGGAGCGTCAGCGGCCTTGCGCAATGATGTTCCGAGCGATGCCACGCTCATCCTGCGGAACCCTCTGAATTGTGAGCTGTTCCTAGCATAATAGCATTCGGACTCTGCCGCCTTCACAGCCGGTGATGCCGGAAAGACAAACCCATCGGCTTGTGCTCAGGGCAAGCCGTGGGTCGGATTCCGTGGCCGCTACGCGGCTGGGCTTTTTCCTCTAGTACTTCGGCTGATCCTACTTCGGCTGGTCCATGGTGATGCCTTGCGTCCCGGGCTGCTTCTCGGCTTTGGCTTTCTTGGTGAGCAGAGTCTGGTCAACCCAATGGTCGGCGGTCTTCAGATCTTCCTGGCGGGCAGCGAGATCGTCGCATTCCACGTCGGCCTTTTCGCGATACATGAGATTCAGGTAGGCCATGGCGTCGTCGTAGTCGGGACGAAGTTGAATCGCCTTGTTCAGGCTCTCGATGCCTTCCTGGATCGACGGCCAATTCTTCGCTTTCAATTCGTCGCAGACTTTTTTCTGATCCTTGTTCTTGGGATTCAGGTTCTCGTCCGGCTTCAGGCCGAGTTTGGCGCGCTCTTCCATGCGCGGCTGGTAGCAAGCCGTCCAGTCAATGACGCCCACGGAGTAGTAAGGCTCGGGATCGTTGGGATCGATATCGGCAGCCATGCGGTAATACTTTTTGGCATCATCGAACTTCTTCATGTTCAAGTACAGGTAGGCGATTCCCTTGGCGGAATTTACTTTCTGATCGCGCGCCGGATTCATGGCGAGCACGTTCTGGTATTGCTCAATGGCCTGCTCCGCCATTTTGTTGTTGTCCGGCGTGTCGGCGCCCGGGATGTACTGCTGCGCGAAGGCGGTGGCCAGATACATCTTGGCGTTAATCAGGCTGGGATCCAAGGCCACGGCCTGCTGGAAATGGTCGATGGCCTCTTCGTACTTGGCGTTCTTGTAGGCAGTGACGCCCTTGTTGAGCTGGTCGCGGGCACGCAGCTTGCTGCAGCCCACGGAAGAGAACAGCGCCAGCATAGCGGCCGCCAATGTTAGCAGTCGAAAATGTTTATTCATTGCGGTATAAGTCTCCCTTGCCACACAGCATCCTAGGCCCAGAGACAGCGGGTTGACAAGTGCTGGCCGAGCGTTTCTTCACAGAAGCGGCACGGGAACAATGGCTCCCGTGCGCGGGCTGAATGCGATACACGGCTTCCGGGCGCTCCAGCCGCCCAGTCCCGCGCGTGCGCGCTCTTAGCCGCCCGCTTCGATCTTCGCGGTAATCAGACCGACCTTATCCACTCCCGCAGCATGCGCAATGTCAATCACGTTGGCTACGTCGGCGAAGGGGACGGCGTCATCGCCCTTCACGAACATGACTTTCTCGGCGCGGGTTTTGTAGATATCGGCCAGACGCCCCTGCAGGTTGTCCCAGGTGGCATCTTCCTGATTGATCTTCAGGCCGGGATCCTGACCGGCGCCGCGATCAATCAACTGCACCACGATGGTGCGGTCAGGCGTATTGTTCTTGGGCGCGTTCGGCGGAGGCGGCTGAGGCACCAGCGCATCCAAGCCTTTCGGCGTCAAAGGCGTGATCACCATGAAGATGATGAGCAGCACCAGCAGCACGTCAATGAGCGGAGTGACGTTAATGTTCGCGCTTTGGCCTCCGCCGGTTCCAACTGCCATACTCATGATCGATTCTCCTCAGTGCTTTCACTCGCTTCATTGCCCACCCGCCGGAGCGGCAGGCGGAGCGTTTGGAGTGCTTTTTCTCTGGTCGGTGAGCAGGCCCAGATCATCCACTCCAGCGGCGCGCACGGCGTCCACCACCTGAACTACATTGCCGAAGTGGGCGCGGGCATCCGCCTTCAGGTAGACCTCTTTGTTCGTGCGATTGGTCAGGCGATCCTTCACCTTGCCGGTCAAACTGTCGACCGGGACCTTATCAGCGCCGAAGTAGACCGTTCCATCGCGCATCACCGAAACCAGCAGCGCGTCTTCCTTGTCCGCGTCTTGCATCGGTGTGGGATTATTCACCTTGGCCATATCCACGCTGATGCCCTTCTGCAACATGGGCGTGATCACCATAAAGATGATCAGCAGCACCAGCATCACGTCCACCATCGGTGTGACGTTGATGTCCGAGTTTACGTTGGCCCCTTCATTCCGTTTTGCTAATGCCATAACTAATATCTCCAAGAGCAGTGGCCAGTTGTCAGTGGCCAGTTGCCAGTAAAATCTTGAGCCGGATCAGTCCACCTGAATTGGGAAGCCCGGCGCCGGGAAGGTTCCCGGCGCCGGACAGCAACTCATGCGGACTTGCGCCCAAACTTCTAGGACCGGCGAACGTCCCGGCGCTTCAGGAAGTAGTCGATCAGTTCGCTCGACGAGTTGTCCATCTCCACATCGAACGCTTCTACGCGGCCGGTGAGGTAGTTGAACATCATGACGGCGGGGATGGCGACCAGCAAGCCGAAAGCCGTGGTCACCAGCGCCTCCGAAATGCCGCCTGCGACTGCGCCCAGACCGGTCGCCTTCTGCTCGGAAATGCCCTTGAAGGCGTTCAGAATGCCCATCACCGTGCCGAACAGGCCCACGAACGGAGCCGTCGAACCGATGGTGGCCAGACCGCCCAATCCACGCTTCAGTTCGGCGTGGACGATGGCTTCGGTGCGCTCCAGAGCGCGCTTGGAAGCTTCAATGGTCTCGCCGGGGATGGCGCCGGGGCTATCCTGGTGAGCCTTGAATTCCATCAGGCCGGCGGTGACAACCTTGGCCAGATGGCTCTTCTTGTTGCGCTCGGCGACCTTGATGGCCTCGTCGATGCGGCCGTCGCGCAGAGCTCCGGCAACTGCGGGAGCGAAGGCGCGGGACTGCTTGCGGGCCGCGTTATATGCCATGGCACGGTCAATCATGACGCCGATCGACCAGCCCGACATGATGAACAGAATGATGACCACGATCTTCGCGATGATACCCATCTGCCTCCATAGCGAAATCGGATCCCATCCCACTGCGCCACCTTCCTGCACAATCCAGGCGGCCGCCCTAGGCACGTGAACGAAAACTGCTGCTGCCACATTAGCTAACATGAGTTGCTTTTCCCTCCTCGGAACTTTCTAGACTCTTTGATGCGAGATTCGAACGCTCCTGCAAAGCCTGACGGCAAAAGTTCCGCCAAGATTCGCCTACCTGAGATGAGAGGTACGGCGACCGCGCCCCGCAAAGGGGCTCTCCCGGCCACCGCTTTAGGTGAGAGGGGAGGGCCACACTGCTTATACACTTTCTGACCTTGCTGCGTCACGCCACACCAGCCGGGATCTAGCCCCCGGACAGGGTGAAGTTGACAAACACTTCGGTATCCACTTCGACCGGCTCGCCGTTCAGCAGATACGGCTTGTACTTCCACTGCTTCACGGCCTCGATGGCCGCAGGCGCCAGCATGGGATGCCCGCTGACCAGCGTGAGGTTTTCGATCGAACCATCCTTGCTGATCACGGCATGCAACACCACCGTGCCCTGGATGCGGGCCTGCCGCGCCAGAGGTGGATAGTTCGGTTGCACGCGCCGCACCAGCAGTCCGGCGGAAACGCCCTGCGAAACCCGCACGCGCTGCGGTGTAGCGACCTTGGGCACGGCTACCGGGGTCGAACTGATAATGCCGCCGATTACGCCGCCCATCTGGCCGCCCGGAATGCCTCCCGGAACGCCGCCCACTACGCCGCTCGACGCCATCACCGGCGGAGCTTCGTCTTCCTTGATCATCTGAATTTTCTTGAGGAATCTTGGTGGGCGTGCGCAGTTCGCCGTTCACGATATCGGTCTGAATCTGCTTCACGATTTTCACCGGGGCGGCTGCCGGAGGGGGCGGTGGTGGCGGAGGCGGGGGGGCCACCAGGAAGGTCATTAACTGCTGCTTGGGCAGGGCTTCCGTGAAGATGAGAGGCATCAGAACCATGAGCCCGACCAACCCTATCTCAAGAATGATAGCGAAAGTCGTCGTTCGTCCCCGCTTCGTCTTCAGCCTGCCACCAGATTCCAGAAGGCTATCTTCAAACATAAGAGTTTCTCCCTACTACAGAGCCTACGTAAGCTTAGACACCGAGCGCTTCCCCTTTGCTCCCAAAAACCAACTCCATCGCCAAGGACAACCGCCCAACCCTCTGGCGTCGAACCATGCCTTCCAACTACCTACAAACAAAGACTTTAACTGAGGATCGTCCGGCACACCTACCGTGTGACTACCTGACCCGGACGGGCTGCGGCGCCCGGCCGTTTGCCCTTCTCGATCCGCCAATCCTGATAAGCCACCAGAATCGGGGCTGCGATTGCGATCGAGGAATACGTTCCGATCAAGATGCCAATTACCAGCGCCAGGCTGAACCCGCGCAGCACCTCGCCGCCGAACAAATAGAGAGCAAGTACGGTAAGGAAGGTTAGCCCCGCTGTCAAGATGGTTCTACTCAGGGTTTGGTTGATGCTCCGGTTGACGATTTCCGAGAGCTTCTCACGCCGCATGAGTTTAATGTTTTCCCGGATGCGGTCAAATACCACGATCGTGTCGTTATTAGAGTAACCAATCAGGGTCAGAATGGCGGCGATGACGGTGAGGGAAATGTCTTTGTTCAGCAGCGAGAATGCGCCTACGGTGATCAGCGTATCGTGAAACACCGTGACCACGGCCGCGACTCCGTAAATCCACTCAAAGCGGAATCCCAGGTAAACCAGCATTCCGGCGAGCGAATAAGCAGTTGCCAGCAGGGCTTGCTTGCGCAATTGCGCGCCCACCTGCGGTCCGACAATCTCGACGTTGCGCACCCCGAAATCCGACAGGAAGAAGCCATCCGGCAGAGAAGCCACCACCGCCGGATCGACCGCGGCCCTTCAACTGATCGAACGAACTCAGCACTCCGCCCTGCCCTTTGTCCCGGGCATCCACGATCGCCTGGGCTTGCTGAGTATATTTCTGGTCGGCATCGGAGCCGAGATGCATCGGGTCTTTGTCCATCAGATAATTCTTGATGGCCAATGAACTGGAATTGTTCAGATCCTCTTGCCCGCGGGAACGTTGGTCTCGAGCGTTTGGATGATCTTGTTCTTGCCGTTATCGAGCGCCTGCTCGCTGGTTTCCTGCACGTCGAGGTCAATCAGCACTTCGTTGTTCGAAGGCACGTCGTAGCGCTGAATCTTCGCGTTGTGCAGGCCGGCGCGGTCCATGGCCGCGCGCAGCGCGTTATCGTTGGGCGTGTGCGAGAACTTCACATACACCAGGGTGCCGCCGCGGAAGTCCACGCCGTACGGGATGTGGTGCCAGAACAACATGGAAAACAGGCCCGCCACACTGAAGACGAGCGAGAAGGCGAGAAAATACCACTTCTTGCCGAGAAAATCTATGTTGGTATTGCGAAAGAACTCCACCAGCTGACCTCTTATCCGATTTAAGATTTCGTGAAGGTTTGCAATTGGGTAATTTGCAAGTTTCAATTGAAGACTCAAATGAGCACAGCTATCTGCGATTTCGGCTTTGAAACTTGCAAACCTACTGAACTTGCTGAAACCTGCTTACTTCACTTAAATGCTCAGCGCTTCGCCACGCTGCTTGCGGCTCAGAACCCAGTCGAAAATCGTCCGCGAAACAAAAACCGCCGTGAACACGTTCGCCATCAAACCGAACAGCGAGCGTGACCGCAAATCCCTGCACCGGGCCGGTTCCGAAGATGAACAGAATTGCCGCCGAGACGATCGTCGTGACGTGGGTATCAACGATGGTCACCCAGGCGTGGCCAAAACCCTGATCCACGGCCGAAGGCGGCGTCTTGCCATTGCGCAGCTCTTCGCGGATGCGCTCGAAAATCAGCACATTGGAGTCCACGCCCATACCGACGGTGAGAATCACCCCGGCAATTCCGGGCAGCGTCAGCACCGCCCCAACGTAGCCCATGAAGCCGAGCAGGATGACCAGATTCAGAAGCAGAGCAATGTCAGCATTGATGCCGGCCGCGCGGTAGTAGACCAGCATGAAAATCAGCACCACGAGCATGCCGATGATGGCGGCATTCACTCCGGAACGGATCGAATCGGTGCCCAGCGACGGCCCGACCGTGCGCTCTTCGAGATACTTGATGCCCGCCGGCAGCGCGCCCGAGCGCAGGATCATCGACAGATCCTTGGCCTGCTGCTGGTTCATGCTGCCGCCGCTGATGTCGCCCGGTGTCGCGGATGGCTTCATTGATATTGGCGACTTCCTGCACTTTGCCGTCGAGGACCACTCCCAGGCTCTCGCCCACATGCGCGGAAGTGAAGCTGTAGAAGCGCTGCCCGCCTTCGCCGGTTAGAGTGAAGTGCACATCGGGCTGGCCATTCTGGTCGGTGCTGGCTTGCGCATCGCGCAAGTCTTTTCCGCGGACGGCGGAAACCCGCGACACCAAATACCAGGCTTGTTCGTCCGCCGGCGTTCCGGGAGCGGCGTGCCCCGGCATAAGAATCGCATCTGGCGGTAAAACTCCGCCCTTATCCTGCAGCGCAGCTTGCTCGCTCGGCATACGGTCCGCCCAACACCTGCTTGATCTCAAGCATGGCGGTGGACTGCATGATGTCCTTCACCCGGCCGGGATCGTCCACGCCGGGCAACTGCACCAGAATCTGATATTGGCCGAGGCCGTGCTCCTGGATGGTGGGCTCGCTCACGCCGAGGGAGTCGATGCGGTTGCGGATGGTCTCGATCGCCTGGGTCACGGCCTTGTTCTTCAGGTCGCTGAGCATCTGCGGCTTCATGGTGAGAGTCCAGGTATTGTCCGCTCCTGAATTCAGGTTGTACTCAGGCAGGCGCTCGCTCACGATATCGAGCAGGTCTTTCCGCCCGTCCGGCGGCACGCCTTTCAGCACGACCTGATCGGGAGCGTTCTGCGGATCGGGCTTGGAGATATCGGCGAAAGCAATCTTGCGCTTGTTCAGCTGCTCTTTGAGGATTTCGACGGCATTGTCGGAATCGATGTTTACGGCGTCATTGACCTGCACCTGCAGGATCAGGTGGGTTCCGCCGCGCAAATCCAGCCCAAGATGAATGCGCTTGGTCATGGCCGTCGAGCAAGCCCTGGCCGGAAAAACTCTGCGGAATGCCGAATATGCCGTACAGGAAGACCAGCAAGATTGCGACGATGGTCGCCAATTTCCAGAGAAGAGTCTTATTCATAACGAAAACAGAGTCCAAAAATTCTTAGGTTGTTGCCGCTGCTACTTGGTCTTAGCTTCTTCGTCCGCGGTGGTCAATTGCGCCACCGAAGCCTTGGTCACTTCGAGCCGCAGGTTGTCCGGAGGAACCCGCAGATGGATCGAGTCTTCCTTCAGGGCCACCACGGTTCCCCGCAGGCCGCCGGTGGTGGTGACTTTGTCGCCGGTCTTGATGCTCTCGAGCATGGCTCTGCCACTTCTTCTGGCGGCGCTGCTGGGGCAAGAATCAGAGAAAGTAAAATACGCCGACCATCAACCCCATCGTGATCAGGAAGGAGAAGCCGCCTCCACCCGGTAACTGCATTGCCAGCAAGAATTCCATATTCACCAAGTTCATATTCACGAAGCCGTACTTCTCAGATTCCCGGTCAATCGCGACCCAAATCCGCGAGCTTTAATCTGCGAACAACCGCCCACGGACTGCAAACGCCGCAGACTTGCCATTTCACGACGGGAGTTCCGATCGATTCCGGCCGGATCATCTACCGCTCAGGCTTGAATCCGGGGAGAGTCGTCACAGGTGAAGGTCTAGGGTTCCGGTCGAGACCGGACGCTAGATGAAAAACCTGACTCTTCCCCAAGTCGAATAGAATGACGCACTCGCCGCATAGTGTCAAGGTAGAAACTCAGGTTATGCAGGGTATTTAAGACCTGAGCCAGCACCTCATTCGAAGCATAAAGATGCCGCAGATAGGCCCGCGAATAGCGCTGGCAAACCCGGCAGCCGCAATTGGGATCGAGCGGCCCTGCGTCCTGAGCATAGCGCGCCTGCTTGATTGAAACTTTGCCCTCGGAGGTGAATAGCAGGCCATGCCGCGCCGCTCGCGTGGGCAGGACGCAATCCATCATATCGACGCCCAGGCGGGCGTATTCGGCAATCTCCTCGGGCGTGCCCACTCCCATCACATAGCGTGGCTTGTCGGCGGGAAGGTGCTCGAGCGTGGCTTCGATCACCTCGCGCGTGCGCTCCCGGGGCTCGCCCACGCTCAGACCGCCGATGGCGTATCCGGGAAAGCCGATTTCGATGGTCCGCTCGGCGGATTCTTTTCTCAACTCCAGATCCATGCCGCCTTGGACGATGCCGAAGAGGGATTGTGTGGAATCTCCGTCGGCAGTTGTCATTCCTGAGCGACGCCGAGGCATCTGTCTTTGCTGAGAACTGAACTGAGAACTGAGACTGCTCCACGGCACTTCATGCTTATGCTCCTCAAAATATTTCTTGCTGCGCTCCGCCCAGCGCAAAGTCAATTCCATCGAAGCCTTCGTGCGCGCCCGATCGGCGGGATACTCCGTGCATTCATCGAACGCCATGATGATGTCGGCGCCCAGGCCAATCTGCGCCTCCATCGCGCTCTCCGGACTGAAGAAGTGCGACGAGCCGTCAAGATGCGAGCGAAACGTCACACCTTCTTCGGTGACTTTGCGCAGCTCGTTCAGGCTGAAAACCTGGAAGCCGCCGGAATCGGTCAGGATCGCCCGCGGCCACGCCATGAAGCCATGCAGACCGCCCATCTGGCGGACGGTTTCGACTCCGGGACGCAAGTAGAGGTGATAAGTGTTGCCGAGAAGAATCTGAACCCCGAGCTCTTCGAGAATATCCTGCGGCACGCCTTTGACGGTCGCGACCGTGCCGACCGGCATGAAGACAGGGGTTTCAATCTCGCCGTGAGGAGTGAGCAGGCGCCCGGCACGCGCAGCAGCCGGCGCGGGCCTCGACATGGAACTCAATGGACATTGCGTGTCTTGCCTTGCGATTGTAGCAACGCTGGACACCAGCTCAGGACTCGATCAGTCGCAAATGCAGAAGTTCGCCTCGCACTCCGCCATCTTCCACGATTAACTTTGCCGACGCTCACCGGCAGTTTGAATCTGCGCGGCCCGGCGCTGCCGGGATTGAAATAGAGCACTCCATCGCGCATCTCTTGTTTAGGAACGTGACTGTGGCCGCTGATCACGGCCGCAAATCCCGCGGCTTTGGGCTTGAGGTCCAACTGCGCCAGGTCATGCAAAACGTAGATGGAAATGCCGCCCAGTTCAAGCACTGCAGTTTCCGGCAACTTGCGAGACCACGTCGCCCTTATCGATGTTGCCCCGCACCGCGGTCACAGGCGCGATGGCCGCAAGCTTTTCGAGAATCTCAGGGGAGCCGACATCCCCGGCATGAATAATGTGATCGGATCCGCGCAGAGCGTCGATGGCCTCAGGGCGCAGCAGGCCGTGCGTGTCAGAGATAACGCCGATCAGGATGGGCGGCATCGCACCTCAGTTTCAGATCGCTAGATCACACAGGTACCGCAGGTCTCGATCAGGTGCGAGCTAACGCGACCGCCCGGTGCAAACTCAGGACATTCTCCTCGAGCACCTGAAAGCGCTGGTACTCACACTCGGCTGCCGTTCCCATCGAAAGCTCTGGATTGCGGTGGAGCATCGGGCTGGCAACGGAACTCCTCAGCCCAACGTGAATTTCTCTCACGCCCGTCTGTTCGATGATGCTCGCGGCATTGTGATGGTTGATGCCGCCACAAGCCATAATCGCGATACGTCCACGCGCCGCCTCAACCAGCCGGGCAATCTGCTCAACCGCCTGTAGCGCGGTCTTCTCTCCGCCTGAGGTCAGCAGCCGGTCCGCTCCAGTCGCGCAGATGGATTCCAAAGCACGAAAGAGATCCGCGGACATATCAAAAGCTCGATGGAAAGTGACATTGAGAGGCCGCGCCAGCTCGACCAATTCCCGCGTGCGCTCAATGTCCACGCTGCCGTCGGCGTTGAGGATGCCCACGACAACCCCGTCGGCCCCCAGCTTCTTGGCGGCCACAATGTCGCGTCTCATGGTCTCGAACTCTTCCGCCGTGTAACAAAAATCGCCGCCGCGCGGCCGAATCATCACTTGCAGGCCGATGGATGTTCTGGCCCGCACCAGTTCAATCAATCCCGCGCTGGGAGTGACACCGCCCTCGAGCAAATTGCTGCACAGTTCCACCCGTCCGGCTCCGCCGCGCTCTGCGGCGACCGCGGAGGCAACAGAATCGACGCATACTTCGATCAAAATCCGATCGCTCATCACTTTATCGTCCTGATCGACAGGAACGGAATCGCGGACTTTCGGCTTTCGTCACTTCCTTTCATCTTCTCAAGAAGCTTGCCGACGCTCACAATCGCCCGTCCCACAGTGCCCCGGCCGATTTCCTGCACATCGTCGCGCGCGGTCACCCGGAAAGTGTAGAAGCGGCCGTCGAACGACTCCAGCACGGCCTCGGCTGTGATGTGCGCGCCAATGCCGCTCGCGGCGCGGTGCTGAATGTTGATCGCAGTTCCTACCGAGATCTCGTCGCCCTCGCAGTAGGGCTGAAGCGCGAGAAACGCGGCAGTCTCCATCAGGCCGATCATGTGGGGCGTGGAATAAACCGGCGGCAACTCCGGACGGTGCGCGGTAAGAGTGTGTTTGAACTCACCGTCTCTTGCGCCGTCGCCGCGCACGCCCATGAGGGATTTGCTTCGCCATTCTCTTTTCTGTCGAGCTTCCTGATGCAGCGAAGATCCGATCGAATGAAGCTCCTGGCTCGGCGTTGATCTTAGCACGATGAACGAGTGCAATCAGGCACGAGCGCAGGCGAGTCCGGCCATTGTTTGCGCGTCGCTCTGGTTCTGTCAGAATTCGAATGCAGTTCACGGAACAATTCGAGGTAGTCGTCGTCGGCGCCGGCCATGCCGGATGCGAGGCCGCGATGGCCGCGGCGCGCATGGGGCTGAAGACCGCTCTCTACACGCTCAACGTCGACCTGATCGCGCAGATGTCGTGCAACCCGGCGATCGGCGGCATCGCCAAGGGACACCTGGTTCGCGAAGTCGACGCGCTCGGCGGCATCATGGGCGAGATCACCGACGCGGTCGGCATCCAGTTCCGCCTGCTGAACACTTCGCGCGGCCCGGCAGTGTGGTCGCCGCGGGCGCAATGCGACAAGCAGGCCTACCGGCTCAAGATGCGCGAAGTGCTCGAGTCGCAGCCGAATCTCAAGATCAAGCAGGCGGAAGTGGCGGAGCTGATCTTGAGTAGCGCAGTCCCGAGTCCCAGTGTCCCGAGCGAATGCGATGAATCGGTACTCGGCACTCGGCAACTCGGTTCTCGGTGTCAGACTCCGCGACGGCCGCACCGTCGGCGCGCAAGCCGTGATCATCACGACTGGCACTTTTCTCAACGGCCTGATTCACTGCGGCGAGCAGCAGTATCCCGCTGGACGCTCCGGCGAAGCCGAACGCGGTTCTGCTCGGTGAAGCGTTGAAGAAGCTGGGCCTGCGCGGCTGCCGGCTCAAGACCGGAACGCCGCCGCGCCTGGATGGACGCACCATCGACTGGTCCCGCTTCGCCGAGCAGCCGGGCGACGCCGACCCCACTCCCTTCAGCTTCCGCACCAAGCGCGTGGCGCATCACGACTCGCAGGTGCCCTGCTATATCGCCTCGACCACGCCCGAAACTCACCGCATCATCCGCGAGAACGTGCATCGCTCGCCGATGTATAGCGGGCAGATTCAGTCGATCGGTCCGCGCTACTGCCCGTCGATCGAAGACAAGATCGTCAAGTTTCCCGACAAGGAAACGCACCAGCTCTACCTCGAGCCCGAGGGCCTGAACACGCACGAGATCTACGTCAACGGCATGAGCACCTCTCTTCCGGTGGACGTCCAGCTCGCGATCCTGAAGTCGATCCCCGGTCTCGAAACCGCCGAGATGCTGCGCCCCGGTTACGCCATCGAGTACGACTCGATTGATCCCACCGAACTGCATCGCACGCTTGAAACGAAGAAAATCGCCGGCTGTTTCTTGCCGGCCAGATCAACGGCACGTCCGGCTATGAGGAGGCTGCCTGCCAGGGCCTGATGGCGGGCATCAACGCGGCACTGCAGGTGAAGGGACAGCCGCCGCTGATCCTCGACCGCACCGAAGCTTACACTGCGATCCTGATCGATGACCTCATCTCCAAGGGCACGAACGAGCCTTACAGAATGTTCACATCGCGGGCCGAATTCCGCCTGCACCTGCGCATCGACAACGCCGACCGCCGGCTCACTCCCCACGGCCGCCGCGTGGGACTGATTTCCGATGAAGCCTGGGACAATTTTCAAGCCAAGCAGCAGCGTCTGGAGGCAATGAAGAAGTTGCTCGGACGCACAAGGCTGACCGCTGCAATGCTTGGACAAGATTTCACCTTGTCATTCCGAGGAGCGTAGCGACGAGGAACCTGCTGTCGCTGGCAGTGCAACTGACCTGGCTTCGGAGTTCCGCACGGCCAGACCTGCGCCCAACTGCTGAAGCGTCCGGAGATCGTCATCGAGCAGTTGGCGCCGATTCTCCGCGAACTGGATCCGGCGTTCTTCACAAGAAAGAGAAGACATCCGTGGGAATCCGTGTGAATCCGTGGCCACGCTTTCTTCCGAGATCCGCAACGAACTCAAGTCGGTGGAAACTGAAATCAAGTACGAGGGCTATCTGCTGCAACAGCAGCGCGCCATGGATCGCATGAAGAAGTCGGAACAGCGCTCCATTCCCGGCTGGTTCGACTACCGCTCGGTCAGCGGGCTTTCGCGCGAGATGCAGGAAAAGCTGACCCACGTGCAGCCGCGTACACTGGCCCAGGCCTCACGCATTCCCGGAGTGACCCCGGCAGCCGTGTCGCTGGTCAACGTTTTCATCGAAATCCAGGCCAGACGCCGCGAACAGGCCGCTGCCATCTAGAAAACCCCGTTTCGTCGGGCGAAATTAACGTTGCGTTAACAATCGATTGTTACGCCCACGTTAATATCTCCCCATGCCGCCAGAGTCCCTCCGCATTGAAGACCAGCCCGGAACTCAGCCTGGACAGCGTATTCTCCGCCTGAATGGAGCGCTCGTGATGACCACGATGTTTGAATTCCAGGCCACCGTGCGGGCCGATGCCTCCCGCGCACTCATCATTGATTTCAGCAACGTCCCCTATGTGGATTCGGCCGGCATCGGGGCGCTGGTGGGAGCGTACGTCACGCGCCAAAAGGGCGGGCGGAGCTCTCGCGCTGGTGGGCGTCTGCAAGCGTATTCACGATGCCCTCGGCGTCACCCGAGTCGAGCAGTTCTTCCGCTTTTTCGATTCGGTGAGCGCAGCCGAACAAGCCCCTGAGTAGTAAAAGGGGTCAGTGACCGGTGACCAGTGACCAGTAAAAATCGCATGGGTTCTACTGACCGCTGATCACTGACCACCGCTCCTTCGTTTGACTGCCTGTCTGATCCCTCCTAAGATGAATTTCGCCAAGCGTTCGTCTACGATGAACCAACGATGATCGGCCAGACCATCTCGCATTACCGCATCACCGGCCAGCTCGGCAGTGGCGGGATGGGGATTGTTTACGAAGCGCAAGACCTCGATCTGGGCCGCAAGGTTGCGCTGAAGTTTCTGCCCCCGCAACTCTCCAGCGATCAAAATGCTCTCGACCGTTTTCTGCTTGAGGCTCGCACCGCCTCAGCCCTGAACCATCCCAACATCTGCACGATTTATGCGGTCGAAAGGGCAGGCGACCAATCGTTTATCGCCATGGAATTGCTGGAAGGCGACACCCTGGATCGGCGTCTCGGCCCTGGAGGGCTGCCGACCGATCGTTTGCTGGACTGGGGCATTCAGCTAGCCGATGCGCTCGACGCCGCTCACGCCAAAGGCATCATCCATCGCGACATCAAGCCGGCGAATATCTTCGTCACCAAGCGCGGACCGGTGAAGGTGCTCGATTTCGGCCTGGCCAAGCTGGCGCATCCCGAGGCGGCGATGGAAACCATCGGAGCCACCCAGAACGATCCCAACCCTGCGCATCTGACCAGCCCTGGCGCGACCGTCGGCACCATCGCCTACATGTCTCCGGAACAGGCGCGTGGCTTCGAACTCGATCCCCGCACCGACTTGTTCTCGCTGGGAGCGGTGATCTACCAGATGGCAACCGGGCGTTTGCCTTTTGCCGGTGGCACCTCCGCTGTGGTCTTCCACGCCATTCTTGAACTCGATCCGGCCCCGGCGTTGCAGCTCAATTCCGCGCTGCCGCCTAAGCTCGAGGAGATTATTGCAGAAGGCCTTGGAGAAAGACCGCGACCTGCGCTACCAGTCAGCCGCCGATCTGCGCGGCGACCTGAAGCGGTTGAAGCGCGATACGGAGTCCGGACGCAAGCCCGCGCAAGCCGCCTCTTCGAGTGCGTCGGCCTCAGTTGCCGCAGCCGCGAGTGACAGCCTGGTTGGGTGTCACCGCTGGGGGATTGCCCCGCCGTTGCTTCGCCGAGTCCCAGTCAAGCTCCGCAGCAGTTGCCGCAGCCGGCCGTCACAAGCTTGGGACTGGCGTCGCCGCCTTCCTCGCCCTCATCGTTCTGCTCGCCGCCGGTTACGGCGTTTACTCGCTGCTCTCGCGCAATCGTGCGCAGCCATTCGCGAATTTCTCCGTCACCAAGGTGACGGAAACCGGCGACGCAGTCGACGCGGCACTCTCGCCCGACGGCAAATATATTCTGAGCCTGGTGAGAGCCAAGACCGACAACGGCCTGGCCAGTCTCTGGCTTCGAAATGTTCCCACCAACAGCATGACGCAAGTGCAGCCTCCGGCTGACGTCTGGTACAACGGCCTGCGCTTCTCGCCCGACGGGAACTACTTTTACTCCGTGCACAGCGAACCGGGAAACCCGGAGCTGAAGTACTTGTATCGCACGCCGTTGCTCGGCGGCACGCCCGAACGTTTATCGGCCGACGTGGATTCGAACATCACGTTCTCTCCCGACGGCCGGAAGTTAGCCTTCATGCGCTACGACAATCCCGACCCCAGCAAGTACCAGTTGATCGTGCGTTCGGTCGATAACGGCGGCGAGACGGTGCTTACCGGCGGCCCCAATAGCCAGGCGCTCTATAATCCCGCATGGTCCCCTGACGGCAAGACGATTCTGTGTTCCGTGCTTCAGCCTTCCGAAAATGCCTTTTCTGGATTGATGGCGGTTGACGCCAGCACCGGCCAGCAACGCCTGTTTCTCGGTTCCGCCGACTCCTTCTCTCTTATTGCCTGGATGCCAGATGGCCACGGTCTGCTCGTTCTGGACAGCAATCTCTCTTCTAACTATTCGCGATCTCAGATCGTCTTCGTCTCTTACCCCGATGGGAAGCTAAATCCGGTTACCCGCGATACCAACAACTATTCCGATCTGAATGTTGCGTCTAACGGCCAGCTCCTCGGCACCGTACTCAGCGAAGGGCATTGGAATCTCTCCGTTATGTCCGCCACCTCTAGCGGGGGAGACGCGCGGCAGATCGGGCCCGCGACCAGCTCGACCAACTTCACCTGGATGCGGGACGGCCGGCTTGATCGATGATAAGGACGGCACGCTGCATTGGGTCAACCCGGACTCGGGAGCCAAGGGCATCTTCGCCACCGAGCCCGACTCGGCAAGCGGCGACCCCTCCGAATGCTCCGCTGGCCGCTACGTCGTCTTCGATCACGGCCAGCGTGGCGGCAAGGGCAGGTACAACATCTGGCGCGCCGACGCGGCCGGGGGAAATCTGAAGCAACTTTCGAATGGGAAATTCGACCATACCCCGATTTGTTCTCCCGACGGGCAATGGGTTTATTACCTCGAGGGCAATTTCGGAGATCTAATGCGAGTGCCGATTGACGGCGGGGCCCCGCACAAAGTGACCGACCTGCCCAATCTGGGAACCTTCGATATTTCTCCGGACGGCAGCACGGTTGCCTTTGCTACCATAAACCACGCCGGAGGTCACGAGGTGAGCTTGGCTCTCGTCGCGACCGATACCGGCAAGGTCGGCAAGCCAATTAAGTTCGAACGGGAGCCAGGGATGGGCCATCTCTCGCACGACGGCAAGGCGTTGGTTTACGCGGTCCGTCAGAACGGTGTCGACAACTTGTGGAGGCAGCCGCTCGACGGTTCCGCGGGAACCCAGATCACCTCATTCACTTCGGAACACATCTACGACTTCCACTGGTCGTCCGATGGCAGCAGGCTGGCGATCGTGCGGGGACACAACGATTCTGACGTCGTGCTCATGCGCAATGAACGACAGTAGCGACGACACTAGCGGCAGTAATGAATGTTCTGCGGAGAAAAAAAAGGCGGCCATTTCTGGCCGCCCTCTTTCCGGATTGTTAGCGAAGTGGTTTATGCACCCTTCACGTTCTCGGCTTGCCAGCCCTTGGGGCCTTTGACCACGTCAAACTGCACCTGCTGACCTTCCTGAAGGCTGCGGAAGCCGCTTGCCTGAATGGCGGAGAAATGTACGAATACATCCTCACCGTTCTGGCGGCTGATGAAACCGTAACCCTTGGCGTCGTTAAACCACTTCACTGTTCCTGTTTCCATGGTGTTGCTTTGTTCCTTTTTCTTTGATGTAGCGCTGAAACTTTGGAAGGCTTCTTCTGCAGGCAGGTCACGCGCTGGTTGGCGGAGAAACTGGATACTGCGAAAGAAATCTAAAGATCAAACGCAAATAAATTGTAAAAGAGATGCTGTGAAAAAGCTAGAATATTTCGCCGTCATTAGACCTAAGTACCTGCTATATCAAGGTTTGCGGAGTATCCAGACGGTTGCCCCAGGCTGCAGGATTTGCCATCCGGGCCACAAAAGATACATGATCTGATCATAGGATGATGGAGGTTGATGATTCAGCGAATGCATTTCCGCAAGCTTCTGATTCTGATCGCACTCGTGACTCCAGCCTGGGCGGGGATCGTCGAAGATGTCCGCACCGCGCTGGCTCAGGATAATTTCAGCGCAGCCGATTCGTACCTCACGTCCTACCGCAGCAGCAAAGGCGTCACACCCGAATACGTCGAGGCCTATTCCTGGATGGCGCGCGCCGCCCTCGACGCTCATAACTACGATCAGGCCGCGGCCTACGCCAAGCAAACCAGCGCCCTCGCACTCGATCAACTCAAGCAGCGTCCGCTCGATGCCGAGCCGCACCTGCCGATCGCCTTGGGCGCGGCCATCGAAGTCCAGTCGCAGATGCTGGCTGCTCGCGGCCAGCGTACTCAGGCGATCGCAGTTCTGCAGACCGCGCTGCGCACCTATGGCAGCACGTCGATTCGCGCCCGCCTGCAGAAAAACCTGAACCTGCTCTCCTTCGAAGGCAAAGCCAGCGCCCGCGCTCCGCGAGCGAACAGTTCCTCGGCTCGAAACCGCCGGTGCTGGCCCAGCTAAAGGTTCTCCCGTGCTGCTTTTCTTCTGGGCGCATTGGTGTGGAGACTGCAAAGCCGAAGCCCCGATCATCACCCAACTGCGGACGGAATTTGCGCCCAAGGGATTGACCGTCCTCGGTCCCACGCGACTCTATGGCTACACCGCGCAAGTCGAGCACGCTGCGCCCAGCGACGAACTCGCCTACATCGACGCCGTGCGCCACCGCTTCTACTCGGGACTGCTCGACATGCCCGTCCCCATCAGCAAGTACAACTTCGATGTGTACGGAGCTTCGACCACGCCCACGCTGGTGTTGCTCGACCGCGCCGGCAAGGTTGCGATGTATCATCCCGGCGCGCTGCCCTACGACCAGCTGAAAGCGGAGATTGAGAAAGTCGTGGCGTCACCCGCTACAATCGCCCGGTGAACCTCGACGATACGATCGTCGCCATCGCCACGCCGCTGGCCGCGGCGGCATCGGCGTGGTGCGCATTGCCGGGCCGCAGGCGCGCGAAATCGCAATGCCGATGCTGCGGCTCAAGCATGATCTGGAGCCGGGACGGGCAATCTTCGGCGAGCTCATCGAACCGTGTGGAGCGGGCGCCCTACAGGAACCTCGCATCGACGAAGTCGTGGTCACTTACTTCGCCAAGCCCCATTCCTACACCACCGACGACATCATCGAGATCGCCGCCCACGGCTCTCCGGTCGTGCTCCGGCACATCGTCGAACTGTGCGTCGCCGCCGGAGCGCGCCTCGCCGAGCCCGGAGAGTTCACCATGCGCGCCTTCCTCAACGGCCGCATCGATCTCACCCAGGCCGAAGCCGTCCGCGACCTCATCGACTCCCAAACCCTTTACCAGGCGAAGATCGCCGCCCAACAGCTCGAAGGCGCTCTCTCCCGGCGCCTGCAGCCCGTCAAGCAGAAGCTGGTCGAGCTGATCGCCGTGCTCGAAGCCGGCATCGATTTCGCCGAAGACGACGTTTCGGTCCTGCCCGACGCAGCCATTCTCGAACGCATCGCCGCGCGTCCGCGAGCCGCTCGAGCAGCTGGCCGCAAGCTTCGCTTACGGCAAGATCGTGCATCAGGGACTGACCCTCGCCATCGTCGGCCGCCCCAACGTCGGCAAATCCAGCCTGTTCAACCGCCTGGTCGAGCGCGAGCGCGCCATCGTGACCGCGACTCCCGGCACCACGCGCGATCTGGTCAGCGAAACGGTCGCCATCGGCGGCATTCCGATCCAGCTCGTCGACACCGCCGGAATCCGGCAGGCTCTCGACGAAGCCGAATCCATCGGCATCCGCAAAAGCATGGAAGCGCTGGCCGACGCCGATCTGGTGTTGGTCGTGCTCGACGCGTCCCAGCCGGAGAGCTCGCAGGACGAGGATAACGAGCTGCTGCGGCACGCAGAAGGCCGCCCGGCAATCGTGGTCGGCAACAAGTGCGACTTGGGAATCGCCTTCGCACTCGCCAGTCCCCGGTGCTCTACGCCTCGGCTCTCACCGGCGAGGGCATCACCGAACTGCGCGCCGAAATTCTGCGCCACATCGGCGGCGAAACCGGAGCCCAAGCCGAAGCCGGATTTCTCACCAACGTCCGCCATCAGAGCCTCGTACAAGAATCACTCGCGGCGCTCAACGCTGCCGGCAGCGCCGTAGACGCGAAAGTCCCCCACGAAATGCTGCTGCTCGATCTCTACAACGCTCTCCGTCCCCTCGACGCCATCACCGGCGCCACCACCACCGACGACATCCTGAACCTGATCTTCAGCACGTTCTGCATCGGAAAATAAGGCTTGTAGCTCAGAGCACTCGGAGGGGTGGCAGAATTGCCGCAGCTGAGCGAATCTATGCCCAGATCGAGACGCAGAAAAAGAAGGCCGCACCTGAGAGGTGCGGCCGGAAGATAAGCCCTATGATTCGGTTTTGGTTTCCGAGGCGCACGCTGGGCGCCTCGAATACTCGAGTTAGAACTGAATCGCCGCCTACTTCGATCGTTTCGCGGGCCAGTCGGGTTCGTCTGGCCAGGCAGAGCGCCCGAAGCAGTCTGGATTGCAGAGGCACGGTTCGCCATCGAACCACTGATTATGGCCGAAGACGTTAGTGAATACGCCTTGGAGTTCCACGCTAACGCCCTCCGCCACCCGAACGTTCTTCTTGATGCTGAAGTCCATATTCCAGAAGGCTGACCACTGACGCAGCCAGCGCCGCAATCCTTGTTATCTAAACCCAGAATCGGGTTACGCCAGTTGTTAATGTCAGCCACGCCATTCTTAAACCCATTGACGGGCAACGCGCCTGGAGGGCTGGTTGTAATAGGCGTGATCGTGCGTAATTCGGGTGCAATCGGTACGGCGTTCTCATTGCCAAGAAGTTGATGTTATCCCCTGCGCCAAACTCCTGGCCAACATCGGTCGTACGTGAAATTCGACCGGCGTGCCGGAGCCGGCGGTGAACACGGATGCGAAGGTCCAGCCGCCCAGCACCCGTCCCATCAGCCCAGACTGCCCCTTGAAGAAGGGCGGCTGGTAGATGAAGAACATGTTGTAGATGAACTTGCGGTCGAAGGCCTGTCTGCCGTACTCCTCACCCAAATCGAAGGGATCGAGCGGAGCGAATTCGCTGACAGCCTGGAAGAGAGTTCCGTGCCCAAAGCCTTGGACAAGGTGAAGTTCGACTGCATGGTCAATCCTCTCCAATCCGCCATCTTGAGGGAGGCGAAAGCGGCGTTGTAGTTTCCGTGGCCCGTGCTGGCGTCGATCTGCGACACCCGACGACGTCTGGCCGGCCGGCACCCGTTTATATGGTGGCTGACCCCTGGCGGGAATGGGAGTGCTCATCTGCTGCGCGGGAAGGTGAATGGGCCGTTATCCAAGATCGCTCCAGAGGCCCAACACTTGAGCATTGTTGAGGTTGGTGGTGCCTGTCGCACCTTCGTTCAACACGACGGCCTGGGTGCAGTTTGTCGGAGTGACTACGACGCGGTGCTGCAGTAGGCAGAGGTGGGCCCGCCGAGCGCGGTCTCGAAGAAGGGCTGCGCTGTGATGCTGTTGATCGCAATGGTCCGGCAGCCGCCGCAACCACCGCCAGCTAGCCCGGCTATGCCGCCGCAGTATTGCAGCACCAGATTGGCGTAGGCTTGCTTAAACTGCTGCCCGCCCAGGTCATCATGTAAGGCACCGTGTTCAGGGCCATGGGCTGGAACTCGTGCGTGATTCTGCGCCCGATGTAGCCAACCTCCAGGCTGATCTTGCGGGACAACTGGCGTTGAATGGTGAAGTCGAACGCGTCGATCACGTTGGGCCGGAAATTCGGATCCAAGGTCGAGGCGCTGCGGTCGAGGTATTGTTGAACCCGGGATAGTCCGGTTGCGGCAGAGTCGCGGTGGGCAGCGGGATTGGGGCAATCGAGGCCGCTCAAATTCGGGCCGTTGTCGGTGACCCGACGCGGAAGGCCGTAGACGGGGTAGGCGGCAGCTGACGCCGCATGTACCTGCGGCGAGGTTATTGAGGTGCACTGGATTTGCTGAATGAGACCGAGGCCCAGCAGCGGTATCAGCACCTGGGTCCACACCGTTCAAGCGGCCGTAATGGCGGCCATAGCCACCGCGAATGACCGTATCTTCATGGCCAAAGATCTTGCCCGCCAGCGAATCACTGTCGAAGTGCGGACTCCAGGCCGCGGCGATGCGCGGGCTGAATTCGCCATAGTACGGGTTATAGGGATATTTCAGCCCGTCGGCGGTATTGCCCACCAGGGCAAAACCGATTTCGGGGTTGTACACCTGGCCTGCCAGCGCCTCGCGCTCGCGAGTCGCCAGATAGGCCTCAACCCAATCGGCTGGTTCGCCTGATCCACCATTACGATCTGTTTGCCGTTCGCTTCGGTGGGCGGCATCTCCAGCGCCCAGCCCAAGCCGTAAGTCAGGGAGAACGTCGGCTTCATGTGCCAGGTGTCGCTGAAGTAAACGTTGTAGTAAGGAATAGTGCTCTGGTCAAATGCAGGAGTCAGCGGAGCATTCAGGCTCAGGTTCGGGCCGGAACGGGTGTAAGGCTTGATTGCGAGACGGAAACGATGCCCAGGGCCGCCGCGGTAAGGGCGTCGCAGTTGGGAACGTCGTTGGTTCCGGGCCAGTTTGATGTCGCAGACCGGCACGTCTGAGGCGAGCGCCGATCCGGCGGTTCCGTTGCCAAGCGAATAGACGGGATACTCGTTGATTCCGCCGCCATCATCGTTGCGTTGATGCCAGTTGAAGTTGTGCTGATAAATGCCGCCAACCTGGAACAGGTGGTTGCCTTTCAGTATGGAAATATCATCGCGCAGCATCGGATCGTGCCCATCCCAGAAACGGGTGCGGATATGCTGGTTGTTTACGTTGTAGGGGCCGAGATTCTGAGTTGGCCAGCAGCTCGCCCGCTCATGATTTCGAGCGCGCCACCCAGCCCAGCCAGTCTGCAGGTCGTACCGGTCCTCCTTCCGTTCCCAAGCCCACCAGTTACGCAGAAAGCTGTAATGAAGGTCGTTGGTCGTGTTGGTGGTGATGTTGCTGGTCAGCCCCGCAACCAGGAACCAGTCTTGAATCGGATCACTGGCCACGGAAGCCGGCATCCCTAGCGTGTCGCCGGGGAAGAAGCCACCGATATCCACTTGGTCAGTCGTACGCAGCCTTCAGATTGAAATAGCGATAGCTGGCCATGGAATGCCATTTGGCCGAAAAATCGTGGTCCAGGCGAATCACGGCGAATTTGCTGGTAGTTGGGAGACTCAGGTTGCCCGAGAATCCCAGAACGTTGACACTGTCGCAGAGGCTCTGCCCGCAGGCGGCATTCACTGAGGGCTCTATGTTCTATTGGTTCCCAGGTAGTTCCATACCTGCGAAACTAGGGGATTGAGTCCCATCGCCGAGGGCGGTCTTGGGTGGCCAAGGGGTAAACAACGCCCGTCACGGGGTCCGTGATGATTCCCAGCCGCAAAGCTGGCGACGGGACGTTCCCGTTGATGGTCTCGGATTAGGGAAGTTGAAACCCTCGTAATTGAAGAAGAAGAAGGTCTTACCGCCGAGAATCTCTTTGGGAAGATTGGGCCGCCAACCGCGCCGCCGAAGCGGCTGTAATGGAAGCTGGGAACCGCAACGCCGTTCAAGTAACTATTCTGCCAGCTATTAGACGACCATTGTTGTCTTTATAGTATTCGTATCCCGTGCCGTGGTAGGCGGTGGTTCCGCGCTTGGTGACCACCTTAATTTCGGCGCCGGCTGAACTGTTGAAGTCGGCCGTCTGGTTGGCCGTATTTACCTTAAATTCCTCGACGCTATCCTGCGGAGTAGGCACCACGCCCGACGGGCCGCCACACCAGCTCCAATATTCTGAGTGGCAACACCTCCGGTCGGATCGCCAGCGTAGCTGTTGCGTGTATACGTTCATGGAGCCGTCCATGTCGTTGGTATTGTTGCCGCCATCCAGCGAGAAATAGTTCTGGTCATGAAACGCGCCGGCAACGCTGCCATCGGTGACCTACGCCCGGCTGCAACTCGACAAACGTGCTGACGTCGCGGCCAAGGCTGGGCAGGTTATCGATGGCGACGCTGTAACCGTGTTGCCGACGGTGGCATTCATGGTCTGCAGTTCGTTGCCGACAGCCGAAACCTCTACGACCACATTCGCGCCACCCACTTGCAGCGCCAAATTAACCGTAGATTCACTCCGACCTGTACCTTTTGGTTCTCGGTCTTCGTGGTGGCAAATCCCGCCTTAGCGACCGTCAGGCTGTATGTGCCCGGGGTAACGTCCGCAAAGAAGTACCGCCCACTCGTATTGGTGTTAGCGGTTCGCGCAGATATTGGTCGCGGTATCGGTCAGCGTAACCGCGGCGCCTGCCACCACCGCATTCGACTGGTCAGTCACTGCTGCCGGAAACCGTTCCGGATGACGCCGATTGTGACCACAGCGGGCAGAGCACCGCCCAAACAAACCACCAACAGGAGAACCAGAACCAACTTTACGCTGCGCGTGTACATTGCTTCCTCCTACCAAGAGATTGAGACGTTCACGACTGACCGAGAGACAAACGACGGGAGACTAGGGAAACCGGCCCGCTCTTCGCGAGAATTTCAAAAATTGCTGTCAACCAACACGCCCCGGTGATGCATATCATTCAAGCGGCTAGAAAACCAACTGAAGAGAGATTCCGAAACTCACACCAAAAGACCCGCACACACAAGTGCAACTGTCGTTCCAAACAGGGATATGTTCGAAACTGTTATGTTTGTTTTACTTACGAGAGTTATCGCAGGAAAAAGCTCCGCTTTGTTGAATAACAATATGGTTTTCCGTATGGTCGAACGGCTAATGACGGCGCGCCCAGAAGCGTCTAGAAACTTCGCGGGCCGCCGGACCAACCGCTATTTCGAGAGGCTGGCCAGCGCCTCCCGGAACAAGGCATCGAATGATCCCGCCTTGTCGCTCTTGCCGGCACCGCTCTTGACCGCACTCGCCAGAGCCTTCTCGGCTGCGGCCCGCTGGTAGCCCAGGTTGACCAGCGCAGACAAGACATCTTCTTCCGTCGCATTCAGCGCGGGCACAGTCGGCGCCGAGGTTCCCGCCGCCGGCAGCTTGTCCCGAAGTTCCAGCACCATGCGCTCGGCGGTCTTCTTGCCGATGCCTGGGATCCTGGTCAGGCGGGCTACATCATTGCCGCGGATCGCGCCCGCCATTTCGTCCGCCGCCATCCCGCTCAGGATGGTGATGGCGAGCTTCGCCCCAATGCCGCTCACCGTCATCAACTTTTCGAACAACTGCTTCTCCGCGGGACGGAGAAATCCATACAACGCAATCACCTCTTCGCGCACGTGAGTGTGGATGTGCAGGGCAACTTCGGAACCACTGGCCGGCAATTCGGAAAAGGTCGGCACGCTGATGTTCACTTCATAGCCGACGCCGCCGGTCTCGACCACGACTTGATTGGGATGCTTGGCCAGCAGTTTTCCGCGCAGATGGGCAATCATGTTAGTTGAGAGTACCGCGTACCGAGTATCGAGTCACGCCCGTCTTTCAGGACTCGCTACTGGACATTATGTGCTGGAATCGCAGGCAGCGAAAACGGCAGGGCCGACCCCCTGCCGTTTCGTGGATGTAAGACTCTTGGTTTCGCGACTTCTGTTTTCGCTACTTCTTGTTGACGGTTTTCTTCAGTTCGGCCCCAGGGGTAAACTTCGCGACCTTGCGGGCAGCGATCTTGATAGTGGCGCCGGTTTGCGGATTGCGCCCATTCCGCGCCTTTCTCTGCGATACCGAGAAAGTGCCGAAGCCTATCAAAGCCACTCGATCCCCTTTTCGCAATGCTCCAGTAATGCTGCTCACTGCGGTATCAATCGCAGTCGTAGCCTGCGCCTTGCTGATTTCGCAAGCGCCCGCGATCTTGTCAACCAGATCGGCTTTATTCATTGTTTCTCCTCGCAGGTCTCTTTATCTTGCATACCCAGCCGACACCGGGAGGACAAAAACTTGTGGCTGAGTTGGGAAACCTGACGGCTGGTATTCTCCTCTCTCTGCGGAGAATGTCAACTGTGAAAATCCGCGCCCGAAGCCTGTTTCGCACCCCCATGTCCCGGATTGGGGCTGAGGGGGCGGGTTCTGGCTGGGGCGGCGGTGGAAAACTCAGCTCGATCTGCGCCGGCGCCAGGATACTGAGCCGGGAGCGGTTTTTCCTCTGCCCTCCACAGCCCCGGCCGCACCTTCACAGGTTGTACACAGGCGTCTGCGGTTTCGCACTTGCGGGAAGCTCGCGCCTGGGTGCAAAGTCAACTGATACAGTTTAAGGAACCGGAATCGAGAAGGGATTTGAGAAGCATCGAAGAATCAGGGTTGAAGCTTAGCCAAGACCCAGGCCGAAGTTTGCCCGCTATGCCAGGGCACGGGCTGGAAGACGCTTCCCGCCAGGCTCCGGCGCGCCGAAGAAAGTAATGGCAATAAAGACCGGCGAGTCACGCGCTGCGATTGCCAGCTGCGGGCGCGAGAACAGACTCTGCTCGCCGCGGCGCGACATTCCCAAGCGCTACGAGCATTGTGAACTGGCCAGCTACACCACGGATTTCCGGGCGCCCATCCCTCGCTGGCATTCGCCCACCTCTCCGCTTCCAGGTTCGCGCAGGAATACGATCCGCGCGATGGCACGGGCCTGCTGATCATCGGCCAGATCGGCACCGGCAAAACTCACCTGGCAGTTGGGATCACCAAGGAACTTATCCTCACCAAAGGCATCTCGTGCCTGTTCTACGACTATCGCGAACTGCTGAAGGAAATCCAGAACTCATACAACGCCGCGGTTCAAACCACGGAGTTGGACGTTCTTCGTCCCGTCTTTGAAACCGACGTTCTGGTGCTCGACGAACTGGGCGCGGTAAAGCCGACGGAATGGGTCTGGGACACCGTGAGCCTCATCCTGAACACGCGCTACAACGACAATCGCACCACGATCATCACGACAAATTTTGAAGATCAGCCCGCAGCCGGCGCAAATGGCTCTGTTTCTCCAGCGCGGGCCGCCACGCGCTCCGAAACTCTCGGCGACCGCATCGGCGAGCGCATGCGCTCCCGCTTGCACGAAATGTGCCGCATCATCAAGATGGAAGGCGAAGACTTCCGCCAGAAGTTCCGCAGCGCCAGCTTCCGGTAAGTCTTCAGCGCGGATCTGCTGCGACACGATCTTCAACTGAGGAGGGAGCAACCATGCGCTGGTACCACTACGTTGCGTACTTCTTCGGGGGCGTATTCCTCGCGAACGCCCTGCCCCATCTCGGCAATGGAATCTCCGGGCATGCCTTCCAAAGCCCCTTCGCATCGCCACCCGGCGTAGGCTTGTCCTCCTCGATGGTCAATGTCGCGTGGGGCCTCTTCAATCTTGCCGTCGGCTATCTGCTCGTCTGTCGTGTCGGCAGCTTCGATCTGCGCAAAACGTCGCACGTGCTCGTCCTCGGGGCGGGCATCCTGATCATGTCGCTGAATCTTGCCCACTATTTCGGAAGGTTCCACGGGGGAATGTGAGCCCTTGCCACGGATCTGCACGGATTTTCACGGATCAAGAGGACTCTCGCGGATGATTTTCCTTTATTTGATTTATCCGTGAGAATCCGCGTTAATCCGTGGCAAAAGAAGTTCTCCGCGGTAAATCCGCACTAAAATGATTCCGTGCTGACCGAGCGCCTGGAGTTCGCCCCCGAACACGACGCCGAAGTCTTCGCCGCGGTCCCCGCTGCGCCGGCCGTATTCCTGCTGCGCGGCGACGACGCTCAAGCCGAGCCTTACGTCAGCAAGACTGCAAATCTTCGCCGCCGTCTGCAACGCCTGCTGGGCCCGGTCGAAGAGCGCACCAAGAAACTAAATCTGCGCGATCGCGTCCGCTCCATCGAATACTCGCCCACCGGCTCCGACTTCGAATCCGGCTTCCTGCTCTACCGAGTCCTGCGCGAAACTTTCCCCAAGACCTACGCCAACCGCATGCGCTTCCGCTTCGCGCCGCTGGTCAAGCTGCATCTCGAAAACGAATATCCCCGCGCCTCCATCACCACGCGTCTGGGGCGCCTCAACGGCCGCAATCTTTACTACGGGCCATTCCAATCCCGCACCGCCGCTGAAAAGTTCATGAACGACTCGCTCGACTTCTTCAAGATGCGCCGCTGCGTCGACGATCTGCATCCCGATCCCAAGTTCCCCGGCTGCATCTATTCCGAGATGAAGATGTGCCTCGCCCCCTGCTTCAAGGGCTGCACCGACGAGGAATATTCCGCCGAAGTAAACCGCGTGCAAGCCTATTTCGATTCCGGAGGAGAATCTCTGGCCCGCGAATTCTCGGCGCAGCGCGACGCCGCATCGGCCAGTCTGCATTTGAGGACGCTGCCGCCATTCACGTTCGCCTGGAAAAACTGAAGCCCATGCTCAGCCAGTTTCCCGAGATAGTCCGCCGCCTCGACCGTTTTTCGGCGCTGATCATTCAGCCCAGCCAGCATCCGAATCAGTCACTTTCTTCCGCGTGGAAGGCGGCGCAATTTCCGGGCCGGTGGTGTTCTCCATCCAACCCGCCGAGCACACAAAATCGCAATCGATGGAATCGCGGGTGCAGGCAGTTCTCGATTCGTTCCCGCCGGCGAAAGCACGTCCGGCGCTCGAAACCATGGAGCATCTCGCCCTGCTCAAGCGCTGGTACTACCGCGGCAGCCGCACCGGCGAAATATTTCTTGCCGATGACAAAGGAGTCTTTCCCATGCGCCGCATCGTGCGCGGCATCGGCCGCGTCTTAAGAGGCGAAGCACCGGAAGAAGATCGATGAAAGTGCTTCACCACAGAAGCACGAGAGCACGAGACAAACAGAAATTCTGCCGGATCTATGATCCAGGTACAGTTTCTCTGTGCCTCTGTGACTCTGTGGTAGAAGAATTTCTCTTACGGAAGGACGAAATGGCCATCAAAGATCCACACGACAAACAACTTCGCGAGCACCTGGTCTATCTGCTCAACGGCGGCGGCGCTCACGCCCATTTGACGACGTGGTGAAAGACATGCCGGAGGAGCTGCGCGGCGTCAAGCCCAACGGACTTCCGCACTCGGCCTGGATGCTGCTCGAGCATCTTCGCCTGGCGCAGTGGGACATCCTCGAGTTCAGCCGCAACTCCAAACACACGTCTCCCGAGTGGCCCAAGGGCTATTGGCCGAAGACGGAAGCTCCGCCGAGTGCAGCGGCATGGAACAAGAGCATTCAGCAATTCCGCAAGGATCTGAAAGCCATGCAGGATCTGGTTGCAAATCCCAAGACCGATCTGTACGCCCGCATCCCCTGGGGCGACGGTCAGACCGATTCTGCGTGAAGCCCTGCTGCTCGCCGATCACAACGCCTACCACCTCGGCCAGTTAGTCGACGTGCGCCGCTTGCTGGCGCTTGGAAGGGCTGACGTCGAGAGCATCTACTGCGAGCAACGCTCAGTCAATCGAATAATTAAGCCGGCCCTTTCGGGCCGGCTCGATTGCTTACCAAACTGATCAGCGATCAGCTCTTCAAGGCGCCACCGTTATGGTGACGGGTATCTCGTTCGTGAGTGATCCGGAAGTTCCGATCAGCTCAATGGTTGTGGTTCCGGTTGGCGCGCGTCTGGAAGCGCTCCAGGTGATGGTCACCTTCAGCTGCCATTCGCCGGAGGCGTGACGGGGTTGGCCGAGGCCGTCGCCGAAACGCCAGTGGGGAATTCGTTCACGCTCAAGTCAACAGCAGAATGGAATCCATTCACGCTGGTGACGGTGAGAGTGGTGGATACGCTGCCGCTGTCATCGATCGGTGAAAGAAGAAGGCGACAGCGACAGGGTGAAGTTCGGCGTTCCCGAAGAGGCATTCACCGTTAGGGCGATGGTGGTGCTGTGACTGGTCGATCCCGAGGTTCCGGTGATCGTCACCGTAGCCGCGCCGACCGTTGCGCTTGAGGAAGCGGTCAGCGTGAGAGTTGAGGTCGCACTGCCGTTCGCCGGCGGAGTTACCGGGTTAGTGGAGAACGTCGCCGTCACGCCCGAGGCAGGCCGGACGCGCTCAACGTGGTTGCGGAATTGAAGCCGCCCGTGCTGGTGACGGTGATCGTGCTGGTTCCGCTGCTGCCCTGAGTAACGGTCACAGAAGTGGGCGAGGCGCTGACGCTGAAGTTCGGCGTCGCCGACGAATTAACCGTGAGCGCAAGCGTTGTAGTTGCGGTCAGGCTGCCGGAAGTTCCAGTGATGGTCACCGTGGAGGTTCCCGTGGTGGCCGTGGCGCTCGCCGTCAGAGTGAGCACGCTGGTCCCGGTTGTGGGGTTCGTGCCGAACGTCGCGGTTACGCCGCTGGGCAGACCGGATGCGGCCAGCGTTACGCTGCCGGCGAATCCGTTCACATCAGTCACTGTGATGGTGCTGGTGCCGCTGCCGCCCTGGGTAACCGTCAGACTGCTCGGCGAATCCGAGAGCGTGAAGCTCGGCGTCGCAGATCCAGCCAAGAGGTTGATGATCCCGGTCGTATTCGGACTGCCCCAGCCGGTGCACAGATCGTAGCCGGTGATTCCCGAATAGGTGCCGCAACTGCCGCTGGTGATGTCGTGGAAATAGGTGCCATAGCTTGAGGTCAGAGCCGCCGGGTAAATGATCGGATCGATAAAGCCGATCGTGTCCCCGTTGGCCGCTGCCTGTTCATTGGCCAGAGCCAGGTAGCCGGCCCACATGGGCGTCGCAAAGCTGGTTCCGCCGTACTCGTTAGCCGTACAGGTGGTTTGGTCGGCGCAAACGTAAAAGGTAAAGTTCGCGTTGGCCGAAACGTCTGGGCCATTCCGTAAAGTCGTGGATCCCTTGTTGGACGAGGTAATCACGCCCGAGAGCTGCTGCCACGAGGGGATCGGGATGGAATCCGGGGAGATGCCGCCGCCGCTGTCTGCCCAGGCGGTTTCCGATTTCCAGGGCCCAGCCGCGCTGGAGGTTGTCAGGTCCGTGCCGCCGACCGAGACGATATTCGCATCGTCCGCTGGCCAGGCCTCATTCGACGCAGACCAGGCCGAACTGTCGCCAGACGCGGCAAAGAAGTTTTGGCCTTGCGACGCCATCTGCTCAAAGTACGGGTCCAGAGTGCTGGGGTCCGCCGGTGTCCAGCCCCACGAGCAGCTGATCTGCTTCGACAACGGAGCGTCCGTAGTCGAAACCATCGCGCTGATGCAGGCAGTATCGCTGATATTCCCGATCCGCTGGCAGACGTCGCCGCAAACGTACATGTAGAGCATGGTGGAGCCCGGGGCCATGCCCATCGCCTGCGTCATGTCGAGGGTCTGCTCGGTGTCGTCGCATGCTTACTGCCGCTCTCGACGCAGGTCGTGCTGTACCCGCCCGTGGAAATGAGAGTGGGCGTGTAAGGTTCCGTTTGCCCGGCGTTTTTGTAATACGTGGTCAGATCGGCCAAATCGGTGCCCGCGAATTCGAACAGCGCGATGTTCTGGCCGGAGCCGGTGAGCGCCGTTCCGCCGTAGTAGGCCGCGCGCATGTCGCTGCCCAAAAAGGAAGCCGAAGGGCCGGAGCCGGTCGTGGCATGAGACACGACCTTGTCGGGATCGATCCCATGGGCTTTCGCGTAGTCGCTCTTCTTCACATACATGGGATGCGGCTTGGAATCGTTGTCCAACCCGGTGATGTGCCAAAGCTGGAAGGGAAGGTCCACGGTGGGCTCGCGGTCCACGGCGAAGAAGGTGCGGTCTTCGGCGAGATCGCGATAGTTCCCCATGGTCACATGGAAGGCCTTCTCGACGTTCGCCACCGTGCCGCTGAGCCTCAGGTCCCGGCCTTCGCGGGTTCCGCTGATGATCTCAAAGCCGCTTGCCTTCGCGAAAGCAACCAACGCATCCCAATCTTCCTGGCGTGGGACCGAACCTCGCGGTGAACTCCTGTGGCGTGAGGAACTGGTGATGGGATGGGCTTGAAGGATCTTGGACTTCCTGCAGGAAATTTTCTAACCCTGCACGATCGCGCAGCGGCAGAACAATGTCGAAGCGCAGGGTCTGGGTTGCCGGGAGTTGCCCGATCAACTGCGCTCGACCGTTGACAACCTCTTCGCGCACATGGCGCGTCAACAGGGACTGCGGCTGGGCTTGTCCTGGGATTGTGATCAGCATGAACGCGGCCGCGCAAACCAGCGTAGCCAGTCTGGATATGAGGGGAGTGTTTCTTTTCATGTTTTTACCCTTCCTTCTTTCGTCTGGGGCCTTTGCGAAGGTTCGGCTGTACCTTCTGCAGACCGATAATCGCGGCATCTTAACGCACATTGAGTGTTTTGTTTAGAGTTTTTGGGAGCTGTTACGAAAATAGAATTCCGGGGGCGGAAAACCGAGAGAGTCAGGCTGTTAGGGCCGGATAGAGGATGTGTCTGGCCCCTGGACGCTTGCGGAACACAACCTTTACTCCCTCCCGCCAGCGCTCGTCAATCCCCACGAACTCCCATTCAATCTCAGGCGAAAGGTAACGCAGGAGGGTGTCCGTAGCCGGATGCACGTGCAACGCGGGGGCCACCAGAAACAGCAGCGGCTTCTCGCTCGACAACTCGCGGCCTTCAAAATATCCAAAGCGTGGAAATTCGCCACGGGCATGATGCCATTCCACCCTCGACCAGTAATCGAGCCCCTGCAGCGGCAGGTGGATGTCCTCATCAGCTTTCAGTTCCACCACCGCCAGCCGTCCAGTTCGCGTGGTGGCGAGCCCATCGATCATGGCCCGGTCCGCGGCCGAAAATGCTGGAACCTGCGAATACCGGCACGACGGCTCGAGCCGCCCGTCCACGACGCTCACATCCCCTACCACCAGCGACTCCAGCCATCTCTCGGGACGCAGCCGCCACAACGGATGTTGACGCGGTCCATAAGGATGGCGCGTATCACGCAAACAGTGCGCCAGATCCATGAACGCAGCTTCGTTACTCCCCTCGAGAATTCGCTCCTCAGCACCCACGCCAAACACGACCTCTTCTGTACTGTGAAAAGATCCTGGAATGCCGCCTAGCCGCGCCTGCGCAAACTCCAGTCCGCGCCAGCGGAAAGCAATCTCCGCAGCCGACAGCACAGCAACTTCGCAATTCGGCAGAACCTGCTGCACCCGGGCAATCGACTCTCTGAAGCGCTCGCGAGCCGCAGCGTCGTCCGCAGCATGCACCAACCGAGTCGCCACGTTGCCGCGGTCAGCGCAGTCGATTTCCACCAGCGCGTCGTGCCGCTCATCAAATTCAAACAGTCGCCACTTGGCCGCAGCCCGGTTCAGGTTCGCCATCCGTTCCCGCACCAGCGCCGAAGTTCCAGCGGGAACGAACATCTTCAATCCTTCCACCAGAACATTCGCCGCCCGCGCCTGCCGGCAAACGTCGAGCCAGAGAATCCCAAAGGTGAGCGCCGCGTCGATAGAAGACTGCGTCTCCTGCGCATTCACTCCCAGCACGGCAAAGGCTGTCCGCCCTTGCCGCACAACCCCACGCGTATAAACCGGTCCAAAGGATTTCTCCAGATCCGCGCCCGTCGTCAGCCGGGTGATTTTGAACTCAGGAAAGTGCCGCTCCAAAGTTCTCCGCAGCTTGTGCTCATACGCAGCCCGGCATGCTCGCCGCGCCGTAGGCGACCGCCGATCACGCTCGCGGCAAATCTCCAGTCGCGACGGACGCGCCTGTCCCAACCGCTGCACCGCCAGTCGCAGCGTGCCATTCTTCACTTCAGCCTCCAGCACGCGCCGCACGGCATTGCGCTCCGCGGACCAAAGATGCAGCAAACACCGGTTGTACTCGCCCGAAATCGAGTACTTGGATTGCGCCAGATCAAAGGCCACAGCGCCGTTTTCGAGCACTACGGCACCCGCGGCCTCGCTGAGAAAGTCCTGCACCGTTCGAGTCAGAGCTTGCGGAGTCACCGTCGGTATGGGCATGATCCATTTGCATTCTCTAAGCTTCGCCCGTCCCTGTCTGTGACATGTGACCATCGTCACAATTCCCCTGTGGATGTTCCGCCCGCCCGCCTTAACACCATGTGGGATAATGGCTGGGTTGACTAGTACGTTGACTAGCACGTCCCGCCCAACTGAGTCTGCCTGCAGCCCGGCGGCATCTAATTTGAGTGGACAAAAGCTTGATCAAATCATCTCTCGCCGATAAGCAGCGCTTCTTCTTCGATCACTACGGGGTCACGGAAAACGATCTCGAACACTACCTGGCGGCCGCGCTTTCCGCTGGCGGTGACTATGCCGACCTTTATTTCGAATATCTTTCATCGACCTCGCTGATGGTGGATGAGTCGATGGTAAAGTCGGCTTCGCAGGGCATTTCCGCCGGCTGCGGCGTGCGCGTAGTTTCCGGCGAGCGCACTGGCTACGCCTATACCGACGATCTTTCCTCGAGCCGCATCCTGCACGCAGCCCGCACCGCGGCCCTGATTGCCAGCGCTCCGGCGAAAACGCCTGTGGCCGGATTCCAGCAGACCGCCGCCCGGAGCCTCTATCCCGTGACGCTGCCCTCGGTCGATGCCGAGATCACTGCCAAGGTTGAACTCGTGATGCGGGCAGATAAAGCCACGCGTGCCTACGATCCGCGCATCCAGGAAGTCCGCGCCAGCTACGCCGATGAACTGCGAAATATTTTGGTCGTCGCTTCCGACGGAACCTTCGCCGAAGACTCCCAACCGCTGGCCCGGATGAACGTGTCATGTATCGCTAAAACCGAAAACAATTCCGCTCGCGGAGGGTCCGGTGGCGGCGGACGCGTCGCTCTCGACTTCTTCTTCGGAGACAAGAACCCCGAATTCTTCGCGAAAGAGGCAGCCCGCCAGGCAATCCTGCAACTGGATGCCCGCGAAGCTCCCGCAGGAGAAATGGAAGTCGTTCTTGGCCCCGGATGGCCCGGCGTTCTGCTGCACGAAGCCGTAGGCCACGGCCTGGAAGCCGATTTCAATCGCAAGAAGACTTCTGCCTTCGCCGGGCTGATCGGCAAGCGCGTAGCCAGCGAAGGCTGCACGGTCATCGACAACGGCACAATGCCGTGGCGTCGCGGGTCTTTGAATGTGGATGACGAAGGCGAGCCCACGCAGGAAACTGTGCTGATCGAAAAAGGAATTCTGAAGGGCTATTTGAGCGACAAGCTTTCCGCGCGCCTGATGGGCATAGCCGATACCGGTAACGGACGCCGCGAGAGCTACGAACACATCCCCATGCCGCGCATGACCAACACCTACATGCTCGCAGGCCAGGACAATCCCGAAGACATTATTCGTTCCGTGAAGCGCGGCATCTATGCTGTAAATTTCGGTGGAGGCCAGGTCGACATCACCAACGGCAAGTTCGTGTTCGGAGCCTCGGAAGCCTACATGATCGAAGATGGCCAGATCACCGCGCCCATCAAAGGCGCAACCCTGATCGGTAACGGCCCCGATGTTTTGACGCGAGTCTCGATGGTGGGCAACGATCTGAAACTGGACGAAGGCGTCGGCACCTGCGGCAAAGACGGACAAGCCGTGCCGGTAGGCGTAGGCATTCCGACCATCAAGATCGATCGCCTGACCGTCGGCGGCACCGCAAAGAAAGATCCCGGCGGCTTCATGCAGTAGACTTTTGATTTCTGTCATCCTGAGCGGAGTGTGAGCTTCGCGCCAAAGCGCGAAGGTCACACGCAGTCGAAGGATCCCTTGCAGTAACGCAGCACCAGCGGCCCTTCGGGGAGTTTCAGCTTGATTTTGAGCTTTAGTGTATAAGGCAATCCGCGTTTCCAATGACGACAGCCATCGAACAGCAAGCCTCAACCGACCTAAGAACCCTAGCCCAGGACATCGTCCGCCGCGCCATGAACGGAGGCGCCACCGCTGCCGAATGCGTAGTCCGCGAAGGCGATGAATTCTCTACGCTAGTCCGCCTCGGCCAGGTCGAAACTCTAAAAGAATCCGGATCGCGTTCCATCGGCGTCCGCGTCTTCAACGGCCAGCGCGCGGCCAGCACCTACTCGAGCGACTTCTCACCTGCAGCCCTCGACCGCATGGTCAAGTCCGCGCTGGAGCTTTCAAAGATCACCTCAGAAGACCCCTTCGGCGGAATCCCTGAGGCATCGCAGCTGGGCTCGCTTACGGGAGATCTCGATCTCTATCACGAAGACGTTTATTCTCTTCCCGGCCCCGATCGCATCGACTACGCCCGCCGCACTGAAAAGGCCGCGCTCGACTTCGACCCGCGCATCAAGAACTCTGAAGGCGGATCGTTCGACGCCGCCACCGGCCACAAAGTTCTAGCCAACTCGCATGGCTTCGTCGGCGAATACCGCCGGTCTTATTGTTCCGTGTCGGCGGTTCCCATCGCGCAAACCGAAGACGGCGCGATGCAGCGCGACTATTGGTTCTCAGTGGCGCGCATGCTGAGCAAACTCGAATCGCCCGAACAGGTCGGCAAAGTCGCCGCTGAACGCACGCTGCGCCGCCTCGGTGCGCGCAAAGCCAAGACCGCACAAGTTCCGATCATCTTCGATCCCATGGTCGCCACGTCGATCCTCGAACACATTTTCGAAGGCGTGAACGGAGACTCCGTCTACCGCGGCGCGTCGTTTCTAGCGGGCAAGCTGGGACAGAAAATCGCCGGCGCCAACGTGACCATCGTCGACGACGGCACCATCCCCGGCGGCTTCGGCACCAGCCCCTTCGATGGTGAAGGCATTCCCACGCGCCGGACGGTAGTCGTCGAAAACGGCGTGCTGAACTCGTACCTTCTGAATACGTACACCGCGAAAAAGCTGGGGCTCAAGACCACCGGCAACGCTTCCCGCGGATTGGCCGGCACGCCGGGCATCGGCCCAGGCAACTACTTCCTGCAGCCCGGAACCAGAACACCGAAAGAATTAATTTCCGAAATCAAAGAAGGTCTCTACGTCACCGAGTTCCTCGGCCACGGCGCGAACCTGGTGACCGGCGATTATTCCCGCGGCGCTTCGGGCTTGTGGATCTCCGGCGGAGAGTTCGCCTACCCGGTCGAAGAAATCACCGTCGCGGGAAACCTGAAAGAAATGTTCTTCAACATCTCCGAAATCGCCAGCGATCTCGAATTCCGCGGCTCGGTGGCATCTCCAACGCTACGCATTGACGGCCTCACCGTCGGCGGCGAATAATCGCGACTAATATAGGCAGACCATGAAATTCGCCAGGATCGTATTCTGGATGGCCACCATCTGGGGCGTGCTGACGCTGTCGCCGCTGTATTTCATCTTCGATCTGATCGGCCGCCAGGATCCACCACCCATCACGCATCCCGCGTTTTACTACGGCTTTGTCAGCGTCAGCCTGGCCTTTCAGGTCGTATTCCTCGTGATTGCCCGAGATCCGGTACGCTTCCGCCCGATGATGATTCCTTCGACGATCGAAAAATTTGGCGGAGGCGGCTGCCTTCGTCGCGCTCTACCTGCAACATCGCCTGACTCCCGGAGATTTCGCGCTGGGCTGCGTCGACCTGCTATTCGGCGCGCTATTCGTTGCCGCGTTCTTCAAAACCGGCAATTAATTTCCAGAGTACAATCGACGCATGGGTGGCTTGATCCGGCCAACGCCAGTAGTAGAAGAGCGCGATTCGAGCAAGCGCACGATCGCCATCACTGTTGCAGTCGTCATTTCGATCGCCGTCCTCTTCGCGTTTCTGCTTCGCAGCCAACCTAAAACCGCTTCCGGCCCGCCTCCTTACGCCTCAAGCCTCAAGCTCTCCGATTTCAAAATGAGCGCCGCCGAGAATTTTGTCGGAGCCACGGTCAGCTACGTCGACGGAACCATCACCAACGCAGGCGACAAGACCGTCACGCATGTGACGGTCGAGGTGCTATTCAAAGACGAGTTGGGACAACTCGCTCAACGCGAAGACATCCCGATGCAAGTGCTGAAAACCACCGGTCCCTATCCCGAAGCGGTCGATTTCAGCGTCTCACCCCTAGGCCCCGGTCAAAGCAAACCCTTCCGCCTGACGTTTGAGAGCATCTCCGCGCAGTGGAACCATCAGTATCCCGAGATCCAGATCACCGATGTCGCCATAAAATAGCGAACCCAGGCGAAACTTCATCTGTGTCATCCCGAGCAAAGCGAGGGACCTTGGTTTTTTCTGCGCTGGCATTGACCTGCACTGCGGGCGGAAGCCAAGATCCCTCGCTTCGCTCGGGACGACAACCGGCTTTGGGCCCAACCAATATACCGACCATGCAACTCGGTACAATGACTTCATGGCCGAAACCAAGCCATTCCGTCTGACGGAGTCGGTAAAAGCTGCGGGTTGAGCGTCCAAGCTGAGTCCAGCGGCGCTGGACACGGTGCTTGGGAAATTAGCCCGGCAACACGACCCCAACGTTTTAGTCGGCTTCGACCACGCCGACGACGCCGGAGTGTATCAAATCGCGCCTCGATCAAGCGCTCGTCCAGACCGTCGACTTTTTCACGCCAGTGGTGGACGACCCTTACGTCTTCGGGCAGATTGCCGCGACCAATGCCTTGAGCGACATCTACGCGATGGGCGGAAAGCCCGTCACTTCGCTCGCGCTCGTCTGCTTCCCTGAAAAAGCCGACCTGGAAATCCTTGAACGCATACTCGCGGGCGGTTTGTCGAAAATGATCGAAGCCGGATGCACCGTGATCGGCGGCCACAGCATTCGCGACGAAGAAACCAAGTTCGGCTACGCCGTCACAGGCCTCATCGATCCCAAGAAAGTTCTAGCCAACGCCGGTGCCAAGCCGGGCGACGCGCTCCTGTTCACCAAGGCGCTCGGCACTGGCGTGATTTCCACTGCAATAAAAAAAGGCAAAGCCGAGCCCGCATGGATTGACGCCGCCATCGAGTCGATGACCATGCTGAACAAGCGAGCCGCGGAGGTAATTCAACAAGGAGAGTTTCACATTCGAAGTATGACCGACGTCACCGGCTTCGGCCTGATCGGCCACGCCCGCGAGATGGCGCTGGCCTCAGACGTGTCTTTCAGTCTGCAGGCGGGCAGCATCCCGATTCTTCCGGGCGCACTCGAATGCATTCGCGCCGGCTACATTCCGGGAGGCCTCAACAACAACCGCGATTTCGCCGAATGCATGGTGGGTTACGATGAAAGAGTTCCACAAGATCTGCGGGCGCTTCTCTTCGATCCTCAAACCGCGGGCGGCCTGCTGATTTCCGTCGCATCCGGAAGATTCCGAGCAACTTACCCGGTCGCTCAACACGGCAGGAGTGCCCGCGGTAAGAATTGGTGAAGTCCTCGCCCGCACCAAACCCCTGATCATGATCCAGTAAGTAATCGTAGTCCAGCAATCACGATCCGTTGACCAGTTCCCAGATTCTCGCCAGATGGTGATCGTCGTGTTCGGCGACAAAATATAAATGGTCGACCAGCCTCATCGGCGTCTTCAGCCGCGGATGCGGAATGGCTCGCGAAAACAGCGAGGAATCCAGTTCGCCAGCGCGGTTCAGCAGCTTCGCTCTGGCGCTGCGGAACCCAGCCAGAATCGTTTCGAGCGGACGCGCGTTGTGGTTGGCCTCATCGGTTTTCCGATTCTGCAAGTCTGTCACAGTCGAGTTGTGCGCTGCCCGCCGCATAGTCCTCCACGCGCGCCAGCCATAGCGGTTCGAGGTCGAGCAAATGTCCAGCGTGTTCCTGAGCCGACCATTTTCCCTGCGGTTTCCTGATCAGGATGTCCTGAGAACGCCCGCGCAGCACTTCTTCAAGCCGCGCCGGCGTACCGCGCAGACGCGCCAGCAAATTCGGAAACAGTTCCACGGGAAACGAAAACTCGAACTTTCGCTCAAACCAGACTGGCACTTGACTCATGGATTCCGCCGATCAGAAGGATGATTTCCAACAGATGAAAGATGCGTCAGCCGCACCACACGACTCACGAATTCCCACCATCGAAAGCCAGCGTCGGTGCATCTGTTAGACCGTGGTCAGTATCCGATAATTTCGTCTTATCTATAAGGAGCCATCATGCAATTTCGCGAACTTGGACGCAGCGGCCTAACAGTTTCAGCCGAAGGCCTCGGCTGCATGGGCATGTCGGAGTTTTACGGCCCACGCGATGACGATGAATCCATCGCCACCATTCATCGCGCGCTCGAACTTGGCGTCAACTTTCTCGACACCGCCGACGTATATGGGCCATACATAAATGAAGAGTTGGTGGGCCGGGCGATCAAAGGCAAACGCGATCAGGTCGTGCTGGCCACCAAGTTCGGCATCGTCCGCGACCCCGCAAACCCCGCGACGCGAGGCGTCAGCGGCAAACCTGACTACGTCCGCCGCTCCTGTGAGGCCAGCCTGCGCCGCCTGGGCGTTGATACCATCGACCTTTACTACCAGCATCGCGTCGATCCCGCAACTCCGATCGAAGAAACGGTGGGCGCAATGGCGGAGCTTGTCCGAGCAAGGAAAAATCCGCCACATCGGCCTCTCCGAAGCTTCGCCTCAAACTCTGCGCCGCGCCGTGAAAATCCATCCCATCACCGCGCTGCAAACCGAGTACTCGCTCTGGAGCCGCGACCCGGAAGATGAGCTCCTGGCCCTCTGCCGCGACCTCGGCGTCGGCTTCGTCGCCTACAGTCCGCTCGGCCGCGGCTTTCTCACCGGCGAGTTTCAAGCGTTTCGAGGATTTCCCGCAGACGACTTCCGCAGATTCTCCCCACGCTTTCAAGGCGAGAACTTTCAGAGGAATCTCGACCTCGTACGCCGGGTCGAGCAAGTCGCGAAAGAGAAAGGCTGCAAGCCTTCTCAGCTCGCGCTGGCGTGGGTGCTGGCGCAGGACAAGAACATCGTCCCCATCCCCGGCACCAAGCGCCGCAAATATCTGGAAGAGAATGTAGCGGCAATCGACGTGAAGCTGACGAAGGAAGACCTGCGCCGCATCGAAGAAATCTTCCCCACCGGCGCAGCCGCCGGAGATCGCTATCCCGAACACATGATGAAAATCGTAAACGGATAATTCCCGCGCCAAAAATCAAGGGCGGCCGCCAGGCCGCCCTAAACTAGAACTGAGAACTGACTACTGAGAACTGGTTTCAGGCTCGCGCCGGACTCTCTCCGCCCTTCACGATCCCGCGTCCCGGCTCCGGCTTCAACACCTGCTGCACGCCGTCGTCAGGCTTCGTCGAAGGTGACTTCACCGGAGGCAGATCCTTACCCTCCACCAGCAGCATCACCTCGGAAGCATCCAGCACTTCGCGCTCCAGCAAAGCCGCCGCAATCTTCTGCAGCGTGTCGCGATTGCCTTCCAGAATGTTCTTCGCCGTTTCGTATCCCTGGTTCACCAGCTTGCGGACCTCGCCGTCAATCTTGATGGCAGTGTCTTCGCTGTAGTCGCGGTGCTGGCTGATCTCGCGCCCCAGGAATATCTGCTCTTCCTTCTTGCCGAAAGTCAGCGGACCAAGGTCGCTCATGCCCCACTCGCAAACCATCTTGCGCGCCATTTCCGTGGCCCGCTCAATGTCGTTGCCCGCGCCCGTGCTCATCTGGTTGAGGAACAGTTCTTCCGCCAACCGCCCGCCCATCAGAATGGCGAGGTCAGTCTTCAAATATTCGCGAGTATAGTTATGCCGGTCGTCGATCGGCAACTGCATGGTCACGCCCAGCGCCATGCCCCGCGGAATAATCGTCACCTTGTGCACCGGATCCGACCCCGGTAGCTTCGCAGCCACGAGGGCATGCCCGGCTTCGTGGTACGCCGTAACTTTCTTTTCTTCGTCTGACAGGATGAGCGACTTGCGCTCCACGCCCATCAGCACTTTGTCCTTGGCCACTTCGAAATCGAACATGAGCACGGCTTTGCGATTCTGCCGCGCCGCAGCCAAAGCCGCTTCGTTCACCATGTTGGCCAGGTCCGCTCCGGAAAATCCGGGCGTCCCGCGCGCCAGCACGGAGAGATCAACATCCTCAGCAAGAGGAATCTTACGGGTATGCACCCGCAGAATCTCTTCCCGCCCGCGCACATCCGGACGGCTCACCACCACGCGCCGGTCAAAGCGTCCCGGCCTCAGCAGCGCCGGATCCAGCACATCAGGCCGGTTCGTCGCCGCCATCAAAATCACGCCTTCATTCGACTCGAACCCGTCCATCTCCACCAGCAACTGGTTCAAAGTCTGCTCGCGCTCGTCGTGACCACCGCCCAGTCCCGCGCCGCGATGCCGTCCAACAGCGTCAATCTCGTCGATGAAAATAATGCAAGGTGCGTTCTTCTTGCCCTGCTCGAACAGATCGCGCACCCGGCTGGCGCCCACGCCCACAAACATCTCCACAAAATCCGAGCCGGAAATCGAAAAGAAAGGAACGTTCGCTTCGCCGGCAACCGCCCGCGCCAACAAAGTCTTGCCGGTTCCTGGAGGTCCAACCAGCAGCACTCCCTTGGGAATCCTGCCGCCAAGCTTCTGGAATTTCTGCGCCTCGCGCAGAAATTCGATAATCTCGCGCAGCTCTTCTTTGGCTTCTTCCACTCCGGCCACGTCTTTGAACGTGACTTTTTTCTGCTGCATCGAGAGCAGCCGCGCCCGGCTCTTGCCAAACGACAGCGCCTTGTTGCCGCCGGTCTGCATCTGCCGGATCATGAAGAACCACAACGCGCCCAGCAGAAGCAGCGGAGCCCAGGTGCCCAGCAACTGCAGCGGCCAGCTTCCGCCGTTGATGTCCTTGATGTTCACCGCGACGCTCTTGTCGCGCAGTGACTTGATCATGTCGGGATACACCGCCGGAGCCACAGTATGGAAGGCGGAGTTGTCGTTGAACTTCCCCCGCACCTGCTGGCCGTCGACCGTGACCTCGCGCACCTTGCCTTGATCCACGTCACTCATGAATTGGGAGAAGTTAACGTCCGCATCCTTCTGCCCGTTGCGCCCTTGCTGAATCACGGTCCACAACACGAGGGCAGACACCCCAATCCCCACCCAGAACAGCACGGTTTTTACTGTCGAATTCACCAAGAAGCTCCTGAAGAAACCCGAGCCCTCCGCTATGCGAGGACCGCGAGGCTCCTACCTTAGATTAGATGCACTTCGGCCAATTTCGATAAGGAAATTCCCTAAGACCACTATTCTACATTTTCCCGGGGAAAAAGGCGCCCCGCTCTTTGTGTGACCTAAGTCATCTGTGGGACAGGAGTTGCAGCCAGGTAGGGGATGTTCCGGTTCGTCTGCTCCGCCGCGCCCAGCCCATAACCCACGAGAAAGGTATCATCCACCAGAAAGCCGAAATAGTCCGGCTGCAAAGCCACGCGGCGCGCCGACTGCCGGTCGAGCAGCGTCACCAGCTTCACCGACGCCGCGCCGCGCGCGCGCAAATCGTTCATCAGAAATTCGCTGGTCACGCCGGAATGCACCAGGCCCTCCACCAGCAGGATGTGTTGGCCCCGAATGTCCGGTTCATGGCTGAAAAAAATCTCCATGACTTCCGCCGTCTCATTGCCCTGCTTGCTGTATTTAGGCTTGATGAACTGGCATACCACGGGCCCGTCGAGCGCCCGCACCAGGTCGGCCATGAACATGAACGCATTCTCCAGCACGGCCAGCGCCTGGATCGTCTGCCCTTGATAATCGTCGGAGATGTGCCGCGCCAGTTCTTTCACGCGCTTCTGGATCTGCTCAGCCGCAATTACCTGTCGCAGTGGCGCGACTTTCGACGCATTCATGAAGTGGCGTTGCCTCCCAATCCCCTACCCACATTTGTACTCTGCCAAACTGCTTTATGTGGGGACAGCCGTCCTCGGCTGTCCAGTCGAGCGAAGCTCGACTTCCTCACCACCCAGACCCTAGCTCCCTTGCTCCTAAACCGCCCACGGCACGCGGATCAGCACCGCTTTCTGCCCCGCTTCCGCGCGCAACCTGGCCGGAACCGGAAAGCCGCGCATCCACACAATCTCGTCCCCGCTCACAACCACCGGCCAAAGCCTGCGTTCCGGCTGCGCTACATGCCGCTCCTGCAGCAGTTCTTTCACCTTCTTCGGCGACTTCGTGTGTGCCGGCCAGAACCGGTCTCCCGTACGCCAATTCCGCACCAATAGGCGTCGCGGCAACAAATCTCCACGAAGAAGTTCCTGCGGATTATACTCCGCATCCTGCGCGCCCGGAGCAACCAGCAGCGCCTCGATTACTATCCCCAGCTCTGCGACCAGGCTGCGCCCGGGCACGGCCAACGAATATTCATAGTCCGGAATCCGCTCCTGACGCCGCAAGTCAGGCGTGACAAAAACCAGAGCTTCCGGCTCCCGGCGAAGTTTCCATCCTAAAGGCAGTGACAATTCCTTGCCCGCCGGACCATCCTCGGCCGCGAACCGCAGGATTTCTTCAATGTGCTTAAACTCCAGCGGAATCCCCGCCTCGTCCCCCACCGCCTTCACCACCCTTCGCTGCACCGCCCGCGGCTCAGTCAAAAGCCAGGGCCGGCTCACCGAAGCATTCATCACCGCCGGGCCCGGCTGCTCAAGCCGTTCGACTAGTTCGGCACTCAGCGCAGGCTGAGAAGCCTGAATCTGCACCAGCGCCTGCGGACCCTCGAAACCGGGCAACCCGCGCGCCCACTCCGGTTGCGACCACTGCACCACCGTCCCCAGCCAACCCGAAATCTCGTTCTCCCAATAATCTTCCTCGTCGCGAGCAATCTCCGCCAACTCGGAAAGACCCTCCACGACCGCAGGATTAAACTCCCGCTCGAGCACCGGCAGCACCAGCCGGCGCACTCGATTGCGGGTGAACCTGGAATCAGCGTTCGTCGAGTCTTCCCGCCAGGGCTGCTTCAGATCGACCAGATACCGCTCCAGTTCCTGCCGCCGTATCCCGAGCAACGGCCGCACGATCTCCCCGTGTCCATCCTCATTCTCGCGCTCCACGAGAATCCGCGGATAAATCCCCCCCAACCCCCGCAGCCCAGTACCACGAATCACCCGCATCAGCACAGTCTCAGCCTGATCATCGAGCGTGTGCCCGGTAACGATCTTGTCGAGAATGTGTGGAGGGATAGGGCTCGGGAAGGGCACGGCTTCAGCCGTGCCGTTGGGCTTCCCAAGATCTCGGGCTTCAGCCCCTGAGGGGTCTCGTCTTCGCCCGCGCCCAGGAGCGAACGAAAGAATCCATACCGCAGCTCTCGAGCAGCAGCCTCCAACCCGGAACCTTCCTGAGCAGCGAGCTCGGCCACATCCCCGCTAGCCAAATGAAACTCCAGCCCATGCTCCCTAGCCAGCCCGCTGACAAACTCCTGATCCGCGTCCGACTCCGCCCCGCGCAGCCCGTGATTGAAATGAACAACCGAAAGAACGATGCCGAGTTCCTGACGCAACTCAATCAGCAACCGAAGCAGCGCCACCGAATCAATTCCGCCCGAAACCGCAACCCCAACCCGGTCTCCAGCCCGCAGCAATTCCTCCCGCCGGATATGCCCCAACACGCGCTCCGCCAGTTCATGCACGGAAACATGGTACATCGCCAGGTTTCAGGCGGCAGGATTCAGACAGAGTGATTGCAGGAAGAGCAACCTGTCATCTCTGCGTTATCATCCGGAAAACGTGATCTCTCCTCTCCAGACTCCGCGCCTGTTACTGCGACCCTTAGAGCTCGCCGATGCTCAGCAGACCCAGCTTCTGTTTCCGCATTGGGAGATCGTTCGCTATCTCGCGAAAACTGTTCCCTGGCCCTATCCGCCAGACGGCGCCTACACCTACTATCGCGACGCAGCTCTTCCCGCCATGGATCGCGGCGATCAGTGGCATTGGACCCTCCGGCTCAAGACTGAACCAGACCGGCTGATAGGCAGCGTGTCCCTGCTGAAAGGAGAAAACATCAATCGTGGATTCTGGCTGGGATTGCCCTGGCACGGCCAAGGTCTCATGACCGAAGCGTGCGAAGCCGTCACCGAGTACTGGTTTAACACGCTCAAGTTCCCTGTGCTGCGGGCTCCCAAGGCAGTTGCCAACACCGCATCCCGCCGCATCTCGGAAAAAAGCGGCATGCGCCTGGTTGCGAGGGAGGAGCATGAATACGTCTCGGGACGTTTGCCCACAGAAATCTGGGAAATCACCGCCGAAGAATGGAACGCCCGGCGCACGCGCAAGCGTTGAAGAATAGGCGAAGCGGGCTTTCTGCGGGCGGCCGCTCCCACTACAAGTTCACAGTCCCGGACTCTTCTCCGCAATCAGCTTCCGAATCTTCTCCACAAACTCCCCAGCCGCCATGTCCTCAGTCTTCTCTTTCCCGCGAGTGCGAACATTCACTTTCCCAGCCTCAGCCTCTTTATCCCCGACGACGAGTAAGAACGGCACTTTCTGCATGGCATGCTCGCGAATCTTCGCATTCATCTTTTCATTGCGCGCATCCACCTCCACGCGCACTCCGATCGCCTTAAGCTGATCCGCAACTTTGTTGGCATACTCCACATGCCGCTCGCTGATCGGGATCATCGCCACCTGCACCGGCGACAGCCACACCGGAAACGCCCCGGCGTAGTGCTCAATCAGCACGCCGAAGAAGCGCTCAACCGACCCGTACAGCGCGCGATGCACCATCACCGGCTGCTTGCGCGAACCATCCTCGGCGACGTACTCCAGACCAAAGCGCTGCGGCAGGTTGAAATCAAACTGCACTGTCGAGAGCTGCCAGAGCCGTCCGATGGCATCGACCAGCTTGATATCAATCTTCGGCCCGTAAAACGCCGCCTCGCCCGGAATGGTCTTGTACTCGATCTTCCGGCCCTCCAGCACCTTCTTGAGCGACTCCGTGGCATGGATCCATTGCCCTTCGCTGCCCACGAAATTCTTCCGGTCGTCAGGATTCCAAGTTGAAAGCTCAGTCTGGAACTGGTCGAAGCCAAAATCCTTCAGCACATCCAGAGCAAAATCGAGACAGCTCGCAATCTCATCTTCAATCTGCTCCGGAGTGCAGAAAATGTGCGCGTCATCCTGAGTAAACCCACGAACCCGCAACAGCCCATGCATCACTCCAGAACGCTCGTAGCGGTAAACCGTCCCCAGCTCGCCCAGCCGCACCGGCAAATCGCGATACGACTTCAGCGAGTCTTTGTAAATCAGAATGTGCCCCGGACAATTCATCGGCTTCAGCCGGTATTCGGCGTCGTCGAGTTCCATGGCATCGAACATGTTCTGCGCGTAATAACCCTCATGCCCCGAGGTAAAAAACAACTGCCGCCGCGCCACATGCGGCGTGTAAACCAGCGAGTAGCCGCGCTTCAGGTACTCCTCGCGCATCCAGTCTTCCATCTGTTTGCGGATGATCCCGCCCTTGGGATGCCAGAAAATCAGCCCCGGCCCGGCCAGCTCCTGAATCGAAAACAGATCAAGCTGCTGCCCCAGCACGCGATGGTCGCGCTTCTTCGCCTCTTCCACCTGCTGCAGGTGCGCATCGAGATCTTTCTTCGAAAAAAACGAAGTCCCGTAAATGCGCTGCAGTTGCGGATTCTTCTCATCCCCCAGCCAGTAAGCGCCCGCAATGTTAAGCAGCTTGAACGCCTTGATCTTCCCAGTCGAAGGAATATGCGGCCCGCGGCAGAAATCAACGAACTTGCCAGTGCGGTAAATCGAAATCTTTTCATCGGGCTTGGTGAATTGCTCGATGAAATGGCACTTCATGAAGTCGCCTTCCTTCTTGAACTCCGCCAGCCCCTGATCGCGAGGCAGAAATTCGCGCGCATAAGGAATGTTCTGCTGCACCAGCTCCTGCATCTTCTTCTCGATTTTTTCGAGATCCTCCGGAGTGAACGCGGTAGGCCGGTAAAAGTCGTAAAAGAATCCGCTCTCGGTCGCCGGACCATGCCCCAGCTTGGTCTCCGGAAAAAGTTCCAGCACAGCCGCGGCCAGCAAGTGCGCAGACGAATGCCGGTAAACTTCGAGCGCCTCCGGATCTTTCTCGGTCAATAAGCGAAGGTCGGTATCTTTTTCCAGCGGACGCGTAAGGTCGATAAGATCGCCGTTGGTCTTGGCGGCCAAAGCCGCATCCGCCAGCCGCGGGCTGATCGACTTCGCAATATCAAGCGCAGTCGTCCCCTTGGGAACATCCTTCACGCTCCCATCCGGAAGCTTCACATGAATGCTGTCTGCCATAAAGTTGAGACCTGCAGGTGTACTGAATCTTTCAGTTTATTGGAGGGATTCCGGAGGGTCAAACCGGCGGTGGGATCAGCAAACTGTTCCTATTCTTCTCGGGCGTCATCCTGAGCGCAGCCGTTCTTCAGGCGGAGCGAAGGATCTCGGGTGCGACGGGTGCCTGGGGCAACCCGAGCACGGAGTCAAACTGCTCTACGTACCCGGCATAAATTAAAGCAAAGGGCGGGCATGTTCACCCGCCCTCTGCATTGGACAAGCTTCCTACATCGCCACATCCTTAATATGCGTCGCGATATACCAGGTATTCCCGAACGCGTCCCTCACCCCGGCCTGGCGGTCGCCGTAGGGCTGGTCGGTTGGTTCCTGGAACGATGTCGCGCCGGCCGCCACGGTCTGCCGGTAAACCGCGTCCACGTTCGGCACATACAAATAGAACATTGCCGGCATCGACTCATACTTGTCGTGTGCCTCGCCCATCTCCACCACCGAGTCGCCGATGCGAATCTGCGCGTGGTGGACCACGCCGTCGGGCGACGCGTATTTCGCCACTTCCTGCGCCCCAAATGCGCGCTTCAGGAAGGCGATCAGCGGCTCGGCACGTCGCGGATGCAGGTACACATTCACACTGTGCAGGCCCTTAGGAACGTAGCTCTCTCCTTTATGCGTCGCGATGTACCAGAAGTTTCCAGCCGCATCTTTCACGGTGGCGGAGCGCTCGCCGTAATCCTGATCCCGCGGCGCGTCGATCGAAGTCGCGCCCGCTGCCAGCGCCTGCTTGAACGCCGCGTCGGCATCCTCCACATAGACATGCAGCGCGTTGGGATGCAGCGAGCCGGGGAAGTTCTGCCCCGGAACGCCGCCGCCGATCATCAGCATGGAATCGCCAATGCGGACTTCTCCGTGCACGCCACCCCTTGGCGTCGCCGTGCGGAATAGTTCTTCCGCCCCAAACGCTTTACTGGCAAAGTCCAGCAGCGCCGGACCATCCTCAGCCACGAGATACGGCGAGACCATGCGGAAGCCGCGCGGCACCGGATCCACTTTCGACTCATCCTTCGCGGACATCTGTCCGCCCTCGGGCCCGGTGGTCATCCCCTTCATGCGCCGGTGCATCTCTTCCACCGACATTTCTTCCTTCACCGTGGAAATATTCCAGGTGTAGCCGAAGGGATCGACAAAGCTTCCCTCGCGGCGCCCGTAGAACTGATCTTTAATCGGCAGAATCGTTTTCAGCCCAGCAGCCACAGCTCGCGCCGCGAAAGAATCGACGTCTTCCACCTGAAGGCTCAACTGCACCGGCGAATTGCCCCAGCGTTTCCGCGCTGAATCTTCCACCTTCCGGCCACTCCTCGGAAAGTATGATCCGCGAGTCGCCGATCGTGATATCGGCGTGCGGGATTGATCCTCCGACTTCGAATCGCATGTTTTCCTTCGCGCCGAAGGCTTGCTGATAGAACTCGATCGCCTTCGCAGCGTCCTTGAAAGTTAATCTTGGCGTCGCAGTCGTATGAACGGCGGCAATAGGTTCAGCAACGGTGCTCATAGTTTTTCTCCCTTCCAGTAATTCTGATTTAAGTCGTGCCTTGAATTTCTCCCGCGGCAGATTGCGCAAGTCCGCAGCTAGGCGCACCAGTGGCTCGACGCGGCCTCGACCTTTGCCGGCCTGCCGTCCGACCGGGCCAGCAACACATCCACGGCCCGGTTCAGTTGCTCGATCTTCTTCGCGTCGCCGTTCGGCGGATTGTTCGGCGGATTCAGAGAGCGCTTAGGCATCGGCACCCTCCATGCGCGCCCGCAGACTTGTCAGCGCGCGGAACTGCAACTGCTTCACCGCGCCTTCGGTCTTGCGAATCTCCCGCGCCACTTCCTTAATGCTTTTCTGTTCCACAAACCGCAGCACCACCACGCGCTGCTGCTCGGCAGGCAGCGTATCGACCAGCCGAAACAAAGTTGCCCGCCGTTCCACTTCTTCGAACTCCGCGTTGCTGGCAGGCGCGGATTCGATCAGTCCCGGCTCGTCCGCCACCTGCTCCCGATTCGTGCGCTGCCAGCGGTCCGAAATCAGATTCGCCGCAATCCGGTAGAGCCACGCCGCAAACGGAATCCCCCGCCACTCAAACCGCCGCAAGTTGGCCAGCGCATGATGAAATACCTCGGAGGTCAGATCCTCGGTTTCCGCGCGATCCCCCACCCGCCGCACCACGTACGCATACACCCGCTCGAAATTATTCTCGTAAAGCTCCGCAAAGCGCGCAGGATCCTTCTGCGCCGCCTCGACTCAGAAGCCGCTCGTCCGCTTGGCGTTCTTTGTTCCGAGCCGTCAGAGCCTTCAAACAGATTCTCCGCGCGGAGTAGTCTTACACAGGGATAACGGGTGAGGAGGGAAAAAGTTACGGAGGGATTTCGGCAGAAAGTGCAACCGCGCCAATTAACAAGGCGATCGATTTGCTACTGTAGACTCAAAATCCCAGCCCACGATGTCAACCTTGCGCAAATTCGACGATGCCTCGTTCTGTTCTTGCGCCTGTGTCACGCTCTTGGCCCAATCGGGCTCGCCCTCGTCCCACGCAGCAAGGCGCCTGCGTCTGCGGCAACCGCGTCAGCCTGCACAAAGCTCGCCGGATGCTGAAAGAACCTCGCCAGGAGCTCCACTCACTCCAGGATCTACAAAGCTGGAGCCGATAGACCGTCAAAGGCCATCGTATCCATGCGAGGCGCGGGACAGAGCAAAGGATTGCAAGGGCAGGTCGTGGGCGAGATATCAGGTGTCCGAAACCGGCGACCGTGAAGAACGTCCGAAATATTCAGCGGGCGATCCGCTCCTCGGCTGCAAATCCGCAATCGACGCGGCGAAGAAATGGAAGTTTAAGACCGTTTATCAAGAACGGCAAGCCGATTTCAGGTCGTCGCTCGAAAGCGCCCTTCAACTTCGCATTCGCCGGCGATCGTCCACCAGTGAGGAAGTACGCGCGGATGACAGTTGGCGCCGCTCCGGATCCCCTCCTGCGACTGGCGACGCTCCCGAACGGTGCGTGTTTCTCAAGGCGTTTCGGCGGGACTTCTCGTATACCGAGTGCAGCCGGTTTATCCCGTCGAAGCCCGTCAGGAATGGCATTCAAGGCACGGTCGTATTGAGGGCCGTAATCAGCAAAGACGGCTGGATCGACCACCTGACGCTGATCTCAGGTCCCAAGGAATTAGCGCCGGCCGCGATCGGAGCTGTGCAACAGTGGCGCTACAAGCCTTATCTGCTGATGGGAAACCCTGTAGAAGTGGACACGGAGATACTCGTGAATTTCAAGCTGAGCTATTGATAGACCCGCACGATGCCTCAGTCGGAGATTGACCCGGCGTAATACAAATCCTCCATCGCCATTTCCCGCGTACTTTGCGAGAAGTGGGCGAGCCATACAACCGCTGACCCACGAAATCCACAGGCCCTATGTGACATCTAACCTTGCGCCTCACCCGCAATCTGCGTCATCATTAACCCAAATAAGCATCTGTTCTTTGAAAATTCAATTGGGCAAATCTAAATCCTTTGTCTGTAATATTTTGCGGGTAAAATCTTTCGATTCAATATTTTAGCTGGATCTCAGCCAGATCGAGACTCCATAACCTCCCTGAATCCAATAATTTAGCAGGTTGATCTGGAAATTTTTTTAATCTGGATTTCGGCACGAACGAAGAGCTGGGGCAAATTTAGGTCGAGAGCGTAGTTGGCGCGTAGTACAAATCCTCCATCGCCTTCTTCACCTTCGCCGACACCGCCTCCATATCCCGCATCGTCATCCCCGCAGTCGAGATCGGCTCGCCCACGCGCATCTCGAGCGGCCGGCATTTGATGTGGTAGGTATTCATCGGCAGCAGTTCGTAAGTTCCGACCAAAGCCACCGGCACAATATCCACCTGCGCCTTGATCGCCAGAAAAAAAGCTCCCGGCAGAAACGGTTTGATCTCGCCATCCGGCGTGCGCCCGCCCTCGGGATAAATCACCAGCGGCATCCCGGCCTTCAAACTCTTCACCGCCGACCGGATCGCCGCAATCGAATTGGTCGGCTTCTGCTGGTCGATGCAGACCTGCCCCGACCGCTTCAATTGCCAGCCCACAATCGGATACGCCAACAATTCTTTCTTGAAGACAATGCGAAATTGAAACGGCAGATTAACGTAGAGAACCGGAATATCCATCGCCGAAGCGTGATTCACCGCGTAGACATGAGGCTTCGACGTATCGATCTTATCGAGCCCGGTCACCTTCACCGGCGACAAGATCGTTTTCATGATGAGCCACGACCAGGCCCGCGAAAACCAGTGCAGCCGCCGTCCGCTCGCGGTCAAACAAACCGCCGGGCAGCGCAAGCACTCCCATGGCCAGCGTGTACACCCAGACCAGCGGATCAAGAATGAAGTACGACCGCAACCGGCTCAACCAGCCGTACTTCTTCCCGGGAATCGCGTGCGGACTTCGTCGCGCCGCAACGCCGATTCTGCGCCCGGCTCGACTTCCACTGAGGCGATTCACTTCCTGCACACTTCCATTCTAGGGGAATCGATGTTCCATGTCATCCTGAACAGCGTTCTTGCATTGCTGAGGGGAACGACGAACTCGGCCTGCGACGCAGTACCGCGCGTTGCTCGCTTCCATCGACTACTGCCAGGACTTGCTCAACTCCACCCAATCCTTTGCATCACTTCGCCCACCAGATAAATCGATCCCGTAATCACGACCACGCGCTCCCGCGCCCGCCAGCACTCGCGCTCGCTCCAAAGCAAGCTTCACATCTTCCACCGTCTCGACCTCAGCCCCGGTTCGCGCCGCCGCCTGCTGAATCTCTTCCGGCGACGCCGCCCGCGGATTCTCCGGCCGGGTCGCGATCACGCGCTCCGCCAGCGGAAACAGAATCTCCGTCATCTCCGAGATTGCCTTATCCCGCATCGCGCCGAAAACAAAAATCAGCGGACGGTCCTCATACCGCTCCGAAAGGGCCGACCGCAGCGCCCACGCGCCCGCCGGATTATGCGCCACATCAATCACCATCTCAGGCCAACCCGTCCGCGCCGCAATCACCTGAAACCGCCCCGGCCATCGCGTCTCGCGAATGCCGCGCTCAATACTCTTCGCCGTGATGCCGCTGAATCCCTGCTGATTCAACTCCACCGCTGCCGCAATCGCCAGCGCCACATTGCGCAACTGATGCCGCCCCACCAAAGGAGTCTCCACCAGAATCTCTTCACCAAGAACCGCAAGCGGATAGCGATAAACAAACCGGCTCGCCTTGCTCGGCTACTGGGTACCAGGTACTGGGCACTGCCAGGCGAAACCGGCGGCACATACGGAACCGCATTCACCGCCCGCGCGCCCAGATCCAGAATCGTATTCCCGATCACATCATTCGCCTCCGGCTGCTGCGGCAGCGTCACCACCGCTCCGCCCGGACGAATAATCCCCACCTTCTCCCGCGCAATCTCCCCCACCGTATTCCCAAGAAACTTCTGATGATCGAGCGAAATGTCGGTAATCACGCTGACTCGCGGCTCCACCACATTCGTCGCATCCAGCCGCCCGCCCATGCCGACTTCAAGCACCGCCAGTTCCACTTTCTCCCGCGCAAAATACTCAAACGCAATCGCCGTCATCATCTCGAAAAAACTGGGATGCCACGGCAACTCCCCCTGCTCCACCAGCTTCTCCGCAACCCGATCCACCTCGCCCTGCAGAGCCGCAAAATCGTCGTCGCTGATCTCTTCGCCGTTCACCCGGATGCGCTCGTTGATCCGCACCAGATGCGGCGAGGTATACAGACCCGTCTTCAATCCCGAAGCCCGCAGGATCGAAGCCAGCGTAGCCGCCGTCGAACCTTTGCCATTCGTCCCCGCAATCAGCACACTGGGAAACCGCCGCTCCGGATGATCCATCGCACTCAGCAGCACCCGCATGTGCGCCAGATCGAATTTGTGCGAAGGCGTCTGCGCCAGTTCGTGCCCCAGCGCAAACATGCGCGCAGACTGCGGTTTCGTAGGACATAGAGAAGCTCTCAGCTATCAGCCGTCAGCTTCAGCTCAAACATCAGATTATCAAGCACGGCGGATAGGATTCGAAGCGCGACGGATGCAGGCAAAGCCGCGCTCGGTTTTGCTGATAAGCTGACGAGCTGAGAGCTGACAGCCGTCTCACGCCGCCATGAAATCCAGCGCCCGCCCAATGTAAGGCTTGAGTTCCTTGCGCGGCACCACCGCATCCAGCATGCCGTGCTCCAGCAGAAATTCGCTGCGCTGAAATCCTGGCGGCAGTTTCTGCCGGATCGTCTGCTCGATCACCCGCGGCCCGGCAAACCCGATCAGCGCGCCCGGTTCGGCAATATTCAGATCTCCCAGCATGGCGAACGACGCGGTCACGCCTCCGGTGGTCGGATCGGTCAGCACAGAAATGTATGGCACTTTATCTTTATCCAGCCGCGCCAGCGCCGCCGAAATTTTCGCCAGCTGCATCAGGCTGACCACGCCCTCCATCATCCGCGCCCCGCCCGAAGCCGAAACAATAATCAGCGGCGTGTGCGAATCGAGCGCCCGCTCCACCGCGCGCGTAATCATCTCGCCCACCACCGCACCCATGCTGCCGCCGATGAATGCATACTCCATCACACTGAGGACCACCGGGCGCCCCAGCAGTTTGCCGCGCGCATTGATCACCGCGTCTTTCAGCCCCGTGTCATGCTGCGCCTGCCGCAAGCCGTGACGAATAAGGTTTCAAATCCACAAACTTCAACGGATCGGTCGACGACAGATTCTCGTCAAATGTCTCATATTCGTTGTCATCCAGCAGCAGCGCCAGCCGCGTCCGCGCATCGATGCGAAAGTGCTTCTCGCACTTCGGGCACACATTCAAATTCTCTTCCAGATCCTTCTTCCAGATAATCTGCCGGCAGCTCTCACACTTCACCCACAACCCTTCGGTGCGCACCGTCTTCTCGCCCGAAGTATTCAGTTCCCCGGATTCGCGTTTAAACCAAGCCATAAGTCAGTTGCCAGTACCGAGTACCTGAGTACCGAGTCAAAACCAGGATGCGGTTTTGACTCGGGTACTCGGTACTAGGTACTCAATACTCAATCCCCCGCTGCGCCATCACGCCCTTATCGTACGCGTGCTTCACCTGCCGCATCTCGGTCACCGTGTCGGCAACCTCGACAATTGTGGGGTGTGCGTTCCTTCCCGTCAAGATGACATGCACCATCTCCGGTTTCTTCTTCAGGCTCTCCACCACATTTGCCGGGTCCAGCATGCCATAGCTGATCGCATAGTTGATCTCATCGAGTATGACCAGATCCCACTCTCCCGACTGGATCGCCTTCTCCGCCTCCGCCCACGCCTCCTCGACCATCTTTACGTCTTCCGGATCAGGCTTCTCCGCGCCCACCTTCACAAATCCGCGTCCCATCTGCTTCATCACGAACTTGTCCCCGAAGGCCTTCACCGCATCCAGTTCCCCGTAATGCCAGGAGCCTTTCAGGAATTGCAGCATCAGCACCCGCATCCCCTGGCCGACTGCGCGCAAAGCTGTCCCCATCGCGGCAGTCGTTTTCCCTTTGCCCGGCCCAGTATTCACGATAATAAGACCGCGACGCACGTCAGCCATGATTGCAGGATGCCTGATTCTACTAGAAAGCCTCCGGAAGGTCAGAACGTGGAGAGCCGGCCTCGGTTCGAAAGAATGCTGGCCTAGATTAAAGAATCCTGCTGGAGATTACGATGGCTCATGTGAGGGCAACCGCCCCTTCGACAGCCTCAGGGCAAGCTCTCGGCGGTCCGATCGAACGAAGCTCGGCGCATCTTCGTCACAGAGGCGTAGGCGACCTCCACAACGCGCGGCTACTCCTAACTTTTGGTTGACTTGCTCCCGCGCAGGTCAATCTCCCCGGTAATCACGTGAGCGTGCAACCGGTACTTCCCCGGACCATGCTGCTCGAATGACCGGAACAGACCGTCCTTTGAGACATCGAATGCCGAAGCGTCGATGCTGCCGGTCATTACCGAAGCATCGCGGTGACCGTACTGCTCCGGGTGGGGAACGTCAATCTGAATGCTGCCTGCAAGAACTCGAACATCCTTATCGCCTTCCACATCTTCCACAACCACCTCCCCCGCCGACAATCTGACCCAAAGATTCGAATTGCGCGGGACCTGAATGGTAGCCTCGAAATTGTTGTGCGGGGTTTCGGAGACGTAAATGTCGGCGCTAGAGCCTGTGCGTTTGATCTCTACCTTGACGCGTTTGAGTTGTTCCTCCGAATTGGCGCGGCAGGTCACAACGATGCTCTCGGAGTCGCCCGGAGCGATCCTGTAGCCTCCGGCTTCGAGGTGGAAGCGAATCGTGCCGCCCGAAGCGAACTCCTGTTGCGCGGGATGTTCTGCGGAATGTTGTCCCGGCGTATCGGCAGCCTGCTGACCAAACAGGAACCCAGGAATCAGCAGCACAATCCAGAAACCGAAACCTTTCATACACACCTCCGCCCGTAGTCTCTATGTACGGGGATTGGCGGACTAAGTTCCGGCAAAATCAGGTCCCGGCAAAATGGTCAGAACAAAAAACGTGAACAGAGTCTGGAAAGATCAGTCTTCTACATCGTACCCATACGTCGCTCATAACCCGGCGGCATTCCTTCCCGTTAATCGACTCATGACACGTCTGCAAAAGTACAATCTTTCCACGGAACTCCTGCATCCAACCCTCCGTATTCGGGTGCAAGCAGATCTCTGTCCGCTGGCAGACTGCGGAGGTCTCGTTGTGACGAACAAGTGTCTATTGTTATTGTTTTGCGTGCTCGCGGCCCTACCTGCATTTTCCGCGCAACACGTCGCCCTTCACCCCAGACCGGGCCTCGACTCCGGCGAGCAGGAAGTCATCCGCCAGATCGTCGACATGGAGCGCCAGGCCAAGGATGCCAGCCTCCGCCGCGACGCCGACTTCTCCGTGCGCACCCTCGCCGAAGACTACGTCGCCATCACCCCGCTCGGCCAAGTGACCACTAAGCAGGAAACGATTACCGCCCGCCGCAGCGGCCAGCTCCGTTACGAAGCCATGAATGTCACGGATATGGTTGTGCGGGTGTATGGCGATACTGCCGTCGTTACCGCTCGCGCCGACGTCAAAGGCCACCAGCTGGGCGAAGACTTCAGCGGACCCTATCGCTACACCCGCGTCTGGGTCCGCCGCAACGGACACTGGCAAACCGTAAGTTATCAGGCCACCGTCACGCAGTGAACCCGCGTCAACGCCTCCTGTGGACCGCTTCCTCCCGCGGTCTACAATAGACCTTTTGTTTTGATAGACAATTGTCTTGAGGAAGGCTTCATGACACTGCTTAGGAATCTATCCGCTCGACTGCGTTATTCCAGTTGGATTTATCTTTATCTTGCGATTCTGGTCGCGCTCTTTTCCGCCGTCTGCCGAGCCTTGCATCGCCCAGAATTCCCAGCTCGCTCCCGGCAAGCAGGCTCAGATCGATGCCGCCGTCTCCAGGTTCATGGCTTCCACCCATATCCCCGGCCTCTCGGTCGCCGTGGTGGAGAATGGCGAGTACGAATGGGCGCAAGGATTCGGTTTCGCCGATCTGGAAAACAACGTCCCCGCCAGCGAGCACACTCTTTACCGTCTGGGCTCGATCTCCAAATCGCTAACCGCCGTCGCCGCACTGCAGCTCTGGGAGCGCGGCAAGCTCGATCTCGATGCCCCCGTGCAAAAGTACTGCCCTGCATTCCCTCAAAAACCTTGGCCCATCTCCACTCGCCAGGTGCTCGGGACACATCGGAGGAATTCGACACTACAAAGCCGGCGAGAACCAGGAGGACCTTGAAGGCGGCAACACCAAACACTTCGACGATCCCATCCAGGCCGGCCTGAATTTTTTCAAGGATGATCCCCTCGTGGCCCAGCCCGGTACGTCGTTCCACTATTCGACTCAGGGATACACGCTTATCGGCTGCGTAATCGAAGGCGCATCGGGCGCAAAGTATCTCGACTTCATGCGCCAGAACGTCCTAATCCCCGCACAGATGGAACAGACTCAGGCGGATAACCGCTTCGTGATCATCCCTTATCGCACCCGTTTCTATCAGAAAAAGGATCGGGCGCAGTGCTGAATGCCGATTTCCTCGACTCCAGCTACAAAATCCCGGGCGGTGGATGGCTGTCTTCCGCCGAAGACATGGCCAAATTCGAAGTCGCCATTCTGAATGACAAGCTGATCCGCCGCGCCACGCGCGACTTGATGTGGACTCCACTCAAGCCTTCGAATGGCTCGGAAGATACGTATGGCTTGGGTTGGGGTTGGGACAAACACAACGAACACGGCATCGCGGGCGTGGGCCACACCGGCGGCCAGCAGGGCACCAGCACCGCCTTCGTCATTGCCCCTGATCAACGCGAGGGCGTCGTGGTGCTCACCAACATGCAGGACCAGAACCCTGAGGCGCTCGCGAGGGAGATCCTCAACATTCTTTCAGCTTCGGAAAAGAAACCCTAAGATGGGCAGCGGCGCAGCGCTTCAATGCCCCGAATGATAAGGATGGCCTTTAAGAATGGTGAACGCCCGGTAGACTTGCTCCAGCAAAACCACGCGAGCCAGCTCGTGGGGCAGCGTCATCGGGCCCAGTGAGATGGTATGCTGCGACGCGCTCCGCGCCGCTTCGCTGAACCCGTCGGCTGGCCCCACGGCAAAAACCAGGGGCAGCGGATTGCGATCCTGATAATCCCCGAGAAACAGCGCGAACTCTTCTGACGAGAACTGCTTACCCCGCGAGTCCAGGAGCACCAGCGTAGACTTCCCAGCGTTCGTTTTTCTTCTGTTTTGCTGGTATCGTTTTGCTCGCCCTCGCCAGCGGAGCCCGTCCGCACATTTGCAGAAGCGCAGCTTCATCGCGCAGCGCCAGCCCTTCGACCGGCACGTATCGCGAAATCCTTTTCAGATACTCGTCCGTGAGCGACTGAATCGCCGGCTCTTTCGTCTTTCCCATCCACGCGATTTTAATTTTCACGGAAGATCGTAGAGTAACGACAACGAAACTACGCTCTCTTGCGGCGAGGAGCGGCCGCGACAGTGCGCTTGCGCGGGTAGTCTTGGTCTTGGGCGCCGTTTTCGACCTCGGCTTGGGCTTCAATTCCGAGGGCTCCAGCCTCTTAGCCGTTTTCCACAGGCGCTCAAGATCATAAAACTTGCGCGCCTTCTCGGAAAAAACGTGCACGACAAAGTCGACGTAGTCGACCAGGATCCATTCGCCTTGCCGGTAGCCTTCGACGTGCGCAGGCCGCACATCCGCTGCTTTCAGGCGCAGCTCCACTTCGTCGGCAATGGCCTGCACCTGCCGCGGGTTCGTGCCGCTGCACAGCACGAAATAGTCGGTAAATGCTCCCGACCCCTTTTCCATTTCCAGGATGGAAACTTCTTCGGCTTTTTTGTCGAGGCAGGCTTGAATGGCGGCTGCTACCTGTAGCTTCAGTTCACTTTTTTTCATGCAGAGAGTCGGTTGGTCGTTAGATTCGTTGGATCAAGTTCGTTGGCTCAGCGTGGGCTGAGTTCCTATTGTAAACGACAGTTGCGTGTCGCGTTTTCCAGGCAGGGTTAGTGCTTTTTATACAGTCCCACTTTCTTAATGTAGTCCGCGACCGCAGGCTCCACGAAGCGGCCAAGCGGCTTGCCGGCGGCCGCAGCCTGACGAATCTCCGTGGAAGAAATCGGCTGATAGACCTGGTCGAGCAGATGGATGGTCACGCCCTTCAGCACCAGATCCCCGCTAGCCGCCTGTTTTTGAAACGGACGCGTCACTTCCTGCCGCGGCCGCAGGCTCGCAGGCAGGGCGTTCGCCACGTCGGCCAGCGAGTATCCCGGCCGGCTCGCCACCACAAACTCGCACTCTCGAAACAGCGCCTCGGCCTGATGCCACTTCGCGATTTCCTCAAAAGCATCGATGCCGATGAGCAGGAACAGCCGGTCTGCCTTCTTGAACGAGTGCTTGAGCCGCTTGACGGTGTCGATGGTGTAGTTCGGATTCGAGGGGCGAGTTTTGTCCTTGCCCGGACTGACTGAACTCAAAGTCTTCCGGCGCCTCCAGCAACGAAGGTGAGAAGTCTTTCTCCTGAGCCGTAGCCAAGGCAATCATGGCATAACGATGCGAAAACGCCGACAACGGCTGGCTCTGTTTGTGTGGCGGAACGTTCGCAGGCACGAAGAGTATGCGTGAAAGCTCGCAGCGTTCGCTCGCAGCCCGCGCCAGCGCAAGATGCCCGCGATGAATGGGATCGAAAGTACCGCCGAAAAGGCCAATATTCATGCGCCGCTAGTGTCTTCGTTTACGGGCCCAGTTGGCAAGCCACCCATGAATAGTCTTGCAGGCGGCCTTCGATTGCGAGTACCTGGTACTCAGTGCCCAGTCAACCCCAGAGTGTTTCTATTCTGTACAAGGCACTGCGTACTCCATCCCTCCCCACGCGAGAGATTGCAAGGGCATTGTCCGATGGGCCATGGTTGCGTTGTCTGTTTGGACCTAGAGTTAATCCCCTATGAATACATGGGTTCCGCGAATTCGGAATGCACTCCTGTAATCTCGCCTGTTAGCAAACTTGGGACTACCATGGTTTACATGCGAGTAACCCTCCCCCTACTCCGCATTCAGCCGGCCCGCGCGTCTATCCTGCGCTACGGAGTCGCGGTGTTCAGCACCACCCTGGCGCTGATTCCGGTGCTCTTGCTTCCTAACATTGCGGAAAGCCGGCTGGCGGTATTCGCCGTAGCCGTCATGGTGAGCGCGTGGTATGGCGGCTGGAAACCCGGGCTGGTCGCCACTTCGTTCGCTCTTACGGTCAGCGCGTACTTCTCCTTTTCGGGAGAACACACGCCTGCGCAATACCGCTCGACCATGATCCGTTTGAGCCTGTTCGTTGTGCTGGCGGCTTGATCTGCTGGTTCAACGCGGCCCTGCGTGCATCTCAAGAAGGCCTCCGCCGCTCCGAAATGAATTTCCGGTCGCTCGTGACCAACGCTCCTTACGGCATCTGCCGCTGCGATTCGGCGGGCCAATTGCTCGACGCGAATCCGGCACTGCTCGCGATGCTCGGATATTCCTCACCGAAAGAAGTGGTCGGGAAACACCTCGGGACCCTCCACGCCGACACGCTGCAGTGGTTCGAACTGGCGGATTATTTGCGCTCGGCGGCTGCCTTCAACGGTCTGATCGCCGAATGGAAGCGCAAAGACGGCACTGCCACGGTGGTTCGCGTTTCCGGCCGCGCCGTCTCTGACGGCGGCAAGGGAAAAACCTTCGAACTGTTTGCCGAGGATGTCACCGAGCGCCGCGCCCTGGAGCAGCAGCTCCGGCAGTCGCAAAAAATGGAAGCGGTGGGAAGACTCGCAGGCGGCATTGCGCACGACTTCAACAACCTACTGATGGTGATCTCCGGATATTCGGAATTTTTGCTCGACCGTCTCGGCCCGGACCCTGCGGTGCGCGGCCCGGCCCAGGAAATCGCCGGCGCAGCGGGACGCGCCACGTCGCTCACCCGCCAGCTCCTCGCCTTCAGCCGCAAGCAAATGCTGGCGCCGAAAATTCTCGACCTGAATGGCGTGGTCACGGAAAACTTGAAGATGCTCACCCGCGTGATCGGCGAGGATATCGACCTGGTAATGGTCCCGGCGACTGGTCTGGGCGCGGTGCGCGCCGACTCCGGGCAGATCGAGCAAGTCATCATGAATCTTGCCGTGAACGCGCGCGATGCAATGCCCGCCGGAGGCAAGCTGACCATTGAAACCTCGAACGTATCGCTCGATGAGGAGTACGCCCGTTTTCACGCGCCGCTGCGTCCGGGCAACTACGTGATGCTCGCCATCAGCGACACCGGCGCGGGCATGGATTCGGAAACTCAATCCCACATTTTCGAACCTTTCTTTACCACCAAGGGGCCGAAAGGCACGGGGCTGGGACTCTCCACGGTTTACGGAATCGTGAAGCAGAGTGGCGGTTATATTTGGGTCTACAGCGAGGCGGGAAAGGGCACGACGTTCAAGATCTATTTACCCCGCGTCGCGGAGCCGGCCGAAAGTCCCGAGCAGGTGGCTGTTCCCGCGGAATCCGCAGCCACCGAGCCGGGGACGGAGACCATCCTGCTGGTTGAGGACGAAGCGAACCTGCGCTACCTGGCCCGGCAATTTCTCGAGAAGCAGGGCTACCGCGTGATCGAAGCCGCCGATGGCGCCGTCGCGATGCAGATCGCAGTCGCGCACGAAGGAACCATTCATCTGCTGTTGACCGACGTGATCATGCCTGGGATGAATGGCCGCGAACTGGCGCAGCGCATTTCCGAAATTCGTCCTAACGTGAAAATTCTCTACATGTCCGGTTACACGGAAAATGTGATCGGGCGCAATGGCACGCTGGACGCGGGTGTACGCCTGCTCCAGAAGCCCTTTAGCCTGCACAATCTGAAAAACAAAGTTCGCGAAGTGCTCGATTCAAGTCCGTTCCCCCAGGAGGTTGCCATGTCCGCTCAAACCGCTCATGCCAAGGCGACGCAAGGGCTGCACCAATTGCCGGCGACGCGCGCGCAACGTTTTCAACTTCACCTGCCGTTAAAGTACCGCCGCCTCAATGAAGAAAAATGGCATGACGGCGAGACCAAGAACATCAGCCGCTCTGGTTTGCTGTTTCAAGCGGAAGATCTGTTGCAGCCGAATGTGATCCTGGAAATCAATCTGGTGCTGCCGGCGGAGATTGCCGGACTTTCGCCCACCGAAGTGATCTGCAAGGGAGAAGTCGTGCGTACGGTCGAGTCGAACGGGGAGAAAATGCCTCCCGCCCTGGCCGCGAAGATTCTTCAGTATCACTTCCAGCACGGGTCGCAATTGCCGCGGGCGTAAAATCCAGTACCTAGTACTCAGTACCTAGTAAAACCGCGCATTTCTCGGAACTAGGTAGTACTGGGTACTAAGTACTGGAGGTTAGCGCTTGCTCGCGCAAGGCCTCAACTTCCTTAGCCATGGCGAATTTCAGTTCTTCAATCCCCTTGCCGGTGACGGCTGAAATCTCGTAGAGCTTCAGCTTGTGCTTCTTGCAGTAACGCTTCAGCGCCGCAACTTTGTCTTTGTTTGCGACATCAATCTTCGACGCCACCATGATCATCGGCTTTTCTTCCAGATGAGCGCCGAAGCTGGCCAGCTCGCCGAGAATCACTTCCACATCTTTCACAACGTCAGTTCGGCCGCTCGCGTCTGACACATCGACCAGATGAACCAGCAGGCGCGTGCGCTCAATATGCCGCAGGAACTGCGTACCCAGGCCGGAACCGGTGTGGGCGCCCTCGATCAAGCCAGGAATGTCAGCGACGACGAAACTGACTTCATTCTTGGGATCGCCTACGGCAACGACGCCGAGATTGGGTTGCAAGGTGGTGAAAGGATAGTCGGCGATTTTCGGCCGCGCCGCCGAGATGCGGGAGATCAGCGTGGATTTGCCGACGTTCGGAAAGCCGACCAGGCCGACATCCGCAAGCAACTTCAGCTCCAACTTGTAATTGTGCTCTTCGCCGGGACGTCCATCCTCGTGCTCGCGCGGCGCCTGATGCACCGAAGTTGCAAAGCGAGCGTTGCCGCGTCCGCCGCGTCCGCCGCGGGCAATCACCACGCGCTGATCCGGAGCAGAAAAATCGAACACCTTCTCCCCGGTTTCCTCATCGTACACGATCGTCCCGACCGGAACTTTGAGAAGGATGTCTTCGCCTTCGCGTCCGCTCTTGTTCGAACCTTCGCCGTGGCGGCCGCGCTCCGCCTTGTATTCGGGATTGAAGCGGAAATGCACCAGCGTGTTATGCCGCTCGCTGGATTCCATAATCACGTCTCCGCCTTTGCCGCCATCGCCGCCCGAAGGCCCGCCGCGCGGAACATACTTCTCACGGCGGAAGGCCATGCAGCCATTGCCGCCGTCGCCAGCTTTCACTCGAATTCTTGCCTCATCGATGAACATGGCTAGTTAAACTACAAAACAAAAAGCCTCGTCCCGAAGGCGAGGCTGCGTGGCGCGGGCGCCCCGCCCGCGACTGCCGGCGGCGTACGCGAAACTACTCCGCGACTTCCATCGGTTCGACCATCACGAACTTGCCCATCGAGCCCTTGTTCAGGAACTTGATGCGTCCTGTGATCTTGGCAAACAAAGTATCGTCTTTGCCGCGGCCGACGTTTAACCCCGGCTTCACGCGCGTACCGCGCTGTCGCACGATGATCGTCCCGCCGGGCACGATCTGCCCGCCGAATGCCTTGAATCCCAGCCGCTGCGCGTTCGAGTCGCGGCCGTTTCGTGAAGTGCCTTGTCCTTTTTTATGTGCCATGAGAATCAGTTTCCGGTGGCCAGTTGCCAGTAAAATCTCGAGCGGACGGGCTATTCGTCCGCCCTTCAGTTACTTCTTCTTCGAAGCCGATTTCTTTGCCGCCTTCTTGGGCGCAGATTTCTTCTTTGCATGTCCCTTGGCGGTCTTCACTTCAGCTTGGTGCTCTTGCTCATGTGCCGCCACAGCCTTCTTCGGTTTGGGCTGTTTCTTCTCCAACGCGGGAGCTTTGAAGCTTTGCCCGTCAAAAGCGATCTCAGTAATGCGCACTGCAGTGTAGGACTGCCGGTGTCCGCGCAGCTTCTTATACTGCTTCTTGCGCTTGTAATGGAAAACCAGAATCTTCGCGCCGCGTCCTTCTTCCACCAACTGGCCGACGACTCGCGCTCCCGCTTCCGGCTTGCCGATCTGGCCTTCTCCGCCCGACACTGCCAGTATCTCGGGGAACTCCACCTGGCCATCGGTGCCCGTGGCCAGCTTCTCCACTCGAATCACGTCTCCGGGCGCCACCCGGTACTGCTTGCCGCCGGCGCGGATAACCGCGTACATACGTCTGCCTCCGTCAAAATGTCGTGAAAGTCAGCATCCCGCTGAACCCATGCGCACACGGGCGCAACTCCTGGGGTCCGCAGAACTTCGCGGTAAACTTCCCGCCGAACGTCTTGCTGAACTTCTTCTGCTTGCTGTGTTTTCCGCCGCGGCGCTTGAAGCCAGGGCGAGCCTCCCCAGAACGGGTCGGCAAGTACAGGCAAACTCAACTATTCTAGCGTGCGCTGTGGAAATCGGTCAATGTGCGCTTGGCGGACTGCCTGTGATTGTGCGAGAATTCCGCCAAATTCCCGAGGAGCCAATCATGAAACGCCTTTCCCTGCTGCTGTGCCTGCTCACTCTCACTCTTTCTGCCATCGCACAGCCGCCGCAGTCAGCCGCGAAGAAATCCGCGGCTCCGGCTCCTCCCGACAGAGCCTATCTGCAGCGAATCTGGGATAACTGGTCCACACTCGACCCGGCTAACGTAGCAAAGTTCTACGCCGGCGGCCCGCACACCTTTTTCGACATCGCCCCTCTGAAATACGGCAGCTGGGACGAATATTCCGCAGGCGTGAAGGGTGTTTTATCGGGTTATAAGAGCGCGAAGTTCACGCTGAATGATGACCTCGTCATCCATCCGCATGGAGATCTGGTCTGGGCGACTGCGACGGTCAGCGAACAGATGACAACCAAAGCGGGCAAGGTCGAGATGGGTAACTTCCGCTGGACCGTGGTTCTTGAGAATCAGGACGGCAAATGGCTGATTGTTCATGAACACGTTTCCGAGCCGTTGCAGTAGGCACCTTCTTGACCGAAGGCCAGCTTCCGCGCGCGCCGGGCGATTACCTCTGTAATCCCTAGTAACCCGAGTTCTCTTGCAGAAACAACTCCGCTGCGCCAGTGTTTATACAAACTGACTGTAGGGGGGTTCCATGCGCAACCAAATTGTCGTTGTGACTTCGCTTTTCCTGTTATCCATTCTGAGCTGGAGCCAGCAGCAGCCTGCCGGAAGCAGCGCCCCTGCGGGCGCGCAGCAGAGCATGCCCGGCATCGATATGTCGGGTCATGACATGTCGAATATGCCAATGAAAGACATGCCTATGGGCGACAACGACGCCAGCGCGCACGCCATGCATTCCATGGAAGGCCACATGGATATGGGCCCGCACATGAAGATGACCGCCCTGCGCCCAGCGAAGCCTGGCGATGCCGAGCGCGCGAAAGAAGTGGTGGAAGAAGCGCGCAAAGCCTCCGAGCATTACACCGATTACCACGTTGCGCTGGCCGAGGGCTTCAAGATCTTCCATCCCGAATTTCCGCAGAAGATGTATCACTTCACCAACTACCGATACGCAATGGAAGCGGCTTTCCATTTCAATCCCGAACACCCGACGTCGCTGCTCTATGAAAAGCATGGTGATGACTACAAGCTGATTGGCGTGATGTACACGGCACCGAAGCGGCTCACCGAAGATGAACTGGACCAGCGCATTCCGCTCAGCGTGGCGCAATGGCACGAGCACGTGAACCTCTGCCTCGCCCCTCGGGATCGTCGCGGGGAAGGATTCGGGCCTCATCCGCAATTCGGTTTAAAGGGATCAATCGCCACGCAGGAAGCCTGCGATGCCGCTGGTGGAACTTTCTTTCCTGTAATCTTCAACTGGATGGTGCACGTCTACCCGTTCGAAAAAGATCAGGCCAACATCTGGTCAGTCGAACGCCAGCACGGCGACGCCGATTAAGCTTAGGCTGCTGAAGCGAGGCGCATCGGCCGCTGCAGACGACCGTCGATGGCGACCAGCACCGCTGAAATCGCCATCATCTGCACAACTAGTCCAACGTAGATCTCCATCGGAAATGCCAGCCCTTGCACGTGAGAAGCGAAGCTCTGCACCGGAGTGAGTAATGCAGTCATCCACTGACCGGCATTCGGCGATGAGACGGTGGCGAGAACGATCAAGACTGCCGCGGCGGCGTAATACAGGCCAAGGTACAAAACCCCTTTCACTACCGGCTGCCGCAGCCGGGTCAGCATGCACCACTGCAGGAACAACACGTCACGCGTGACGAATACCAGCACCACCAGCAAGCGCACGGCAGCCGTCTCCAGCGTGGCCGTACCCAGCGGAAGGGTATTGCTCCACGCCAGCAGCCCCGCCACGAGAATTCCGTAGGCGACCACCGCAGAGATTCCCAGCCAGGGCCAGGACAGGCCATCATCCGCGAATGCTGCCGCCTCGCCTGACGCGCGCTTGCGCCGCCAGACGTTGAGCCGCTCATGTGGAGTGAGCGTCGCCAGACCCATCAGGAAAAGAATGAGACCGTTCATCGCGACTGCGAACGTGGCGACAGCTTCTCCGTCCGTGAACCATGAGGGAGGGCCGTCGCTTAGCGCCCGAGACAAAGTCGCGGAATCCAGTCCGGGCCTCAAGAGTGCATAAATCAGAAAATTCAGGAACGCGGCGCACCCCACAGCTTGCCAGCGCGAAAGCGGCCGGATCTCCTGGTAATCGCGCTTCAAATTCCGCACCAGCATCAGTGCCAACCACGCGCTGAATGACCCACACAGCAGAAAACACATCAGTAGCCAGGACACCTCATGCCCGAACAGAACCGGTCGAAGCGGACGGAGTATGCCGAGCGACGTGTATTGATCAGTCGGTTCAAGTATGGCGATTATCCCCGTCAGGGGACTGAAGGCGGCCAGTCCCGGCAGGCCACTCATCCGCATCTGGAACATGAACGCCGTGACGAGATACAGAGGCAGCGCGCCAATCAGGCCCACACCGCGCGTGCGGCTTTCCAGCAGTGTCGAGAGCCACACTCCACCCAGGCCAAGCAACAAAGATGTCAGCGCAAGAAACAAGTAGACAGAGATCACGGTCCCGAAAGACAACCCTCCCGCCAGCCCAGCGATCAGCGTGACAGGAGCCGCGCAGAGCACGGCGAAATAAACCAACACGGGCTCGCCCAGCAGCTTCCCGATCAAAATCTCCGTCGAAGTAAGACGCGTGACCCGTTGAAAGTCCCAGGTTTTACGATCGCGTTCGCCGGAAACCGATTGCGCGCAGGAGAACAATGTCCAGAACGTGAGTGCCGCACCTTGCAGCCCGACTAGCCACTTGTAGAGCATTAGCCAGGTCCTCTGCGCAAACTGCTGCTCCTCATGCGCCAGCCGTTGCGCCCAGGCTTGCGTTGCCCAGTGCTCCGCTCCACGCCGAAAGGTATCTAGAATTTGCTCCTGAGAGCTCCAGCACGACAGCCCCACCAGCACACAGATTACAAGTACGACCGCGCCCACTGTTATGGCGCGCACTGGACGCAACTCCGCACGCCGGTGTCGTACAAATTCAGGATTACTCCAGAACTTGATCAGGTCAGCAGGCATCACATCACCTCGTGGGTCGAGAGCTTCAGGTAGAGTTCTTCGACGGTCTGCTTCACTTCCCCGAACAACGTCACCTTCACCCCGTCCGCAATCAATGCAGCAAGAATCGGCGCCAGATCTTCTTCCGGTCCCGCAAACCCAAACGCTCCCCCGCCAGCGGTCAACTTCACCTGCGAAATTCTCGTCTCGCGCTGCAAGTGCTGCTGCACCGCCGCCAGCGAATCTCCCGTCCAACTCAGGCGCACCAACCGAGCCGGGTTTTCCGCTGCTGTCACTTCGTCGATGCGTCCGCTGCGCACCATGCGGCCTCTCTCCATAATGCCGATCGAGGTGCAGAAGCCTTCCAATTCGGTGAGGATGTGCGACGAAATCAAAATCGTCGCGCCCTGATCGCGCAGTGCCAGCAACAGATTTCGCAGATCCAGCCGCGCTTTCGGATCCAGGCCCGACGCCGGCTCATCCAGCAGCAGCACCTTGGGCCGGTGAATAATCGCCCGCGCAATTCCGAGGCGCTGCTTCATACCGCGCGACAAGCCACGAATCATCTCATCGCGTTTCACCTCCAGGTTCACCTGCGCGATCACTTCCGTCACCCGCGCCGGAATCTCCGCCTCTACCATTTTGTAGGCATGAGCAAAGTAGTCGAGATACTCCCAGACCTTCAGATCCTCGTATACAGCGAAGAAGTCGGAGAGATATCCAATGTATTGCTGCGCCTTCTCCGGTTCCTGCGCGACGTCCACGCCGGCGATCAGCGCACGCCCCAGCGTGGGTGCCAACAGGCCGCAAGTCATGCGGATCGTGGTTGTCTTGCCCGCGCCGTTCGGACCAATCAATCCGAAGATTTCCCCTTGCGGAATGCTCAGGACCAAATCGTCGACGGCCAGCACGTTGTCATATTCTTTGCGCAGATGCACAAGTTCGATCACTATTTTTGTTCGCTCGAAAGCGCCTCGCATGGAGCCAGCTTACGCCACCACCTCAGAACAATCGCTGCCTGACAACGCGCTAAGACTATTGACACCAGAGAATACGAAAACAGTACGGCGACAGTTCGGGGATTCTGCCAGACAGAACATACTGCTACTGTTCCATTTTTTTTGAAACTCAAGCTTGTGAAAAAGAATTCATAGCGGTTTTTTGCTACCGGAAATGCGCACTCGCCGTCCATATGAGTGTGATGATTACCAGAATATATCCTGCGGAGAAAGCGTGGAACTTTCCGTGGAGCAACTCCGTAGTAGTGGGTGTAGGCAGCCGGCGCAGAGGTGAAGCTGGCGGCATCGTTTAACGCAGATTCTTGCGGGGTTCGGGGATTCTCTCACACTCGGTTTGGCGGCCCAGGTGAGAAAACCCCCGTGTACAGCGCGACTGGCCCAGCGGTTTGTCTGTTGAGCTTATCGGCTGAACCCCAACCGCTGCATTGTAGGCGATTCGCGGCAAAACACAATGGTTTTCTCGCGCAAGTCGTGAACCGGGCCGCCCCAACCGTTCTCCGACGAGATTCGGGGAAGAAAAAAGGAGCAGTCATGAAGTTCGCGACCGTGTCGAAGAGTCTGGTGCTGGGGTTGGCTTTGCTGTTGGCCTCGAGCGCCTTTGCCGCAACGAAAGGCAGCTTGATAATTAGCAAACCTGTGAACGTCAACGGAACAACCTTGAAGCCGGGAGATTACAAAGTTCAGTGGGAAGGCGCCGGCCCCAACGTTGAGTTGAGCATTCTGCAAGGCAAGAACGTGGTAGCAAAAGTGCCCGCACGTGTCGTTGAACTGCCGACGGCATCGAACAGCGACGCTGCCGTGACCCGCGCCAATGAGAGTGGACCCAACACGCTGGCCGGCCTCCGCTTCGAAGGCAAGAAAGTTGCCCTCGAGCTGGGTGAAGCCAGCGACGGAATGCAGGCGGGTTCGAGCAAGTAACTGCGTGCGCGCCGTTAAAAACGCACTCGTCATCCCGAGCGAAGCGAGGGATCTTGGTCTTTGCCCGCACCGGCAGCATAGGCGCTGCTGGCAAGAACCAAGATCCCTCGCTTCGCTCGGGATGACACTTTTTGTTGCGCTGGAAACAGTTCTAGAGCAGTTTTAGTTGGGCGAGGCCAGCACGTCATCGTAGTAGTTGAGCACGGCTCGTCGCGGCTTCGCTTTCAAACCCTTCAACGGGACCTTCTGCTCGACCGAGTTGTTCCCGGAAAACCGGGCTCGGCCCAGAAAGAGCATGCCCCCGTCCGCCAGTTCCAGGTAGATCGGTACCAGCATGCGGAAGTCGTCTTTCACGTTGGACTGGGTAACCTTGAAGCTGAAGACGACGTCACCATCGGCGCCAGTTTCGAACGAAGAGTCGAGCTTGTAGGTGGGCAACTGCGTGCCATAGACGTACTCGTTGAAGAACCAATCCATTTTCTGGTTCCCCTCCAGATCCATCTCGCGCGTCATGTGCTTCTCCACCATTGCCTTGAAGTCTTCGGTGGTGGCGGTCTTGCCGGCGTAGGTCTTTACGAAATCCTGCATCATCTCCTTGAAGCGCTGGTCGCCGGTTCGGTTGTCATGCATCATCATCCGGATCATGTGCAGGATGTAGGCGCCCTTGGGATAGATGAGCCGGCGTGTCAATTCAAAGCCGGTTCGCGAATTGCTCATGCGGTATCCCATGGTGACCGGCCCGGCATCGATCGCCCGGAAACCTTGCGGGTTGCGCTCCAGCAGCAGCTCGCGCTCATCGTTCCAGAAGCTGATGAACTTTTGCTGGCTTTTCTCAATAAAGGAGAGATAAATCGACGCTGACATTTCGGCGAAGCCTTCGCTCATCCACTGGTCGCGGTAGGATTCGAAGCCCACGGTGTGACCCCACCATTGGTGAGCCACTTCGTGTGGAGTGACGACCTTCCAGTATCCTCGATCGCCAAAGTCCATGCCCAGTTGGTGGCGAACCGTGGTGTCAAAGAAATAACACATGGGAATCCACACCAGTTCCGGCCAGGATTGCCCATAACTGCAGGCTGTTTGCTGGGTGATCGCGAGGCGCTTGAACGAGGACGGACCGAAGTAGTCACTGTAGATCTGGGTCGCGAGTTCGCCCTCGGCCAGCGCCTTCTTGATGAGGCCGGTGGTGCTCATCATGCCCAAGGCTGCGCCGCCCTCCATGTGAGAGCCCAAGGTGGGTAAGTCGGCGCCTCCCGCACGTTTCAGATCCTCGACCCAGTTCGGGGGATTCTCGTTGGCAAGGGATTGCACCAGGTATTCCGGCTTGGTTAGTTTGACTTCTTCTTCTTTGAATCTGCCGAAGTTGAATCCCGCGACGGTCTGCGGAGCTTCGCTCTTCCAAACTGTGACGTTCTGGCCGCCATCGTTGGTCTCGCTGACCAGTTCTCCCGTGGCAGCAATCTTCATTCCCTTCGGAATGTGGAAAGTCATGTCATAGCTGACGCGATCGCCGAATGCGGAGTTGGGATACCAGTCCTCGCGGGCGATGGGGAAGTAATTGCCTCCGCCTTCGTCAGACACTGCCTCCTTGCCGCCGTAGGTTGTGGTGATGGTAAATTTTTCCCCTGCGGCCAGCGGCTTGGGAAGGATCACCGAGAAGTCCGCATCTTCATGTTTGTCTTCTTGAATGAACGCCAAGCCTTGGCCATCGGCAGTAACGCTCTGCACTCGCAACGTGGGAAACAAATTGAATGGGATCACTCGCAAACCGTTGACCCGCGCCACAAACCTGGTCGTAGCCTGCCCCGTGAGGTTGGCGTTTTTTTCGATGGTGGTGTCGAGCAACTGATGCTCAATATGGATATGGCCGCCGGCGCCTCGTCCTCGCCCGCCTGACAGCGGGAAAGCAGCCCAGATACCAAACTTGTTCTCGTCGTAGGTCATCAACCCGACTTCCTCGTCCTTGAGGTAGCCTGCCCCATGCGGGTCAACGGCGAAGAGTTCTTTGTCGTTGTAGCGTTTGCCGTGGACAAAAGCCACGAACAGTCGGCCCGGCTCCGGGCTGAGCACATCCTGCAGGATGCGCGCGTCCAGGTTGTACTTCAGCAGCTGGTCATGACGCATGGCGTTCTGGCTGTCCTTAAGCAAGCCGTTGTCGCAGCCGCCCGAAGCTGCAGTGCCTGCTTTCTTGATCTCGTCATATGTCGAGTCGGTGAAGCGCAGCACAAGGTGGCTGAAGTTTTCGCTGAATTCATTCTCCTTAGTCAGGAGCTTCAGCATGCTCATCTCAGAGGGCGGGCCCGTGATTACTAAGTTGCCATCACCCACAAAGACCGCTCCCGTCACTTTGCCTTGCACGGGCGCGACGAAACAAACCGTGCCGGAACGCATGTGGAAGGTTCCGGCATCGCGTTTGAGGTCAAGGTTGCTGACGGTAATGGCTTCGCCTCCCAGCGTGAGGTTGCGCAGAGCTTGATACGTGGGATCGGAGTTAGGCCCGGGCGCGGCATTCTGCGCTGACGCGGGAAAGATCACAAGCAATAACGCGGGCGTGGCGAGGAATAGGGACCGCTTGATGGATGCAGACGACCGGGCAAGAGACACTACTGCGGACTGCAGGACACGACGAAGTGATGCCATGAAACCTCCCGGGGGGAAGGAGACCCGCTATTATGCCGGGTTTGGGGGGAAATGCAAGTGCGGCTTGCGGCACGACTAAAGTCGTGCCCTTCCCGACCGGTCAGACTGGACCCTGGTCACCGGACATTGATCACCGGACACAGGTCACTGCGCTTCAGTACTTCGGCACTTTCGGATCTACCCGATCCGACCACGCTGTTATGCCGCCGGCCAGGTTATGAACTTTCGTGAAACCCGACTGCTGCAGGAAGGCTACTGCCTTGGCGCTGCGTCCGCCCATTTTGCAGTGGACTACGATTTCGCGGCTGGAATCCAGTTCGTGCACGCGCTTGGGCAGATCGTTGAGCGGAATCAGATGTCCGCCGATGTTGCAGATCTGATATTCGTGGGGCTCGCGCACGTCGAGGACGAAGAGATCCTCTTTCGCATCCAGACGGCGCTTCAACTCCTCGACTTGAATTTCCGGAACGCCTGATCCCACCGGTTTTTCCTCCCCGCGAATGCCGCAAAATTGGTTGTAGTCTATCAGCTTGCGTGACCGTGGGATGGGTGCCGCAGACCGGGCAATCGGGATTTTTGCGCAGCTTGAGTTCGCGGAACTTCATGCCCAGCGCGTCGATCAGCAGCAGGCGGCCGATGAGCGGCTCGCCCGCGCCGAGAATCAGCTTGATCACTTCGGTGGCCTGCATCACGCCCACCAGGCCGGGCAGAATGCCAAGCACTCCGCCTTCGGCGCAGGATGGAACCAGCCCAGGCGGTGGTGGCTCGGGATAAAGGCAGCGGTAGCACGGGCCATCTTTCGTGGCGAAGACGCTGGCCTGGCCCTCGAACCTGAAAATGGATCCGTAGACGTTCGGTTTGCCCGTGAGCACGCAGGCATCATTCACCAGGTAGCGCGTGGGAAAATTGTCGGTGCCGTCGGCGATGATGTCGAAATCGCGGAAGAGTTCGAGCGCGTTTTCGCTGCTCAGGCGCATGTCGTACTTCTGCAGATTCAAGAATGGATTGATCGCCGTCAGCTTGTCGGCCGCGGAATCCAGTTTCTTCCGCCCCACGTCGGCGGTGGAGTGAATGATCTGGCGCTGCAGGTTGGTGTAATCGACCACATCGAAATCGACCAGGCCGAGCGTGCCCACGCCGGCGGCCGCAAGATATAACGCGAGCGGCGAGCCCAGGCCTCCGGTGCCGATGCAGAGCACGCGCGCCGCTTTCAGCTTCTGCTGGCCCTCCATGCCGACCTCGGGCATGATCAGGTGGCGCGAGTAGCGCAGGATTTCATCCTTGCTCAGGGTTGCCGGAATTTCGATCGTCGTAGCCATAAAGTCCTCAATAGAAATTTGCGTTTTCGCAGGCGCCGGAATTCGGAAGCTACCAACAGGAAGGGCAACAACAGCGGCTTGTGGCGGAAGGCTTCAACTCTAAGATCCTTGCTGCCAGGCCCATCAGGTGGCGCCTCCAGCAATGGAAGGCACAATCGAAATGTTATCACCTTCCTTCAATGCGGTCGCCTCTTTCTGCAGGTAGCGGATGTCTTCATCGTTCACGTAGAGGTTGACGAAGGCGCGCAGTTTGCCCTCTTCGGTGTAAAGATGCCGGCGCAGATCAGGATGCTGCGCCACCAGCGCGTTCATGGCTTCGGCCACGGTAGCTGGCTTTCACGTCGACGGTTGATTGCTTGCCCACATACTGGCGCAACGGTGTAGGGATGTGAATCTTGCTCATAAGTCTAAGAATAGAAGATGCGGTGGGGAATGGGAAGATTCACGACCGTGCGCGTTGGGCCTGGCTAAGCCAAATACGTTCACGCTCGGGCTGCCGTAGAATGAACCGGAAAAGAAATAAAAGGGAGAAACTACCATGACGATTTTTGATCCGGCTCGGGGCAGAATTATTGATGGCGGCGGCGGGCATGGCGGCGGACTGTTGCGATTAATCGGACTCGGCATCGCTGTATTTTTGCTGGTGATTTTATTATTCAGCGCCGTGACTAGGGTGGGCACGGGGCACGTAGGCGTACTCACGCTGTTTGGCAAAGTGCAGTCGGGTGAAACGCTGGGTGAGGGCATTCACCTGATCAATCCGCTGAAGACGAATAATGAGCTTTCCATCCAGACGCAGACCCTGAAGGAATCAGCCAGCGTACCTTCGAGCGAGGGCCTGATGATGAGCCTGGATACGTCGCTGATTTACCATCTCAATCCCGACCATGCCTCCGATGTTTTCCAGAAGATTGGTGCCGACTATGAAAATGTGGTGGTCGAGCCCACGCTCCGCTCCGCCATCCGCGAAGCGACAGCCTCGCATACCGCCAACGCCCTCTACACGGGCGAACGCGAAGAGGTGGCCAAGCAGATTTTCGACCAGGTCAGCGCTCAGCTCACTCCTCGCGGTCTGGTCGTAGAGAAAGTTCTCTTGCGCGACATCCAGCTCCCGGCCACGCTGAAGGCCGCGATCGAAGCCAAACAGCAGGCCGAGCAGGAATCGCTGGCCATGAGTTTTCGCCTGCAGAAAGAAACGCAGGAGGCGCAGCGCAAGCGCATCGAAGCCGCCGGCGTCCGCGACTTCCAGCAGATCGTGGCGCAGGGCATCACGCCTTCGTTGCTGGAGTGGAAAGGCATCGAAGCCACGGAGAACCTGGCCAAGAGCGCGAACTCGAAAGTCGTGGTCATCGGCAACAGCAAGAACGGGCTGCCGCTGATTTTGGGGCAATAGGTCTTTGGGTCTCCGGTCTCAGGTCTTGGGTCTTGGATTTCTGGCGTCAACGATCTTTGCGCCTAGCGCCTGAGACCCAGGACCTGAGACCTAGTCGAACGCTGCTAACATGACACCGTGCTTCCCCTGCTCGAAGTTCGCCGACCTGAACATTGAGTTCGCCTCGCGGCCGGGCGGGCGGGACGGTCGGGAGCGCCCGTCCCCACAGCAGCCCTTCCTGCGGTCCGCGATGTCAGCTTTTCCATCGCTCCCGGCGAGGTTCTCGGACTGGTCGGCGAATCGGGCTCCGGCAAATCGATCACGTCTCTGGCCATCATGCGGCTGCTGTCGCCACAGGCGCGGGTTTCAGGCGAGATTCTGTTTGCGGAGAACGGCGCGGCGCGCAATCTTCCGGCTTTGCCCGATGACTCCATGCGCCAGCTGCGCGGATCGCGGATCGCCATGATCTTTCAGGAGCCGATGACCGCGCTCAATCCCGTGATGCGAGTCGGCGACCAGATCGCCGAAGCGGTGCGGGCTCACGGTACGCGCTCCAAGAACGAGGCCGCGCAGCTTGCGGTTCAGGCCATGGCTGATGTCGCCATCCCCGAGCCTGATCGCCGGGCGCGCGATTATCCTCACCAGCTTTCAGGCGGTATGCGGCAGCGGGTGATGATCGCCATGGCGATCGTGAATCGGCCGCAGTTGCTGATTGCTGACGAGCCCACGACGGCGCTCGACGTCACGATTCAGGCGCAAATTCTCGAGTCTGCTCGCTGACCTGCGCCGCAAGTTTGGCCTGGCGATGCTCTTCATCTCGCATGATCTTGCCGTGGTTTCGCAGGTGGCCGATCGCGTGGCGGTGATGTATGCCGGGAGCGTGGTGGAACTGGGAACGAAGCAGGAAATTTTTCAGGCTCCGGCGCATCCTTATACTCGCGGGCTGCTCGAGGCCGTGCCCGACCTGAAGACGGAGCGGGCACGTCCGCTCGGCACTATCGAAGGCACGGTGCCTCCGCTGCACGCCATGCCGCCGGGCTGCGCCTTCGAGCCGCGATGCGGCTTCCGCGTGCCCGAGTGCGCCCGCGAACTGCCGCCGCTGGTAGAGGTTGCTGCAGGGCCACTGGGCTCGCTGCCCCGTGCTCAATGCGAGATAACCATGGCGTAATGACTCTGGCCGGTGTATCCCTTCCGTTGCCGCTCGTTCTATAATCGCCAGCTTTGTCTGGTGCTCATTGCGCATACTGCTGCTTAGCGATATTCACGCCAACCTCGAAGCGCTGGAAGCCTGCATGGCGGCAGCTCCGGCGTTCGATTTCGTGGCCAACCTGGGCGACATCGTCGGCTACGGAGGCTCTCCCAATGAAGTGATCGACCGCTCCCGCGACCTGGGCAAGATTTTCGTGCGCGGAAACCACGACAAAGCTGCGACCGGCCTGCTCGATCTCGATGATTTCAATCCCCTGGCCGCCATCGCCGCGACCTGGACCCGGGATAGTTGACGCCCGAGCATCACGATTGGCTGCATGCGCTGCCGCAAGGCCCGGTTTCGCTCGAGGGCTTTCCGCAAGTGCAACTGGTTCACGGCTCGCCCGGCGATGAAGATGCCTACATCGTTTCGATCGGCGATGCGCTGGTGCCGCTGCTCGCACTCACCACGCCGCTGACCTTCTTCGGCCACACTCACCTGCAGGGGGGATTCTTCGCCAACGGTTCCAGTGCCGATGGTTTCCGTCCCGAATATCGCACGGTGGGGCAAGCTGAGACGGTCTCGTTGCAGCTGAAGCCGAACACACGTTACATGATTAATCCGGGCTCGGTGGGACAGCCACGCGACGGAGACTGGCGCGCCGCTTTCGCGCTGTTCGATACAGAGGCGCAGGTCGTCCACTTCCATCGCACGCCCTACAACCTGAAAGCCGCGCAGGAACGAATCCTCTCCGCGAACCTGCCCGCCCGCCTGGCCACGCGCCTCGCCGCCGGCCGCTAAGCTCGCGTACGGTCTCCCGTTGTAAACTCGAAGGCATGCCTTCTTCCCGCGGCGCCGGAACTAAATCGCTCTTTCCCCATCGTGAAGAGTCACACCGGGAAAATCCTCCCGAGCACTACTTTATCGCTCACAGCGACGGCGGCGCGCGCGGCAATCCCGGCCCTGCCGGGTATGGCGTGGTAATCCAGGATGAGTCGGGACGCAAGGTCGCCCATCTCAGCGAATACCTCGGCCACCAGACCAACAATTTTGCTGAGTATCAAGGCCTGATCGCGGCCCTCGAATACGCCTCGCAGCACGGTCCTAAAGCGCTGAAGCTGATCAGCGATTCCGAATTGCTGGTGCGCCAGATCAAAGGCATTTACAAAGTGAAGAACGCGACGCTGAAGGATCTTCATGGACGCGCCAAAGAATTGATTGCGCAACTGGAATGGTTCTCGATCGGGCACGCTCTCCGCGAACACAATCGCGACGCCGACCGGTTGGCCAACGAAGCCATGGACAAAGGCATGGGGCGAGCGGCTAGAAGCTAGGAACTGGTTCACTCCGCAGCCGACGTGTGGTCGTGCACAATCTTCCATCCCACATCAGGGAATTTGCGCAGCACCAGCGTGAACAATCCATTCGGCGTCTTGGCGTCAGACATCGTCAACTTCCACGCGCCGCGCACAAAGGCGGAGTCCTGGCTCAGCACGTCAACGCGCAGGGCGGAGAATTCCAGCTTCCCCATCTCGTGCCCGGGACTCGCGTACCTCGCGAGATAACGCTGAATCGTTGCGTCCCACCCGTCCTGTTCTTTTCCCTGGGAGAAGAACGTCAGCTGCGGAGAACGCCAGTAGCCCGCCATGAAGCCTTCGAGATCGTGCCGGTTCCAGGCTTCCTGCTGCTTACGCAGCAGGCGTTCGATGGCTTTCGCGTCGTTGCCGTAGAAGCCCCCTTCGTCCTGAACACGGGCCTGACCGCTCGCTGCGATGAACAGGATCGGCAAAAGGCAGGAGAAGAAAAAGACATAGAGGAAGCTGCGGCGCATGTGAACCTCCGGGATCCCGCTTAGCAAGCGCACCAGTTTCGCATAAGTACCCGGAGGATGACAGGGCTCCAGGAAGGGATCTGGAAGGCGGGCGGGGAAAGCGGATTCCTCGTCGCTTGCGCTCCTCGGAATGACAAGACTATGGCGGCGATTGTCGGATGGGTTTGTTCGGAGTCGTCGAAACTTACGCCCGCCCTTTTTTAACCGCGACCGCTTTGCCGGCAACTTCCCAGGGACGCTTCGGCCGATCGACTGGCGGCTTGTCGTCGTCCTTAAGGCGATCGTAATGGTAGGAGTCGCTCACCGTTCCCAGTGACTCGTTGTAAAGGCTGGGCAGTCCGAGCGCTTCTTTCAGTTCCTCGGAAAACGACTGCAAGGCTTTGAGGTGGTCGGCAGTGGCGGGGATTTCTGTCTTGGAGTTTTTCAGGAACTGCTGGTAGCCGCGATTGACCAGCTTCGAGATTTCGCTTCCGATCAGGTAGCCGGGGTAGGCAAAAATCTTTACGCCATCTTCGCCCGTCTTCTGAATTGCGGCCGAGACGTTGTATTTTCTGAGGAACACGCGCCCGTTGGTGCCGGGCGCCTCGAGCACATCGAAACCGTGCTCGCGCAGCCAGGCCAGCGCTTCCTCGTAAGTTCGTTCTTCTAATGCTTTCGACATTTTCTACGTTTCCAATCTCTTCTTAGATGCAAGCCACGCGCAAACCGTGCACAGCTTTATTCAAGGGTGCATCGACTTGCAAACTTTGTCATCTAAAGACACCATACTACATAGCGTGTTTCGCTCTTTCCTGCATATTACGATAGTCACGAGAGAATAGTTCGATATGGGGCAGACTTCAACCAGGACGGCGGCAACGTTTCCAGCGGAACATGCGCCGGAACCCGGCGTCCCGCGCCCGGGGCAGAGTCTGCTCGAACGCATCGGCAATACTCCGTTGCTGCGCTTTGATTCGCTCACCGCCCATCTGCCCGGGGTAACACTTTTGGGCAAGGCCGAATGGCACAACCCCGGCGGCTCGGTGAAGGATCGTGCCGCTGCCAGCATCGTCACCGAAGGGCGCCGGAGCGGGAAGTTTGTTGCCGGCAAGACTCTGCTCGACGCCACCAGCGGCAACACCGGCATTGCTTATGCCATGCTGGGAGCGGCTGAGGGATTCCCCGTCACACTGTGCATGCCGCAGAATGTTTCCGCCGAGCGCAAAAGAATTCTGGGCGCTTACGGCGCGAACATTCTTTATACCGATCCCGGCGAAGGTTCCGACGGCGCCATCCGCCTGGCCCGCGAACTTGCCGTCAAGCATCCCGACTTATATTTCTACGCCGATCAATACTCGAACGACGCCAACTGGCTGGCCCACTATCGCGGCACCGGCAACGAAATCTGGCAGCAGACCGAAGGACGCATCACGCACTTCGTGGCCATGCTCGGCACCAGCGGCACATTCATGGGCACCGCGCGGCGTTTGAAGGAACTCAATCCTTCAGTCCGCTGTATTTCTCTGCAGCCGGATTCTTCTTTTCACGGCATCGAAGGCGCCAAGCATATGGCCAGCGCCATCGTTCCGAAAATCTACGATCCGCTGCTGGCGGATGAAAATCTTGAAATCGCGACCGAAGATGCCTACGCCATGTGCCGCCGCATCGGCCGCGAGTGCGGACTGCTGCTGGGGATTTCCGCCGCAGCCGGCATCTTCGCCAGTCTGAAAATCTCCGAGCAGCTTGAGCTGGGGAAAAAGCAGGAGGCCGTGGTTGTCACGATCCTATGCGATTCCGGCGAGAAGTATTTGAGCGAGCGATTCTGGACAGAAGCGTAATCATTAGCATCGAGCCTGTTGCGTCGGACCCAGAAACTCCGAGGAGAGATCATGAAGCAGCACCACTATGAGATTCAACTTGCGTGGACGGGAAATCAAGGTCAGGGCACAAAGACCTACGCGACCTACAAGCGCGACTACACGATCACAGCTCCCGGAAAGCCTCCTGTATTGGCGTCCTCCGATCCCGCGTTTCGCGGCGACCCGGCACGCTACAATCCTGAGGATCTCCTGGTGGCAAGCCTCTCAGCTTGTCACATGCTCTCCTACCTTCACCTCTGTGCCGTCAATAAAATAGTAGTCACCGAATATCAGGACGACGCCCGCGGCGTGATGAACGAGCGCCCGGATGGATCAGCGGCATTTGCCGAGGTGACTCTGCATCCCCATGTAACGATTTCAGAAGACTCTGACGAGGCCAAGGCTCTATCGCTTCATGAACAAGCTCACCATCTTTGTTTCATCGCAAACTCAGTAAATTTTCCGGTGAAGAACGTCGCTCAAATAAGTGTTGCAGCCCCTCGTTGACCCGGTGAGAACTGATTCCGGACTGAACAACATCGATGCTGAAGATTGCACCCAAAGAATACGAAGCTCTCCGCAATCACGGCGAAGAGACTTATCCGCACGAGTGCTGCGGCGTGCTGCTCGGCCGCATGGACGACGAATGGCATCCGCGTCGTCACCTCGGCCGCGCGCTGCGGTAATACTCGCACGGACTCACCGCAGAACCGTTATAACATCGATCCTCGCGAACTGGTCCGGATTCAGCGCGAGGGCCGCGAGCGCGGCGAGGAAATCATCGGCTACTATCACTCTCATCCCGACCATCCAGCCCGCCCGTCCCCGACTGATCTCGCCGAAGCCCACTGGCCCGGTTATTCCTACGTAATTACCAGCGTAGAAAAGGGCAAGGCGGCGATCACGAATTCGTTCGAACTCAACAGCCCCGACGAGAGGCTAAAGCAATTCGTCGAAGAGAGCATCGAAATCATTTGATCCACTTCCTTGCTGCTATGACCGAGCCCTTGCCCAGCAAGGTTTCTGCGTGATTTTCACACGCCGCAAAGCACTTCTATAATCCGCTGAAGCCCATTCTTCCGCATCCGTGAACCGCGAAAAGCCGCCTCTGATGTGCCTTCTGCGCGAACTTAGGGACGAGCCTGCACCAATTCCGGTCACCCGCCTGTGGACGCGCTGCACTCGGCTGAAAATACGCAAGTTATAAACGCAAAGTTTTCATTGACTCTGAAAATGGAAAGAGTAGAACCATAATCGTTCTTTGACAGCTTCTAGAGTTTTTCCGGTTGGTGCGGCGTCCGGGACTCAAGTGTAGTCACCCTCTTCATGAAAATGAGCAGGGAGGGCAAGCAAGGGTCTATAGCAAAGCGCTGGTCGAGAAGAACAAGAAGAAACGTCGAAGGCAGGATAGAGTTCCGAGGCGTTGGGTAGGTTTTTCCGGTTGGCGGTAAGCCCGGAGCCCGAGCGAAGATCGCGCGTGGCACCCCGCAAGGGAAGCTGCGATAGCAGGTCAAGCAAGGGTCTAAAAGCGAGCTACTGGCCGAGACGAATGGACCCAACACCACCTCGGAACTCTTATTTTTGCGCCCGCCTAAGCCCGTCCTCAAGATTTCTTTATCGCTCATCCATTTACAGCGGTATATTCCCATGCTTCTTCGGCGGGTTCTTGTCGCGCTTGTTCTCCAGCATGGCCAGCGCCTGAATCAGTTTCTTGCGCGTCTCGCGCGGCTGGATGATGGCGTCGACGAAGCCGCGGTCGGCTGCTACGTAGGGGCTGGCGAAGCGGTCGCGGAATTCTTCGATCTTTTTCTGCCGCAATTCCTGGCGCTCTTGCGGATTGGCCGCGCCATCGAGTTCGCGCTTGTAGACGATATCCACCGCGCCTTCCGGCCCCATGACTGCGATCTCCGCCGTGGGCCACGCGTAGTTCACATCGGTGCGGATGTGTTTTGACGCCATCACGCAATAAGCGCCGCCGTAGGCTTTGCGCGTGATTACCGTGATCTTCGGCACCGTGGCTTCGGCAAACGCGAAGAGCAGCTTGGCGCCGTGCTTGATGATGCCGCCGTATTCCTGCGCGGTGCCGGGCAGAAATCCCGGAACGTCTTCGAACGTGATCAGAGGAATGTTGAAGCAATCGCAGAAGCGGACGAAGCGCGCGCCCTTGATCGAAGCGTTGATGTCGAGCGTTCCCGCGAGCATGGCCGGTTGATTGGCGACGATTCCCACCGAGCGGCCGTCGAGGCGCGCGAATCCGACGACAATGTTTTTCGCGTAGTGCTCCTGCACTTCGAAGAAATAGGTATCGTCGACCACGGCGTGGATCACGTCCTTCATGTCATAAGGCAGATTCGACTGCGCCGGCACGATGCTGTCGAGCACGGCATCAGCGCGGTCGATTGGGTCGGTGCTGGGCTTGCGCGGCGGGTCGTCCAGATTGTTCGAGGGCATGAAGCTCAGCAATTCGCGCACCATCGACAAACACTCGGCGTCGTCATGGGCGAGAAAGTGCGCCACGCCTGAGGTCTCGTTGTGGGTCATGGCGCCGCCGAGCTGCTCTTTGGTGACTTCCTCATGCGTCACCGTTTTGATGACGTCAGGGCCAGTGATGAACATGTAGGAGGTTTTGTCGACCATGAGGACAAAGTCGGTGATGGCGGGCGAATAGACCGCGCCGCCGGCGCAGGGGCCCATAATCGCGGAAATCTGCGGGACAACTCCGCTATATAAAGTGTTGCGCAGAAAGATGTCGGCGTATCCCGCCAGCGAGGCCACGCCTTCCTGAATGCGCGCGCCTCCGGAATCGTTCAAGCCAATCACGGGCGCGCCCATCTTCGCGGCGAGGTCCATGATCTTGACGATCTTCCCCGCGTTGGTCTCTGAAAGCGATCCGCCGAACACGGTGAAATCCTGGGCGAAGACGTAGACCAGGCGGCCTTCGATGCGGCCGTAGCCGGTGATGAACCCGTCGCCGTAGAATTTCTGCTCGGCCATGCCGAAATCGTTGCAGCGGTGCGTGACCAGCTTGTCGGTTTCTTCGAAAGTGCCGTCATCGAGCAGGAACTCGATGCGCTCCCGCGCCGACATTTTGCCTTCCTTGTGCTGGCGCTCGCGGCGTTTTTCGCCTCCGCCCTCTTCGGCGAGCCGGTTACGCTTCTTCAGTTCCGCGAGCTTTTCCTCGAGATCCATGTGCGGAAGGATTATAGCGGGTAGGTGGGTATGTTAGGTGTGCACTGGATCACGATGGGAATGGAGAAGAAGCTTAAGATGAGGGGATGCCTAAGGCGATTGTCGCGATCGGCGGCGGAGAGATAAGAACCAGGCGCACCGCTGCGATTGATCGAGAGATTATCCGGCTCTCGAGCAAGAAGAATCCGAAGCTTCTCTTTATCCCAACCGCGAGCTCGGATTCCGAAAGATATTGGAAGCACGTGCAGGACTACTTCGGCAAATTCCTAAAATGCAAGACCGACGTCCTCTTTTTCATCAAAGAGCAGCCATCAACCGAGCAGATTCGGAGAAAGATTCTTTCGGCAGACATCATTTATGTTGGTGGCGGAAATACACTGATGATGATGCGCCTCTGGCGGCGCCTGGGCGTTGACAAACTTCTCACATCGGCCTACGAGAACGGAACCGTGCTTTCCGGCATTAGCGCCGGCGCCATTTGTTGGTTTGATTCCGGGCATTCCGATTCGATGTCCTTCTACAATCCGAGAAAGTGGAAATACATAAACGTGAAAGGCCTGGGGCTGATAAGCGGGATACATTGCCCGCACTACAACGGCCGGACATGGGCGTCCCGCGCCGAAAGCACTTCCGGGACATGATTCGAAAGACTGGAGGCATCGGGATCGCGCTTGAGAACAACTGCGCGATGGAGTTCATTGATGGCCGGTTTTACAAGGTGATCACCTCGAAAAGCAACGCACGGGCTTACCGGGTCTACAAAAGCGGCGGGGAAGTGGTTGCAGAACGAATACGCCAGGAGGAACAACTAGCGCCCGTCGAATCCCTTAGCCGCCCCAGGCCAAAGCGATAGAACTCGGACGAGTTGGAGTTCGTGGCCGAGCCTACTCCAAATCCGACCCCAGTATCTGGTAGCGATACTTCTTCCCGTCCCAGAAGACCACCGACGCGGTCGCTTCGCCTTCGCCTTTTTCTTCCATGTAGACCCCGAGCACGGTCTTCTTTCTTAGCGCCAGCTTTTTTACGGTGAGGGTTTTGAAAGGCAGGTTAATCAGGACGAATTTGGGTTTCGGTTTGTCGGAACGCCAGGCCTCGAGGGCCCACACCGTGCACGATCAGCAGACAGACCCCTTTACGCTCCGGATCGTCCGAGGCAAATCCGGAGGTGACTTTGACATTGCCGTAGCCCAGATAAGTGTCAAACGGATCGGTCACGCGAAAAGCAAATTCAGACTGATCAGCCAGCGGATTCTTGCAGCGGGCGGCGATTACAAGATCGTCCACACCATCGCCGTCGAGATCGCCGACAAACTGTGGCTCGCCGGCCAGCACCGAACAGTTGTCGCCAAATTCTTTGTGAATATACTCATCGGTGACCGTGGGCGAAGGCGTGGTAGCGTGCGCCGGCGGCGGAGGCGGTTGCTTCTTGTCTGCTGCGAACGAAGCAGACGCGGCAGCAAACGCCAGCACGACAAACAAAAGGCAGTGGGAGATAACTCGGGAGTACGACATGTCCCTACTCTAGTACCGTTTTCCCCGGGAGGGTATAGACACTAATGGTGACAGATCACTAAAGTAACCACTACTTGCGGAAGTGTTCCCAGCCTTGAGGCCGGAGTTCGACGCCCACGCCGCTCTCGATTCTTCAGGAATATCTTCTTCACCCGCGTGACGTGTCCAATCATAGTGATCGGCACTCCGGCAATGTGGGATGGAATTCGCTTGCCCCGAGGAGACGTAAACAGCAGTTCGTAGTCTTCTCCGCCGTGAAGAGCAAATTGCAGATCGACTTCCCGCGCCGGTTTGCCCACGCTGGCACGAGGAATGGCTTCCGCCTGCAGTTCCGCACCTACGCCGCTTTCTTCGCAGATGTGCGCCAGGTCGGTGGAGAGGCCATCGCTGGTGTCGATCATCGCGGAAGCCAAGCCTTGCTCGCGCAGAACGCGCCCGAGCGCGATTCGCGGCTCGGGAAAGAAATGCCGGGGATAGTCGCGCGGATTGAGCTTGAGCTTTCTCTTGGGATTTTTCCGCATCTGCTGGAGGGCAGCGGCCGAGCCGCCGAGTGCTCCGCTCACATAGATGCGGTCGCCGGGCCGGGCCCCCGATCGCAGAATAGCCTTGCCTTTCGGCACAGTCCCCACGACAACGATATCCGCGAGAATTCCGTTGGGTGACTCTGCCGTGTCGCCACCGGCGAGGGTCACGCCGTATCTCTCGGCCAGGCTGATCAGGCTGCGGGTGAAGCGGTTCACCCAGTTTTGCGGCAAGCCGCGCGGCAGTGCGAGCGAGAGAAACGCCGCCACAGGCTCGCCGCCCATGGCCGCGATGTCGCTCAGTCCTCGCGCCAGACAGCGATGCCCAACCGACTCCGGGGAGTGCCAGTCGCGGCGGAAGTGGATTCCCTCCAGGCTGAAGTCGGTCGTGACCAGCGTGTCGTTTTCCGAAGCTCGGCCACGACCTGCGCGCGGAAGAAGTCGCAGCACGGCGCAGTCGTCTCCAATTCCTGTGAGAACGGCAGGGTTCGACGCTCGGCTTCGCCAGCCGGCGAACCTGGGCAATCAGCGCTTTCTCGGCAATCACCACGGCAACTACTATAAGCGAGGCTCACCTGCGGCGCTGGCCTTTGCCGCTGGGCATGCAATGCGACGAATCTAAACGCCTCCTCAGTGGGACTAGAAATCGCATGGCCCCTTGGTCAGTGCGGGCTGGTGCCCATCCGCTCCGGTAATCGGGCGCTGGTTACATTCGATTACCGGCTCTTAAGTAACAGTTAATGACCCTGCCGCGTCGTTGACAGGGGGAACCCAGTTTGTTACCTTTTACCAGTCATTCACAAAACCTTTGGCCGAGCAGTGCAGTACCCTTGGGGCAAGCATAAGTTCTGCATCCCGAAGGAATTGCAGACAAGAGGTTTTCGGCTAGGTCCCCGGTTCCGGTAGGTGAAGGGTACGTTAGAAGTCTCCGTTCCCAAGAGGGGAAGCGTAGCCCAAAAAGATCAGGTGTTCGAACAGGCTTTCTGCAACCTCAGAACTTTGCCTGGAGTTCCGTCCCTGATCGTTAAACGCGGAAGAACATTTTAAAGCGGAAGAAGGAAGGCATTTGCAAAAGCGCTTCTACATACTGTTTGTGGCTCGTGGGGATGACGGACAGCTGCGCAAGATCCCCATTCCCGTCCATTACCTGTATGTATTCGTCGTCGGCGCCGCCATTGGATTCCTCAGCCTGACCGGGATCGCCAGCTCTTATACCCGCATGCTGCTCAAGGTTTCGCGCTACAACGAGCTGCGGACGGAAAAACAGCAACTCAAAGATCGTTATTCCGAGCTGGAACAGGTAGCCAAGGAACGCGACGTGCAAGTAGCTTCTCTGGGCTCGATTGCCAGCGAAGTATCGGCGCTCTACGGATTGAAGTCGCAGCCTTCGCTGGTCACCGCATCGCAGCAGGAAATCCAGGACGCTGACGTCAGTTCTTCCCTCGATCAGCTGGGAGTTCTGCGCACCTCCGCCCTCAGCGGTGCTACTACGGTCGGCATCAGCCTGGGCATGACTCGTAACGCCACTACGGCCGACTGGTTCCGGGCGAACTCCGCACCCAATCTTTGGCCGGTTGAAGGCCAGGTCACGGCCAGCTTCGGAGAGCGCATCGACCCGTTCAACGGCGAGGGCGCGTTTCACAGCGGAGTGGATATTGGCAGCAGTTACGGCCACCCGGTGGTCGCTCCGGCCGATGGCGTGGTCATGTTCGCCGATTTCCTGGGCGGATACGGCAAGGCCATCATGCTCGATCACGGGCACGGCATCTCCACCCGCTATGGCCACCTTTCCGGCTTCGCGGTCACGTCCGGGCAGCAAGTTCATCGCGGCGACACCATCGGCTACGTTGGCTCCAGTGGACGTTCTACTGGACCGCATCTTCACTATGAAGTCCGCATCAACGACACACCGGTGAATCCTTATAAGTACCTCCGCATGACCGTCGCTCAGAGTGGCGGCTTCGAGACCGGCAGCTAGGGCACACCTCAGCTCTCAGTTCTCGGTTCCCCGCCCCAATTCCCACCCCTTGCGCTTTTTCCCCTCGCTGGGCTACGTTCATCAGGACGCAAGTTTTCAATTCCGGTTCTCGTAAGCCGCAGGATTTTACTGAGAACCGAGAACTGACAACTGAGAACTGCCTTATGTTCTTCCGCTCAGCCCGCGAGGACGTTGCCGCAGTCTTCGAGGCGGACCCTGCCGCCCGCTCCTACTTCGAGGTCGTCTTCCTGTATCCCGGTCTGCATGCGGTATGGGCACATCACTTGAGCCACTGGCTCTGGGGCCACGGCATGCGCTTTCTGGCGAGATTCGTCTCGCAGGTGGCGCGTTTGTTTACCGGCATTGAGATTCATCCGGGCGCGGAGATCGGGCGGCGTCTGTTCATCGACCACGGCATGGGCACGGTGATCGGCGAGACGGCAATCGTCGGCGACGACGTCACGCTTTACCAGGGTGTGACTCTGGGTGGAACCGGCAAGGAGAAAGGCAAGCGGCATCCTACGGTCGGCAACAACGTTTCGATCGGATCGGGAGCAAAGCTGCTGGGGAACATCACCATTGGAGACAACTGCCGCGTCGGCGCCGGCTCGGTCGTGCTGCGGAGCGTGCCCGCCAATTCCACCATCGTAGGCGTGCCCGGGCACATTGTGCTGCGCGACGGCAAGCGCGTAGTGATTACCGATCCCAAGGACATCCGGGACCCGCTTTCAGACGTGATCATCAAACTGGCCGCGGAACTGCATGAGCTGCGCGAGCAGTTTCAGCGCCACTCGCACGAAGCGCTGGGCGCAGAGCCTGACGTAACGATCGACGAGGGGACAACATCGGCGCCGAACATCTCTGCCCAGGAATTGTTTCAGGATGACTACCAGATCTGAAGTGCAGTGGCCTAGTGATCAGTGGTCAGTGGCCAGTAACGGCGAGTCCGCCGCGTGCCTCGTTTTTTGCTGGACACTGGACACTGATCACTGGACACTGACCACTGCGTTACTGTCTCAACCCCATCCAGCTTTCTGAGACCACGAGCGAGTTGCCGGGATTGTGCGGGTCGTACTTCACCGACGTGGGCAAGCCCAGACGGCAGGAGTGCAGGTTGATCCACTGGCGCAGGTAAGTTACGTCCTGCGAGCACTCGTAGGAAACGCCCGCGACGTCATATTTATAAATGAGCAGCACGGCGGCGTGATGGCCGTTTCCGACCGGCAATTCCTGCACATCGATGACGGTGCCGTCAGTGATGCGTCCGATGCCGTCGAGCCAGGTGCGGCGTTCGCGTTCGAGCTCTGCCGGCCCCTTGGGCTTGCGCCGCAAGAGCGCGTATGCGCCCAGGGCAGCGGCGCTTCCGGCAGCTATCAGCGAATAGAGATGAAATGAATCCATCGCGAAGGAGTCCCGCAACGGCGTGCTGCCAACTGCGGTTTCGTTATCAGCATATGACGGAAGCAGCGTCTGCGGAAGTGGGTGGAGAGTTACCGAGGTGCCAGCCTGTGGAAAAGGCAGTGGTCAGTGTCCAGTGATCAGTGGCCAGTAAAGACAAACTCGGCAGACTTTGGTTTTACTGGCCACTGCCCACTGGACACTGCTTTCACTTCTGCTTACAAACGAAGTCTTTGGCGATCTCGCCGAAGTCGCCTTCTGAAGTCTGTCCGAATTGATCGTCGCGGTGAGCCTTTTTGCTGACGACAAGTTTGCCGCCATGGTCGCGCGAGTAGAACCATTCCGAGTTCGCGACCACGCTCGGCGTCGTGCTGCCGCTGGCGCAGTTGAAGCGAACCCGCGCCCGCAGTTCCACGAAAGGACCGCCTTGCGGCAGTTTGGTGGGTTCCTTGTACTCGACGCGGATCCAAGCGGTGCGGAGGCCGTTCTTCTGTGTGGTGACCGAACTGACCAGCACCTGATCGCCGCCGGGAGTTGCGCCGATCTGCCGCCAGTCCCCGGCAGCCAGCGCGACCAGTCCCACCAGCAGGACCGGGGCCAGCACCACGGCAAAAATGATGAACAGGCCCTTCTTCATGGGGGATGGGGGTAAGGGCATAAGCACGCCGCACACACTTTGGGGCAAAAAGTGGTTTCTGTCAACTGCTGCGCGGCTGGAGGGCTGCCAAACAAAAGCGGGGTGCGACCGAGCCAATCGTCTGCTATCGTGGTTTGCTGCTGGAGGATCGTCTGATGGAAACGCTTGCCTGCACCAATATGAACTCGGCGATTGGCCCTTTGTTTCTAGCGGCTTCCGGCCATGGGCTGGTCGCCTTGGAATTCGACGCCAGGTTGCCGGGACAGCAATCGATTCGCCCGAACCCACGGCATCTTCGCGAAGAAAAGAAGGGCTTTGGGTTCGAGGATTCCGCCCACCGGATGCAGCTTTACGTCAGTGAACTCGAAGAGTATTTCGACGGAAAGCGGCGCGCGTTCACCTTCCCGCTCGACCTTCGTGGGACCGACTTCCAGCTAGCCTGCTGGCGCGCGCTGCTGGCGATTCCATATGGAGAGACGCGCAGCTATGCCGACATCGCCCGCGCGGTAGGCAAGCCGAACGCTTTTCGCGCCGTGGGCATGGCGAACAATCGTAATCCGGTCGCGATCGTGGTGCCCTGCCATCGCGTAATCGCTTCCGACGGCACGCTCTGCGGCTACGGCGGCGGGCTTGATGTGAAGCGAAAGCTGCTGGAGCTGGAAGGCGCGCTGACCGGAGTGCTCGCGGCGTAGAAATTGCTTGATTGCTGATAACCCTTCGTCCTCGTGATTTTCAATCGACAATCAGAAATCAGTAATCAACAATTCTTTCTTTGACGACTCAAGCCAAATCCTCCGCGCTGCAGAAGGCCGGGCTCTTCTATCTCGTCTTCGTGATGTTTTCCTACACGACCGGCGGGCCTTTCGGACTCGAAGACATGGTCACCACCTCGGGTCCGGGGATGACGCTGATCTATCTGCTGGTGCTGCCGTTTTTCTGGTGCATCCCGGTCTCGCTGGTCACGGCGGAACTGACCACCGCCATGCCCGTCGAGGGCGGATTCTACCGCTGGACCCGCGCGGCTTTCGGAGACTTCTGGGGATTTCAAGCGGGATGGTGGAACTGGTCAGCGTCTTTCTTGTTGGGTGGAGTGTACGCCGTACTCTTCGCCGATTACCTGTTTTCCCGGCATGACGGCCGGGATGCACTACCTCGTTTCGGTGGCGCTGATTGCTTTGATTACGTGGATCAACGTGCGCGGCATCCAGATGGTGGGACGGGTTGCTACCATCCTTGAGATCGTTATTTTTATCCCAGTTGGGACGATGGTTGTGCTGGGGCTTACGCACTGGCGGCACAATCCGTTTGTGCCGTGGATTCCGCCGCATCAGCCAACTTTCAAAATCTTCGGCGTGGGACTCGCTCTGGGCCTGTGGCTGTATTCGGGATACGAACAGCTCTCGACCGTCGCCGAGGAAGTGGAGAATCCGCAACGGACTTATCCGCGGGCGCTGGCGCTGGTGGTGCCGCTTTCGATTGCGGCGTATTTTCTGCCCACGCTGGCAGGTCTGGCTTCGGCGGGAGACTGGCAGGACTGGCACACGGGATACTTCACGGAAGCGGCGAAGCGGATTGGCGAGTCGTCACTGGGAAGCCCGCGGTTGGGTATGTGGATGACCCTGGCAGCGATCGTCGCCAACGTGGCGCTGCTCAACAGCACCGTCCTCACCACCACGCGCATGCCATTTGCCATGGCTGAAGACGGCTATCTTCCCGCTGCGCTCACCCGCAAACACTCGCGTTACGGAACGCCTTGGCTGGCGATTGTTGTGTCGGCGGTCATCTATGCGCTGCTGGCCTGGCAGAGCCTCGGGCAACTCATCTCGGTATACATCTGGCTGCGCTCGGCAACGACGGTGCTGACTGTGCTCTCGGCGTGGAAGCTGCGGCGCACGCGGCCTGACATGCCGCGTGCATTTCGAATTCCCGGCGGGCGTTTGGGATTGGCTTACGTGGTCGCTGCGCCAGTGGTGATGAGTCTGGTCGCGTTGCTCGGAAGCGACCGCTATGCGGCGATCGGCGGGGCGATTGCGCTGGTGCTCGGGCCGGTGGTGTATGCGGCAGTTCGACGGAGAGATATTGCCGGCGCGGTTTGACTCGGGCTCATGGCGACCGCTGACAGAGATGCCCCGTCCGGCGATTCTAAGGGGCCGTCCGGGGCCGACGAACCTGCGGCTGCACTGGGGTGAATCAACCGTTTCGAATCCTCTCACAGGCGAGATAAACCGGTTTATCTGGGCGAATTAAGTACAGCGTTTTCATTGAGATACAGCCCTTGTTTTGCACAGGCAAAAACGCCCGCAAACACTGGCGAATGAAAGGGTTGAGGCAATAGGCCTGACCACTTTTGCACATGGAGAACCTCCTCGCCTGACGCTTGCTCGGAGACGGTCATAGATATACAATAAGAATGTATATCCAAGGAGGGCCCCGTGCAAGTTTCGAAGTGGGGCAACAGCCTGGCGATTCGATTGCCTGCCGCGGTCGTCGAGGCGCTTGAGCTGAAAGAAGGCGACGATATCGAGATTCGGGTCGCCGGTAGCCGCGAACTAGAAGTCGGCCGCGACGAAAGCCGACAGCGTGCCCTGGAGGCTCTGCGCAAGTTAAGCCGTCCTTTACCTCCCGGCTTCGTCTTCGACCGCGACGAGATCTACGAGCGGGGAAGCAAGGACGATGAGCGCTAAGGCGTTCTTCGACTCCAACGTGCTGATCTACGCGATGGTTAGCGGCGATTCCCGCAGAGAGCGAGCTCAGCAGTTAGTAGCGCAAGGCGGAGTAATCAGCGTTCAAGTTCTGAATGAATTCGTCGCGGTGGCACGACGCAAGATGCGCATGCCTTGGGAGGACGTCATCGAGGCGCTCGATGCGGTTCGAGTCTTATTCCCTTCGCCGGTTTCAATCACCCTGGATACGCATGAAGCGGCATTGAAGATCGCGCGGCAGTACAGGTTCGGTATCTACGACGCGCAGATCGCCGCCTCTGCTCTCGACGCGAACTGTTCTACGCTTTATTCGGAAGACCTGCAGAATGGCCAGGTCATCGATAATGTGCTGACCATTCGAAATCCGTTTCTGCCTGCGAGATAGCCTTCGTTATCACTTGTGTCCGAATAAACCGCTAAGAAGCGCCACGACCAAACTCATCAGAATTACAGCCACAACGGCGCACCCGACAAGCTGGATGAGATCGATTATCTGCCTTCGTCCCCTCAGCCGCGGGTGTTTTTCGCCGCGCGAAATGATGACTTCCTCTGCGAGTGCCACTATCTTGGGATATCTGTCGGCGCCCGCCCACTGAACCGCGCTGCTTAAACTCATCGGGTCATCCGGGTTAACTTCATAATCGAACGTCTGCTCGATCAGCTTTCTAAACTTTTCGTTCAATTCTTCCTCGGCGATCTTGGGAGGGGTAGCTCCCTCAAGAAGCAGTCTTTGCTCTTCTTCACTGAGCGGCGGTCCGGCCTTCTCCGCCTGTGCGGCCACCAGGGCGACCATATGTTTGGCAGCATCGTCGCTATTGGCGAAGGGGCTGTTGCGAAACCAACTCATACGTCCTCAACTCACCCAGTCCAGAAACTTGTACCACATTCCTGCGAACGGCAGGAACCACGGCTTGCCGTTGTACATTCCTAGCGGCGCGCCGGGGAACGGGATGCCTGCGAAGGGATTGTCCGGCTTATCTCCAGACATCAACTCCGCCATCTTCTGGCCTTGATACGTGGCCATGGCCACGCCGTGTCCGGCATAGCCTACGGCGTAGTACATGCCGTCGAGCTGGCCGGCGTGGGGCATGATGTCGAAGGCGAAGTCGAGCGTGCCTCCCCAGACGTAGTCGATTTTGGCGTCGCGGAGTTGGGGATAGACGTCGATCATGCCGCGGCGCAGGATTTCGGCGCTGCGGCGGATGGTCTGGTCGGTTTCGGGGAAGAATGCGGCGCGGCCGCCGAACAGCATGCGGCGGTCAGGCGTGAGGCGGTAGTAGTAAAGATAATTCTTCGAGTCGTAGATCATGCGGTTGCGCGGGCTGAGTTCGTGGGCCAGTTTTTCGGGGAGCACTTCGGTTGTAATGATGAACGAACCGATGGGGATGAGTTTCTTTTGTAGCGCAGGAGTCGCTCTACTCGTGTAGCCGCTGGTTGCGGCGAAAACTTCGCGCGCCCACAGCGGACCTCGCGAGGTTGTGATCTTCCAGCCTGATTCGCCTTGTCGGGATTCGCGCTGCAGGCCTTCGACACGAGTGTGCTCGAAGATTTCTGCCCCAGCTTTCGTCGCGACGCGGCCGAGACCGGCTACATAACGCGCAGGATTTAGCCCCGCGCTGACTTCATCGACCATGCCGCCGTAGTAAATGTTCGAGCCGATCTCGGCGCTCAGCTCTTTCCTCTGCACTACGCGCAGCTGATGATTGAACTCGCGCGCAATCACATCCACCTGCCGCGCGTAATCGTCGAAGTGCTTCTGCTTGCAAGCGACTTCGAGATGGCCGCAGCGGGAAAAGTCGCAGTCGATTGCTTCCTCACGAACGAGCTGCTCGACGCAATCGACGGTGGCAAGTGATGCGGCGTACATGCGGCGGGTGAGGTCGCGTCCGTACTTGGAGATGAGCTGGTTCACGCCGAGCTTCATCCCGGTGAGGACCATGCCGCCGTTGCGGGAACTGGCTCCCCAGCCGACGGTTTCGCTTTCGAGCACGGCGACTTTGGCGCCGCGCTGGGCCAGGGTGCGGGCGGCGGAGAGTCCGGTGAAGCCGGCGCCGATTACTGCGACATCGACGCGGTCGGGTAGTGGACGGGTTTCTATCCTCAGGAAGTCTGCGGTGGTGAGCCAGTAGTTGTGTTCTTGCAGTGCCATGTTTCCTTTAGAGAACAGCGGTTTCGTGGATCAGGCGGCCTTCGGCGAAGCGCGTCAGACTCAGCAGCGAGGCGTCGATCAGGTCGGTTTTGCCGGTGAGAATTAAGTCGCTGAGAATCTTTCCGGTGGCGGGGGCGTGCATCACGCCGTGTCCGCTGAAACCGTTGGCGAGGAAAAATCCGGGCACACCTGGGGCCTCGCCGAGAATTGGGTGATGGTCCGGCGTCATCTCATACAGGCCCGCCCACGCCCGCTTGGGGTTCACCGGGAGATTGGCGAAGCAGGGCACGCGGTCTGCGGCCCGGGTCAGAATTTTCTCGACAAAGGCGGGGTCGAAATCCGTTTTGAAGCCGGGCGTTTCTTCAGGGATCGTTCCAGGCCAGGAGAAATCCGCGGGCTTCGGGGCGAAAGTGAAATCCATTCGACATGTCGACGATCATCGGCGCGGTGCGGGGAAATTCGTCGAACGGCTCGCTCGGAACCAGCATGCGGCGCAGCGGCTCGACGGGCAAATCCACGCCCGCAAGCTTGGCCACGCTCGCCGCCCACGCGCCGGCACAGTTCACTACTTTGCGCGTGGACACGGAACCGCGCGTGGTCTCGACTGATGCAATCCCGCTTGCGTCTTGCGTGAAGCCGGTAACGACGGCGTTCTTCCACAATGTAGCGCCGTGATCGGCTGCCCAGGCCATGAACCCATTCATGGCGCTATAGGGATCGACGAAGCCGTCGGTGGAGCAGAAACTTCCGCCGACAATATCGTCGGCGCGCAACTGCGGGAACAGGCTGCGGATCTCATCAGCCGCAATCAGACGGACGTTCTTCAATCCCATCTTCACTTGCTGGGCATAGTTGGTGCTCAAATATGCCATCTGCTTATCGTTCGTGGCGCAGAACAGATAGCCTTGCGGCCGGTAGTCGCACGGGTTGCCGAGGCGCTCCTCGAAGCTGGCGTAGAACGGGATCGAGTAGAGCGACATCTGGATGCTGACTGGAGTGGAAAATTGCGCGCGTACACCGCCCATGCTTTTTCCGGTGGATCCCTTGCCCTGCGCGGATTCGCGCTCGATGACCAGAACGTTGCGGCATCCGCTCGCCGTAAGGTGATAGGCGATGCTGGAGCCGACAATCCCTCCTCCGACGATGACAACATCCGCAGTCTGCATAAAACTTGCCGATCGGGAACGACCCAGCATTCTAGCGCACCGGCGTTGAGCCATCTCGACGCAGGGACCGCGGCAGACGGGACGCGGCTGCTCCTCTCCGCAAACCGAAAGGACATGTACTACTGGGGTCTTCGATTATTTTCGAGGTCCGAACTCCTTCGACCTCGGTAACTTGCTGCGGTTACTCGGCTTGCCTAGTCTGGACTAGTATGGCCTTGCGCTGCCTCCTGTTTTCGTCCAATGAAGAGATGGTTCAGCCGATCTGGCAGGTGCTCGCCGACCTCGGGATCGAGGGAGAGTACTGCAACAGCGCTGTGGATGCGGTAGAGAAGGTCACCACGCAAGTCTTCCAAATCGTGATCACCGATTGGGACGACCAACCCGAGGCGGGATTTCTGCTGAAGACGGCGCGGGAATTGAAAGCGGCGCAGCGCCCTCTAACTTTGGCGATTGTAAGCGATGACGCCCGGCTGCCGGAGGCGTTGCAGGCCGGAGCCAATTCAGTTCTGGTGAAACCGATTCGCGTGGAGCAGGTGCGCGACACGATGAGCACGGCCTGCGAGTTGCTTCGGGCGAAGCAGCAACCGGGAACGCTGCCGGCTGCGCCAGTAGCCCAACGGGAAGCGACGGAAACGGCGGCCTTAGCGGCCGCGGCTGCGGCGGGCGCGGCTTCCGCGCCTTCCACCGTGACCCACGCGCCAGAGAAGACTTTTCGCGCGGGAGAATTTCTGCAGTCGCCAGGTTCCGCACCGGGCGGGCAGTTCGACACGGAAAATGAAATTCATAAGTCAATGGAGCAGTCTGCCGCCGCGGAGGTTGACGCGCTCACGGAGCTGGAGCCAATGGCTTCAGCCGTGGAAGCACCTCTGGCACCGGAACCCGAACCGCAGGAGCCGCTGACGGGATGGGCAGCGTTGCAGGCACGTCTGACGAAGACGGCGCCGCCGCCACCGGAGGAGGCTGCTCCGGAGAAGACTGAAATGGTGTCGTACGCGGAAACGCCCTCGTTCGCGAAGCCTGCCGCTCCAGCGCAGGAGGAAATGAGAAACCCTCCGAAAGCGCAGTCGCACCAGGAATCAGCGCCGGAGGCCGCGCTTTTTGCATACATATCGCGAGAGAAGAAGGAAGAAAGCGAACCGCCGGCGCGAGAGCCGCGCCCGATACTCGGCAAAATCTTAGTGGTAGGGATAGCAGCAGCGTGCATAGCACTGGCGGCCGTGCCCCGAAATCGCCAGACTTTGCGGATCGTCTACCGCAATGCAGTAAAAGCGGGAGTGAGTTGGCTGAACCCGCCGCCCGCGCCGGTAGCACAGGCCGCGCCGCAGCATGAGAGCTTCGGGCAAGCGGGTGACGAGTACAAACTTCCGAGTGTGCCGAATATACCCGATGCGACAACGGATCCTTCCCAGATTCACGTGCTGCCGGTGATTGATCCCACGGCGAAGCCGCAGAAAGGTGCGGACGCGAATGGCGGGCCAGGGACGGCGACGACGGGCGACAACGGCGCCGCTGATCCGAACCAAACTAATTCAAACCAAACTAATTCAAACCAGACCGGCCAGAACCAGATCAACCCGACGGATCAGCCGTCCGGGCAAAATGCCAGCGGTCAGGCGCAGGTTGGCGGGAGTCAGGTCAAGGATCCGGCTCCGGCGAGTATCAGCGTGCTGCCGGGGAATACGGCGGAAGCGTCGCCTGGTCCGTCCTCGCTTGGTCCGTCATCATCCAGTCCGATACCGGCCGCAGCTTCGGCCGCGTCCTCGTCGCAACCGAATGCGTCAGTTGCCGCGCCAGTCGCGCCCCCACGGCCGGCTTCCGCGCCAGCTCAAAGTTCTGCCTCGCCGCAGACAGTTCCAGCGGGAAACAGCGCGGGCATTCCATCGAGCTTGAAATCGCAAATAGCTTCCTCGACCCCGGACGCCAGCGGCGCCATGCCGGCCGAGGCCGCGATGTCATCGATCGAGCCAGTGAATCTGCCGGAGTCCGCGGCTTGGGGGCAGTTGGCTCAATTGGTTGAGCCGGTCTACCCGGACGCGGCGAAAGCCAGCGGTCAGAAGGGCAACGTGGTTCTGCAAGTGCTTATCGGGAGAGACGGCGCAGTGCAGGATGCCAAGTTTCTGCAGGGTTCGCTGGTGTTTGCCAGGGCCGCCATCGATGCTGTAAAGCAGTGGCGCTTCAAGCCTTACTCCATGAACGGCCGGGCCGTATCGGTGCAGAGCGTCATCACTCTGAACTTCAAGCCTCCGGCTTAACGGCTGGTGACAAACCGGGTGCTGGGGCGTCTTAACTATTGCCGGTAGCCGCGAATTCAGGGGAAGTTACCTAAGGGGATCGAGCTGGTGCAGCCCGGAGGGAAAAAGCGGCATCTAGCCTATATAATGTGTAATAGTTCCTCAGGAAGTGACTCCTTTCCAGAAGAAGAATCGGATGTCGATGAAAATTAAAGCTGCGATTCTGGTTTTGTCCTTTGCCGTCCTCTCGTTTGTCGTAGTTGGTTCCTATGGCGGCGTGCATGCCTCCTCCAACGACGGCTCCTACCGACAGATGCAGGTTTATAGCGAAGTATTGTCCCGCGTGCAGAGCGAGTACGTGGAAGATCCGAACATTCCCAAAGTGACGGACGGAGCGCTGCACGGTCTGGTGGAGTCTCTGGATGCGAACTCCAGCTACCTGACAGCGGCAGCCTACAAGGCTTACAAGGCTCACAAGATTGAGGGTAAAGCCGAAATCGGAGCGACCGTTTCGAAGCGCTTCGGATATGCAGACGTGGTTTCGGTATTGCCGGGATCGCCCGCGGAGAAGGCTGGGATTGAGTCGACGGATATCTTCGAATCGATTGAAGGCCAGAGCACGCGGGATATGTCGCTGCCGGAGATTCGCGACGCGCTGGCCGGCACGCCCGGCTCGACCGTGACTGTTTCGGTGGTCCGGGCGCGGAGAGCGGAGCCGGAGAAGGTTGTGATCACACGCGACGTCGTGGGCATTCCTCCAGTCGCTGACAAGATGTTGGAAGACGGCATCGGCTATATAAAAGTGGACGCTCTCACCAAAGGCAAGTCGCAGGAGATTGCCGGTAAGATTAAATCGCTCGAGAAGTCAGGAGCGAAGAAGCTGGTTCTGGATTTGAGGAACACATCCGATGGTGAAGAGAGCGAAGGCATCGCCACGGCCAATCTTTTCCTGAACCACGGCACCATCACTTATCTGCAGGGGCAGAAGTTCCCGCGGGAGGCGTTCAATGCGGATCCGGCAAAAGCCGTGACTACGCTTCCGGTGGCAGTGCTGGTGAACAAGGGGACGGCTGGGGCGGCGGAGATTGTGGCGGCGGCGATCATGGAAAATGCCCGCGGCGACGTGGTGGGCGACAAAACTTTCGGGGATGGATCGGTGCAGAAAACAATCGACCTGCCAGACGGCGGGGCGCTGATTCTCTCCGTGGCGAAATACTATTCGCCCAGCGGGAAAGCGATTCAGGAAACGGCGGTAACTCCCAACGTGCTTGTAGCCGACGAAACGGACAACGCAATCTCCGACGACGATGATGCGGAGCCTGCCGCCGCGGAGCCGGAGGCCAAGCCCAAGAATACGCCGGATGACCAGTTGCACAAGGCGGTTGAGGTATTGAAGAGCCGCACCAGCTAGACGCTGGTTGTTTTTATTTCAGGATGTCATCGCGCACCGTTAGGTGCGCGATTTCTTTTTCCCATGAGGCACTTGTGCGACCGGCCGTGGCTCTGCGAGCCTGCGCTTGCAGCTACCGGGGTGAACGACGCCCTGCTATTCTGAACCCATCTTGCTATGAAATCGCTCTACGAAGATCTTCCGCCGGTGGAGATTGCCGGGCGGAGGTTTGTCGGCACGGTGTTGTTTAGCCTACTGGTGCTGGTTTCCGCTCTGGTGGGAGCGACGACCGGGCTTCTGCTGGTCTACACCACGGATTTGCCGCAGGTCGAAGCGCTGGAAGCATACCGCCCCAGCTCGATCACTGAGCTGTATGACGATCACGGGCGGGTGATTGGATCATTTGCCCTGCAGCGGCGGGTGGTCGCGGGCTACGACGATTTTGCTCCGGTCCTGCGGGATGCGTTGGTCTCCATTGAAGACAAGGACTTCTACCGGCATTCCGGCATCAATTTCTGGCGGATCGTCGGCGCGGCGTACCGCGACATTGAGTCCGGCGGGAAGGTGCAGGGTGCGTCGACTTTGACCATGCAGTTGGCGCGCAATCTGTTTCTTTCGCCCGACCGCTCGTTCCATCGCAAGGTGCAGGAGGCGATGCTCGCGGTTCAGATCGAGCGGCGCTTCACCAAGCCGCAAATCTTCGCGCTCTACGCGAATCAGATTTTTCTGGGCCACGGAGTGTACGGGTTCGAGGCTGCGTCGGAATTTTATTTCAGCAAGCCAGCCCGTCAGCTGACGCTGACCGAAGCCGCGCTGCTGGCGGGTCTGCCAAAGAGTCCAGCGTACTATTCTCCGATCAACCATCCCGACCGGGCGATGAAGCGGCGGAATCTGGTGATCAACGCCATGCTGGAAGACGGAAAGATTACCGCGGCCCAGGCCGAGGACGCGCGGTCGTCGCTGATAGTTTTACATTTGGCGCACGATCCCAACTCGCTGGCGCCATATTTCGTGGAGGAGATCCGGCGCTACCTGGAAAACAAATACGGCGCCGATCAAGTTCATGAAGGCGGATTGAAGGTTTACACCTCGCTCGACGTCGACTTGCAGAATGCTGCGAACCAGGCCGTGCTGGACGGTCTGGCTACTTACGAACGGCGTCATGGATGGCAGGGGCATCTGGAAAACGTTGTGGCGGAAGGAAGCGCGATCGACAAGTACGAGCATCCTGATTGGGAGGACGAACCGGAGGTGAACGGATACGTCCATGCGCTGGTAACTTCGGCCGGGGTTGGGATTGCAACGTTGAAGTTCGGGCGCTACGCGGCAGCTCTGGGACAGGCAGACGTGGCCTGGACGCAAGGCAAGTTGCAGAATTTGCTGCGGCCAGGAGACATCTGCTACGTAAAAATACTGGCGCTGAACCCCAACGGCTCGGCGCGCGTGAGCCTGGAACAGGATTCCGGCGCGCAGGGCGCGTTGATGGCGATTGACAACGCCACGGGCGGAATCAAGGCCATGGTAGGCGGGCGGGACTTCAGCGAATCGAAATTCGATCGCGCAACTCAAGCATTGCGGCAGGTGGGGTCGTCGTTCAAGCCCTACGTCTACACGACCGTGATCGACAAGGGCGCGAGCCCGAATGACACCATCCTGGACGAGCCGGTTACATTCGAGACCGGCTCCGGGCCTTACTCGCCGCATAACTACGACGAAAAGTTTGAAGGGATCATCACGTTGCGGCGTGCTCTGGCGCAGTCGCGAAACATTCCGGCGCTGAAACTAGCTAACAAGGTCGGCATCAAGAGTGTGATCGATTACGCCGAGCGTTTCGGGATCACCGCCAAGTTGCCCCCGTATTTGCCGGTGGCGCTGGGCTCGGCTGAAATCACGCTGATCGAACAGACTTCGGCGTACAGCGTGTTTCCGAATGACGGCGTGCGGGTCACGCCTCACTACATCACAAAGGTGACCGATTACGAGGGGAGGGTGCTGGAAGAGGACTATCCCGAGGTGAAAGACGTGGTCAGCGCGCGTACCGCGCGGGTCATGACCTCGATGCTGCGGGAAGTTGTGCTGCACGGGACGGGAATCGCGGCCGCGAAGCTGCCTTTCCCGGTTGCCGGAAAAACCGGCACGACCAACGATTTCACGGACGCATGGTTTGTGGGATTCTCTCCATCGATGACTTGCGGCGTATGGATTGGATTCGATGAGAAGAGATCTTTAGGATCCAAGGAAACAGGAGCGCGCGCGGCGCTGCCCATCTGGATGACCTTTATGAATGCGGCCATGGCAGGAAAAGATCCCGGTCAGTTCCAGCCGGCGCCGGACGTGCCTGTGACCGTGGTGCAGAAAGTGGATACACCGGATACATCGCCGGGCGCGGATGAGTTGCATTAAGAGATGGCGACCGGCCATCCGGTCTTGCTGATGATTCGTCAGACTATAATCTGCATAGTCTTATGAAACCTTTTTTCAAGTTTGCGATGTTGGCGCTGGTGCTGATCTTTGTGGCATTGGTGTCGGCGTTGACGGCGATGCGATTTGCCATTCATGGACAGGTCGTCGAAGTGCCTGTGGTGGTTGGGTTAACGCCTTTGGAGGCGGAGCGCTCCGTTGCCGGGTTGGGCTTGCAAGTCGAGGTGGAGCGGCAGTACTACAGTCCGCAAATTCCCGAGGGACGGATCATGACTCAGTTGCCGCTGCCGGGGGCGAAGGTGCGGCGGGGATGGCAAGTACGGGTGGCGCAGAGTATGGGACCGCAGCGCGTTGCGATTCCGGATGTAACAAAGCAAAGTGAACGCGCGGCGGAATGGAACCTGCAGCGGCGCGGGCTCGAACTGGCTTCGATGGCGGAGATGCAGCTGCCGGGAACAGCTGCGGACCAGGTGCTGGCGCAGAGTCCGCCGGCGAACGCGAGCCAGGTAGCGGCGCCGCAAACCAGTCTGCTGGTGACGGTCGCGGCCGATCCCCCAGCGTATGTGATGGCGAATTTTGTGGGGCAAGCGCTGGGCACGGCGAGCCGCACGCTGCAGGATGCGGGCTTCAAACTGGGCACCGTGAGCATGGCGCCACCGCCGGCAGACAACGCAGAAATACCAGGCGTCCCTCCGGTCGTGCCGGCTGCGCCTGCAGAACCGTCGCCTGCCAGCACGATCGTTACGCAGTGGCCTCCGGCGGGGCAGAAGGTTCTGGCGGGGGCGGTGATTAACTTCGAGGTACGGTGAGAGGTGTTAGATCTTTTCCAGAATCGCGGCGAAGAAGCCATCGCATGGCTGAACTCCGGGCAGAGTTCGCAGATAGGGGCCGCGGGTCAGCGAGGCAGGGTCCGGCCAGATTAGTTCGCCCTTCTCGTGAAGCCGCTCCAGTTCGGCGCGGCAATCGAGGACGTGGAACGATGAGTCTTCTTCCGACAAGCGCTCGATGACGTCTTCGTTTTCCTCTTTTTCCAAAGAGCAGGTGGAATAGATCAGTCGGCCTCCGGGTGCGACCTGCGCCATGGCCGACCGGAGGATCGCGAGCTGTCGCGCCTGCAAATCAGCGAGATCCCGAGGCGTGAGCCGCCATTTAATTTCGGGGTTACGGGCAAGCGTTCCGGTGCCGGAGCAGGGTACGTCTGCGAGGACGCGATCGAACCTGGTGGTGAAGGGAAGTTCCCGCGCATCGGCGGCGACCACGTGGATATTGCGGGACTCCACCTCGTTTTGTGAATCAGGCGCGCTCAGCATTCTTCGAAGAAGACGCGCGCGGTGAGAATAGAGGTCGACGGCAGAAATGTTTGCTCTCGGATTCTGATCGGCAATGGCCAGAGTCTTTCCTCCTGGAGCCGCACAGCAGTCGAGGATGTGCGTGCCGTGCCCGACGATGGCCGCAACGAGCTGCGAAGCTTCATCCTGAATAACGCAGAGGCCCGCGCGGAAAGCCGCGGTCCTGGTCACATCTCCGTGTTGCACTCGGCGTGCGGAGACCAGAAGCGCCCCGGGAGCGAGTTCGATTCCTTCTTCTTTGATTTGCTCTTCAGCTTCCGGACGGCGGAGGCGGATTGCAGTCACTGGGACCGATTGATCGTGCCGGCACATGCGGAAGGCGGAATCGAGTCCGTAGGACCGAACCCAGCGTTCAACGAGCCACAGCGGGTGAGCGCTGCTGGCAGCGAGAGCTTCTGTCGAGGCGTCGCTGATCGGCGGTTGCGGAGAGTTGTCAACGGGGGAGACGTTCGCGTCGAGCTTCCGCAGGACCGCATTGACGAAGGGCGCAGCAGAACGCTTACGGGCGCGCTTGACGAGCTCCACGCTTTCGTTGATGGCGGCACGGGCGGGAATGCGGCCGAGCCAGCGCAACTGGTAGATCGCGAGGCGGAGCGCGGTGAGAACCTCGAGGTCAAGTTTAGCGAGTGGCTGGGTAGAGTTCGCGGCGATTTGTGAATCGAGCAGCGAACGCCAGCGCAGAACGCCCATGACCAATTCCGTTGCCAGGGAGTGATCGACTGTCGTGAGTCGGGCATAGGTGCTGGAATGAAGAAGTTCGGATGCGTAAGACGACTTGCGCTCGACGCGAAGCAGGATATCGAAAGCGGCAGCGCGGGCTGGAGAAATTGCTGGACGCGAGTCTCGAGCTTTTTGTTTCATCGTCTCACTGTGGCCGGTATGACGGAAGCGGCCTGTGCCGGGAAAAATTAAGTATTGCCTAGGAGCCGAGCTTCTCGCCCGGCGACGGGCGATATCCGCGGATGAAGTCGGAGGCAGAAGTCCGCTTCTTGCCTTCCAGTTGCAGTTCGAGGAGTTCGACTGCGGTGCCCTGGCCGCTGCCGACAAAAAGACAATCGTCTTCCACCTTCAACTCAGACGGCGCGAGCGCCAGCTCAAGTGCCGAGGCCTTCCACACTTGCAAGCTCTTGCCTCGGAACTTCGTGTACGCCCCGGGCCAGGGTTGAAAGCCGCGCATCCGGTTCAGAATCTCCGCCGCGGGGCAGGAAAAATTGATGACGCCGTCTTCTTTTTTTAAAATCGGCGCTAGAGTGGCTTGCGTGTGATCTTGTTTTCGTGGATGGATGCTGCCACTTTGCAATCCGCGCAGGGTTTCGACCATGACGTTCGCGCCCACGGACGCGAGCTTCGGAGCCATCGTCTCCGCTGTGTCGTTGGGTGCGATGGAGATTTCCTGTTGTTGCAGAATGCCGCCAGTATCGAGGCCGGCATCGATTTTCATTGTGGTGACCCCGGTCACGGTTTCACCCCGCGCAATGGCCCACTGGATCGGCGCGGCGCCGCGGTATTTCGGTAGGAGCGAGGCGTGCAGATTGATGTTGCCGAGAGGCGGAAGGTCGAGCATCCATTGCGGAATGATGCGTCCGTAACCAACCACGATGATGGCATCGGGCTTGAGAGCGGTGAGTTGCGCGCGGAAGGCGTCGTTGTTCTTGATGCTTTCAGGCTGCGCGATCGGCAATCCCATCTGCAACGCACGCCGCTTGACCGGGGAAGAAACAAGTTCGAGGCCGCGGCCTTTGGGACGGTCGGGCTGCGTGAGCACGAGATGAATGCGGAATCCGGCGTCGACCAGTTTGTCGAGCGTGGGCACAGCGAAGCCCGGCGTACCGCAAAAGACGAGATTAAGGGATGAGGGCATTTGGCAATTGGGTAATCTTGTAATCGGGTAATTGAGAATCGCATCGAGCGATCATGTCCGCAGCAACTTACCAAATTGCAAAATTACCCAATTACAAATTTCCCCTACCATTCTCCCGCTTTGACCAGCTTGCGAATTTTGCGCTTGATCAAGTCGCGCTTGAGCGCGCTGATGTGGCTGATGTAGAGCTTGCCGTTGAGGTGATCGGTTTCGTGCTGGAAGGCGCGGGCCAGCAGGTCATCGCCGATTTTCTCGAAGACCTGTCCGGTCAAATCCTGGGCGCGGATGGTTACCACCTGGGCGCGCGTCACGTTTTCACGGAAATCAGGGATACTGAGACAGCCTTCGCTCTGGGCGTGGCGGCCTTCCTTGTGAATGATTTCGGGATTGATGAGGACGAGTTTGGCGTCAGGGTCCTCTTTGAAAGTGACGTCAACGACAGCGATGCGGCGCGAGATACCGATCTGCGGCGCGGCCAGGCCCACGCCGCGTGCAGCATACATCGACTCGAACATGTCCTCGACCAGCTTCTTCAATTCTTCATCAAAGACCGTGACTTTCTCAGCCGGCTTTTCGAGAACGGGATTTCCGAATTTAACAATGGGATAGATCATTTCAGTTGCAATCAGTAGTTTTTCAGTTGCACGCAGTAACCCTGGAAATTGCGCAAGGTTTCTCCCATGGAGTCGCCGCCGAATTTTTCCAGAGCGCAGCGGGCCAGAGTCAGCGCAACCATGGCCTCGGCCGCGACTCCGGCAGCCGGTACTACACAAACGTCGGAGCGCTCATAGGCCGCGCTCACGGGTTGGCGTGTGGCGAAATCGACCGATTGCAGCGGACGGCGCAAGGTGGAAATCGGCTTCAGGTAGCCGCGGACGCGAATCTCCTGTCCATTGGAAACGCCGCCTTCGATTCCACCGGCGTTGTTGCGAGAACGGGTAAATGCAGTGAAACCGGATTCGGAGATAGGTTCCTTGCCGTAGCCGATTTCATCGTGCACAGCAGAGCCGGGAGACGCGGCTGCGGTAACACCGGAGCCGATCTCGACCGCCTTCACAGCCTGTAATGACATGACGGCGCCGGCCAGCAGGGCGTCCAGGCGCTCGTCCCACTGCGCGTAAGTGCCCAAGCCGGGTGGGGCGCCGTGAGCCACCACTTCAAAAACTCCTCCCAGCGAGTCGCCGGTCTTGAGAACTTTGTCGACTGCGTCTTTCATCCGCTGCTCGGTTTCTTTGTCGGCACAATTCAGCAGGATTTCTTCCTGACTTGTAAAGCGCTTGAATCTGCTCCCACGCGACTTCCTGGTGCATCGCTACGTCGCCCGCGGCGACGACGTGGCTGAGAACTTCGATGCCGAGTTCGCGCAGAAAGATTTTGGCCAGTGCGCCGATGGCGACGCGCGCTGCCGATTCGCGGGCTGAGGCGCGCTCGAGGACGTAACGGGCCTCAGGAAAGTTGTATTTCAGCGCGCCTGCAAGGTCGGCGTGTCCGGGCCGCGGAGATGCTACTCGCTTGTGCCGGGCTGGGTCGCCCTCGCCGACGGGCAGGGACTCTTGCCAGTTTTTCCAATCGCGGTTTTCCAGCTGAATCGAAATAGGCGAGCCAATCGTCATGCCGTGACGCACGCCTGAGAGGATGTGAGCCGTGTCGCGCTCAATCTTCATGCGTCCGCCGCGGCCATAGCCTTGCTGCCGGCGCCAGAGTTCACGGTCGAGGAAGGCCTGGTCCACTTTGAGTCCCGCGGGCAGGCCCGAGAGGAAAGCGACCAGAGCTTCGCCGTGTGATTCTCCGGCAGTGAAGTAGCGCAGCATAAGTGCTCGATTTTACCTGATGCGGCGTCCGCCTGGAGTTTCCCAATGGAGATTGGAGCAAAAGAGCCGCATTTCCGGAGAGGGCAAGAAAAGGCACTCCCGCTGCGGATTCGTAGGCGCAGAGGCACAAATGATTGCTACAATAGCCCACATTCATATTTTGGTGTAGCTCCGGTTCCGCCCAGTCGCCCGCGTCATTTTGCAAACTCTCTGGCCAAACAAAGGAGAACTGTGTGCCCCCACGCACAGATTCAAACGAAGTGATTTTCTTCGGCAGCAAGATCCGCTGTCTGCTCGCGCACGACCATGTTCTGCTGCGGCAAGGTCTGCGGCGTTTATTGGAAGACGAGCCAGACATTGACGTGGTCGGCGAAGCCGGCAACGCGGCGGAGTGCCTGCGCAAAGTTTACGAGCTCCGGCCGGATGTGCTGGTCGCGGATACCGGTACGTTTGGGCTGGCTGCAACGGAAGCAGAGATTCTTGTGACGCGGGAATCTCCCAAAACCAAGATAGTGTTTTTGAGCATGCAGGACCGCGATAGCTCTCCGTTTGTCAGTCTGCGGGCTACCACAGGAGCAGTGCGACAGACTTCGGCGCAAGAGCTGGTTGAGATGGTCCGGAACTCGGGCAGCGGCGATCGAACCAACGGTTCGGATGAGCGCTCCCGGCCCGATCTGCAGCCTGTCGTCGAAAGACTGTCTCGATCGGAACGCGCCCTTACCGCTCGCGAGCGCGAAGTACTGAAACTGCTGGCAGAGGGAAAGACAGTGCGCGCGGCGGCCATCGTTCTGGGGCTGAGCAGCAAGACCGTGGACGCGCATAAGTTCAATCTGATGCGAAAGCTCGGCATCCACAACAAAGCCGAACTGGTCATGTGGGCGATCCAGAAGAGGGTTGTGAAGATTCCAGCCAACTTCTAGAGTCTGTGCCTTCGAGAACCCCTCAAGGGATTGGCACCGAGATACGCTGCTAACGGATTAGGCCACCTGTCCGTCTCTCCCGTGTCATTGATGACGACACGATGTATGATCTCTAACTCGGAGGACCGATGCGCCCATCTCAGAGTTCAGTTTTCACGTTCTCGTTGATCATAGCCGGCGTGGTTATCGCCAGCAGCAGCCTGGGATTTGCCCAGGCCGCTGCATCGAGCGACTCCGCCGGATCTCCGCAAACCTTCAAATTGATTCCCAGCCTCGACAAAGAACTGATGGATACGACTGCGGACCCTTGCGTTGATTTTTATCAGTACGCCTGCGGCAATTGGAGCAAGCTGCATCCGATTCCGAACGATTCCCCGTATTCCGATCAGTTCTACAATATTGATCAGTACAACCGGCAAGTGCTGCACGGCATTCTAGACAAAGCTGCCGTGGCCGACAGTGGGCGCGACGCGAACACGCAAAAGATTGGCGACTACTATGCGGCCTGCATGGATGAAGCCGCCATCCAGCAGAAAGGCATGGCTGCGCTGCAGCCCGAACTGGACCGCATCAACGCACTCTCGAGCAAGGGTCAGCTTCCCGAGTTGCTGGCGCACTTTCAGATGATCAATGTGAATGCGTTTCTGGGATTCGGCTCGCAGCAGGACTTCAAAGACGCAACGCGGGAAATCGCAGGGGTGTCGCAAGCCGGGCTGGGTTTGCCAGAAAAAGACTATTACCTGCGGACGGGAGCGAAGGACGAAGAAATTCGCAAGGAATATATGCAGCACATCGCCAACACGCTGAAGCTGTTGGGATCAAGCGAAGCGCAGGCGGCGAGCGAGGCGCAAGCCATCATGAAGCTGGAAACCTCGCTCGCCAAAGTGTCGCTGGATATTACTTCGCAGCGTGACCCACACAATATCTACCACCTGATGCCGAACAGCGGATTGCAGTCGCTGACACCGGTTTTCAACTGGGAGCATTTTTATCCGACGACCGGATCGCCGGCATTCAGCGAAATCAATGTCGCCGAACCCGAATTTTTTAAGGGGATGAACCAGGTGATTGCGGACACGGATTTGGCGACCATCAAGTCCTATCTGCGCTGGCAGCTTGTGACTTCGCTTCCGGGGACGGTTTTGCCCAAGGCTCTGGATGAAGAAAAATTCGATTTCGGCGGACGCAAGCTGGCGGGCGTTCCGGAACAAGAGCCACGCTGGAAGCGTTGCGTGGCCAGCACCGACGGAGCGCTCGGCGAAGCATTGGGCAAGGCGTATGTCGAACAGCAGTTCCCGGCGTCCAGCAAGGCGACGACGCTGCAGATGATTCATGACATCGAAGCGGCCGTGGATCGGGACATTGAAAGCCTTGACTGGATGAGCGCGGAAACCAAGAAGCGCGCAGAGGAGAAGCTGCATCTGGTGGCCGACAAGATCGGCTATCCCAATAAATGGCGTGACTACTCGAAATTGAACATAGAGCGCGGAGATGCGTTGGGCAATAGTCTGCGCGCAATGGACTTTGAGTCGCACCGGCAATTGAACAAGATTGGCCAAGCCGGTTAACCGCGATGAGTGGGGCATGACGCCACCCACGGTGAACGCTTATTACGACCCCAGCATGAACGACATCAATTTTCCTGCCGGAATACTGCAGCCTTCGTTTTTCGATCCGACAGCATCGAGCGCCCTCAATTATGGGCACATTGGAGCTGTCATGGGCCATGAGATCACCCATGGGTTCGACGATGAGGGGCGGCAGTTCGACGGGCACGGCAATCTCGACGACTGGTGGACGAAAGAAGACGCAGACAAGTTCACGGAGAAGGCGGCTTGCATTGTGAATGAATACAGCCAGTTCAGCTGTGGGCGACACCAAGATCAACGGAAAGCTCACGCTGGGCGAGAATACGGCTGACAATGGCGGGATGCGCCTTGCCTACATGGCGTTTTTGGCTCGCGCCGCCCAGCAGGGGCTCGATCTGGATAAAAAGACGGCAGATGGATACACGCCGATCCAGGAGGTTTTCGTGGGATTCGCGCAGAACTGGTGCGCGGTGTGGCGTCCGGAGTTGGAGCGCCTGGTGGCGACCACCGATCCGCATTCGCCGGACCGCTTCCGGGCCAATGGAGTCCTGGTCAATATGCCGGAGTTTGCCAAAGCCTTCAGCTGCAAGAAGGGACAGCCGATGGTAGCTGCAAAGGCGTGCCGGGTCTGGTAGGAAAAGTGCGGGTCTGTCGTTGAATTGGGTTTTGATTTTCCTAACCTGTTAAAGGTCACGGCTGGGCGCAAGCGGCCGCAAGCTCTGCCACGCTGGAAACCTGCAGGTCGGGATGTCCCTCGACTGCCTTGACGGCGCCCACGCCGGCTCGCGCCGATGGCCGGTTGACCCAGACTGTGGCCAGGCCGAGCGACTGGGCTGGCAGCACGTCGTGATAGACGCTCTGGCCGACGTGCAGAATGCGGTGAGCAGGAACGCCGACGCGGCTCAACGCGAGTTCGAAAATTTTCAATGACGGCTTGTAGGCTCCTGCCTGCTGGGCCGTGATGATCTGACTAAACTCCACTCCAAGCTGAGGCTTCGTGGCCGCGAAGAGATCGTCGTCCACGTTGGAAATAATGGCCAATCGAAAGCGGCCGTGGAGTTCGCGGAGCGCGGTTACGGTATCCGGCCACGGCTTCCATTCTTTCAGTGACTCAGGCAACGAACGAACTTCCTCGTCAGTGGACTTGAATCCGAGTTGTTCTCCGAACTGCCGCACCACGGACTGAAGAACTTCGCGGTAGCGGCGATACTCCCCCTGCTCGCCGCGAGCTTCGAAATCGCCGTAGAGCCGCAGGATGGTCGCATCGTCTGTGTCCTTTCCGTGAGCCTTGAGCATGCGATGCAGGCAGCGGAGAATTCCTTCTTCCCAGTTGATGAGAGTGCCGTAACAGTCGAAGGTGAGAAGTTCGAATCGGCTGAAGTCGAACAAAAGGTTCATTGCGTCCTTCCAGGAAATTGCAAGCCTACCAATTTTCAACTTTTGACTTTGGTGGTTAATTGGGTGTGCGTCTAGTTCTTCTGGAATCCAGAGATTTCCTCAACCAGAGCTGCCTGCAAATCTTGCAGGGCTAGCTGGCGCTCTTTGGCTAGTCCCTCCGACTCCAGCTGGACTGAGATTCTCTGAGAGCTAACTTGTAGGCCGCAACCAGCGCGTCAGGTGCAGTCGTGGCAACGTCCGGTTCCACTCCCGTTCCCTAGCCAGTTGCCATGCGTTATTGGACTTTTGGGCTGACTATCGGGAATGAAGGCATGAAATGGTAGCCTAATGCGATCTCACCCGAGCTACCATTTGCGTCTCCTGCGGTGTGCTCGCCGACGATCGTGGCGCGGTGCGTGTTCTTGAAGGTCATGAAGCCACATTGTTCAGCGGCAGAGCTGAGTGTGAGTGCTGCATGGAGAAATACGGGATTGCCGGAGTAACGCGGTCCCGCCACGTAGGGCATAGTCGACTTTTGCCGTTCCAGGGATTGCCCATTCCTGCGCTTACCTTGGAGGTTAGCTGAATGGGATCGTCAAAAAAGTAGCTTAGATAAAGCCGTAACCGCATCGCCGCTTCCTCCGCCATTGCGACGCAAATCCAGGATGAGGGCGTCGGTGCCGCTGACCAGTTGCATGGCTGGCGGCGAAGGCTGCACCGGCAATCTGAATCGGGCAAAGAGAAATTCAAAGCCAGCTCAACGACGTGGGCTGCTGTAAAAGAGGTAGAAGAGTCGCTCGGGTCCATCCAGCCAGCCACGGTGTGCAGAAATTCGTTATGGTGTAGACCGCAGCCAAGTGCAGGAAGAACCAGAGAACCTGCCAGCCGCGTACCTTTTCGGCGGGTCTGACCTCCGACAAGGCTTGCCCTCCTGTAGCATCCTCCATGGTGGTGCCGTTTATAAATCAACCAGGCTGCGAGCGCAAGACTGCTGATTGTTGGCGAAACATCGCGATTAACCCTCGTTGAGCGTCGGGACGCATCTCGGGTGAGGCATCAGACGTTGGGAAAACAGAAAGTTCGAAGACCGTCTGCTAGGGCCGAGCATAGTACTGGCGTTCTCCTCCGGGACGAAAGCTAAGGCTTAAAGCCGGGCAGCGTCGGGGCTTCTTCGCTGGACTCGCCGGCGTATTCCGCTTCGACTTCGGCCTCTGCGGCAGAAGAAGAATCATCGGCGGGAGCGGCGGGCTTCGGAGCAAGAAACTTGGCGCTGTTCAGCAGCGGGCGTCCGAGAGAAGCGTTGTAGCTGGTCCAGGGGCTTTCGAGGTCGGCCTCGCGCTCGAATTGAGCGCGCATGGCCTCCATTTTGGAATCCAGGTCGTCCATGTAGTGCAGCAGAAGCGCCTCGGGAAACATGGGCAGCTTGGGCGAGCCGAATTCGTACTGGCCGTGGTGGCTGATGATCAAGTGCTCAAGCAGGGTCTTGAGCTCGACGGGAAAGTCCGGGACCATCGCGAGCTTCGCCTGCAGCATCTCCAGTTCGATGATCATGTGCCCGAGCAACTGTCCGCGCGTGGTGTAGGAAAACGAGCGATTATAGGCAAGCTCGTGAATCTTGCCGATGTCGTGAAGAAATGCGCCGGTCAGCAGCAAATCTCGATTCACCTGAGGATAGTTTCGGCTGACCAGATCGCAGGAGCGAAACAGCGAGACCACATGGTCGAGCAAGCCGCCGATGTAGGCGTGATGCAGGGTCTTGGCGGCGGGAGCATTGCGATACGCGGCCGCGATCTCGGGATCAGACATGAAGGCCTGCAGCAGAGACTTGAGATAAGGATTCTGAAAAGACGCAACGAAGCCGGCCAGGGTCTGCCAGAGTTCGTCAATATTCTTCGTGGTTTTAGGTAGATAGTCGGAGAATTCGATCTCCGATTCGCCCAGCTTGCGTAGCTTGTGGATGGTGAGCTGGAAGCGGTTCTTATATTTGTTGACCAGGCCTTTGATCTTAAGGAAGTCATCCTGCTCGAAGGCGTTGAGCACTTCTTCCACGTTGTCCCACATCTTGGCATCGAGCTGCCCGCTGCGGTCGCCGAGGGTTAGAGCGAGGTAGGGTTCACCCGTTTTCTTGGGCTTGATCTGCTTGCTGACCACGACAAAGTTGGAGGTGATGATTTTGTTTTCGTGGCGGGCGCACTCGCTGATGTAGAACTCTTTCATGCTCTTCATCAGTGTAAATCAGAAAGCACAAGGACGGCGCAAAGCGAGGCGGCACGCCTTACGATACTGCTGGAAGCCTGGCGGCGCCAGCTAGAGAACACCGAGCTTCTTTTTCTTCTTCAGCTTCTTGCTGTCGGCCGCCTTGGCCGTGGCGGTTTCAATGGGCTTGGTCTGGTTGGGGCTGGCGCCGGAATCGATGTAGCCGTCTTTATAGTCGATGTAGGCATCTTCGCGCAGCTTGGTCAGATACGCGCGCAGCGCGGGCTGCAGCTTCTGCATGTAGAGGGCGTCCTGAAGTTTGGGCTCGACATCTTTCATCGACGGGATGCCTGCCATCTGGTGGTTGGTAACTTTCAAGATGACGTAGCCCTGCTTGGTGCGGATCACGTCGGTGACGTCTCCAGACTTCATCGCGAACGTCCGGTCTTCAAGCTCTTTGGCGAGAGTGCCGCGCTTGAACGCTCCCAGATCTCCTCCCTGCGCCGCTGAAGGACCGTCAGAAAACTTCTTCGCCATGTCGTCAAAGTTGGCTCCGGCGCGAATCTGCTTGAGCACATCGTTGGCCTTGGCCTCGGCCGCCGAAAGGGCCGCAGTCTCCGCAGCCTGTTTGGCTGAGTCGCCGGCAGCATCTTGCGCCTTCGCTTCGTCGCCCGCGGAGGGGGCGGCGTTGCCGGCAGCGGACTTATCGGCAGCCGGCTTCTGCGGAGCAATCAGGATCTCGCTGAGTTTTATCGACTCGGGCTGCTCCAGTTCACTCTTATGTTCGTCGTAGAACTGCTGTTCTTCCTCTTTGCTGATGCTCAGGTGAGAGCCAACTTCTTCGCCAATCACCTTTTGCGTGATGATCTGGTTCCGCAGGTTCTGCTTGAAGTCCTCGTAGGAAATGCCCTGGGCGGTGGCGGCTTTTTCCAGCTCTTCCATGGTTTCGAGCTTCATGTCCTTGCGCATCGAGTCGAGGCGCTTGATCAGCTCGGTGTCGCCGGTGATGCCGAGGTCTTTGCCTTTTTCCAGCAGAAGTTGCTGGTCGACAAGATCGCGCAGGACGTCCTTTTCACGCTCGGCATAGAGCTTGTCGGCGTTGGCCGGATCCTGCTGCTTGACGTCATCCCTGAGCTGATCTTTGCTGCGCTGATATTCGGACCGGGTGATGATCTGGCCGTTCACCCGCGTGACAATCTCTTCGACCACCTGCCCCGCGGCGAGCCCGGGCAGGTATGCCATAGCAATCAGTATCAGAGTCAGTCTTTTCATAGGAGTTTCTGTGGGCCGCCCTGATGCCTGAACTTACGGGCAAAAGCCGTCGGGATATTTTACTACTTCTGGCCGGTCACTTTCTGGTCGGCCGGTCGACCGCATAGTGTGATGCGGTCGTGGGTCGGGCAGGTTGCTGGGGCCGTCTGTTCTAGGCGTTGCGCACAAAGACCAGGGCGGTCATGTCGTCGGGAACCAGGGGTTCGCAGGTGAACTCCCCAACCGCATTCAAAATAGATGCGCTGAGAGCCTCAGCGCTGTGAGAAGGATTGGACTGCAAACGCTCGTTGACGCGCTCCAAGCCGAATTCCAGGTCATCGGTCTTGTCCTTTCTGCATTTGCCTTCAACCACCCCCCGCGAAACCAGGAGAAGAGCCGCTCCTTTCTCAAGGCCAATCGTAGGCGCTTCTGAGGTAGCGTGAGAGAAGAGGCCGAGCGGCAGGCCTGTAGACCCCAACTCGGTAATGCCGGTGCTGTCGCGGACGAGACCCGGGGTGTGTCCGGCGTTGGTATAGCAGAGCGTGCCGAATCTCTCGTTGTAGCAGCCGAGGAATGCGGGACAGGAGTGAACGCCTGCTGCGGCTTCCATGATGCCGCGGTTGAGACGAAGAGAGAGCGTGGTCATGGCTTCAGACTCGTTGATGTCAGCCGGCGAAAAGAGTTCGGCTCCGAGCGTGCGAAAGATCTTCTGCGCGGCTGCCAGAATTTCCTGATTATTCTCGCGGCGTCCAGCAACGTCGAGCAGGCCGAACAAAATTCGTTCCGGGCTCACCCGCAGGGAGTCGTAGAAATCGCCCGCGACTCTTTGCCCGTAGGTAGTGGCGGCAATCTCCGCGCCGTCCATCTTCGGAAATTCGCTCGGGACGGGCTCCACCACCGGTGGAGGCGACGGCGTACGGGACTGAAATAGGGCGCACATTCGCGTCTTAGACTCAGAGGGGAAGCTAGCACAAGAGACGGCAGCGGGCAAATCGCTCGAACGGGCTATGCCGGATTAAGATCAGTCGCCGTACTTGTCGCTGAGATACTTGCCGAGCTCGGACTCGAGTTGGCCGTAGTCGGAGTGAATGGTCGCACGGAGCGCGGCTTCCGTGGAACTGCCTTCGTTGATGCGTTGCAGAATTCGCTGAATGTCACCCATCCCATAGGAATCGTTGATGTAGGAAACTGCAGCCAGCGATTCTGCATAGGCCAGGTAGGCCTGGCTTCCAGAGAGGCTCAGAAAGCTGCCTTCCAGCACATTCAACGGGATGTTGCGCTGGGTTTTGAATAACTGGGCGAGTAGATGCCCGTCGCTGCCCAGAGACTTCGGTTCCATCAGCTGGGCGATGCCCTCGTGCAGCCAGGGCGGGCAACGGCCGCCAGACAGCTGGTTGATGAAGGAGTGAGCGAGTTCATGCTTCAAAACCCGGGCTAGCTCGGGCGTCATGGCATTGAGGCCACTAATGGGGATGCGGAGTTTGCCGTCGTTGAGCGCTCCAGACCAGGAGGGGGCGCGGGTAACGTCAAAGAAAGCTTGTTCGGTGTAGAGAGTTACAAGAATATTGTCGCGCGGGGGCGTGCCCAAATCGCGCGCCAGATCGTCGTAATCTGATTCGAGCGCGGCCATGATTTGTCCGCGGAAATCCTCGGACGTCTGCTTGCCTTCGTAGTGGAGAACGAAGTGGCTGCTTTCGCGCTGGGCGAAATCGGTCTCCGCACTCTGCTCGCGCTGCGCTTTCGCCAGGTATTGCTGCACGGCGGGATCGGGTCGCAGTTCGAGGGAATGCTTCCAGGAGGCAATGGCTTCTTTCGTGCGGTCGCAGGCCTGCTGGGCATAACCTAGAACGGTATAGGCGTCAGGCTGACTGGGGTGCGGCTCGCACCGCACGCTGAGCATAGGTAAGGGCCTGAGAAGGATTGCCGGTGCGCACCAGCAAGGCGGCATAATAGATAAGGACGGTTGCGTTCTCTGGCTGAAAGCGCAGTGCGCTATCGAAATAGCGGCGGGCTTGATCGATATCGCCGTGCTCGAATTCAAACTTGCCGGCAATGAAGTCTGCTGTCGCGCCCAACTCGGCGCTGCCCTTTCCCTCGAGTTTCGCAAGGGCTTCGGAGTCAACTTTGCCATCCTTAACAATGGTTTTGGGCAGGTCGCCTTCGTTCGCCAGACTGTCGACCGGGACGAAAACCGGAAGATCGCCGGTCTTGGCAGCGCCCGATGGCGGCGCGGCGGGCATGCCGCCTGCTTCGACGTGGTCTACGGCACTCTTGGGAATGGCATAGCTGTCGTCGCCGATGTCGTACTCGTAGTGAGTGCCATTTTCGCGAACGTGGTCGGCTACGATGGTGCGGCCGTTCTTCAGATGGATCGTGTCCGCGGATGCCGCCGCCGAAGCGAACACGAGCATCATAGCTAACAGAGTAGTGACACGAAGCGGCATTGAAGCGCATTCTAGCAACTGTGAGGGCACGCACCCACGTAACGAAAGTACCAGCGATTTCATGCGCCGTGCGCGTGACTCTGGCCGCATGCCTTGCGGCTTTCGCATTCCCGGGAGCGTGCAGTTCGCAAGCTGATCCAGTCCCAACCGTTCCGGGGCAAGCGGCTCCAGCACAAGCGCGGCAACCTGGATCGGCGGAGTCCCTCTATCTGCAGCTCAGTAGTGTCGGCCTGGATCGTGACCGGGTATTCAAGGTGCGAGACGCGTCTCTGGATCGAGGCGCGATCCATATCACTCTGGATGATGGCTCCATTGCCTTCACGAAGGATGTGCTGGGCAGGATTACGGGGGCATTTTTTGAGGGCGATGGAGAACTGCTGCTGGTCCCGCCAAATGACGTAGAACGAAAAGCGATGAGCCTGTTCACGGGCATGGCAATTCTGGAAGAGCGCTTCTCGACGGCCTATTTCCGTTTCAACGACAATACAGCCGCCGATTTGCAGCCGGGTCTCAGGGCGCCGGAAGATGCGCCGGGATTTGCAGCACAATGGGACCAAACCGCCAGCACCCTGGCGCAGGCAGACGCCATGAGGTTGTTGGCCAGTTTCAGCAGCTTGCTACCGATCGCAGGCGAGAACGCCTCCAGGAGATTCGCACGCCACGCACGCCACGGATCCCGACGATCACATGTTTCATGCCCGGCTGCAGGGAAACAAACTTGGCGTGTTCGACGTCTTTTTCGATTCCACCGCCGGGGAACAAGTCGAGGCCGGACAGAGCAGAACTGGCGAGGACGGAAACCTGTATTACGACGTTTGGACTTCATTCTCGACCGAAGCTGCGAAACGGAATTCCGTGGCTCGAAAAGAAATTCCGCAGGCTTTGCCGGCGGAAACGGAGTCGCGGGGAGATCCGGTTCGGGTGCGCAGCTACGTCATCGATGCGCGGGTGAAACCACCCAAAGAGGTGGATGGTGACGTGACTTTGCAGCTCGATGTGGTGCGTGGCGGATCGCGGTTTCTGGTGTTCGAACTGTCGCGCTTTCTGCAGGTCCAAACGGTCGAGGCTGACGGCAGGGCCGTGGAGTTCATCCATAACCCTGCGGTGGAAGGCACGAGGTTGGCACGCAGCGGCAACGACCTGGTAGCCGTGATTTTGCCCCAGCCGGCGCGCAAAGGACAAAAGATTAGTCTCCGTTTTGTCTACGGTGGAGAAGTGTTGGCCGAGGCGGGCAGGGGCCTGCTCTACGTCGGAGCACGCGGCACATGGTATCCCAATCGTGGGATGGCCATGGCAGATTTCGATCTTACCTTCCACTATCCGCCGGGTTGGACGCTCTTGGCCACGGGCAAACCAGCGCCGCTCACAGCGTCTTCGACAACGAGCTCACAACCTGCTCCGCCCAACCCTGCCCCGCCGAACGCCGATGACGAACAAGTGGCGCACTGGGTCTCGGAGCGGCCCATCCCGGTAGCAGGATTCGACCTGGGCAAATATGTTCGTGGAACGGCCCAAGCCGGGAATGTCGTCGTGGATACCTACGCAACAAGCGGAGTGGAACGAGACTTCCCCAGCCCGCCGCCAACCTTGGGAATAGATTCGAATCCCACGTCACGGCCTCACGCCACTCCCGAGCTAATCGCCCCGGTGCTTGCGCCTTCACCGGCGCGGAACGCAACCGCCGTGGCGGAGTTCACAGCCCGAGCCATCCGCTACTATGCGGAGCGATTCGGTCCGTTTCCATACAGTCAACTGGCACTGACTCAGTTGCCGGGGCGGGAAAGCCAAGGCTGGCCGGGGCTGATCTTCCTGTCGTCCTATGCCTTCCTGGATAAGGACGAGCGTGAGAGCCTCCACATGAGTCCAGCTGGCGCATTGGTTGGGGAACAGGTCCCCGCGCACGAAGCCGCACATCAGTGGTGGGGAGACTTGATCCTATGGTCTACCTATCGGGACCAGTGGTTTTCCGAAGGTCTGGCAAATTACTGCTCGTTGATGATGCTGCAGGAGAAAAACCCGGCAGGCTTCCGCCAGGTCATGGAGAAATATCGACAGGATTTGGGTGAAAAGAATAAAGACGGAAGCTCTCTGGCGGATGCCGGACCTGTAACCTTGGGAGGCCGCCTCCTTTCGTCTCACTTTCCCCAAGCTTACGAAGCCATCAGTTACGGAAGGGGGACGTGGCTGTTTCACATGCTGCGCTCCATGCTGCAGGAAGGCGCAGAGAATGTTGGGCAAAAAGACCGGACCGGCGGGACTGACGAACCCTTTGTGCGGTCTCTGCGTAAAGTTCGTGAGCGTTACGCGGGAAAAACCATCAGCACGAGGGAACTGCTGAGCGTTTTTGCAGAAGATTTGCCACCCTCGTTGCGCTATGAAGGCAAAGCTTCACTCGACTGGTTTCTGGAGGGTTGGGTGAACGGCACGTCTCTGCCCAGGCTCGAGTTGCAGGGCGTCAAGTTCACAGCGAAGGGCACCACTGCCACCGTAAGCGGCGTGATATTGCAAAAGGATGCTCCGGAAGATCTGGTAACATTCGTTCCTGTCTACGCTGCGGTCTCTGGCAGGGCTCCGGTGCTGGTGGGGCGAGTGTTTGCGGACGGGCCCGAAACCTCGTTTCACTTATCCGCACCGGCTGGAACGCACAAGCTTTTGCTGGATCCAAACGGAACCATACTCACCAGTCCCAAATAAGCAAGCGGTGCGATTGAGCATCCGGGGGCGGGTTTCTCGGGACGATATCCCAGATCGGGACTGGTTCGCGTCTGGGCTTCCCAGAACGAACTTTCTGTTAGCTCAAAACCTCCGCGTCACGATGCATAAAAGACGCTAAGTCACTGATCAGCTTTCCTTTGCAGTCCCCATTGCACCGAATCCCGAGGATGGCAGTTGATCTGCTGGATGGGAAACAACCAGTGAGCGGCGCCATACATGGCGGAGCGTGATTGGAAGAGCGTTGATTAGAAGAGCGCGATTGGGGAAACGATGTCCGACGAAACAAGGTCAGGCGAAACAAGGTCAGGCAAAAAATGATTGTTGAAACAATACCCAGTGACACGATGGCAGCCGTGGTATTCGCCGAGACCCGCCGGTGCGGGCCAGAGACCATTCTCCTGGTCGAAGACGAAGCTTTTGTGCGGAAGGTGACGGCCGAAGTTCTGGAGTCCGCCGGCTACAGGCTGGTGATTGCCGGAGACGCCGGTGAAGCGTTGGCATACCGCGGAGACCTTGCGCCGGTCGATCTTCTGCTCGCCGATGTGATCATGCCCGGGATGAGCGGCCGGGAACTGGCCGCTGAACTCACCAGCTTTTATCCGAGCACGCGGGTTCTGCTAATGAGCGGCTACGCTGAGCAACTCATCGACCGTGAATTACCCTCCTGCGGCCGGGAATATTTGGCCAAGCCTTTTTCGATCCACAGCTTGTTGAGCAGGGTGCGCGAGGTGTTGGACAAGCCGGTCGATTTGGAAGGATGTTCTAACCCGCGTTCATCTTGCGATAGTGCGTGGCTTGCAGAATCTCATGAGGAATCTGGGATAGCGGCACGACCCGGTCGAGGATTCCCATCTCCGCACACACGCGAGGCATGCCGTAGACCGCACAGCTCGGCTCGTCCTGGCCTACTGTGAGGCCGCCCTCGCGATGAATAGCTTTCATCCCCTGCGCTCCGTCCGCTCCCATACCCGTCATGATGACGCCCATAGCCTGGGAATGAAATGCGGAGGCGACGGATTGCATCAGGACATCGACCGAGGGAACGTGGACCTGATTCTCCGCTTTGCCGGAAAGAGAAATGAGCGCACGCGAGTCCGCAAGACGGTCTATCGTCATCTGAAATCCCGCTGGAGCGAGGTAGACAACTCCCGGCTGAACCACTGCTCCATGGAAAGCCTCGCATATTGTGAGTGCACAAAGGCTGTTTAGTCTTTTGGCAAAAGCGGCAATGAAGCCAGCCGGCATGTGCTGCACGATCAGGATTGGAACCCGAAGGTCGCCTGGAAGCGTCGGGAGGATTTCCTGCAAGGCTTTGGGGCCTCCGGTCGAGATGCCGAGAGCAATGATAGCTGGAGTGCCATGCGAAACCTTGCTGGCGGCTGGTTCCGCCGTGCGAGGAGGTTTCCGCTGCAGGCTGAGAGCATCGCGTGAACGCCGGGACTCCGCAGCGGCCTTGATTTTGGCTACTAAATCCTCACGGATATGGGAAATATCCAGCGAGGCGGCGGAGAGCTGCTTGGGCACGTAGTCGAAAGCCCCCGCTGCAAGCGCCATGAAGGTTGATTCCGCGCTACTCAGTGTGGCCGAACTCACCATGATGACCGGGCGTGGAAACTGGGCCATGATGCGGCGGAGAGTCTCCAAACCATCGAGCCCGGGCATTTCCATATCGAGGGTAATAACGTCAGGATCGAGGCTGACAATTTTCTGGAGTGCTTCGGCTCCACTGACTGCCGTGCCCACGACCCAAAGGCCGGGATCGTCAGCGACCATACGCGAGAGCGCGATGCGCATGAAGGCGCTGTCATCAACGATGAGCACCCTGACTCGCGAATCTTTGGATTCGGTGTTCATGTGCGGTAAATGGTGCGGACCAGGCTGTGTACTTCTTCCAAATAGGAATCCAGTTCGAAGGTAAGGCGGGCCCAGTCAAAGTCCCGCACTGACGTGGAGCTTTGCGACAGAACAGCGAACCCTTCGTCTTCGAACAGATTGACTTGCCGCGCTTCGACATAGCCGTAGTTCAGACCGCTCATGCGGCAAAGCAAGTCAGCGATGTGCACCAACGCTACTAATCCCGCGTCTTGAGATGATTTCTGCGGGAAATGATGGAAGGTCACGACCTCGATCAAATCCGGAGCAAGCCCCCAGCTTTCGGCGAGCAGGCGCCCGCTGTCACAGTGAGTGAATCCCAGAGATTTCTGTTCAGCTTCGTGCAGTGGAATCTCTTCGGCTTTGGCGATGTCGTAGGCCGTGCGGAATTCCTGGGGCAGAACCCAGAGGTTGACGATGATCCCCAAGTCATGGAGAAGGCCTGCGAGATATGCCTTTTCGGGATCGGCCAGATTGATCTTGCGCGCCAGGTGGCGGCAGACCAGCGCGCATCCCAGGGAGTGCTCCCAAAATATCACCGGATCCAGGCTGGTTTTGTCTCCCGGCAGCATGTTCAAGACACCGCACGACATGGCGATATCGCTGACGTGATGAAATCCCAGACTGACTACCGCTCCGTGCAGCGACTCGACCTTATGCCATCGCCCGAAGATATAAACATCCACCACATTCGTAGTTGTGTCGAAAGTTAGGTTCCAGACGTGTTCGATGATCATGGCGCGCGAGACTTGACGTCCGGCGTTGCGCATCAGGTATTCCAGCAGGGAGAATTCTTTTGAGGTCAGCTCGATGCGGCGGCCGGCGCGTTCGGCGCGGTGTTCCACGCGATCCAGTTGCAGATCCTCGACCACCAGCACGGACTCTGACGGCAAATGGCTGCGCCGCAGCAGCGCCCGGATGCGGGCCGAGAGTTCGCTGAAGGAAAACGGTTTCGGCAGATAGTCGTCGGCGCCCGTGTCCAGACATTGCACCCTGTCTTCGACTCGGCTGCGCTGGGTCAGCACTAGCACCGGCAGGCTTGGCCGCTTCAGCCGCAGATGCCGCAATACGCTCACACCATCGAGCTTCGGCAGGTTCAGATCGAGGATGACCAGGTCATAATCGAACTCGCTGCCCATGGCCCGCGCCTGCTCACCGTCTTCCACCACGTCGACCGCGTAGTGTTCCCCTACCAGCCCCTGGCGCACAAATCCGGCCAGAGCTGCATCATCTTCCGCTATCAGGATTCTCATAAGTCGCCGCTAATCACAGCCTGATTCTAGTTAGAGAAAGCTCAGTTGAAACCGAAAGTCGGGCGCACGAAAGGGAGTGTTTGCGGAAACGGGGCGGGGTTTCAAAGCGGGAAGGACTCGGAACGCTTGTCATCCTGAGGCCCGCGGTTTTGCGGGCTGAAGGGCCCGCCCTGAGCTTGTCGAAGGGACCTGTGTACTGGCCGGCAGTGCCTAGGAGCCCGCCGCATCGGCGCTGCCGGCAGTTGCACAGGTCCTTCGTTGGGAGTCCTCGGCTTCCGCCGAGGACTCCGCTGCCTCAGGATGACAAGCGTCAGAAATGTTTTGTCTTTCGCGGCGACCGGTGTAATCTTCGCAGGAGAGAAAACGCTCCATGTGCTTCTCGGCCACAGCGAACTTCGTCGGCAGTGGTGTTCTCGGCGCGGTCGGCGTCGTTACCTTAACTCGCGTCAGGCACCGCCGCGAAATTCTATTCGCCTCCCTGCCCGTGTTGTTCGCCATTCATCAGTTCATCGAAGGATTCGTCTGGCTTGGCCTCGATGGCATTCTCTCGCCGGCGGTCGCCCACGACATGGGCGCGGCGTTCATGCTTTATGCCCAGGGATTGCTCCCTTTCCTGCTGCCGCTCAGCGTGTTCCTGTTCGAGCCGACCGCCGCGAGTCGCCAGCGCATGATTCCATTCCTCGTACTCGGCGGAGGCACCACGCTCTACATCCTATGGGCGCTGACCGCGTTCCCGACGGAGGTCTACATCAAGGCCAACACCATCGTCTACATGAATCAGGCGACCAACAACACAGCCGTTGGAGTGCTCTATGTGATCGCAACCTGCGGATCGTTATTCTTCTCGAAGATCAGGCCAATGATCATTTTCGGTTTCGCCAACCTGGTAATTCTTCTGGCTGTAATGGAGGTCAAGCGCTACGCCTTCACTTCGCTGTGGTGCGCCTACGCTGCGGTCGCAAGCGTGATCATCCTCGCCTACTTCTGGAGAAGCCACGCCAGCCGCCCGTTCGCCTACGCGTAGCCAGCTCGCCTCGAAGCTTCATATTAGGAGAAGCAAATGACAACTAGATTAGCCCTCGCCCTGCTCTGCATTCTGTCAGCGCCCTGCCTCTTGGCCCAGACAACGACGACTGCGAAGGACGGGTTCATAAAAACTTCCGACGGCGTCCGCATCCACTACCTCGAGGCGGGCAGCGGACGCCCCATCGTCTTCATTCCGGGCTGGACCATGCCGGCGTGGATCTGGCAAAAGCAGATCGACGAGTTCTCGAAGCGCTACCACGTCATCGCCGTCGATCCCCGTTCGCAGGGCGAGAGCGACAAACCGAACTACGGACACCTGCCCGAAATCCGCTCCCGCGATTACAAAGAGCTCGTCGATCAACTCGGCCTGAAGAAGCCAGTCCTGGTCGGCTGGTCGATGGGGTGCGGCGAGCTGATCAAATATGCCGAACAGTTCGGCACCGATAACGTCGGCGGCTTAGTGTTGGTCGACGGCTTTCTCTCCGACAAGCCCAGCCCTGATATGTTCATCGGCATCTCCGGATGGATGAACCAGCTCCAAGAAGATCGCCAGAAACAAGCCGACGGTTTTGTCCGCAGCATGTACAAGAAGCCGCAGCCCGAGGATTACCTGAAGCGCGTCATCGACGCCTCCGTCCAGGTCCCAGCCGACACCGCCGTAGTGCTCATCTACGACATGCTGGCCGTAAAGGATTTCTCAGCCGGCCTCGAGAGAGTGAAGACTGCTCGCCCGCTGCTCTTCATGTACCAGCCTGAATCGCAACCCAGCGCCGACTACCTGAAATCAAAGCTCGGCGACAAGGTACAACTGGAGCGCTTCGACGGCGACGGCCACGCTTTGTTCGTCGACGACCCGGAGAAATTTAACCGGGTGCTGGAAGAATATCCTGCAAAGCCCGCATAAATGATTCGCGCTGGCGCGGCGTGAAATCCAACCACCCCGTTGTCATCCTGAGGCCCGCGGTTTTTGCGGGCCGAAGGACAATGCTTACCGGCCTCGCAGCAGCTTCCACGCTTCCCGGTAAACCTCATACTTATAGCGGTCCGGCCGCACACGCTGAACCGGATATAGCATTAGCTCAGTGCCCTTCTTTTTCAGGACAGCGGCCGCCGGGATGATGTACCACATATCCTCCGGGATTACATATGCCGCGAAAAAATCGACCTGCCGCCTCGTATATCGCTTGCTTCTTTGGTTGGAGCTGAATCCGCAGAGATAGCCGTTACCCTTCCTGAAGCTCGTCGACTTCACCTGCACCCTTAGAAAACGCCTCCCGTGTTCCACTCCTACGTCGTAAGGGCCCGAATCTCCCCAGGGCTTCGAGACCTTGAATCGCTTGCGCACCGCCCGCGCCATGAACTGCAACTCCACCCACTCGCCCCGCTCCTTGAAGTTCCTGAATCCATTGCACTTCGCCATGCCCGCACGCCCCGTTTTGCCCAAAAGAAAAGGCGCAGCCCGTGGGCTGCGCCTCGTTTTTCTGAATTTTTACCCTATACTTCCAGTATATCAATTTGAATAGGGTGAAACCGTCACGTTTCGCATAATTATATTTCCATTGTTGTGAGCGACTTAGGCTCGATCGTGTAGTTTTTGCCTATTGACAAGATTTCGGGGATCCGAGCAAAGTTAGCTCAAAGTACCACCACGCTGTCATCCAGAGATAGCGGAGTCTCGGCCTGCAGGATCAAAATGCGTGTTCCAAGATCGGCAATGAGCGGCCCTGCAAGCTCCTCCCCGCTGCACCTCGCTAGCTGTAACCTATTAACCATCAAGTAGTTAATCGCTAATGACCGATAGAACAGCCATGTCGAAAAGCGCAGGGAAAAATCTCTCATGCGATGTCGCTATTTTCTTGACACCGTTCCGTGTCGCGTTGCACTATACAAACACAGAGGAAATCGACATGGAACAAGGCTCGCAAAACGGTAACCAGGAAACCGTTCCGGTTTACTTATCCTTCAAAACATTCCAAGCTGCCGTCCAAAGCCTTCGCACCCACGGCCTGCCCGACTCGCTCGATCGGACGGCTTTTGGCTCGCGTTCTGGAGCGGAGCAGACCCAGATACTTAGCGCCCTTCGCTTTCTCGGCCTCCTGAGTGATGCTAATAAGACCCAGGAATCGCTCAAGGCGTTGGTTAAAGCAACGGAAGGCGGCACTGAAGAAAAGAGCATTCTTGCTGCCCTTCTCAAGCAGCGCTACGCAAACGCATTTGCGCTGAACCTTGAATCCGCCACACCTGCACAACTTGATAAGGCCATCGGCGATTACGGTGCAACGGGAGCAACACGAGATCGCTCCGTCCGTTTCTTCATTAAAGCGTGCGAATATTGCAGCATCAAGCTATCCTCGCGGCTCACGGCCCGGAAAGCGCGCGCTGGCAGCACCAGCACATCAAACGGTACCGGCGATGAGCCTCCCGCCCAACAATCCTCCGAACGCACTGGGCGGCGACGGCGACGAGGAATCGACGCACCCGCTGCCCCGTCCAGCAACTTCAAAACCGTTTCCCTCCCCAACGTAGCCGGAAACCTAACCGTAAGCGGCACATTCAACTATTTTGAGCTCGAAGGCGATGAGCGCGAACTGGTTAACGGAATCATCGACCTGCTCAAGAAGTTTGAAAAAGCTCACGAAGATGAGGATGAGGCTTAGCCGCTAAATGCGAAGCCCCGCAGAAACACGCCATCAGAAAGGATTTACAGCAGCACGGAAACGAGTTCGATTTCCGATACAACAGTCGACAAAAGGTGAGCGACTCGAAGCGCACGACTCGTGCTCCCAAAGCAATCGAGGGAAAAGGGCCCACATCACCCCAACCAAAGAGCGCTTCGGGGCAGATCCCATGAAGCGTACGGCGCAAGAGCACCTTTTTAGGCACTGGCGAAGGGCTACCAATAGAGAGATTCTGCAAAGGAATGACTTCGATGACAACCGAGAGTGAGCCTAAAAAACCGCGTCCTACTTGGTTTCAGGTCAAGCGCAAACTGCCCTTCCTCATCAAGTTTGGAACCCCCGACGACGCGGTCGCGCTGGCTAAGCTGATCGACCCAAACGTGTCCGAAGAACAGCAGAAATACATCATTAAGCTCTTTCTCGACGCGAAGCGCGAGCTCGGACACTCTCAATAAACTCATCCGCCTTCCGCTCCCGCTCTGCCAGTTCTTCCTCATCAACCTGCTCCGCCGCGTGCTCGATGATGTTCTCGAACTCTTCAGTTAACGCGTCCAGGGCGGGATTCGGGTGCGCCATCTTCGGCTCTTTCTTCTTCGTCATAGGTAGCTCCTGAACACCAACCGTATACGCTACCAGATCGAAGAGCTAAAATTCAGTGGATTTGACGTTCTGACGTTGCGATGTTGTAACGCCATAACGTTACAATGTCATAACATCAGAACGTGCGTCAATAAGGAAATTGATCCGGTGCCTAAAGAGCCACACGTTCCGAAGAACGCAAAGGAAACCACGGTCCGTCTAACGCGCGAGGAGTACGAGGCGTGGCATCAGATTGCCATCGCTAGAGAGGCGAGCGGCGATGAGGGCACCCGAACCCGTGTTCGACTAAATGATGCCTTGGTAGATGGGCTGTGGGAACTGTTAAAGAAGGAAACAGGTAAAGCCAGACAGCAAATTCGCGCAACTCTGCCAGAGAACCTACGCACCCCAGAGCCAACAATCCCAGCACCGAGCAAGATCGCGCAGATGCCGAAGAAGAAACGCTAGGAAATGAGGCCCACCCTAGGGATGGGCCATGGGCACGAACGGTCATCCTAACTTCACCGTCAATTTAGGGCATTCACCGATTTGTTAGTTTGCGCAAAATGCGCGTAGCCGAGAAGCTGGGGTGAAGCCTAAAGCGGTCCCGTTAGTTAGATGTCGTCATTTTGAAATGGTTGCGCGGGCACGTGAATCTGATAATTTCGATTATATTTCCATTGTTCTGAGCGACCCAAGCCCGATCCTGAAGGGAGCCCCTCCGAACCCGCCCGGTCAATTACTCCCGTCCCGCACCTCCAGCGATAATATAAAGACATAATCCGCAGAACTCTGCGAGCCTGAGGACGTTCCCATCAACGCCGGGACCAAAATTCCGATGAAGTCGCTGCTCACGCCCGGCATCTGTCTGGCGGCGGTTGCGGTTTTGCTGCACACCGGCCTGGTCACACCCAGCGTCGACGCTCATCACCTACGCTTTCTACACCGCGGCGATCGCGGGCCTGCTGCTGGCCTGGCGATTTCATTCCAGCCGCATCTTCTTCGCCTTGCTGGTCGTGTTCCTCGCCCAGGAAGCAATCTCCTACTTCTCTTCCTTATCTGCTTCAGGTTCATTCACTTCAGGACACGTCCCGGCCGGCAGCCCCGGAAGCATCGCGCTCGCCGCCGTGGGCCTGCTCTTGCCGCTTAACTTCGTTCTGCTCTCGCTTCATAGGGAACGCGGATTCAGTTTTTCGAGTATCGCGCCTCCCACCTTATTATTGTTCGTTCAATCCGTGTTTGTAGGAGTCCTCTGCCGGCCTCAGCCGTTGGCGGCGGCGGCGCGCGCGCGCTGCACCATCCCGCGCTGCCGGCTCCGTTGCCGTTCGCCACGGTGCTGGCTTTCGCGGCTGCGGCAGTGTTGTTGCTGACGCGCTTTCTGCTGTTGCACAAACCCGCGGAGAGTGGGCTGCTGTGGGCGCTGGCCGGTTGCTTTCTCTCGCTCTATTTTGGAGGCGTGGGACGAATCCCAACCGCGTATTTCGCAGCCGCTGCGTTCATCCTGGCAGGCGCGGTGGTGGAGACGTCCTATCTGCTCGCTTATCACGACGAACTCACGACCCTGCCTTCCCGCCGCGCTTTTCACGATGCGTTGCTTCGACTGCAGCCGCCTTATTCCATCGCCATGGTCGACATCGATCACTTCAAGCGCTGCAACGACACGTACGGTCACGACACCGGAGATCAGGTGCTGCGCATGGTTGCGTCCCGGCTGGCGAGAGTCTCGGGTGGAGGACAAGCCTACCGTTGTGGCGGGGAAGAATTTGCCATTCTTTTTCCTGGCAAGAGTACGGCCGACATCATGGAGCATCTGGAAAAGTTGCGCGCCGAGATTGAAGCCAGCGCGCTTCGCCTGCGCGGACCGGAACGCCGGCAGGAGGCGCGCGGCCCCGACCGCCGCAACCAGCGAGTCCGCGGACGCGCTCAAGCCGGCCACGCCATCCGGCAACTGGCGCGCACGGCGCCGTCTGACGAACTCTCGGTGACGGCAAGCATCGGAGTTGCCAGCTCGAGGGGAGGAAATCCTTCCGCGGAAGAAGTCATTCAGGCGGCGGATAAAGCGCTCTATCGCGCGAAAGCCGCTGGACGCAATCGGATCGAAACCGCGTCGGCTGGCCGGCGCCGTGTCCGCAGCAAAACGGCCGGCATCGCGTGAACTGCCCGGCCAATCAAGAAACGTGCGGCCCGGATCGCCACTTCAAGGCGGGAGCAGGTGACGCTCCGGGCTCGTACGTTTTCGCAAGCACCACAGGCCGTGCGGTCAGCCCGTAGTTGTAGGAGGCACAGAAGTTTTCCGTCCGCTGCCGGCACAAGTCGGACACTTCGACCGGATAAAGGCAACGCCCTCGGATTTACCCTTGATATCCACGGGCCTGGCAACATATCCGGTACCGCCGCAGCGCGGGCAGCTTTTCGGATCCACTCCTCCCCCTCAGTTGCTGAGAGTTTTTCACCAATTTGCGCTCGGCCGTGCGACAAAGTTAATCCTGTTACGAAACCCGAACAGACTGTGATGTTTCCGTCGGCCGATCGCGAGGGGAACAGTTGCGGCCAAGACCGTCGCGAAAGCTGTGTTAAGCTAATGAAAACCGCACGCCGGAGAGGTGGCAGAGTGGCCGAATGCGGCGGTTTGCTAAACCGTTGTACGGGCTAACACCTGTACCGAGGGTTCGAATCCCTCCCTCTCCGCCAGATTTTTATCTCCCGTATCCATCGGTGTTTGCCTCACTTTTTCTGTCGAACTGTCGCGTCACTGTTTTTTCTTGCTTAGAGCCGGCCTCTTCATGTGCCTATTGTCCCTATGAGCGTCAAGGTACCGGTGGCACTATCAATGCTGTACATGGAGACGCTGTTCGAGCCGGAATTCGTCACATAGGCGAACTTTCCGGACGGATGGATGGCTATCGAGGTAGGAGATAGCTCCGTAGCTATCGTTCCTGAAGGCGTTAACACCCCGGTCGTGGCGTCGATGGTGTACATCGAGACACTACCGTCCGTGTCATTCCCCGTCCAATTTGCCACATAGGCGAACTTGCCCGCAGGATCCACGGCTACGGAGAAAGGGCTTGTTCCTGCGGCAATCGACCCTATAAATGTTAGGGCCCCGGTCGTGGCGTCGATGGTGTACATCGAGACGCTACGTTCCGTGTCATACGTCCAATTTGCCACATAGGCGAACTTGCCCGCAGGATCCACGGCTACGGAGACAGGGCCTGTTCCCGCAGCAATCGTCCCTGTGGACGCTAAGGCCCCAGTCGTGGCGTCGATGGTGTACATGGAGACGTCGTTCGAGTCGAAATTCGTTACATAGGCGAACTTGCCCGCAGGATCCACGGCCACGGAGTCGGGACCTGCTCCTGCGGCGATGATCCCAATGGACGTCAAGGCCCCGGTAGTGCTGTTGATGGCGTACATCGAGACGCTGGAATCACCGCCGAAGCTGCCCGGCGGGAAAGCTCCCCCATCCGCCGCATAAGCGAACTTGCCGGATGGATCCACCGCCACCGAATTGAAAAACTCCGGAGTTCCGTTTATCCCTGTTCCGATTATCCCTCCTGTGGTGGACGTTAAGGCCCCGGTCGTGGGATTGATGGTGTACGTCACAGACGCTGCCAAAATCGATATCCCACACATCCCCCGAACTCGCCACGTAGGCGAACTTGCCAGAAGGATCTACGGTCACGGAGTCGGTAAATTCGTCATTTGTAGGCACCGGTGGTCCTATGGACGCTAGGGCCCCGGTGGTGGGGTTGATCGTGTACATGGACACGTAGCCATAAAAATCGCAGCCCTCACTCGCCACATAGGCGAACTTTCCGGCAGGGTCCACAGCGATTGATTGCGGATCAACAGCTCCTGTCGTTATGGTGAAGGTCGACGTGTTCGAGCTACCCCCGCCGGGTCCAGGGTTGAAGACTGTGACCGCGGCTGTCCCGGCTGCGGCAACGTCACTCGCCGAAATCTGAGCAATGAGTCGCGTTAATGGCATCCATAGTGGTCGGCCGGTCGCTGCCGTTCCAGCGCACGACTGAACCGGTCACAAAATTTGTCCCAACTACCTCCAACTGAACGGGCTCTTCTGCGGGAGCGCAGCTTGGAGAGAGTAAATTGATCGTCGGGACGGGGTTAAGGCCGCTGGTGATGGTGAAGTTAATCGCCTTGGAGGTGCCACCGCCGGGAGCGGGGTTGGTCACTGTCACGGCGGGCGTGCCGGTTGAGGCGATGCTGGCAGCAGGGATGGCCGCAGTCAATTGCGTGGAGTTGACGAAGGTGGTGGCGGGCGCCGACCCGCCGAAGTTAACCGTAGAAGCTGCGACGAAATTCGTCCCATTGATTGTGAGCGTGAAAGCCGCTCCGCCAGCAACGGTACTGTTCGGCGAGAGTGTGGTGATAGTTGGAGTGGTATTAGATCCGCTGGATGTAGGCGACGGACTCGTGCCGCCTCCGCATCCGGCAAGGAGCAAAAGGCTCACAATGCCCCCAACCGCGAGTTTTCTCACTAGTACTGTTTCGCTTTTCATGGCACCCTGCCGTTCCAGTTACCCACTTCCACATCACCGACCGCCGCCGGCGAGATGCACAACCGCTTCAAATGGAGAAGTGTGCATCCAACTTAGTCAGCGCACACCGTTAGTCTTTCTCCTCCTCCAGCTTTATTCCCTCTCCGGTGACAACTTTGTCCGGCTCAAAGCTCATCACGGAGAATCTCTTGCCTCCGTCAAGGACAATGATGTTGCTGGATTTTGTGCCACTTGCATTGAAGAGCGAGCCGGTACAATCCGGATCGACCGTGTAGCTTCCGTTCGGCCACGGGACATTGGTCCAGTCGTAGGATTCAGGGTAGCTGGTTCCGGTCGAGCGAGTGATGCCGCGCGTCCCGTCTCCGTTAAAGAAGTCGAGGCCCATCTCGGCAACAGGGCCACCCATGTTTTTGTTCATCGCCCGACCTGCGCCAGGCATAGGTCCCTTTGAGGCTGGCAACGCTACAGCTTTGGTTGTGGGCATGAACGTTGATGACGGCCCCTGGAATGCGGGCAAAAGTCGCAAGGAGCGCGAAACCTGTCACGAGAAGAAAATACTTTCCGAACTTGTTCATTTTTGATTCTCCTTTTTTCGGCTCGAACTAGAGCTCGTATCTCTGTTGCTCCGTCATGCTCAGTCGTTATGCAGAAAGCTAGCCTTGCGTCCCGCGACATTGGCGCGAAGTCGCTTGAGGCGCAATGGTCGGCGTATGGTTTGCGGGTGTTTTTGTTCTGATCGTGCAACTCTCTGAATGCAGGCGGCTTGTAGGCACTCCCGCACATATTCCTTAGGTGATAAGCAGTGGTGATAGACTACTGGCCATCTGGGGGCGCCTGCTATGGAGGCCACCGACCGAACCCGCAGGGCGCGATTCGACGCCTTTGAAGTGGACATGCGTTCGGGTGAAGTGCGCAAGCACGGCATCCGGCTAAAGCTTCATGGCCAGCCCTTCCAGGTACTCTCGCTTTTACTCGAGCATCCCGGCGACCTGGTTACGCGCGAGGAGCTTCGCCAGAAACTCTGGCCCGGCGACACTTTTGTTGACTTCGATACCGGTCTGAACAGCGCCGTCAAGAAGCTGCGCGACGCGCTGTGCGATTCAGCCGAGGAACCCCGCTACATCGAGACTCTCCCCGCCGCGGCTACCGGTTCATCGCTCGAGTCGAAAACGGAGACTTAACCGCACCCGTCGCTGTCCATGAAAAGCTCGCGGTTGTTTCCTTACCAACGCCACTCTCATTGACCAAGCGCTGGCGTGTTCTTGGGGTTGCTGCTTTCGTCCTTTTTCTTGTTGTGGCCGTAGCTTCAAGGCGCGTCTTCTTCGCCCGACCTGTGCTGACCGGGACAGATGTCATCCTTCTCGCGAATTTTGTCAATAAGACCGGCGACCCCATCTTTGACAACTCCCTCGACAAACCTCTCGAAGTCAAACTTACCGAATCCCCGTTCCTCAGCGTTCTTTCAGAGGCTGACGTCGCCTCTACCATGCGGATGATGCGCCGCAATCCCGATGAGCGCGTGACTGAAGATCTGGGCGTCGAAATCTGTAAACGCCGTGGGCTGCAAGGCCCTGGTTGTGCCGGAAATTGCCTCGATCGGCAGCACCTATGTCATCACCCTGGATGCGATGGATGCGCACAACCAAAAACTCATCGCGCGGCAGCAAGCCGAGGCAAACAACAAGGATCAAGTCGTCGCTGCCCTGGGCAAAGCCGGCTCGCAGTTGCGAAAACGGCTTGGCGAGGATCTAAGCTCTCTCCAAAAATTCGATGCGCCCCTTGACCTTGCCACCACCAGTTCCCTCGACGCTCTGCAAGCCTACCGCTCCGGGCTTATGCTCTACCGCTCCGGAAAGCGCCGGGAAGCCATCCCATTTTTTGAAAGGGCTGTCGAACTGGATCCCCAGTTTTGCTTGGCGTACGACCTGCTTGGCAGAACACATCACAGTCTCGGCGACGGCCAGGAATCCAAGGCAGATTTTGCCAGGGCCTTTGAACTAAAGGATCGGCGCCTCACGCAAGAGGAAAATTTTCAAACTACTACCCTTTACTATTCGGCCATCACCGGCGACGTGGAGAAGGCAATTGCCGTAGCTCTTTTGTACCGGCAGGTCTATCCACGCAGCGTGGATGCCGCCAACCTGTTGGGCATCGCATATGCGCAGATGGGCAGAACCCAAGAGGCATTGCAGGAGTTCCAGTGGGCTATCGCTCATTCCCCTGTGCCGTCCGCTCAGCACAACTCCAATGCCAGCCAGGCACTCATGATCCTCGGGCGAATCGACGAAGCCAAGACAATGCTTGACCAATGGCGCCAGCAGGGTTCTTTCACTCCGTTTCAGTTGAAGTTGCGTTACCGCATCGCTTTCATCGAGCACGATACCGCTACCATGGACCGGCTTGCTCGCGAGACTTCCGGCGAGGATTCGGCCTGGGTCCATCTCCAGATGCAGATGGCATTCCTTCGCGGCGACGTCGCAACACTTCGTACCCTCAGCGATACTCTGGTTAGTCGTCAGAGAAAGGCCAACCAAATGGAAAACGTGGCCACAGAGCTCGCCTACCATGCCGACGAGGAGGCCTATCTCGGGAACTATGAATTAGCCCGCAGACTGTGTGCCCAGGCCGACGAAGCTGGGAATAATAGCGCTCTCGGACTTTTTAAGTGCTCGCATGCTCTCGGACAGGCCGCCGACACATCCCCCGCAGAGGCACTCGCCGCGAAACTGAATGAACTCTCCCCCGAGGACACTTTCCAGCAGAAGGTCCTCCTTCCCGTCATTCACTCCACCATCCAGCGAGCGCGGGGAAATTTCGGGGCCGCTGTGGACTTACTCTCTCCTGTCACGCAGTTTCCGAATGTCGTAGTCTCCTACAATCGCGCTCGCGCCTATATGGCCGCGGGAGATCAGGCCAAGGCCGTCGCCGACTTCCAGACGGTCATTGACAACCCTGGTTGGCCGGACTGGGAACCATTTGAGCCGCTCTCGCAACTCGGCCTGGCGCAGGCTTATGCGAAACAACGCGATTCCAAAAACAGCCGCAAAGCCTACGATGATTTTTTTGCAACCTGGAAGAATGCGGATCCCAACATCCCCATCCTGAAGCAAGCTAAGGCGGAGTACGCGAAGTTGCAGTAGCAGGTGGCGATCTCTCCGCCCAACGTCTAGCCGAAAACAGATTCCGCGACATTCGTTGACTGGCGGATGCCGCGTTCGTAAGATGAGTCGATGCGAGAGCTTGGGATCTCCGAGTGATCGGCCAAACCATCTCGCGCTACCGCGTCGTTGAGAAGCTGGCCGGCGGTGACCTGGCGAAATTTCCAAAGAACCGAACCCCGCTCCACTTAAGGAAGTGACATGAAACGTTTCGCATGTCTCGCCGCACTGCTACTTAGCTCGATGATTGTCCTTGCGCAGCAGTTCTCCTCGGTGCCCGGACAGGGCCGCTCCATGGTGGTCACGAAGTTCGGCATCGTCTCAACCCCACAGTTTCTCGCCTCCCAGGCCGGAGCTCACATCCTGGAGGAAGGCGGTAACGCCATCGATGCGGCCATCGCGGCCAACGCCGTCATGGGCGTCGTTCAGCCTTACGTCAATGGCATAGGTGGCGATCTTTTCATGCTCTACTACGAATCCAAAACCGGCAAAGTCTATGGACTCAACTCTAGCGGCTGGACGCCCAAGGCATTGACTATCGATTACCTCAAATCCAAAGGCGTCACCAAAATGAACCCGATCGGCGCGGAGACCATCGACATTCCCGGCGCCGTTGCCGGATGGGACGCTATGCGCACTCGTTTCGGAAGTTTACCCTTCGGCCAACTCTTGGCCCCAGCCATCTTCTACGCGCAGAATGGATTCCCGCTGGCCGAGCGCAATGCCCGCTATTGGATCGACGAAAGTCTTCTAAACCAGCCGGGCTACAAAGAGACCTTCGACATCTGGCCCAGTCCTCCAAAGCCTGGTGATTTGTTCAAGAACCCCGCTCTGGCCAACTCGCTTCGCCAGATCGCCGAGCATGGCCGCGATGCTTTCTACAACGGCACCATGACTGAAACGATGGTCAAGTTCCTCGATGCCCACGGTGGGACTCACACCGTCGAAGACTTCAGTAACTTCCAGCCCGAGTGGGTTGAGCCGGTCTCCACTACCTACCGTGGATGGACGGTCTATGAACTGCCCCCCAACGGCCAAGGGATTGCCGCGCTTTCCATGCTCAATATCATGGAGCACTTCCCCATGTCCCAGTATGGCCATAACTCCATCGATGCTATCCACGTAATGATTGAGGCGAAGAAGCTCGCTTACGCCGACATGTACAAATACGTCGGAGATCCGCGCTTCACGCCGATCCCAGTCGGTGAGCTCATCTCCAAGAGTCTCGCCGACAAGCGCGCGAAGCTCATCGACATGAAGAAGGCGGCCTGCCAAGTGGTTCCTTCGGACATCTCGGCGGAACTGGACAAGCACGGCAATTCCACCATTTATCTCTCAACCATCGACAAGGACGGCAACATTGTCTCGCTCATCCAGAGCAACTATGCCGGCTATGGCACCGGCCTTGTCGCCCCAGGACTTGGCTTCTCTTTCCAGAACCGCGGAGATCTCTTTCAGCTCGCTCCCGGCTTGCCTAACTCGCTCGCCGGACATAAGCGTCCTCTCCACACCATCATTCCGGCCTTCATGGAGAAGGCCGAGATCCATATCGGCTTCGGCATCATGGGCGGCTGGAACCAGGCTCAGGCCCACGCCCAGTTCGTCGCCAACGTCGTTGATTATGGTATGAACGTCCAGGCCGCACTTGAACAGCCCCGCTTCACAAAAGGAACGTTTGAGGGTTGCGATGTCGAAATGGAAGAGACCATCCCTGCCGATATCCGTAGTGGTCTCACGCAACGGGGCCACCAGATCCAACTGCTCGAACCTTTCTCCTTTTCGGTAGGCCAGGGGGCAGCTGTCGTCCGTGACAGCAGCCGGGAGGTCAACTTTGCTGCAGGAGACCCGCGTTCAGATGGCGCGGCTATCCCCCAAGAGCCAGGCACGCAGTAACTCTCGGACTCTATCACGTAGTCAAGCTATGAAACGGGGTCGTGCGGGCCCGTCCAAGTTGTGAGCGATTTATGAGACGGGTTCTAGTCAGCCGCCATTGTCTGCGCCTCTTGCTCGAATTGCGGGAGTTCGGGGAGCTTCAGATGCGGTTTGTCCTCGCAGTTCCGCCTCCAGCGCCGCTAACTGCGCCTCGATTTCTTCAGTTGCTTTGCGCTTGCGGATAACCTCCTCGCGGTAGCGCCGCAGGAAGTAATCGATGGTCTCGACGCGAATCCTGATCGAGCCCGTGGGCTTGTTCTCATCCAGATCCTTGAAGCAGAAGTAAGGAGTGCCGGATTGCTCGATAATGCCCTCGACTACGCCATAGATAGGCGCATCGTGGCCGCACTTGAAGCTGGAAACTTCCAGCGCCACCAGGTTGGGATGCCGGGCAGTGAACTTTGCCGCCCAAACTTTGTGGTTGGTGCTGCAGGAATATGAATTCTTCCAAGCATCGGTGATATCGAGCGGGTGACTGATAATGCCGGCGCGAACTTCTTCGCCGAACAAGCGCTCCAGCAGGTCTTCATCGAGCGGCAAAGTGTTTTGCGAGAAGATTGGGTAGCCGAGCTTTTGAAACTCCTCCATAATCTCGTGATTCAGGCCGGGATCGTGATGATATGGGCGCCCCAACATCACAATGCCGATGCGATCTTCGCGTTCCAGTTGATCGAGGACCTGGCGGGCGCGGTTGCGGATGCTGGCTTCGTAATCCGCCAGCGCTTTGTAGCCGACTTCGACCGCGCGGTCGTTCTCTTCCTGTGACAAACCCAGGATTGGCTGCCAGGCCTGCAGCATCTGGTGGGCAAACAGCTTGCGGTCGGCAAAGTTGAGGACTGGATCCACGTACTTCACATTGTGCTCGGCGAACACGTCGTTCTCTTTTGTGAATGCAGCCTTCACCGTCTCTGGTGTAGCGGTAACCGTTGGGCAGGCGTTCGCACCCACGATCTTCACCAGGGGCGAAGTCAGCACGTCGTACATCGGGAAGAAGATCACATTGAGCGGCTTCTTGCGGTGCTTCTCCTGGATCAGGTTGTACACGTGGGAAATTCCGATCTTCGCGGGGAAACAGGGATCGATCGCGCCGCGGCTGGCGCCGGCGCGGTAAAGATCGGAACTGGTGTAGTCGGAATAAATAATGTTTTCGGGCTGCACGCCCAGGCTTTCAAGATATCCGTTGAAGAGCGGCGCGTAGGTATAGATGTTTAGAACTCGCGGAATGCCGACGCGAAGTTTCTTGCGCTCTTTCATGAGCGGGATGCGTTCTTTACCAGTCTTGTTCCAGAATGTGGTTACTGGGATCGGATCGGCTACGCTCTCGGCGTTAACCGGGCGGAACACTTCGTGGGCAGCAAAATCAACGAAGTTCGGATATTTATCTTTGATCTGGTCGATTCCCGCCTTGATGTCCTTCATGTCGTTGACATCTTCCACCAGACCTTTTTCGCAGGTGGCGATGATGAGGCGCTGCTCGCCGTGCATGAGCGGGACTTTGGTGACTTTCTGGATGGGCACGAAAGCCAGGTCGTCCTTCGGGACGGTGCGAATATCAATGAAGGTGCGGAGGCAATTGTTCTTGCAGAAATTGCAGCGGGTGCTCTCGTTGCGCGTCGTGCGGTATTCAATTTTGCGAACCGCTTCGAGTCCGACAAACGATGTCTGCAGTCCATTGCGCCACAGGCGGACAGACTCAACCGCAGCGCCGATGGCCCCGGATTCGCCGCAGAATTCGTGGACAATGATTTCCGGCTTTTTGCCAGCCGCGCGGAAGCTGTTGTGGATGAAGTCCACTTCCGCCTTCACCACCGCCATGTTGTTTTGTGTGCCGCCCTGCAGAACGAAACGCGTACCCAGCGCCGCGAGATTGGGAATACTGGCCACGTAGAGGAACACGTTCTTCGGCAGCACCGCTGCCAAGCCGGCCAGAATTTCTTCGGCGCGCCAGCCCTGACGCTGGAAATTGACAATGTCCGATTGCATGAAGACGGCGCATCCATAGCCGAAAATCGGCATGGATTGCGCGGAAAAGGCCAGATCGGCGTATTGCTCAACGCTCAATCCAAAACCTTCCGCGGTCGATTGCAGGAAATATCCGTTGCCCGCCGAGCATTGGGTGTTGAGTTTGAAATCTTTGACGCGGCCGTTGTGCAGGATGATGATTTTGATGTCCTGCCCGCCGACGTCAACGATGACATGCGGATCTTCGTAGAACTTGAGAGCCGATTCCGTATGCGCCACGGTCTCAACCAGCGCTACGTCCGCGTGCAAGACGTCTTTCAGAATATCCTTCGCGTAGCCGGTCGTGGCGACTCCGAGCACTTCCAGCTTCGCTTTCTGCGCTTCCACCTGGCCACGCAGGTTCTCAAACATTTCGATGGTGTCTTGAATCGGATTTCCGTTTGAGAGCTGGTAGGCTTTGCAAAGAATTTCGCCTTTTTCGTCGAGCAACACGGCCTTGGTTGAAGTGGAACCGCCGTCGATGCCGATGAACCCACCAACCGTCTGGTTGGTGTGGAATGCTACGGGCGTGAACTTCTTGCGCCGGTAGGAAACTTTGAATTCGTCGAGTTCGGTTTCGCTTGTGGTTAGGCCTTTGGCGCCGGACTTGGCTTTCTCTTCCTGGCGCCCGAACTCGATGTAGTGCATCAGCTTTTCATATCCCTGGTAACAACCGACGCAATCTTCTTCGCTTTTGCCGAATTCAATCGCGCCCATGGCGGCAAAATATTGAGCGTTCTGCGGAACTTTGATCAGGTCTTCGGGCTTTGCGCCGTCTGGAATCGTGACCTTGCGTTCCTGCCACATGCGGGGAATGTTCGCCTGCCAGGCTTCGCGCATCCCGCGAATAAAGCTATTGGGACCACCCAGGAGCAGCACGTGCGGCCGCAGCGTGTGGCCGCGGGTAAGGACGCTCAAGTTTTGCAGAACGATGGCTTCGAACAGCGACGCCATCAATTCATCCGACGGAGTGCCAACCTTCTGCAGGCTGTTGATATCGGTCTCGGCAAAGACCCCACACTTGCCGGCAACTTTATGGAGTTTGATTCCGTGATACTTCTGCTCGCAGAGTTCCGGGGCCGGAATCTTGAGCTTGGCATTAATTTTGTCGATGACCGCGCCAGTGCCGCCGGCGCACTTATCGTTCATCGAAGGGATTTTCTTCTTGCGGCCGGTTTCGTCGTCGTCTTTAAAGACGATGATCTTCGCATCCTGACCGCCGAGTTCGATCACCGAGTAGACTTCCGGATGCATCTTCTCGACGGCGAGCGAAACCGCGGTGACTTCCTGCACGAACTTGGCGCCGATCTGATCGGCAATCGCGCCGCCGCCGGAACCGGTCATGAACATGCGCGTGTTGTGCCGATTGATGCCGACTTCTTTCTCCATGCGCCGCAGGAATTCCAGCGTCTTTTCCGGCTGCTTGGTCTCATGGCGCTGGTAGTCCTGCCAAAGCACTTTGTCGGTCGCGGCATCCACGACCGTCGCCTTGACCGTGGTTGAGCCCACGTCGAGCCCCACCATGAATTCCGTGTGATGATCGTGCGGCCTTTGCGGAGGCGCGGGAGCTATTTGCATTAGCTGCGGCTTCGATTGCTGTCCCAGATGGTCGTGCATTGTCTCTCCGGTAAATCGTAAAAAGCGGTTTCTTGATTGCGGTGACCGCCATCTCGCCGGCAAATAACCAGCCGGCGAGATGGCAGTGAGTCTTACGCGGCGTTTGGCACGGCGATGCCGGGGACGCGCGAGCGCCTCCACAGCCGAGTGCTCTTGTCCATGCGATCGCTTACGTGCAAAACGAACTGCGCAGCTGTTCCAGCAACGCCCTCGCGATGCGGAACATGGTAGAAGGGCCGCCTCAACTCAGGATGCTCGGCGATGTATTCGCGGATCTCGTCCAAACTCTTGCCTGTGGATTTCAGACATTGTTCGAACTCGGTCTTGGCTTTCACCTTGGCCTCGCCCAGCGCCATCTGTACGCGGCTATGGGCGTTCACTTCGCCTTCGCCGGAGGTTTCGATCGGCAGGAAGATCATGTCCTTAAACTTGTTGACCACCGCCGATTGCACTCCGTCGGACTGCGAAGAAGGCATGCAGCCAAAGGGTTTCAGGGCCAGCACCATGTGACACAGTTTGTGCACGGTGTAGTAGACGTTCTTGCCTACCTCAAGGTGTCCCTCGCCACCGCGTGCGAACTGGTTATAGAACGGGTGAGCCATTTCGGCCAACTCCGTCTGCGGCACCAAGTGGTGCGTGATGCCACCCATGTTCTTGATGGTGCGGTGGTAGAAATACTTCCAGGCGCCTTCCCCAAAACCGATGCCCCAGAGTTTCTTGTGCAAGCCAAAGTAGTTCGCTAAATTCTTCTTGAGTTCATACCACTCCGGATTGCGATGCGGGCGATTCACCGGCCACTTCGCAATCGCGTGCGCCTTTGCCTGGTACATCAGGTAAGCCACCCAGGTAGCGATCGGTTCCACGATTACCTGAGCGCCTTCGCGCTCGAGGAAATTAAACATGTGGAAGTTGCCATCGCCCTCTGTGATCTGCGCCCAGAACTCGCCCGTGATCTTCACTACCGGCTTGACCTTGGTGCGGTCCACTTCGATGCGATTCACGCGGTCGCGGGCGGTATGCAGAGCATCGAGATAGTCTTTGCCCCACATGTGCTCATGCATCTTGCCGAAAACGTTGGCAGTATTTCTAAGCACCTTGTTGCTCTTGAATTTCGGCTTGAGCCAATTGGGCGCGCGCTGCTCAATCTCGAAAGAATCGCGATCCCTGAGATCCTCGCAAAGTCCATCCACCATTTCCCGGAACACACGGTCGGTTTCGCCTTTGTTCACTTCAAACGGACGGATCTGGTAGATCATGTCGTTGATCACATCGCCGAGATGCATGGCATTCAGCATCCCGAAACCGAAATCGATGGTGAATTTCAGGCCAGGCTCGCCGGAGGCGGCTTTAATCCCGTCACTGTCTTTGAACAGGAGGACGCGAAAACCGTCGAAGCCAGCGTTCTTCAGCGCGAAGCGATATTCCGCCTCGTACATGCCGAAGCGGCATGGACCGCAGGAGCCCGCGGTGAAGAAGACGAAGTTGTTCAGAATCTTTTCCCGTGACAACCCTTCCTTCTCCAAAAACTGAAGGTACTGCACCAGATTGCCCACGGTGAAGTAGGTGGGATTACATTGGCCGTTGTTGCCGAACTCTTTGCCGGTCTGAAAGGCGGCGACGTTGGGAACGGGCAGTTTTTCGCAGCGGTAGCCACAACCCTGAAAGACCGCGCGGATCAAGTCCTCATGCTTCCAGGTAAAGCCGCCAAACAGAATCGTGACCTGATTACGTTCCTCGGCTGTAAAAGCCCTCTCAACAGGACGGTGAAAATGTGTGGGCTGGTCCAAGCCAGCGATCTTGCGGAGCCTGTTGCGCTCGGCCTCCAGGCGCTGCTTGATTTCTTCATCATTGTCGATTTGAACAAGATTGGTCGCCATTATCTTCCTCCGGCGTATGCGGTGTTTTGGGGTTTTGGTAAAAGAACGCGGACAAGAGATGAGGTTGCCCGAGTTTTCGTGGCAGGAGTAGGAGAAGCAGTGGAAGGGGGCAAACCTATGCCCGCTCTTGGCTGAGCACTTCGGAACCTGGGATGTAGGGCCACCGGAAACTCCTAAAGCGTGTTACGGAGGTTCGATGTTTTACGCCCGGCGAGAACCGTTCAGAACGAATCTCGACAGGGCGCCGGATTAGCTAACAATTATCCCGTTCCCGTCTTTCGCAAGCGGGAAAACGCCCCGGTTCTGCAAGACCCGATAAGGTCGCCGCAGTTATCAGAAGCTGGCACTCACTTCCGAAAAAACTACTCGCGGGCTGCCTGGCAGCCGCCAGCGACATCTCCAGTATTTCTAGCAGAAACCTGGGTTGTGATTCAAGTCAGAACCGTATATAAGCGATTTTTGGTCAATGTGGTTCCAATAATCAACTTGTTCACTGAGAACGCGGCGTCTCAGAAAGCCGAACGCTTCCCATACAAGGGTTCCCGCCGAGTCCGACGGAAACTTGACCTGGAAGAATCCACCGGATGCGCTGATCCCTTCGTAGCCGTTAAGATATCGAAATGGCGATCACATCCGCCGCGGCGCAAGAAGCGCGGCGAAACATTGCGTCGGTTGCCCTGCACACTCCGCTCATCCGGTGCAATGCGGAGGCGCCTGCGAACATCTATCTGAAGTTAGAAAACCTGCAACCGATCGGGTCGTTCAAGATCCGCGGAGCCGCCAACGTCATGGCGCGGACCCCGCGCGAGCGGCTCACGCGCGGCGTTTTAACCGCTTCCGCCGGGAACATGGCCCAAGGCGTGGCTTTCTGCGCTCAGCGAATCGGAGTTGGCGCAACGATTATCGCTCCTGACACCGCTCCGGCTACGAAAATTCAAGCCGTCGAACGCATGGGCGGGCGCGTAATCAAAGTTCCTTTTGCCGAGTGGTGGCGAACTTTTGAGACTCGCTCCTACCCGGGCATCGACGCCACCTTCATCCACGCCTTCGACGATCCGGACGTGATGGCGGGTAATGGCACGATCGCGCTGGAACTGTTGGAGGATCTGCCCGATTTAGACGCTGTGGTAATTCCCTGGGGTGGTGGAGGATTGTCATGCGGCATCGCCGCGGTATTACGAGAGCTTGCGCCCCGAGTGCGTATCTATGCCGCCGAGATTGAAACTGCCGCTCCGCTGGCTGCATCGCTTGCAGGTGGTGAGCCGCGAGCAGTCGAATATAGGCCATCGTTCGTCGATGGCATCGGCAGCAAGACGGTATTTCCCGGGATGTTCGAATTGGCGCGCAAGCTGCTGGATGGATCGTTGGTGGTCACTCTGACGGAAGCGGCGAACGCCATGAAAGTGGTGGCGGAGCGGAACCGGGTGATTATCGAAGGTGCTGCAGCTTGTGCGGTTGCAGCTTGTCTGTCAGGCCGTGCCGGCTCCGGCAAGATCGTCGCCATCGTGTCTGGCGGAAACATCGACCTCGACAAGTTCGCTCAACTTGTCAGCTAGCGCTGCTCGTCGAGCGAGGCTACGCACAGAACGGCACAATTGCCATCACAGACCTTATCTTTTATCTTTAATTCTCTCCCGCTTCGTCTAACCGGTAGAGTCAGCGGCTTTCTCCGCGAGCGGGAAGCCGTGGTAAAGGGCGGTTCGTCCGGTCGGGAAAGAACAAATCGGATAATCCCATCGAAGGTACAATGTTTTTATGCGGATGATACTGGATATTTTCGCGCAAATCTTCCGCACGCTGTGGGCGCACAAGCTGCGCTCGTTCCTGACCATGTTCGGGGTCGCCTGGGGTGTGGGATCATTGCTGCTGCTCGTCGGTCTGGGCGAGGGTTTCCGCTCGGGAAACAAGCGTGGGCTGTCCGAATTCGGGGAGAACATCATGTTCATCTTTCCCGGCCGCGCGCCCACGGTTGCCGGCAGCATGAACTCCGCCCGCAACTACCTGCTCACCTATCAAGATTATCTGGACATCCGCAAGGAAGCTCCCCACGTCCGCAAAGCTGCGCCACTCCTGGATCGCGATGACATGCACGCGGTGAGCGAATTCGCCAGCGCCAACGGGCAGATCGTCGGCACGGAGCCTCAGTATGATGAGATCCGGTATCTCCCCCTGCAGCAGGGGCGCTGGCTGAATGGTTTGGACGAGGCGCAAAGGCGCAACGTGATTGTGCTCGGCGAAGAGCTGACCAGGAACCTGTTCTCAGGGCGACCTGCGGTGGGTTCATTCATCCTATTGAATGACATAAGGTTTGAAGTGATCGGCACGGTGAAGCGCATCGGCCGCGGCGATGAAAACATGACCAACATGCGCGGCTACATTCCCTTCCAGACCATGGCGACCTTTTTCCCGCTTAAGGGCGAGAATCATGAAAACTCCATCTCGCTCATCAACTATCAGCCGCGGGTGCCGGCAGAGCACATGCTGGCGCGGGAAGAGGTGCACAAGATCATCGCGCGTAATCACGGTTTCGATTACCGCGATGAAGACGCGTTCGAAAACCTGGACACGGTTGAGCAGGCTGAGATGATGGGGAAGATTTTCGATGCGATGAACATGTTTCTAGGCACTGTGGGATTGGTGACGCTGGCTCTAGGCGCCATTGGCGTTATCAACATCATGCTAGTGGCGGTGAGTGAACGGACTCGTGAGATCGGACTGCGCAAGGCATTGGGAGCTACGAATCGCAGCATCCTGTTCCAGTTTTTTATGGAGGGAGTTCTGCTTACGTTGCTGAGTGGGTTGATCGGCATGGGGCTGGCGGGCGGGCTGATGGCGCTGCTGGGTACGCAGCAATCGCCGGGGAATTTTGATCCTCCCAAGCTGGTGCCTGCGTCGGCGATTCTCGCGATCGGGTGCTTGACGCTGGCCGGCGTTGTGGCCGGACTGTATCCGGCGCGCAAGGCTGCCATGCTGCCGCCGGTCGAGGCGCTCCGGCAGGAGTGAGAGTTAGAGAATATGTTTGGTGATTTGCTCAGCGAGGCCTACGGCGCGATGCGGCATAACCGCCGCCGCACCGCCCTTACCATGCTCGGCATGGCTTGGGGAATCGCTACGGTTGTGATGCTGCTCTCCTACGGCAATGGCTTCGGCCAGGCTTGCGCCAACATCTTCGCCAACTTCGGCACCAAGCTGATGATTCTGGCTCCCGGCCGCAGCTCGATGCAGGCTGGCGGCCAGAAAGCGGGCGTTCCCATACGCTTTACGCTCGACGACATCGAGACACTCACCACCAACATTCCGCAAATTGCGCAGATCACCCCAGAATCCGACAAGCAAGCGAACATTCAATACGAGACACGAACGTTCACCTTCAATGTCACCGGCAACTATCCCAACGTCTTTTCTATCCGCGCGCTCAAGCTGGCGCAGGGCCGCTTCTACAACCCGCAAGACGAGACCCAGCACGCCCGCGTCGCCGTCATTGGCTCCGAGGCCAAGGAAAAGCTTTTCTCGGGACGCAACGCGTTGGGCGAGCGGATTCGCATCGATGGGCTCAGCGTGGAAGTGATCGGGATCCTGGGCCCCAAGATGCAAGGCGGTGATGACAACGTCAATCGCGTGATCTATGTCCCCTTCACCACCATGAGCGGCGTTAAAGATACGCACTATCTCGACTCGATCTGGTTTAACTATGAAACACCTGCGTATGAAGATCTGGAACACACCGTACGCTCCGTGATGGCCATAGAACACAAGTTCAACCCGATTGACCGGCGAGCCATGTATGTATTTAACCTGATGGAACAGATCCGCCAGTTCGAAATGATTACTCTCGGGCTGAAGATTCTGCTGGGATTCATCGGTACGCTGACCTTGGGCATCGGCGGGGTTGGCCTGATGAACATCATGCTAGTGTCGGTGACGCAACGGACGCGGGAGATTGGTGTGGAGAAGGCGCTGGGCGCGCGCAGAAGCCACATCCTGCTTCAGTTTCTGGCGGAGTCTCTGACCATCACTTTCATCGGCGGCGCACTGGGAGTCATTCTGGCCTATGCGGTTTCGCTTTTGGTGGGAAGGCTTACGCTGTACAGCGCGATGGCGAAGAACGCGGAGGCTGGCGACATTCGTTTGGTCATCGCTCCCGGCACGCTGATCGTGGCCACGCTGATCCTCGCTGCAGTTGGGCTGGTGAGCGGGATGGTGCCTGCCGTCCGGGCCTCGCGCCTGGATCCTATTGAGGCTCTGCGCTACGAATAGTGTAGACGGACGACTACTGCGTTTTCGCGAACCACTCATCAAACCACTCTAGCGTGCGCAAGGTATAGTCGCGGGCGTCGGCGGGCTTAATGAACGCATGGCCCTCATCCGGATACACCACGAGCTTTGTAGGCACATGCGAAGTGCTGAGCGCGTGCCACCATTCGACCGACTGCTCCATCGGAACTTCACCGTCTCGATCGCCAACCAGGATTAGCGTCGGCGTCTTCACCGCGGTGACGAAGTGCATGGGATCGCTCTTGGCGTACACCGCTGGGATCGTCGTATACCGATGCGCCAAAGAAGGGAATCATCCATTCGTCGATATCGTTGAGACCGTAGTAGCTCAGCCAGTCGGAAAGGCCGGCGCCCGCCACTGCGGCGGCGAAGCGGTGCGTCTGGGTCTCGGCCCACATGGTCATGTATCCGCCGTAGCTGTGTCCGCGAATGCCGATGCGCTTGCTGTCGATGGGATACTGCTTGGAAATCGCATCCACGCCGGCCATGATGTCGCGGAAGTCGCCGCCGCCGAAATCTTTCACGTTGCCCTGCGTGAATAGCTCTCCCTGTCCGTAGCTGCCGCGCGGGTTGGGGCAGAGAGCAAAGTAACCCATCGCCGAGAGCGCGCCCATGCTGCGCTCGTCCCAGCGCGACATGCATGCGGCCGACGGACCTCCGTGCACAGTAACGACGAGCGGATAGGTTTTGCCTCGACGCAAAATCCTTTGGCAGCATCAACCACCCTTGCACACGCGTATCGCCGTTCATCCAATGCACATTCCGCATCTCGCCCCATGCCGGCTTGACGTCGGCGTTCAGGTTGGTGAGCTGCTTCCAATTGCCGATTGGCCCCGCCCAGACTTCCGGTGGAGTGCTTGCCGAGTGATGCACGATGGCAGTAATTAATTTTTCGCCGGCTTGGGAACCACCTGAAGCCCATGCAGCGCCGGCTGGGGACGCCGACTCTTCGCCCGTCCAGAGCGTCTGGACCGCACCGCCCTTGATGCTCACACTGCCGAAGCCGGAATTTCCATCCACATTCTCGGCGAATGTGATGCGGTCAGGAGCCGTCCAACTAAGCCTGGAGGGCGATGCCTTGACGTTGGGCGTGAGATTTCGCGCGATGCCCCCAGTGATGGGGACGACGTGAACGTCGCCGCCCGTGGAACCCTCATCGCTCATCAGTCCTTCAATGAATGCAACGTTCTTTCCATCCGGAGAGACGCGCGGGACAGCGATTTGCAGTTTTGGTTTGTAGATCTCGCGCATCTCGCCGGTCTGGGCACTCACCAGATACAGGCGCGCAACCCACCAGTTGGCATCCCCGGAACCATGCGCGGCGATAGCTGCCCACGCCTGTCCGTCAGGAGTCCAGTCGTATTCGTAGATATACACATCCGCGGGCGTGACCTGCGTCAGCCGGTCCGTGTTCAGATCGATGGTTACAATTCGCTGCTCATAAATCTTCTGGTCGATGACGCCCGCAAGTGGGGTCATGGGTTGGAGCGGGCCGGCGTCGCGAGGCATGCCCTCAATAAAGAGGAGGGCAAGCTTCGAACCGTCGGGAGAGAAGCGCGGGGTCTCGACATACCCTTTCAGTTCAGCGTGCTTTTGCGGAGCAGTGCCGTCGGCTGCGGCGGTCCAGACTTGAGCAGCGGGAATGTCGCCGGGAAGATTGGCAATGAATGCAATACGCTTGCTATCTGCGGACCAGGCGACATCGCGGAGCGGAAGGTTAGCCTCGACGGTGATCGTGTGAGAGGCACCGCCGTTGGCAGGGATTACCGAAAGTTCTCCATCCGAAATGAAAGCGACCTGAGTTCCATCGGGTGAGAGCGCAACCTGGTCGATTCTCTTGGCGTGCGGCATGGAGTCAAGCACGGTTGCGGCGTGAGAAGGTGCGTCCTGGGCGAGAAGGGAAGCGCAAATCAGCATCACGACCAAAGAGCAAAACAACGCTGAATCAGGAAAGCGTGGGTTCGTTCGAGCACTCATGGCGCAAGGAGTATAGCTGGTCCCGCGGCGTGTATGCTGAACCGGTCACACATCCAGGTAATGCTTTGAGGGCACGTCCCGCAACCATTGCGCTGCTGTTTCGGCGGTGATGTCCCGCTGCGGCATGGCGAGCATTTCGTATCCCACCATGAATTTCTTTACCGTCGCCGAACGCAGCAGGGGCGGGTAGAAATGCGCGTGCAGATGGAATTCGGGATGAGCCTCGCCATCGGTCGGCCGCTGATGAAAACCCAGGGTGTAGGGAAACGAAGTCTTGAACAAGTTGTCATATCGAACCGTGGTTTGCGAGAGTATGTTGGCGAGAGCGTCGCGCTCCTCATGATTCAGTTCGTCTAACGCTGACACGGGTTTTCGGCTGATGAGCAGCGTCTCAAAAGGCCACACCGCCCAGTACGGCACCAGCACCACGAAATGGTCGTTGACGCAGACCACGCGTTCCTGCTTTTCCACTTCGAGCGCAAGGTAATCCGCCAGCAAGGTCGCGGCATGCGACCGGTAGTACTCCTGGACTGCGGCCAATTCTTCCGCTGATTCGTTGGGCAGAGTTTGGTTGGCCCAGATCTGCCCGTGCGGGTGTGGATTACTGCACCCCATGATTGCGCCGCGGTTCTCGAAAATCTGCACCGACCGGATGTCTGGCTGACTTCCGAGCTCGCGGAACTCTTCGGCCCAGGTATCGACGACGCGACGAATTTCCGGCTCGCTCATTCGTGCCATCGTGAGATCGTGCCGCGGTGAATAGCACACTACGCGACAGCGCCCGGCTTCACTGCGGGCAACCAGAAGTCCTCTTTCCTGGGTTTCTGCGGCGGGAGTTTCTGGTGTGAGAGCTGCAAAATCGTTGTCAAAAACAAACGTCCCGGTGTAGGGGGGATTTCTCGCTCTGCCAGCCCGCACGTTGCCGGGGCAAAGGTAGCAATTCGGATCGAACCTCACCTGCGTTTCAGGTGGAAGGCTCTCAACCTGCCCCTGCCACGGACGCTGCGTCCGCTGCGGAGAAACCAGTACCCATTCCCGCTTCAGCGGGTTGAAGCGGCGATGCGGATGCGCCGTCAGATCGGATGAGTTCATCAGCGGACCTTCTTCATCTTTCATCCTGATACGTCACACTCTGGTTCATCATGCTACCCGCTTCACTCCGTTCGCAGCCGAGCAGACATAGATCTCAGCCGCACGGCCAGTGGAACGGCGATACCCGTCGCTTGCGCGGGTTTTGAACTCCGCGACGCAGTCCTTGCGAACCAGGTTGATGGTGCAGCCTCCGAAACCGCCGCCTGTCATTCGAGCCCCGTAAACGCCTGGGGCTTGACCAGCCAGTTCCACCATCAAATCGAGTTCGGTACAGCTCACTTCAAAATCTTCGTGCAGGCTTTTGTGCGATTCTCGCATCAGGATTCCGAAAGTCTCAAGATCCCTCCGCTCCAGAGCAGATGCGGCCTGGAGCACGCGAGAGTTCTCGGTGATCACATGGCGGCACCGGCGCACGATCGTTTCCGGCAAGTCTCCTCCATAGGTCGTCAAATCGCTTAGGGTGACGTCCCTCAAGGCGCGAACGCCCGGAAGATGCGCTGCAAGGCATCGCACACCGGCTTCACATTCAGCGCGCCGCCGGTTGTATTCCCCGCCCGATATGCTGTGGCGAACCATCGTGTTGCAAATCACGAGACGCGCCTCGTCACCGAGTGGAAGAAGCCGGTGTTCGAGCGAGCGGCAGTCGAGCAACAGGGCGTGGCCATCTTGCCCATGGCTGGAAATAAACTGGTCCATGATTCCGCAGCGCGCACCCACAAACTCGTTCTCGGCTTTTTGGCAAAGCAACGCCAGTTTCGTGAGGTCGATCGCCTCACCTGCCACATCCAGCAGCGCGTAGCCGACCGCGACTTCCAGCGAAGCCGATGAACTTAACCCTGCGCCCTGCGGTACATCGCCCTCGATCAGCAAGTTTGCGCCGATCAGCCTGCTGCCTGAGTATGCGAGGGTTTTCGCCACTCCAATCACATAGTCAGTCCAATGCCCGGAGCTTTTGTCGGGTAGTGCGTCCAGGTCGAACTGAAGCTGTTCGGCAAAATTCTCCGAGCGAACTACCAGCTTGCGGTCATGGCGCGGGGCAACGGCTACCCGCGTGCAAAAACCGATCGCCGCCGGCATAACATAGCCATCGTTGTAGTCTGTGTGTTCTCCGATAAGATTCACCCTCCCCGGCGCCTGAAAGACGCGCGGTGCGCAATCAAAAAGCTGGGTAAATCTCTCCATCAAGCCTTGAACCCGAATGTCGATCTCCAGATTGCCGCCATGCATGGCAAACTCACTGTAACAAAATGAACTGACGCGCGCTTAGTCGGCAAGCGAGCGAGTTGTACAATGCGCGTGAAGATACCGGAAGCGGAGGTACATGTGACAACCTGCTGCAGGCATTCATCCTTGAAGTTGGCCCTGAAGTTAGCCCTGTCCCTGGTGTGTTTCTTGTTCGGCCTATCCGCTGAGGTGACTGGCGGCTCGTCGCAAGCGTCGCTCGCTCCGACTCCGGTGATGGGTTGGAACAGTTGGAACAAGTTTGGCTGTAACGTGAGCGAAAAGCTTATTCGAGAGATCGCCGACGCCATTGTCAGCAGCGGGATGCAGGCCGCTGGTTACCAATACGTTAACATTGACGACTGCTGGCAGGTAAGCCGGCAGGCGGACGGAACGATTGTCGCCGATCCGCAGCGTTTTCCTAACGGCATCAAGAACCTCGCTGATTACGTCCACGGAAAAGGATTGAAGCTCGGCATCTATACCGACGCCGGACGCCTGACCTGTGAAAAACGCCCGGGAAGTTTCGAGCATGAGCTTCAAGACGCAAAGACGTACGCGTCATGGGGTATCGACTACGTGAAGGTTGACTGGTGTAGCGCCGAGGGACTGGAGCCGGAAATACAGTATGCCAAGATTCGTGACGCTCTGGCGCAGTCAGGCCGGCCAATCGTATTCAGCATTTGTAACTGGGGAGTAAAGGCGCCCTGGCGCTGGGGTCCTGCTACCGGAAATCTCTGGCGCACTACGGGAGACATTAGCGATCACTATAGTCGCATGTCGGAGATTGGATTCTCACAAAATGGTTTGGAGAAATTTGCCGGCCCCGGACACTGGAATGATCCGGACATGCTGGAGGTTGGCAACGGCGGCATGAGCCGCGACGAATATCGCACCCACATGGCGCTCTGGGCGATCCTCGCAGCACCCTTGCTCGCGGGAAACGACCTGCGAACCATGAACACCGAGACTCGGGAACTCCTGACCAACTCTGAAGTAATTGCCGTTGATCAGGATCGCAAAGGCGTGCAAGGCCATCGCGTGTGGGAGGAAGGACCGCTGGAAATCTGGGTGAAGCCGCTCGCCGACGGGAGCCAGGCCGTCGGGCTCTTCAACCGGACCGAAGCCGCCTTCAAAATGCAGCTGGACTCAAAGCTGATTGGTGCGCCGCCTTCGGCGAAGCTACGTGACCTGCTCGACCATAAAGATCTTGGCCCGATCAATGATTTTTATGCACGGAAGTCCCGGGGCACGGTGTCGTCATGCTCCGAGTTTCTAAGTAAGGGGGTCAGCGCGAGCTGACGTATTTGATTGTGGCCAACACCGCTTGTTTGATCGTCAATCGCGGACGCCAGCCCAGCGCGCGGATGCGCGAGCAGTCGAGCAGGATGAAGGGACTATCTCCGACCCAGCCACGTTCGCCGCCGGAATATGTAAGTTTCGGATGCAGGCCCAGATGCTCGCAAATCCAGCCGATGGAGTCGTTGACCTCGCAATACTCGTCGGTCCCGAGGTTGAAGATGTTAACTTTTTCCTGCGCTCGATCGATCGCGGTAAGAATTGCGTCGATGCAATCCTGCACGTATAAATACGATTTCCGCTGATGTCCGTTACCCAGCACATGAAGATGTTCCGGGTGCTCGGCGAGTTGTTGATAAAAATCAAACACGTGCCCATGCGAGTAGCGCTCGCCTAGAATCGAGACGAAGCGAAAAATGTAGCCCTGCATTCCAAAGCCTTCGCAGTAAGCCTGAATCAGGCCTTCCGCAGCCAGCTTGGAAGCTCCGTAAAGTGAAGTCTGGATGGGGAAGGGACACGTCTCCGGCGTCGGGAAAATATCCGGCTCTCCGTAAACCGATCCCGTCGAAGAAAAGACGATCCGTTTGCAGTTTCGCTCGCGCATCCCTTCTAGCACGTTCCAGGTTGCGATCGTGTTCTGATCGAGATCCTTGCGCGGATGTTCAGTGCCGAAACGCACGTCGGCATTGGCTGCGAAATGAACCACCAGCTCCGCGCCCTCCATCGCCTGCGCCAGGCTTTTCCCGTCGAGCAAGTCAGCCTGATGAAGAGTGAATTCGGGATGCGCCAGCGCACTTTCCAGGAACCGGATCTGCCCGGTCGACAGGTTATCGAATCCAATGACGCGGTGACCCGCGGACAGCAGGCGGTCAACCATGTTACTGCCGATAAAGCCGGCCGCGCCGGTAACCAAAACGCGCAAGATAGCCTCCGTAGAAAATCGAAACCTGGATAGTTTTCAGACGCTGACGTATAGGAAGTCTATCTGCTGTCCGAAGAAGTCTGCCGCAGCGCGATTCGCGTACCCCTCAACTCAAACCGGCTGTCGCGCCAAACATAACGCAGATTCAAATAGCTGGCGAACCACACCAGAAAGCCAAGCAAATCGCGCAGGGGATACAGCCAGGGCGCACGCCGTATCTGCGGATCCCGAACCACCATCCAACCGACCAGCCACGCTTCAGTCAGACGGTTCAGCACGGCCACAGCCAGCAGCAATGCTCCTGCTCTCCAATGCCCCAAGAATCCGGCCGCAAAAAATCCGAGCAGGCCGTATGGCATGGCGAAGATCAGCCCACTTCCAAAGTGTCCCCTGGGGCGCGAATATCGCGTCGTCTGCGCCCAGCGCAGCTGGTTCTGCCACATGCGGCGGAATGATGGTTGATTCACCACGTGATCGATGACGTGACCCGAGAGCACAACCTGGTAACCTTGCTTCGCCATCAAGTTGCCAATCGCGAAATCGTAGGCGATGTAATCCCGCAACGCAGTGTAGCCGCCGATGCTCGCCAGAGAATCTTTGCGAACCACAGTCGTTGGCCCCAATCCGAACTTCATGCCTTCGAGCAGATTCGCTACCAGCACTCCCGCGGTCATCTCCACCGACATGCCAATGGCCGTGAGGCCCGAGAAAAATCCTGCCGCGTTCTTGCCGCGATACACGCACGTCACCATACCGACATCTGGGTCCAGCAGCGGCGGCACAATTTCTCGCAGATAGTGCGGATCGACTTCCACATCGCTGTCGGTGGTAACCAGAATGTCGTGTGCCGCGGCTTCGGCCATGCAATGAAACGCATAAACCACAGGGTTGGGCCACGGTGTGCCGGTTACCAGCACCCGGCTGCGGATGTGCGGATAGCGGGCACAAACTTCGCGCACTACATCCAGAGCCGCATCGTTCGCTTCGTCCGCCGCAAATAGAATTTCGTAGTTGGGATAGTCCTGGCGGAAGAAGCTCTCAATGTTTTCCTTCAGCTGCGCTTCCAAGCCATGCACCGGCTTGAGCACGGAGACCGGAGGCAAGTGCGCGTCGTCAGGAACGGACCTGACCTGCTTCCGTGCCTCCGCACGAAACCGGATTACTCCCAGCACGGCCAGGCCGAGGAACACGGCCGAAGATACTGTGCCGATCAGCGCCACACCTAAAACGAAATAAAGAATCAGCCCGATCAAAGTTTGTATTTTCCGCAGGATTCGGATTGCTGCCCTTCCTCGTAACGGCAGCAATTCACACTATACATTTCCGTGGTGTTCAGAGGTAAGACGGGCAGCTCAGGTCACTTCGATTCTTCACTCACTTTGATTCTTGGCGCGCAGTCTCACTGCCACGCAGCGGCGAAGCTTTCGTGATTTTGTAATCTTTGTACTCAATGGAAAGGATGGCGCGGCCTCCCAACCGGATCATGCTCTCCGTATGGTTCTCAGCCGGAAGCCAGAAGTCATTCACCTTGACGTATCTGTGCTTCACTTCCGTCTTCTTGATCCACCATGACGGATTCTTCGCCGGTTCTCCCTCGATTCGCACGACGGCAAAGTCTTTCGCGTCAACCCAGATTTTTCCGCGATAGAGAAACTTGTTCTTGGTCTTGGGCAGCAGATTCAGGACGTACTCCGCGCCCTCCGGCGTGGTTTCGTATCCCGCCGAAGTAAATTCGTAATTCTCAGTGGTCAGTGCGGAATTCCTGCGGTTTTCCTCATTCGCGGCTTCCTGCTCGCCCTCGAGCAGCTTCTTGAATACATGGTCGATGACGAACTTGGAGCCGCTCTGGGACACTACGCTAAATTCTTTGGCATCGGGGGCGCGGTAGGTCATGTTGACCACCATCTCGGCGTCCCGATCACCAGGAATCCCACGATATTGCATGCGGTAGACCCGGGTTCCGTTGAACTGATCCAGCGCCGCAGCTCGCTCGGCATTCCGCTCTTGAAGTTTCTGGGCTATCTGCTCGGCCGACAGGGAAGCATTCTCCGCGGAATGCGAAGACCGCGCCGAATCCGCTGTTTGAAGAGGCGTCTGGCAGCAAGCGGCGAGACTCCAACCCAGCAAGAGACTAATTCCAACTCGCGCGCACTGCATGTCGACCCCTGGATGCTGAAAAGCCGCTCTTAAGCCTGGTGCCTCCAGTCTACCCCGGATAAGTGACCACTGAACTTGTATTTCGCCGGATTCTGATGCCCCTTCCCGCTCTGGAATTGGCCACAAAAGCTGTACGCCAGTGTGGCTGGTTACCTTCGTGCCTCACTCGTCGGAGCTATTCCCATCCTCTCCGGATTGCCGCACACTGTCTTCAGGCCGCAATTATGCAAGCACCCACTGTCAACACCAACCGCCGCCGTCAAGATCGCATTCAGGCTGTGCTTCCCGTCCGGGTTCGGGGGACGGACTCTTCCGGCAAGTCGTTCGAAATTCTGGCCCACACCCTCGACCTTACGGCGAACGGGGCGCGGCTGGGGTCGATTCGCCGCCAGCTGAAAGCGCTCGACACGCTAACCATTTTTTATCGCCAGCGCAAAATGGAATTCACCGTGGTGTGGACAAAGTTGCTGGATGGAAGAAGCGAGTACCAGGTTGGCCTGCAGGCTTTTTCGCAGGAAAAGGAAGGCTGGGGGATGAATCTTTTCATTTCCAGCATACAGCCGCTAACCAGCGCTTCGGCTGCGCCGGCAGCGGTGTGAACCGGAAAATTATGCGCTACCTTCTATTCAAACTCTGGTCAAACGAAGACGGGCAGGACGTTGCTGAGTATGCAGTGATGCTGGCCGTCGTTCTCGTCATTGTGGTAAGCACCGTCCGCCTGATCGGTGCGAACGCAAGCAACGTGTTCTCGCAGGTCGGCAGCACCATCCAGTAAGCAAACGCATTCGAAAAACTTCTGCGCTCGTCTTCGAAGGCTTAAGGGCGCGACGAGTTGCCCATCATCAGCACAAACAAAAGTGGAAGGTAGATGACTGTGGCTTGCAACACATGACGAGCCAGCATTTTCGATCGCGGGGCGTTAATGGGTAATTTGAGAAAGGCGAGCCGCGCTCCAAAGTAGAAAAGTGCGACACCAAGAATCACCGCACCCACCAGATAGATCTTTCCCGCCATCCCGAAAACACTGGGCAAAACGCTGAGCGGAATCAAAATCAGCGAGTAGGCCAGGATGCGCCGAGCCGTGGACCGTCCATCCTCTTCCACCACTGGCAGCATGCGAATTCCGCCGGCAGCGTAATCCTCGCGATAGAGCCACGCGATCGAGAAAAAATGCGGAAACTGCCATACAAAAAGGATGGCAAACAATATCAGCGTGCCCCACTCCAAGCCGACCGCGCGCCGCTGTCCAACCCAAAACTCCCGGCATAGCTCCGGGAAAAGCGCCCACGAACGTGCAGATCGGCGAGACCCGTTTCAACGGCGTATAAACCGCCAGATACACCACCGACGTCAGGAAGGTCAGCAGTCCGGTCAGCGGATTAGTGAAAACCGCCAGATAGATTGACCCGCCCAAAGTAGCCAGCAGCCCGGCCGTCGTAGCGTGGGCGAGGCTCATACGGCCCGCCGGCAGCGGACGCTGCGCGGTCCGGCGCATGTTCCCGTCCACCTCGTACTCCATCACTTCATTGAGTGCCGCGGTTCCACTTGAGACCAGTCCGATCCCCAGCAGGGCGTGCAAAAGACCCCAGGACAGTGAAGAAACCCCAGATTTCTGCGCGCCGAAATAGTAGCCGCACCACGCCGTCATCACGATCAGAGTAGTCACGCGCAGCTTCATCAATTCGGCATAGTCGCGCAGGAGGGACGTCGGCTTGCTTGCGAAATAAGATCACTGGTTGGGTCATCGCGCTCATGGGAGAGTCAGTGGTGTGGTTGTCGTGCCGCTTGCCTTGCACTGGGAAACCGTCTGCGTCTAGTAAAACTTAAAGAGGGCAGTACCCACAACGCCGCCAAAATACTCAAGAATTGTATGGGTACTCCGATGCCTTTCGAAAGTCAAGTCGAAACTCCCGAATCGCCCCGAGCGGCGAGCCATTGATCCAGAACCTTAGGACCTGTCCCGCAGCTACTACTGGCTGGCCGAAGCCCCAGTCGCACTGAAAGTTTCCGGCGGATCAAAAAAGCATTGATGCCACAGAGCCGCGTCCGACAATTTCCCCGCCTTCCATTGCTGAAGCGTCGGCAACGTGGCGGCGAGCATCCCACCGTCGACCGCATCGAAGATCACGACGACCCCGGCGAGTTCCTGCGGCTTCTGCGCCAGATCCGCATAATCCTTGTCGAGCACGGACTTCGCGAACTCCAGTCTGAGCTGGGGGCCCGCGCTCTGCTTCTCGTCAATTTTTTCCACCGAAACGATTCTTACGTTTTTGCCGCGAAGGGGCGCCCAATCTCCCGGAAAAGGCGCGGTTTCTTCCCGCGTCACATGAAACAAATCCGCCGCCACGGATCCCGGCGCAGCACTCGCTGGCGCATCGCCATCTGGAACGCCGTCAGGCATTTCCAGGCTGTTACGCCAGATCCATCCTCGCGATAGTCCGGAGATCCTTACATGGACCCAATCCCGATTGAAGTCGAGCATCTCGAACTCATCGTGGGCGCTGGCCAGGAACAGAGTCTTGGCCGTCAGACTGGCGGTCTCCACCACCGGCGTCCCCGACTTCTTTACCGCGACAAGATTCTTGGGATGAGACTGGTTCTTGAGAATTTCCTCCAGACTGTCCGCTTCGGCTCGCAGGCCGGAATCCAGGTCAGGTTTTTTACCCGCAGCGCCAGCTTTCTCTTGCTCGGCTAAAGTCTGTGCCAGAGATGACGACAAACCGCCATTGGTGTCTGGAAGTCTGGGCTGCGGAGCCGAGAGGGCGGGTTCCGCTGCACCTGCCGTCTTCGCCGCGGGTGCAGCAGCAGGTTGCCGTGCCAGAGATTGCGCTGGGGAAGTCTGGGCCCGCGGAGTCTGGACCGGCGGAGTTTGCGTCGACAAGGTCGGTGCGGGAGCCGGCGCTAGCGAAGACTTCTGCGATGGGACAGGCTTGGGTTCCGCGTTCACCGGAGCGCTTGCGCCAAGTTGGACTCCTTTACCTGCGAGCTGATCTGCCAGTTGATCCAGCAGGTCCGCTTCCAGCCGGCCATTCGAGGTCAACACCTGATATCCGGAACGCGCCGCTACCGGGTCCGTATACCAAGCCGTCACCAGGACGCTCACGCTCACAATCGATCCCCCGGAAGGCGCCGCCGTAACCTGAATTTTTGACTGATAGTAGCCGCGCCGGTACCGGTCGAGGGGATGATCGGCCGAAGTCGCGAACCCGTCGAGCACCGGAAGACGTCCTCCAGTTGCGGCCTGGATTTCTTGCAAGGCCTTCTCCACTTGGGCCTTGGATTGTGGGAAGGCCCGCTCCGATCCGTTGCCTTGCGCGTAGCCTCGCGGCGCGCAGAGAAAAACCAGTGCCAACAGAAGCGCCAGGCTGAATTGTGCTGTGCGATGTTTCATTGCTGCGCTTTCACTTCTGTGCTTTCATCTCTGCGCTTTTACTTCTGCGCTTTTACTTCTGCACCAGGTCGTCGCGCATAATCCATCCGTGTTGCCCGTCGTGCGTTTCCACGCCGTACCAGTAGGGCGTCGAAATCAGAATCAGGACTTCCGTTCCAGTGGGTAACGACTGCAGCGTGCTCGCAGCTATGGAAGGGTGCGGACTTCAGCGGCGCTCCTGGGTCTTTCACCTGCCGCTCGAGCTGCCGGCGGAGATCTTTGACGTGCTCTTCCAAGCTCTGACCGGACGCGGCGGCCGCCGGTACGCTTTGACTCGGCAGACTCTGGCTGGGCGGATCCTGATTAAGCTCTGTTTTGTACTGCTTGGCTTCTGATCGGGCATGCTCTGGCTTGCAGCCTGCGCAGTTCCGCTCGGCGGAGCATCCTGGTGACTCTCAACCGGCGCTGCCACCGGCGGTTGCTCGGATTGCGGCACCGGCCAGGCCCCTGCCTCAGCCTGCGACGACGAGGAAGTTTGCTTCTTCTCCAATTTTTCCCGCCGTTCGTTCAAGGCCTCGACGTTCTGCTTCTGCATCAGCTCGATGGCTCAATGTGCTCCCGAATGTCCTGGTATTCGGCGTTTTCGACCGAGCCATCGGATTGATGCACGATTTGGCGGAAGTCTTCCTTAAAAAGCGCGTCGATGCGCAAGATCGTGTTCTTCTCACCCTGAGCTTGACCACATAGCGCACAACCAGGGTTCCTGAGTCGCTGCTGTCCTTGAAGTTGCGGGGGTCGAGCGCCTGCTCGCGAACTTTGTAGAAGACCTTGCCGCCCTCCTTCCATGGCGGAAAAACGCGACGAGGAAGAGGCGGCTTTCGCGCCGCTGACAAACTCGTCTTTGTTGTACTCTTTGGTTCCCCGGATCACGCCGTTCTGCGCCACGTCTGCCACTACCTGTTCCACTTCGCTCTCCGGCGCTGGAATGTTGACAGCCAGCCTTCGCCGTAGGCGGCCTTATTTTTTTCGCGACCGGCCAGCGGAAGCGCGACCGCGAAAAGCAGTAGAACAGGAAGACTAATCTCGCGGACCAACCGCGTCCGGCCGGCGCAGACAGGCGCCGCAACCAGCGCCGACACAGCGCATCGTCGCGTTGTTTCTGGCTCCTTTCCTCGCCACGGGAAGGACCGGCCCTCGCTTCGCATCACTCCATCCACCGACTTCCACCGCAGCCTCCGTTTCCAGACTTCACAGAGTCTCGTACTCTTGGTGTAAAGCTGTCAACCCGTCCTGGATCCGTTCAGATTCCGATGTGACCAAGGGTTACCATTAACGTTGTAAAAAAAATGTAAAAAAACTTCTTGAACTTTTTCTTTCGATAGTAGTAGGATTCACCCCCGGTAGGGTGGTAGAACCTTTCGTCCACTGTTCTACTGCCGGCCTGAATGGGAGCCACCTCCCGTTCGAGGCTTCATTGCTGGGTATCACCCGCGGCTTTCGCTTGGGGAGAAGTTTAGTTTCAAGATAACCAGATTTTGATTTGATCTTGCCGAGGAGTCCGGCCATGCACGTTTCGAGTCGTTTCCATCTCCGCAACATCTTGCAGCTTGCGACTTCGTTCGCGGCTGTCGCTCTGGTTCTTGCGTCCGTAGTCCTCACCTGCAGCCAGCCCGCGCATGCCCTGCCGGCCTTCGCCCGGAAGTATGGGTTGCGCTGCTCGGCCTGTCACGAGTCCTGGCCGATGCTGAATTACTTTGGACAAAAGTTCAAAGACAACGGGTATCAGTTGATGAACGACCGCGATGCCCCGATCTGGCAGAACCCTGGTTACTGGCCCGTGGTCTTCCGCATCACGCCGATCTGGCACCGGGTAAGCGTCGGCAAGGTACAGGTTGACACCTACACGGCCGGAGCACTCGACGGGGGTCAAGCGATTCAGCGCATCTCGAGTTCCGGCTTTGACTTGAGCGGCCTCGACTTCCACACCGGCGGAACTCTGGAGAAGAACATCTCGTTCTATCTGCTTCCGTCCTCCGATTCTACTGGCGCTTTCCACTTTGAGCAGGTCTTTGTGCGCTTTGACAACATTGCCCACAGCCCCTGGCTTAATTTCAAGCTCGGTCGATTCGAACTCGACAACCTGCTTTCCGAAAAGCGCATTCTCACCCTGACCGGGAACGGCGGTATTTATCAGACTTATCACTTCATCCCGCAAGGTGACGGGAACATCTTTGGGCAGATCGGCGACAACCAGCTCGGTATCGAAGTATTTGGGGCACTCCGTGGACGATCGGACGCGAATTTCCGCGTCCCTTGTCAGCTCGAGTGATGGCAACGTGAACCTCAGTACCACAGCCAACGCCTACACCGCGTTCTTTGCCGGAAGCCAGGCTTTTGACGCCGGCAGGCTGGGGGTGCAACGGGTCGGGTTCTACGCCATGGCAGGAGAAGCGTCAACGTATTATCTGACCTCTAATGGCGGGGTTCCTATTCCTGGTTCCGGAATCGGCAACAAGAGCTTCACGCGCGAAGGGTTCGTAGGGCAGTTCTACGCCGGCCCGCACATCGGTCTCACGATCGTGACTCAGCATGGCTCGGATAACGCGTGGTTCGGGCAGGGTTATGGCGATGCAGAAGCCACGGATGGCAATGGAGGCAATACCTGCGCGGCTGCTCCCTGCCCTCCGAACAATGTGCCGGGAACAACTCTTCCCGCGGGCTCGCAAGCGCCCAGTTGGAACGGCGCCACCTTCGAGGGTCACTACATTTACAGTCCGCAGCTGATCTTCATCGGCCGGTATGAGTTTGAGAAAATGTCGCAACAGGCCAACGGGTCGGGATACGGCGCTTTGGTCACCGGAGCCAACGGATTCACCGGCCCCATGCCTTCCAACCTGGGCAACATCTCAACCTACACCATCGGCTTCCGCTACAACCCGTTCATGACCAGCCGCGCCGGCTTAGCCTGGCACAACGAATACAACTGGCTGCACCAGGACGGCACCGGCCCGGCCAAATCTTACGCCCGGAGCGCTTACCAACCTCAACACCAGCGAAATTCTGATGGGACTCGACTTCGACTTCTAGAGAGGGATAGACATGCGGACAACAATTGCAGAAGTGGTCGCTTTTGCTGGGCGCGAGCTGCAGTTTTGGCGCTTCCGCTGTCCTCCTCGGCGCAGCTCACGACATTCGACATACAGACACGCATTGGTGCGGAAAGCCACGTCGGAAATCTTACCGGCCATGCCAAAGATGCCGCTCTCCCCTACCGCCGGTACTGTGTCGGCTGCCACGGCCCGCTGGGCGACGGAAATGGCGAAAACGCTGTCTGGATGCAGCCTCCCATGTACCAACAGCCACGCGACTTCCAGTTGGGCGTCTTCAAGTGCCGCTCCACTCCCACCGGAACCCTGCCCACCGACCAGGATCTTTTCGACGCCATCACTCGCGGCTTCGACCGCTCCAACATGCCGCAATGGAACACGTTGACCAAGCAGGAGCGCGCCGACCTCGTCGCCTGGGTGAAGCACTTCTCTCCGCGCTGGGAGAACGAAAAACCGGGAACGCCGATCACAATTCCTCCTGAGCCCGAAGTCACCCCCGAGCGCATCAAGGCTGGGCGCGAGGTATTTGCCCGAGTGCAGTGCTGGAAGTGCCACGGCGTGCAGGGTATGGCCAACGGTCCGTCCGCTTCCACGCTCACCGATGATCTCGGCCGCCCAATCGCGCCTTTCAACTTCACTGACGGATCCCGGCCGAAGTGCGGCGACACCGATCAGGATATTTACCGGATCTTCATGACCGGCTTGGACGGCACTCCGATGCCTTCATTTGCCGACAACATCAAGCCCGATGAGGCTTGGGATTTGGTTTTCTATCTGCGAACGTTTATGGCTCAGAAGAGCCGGGAGAAAGAAATGGCGAAACAACTGGCTCTGAAGCCGGTTGATCCCAACGCCCCGGTGGCGCAACAATAGGCTGAAGAAAAGCGTCGTGCAACCGATGTTCGCTTTCGTCAGTCTTATAAGGAGAGATTTCATGAGGAATCGATACAATCCCGCGGTCGTACTATCGCTGATAGTTTTAGTCTGGCTGCGCGGCGTTGATTTTGGGTCAGAAAGTCAACGCTGCCGGAGAAGGCAAGATTACCGGTACGGTTAAACTTGACGGCGCGGCTCCCCACATGAGGGGCATCGACATGTCGAAGGACCCGTACTGCGTCTAAGGCCAACGCGACCGATCCCGCCCACATCGAAACGTATGTGGTTGGTGCCGGCGGAGGACTGGAGAATGTGGTTCTCTACATCTCCGACTGGAGCGGCACCGGCCGAGGTAACGCAACCGCAGTCCCGGTATTCGATCAAAAGAACTGCATGTATACGCCGCACGTGTTGGCCATGGATGTGGGCGAGACTTTCAAGGTGATAACCAGCGATCAGACAGCCCACAACATACACCCGCTGCCCAACCCGATGATCAATATCGGGTGGAATCAGTCTCAGCCGCCGGGAGCACCGCCGGTCGAGAAGAGCTGGAAAGCTGCGGAGTTTATTCCGAGTGCAGTGCAACATCCATCCTTGGATGCACGGTTATTTCGCTGTGGTCAAAGGGCCGTACGCAACCAGCGACGGTAATGGCAACTACACGATCAACAACGTGCCGCCCGGAAACTACACGGTGACGTGCGTGGCATGAACCGACCCCGCCCTGCCGCAAAATACCCAGGCGCAAAAGGTGACGGTCGCTGCCGGGGGTTCGGCAACCGCCGACTTCACTTTCAAGGCGAAGTAAGGGGAACAGAAGTAGGGAACAGAGAAACCTGCAGGATCATCATCTGAAGAACCGAATCGCCGCAATTAAGCTCTTGCGGCGATTCGATCATGAAGGCCGGGTTATTTCCGGCCAAAGGCGGACGATATGGCGAAGATATTCGCGGTGACGATCGTTGTGATCGCAATTGCTTCGGCGATTCCCATCGTGATGCACATGTGGCCGATGCCGCCCGACATCTCCACCCATGGTCATCTGATCGACGAGCAGTATGCCGATACGATGGTGGAAGCCGGCGTTTCGTTCCTGGCCTCTCAGCTCCTGCTGGCGTTTTTCATCTGGAAGTTTTCCAGCCATAAGCCCAGCGACAAAATTAAGCGCTTCCCCGGCGGAGCTGCCGGATTGGTAATCGCTGCTTTCCTGCTGGTAGGCACCGAATGTTTGGCTTTGGGTGTGTTCGGCGTAAAGGCGTGGGCCAGCGTCTATTTCACCCCTCCCGCTGCCGACGCGCTGCCGGTCCAGGTGCAGGCGGGACAGTTCGCATTTTATTTCCGCTATCCCGGTCCGGACGGAAAGTTCGGCCCAATTCACCCCGACCAGATCAGCGAGGCTAACGCAAATTTCTTCGGGCTCGATACTACGCACGACCAGGATTCCAAGGACGACATCGTCACCGCTGAGATGGCCATCCCCGTGAACCGCGAGATCCACTTGCTGATGCATTCGAAGGATGTGGGCCATTCCTTCTACGTCCCCGAATTGCGCGTCCAGCAGGATTTCGTCCCGGGCTTGGATGTCTCGATTCATTTCACGGCAACAAAAATCGGAAAGTACGAAATCGTCTGCACCCAGCTTTGCGGCCTCGGGCATTACAACATGAAGGCCTATCTCGAAGTGAAGTCTCAGGAAGATTACGACGCTTGGATTAAGCAGCAGGCAGCTCTGCAGTAGCGGTGAATTTGCGCACGATGTGGCCCAAACATCTGGCTTGAGGTGAGCACAATGCACGACATGTCCGCACATGCAGTGGGTCATGGAGCCCCGACCAGCTTCATTCGGAAGCACGTCTTCAGTACTGATCATAAGGTCATCGGCAAGCAGTATTACGCGCTGGCCTTGGTCGCGGCTTTCTTCGGAATGTTCCTTTCCTGGCTCATGCGCATCCATCTGGGTTGGGGCAGTTTCGCGATCCCTGGGCTGCATCTGCTCTCGAAGAACGGCGCGCCCGGCGACGTAATGACGCCGGAGTACTACCTGCAACTGATGACCATGCACGGCACCATCATGGTCTTCTTCGTGCTCACCACCGCCCCGTTCGCCGCCTTCGGCAATTTCTTCCTGCCCATTCAGACGGGCGCCGAAGACATGCCGTTCCCGCATTTCAACATGATGTCGTTCTGGGTCACCTTCACAGCCTTCTTGCCCCTCGTTGCCTCGTTCTTTGTCAGTGATGGGCCCACCCTGGGTGGCTGGACGCAGTATGCCCCACTGAGCGCGATCGGTCCCGTTGGCGGTCCCGGCGAGGGTTGGGGCGTGATTCTCTGGGCAACTTCGATTGGTCTTTTCTGCATTGGCCAGTTGCTCGGTTCGCTGAACTTCATCACCACCACGCTCGACATGCGCTGCAAAGGCATGTCCCTGATGCGGCTCCCGCTCAGCGCCTGGGCCTGGTTCATTACTTCGATCATGGGCTTGACGGCGTTTGCCGTGCTCATGCCCGCCTGCATCCTGCTCATTCTCGATCACGTGGCCGGAACCAGCTTCTTCGTCGCCTCGAATCTGGTGATCAACGACCAGATGTTGCCGCACTCCGGCGGATCGACTCTGCTCTGGCAGCACCTGTTCTGGTTCTTCGGCCATCCCGAGGTCTACATCGCGATCGTCCCCGGCATGGGCATCGTTTCCCACGTTCTCATCACGAACATGCGCCGGCCTATGCTCAGCCACCGAGTGCTCATTTATTCCATGGGATCGCTCGCCGTCCTCAGCTACATGGTGTACGGACACCACATGTTCGTCAGCGGGATGAATCCCGTCTCTTCGCTGGCCTTCTCGTTCCCGACGCTGGTAATCACCATTCCCTCCACCATCGTCGTGCTGATTTGGCTGGGTAGCCTCTATGGCTCCAAGTTGCGGATCAACGCCGCCTCGCTATTCGCGCTGGGGTTCATTTCCATGTTCATCAGCGGCGGCGTGAGCGGCTTTTTCCTGGCTCAGCCTTCCATCGACATCATGCTGCACGCCACCTATTTCGTGGTCGGCCACTTCCATCTGGTGATGGGCGTTGCGGCCATGTTCGGCATCTTCGCCGGAACCTACTTCTGGTTCCCGAAGATGACCGGCCGCATGATGAATGAGACTCTGGGCAAGGTTCACTTCTGGATGAGTTTCGTAGGCGCCTACTGCATCTTCATGCCGTTCCACTACCTGGGAATCGCCGGCAACGTGCGCCGCTACCAGGCTTTCACCGACGATTACCTGATCCCGCTGATCCCGGTTCATAAGTTCATCACGGTTGCGGCGCTGTTCACAGGGCTTGCCCAGCTGATTTTCCTGTACAACCTGATCCACAGCCGGTTCTGGGGCGCGCACGCTCCGAATGACAACCCGTGGGAAGGCACGTCGCTCGAATGGAGCACGGCCACACCGCCGCCCCACAACAACTTTGGCGACAAGATGCCCGTGGTTTATCACGATCCTTATCAGTACAGCGTCGAGGGTGCAAGCGCCGACTACATCATGCAGACTTCGCCGGAGAACGTTCATAGCCCGGACGAAGAAAAATAATCTTCAAGCAGGTCGTTGGGTTTCAGCAGGAGAGTAGCAGTATGGCAACCACAGTCCACGAACCGCCGAAAATCGACGACCGCCTGCCGAGCCACGGCTCGGGGAACGGAGGCTGGCGCAATCTTGTTCCCGCCGATGGAGATTTGCGCCGCGTCAAGGATTCTTCCCCTCCCCCCGCGAGCACCGGAATCTGGGTAGGCTTGGCGGCCATCACCATGAGTTTTGCCGCCTTCACCAGCGCGCTGATCGTTCGTCAGGGCACTGCGCCTTTGGTGCACATCACTTTACCTCCAGTGCTTTACCTGAACACGCTCGTGATCGTCGCCAGCAGCTTAACGCTCGAAATAGCACGCCGCAGGATTGCGGCCTTTATGGGTGGCGGCCTGGCAGGCAAAGCCAGCCAACAGGAGAATCCCGCACGCTGGCTGTATATCACCTTGTTTCTGGGACTGCTCTTTGTTGCGGGACAAACCTTTGCCTGGATACAACTCAAATCCCAGGGCTTCGGACTCGCCACCAACATCAGCTACTCCTTCTTCTACGTGCTGACTGTCGCTCACGCTCTCCACGTGTTCGGAGGGCTCGGCGGTCTGGTCCGGGTGATCGGCAAACTGAATAAATCCGTCCTGCGAAGAAGCACTCTGGACGCCACTTCGCGTTACTGGCATTTCATGGGTGTGCTGTGGGTGTATCTGCTTTTGCTGCTTTGGATGAAGCTCTGAGCGAAGACGCTCGAACCCAGTCAAAGGTAGGAGGCAACGTGAGTCAAGCCGATCTTTCAATTCACGGTCAGGTGTCGCGAACCGATGCGACGGAGATGATGACCGCGCCCACATTCTCGGTCGCCGCCAAGAAAATGGCGATGTGGCTGTTCATCATCGCAGACACCGCGACCTTTGCCGGTTGTCTGGTCGCCTACGGATTCATACGCAACGCCACTCCCGATTGGCCAAGACCCTTTCACAGTATCTCGAACGTGCTGGTGATGACGCTTGTTCTCCTCACCAGCAGCTTGACCATGCTCATCGCAGAACGCCACGCCTGGATGGGCGACAAAGCCAAAGCCTTTCGCTGGACGATGATCACCGCGGTTTGCGGAATCATGTTCGCCGCCCTCCACCTGCGGGAATGGATGGGCCTGATCGGAGAAGGCGCGACGCTGTTCCACAATCCCTGGGGCACGCCTTTATTCAGTTCGATGTTTTTCAGCATCACGGGCCTGCACTTGCTGCACGTAACCGGCGGCGTGGTCGCTCTGATCGCCGTGGGCCTGCGCTACCAGGGCGGCCGCTACAACGCCGATGACCTCGAGATCACAGGACTCTATTGGCACTTCGTGGATCTGGTTTGGATGTTTGTTGTGCCGCTGGTCTATCTTTTGAATCTATCCCACTAAGACGGACAAACGCAGGAGCGAATCTCTATGACTACCGACGCAACCCATAAGAGTGGTGGAATGACGAAGGATCTGATCGTCTTCGTCTGCATCCTGGCCCTGGCAGGGCTACAGTTCGTCATCGCGTATCAAAACATTAGCGCGTCCGAGATGTTGGTTCGCATGCTCTCGGTCGCCGTGATCGAGGCTGCCTTGGCGCTGTTGTTCTTTATGCATTTGGCGCAGAATCGCGGATTATTGTGGTTTGTCGGAATCTTCACCGTCTTTGTACTGCTGGCCATGCAATACGGGTGGACCGACAGCTTCCGCATCGTCGACGGAGTAAAATGGGCGAAGTAATCAAAGCAACCATGAAGCTCTGGAAGCCAATCTCGTCTGGGATGCATTGCGCTGGTGGGGCTGATCATCCTGCTGGCTCCAGCGCCAGCCTTCGCCCAGAGCTGCGCTTTGTGTTATACACAGGCCGCGGCGTCGGGCTCTCGAATGATTCAGGCCTTGAAGAGTGGCATCCTGATCCTGATCGCTCCGCCAACCTTCATGAGCATCGGCCTGATTTTCGTTTGCTATCGCAAACGCAATCAGACCCGCAACGACAGCGCCGAGTCCGGCAGCGATTGGGACAAAGCCGACGACTCTGACGATTCCATCAGAATTGGTAGGGCGCCTCGGGTAGAACGCTTCGGATCGCCGCCAAGTTCCAGACTCTTCAATTCACTCACCAACGCCTTCTCTACCTTCTTCTGGATCTCCGCCGTGAGCTTCTTTCCCTCCGAGGTCAAATAAAACGTGTCGATCGCCATTTGTCCCTCGGTGTCGATCAAGGCAATTTCAATATTGCATTTCTGATGCGAGAGGCAGGAACTGATGCGGTGCAGCAACCGCGGCCGGTCCTGCGCGATCACCTGCAAGCAGCGTGCTGGTCGAGGAGCATTCATCGTCAAAATCGATCCTGGTCTCCACCACAACTTTGACGCGGGCGCTCTTCTCGCTGCGTTGCCGATCGCGCAGCATCTTCTCCAAATCCGCCGCCCCCGACAAAACCGCGGCAACGCTCTGCTTGAACCGCTCCCACTCCGACATGTTCAATTCCAGAGTGCGAAAGCGATCCGTAAAGTAAAGCGTGTCCACCACGGTTCCGGCCTGGTTTGAAAAGGCATGGGCCTTCACGATGTTCATCCCCCACGCCGCCAGCACTCCGGTCAAAGTCGCAAACAGCGACGCGCGATCTTTCGTGACCAGCGTCAGCTCATACCAATGCCGCCCCCGCTTCAAATCCACCTGCACCGGATCGTGGCCAAACTCCTCCGCCATTTCCATGTGCCGCATCACTTCTTCAGCCGAGTGTACCCGCAAGTATCTTTGCGGAAATCCCTCCACAAACTCCTTGAACTTCGCACTCATCACCGGAGCCAGGCTGCGCAGCCGCGCCAGTTTTTCTCCGTTCGCATCGTGCACCCGCTGGTCGGCGCTGCGATTCAGATAGTTGGCCGCGCCAATGTAGAGTTGCCAAACGTTTTCCGCCTTCCACGGCGTCAGCGCCTCCGGATTCACCGCCTTGATATCCGCATACGTCAGCAGGCACAGCATCTTCAGCCGCTCCGGCGTGCCTACTTTTTCCGCGAAAGCCGCGACCGTCTCCGGATTGAAAATGTCCCGCCGCAATTGCGCCGACATTTCCAGATGGTTTCCGATCAGAAACAGCACCGCCGCGCGTTCTTCTGCATCGACGTCGAGCCGGTCCAGGCAGCGGCCGGCAATCTCCAGGCTCGCCTCCACATGATTGCCGCCAGGCATACCTTTCCCTGTGTCGTGCAATAACAGCGCAAGATAAAGCAATTCCGGATCTTCGAGCTCTCCCAGCAACTCCGCATATCGCTTGTCCCATTCGGATCTTGATTCTTTCAACCGGTGCAGACTTTCAATCGCGAGGATCGAGTGCTCGTCCACGGTGAAACGATGATAAAAATCCCGCACCACCAGCGAATCAATGGGCTTCAGTTCCGGCAGCAGCAAGGTGAGTAAGCGCAGCGAATGCATGGCGCGCAGCGCCTCCGCGGCATGGGGCTGCAGACAGCGTCTCCTGCAGGTAGAGCCAGAGTTCCGCCCCGCGCGGCGGAGTCACTGCCAGCGCAGGCAGCTCCTGCTCGATCCTGTGCTCTGTGGTCGCACTCAACTTCAGCCCGTGATGCGCCATAAAATGAAACAGCCGCAGCAGCATCTCAGGATCCCGTAGCGAAGATGACTGCTGCAGAAAAATCAATCCATCCACCACGGAAAAGTCAGAACTCGCCGGGCGCGACCGCCAGCCCTGAAATTGCCGTCGCAGCGAAGACCACGCTTCCGGAATCTCCTCCTGCAACTGCATCACCGTGCGCTGCACCGCGCGGGCGTGCCCGAAGTAAATCCGCATCCAATCTGCAGCGCGTAAGTTCCGCCGCATCGGAAGCCCCAATCTTCCGCGCCGCGGCTTCGTCTTGCGCCTCCCAGCTGAGCGAGTTATCGTCACGCCCGTGGCGGAAATGCAGAAAGCACCGCGTCGCCATCAGGAATTCCAGCGCCGCATCCAGCTGCTTCCTCACCGGCGCCCGCAGCGAGCTCGCGTGCGGCCAGTCGCCCAGTTTGCCCATGGCGGAGATCAGCGCCAGCCAGCAGGCGACGTTGTAATCCCGCAGGCCGCCCGGCGTCTCCTTCAAATTCGGCTCCAGATGAAATACGGTCTGCCCGAATTTTCCATGCCGCTCCCGCGTGACCTCGGCCAGCCCTTGCAGCAGGGGCTTCGCTTCCCGCATCACGAGCTTGGGGATTACTTTGTCGCGAAGCCGCGCGAACAGCTCCCGGTCGCCTGCGAGGTAACGGCAATCCAGAAGAGAAATAGTGAATTCGGTATTGTTCGGATCGAAGCGATCGCACTCCGCCAGCGTCCGCGATGCCGGGCTCAACTTGAGCTTCAGATCCCACAACTCCTGCGAGAACCGCCGCATCTCTTCTTTGTGCGCTTCCTCACCCCGGCGGTCGGCATATAAGAAGAGAAGATCGATGTCGGAAAAAGGAAACAGCCAGCCGCGCCCGAATCCTCCGGTCGCGACCAGCGTGAAGTCCGGCGGGCCCGTCAGGTCGGCTGACACCAGGTCTTGCCACAGCCGCTTGAGAATGTCTTCGACAAGCCGTGTCCGCTGCGCAACCGCGGCACGCCCGTCTCCAGTAGCCGCGAAGTCCCGCGCGATCCGCGCCGACTCCTCGACGAGAGAACCTCGCAGTTCACTGATCAGTGAAGACGCTGCCGTCATGACCATGTGTCAATGGATCAACCATCGATGCACGTCGAATCGAAGCTCGCATAGCTCGTTGCGTTAGCATGTCGATTAGGAGAGGGCTGGTGACACGCTGCTGATGTTGCCGCCGGTCGAGCCCGGTAGAATGTTCCCGTTTCTTCAGTCTGGTCGCGATCCTTCACTTAAACTGCTCTTACAAAGCTCCCTCACCCCGCTCCTCATTGCGGATGCGAATCGCATCGTCCACGCGCGTCAGAAAAATTTTCCCGTCGCCGATCTTGCCCGTCCGCGCCGCCACCAATATGGCCTGCACCGCCTTCTCGACCATAGCGTCCGCCAGCACCACCTCCAGCTTGGTCTTGGGGATAAGATCCACGCTGTACTCGCGGCCGCGGTAGACCTCGGTGTGTCCCTTTTGCCGCCCGTGCCCACGCACCTCGATCACCGTCATGCCCTCGACGCCAATCTCCTGCAGCGCGCTCTTCACCGCCTCCAGTTTGGAGTTTTGGATGACTGCCTCAACCTTGGTCATGATGTTGTTCTAAACAGTCGTTTCCCCATGAAGAGCGCTTTTGCCTAAGCGCAATCAGTCGAACACAAACCGGCACGCGCTCACTCTATCGTCTGCCGCCGCTTCACGGAAATCGAAACTATTTATCCTTCCTATCAGGATTTGTTATGCAAAACCAAGCAGTACACAGCGTTCACTTCGCCGGGCCTTTCTGCGCTTCCGGAGGCGCGGCCGGCCTGGCAAACTTCGCATCATCCACCGGAACATTCTCCTTCACTTCGCTGATCTGAATCGTGAACCGGCCGCCCGGCCGCGCCAGCGTCCAGCGAAATGGAATTTTCACCCCGCCCGCGTCCCGGTAATCCGCATAATCGATCTGCGTGGGCAACAGCCCCAGCGGCGTCTCTCCGTACCGAACCAGCCGCACCAGCAGCCCAGACTGCTCGTCGAAATACAGCCGCAGCGGCGTTTTACCATCGCGCTGCCCAATTACCAGGTAGGCATCGTGCTCACCAATCTTCTCCGTGCCTGACGCCTGCACTGCGCTGAACATCTCCTTCAAGTGCGCCGCAAAGTGAAGATCTGCGTCTATCGACGCGCCGTCGATATCGGGTCCGTGCATTTCCCGCACTGCATGCCCCGGAATCCCCAACCAGCCTTCGTGCCCGTCGAAAGCGGTTACACTGTCTCCGTCGGGCGTGTGCGTGAACGACACTCGTTTGTCCGGATCCTTCGAGAAAATATCGATCGGAACATTCCTGTCACCGAAAGTGATCGTCCCCTTCATCACCCGGCTCGTAATTTTCTCAACCGCAGCGGCGCCACCAACAGCCTGCAGATATTTGTCGAGCAACTGATCAGCCGGCGGCCCACTCGCTTCCTTTCCCGCCTCTTGGTTGTTCGTTTCTTCGGCCTTCTTCGCTTCGCCCATGCCCATCGGCGCTTCCGCCATCACTAGCGGTGTCCCGACCGGAGTGGCGCTGCCCCGGTGGCAGGAGTAGCACGTCACCTCGCGATGTCCCTCGAAGTTATCCTTATTAATGGCGAACATCATCTCCATCATTTTCCGCGCGGTCTGCTTCGTCTTCTTGTCGTCCTTCTCAAACGCGCCCTCCACGTGGCAAAACTGGCACTCCACCCCCAGCGACGCCGTGATGAACTGCATCGCCGGGAACACTTGATCCGCCGGAACTCCCTTGAGCGCCTGAATGTTCTTGAACTGCTCCTCGGCTTTCTTCGGTCCGGCAGCATTCGCAGCCGCAGCCGCACCCAACTGCGCTTTCGCGCCGCCGATCGCGATTCCACCAAGCACAAGCAAGGCGACCACGCCAAAGGCTGACGCAGTTTTTTCTTCATCGATTTGAGCCTCAGTAGAAAAGTTGGAAACAAGCCCTTTTCACGGCTGATTACTGTACACGTATTTCCCGGAAAGCTCCGCGATGACAAACTTCGCCGGCAAAAGTTCATCGACTCTTGCCTTTTCGTATGGAGGCACAAACAGGAACACTCGTCCGCTCCCCGCCCAGTCCCGTTGCAAATCCGCGTCGCTCAAATAGATATTGGGCGCATCCGCGAAGGTTGAACCGAACCACATCGAAGTCGTACGTCCCTCCACCAGATCAATCGGCCGCCGCAGATAAAACAGCAACGACGACCCAAACGCCTGGTCGCCATAAATCATCACCTTATCTTCCGGCCGCGCCCGCGCCTCGATTTCCTGCGCCAACTGCTTCGAAGAAAGATACGGACCAAACCGCCCTAGCGCGATATGCGCCGCCACCAGGAAGACTGCAAATCCTGCTCCCAGAACCCAGGTCGCAGAATAATGCCGCCGGAACACGCGCAGAATGAATGACGTGAACGGAGCCACCAGCAGCACCGCCGCGGCCAGCGCCGCCGGAAGCCGCAGCGCGGCAAACGACGCATAGCTCAAATCGAGAATGTGCGACATCGAAAGCTGTGTACGCGTTCAGATCCTGCTTGCCCAGCACATTTCCAATGTCCGGCTCGAACGGTAGGTTCCGCGACTTCCACAGCCCGATCAATAATGCTGCGCTGGCCGCAACTCCAATCACCGCCAGAAAGCCCGCGGAAGTCGTCAGCCAACCCGCACGCACTCCGCGTTCACACTCCGTCTGCTCGCACTGTGCCACACCGTCCGCCAGCAACAACAAAAGTGGCAAATAAGCAGGGAACGTGTAGTACTCCTGGTTGGTCGACAGGGCAAAAAAGATCAAGCACCACCCCCGCCCAAATCCAGCACAGCAGCCGAGTCCGCGAAGCAAAATCGCTCAGCCGCCGCTCTGCACTCTGCGACTCGTTCCGAACTGCTGCGCCGGCTCCGCCACGCTCTCACAGCAGTCGGTCACCGCCGCCGGCAGATACAGACTCCACGGGAACAACCACACCAGATGCAGCGTCCAGTACAGCGTCGCGGGAAGTTTGCTGTAATCCCGCGGATACCGCTTCCCCAGGAATCTCAGGAAGTGTTCGTTCACGAAATAAAACCAGAAGAAACCGTGATGGTCGGCCGTACCCGGATTCCGCAACCCCGCCAGAATATGCCACGGTGCGGCGATCGCCAGAAATAACGCCAGCCCTGAAATCAGCCGGAACTCGCCGCCAGCGCCGCCATTCTCCCGTAACGAGCAGAAAGAAAAATGCCGCCCCGCAGGGAAACACCAGTGCAATCAGTCCTTTGGTCAGCACGCCCAACGCCATCATCGCGTATCCCGCGTACCATCGCCATGCCGCAGCATCTCGGCTCGAGCGCTGTGAGGAAAAAATACATAGCCGCCGCGATCAGCAGGCTCAGCAGCACATCTGGGATGAGAATCCGCGTAAACAGATACACGCCCGCGCAGGTGAAGACGAACAAACCCGCATAAATCCCGGTCCGCTCCCCAAACGCGCGACGCCCCCAGCAAAACGCCAACACTCCCAGCAGCAGCACCGACAACACCATCGGCAGCCGCGTACTGAATTCGTTCACTCCCAAGACCTTGTAGCAGATCGCCACCAGCCAATATGGCAACGGCGGCTTCTCCAGATACCGGACTCCGTTGACGTGTAGCGTGACGTAGTCTCCCGTCACGACCATCTCCCGCGCCGCCTCCGCATGCGTGCTGTCGGCATCATCCAGCAGTCCCGGGGTAAACATCGACCCAACGTAAACCGCGAGAAACACCACCGCCAGCGCCCAGTAAGCCACTCTGGATCCGCGCCCACGCTGGTTTTCCACTGATGTAGGAGAAACCGGATTTGCCATCAAGTCGATGAGCCCAACACAGTCTTACAAATACCAAGCCAGTCAGCAACTAGCGGCGCCAAAAAGGGTCATGTGGAGAGAAAGCTCATGTGGGGACGGGCGCATTCGCCCGTCTGGCGGGCAACAGCGAGCCAATCACATTGCTTTCCTCCCTCCTCCCTCGCCGGATAAAATACTGCCACTTGTCCATTCCCGCCGGCACCGCCACATCGAAAAATCCCACCATCATTTCCTGCGACGTCTGATCGCCCCACGTCACCATCTTCTCCGGATCGGGATTATGCGGATTGTTCTTCGAATTGTCATACCATGCCACCGCCCGCAACTTTGTCCCCGCCTTCAACTCCCGCGGCTCCGCCAGCTTGTAACTCAACTGCCAGTGAAAGTGATAATTCACCCGCAGCAGCGTCTCCACGCTCCCGTCGTCGTGCACAATGTCATATTCAAACCGCTTCCCGCGCAGATGCATATGCGGGAAAAAACTGAGCAGAGTTGCATCGTTCGGCAGAGTCCCCTGCACTTCCACGCGAAAATCGTCCGCTCCCGGCGGAATCAGCAAGCGCGTGGTTATTTAACTGCAGCGTGATCACCCGCTGCTTCGGCGGACTCTTCGCAAAAACCAGCCCAACGCTGGTCTCATCGCTCGCCGCCTCGCCGTTCGTCGTGTAGTGCATCTGAAACACCAGATCCGATCCCGCCGGAACGAACTTCGCCATGCCGTCCGCCCACCGGTCCGGCGCACTCCCCGGCGCATACACCAGCAGCAGATCGCTCGTGGTCTCGTGCGCCTGCCGCCGTTCCTCCGGATCCGTCAGCATCGAGGCCGTGAACGGCTCGCCCACCGGCGCATGCCGCAGCCACGGCGAATCCGGAGGCCGGATGTAGACCACCGCATGGTGCACATGCGCCGTGCTCGAAGGCCGCACCTCCACCATCTGCACCCATTTGTCCTCGGTAAAATGTGTGGGCACGATCTCGTACGTGTATTCCACTTCGCCGCTGCGCCGGAATCCGCACCGCCTTCGGCATTTTCACTACCACGTCCGGCTGCGGAATATTCCACCCTTCACTCCACGTCCGCGGCGCAGGCGCATCCCGCGCATCCCCCGCGGGTGCTCCAGCATTTGCCCAGGCCACAATGCTCGCAATCTGCTCCGCACTCAACGACGGATCATTCGCAAAATGTCCATACCGCGGATCGGCAAACCAGGGCGGCATCATCCTCATCTCCACCGCAGCCGCAATTTTCGCTGCCCACGGCCGTGTCTGCTCGTAGGTCACCAGCGCCATCGGCGCAGCCTCCCCACTCCGGTGGCAACTCTGGCATTTGTCCTGGAGTATCGGAAGCACATCCTTATAAAAAGTAGGTGGCGGAGTTTCCTCGTTCCGTCGGCGGGCGACCCCGGCATCTGCGACAGCGCCCCCGTCAACAACAGAGTCAACGCGGCCACGAAAGCCATCCCGAGTCTCTTCACGAGCGCAAAAACTCCAAAGTCAACGCCCACGCCTGCCGCGCCGAGTGCGGTTCATAAGCCGCCCGCTCGTCACAAAAGAATGCCATGATCGGCGCGGGAGAACTCGACATTCACATAAATCTTCTGCTGTGCGCTCAAAGCATCGGTCACGGCCTTCCGGTGCTCCGGCGTAATACGCTTGTCCAATCCACCCCATATCAGCAACGATGGCGCCCGCAGCCTCGCCGCTCGATCCAGCAATCCCGGAGCGATTCCTCCTCCATAAAACGAAACCGCACTGCGCAATGGAACTACGCTGTTAGCCAGAAACGAAACCCGCCCACCCATGCAGAATCCCACACTCGAAATCTCATTAGCTTTTACTTGCGCATTCGAACTCAGCCACTCATATGCGGATCGCAGGTCTGCTTCCGCCGTCTCGGTTGTCACTGCCTCGTAGTGCGGCATCAAAGAGGGAAAGTCCGTATAGCTGCCCTCAAAGCCCGGCGGAGCCGTGCGATGAAACAGCTCCGGGGCAATCACACGTATCCCTCCGCGGCAAACCGGTCGCTCACACTGCGAATGTGGTGGTTAACCCCGAATGCTTCCTGGAACAACAGCAGCCCCGGATGCGGCCCGCTCTCCTCCGGACGCGCCACATAAGCTGCCATCCGCGTTCCATCCGAAACGGCCAGTTCCACTTTCTCTTTCGAAATTGCAGTTCCGCTCATACCTTTCCCACCTGAAGATTTCTTCCTTGTTAGTCTCGCACAACTACGCACTCCGCGGCGCCCGCGTCTCCCCAGCAAAAATGCTAAAGTAATCGGTATTATCATCATGTCTGCGCCCGATTCCATCTTCGTTCGCGCCTGCAAATCCCAGCCCGTCGAGCGCACTCCCGTCTGGTTCATGCGCCAGGCCGGACGCTACATGCCCGAGTACCGCGCCGTCCGCAAGCAGCATTCCCTGCTCGAAATCTGCAAGAAGCCCGCGCTCGCCGCCGAAGTCACCATCACCGCCGCCGAAATTCTGCGGGTCGACGCCGCCATCATTTTCGCCGACCTCCTGCTTCCACTCGAAGTCATGGGCCTGCCCTTTCATTTCTCTGCCGGAGAAGGTCCCGTCATCGAGAAGCCGGTCCGCACCAAGGAAGACGTGCTCGACTCCGCACCGACCGCGCCGCCGATCTCGGCTATGTCTCCGAGGCCGTGAGCCTGGTCGCAAAACATTTCGCCGAAAAGCTTCCTGTCATCGGCTTCTGTGGAGCGCCCTTCACCCTGGCCAGCTACATGATCGAAGGCGGGGCTCCCGCCACTACCTCCACACCAAGAAAATGATGTACAACTCTCCCGCCGACTGGGATGCATTGATGCGCAAGCTGGTGGATGTCACCGCCGAGTACTCCGCCGCCCAGGTGCGCGCCGGCGCCGATGTCATTCAGATTTTCGATAGCTGGGTCGGCTGCCTCAGCGTGGAAGACTATCGCCGCTACGTTCTGCCGCACGTCACCGACTTGGTCAAGCGCCTGCAGAAGACCGGAGCGCCCATAATTTATTTCGGCACCGACAGCGCCACACTGCTTCCCGCGATGAATCAAACCGGAGCCGAAGTCATCGGCCTGGACTGGCGCATTCCGCTCGACCAGGGCTGGAGCGATCTCGAACATCGCTGCGCCGTCCAAGGAAATCTCGATCCCGTCCTGCTCTTCGCCGACTGGAAGGAATTGAAGTCTCGCGCCGAACATATTCTTCGACTCGCCGCCGGACGCCCCGGCCACATCTTCAATCTAGGCCACGGCATCCTCCCAGAAACTCCGGTCGAAAATGTGAAGAACCTGGCCCGCCTGGTTCAGGAGAATTCGGCCGCAAGTCGCAGCTCCGAAGCCCGAAGCCGAAGCCCGAAGCCCGCATTCATGATTCGCATCGCCATCATCGGCGGCGGCATCTCCGGACTCACCGCCGCTTTCGCCCTCGAAGAACACCGCCGCGCCGGCGCAGTCGAATACACTCTCTACGAATCTTCGCCTCACCTCGGCGGCGTTCTCCGCACCGAGCACATTGACGGCTGCATCGTCGAAGCCGGGCCTGACTCCTTCCTCACCGAAAAGCCCTGGGCTGCCGATCTCTGCCGCGCGCTCGGCATCGGCGATCAACTTATCGGCTCCAACGACGCCGATCGCAAAACCTACATCCTGGTCCGCGGCCAACTTGTCCCCCTGCCCGACGGCCTGATGTTCATGGTCCCGACAAAAATCCTGCCCACCGGATTCTCCCCGCTTTTCTCCTGGACCACCAAGCTGCGCATGGCGCAGGAATTGCTCCATCCCCCCCGCGCCGCCGGAGCCGACGAAAGCGTCGCTTCACTCTTCGAGCGCCACTATGGCGCGGAAATGGTCGATCGCCTCGCCGACCCGCTGCTCTCCGGCATCTACGGCGGCGAAGCCGCCAGCCTCAGCGTGCGCGCCGTCCTCCCCCGCTTCGCCGAAATGGAGCGCACTCACGGCAGTCTCGGCCGCGCCATGCTAGCGGCAAGAAAACAAAATGCAGCGCACCGCCAACAAACCGCTCCTCTACTCTTCACTTCTCTCAAGAACGGCATGCAGCAACTCGTCGAAACTCTCGTCGCGCGCCTGAATGCGTCGTCTCTCTGTCACCAACGCTCCGTGCAGTCAATTCAGCTCGAAGCCGGAGGCTGGACCGTCTCAGCCGGACTGAAATCCGATCACTTCGACGCCGTAATTCTCGCCCTGCCCACTCACGCCGCCGCGCAGCTACTCGCAATCAGCAGTCCTGAGCTCTCCGCCGAACTCGCCGCCATCGACTACAGTTCTTCCATCACCGTCGGCCTTGGCTACGATCGCGAAGTCCGCCAGTCACTGCCTCCCGGATTCGGGTTTCTCGTTCCGCGCAGCGAAGGCAAGCGCTTGCTGGCGGCGACTTTCGTCCACAACAAGTTCCCCCACCGCGCTCCCGAAGACCGCGCCCTGCTGCGTTGCTTCTTCGCCGGGTCTAACGCCGAAAGCATCTGGCAGCTCTCCGACGACGCCATCATCGCCGTAGTGCGCAACGAATTGCAGCAGATCCTCGGCCTCCGCGCCGAACCCCTGTTCGCCCGCGTCTACAGATGGAAGTCCGCCATGGCCCAGTACGGCGTGGGCCACCTCGAACGCCTCGACCGCATCGAGCGCCTCCGCCAGCAGCTGCCGAAACTAGCCCTCGCCGGCAACGGCTACCGCGGCATCGGCATCCCAGATTGCATCCGCTCCGGCCAGGAAGCCGCAAAAAAAATCGTCAATATCTAAGGAAGCTGTTGAACGCTCCACGTTCCTTTACAAACCTTCTGTCAATCCTGAGCGAAGCGAAGGACCCCTTACCCCTACCCACAACTAAAAGCTCCGCAAGGCATTTCTACATGTGTCCGCCCTCTCGTCGTCCGACCACTACGCCGGTACATCAACCTTACTCACTCTCTGCTCCCGCCGCACCCGAGCCACGACCAACCGAATCTCATCGTAGGTAATCTCCGGAGGTAAAGCATCCTTCAAAGGCTTCAGCCCATTGATCCCAATCTTGGCGCAAGCCGCCTCAATCACAGCTTGCCTGTTCCGATCAATCCATGCCGGCTGAAAATCCAAATCACCCCGTTCCACCAGATTCGCCACAGCATTCACAACGGTCGCCACCTGCCGTCCACGGATTTTCGCAATGTCCTCGAAGCTGTTCCCCGCAACCAGCAAACGCATCGTCTCCAGCGCAGGCGCAGTCTTCTTTTCGGAAAGGAACCGCCGAGGCGCGATCTCCGCCGCGGTAGCGCGCGAGAGCAGCCAGTATGCCCTTCCCATAAACCTCAGCTTTCCGCTCACCAATTCCAGTAATGTTCAGTAGCTCGCCAATCGACGAAGGCCGCCGGCGGCAAATCTCCTCCAGCGTCGTGTCATGCAACACTACAAATGCGGGGACGCCCTGCTCCTTAGCCTTAGTCCTCCGCCACTCCCGCAAATATTCCTGCAGCTCCTTATCAGCGGCAGAAACTCCCGCCGCAGTCTGTACCCGAGATTCCTTCCCCGCATAGCTCACGCCCCGCGCAGCCGCCCTCATCCACTCGGTCACGCTCCCACAAACATCGCAAGCCTCACAAGTCTCCCACTTCGGAGCTTCCCCGAAGTGCCCGCAAATCTGCCGATGCCGGCAGCGCTTCGACTCCACAAACTCCCGGATAATCCGGTACCGCTCCCAAGCCCGCTCGCGTTCTGCCGCGTCCGTAATCTGATTGGCAAAAAATCCCAGCAGCCCCGCATCTTTCTTCTGCCACAACAAAACGCAATCCGCACTCTCGCCGTCGCGTCCCGCCCGTCCCGCTTCCTGGTAATACTGCTCAATCGACTTCGGCAGCGACAAATGAATCACCGCCCGCACCGCGGCCTTATTAATCCCCAACCCAAAAGCAATCGTCCCCACCAGCACCCGCACTTCATCCGCCATCCACCGTTCCTGATTCCGCCTCCTCTCATCGCTTCCCATCTTGCCGTGATACCCCACGGCAGCAATGTCGTGATCACCAAGAAAATCTACGGTCTCTTCGACCCGATTAATCGTAGGAGAATAGACAATCACGTTGCTCCCGGCATAGCTGCGCAAAGCCTTAGCCAGCAGTTCCATCTGCTCCAGCCCGTCACATTCCCGCACCAGGTAGCGCAGGTTCGGACGGTAAAAGCTGGCAATGTATTTATCGGGATCGCGCAACTGCAGTTGCGCCAGAATGTCATGCCGCACGTGCCGCGTGGCGCTCGCCGTAAAAGCCGCTATGGGACGATCCGGAAACTTCGTCCGCAACTTGTTCAACTGCCGGTATTCCGGACGAAACTCATGTCCCCACTCGGAAATGCAGTGGGCCTCATCAATCGCAAAAAAAGTGATGGGCACATTCTGCAACCACCCCACCGTGTCGCCGCGCGCGACCCGTTCAGGAGAAACATAAAGCAGCCGGTAAGCCCCGTCCCTCGCCCGGCTCATCACCTTCGCCTGTTCCGCTTCGCTCAAAGTGCTGTTCAGCACTGCCGCCGGGATCCCCATCTGTGCCAGCTGCGCCGCCTGATCCTGCATCAGCGCGATCAGCGGAGAAATCACCACCGCCGTTCCTCCCGACACCACCGCCGGCAACTGATAGCACAAAGACTTGCCTCCGCCCGTCGGCATCACCACGCAAGCATCGCGCCCCGCCAACAGACTCCGCACAATCCTCTCCTGCAGGGGACGAAACGTGCTGTACCCCCAATACCTCCGCAGCAGCGTAAGCAGATCGGTTTCCGCGCTCATGAAAAGAAGTATAGGCTCAGGCGAAGATTAGGAGAAAGTAATTCAGCAGGTCTCTGAAGAAGAGTTTCCAAATAAGGAATCACGCGAAACAATGTGGGGACAGCCGCCTCGGCAGCGAGCAAAGCGAGCCGCCCTGTAGGCAGCAGCCTGCCTATTTCGCCGCAATGGCGTTGTGTTTTTTCAAAAGCTCGATCGTTTCCTGCAGAGGCAGCGCCTTAACCGCGTGCCCATTACCCGTCACGTCATGCGCCCGGAACATCGAGTTGTAAATCGCCTCCTCGGTAGCCTCAATCACAGCCTCAAACAAAGGAGACATACTCTCGTTACCCAATAACTCCTTAGGCCGATATACCGGATCACCAGCTTCGATTCTCACGTCCGGAGAACTCGAGAAAGCAATCACATAATCCCCGCTGCCATTGCTTTCGCTTGAACCCGTCCGCGCCAGGCCCATCATCGCACGTGCCGCGAGGCGACTCAGATTGCGGTGGTCGAGCGGAGCATCGGTCGCCACCACAATCATGCACGAGCCATCGACCTTCTGCGGCGACGGGGTCCGACGCGCCGGACTTTTTTTTCATCGAAAGATATCTTCGGATAAGTATTTCCCAGTTCCTTGCCAATCGGCACACCAGCGACAATCAGATTTCCGCCGAAATTTGTCTGGACCAACACCCCCACCGTGTACCCTCCGAGCGAAGCTGGCAGACGCCGCGACGAGGTTCCGATTCCTCCCTTCCAGGAAAAAGCAACGGTTCCTGTTCCCGCACCCACCACGCCTTCTTCGACCGGGCCCGCAGTGGCGTTGTTGATCGCAGCAAAAACATCGTCAGGCGTGATAGGCCGCGAACGAATGTCGCTCAGCCATCCGTCGTTAGTCTCGCCCACCAGCGGATTCACCGACAGTACATTTTCATTTCCTTTGAGGTTGAACGTGTAGGTGATGACGGCGTCCGCTACCCTGGGCACGGAATCTGTAGCAGTCAGCAAGATCGGCGTCTCGATTTCGCCCATCTCGTTCACCTGCGTCGAGCCCGCCCAGTTTTCCATAGGCATTGCCCAGAAAGATCGCCCCCGGAACCCTCTCCTTATAAAGATTCCCTCCGTGCGGCACAATCGCCGTAACCCCGGTGCGAATGTTGTCGCCGCGAATCAGCGTAGTCTGTCCAACCTTCACCCCGGCAACGTCAGTGATGGCATTCAGCGGCCCCGGAGGCAACCTCCCACCTGCACCCCCAAATCCCGAATCCGCGGCCGGGTTTCGGTTTGCGCGAACAGCAACCGCACCTGTAGTCGATAGCAAAGCAATCGGGAAAAGAGACCTGATGCTCATAAAGGATTTTCCTTCCCTAAACAGCAAGACCGAAAAAATCTACCCCGTGATCCCCATGTGTCCTCTGTGGTAAAGATTTTTCTTCCCCTGCCCGAAACTTCACTTCCCGATACCTTTTCCGCAAACACCACCCACACCACAGCAATTACCACAAAGCAAAGCAAGCTACCCTCGGGCCCCACCACCCCTCCTGTAAGCCAATCCGGCCCTCGGAACGCCGTCTTCAGCAGATGCCCGGGAAACACCGTCCCGCTGTCCGGCACCGAATAAACAAATGTCTCTCCCCAATCCCAGGCTGCATGAAATCCCACCGCAAACCACAAGCTCCCCGTACGCCGCAACGTCAAACAAAAAAAAAGCCCAATCACCGCCGCCGCCAGCAGCCCCGTCCACCGCTCACCTTCATTCGAACGGTGGCTCAAGCCGAAATATCCCGAGAGCAAAACCGCCGCGGGCCAGAAACCAATCCCTCGGGAAAGCGTGAACTGGAGATAACCGCGAAAGTGAAAGTCCTCGAACAATCCCACCAACAGAAAATAAATCCCCCAGAACGCCGCAAACTTCACCGTGCGCATGCCGTGGATCGCCAAATGCCCCACCTCAAACACGCGCAGCCCATACATCGTTCCCAGCAGCAGGGTAATGCTCGCAAATCCCCACGCCCCACCCACC